>NZ_JONR01000001.1 GCF_000711955.1 Nevskia soli DSM 19509
GAACCAGAGCTAGATGAACCAGAGCTAGATGAACCAGAGCCACTTCCGCAGCCTACGAGGACAATGCAAAAAGAGGCGCACAATAGGAGTCGGCTTGAAAATAACATCATATTGAACTTTGAGTGGTGTTAATGTCCAAAAGCTCCCACTATCTAAGCGGCCGAAAAATCCGTCCGGAGCTTAGGCAAAATCTTATTTACATATCCTAACTGCGTAATACTTCAATATATTTACACTGAAGTCGGGTATGAATTTATCCAAACAGGTATGGCTATTTTCAGCGCGGCGCCGAACCAGAGAAAAGAACGACATAGAGTGAGTGCATTGGCTTAGGTTGTTGCAGAAGTGAGTTTTAAAGTGGTCATGCCTCGTTTTACAAAAATGACGCTATTACCAGTTTTTGCATAAATTTCGTACTCCATGCTGTTGAGGTAAAGAAAAACCGGATCACTCAATAGATTCTCAAGATTAGTCTTTAGACACTCAACGATTACACATTCTGGCTTATATTTATTCCAATCATTAGACTTTAGAACTTCGAGATCTAGGCCCTCAACGTCAATTGAGAGGATGTCTATTTTCTGGTTTTTGCCGAGATTGGCTTCAAGAACTGAGGATAATCGGACTGTTTCTACTTCTATAGCGTCAACTATTTTATTGTTGCTTAGCCCATTTCGCTTTTTTGCAATTTCAGCATCAAATGTATTTAGCGCGGGCTCGTTAAACATGAAATACGTTAATGTCGTTGCCTGCATGGAAATGCCGGCTTGAATGAAAATATCCTTCGGGCGGTATTTATTAAAAATTTGGAGCGTACCCGGTAATGGGTCAACGCAGATTCCCTTCCACCCTTTACGATAAAAAAAGAATGTATTCGAGAACCTAAAAGGATGGTGTGCACCTATATCTACATAGAATCCCCTCGAATGCCCATCAAACAAGCGATCAACAACAAGATCCTCACCTTCTTGAGCGTAGCTTTTTCTGGCCCATCGATTGGCGTAGCGCCACGGCTCGAGAAGTGCAACTCCTAGCCTACGAATAAATCTCAACATTTGTATGCCTTTGGCTTTTCATCTGAGTCGGTGCATGGTCCAAGTTATGGGATGCGGCATGGAATCAACTTACGCGAGCTGGCACCAGGACACTAAAAATATTGAATGACTTAACCAACATTAAAAAAGTCTCGCGGCCAGCCGGAAATAGGCCGATCGAAAAAATCGATATGCCATATGACAGAACAGTTGCTGCAGCGGCTCCGACACCTCCATACGATGGAATCAATAGAAAATTCAATGCAACATTGGAAACGCACCCGATCAAGGTCCGATAAAAATTATATTTTTGCAATCCCTGAATGGTAAGTGTGGAGCCGCTTGCGAGTCCAAGACAGACAAACAGTCCGGCCCAAATATGAAGCACTAGTATTGAAGCAGCGCCTTCGTATCTAGAGCCATAGAGCAGGTTGATGATGCTTGGTCCGATCGCCGTTGTGATCAATGCAACGACAAACGCTAGTAGGAACATGATTGTGTAGAACTTCTGTGTATCGACTAGGTAGTCTTTTTCTGAATATTCTCGCTTCTTCACAAAGATTGGGAAGACCGAGGCAGCGATCGACATTGGCACGAAGTACCACACCTCGCTGATCCTTGTAGCGGCGCTGTAGATGCCTACCGCCTTATCTCCCAGTATTTCGCCAATCATGATCAAGCCGATCTTGTAGTAAACCGTGACCGCTAGACCAGCAAGGATTTGGGGAGATCCATCCTTCAGGATTTGAAAGGCATAAACCCGATCAAAACTCCACTGTCTGATGGGATCGCCCTTTAAGAAAAATGCCCAGAGCATGAATATAGCGGTCAGTGCGGCTTCGGCTAGCGTGGCTATTGCAAACTGAATAAGTGTTGCGTGGTTGATCAGGAGTGTCAGCTTTATCACCGCCATAATCAAAAAAGCAGCATTCTGAGCCAGTACGCTGTACTTGCTTTTTATACTGGCTTGGAAATAGAAATCGACAATGTTCGTGGCTTGAAATATAAACGCTGTTGCGGAGAGCATTACGAGCAATATTAGCTCGATGTCATTCGGCTTGAGAACGGCAATGCTCAAAGTAACTATGAGAACGGCAGTTAATGCGGCGATTAGCTTCAATGCAAATGCAGTGCCGAGAATCTGATTGACTTTGGCAGGGGTGCGAACAAGATCGCGGACGATAATGGTATCCAGGCCGAGGGTCGCAAAACTTCCAAACAGTGTCGCGAAGGCGATCGCGTAGTTCCATTTGCCGAATTGCTCGGGGCCGAGATAGCGGGCAATTTTGACCGTTACCAGAAGGCCTACACCAAGGCGCAAGACTTTATCGGCGATCATCCAGCCAGTATTGACTAGCACTTTTGAAAAAAGCGGACGCCGTCTCAGTTCAGTCAGTTTTTCCAATAGATGCATAGCGATGACTGTTCCGAAATCTTCAACGCAAAAAATAAAGGCAGTGCGGAATATGAAAGAGCTGCCTATATTTATTTATCCAGCAAGCACCCGACCGAAAATTTCTCTATGTTACCTGGACTTGTCGGACAGCAGATCCTTTTCCCTGCGCGCAAACAAAAAATCTGCCTGAATTGAGCGGCCAGACCGGTCATAATTCATGTGATAAATACCAGCAAGATGTAGGCCGCGCTCCTTCAACCATGCAATGATCGTGTCGGCGAGAGCTTGCCCCTCGTAAAGCTCCACGAAGGAACATTCCGCATATACGTAAGAAAATTGATTGAGTAGATCTTCGCAGCCTACTAAGGCCTGAAGCTCGTAACCTTGCACGTCAAGTTTTAAAAGTGCAGGCGCTCGCAAGTCCTCGTCCGCCACATACTCGTCCAGGCGACCAACCTGAATGACCGCTGTTGTGGCCTCGGCTGTTCCAGGAAATATCGCATTCTGCATCGCTGTGATGGCCAATAGCGAAGAGGAATCATCGCGTTGCGAAATATGGATTGTCGCTTCACCGTGACTGACTCCGACCGCAGCCTCGTGCAGCGTAACGCGTTTGTCATTTCCAAATACTTTTCGAAACAACGACGCAGGTAGCGATAACGGTTCGAAAGAGATGATATTGGCATCCGGGAAACAGTGTCGCGCCACCAGCGCAAATTGACCGCGATTCGCTCCGATGTCAACCACTGTGCTGCAGGTAATCCCATTTAACACTTGTGCGTGCTCTACACCTGCGGCCACGCCAAATCGCATTGCGCGGAGATAACGAGGCCGTCCTATTATTGTGGCCAGTTTTTGAAACTTAGCATAAAGTTTTGCTGCTGACGTCACCATGCACCGGTCCCTTTAGCGTGGTTACTGTGGCCTGTGGCGACATGACGATTGGCGATCGATCTTTGTATCACATCAATAAGATTGGCCGCTGACTTCTTGATGTCGAAACGGCGTTCAAAGCATTCGCGGGCACATTGAGCCATTTGCACGCGCATCGCAACGTCAATCTTGAGCCAACGTTCCAACATTTCCGTTACGCCAATCTCAGTATCTTCCGCGACAAGTCCCGCGCCATCACTCTGTATTTCCTTCCAAATATTAACCTTGTTTGTAATCAGGACAGGGATCCCGCGCGCAAGTGCTTCAACAACGACTACGCCAAAATTCTCCGAGTGCGAAGGCAACACAAAGACCTCCGCTGCGCGCATTGCGCCTTCCTTCATATCGCTGTGCAACATCCCGGTCCAAGTTATTCGTTCCGCAATGCCACTTCGCTTCGCAAGTGCTTCCAGCTCTTTCTTCCAGCCATCCTGATCGGGGCCCGCCATTACCAAGTGAAGTGACGGGTCATCTGGCGCGACTCGCGCAAAGGCTTCTACCAGTAGATCGCAGCCTTTCTTTGCGTGGAGTCGGCTCATGAAAAGAATCAATCGACGCCCCCTCGTCTCCGGATGAGCGCCAAAAAACAGATCGCGCTGGGCATCCAGAGCAGCAGCAGGGCTGAATATCCCGTTGTCGATTACGGCTTCGCGGGCTTTGTAGAGCCAAAATGACTCTCGAGCCAGCAGCTTCTCTTCATCACTCAGAAAGAGCACGGCGCCAGCATCTCTTAATACACGATAGTCACCCCATGGCCAGTAAAGCCATTTTTTTAAATGTTTCAGTGGGAACGCCCGTTTGAACCATGGATCCAGAGCTCCGTGTACATATACGAAGTAGTTGAATCCTTTTTGGCGAGCGGCGCGCCATATCGCAAGGCTTTGATACTGCCAAATTCCGCATGCCACAAGCGCATCGTATTTGTGTCCGTTGCTTATCAGCCATGGGATGAGCTTTGTGTTGTAGCGGTATTTGCCGTAACTTGGCCCTAGTGAATGAACCACTCCTGGGAACCTGGCGATCCAGGGAGCCTCCGGGTCATCCAACGTCAGAACTTCTGATTCATGGCCAAGCTCATGAAGCGCCATATTCATTTGGCGAAGCGCCTCTACAGGGCCGCCGTATTCCGGTTTCAGTGTTCCAATTACGTTAAGTAGCCGCATGATGCATGCCTATTTAGTCCGAGTCCGCTTATTGTTTAAACGCCTTATTCAGCTGGCTCGGCCATAAACATCATTGAACCGGACGATATCGTCTTCGCCGAGATAGCCACCGGACTGCACCTCAATGAGCTCCAGCAAAATCGAGCCCGGATTCTCGAGGCGATGTTGTGACCCTAGCGGAATATAGGTTGATTCGTTTTCGGCGAGTAGGAATTCCTTATCTCCGCAGGTCACGCGGGCAGTGCCGCAGACCACAATCCAGTGCTCCGCCCGATGGTGATGCATCTGCAGGCTGAGCTTCTGCCTCGGCTTGACGATGATGCGCTTGACCTGGAACCGGCTACCCGTGGCGATGGTTTCGTAGCTGCCCCAGGGACGATGCACCACGGTATGGCTTTCAGCTTCCGGCCGGCGCAGGCTTTTCAGGCGCGACACGATGCGTTTCACGTCCTGCGCGCGGCTGCGATCCGTCACCAGCACCGCGTCCTTGGTTTCCACCACCACAACGTCCTTCAGGCCCAGCGCCGCCACCAAGCGGCTTTCGCTGTGGATCAGGGTATTGTCGGAATCCTCCAGCATGACGTCGCCGTGGGAATAGTTGCCGCGGCTGTCGCGGGCACGGGTTTCCAGGAAGGACCAAGAGCCCACATCGTCCCAGCCCGCATCCAGCGGGACGATTGCGGCCTTGTCGGTCTTTTCCATCACGGCGTAGTCGATCGAATCGGAACGTGCTGCTTTGAAAGCCGCGGCATCCAGACGGACGAAATCGAGATCGCGCTTGGCGTCGGCGACCGACTTGGAACAGGCTTCGAGCATGGCCGGATCGAGGTGCTGCAGCTCATCCAGAAAGCTCTGCGCCTTGAACAGGAACATGCCGCTGTTCCACAGATATTCGCCGCTATCGACATATGCCTTGGCGCGGGCGCTGTCAGGTTTTTCGACGAATGCAGCGACCTCGAAGCCGCCTTCCGGCAGCGCCGCGCCCTTGCGGATATAGCCGTAACCGGTTTCCACCCGTTGGGGCGTGATGCCGAACGTGGTGAGCCGGCCATGTGCCGCAACCTTCGCGGCGATCTCGGTAGAAGCGACAAAACTGCTGAGGTCGGCAATCAGGTGATCGGCCGCCATGATGAAAACCAGCGCATCCCCGCCATGACGTTCCTTCGCCACCAGGCAGGCGATCGCGACCGCGGGCGCGGTATTGCGCGCCTCCGGCTCCAGCAAGATTTCTGCGCCTTCGACACCGGCTTGCCGCAGCTGCTCGGCCACCAGGAATCGATGGGCTTCGTTGCAGATCAGGATCGGCGGCGTGGCTCCGGCCAGGGCGCCCGCGCGGCGCACCGTATGCTGCAGCAGCGACCACTCGTCCGTCAGTTTCAGGAACTGCTTGGGATAGCCCTCGCGGGACAGCGGCCACAGCCGCGTGCCGGAACCTCCCGCCAGCAGAACGGGGACAATCATGGTCGCTTGCCTGGACTTAAAAGAATTAGCTGGCATCGATGAATTCGAGTAGTTCTTGAGTTTTGCTGTGCATCAGGCTGGCATCGCCGCGGGATTCCACATTCAGGCGCAACACCGGTTCCGTGTTGGAGCCCCGCAGATTGAAGCGCCATTGCGGGTATTCGATGGAAACGCCGTCGACTTTTTCGATGGCCGTCGCATTGGGCGCATAGCGCTGTTCGATCTTCGCCAGCACGGCCTCGATGCTGGAAACCTTGCGATTGATCTCCCCCGACGCCGGAAATTTCTTCTGGCGTTCGGCCAGTAACCGCGATAACGGCAGGCCACTTTCGGACAGCAGCGCGGCCACCAGCAGCCAGGGAATATTGCCGTTGTCGCAGTAAGCGAAATCGCGGAAATAATGATGAGCGCTCATTTCGCCGCCATAGATGGCGTTTTCCGCGCGCATGCGTTCCTTGATGAAGGCATGGCCGGTCTTGGACTGCACTGGAATGCCCCCGGCCTGGGTCACCGTATCGATGGTGTTCCAGGTCAGGCGCGGATCGTGAATGATCTTGGCGCCGGGCTCCTTCTTCAGCAGCGCCTCGGCCAGCAGGCCGACGATGTAATAGCCCTCGATAAAGGCGCCGGTTTCGTCGAACAGGAAGCAACGGTCGAAGTCGCCATCCCAGGCGATGCCGAAATCCGCCTGGTGCGCCACCACCGCGGCCGAGGTGGCGGAGCGGTTTTCCGGCAGCAGGGGATTGGGAATGCCGTTGGGAAACGAGCCGTCCGGTTGGTGATGCACCTTGACGAAGCGGAACGGCATCCGCGGCTCCAGCGCGTCGATCACCAGGCCGGCCGAGCCATTGCCAGCATTGACCACGATCTTCAGCGGCTTGAGCCGGTCCGGATCGACATAATCCAGCAGATGCTCGACATAGCTCGCGCGCAACTCGATCGGGGTACGCATGGCGATCCCGGTAGGAGATCGGGCGATGGAAGCCGCTACGACCGCTTCCAGTTCACGCAGCCCCGTATCCCCGGAAACCGGTATAGCGCCGCCGCGGACCAGCTTCATGCCGTTGTAATCCATCGGATTGTGGCTGGCCGTGACCATGATGCCGCCATGGATGCCGGGCTGGAAGGCCGCGAAATACACCTCCTCGGTGCCGCACAGGCCGAGGTCGAGCACTTCCACTCCCTGCGTGACCAAGCCATGCGCCAGGGCGTTGAGCAAATCGAGGCTGGAATGCCGCACATCCCGGCCTAGCGCCACGCGCTTGGGCGCAAAGCGCTGTGCAAAGGCGCAACCGAGCCGGAAGGCGATATCAGCATTCAGCTCCTCGGGGACGCGGCCACGGATGTCATATGCTTTGAAACAGGGGAGGGAACTCATTGTTTTGAATCTTGAAAATGCTAGATCTGAGAGATGTTACAGCATGACTGGCGGACGCTGGTGTTATGCGCTCATATAAGAGGTTGGATTTTGAGATTTGGTCGTCAGTTTGCTTGCTCAAGCCCAGAGAACTTAAATCTGATCCACGAATCGTTCCAAGAGTGCATTAGCATCCCGACACCTTTTGTTTGCGCAAAACCGACACAATTCTGTCAATTGCAGCCGAGAAAACAACTATTTCAGGCCTGCTCAAGTGCTGAGCCGGAATATCACGTTTTGCCACTTGCGACGTCCTTACCTCAGCTCCCCCGCCAGTGCCCCTGCTGTTTACCCGGTAAATGTAACCTATGAAGTGAGAGGGATGATGCAACCAAGCGAAACGATTGTCTCATTATAAAAACTGTCAAAACTGGAAATAGATGAAATCCGTGTGGCCAAAGACACCGAAAAACACAAGCGAAAAAGCGCATGAGTAATAACATGCTTTACGAAACGCACCGAATCTCCAGATAGTCGGTATTTTCGACGGGTGGGCGATCAACCATTCGACGACAAATAGCAAAGCGATAAAGACGGCTAAAAACGGAGTATTTGCTCGCGGAATTTTTCCAACACTCAGCGTCGCGGACTCGAAATGTCCGAGCGGGAAAAAATGCGTGATGATGTAAAAGGCAGACTGGATGCTACTGGCGCGGAAGAATACCCATGCGATTGTAACTAGGGTAAAGGTGACGAAGACCTGCAAGACTGCGACCAATCTCGGAAATCGTTCCAAGCCAAGCACATGGCTTACTTTGCTGCGAAGTCCCTGAGTCATTTGGGACATAATTTGGTAGCTTCCATGCAGAATGCCCCACATCACGAACGTCCAGCTAGCACCATGCCATAGCCCGCTGATCGCGAAGGTCGCCATTAGATTCAGATAGTGACGACTTTTGCTGACGCGATTTCCCCCCAAGGGAATATAAACGTAGTCGCGAAACCATGAAGATAGTGAAATGTGCCAGCGACGCCAAAATTCCCCAATGGATCTGCTGAAGTAGGGTTGCTGAAAATTGATCCTTAGTTCATAGCCCATGATGCGGGCAATGCCCAAGGCGATGTCACTGTACCCGGAAAAATCGCAATAGATTTGCAGGGCGAAAAAGCATGTCGCCAACAATAGGTAAACGCCATTGAATTGCTGAGGACTGGCGTAGACCATATTTACAAAAGATGCCAGGGAATCGGCGATTACCATTTTCTTGAAGAGTCCCCAGAGCGTCTGAGCAACGCCTGACTTGATCTTTTCAGCTGTAATTTCGGGCTCACGATGGAACTGCGGCAAAAGCTGATTCGGGCGCTCGATGGGGCCCGCGACCATTTGTGGAAAGAACGCCACGTACAACGCATAATTTAGAAAGTTGCGTTCCGCAGGCACCTTGCCCTTATAAAGGTCGAGGGTGTAGCTCATTGCTTGGAAAGTATGGAACGAAAGGCCAACCGGAAGAATGATGTTTAACAGTGGAACGTCGAGTCCCATTCCGGCATTGCTTGCCAAAGATGAAATTGTCCCGGCGAGAAAGTTGAAATACTTAAAAACTACAAGCAGCCCAAGGTTGCAAAACAGACTTACGCCAAGGTAGATTCGACGCAGTCCAGATGTTTTTGCTTGTTCGATTTGGATGCCCGCAACGTAGTCGATCAGTGTGATTGCCAAAATCACCAAGATGTATTTTGCGTTCCAGCACATATAAAAATAATAGCTGGCGACCAACAGGAACACCTTTCGCGGAGTCCCGCGCATAGCGAGAAATGCAACCCAAACGACAATGAAGAAGTAAAGAAACTGAAAGCTATTGAAAAGCATCGCTCAGCGATCCCGGTGTAGTGAACTGGACAGAAGTTGGTACAGGGATTCGGTATATATACGAGCACCCTCAGGGTTCAAATGTGCTTCGTCCGAGAAGATTTTATTGGGGTATATAAAATAATCTGGTCCAAGCAAATTACACTTTGAATGATTACGCAACAATTGCGCAAAAGCTTCGTCAACGGCGGGTGGCTGAGCTGCCTCGCCTTGGCGCAAATAGCTAGGAACATAGTAACAATGAATGCCGTTCTGAACGATTAGCTGATTCAATTCGTGAAGTTCATCGGCTTCAGAGTCGCCATTTCTGCTGCGAATGCGGTCTGGTTGATCGGATGGAAGCTTGAAGTTGTCCGGAAGGCTGTTCCCCGTAAAGTGGCTTTGTTCCGAAATAAAGTAGTAACCGCGATCACGGACCATTTTTCTAACGTTATCGCGACATTCGCGATAGAACCGCCAGGGACCGCCATGCTCGCGGCTCGTTATGAGAAAGCTGAATGTATCTCGTATTAGATAACGAAAGGGGAAAAGGTCTTCAGCCATATCATGATCGTTTTCGACCATTTTGAACGGATTGAAATGCTGTGAGCCCGCCTTCCAGGGACTGGTTAATAGAAGGACATTAGGTACCTGTCCGTGCTTAATCATTCCCGTCAATTCAGGAACAAATGTAGTAAGACCCGGGTATCCGGAATTGTATGATGTCAGCCTGATTCCATCCGAAGACGCCAAGTTGTCAAATAAATCCGGAACGAAGCCGGCGAGTACTTTACTATCACCGAATATCAAGATGCGCTCTAGATCAGTATCTTCGGGAAAAACCTCGCCGTTCATTTCCCGTTGAATTTTTGCTCGATAAACAACTGAAGATCCGGAACTTAAATAGGGGAAAGTGCGGTATAGAATAAAGAAAGCGAGCCAAAGCGCCAAAAATCCAAGCATCAGTGAGATAAAGGAAATCCTATTGGCGGATATTTTCTTTTTGCTTTCCGGGCGACCAATATTGCTGCCTTCGGAATTAAGTTCTAGTGACATTTTATCGATAGTGGCGCTGATTTAATGCAATAACGCCGTCAGAACAATGGGCCTCCACCTTGAGTTTTGGGCCCGAAATCTAAACGGCTCTACCGTGCTTTTCACGTGTAGCTTGTCAAATTTGCCGCTTAGTTGGCGGAAATTTTGAAACGATATGCTCCCTGATATCAAATTTCTTGTTGCGCATAAACGGGTTTCCCGAAGCAACAGTGCTCTAGAATCATTATTTTGAATATTGGAAACATTAATTCAAAAAAATGCTACAGCATGCTCGAAGGCTATTTTGTGTTCCAGACGCATATGCGGGTTGTTTTTGAGACTTGGTTATCAGTTCTCCGATCAGGCGTCGGTAATATCCGATTCACGAATCGTTCCAAGGACAGACACAACATTCTGGTGCTTTTGCACAAATCCGACACAATCTTGCCGGGTGCAACCGCGATAATAACGATATCTGGCGCGCTCTATAAGAGCATAAAAGGGGGCATCGATGGATCGGTTGAAGGCGTTGGTCCGCGGTCTGTCCGTAGCCTTGGCGTTCGTCGACCAGGTGCTTGGCGGCCTGTTGCATATTCTTCTTGGAAACGTGCAGTGGACCCCGCCGAAATGGCTGACCTGGTTGTGGAGCCGGCTACGCAGCGCCCTCAGCGGTCTTGCCTTGTGGCTACGCAGCCACCCCCTGCGCGGCGCCTCCATCGCCGTACTCTGCCTGGCCCTGGTCGCGGCCGGTGTATACGGCTGGCACTGGTACCAGCACCGCCCCAAGCCGGTCGAACTCACCTTCACCGTCGAAGCTCCGCCCGCCACCTGCTACGACTGCGACGCCCCCTACAACGGCCCCAAGCCCCTCTACGTGCGCTTCTCTGGTTCCGTCGCCCCCCTGCAGTCGTCCGGCAAGGCCGTCGACCCCAAGGCCGGTGGCATCGGCATCTCCCCGGCCATCGAAGGCGTGTGGACCTGGGAAGACGACAAGACCCTCAAGTTCCTGCCCGGCGCCGACTGGCCCATCGGCCAGTCCTATGAGGTCTCGTTCAGCAAGCACGGCTTCGCCGCCGCCCACGTCCACCTCAAGGACTACCACCTCAAGTTCCCCACCGTGCCGTTCAGCGCCAAGATCGGCAGCACCGAGTTCTACCAGGACCCGGTCAACGTCAACGACAAGAAAGTGGTGGTGACCGTCGATTTCTCCCACCCGGCGGACACCGCCGACTTCGAAAGCCGCATCAAGCTGGCCCTGTACAACAAGGTCACCGACACCGAGGAAGAGCCGGTCGGCAAGCCCGCCTTCACCGTCCAGTACGACAAATACAAGCTGCACGCCTTCATCCACTCCGAGCAGCTCGCCGTGCCGGCCAAGCAGGGCCGCCTGGCGGTCGAGATCGGCGCCGGCTTGCGCGCCGCGCACGGCAGCAACAAGACCGCCGACGCCCTCACCTCCAGCACCGTCGTTCCCGGCCAGTTCGCCCTCGAAGTGTCCGACCTGGGCCTGGACATCGCCCGCGACCAGCACGACGACCCGCGCCAGATCGTGCTCCTGCACACCAGCTATTCCGTCACCGAAAAGGAAATCACCGCCAAGGTCAAAGCCTGGCTGCTGCCCCTGCGCAGCCCCGACCCGGACCAGCAGAAGAAATGGGATGAACAGCACAAGGGCCGCAAGCTGCCCTTCGCCTGGGACGGCAAGAACATCACGCCCGAGCTGCTCAAGGCCGCCGAACCCCTGGCCCTGAGCTACACCCCCAACGAGCAGGAGCACGTCGAGTTGCACAGCTTCGGCTACCAGGCCGATCCCGGGCGCTACGTCTACATCCAGGTCGACAAGGGCCTCAAATCCTTCGGCGGTTACAGCCTGGGCAAGCAATACACCCAGACCCTGCAGGTCCCGGAATTCCCCCGCGAGCTGCGCATCGCCCACGAAGGCTCGCTCCTGGCGATGTCCGGGGCCAAGAAGATCACCGTCTTCACCCGTGATGTGCCCGGCCTGCAGGTGGAGATCGCCCGCCTGCTGCCGGACCAGTTGCAACACCTTGTCACCCAGACCAGCGGCGATTTCCGCAATCCCCAGTTCAAGGCCGGCTGGAGCTTTGACGAGAGCAACATCACCGAGCGCTTCACCAAAATCCTGCGCCTGCCCAAGCTCAAGCCCGGCACCGCGCACTACGAGCCCGTCGACCTCGGCGAATACCTCAACAAGGACGGCGCCGACCGCCGCGGCGTCTTCCTGCTGCGCGTGCGCGCCTACGATCCGGATACCAAGAAAGTACTTGGCAGCGATGGCGAGGATGCAGCCCCGGCGCCGGACCAGCCCGAAGGCGAGGGCGACGATGCTCAGGAGAGCGACGCTGCCCCCGCGCCGCAGACCTGGAGCCAGTCCAGCGACCAGCGCATGATCGTCGTCAGCGACCTCGGCATCCTGGTGAAGCGGGCCGTCGACGGCTCGCAGGACCTGTTCGTCCAGTCCATCCACAGCGGCGAACCGGTGGGCGGCGTCAGCCTGTCCGTGCTGGGCAAGAACGGCGAGGCGGTGCAGACCCAGACCACCGACGCCGACGGCCACGCCCGCTTCGCCGACCTGAAGAACTTCAAGCGCGAACACGAGCCGGTGCTGTACCTCGCCCGCAAGAACGGCGACAGCAGCTTCCTCCCCATCGGCCGCGGCGACCGCGAGCTGGACCTGTCCCGCTTCGACATCGGCGGCGTCAGCAACTCCGCCGACAGCGGCCGCCTCAGCGCCTTCCTCTTCTCCGACCGCGGCATTTACCGCCCCGGCGACGAGATCCGCGTGGGTGCCATCGTCAAGGCGCAGGATTGGGCCAAGTCCCTGGCCGGCGTGCCCCTGCGTGTGCAGATCACCGACCCGCGCGGCACCGTGGTCAAGCGCGATTCCATCCGCCTCTCCGCCGCCGGCTTCGAGGACATCCGCTACGCCACGCGCGACACCGCCCCCACCGGCGAATACGCGATTTCGCTGGCCATCATCAAGAACGAGGGCCGCGAGGACGCCATCGGCTCCATCACCGTCAAGGTGCAGGAATTCCTGCCTGACCGCCTGCGCATGACTGCTCACCTCTCGGCTGAAAGCACAGAAGGCTGGGTTTCGCCTGACCAGCTCAAGGCCAGCGTCGACCTGCAGAATCTGTTCGGCACCCCGGCGCAGAACCGCCGCGTCACCGCGCAGATGATCCTCTCGCCCAGCTTCCCCGCGTTCCCGGCCTACGGCGGCTACCAGTTCTACGATCCGCAGGCCGCCAAGGAAGGCTTCAACGACCAGCTTGCCGAAACCAAGACCGACGACAAGGGCGGCGCCTCCTTCGACCTGAACCTCCAGCGCTTCACCCGCGCCACCTACCGCCTGCACCTCGTGGCCGAAGGCTTCGAAGCCGACGGCGGCCGCGGCGTCGCCGCGGAAACCGCACAGCTGGTCTCGAACCTGCCTTACCTGGTGGGCTGGAAAGCGGATGGCGACCTCGGCTACGTCGCGCACGACAGCGCGCGCAAGGTCGACCTCCTCGCCATCAACCCCCAGGCCAAGAAGACCGAGGTCAAGGACCTCAAGCTGCTGCGCATCGAGCGCCGCTACGTCTCCATCCTCACCAAGCTCGACAGCGGCACCTACAAGTACGTCTCCAAGCTCAAGGAAGTCACCCTGGGCGAGGACCCGTACAGCATCCCCGCCGCCGGCACCCAGCTGGCGCTGGACACCCATACCCCCGGCAGCTTCAGCTACGTCGTGCAGGATGCCGCGGGCCAGCAATACGCCCGCATCGACTACAGCGTCGCCGGCGCCGCCAACCTCGCCGGCCGCCTCGACAAGAACGCCGAGTTGCAGCTGACCCTGGACCGCAAGGACTACGCCCCCGGCGACGACATTTCGATGCAGGTGCAGGCGCCCTACACCGGCGCCGGCCTCATCACCATCGAGCGCGACAAGGTCTACAGCTACAAGTGGTTCAAGGCCGACACCACCAGCTCGGTGCAGCACATCAAGCTGCCCGACGGCATCGACGGCAATGCCTACGTCAGCGTCAGCTTCATCCGCGATCCGGGCTCGGACGAGATCTACACCAGCCCCCTGTCCTACGGCGTGCAGCCGTTCTCGGTGGCGCTGGACCATCGCACCGCCCACGTCACCCTGCAGCAGGCCGAACTGGTCAAGCCCGGCCAGCGCCTGGCCATCCACTACAGCACCGACCGCCCGGCGCGCATCGTCATCTTCGCCATCGACGAGGGCATCCTCCAGGTGGCGCGCTACAAGACGCCCAATCCCCTGGCCTGGTTTTTCCAGAAGCGCTCGCTCGACGTGCGCACCCTGCAGATCCTCGACCAGATCCTGCCCGAGTTCCTTCACGACGCCGCCATGGCCGCTCCCGGCGGCGACGCCGAGGGCGCCCTCGGCCGGCATCTCAACCCGTTCAAGCGCAAGACCGACAAGCCCGTCGCCTACTGGTCCGGCATCATCGACGCCGACCAGACCGCGCGTGAAGTGGATTACGAGGTGCCGGACTACTTCAACGGCAGCCTGCGCGTGATGGCGGTGGCGGTGGCCGACGACGCCATCGGCACAGCCGAGGGCAAGACCACCGTGCGCGGCGACTTCGTGCTCTCGCCCAACGCGCCGACCACGGTTTCGCCGGGCGATATCTTCGACGTCAGCGTCGGCGTCGCCAACAACGTCAAGGGCAGCGGTGCCGAGGCGCCCATCGTGGTCAGCGTCGATCCCTCGAGCCAGCTCGAAGTGCTCGGCGACAGGCAGCAGACCCTCAACATCACCGAGATGCATGAATCGTCCGCCCACTTCAAGATCAAGGCGCGCGACCAGCTCGGCTCGGCCACGCTGCAGTTCCACGCCGCGTTCAAGGACAAGAGTGCCCAGATCGCCGCAACCATGTCGGTGCGCCCGGTCACGCCCTATCAAACGCGGCTCAGCGCCGGCAGCTTCACCCGCAGCAGCCAGGACGTGCCGGTGACGCGCAATCTCTACCCGGAATACCGCAAGGCCGAGGCCGGCGTGTCGGTGCTGCCCCTGGGCCTGAGCCACGGCCTGGTCAGCTACCTCGGCAACTACCCCTACGACTGCACCGAGCAGCTGGCCAGCATGGCCATGCCCGCCATCGTCCTGGGCAACCGGCCCGAGTTCGGCTACGTCAAGGCGCTCCAGGGCGCGGACCTGCCCGGACTCATCGCCGAGCTGCGCGCGCGCCAGACCGGGGATGGCTCCTACCGTTACTGGCCCGGCGGTAATTCCAACGTGGTCGAGTTCGTCTCGCTCTACGCCCAGCAGGTGCTGCTGGAAGCCGGTGAACGCGGCCAGTCCGTGCCGCAGGACCTGCTCAACCACGGCAACGACTACCTGCGCCAGCTCGCCGCCCGCGACGGCGACAATCTCGATGAGGAGCGCGACACCGCCTACGCCATCTACCTGCTGACCCGGCAGGGCAATGTCATGGCCAACGAGGCCGCCGCGCTGCAGGGCCGGCTCGACGAGCGCTACAAGGACTGGCCGCAGGACATCACCGCCGCCTACCTCGCTTCGGCCTACCAGCTGATGAAACAGAAGCACCTGGCCGACAAGACCATCGCCAAGGTCAAGCTGGGCGTGATGCAGTCCTACGACGCCTGGCATTCGCCGATGGCGGTGGACGCCGAACTGCTCTACCTGCTGGCGCGCCACTTCCCGGACCGCGCCAAGGCCCTGCCGGCGGATTTCCTGGATACCCTGGTGCAGCGCATCGGCCACGGCGACTACCAGACCCTGTCCTCGGCCGAAACCATCCTGGCCCTGGACCAGTACGCCGCCACCGTCGGCACCGCCGCCGCCGGCAAGCTGTCCATCGCCGAGGTCCTGAAGGACGGCAGCGCCAAGCCGCTGCCCCTGCCCGATGGCATCCTGCCCAAGGCGCCTTTCGACGCCCTGGCCACAAAGCTGCGCTTCGGCAACGATGCCGACGTCCGCGCCTACTACGAGGTGGACGAATCGGGCTTCGACCGCGCCCCGCCGCAGAAGGCGATCAGCCAGGGCTTCGAAATCCTGCGCGAGTACACCGACGCCGACGGCAAGCCGCTGACCACCGTCAAGCTGGGCCAGGAGCTGGTGGTGCACGTCAAGTTCCGCGCCACCAACAACAAGGCCTTCAGCAACGGCGTGCTGGTCGACCTGCTGCCGGGCGGCTTCGAGATCGTACTGCCGCGTACCGACCAGGCGCAGCAGCCGATGCAAGGGGCCAGTCCGGACGGAGCGGCCGCGGATGGCTCGAACGCGTCGGACGCGGACGCCAACCAGGCCGAGGGAGAAGGCGAGGGCGACGCAGCCGCACAACCCGACTGCGGCTGCTGGTTCTTCTGGACCCACCCGCCGGCCTTCCCCGACTACGCCGACCTGCGCGAGGACCGCGTGGTGGCCTACGGCAACATCGGCACCGGCGTCGGCGAGCTGACCTACCGCATCAAGGCCACCAACACCGGCACCTTCACCGTGCCGCCCGCCTACGGCGAGGCCATGTACGACCGCACCATCCAGGCCCAGTCCACCGCCGGCAGCATCACGGTGATCGCCCCGTAGGGCAATGCAGTGAAGCTCGCGGCAATCATAGGTCGATGGTTTCCCCTCTCCCGCTCGCGGGAGAGGGGCAGGGGAGAGGGCCGCGCACTCGACGCGGCGACTCAATCTCCATCGCCGCCCCCATCCCCAAACCAGAAGCCCAAGCACCGCCTGCACCGCTACGCCCTCGTCGCCTGCTGCCTCCTCGCCCTCGCCACGGCCCTGCGCCTCTGGCCCCACCAGACCCTGCGGCAGCAGATCGCCAGCTCCACCGCTGTCTTCGACGCCGACGGCCGCCTGCTGCGCCTGACCCTGGCCGGCGACCAGCAGTACCGTCTGTGGACCCCGCTCGAGGACGTGGCGCCCACCTTTACCCAGGCCCTGCTGCTGCACGAGGACCGGCACTTCCGCTGGCACCCCGGCGTCAACCCGCCGGCCCTGCTGCGCGCCGTGGTCGAAACCTACAGCGGCGGCGCGCGCCAGGGCGCCTCCACCATCACCATGCAGCTGGCGCGCCTGCTCTACGGTCTCAACACCCGCACCCCCGCCGGGAAGCTTCGCCAGATCGTGGACGCCCTGTGGCTGGAGTTGCGCTACTCCAAGCACGACATCCTCGAAGCCGAGATCAACCTGCTGCCCTACGGCCAGAACATCCAGGGTGTCGGTGCCGCCAGCCTGGTCTACTTCGGCAAGACCCCGGACCACCTGAGCCTGCCCGAAGCCCTGTCCCTGGTGCTGATCCCGCAGTCGCCGGCGGCGCGTAGCCCGGATGGCGAGGAACCGCCCGGCCTGCGCGCCGCCCGCCTGCGCCTCTTCGACAGCTGGGCGCAGCAGCATCCGCAGGCGCATGCGGTGGCCGAGCTGATGCCGCCGCCCCTGCATTTCCGGGGCCTGGACCAGCTGCCCTTCGCCGCTCCGCACCTGAGCAACGCCCTGCTGGCCCAGCCGGGGCATGGCGAGGTCATCCGCACCACCCTGGACTCGGGCCTGCAGCGCCTGCTGGAAGAGCGCGTGCGCAGCTACGTCAAGCGCCAGTCGCGCATCGGCATCGTCAACGCCTCCGCCATGCTGGTGGACGCGCGCGACCTGTCGGTGAAGGCCCTGGTCGGCTCGGCTGACTTCTTCAACGGCGACATCGGCGGCCAGGTCAACGGCGCCTTCGCCAAGCGCTCGCCCGGTTCGGCGCTGAAGCCCTTCCTCTACGCCCTGGCCATGGACCAAGGCCTGATCCACCCCCAATCGGTGCTGAAGGACGCGCCCGCCGCCTTCGGCCCCTTCTCGCCGGAGAACTTCGACGGCAGCTTCGTCGGTCCCATCACCGCCCACGACGCCCTGATCCGCTCGCGCAACATCCCGGCCGTGACCCTGGCCTCGCGCCTGTCGCAGCCGGATCTCTACGACTTCCTCAAGCTCGCCGGCGTCTCGCGCATGGCCAGCCGCGAACACTACGGCCTGGCCCTGACCCTGGGCGGCGGCGAAGTGACCATGGAGGAGATGGCCCGGCTCTACGCCATGCTGGCCAACCGCGGCGTGCTGCACGAGCTGCGCTATCGCCAGGAGGACCCGCAGGACAGCGGCATGCGCCTGCTGTCCGAGGAATCCAGCTTCATGGTGCGCGACATCCTCAAGGACAATCCGCGCCCGGACGAGGTCATGGCCCAGGGCGCCGCGCGCCTGCCGGTGGCCTGGAAGACCGGCACCTCCTGGGGCTTCCGCGACGCCTGGTCCGCCGGCCTGTTCGGGCCTTATGTGCTGGTGGTCTGGGTCGGCAACTTCGACGGCAGCAGCAATCCCGCCTTCGTCGGCGTGCAGGCCGCGGCGCCGCTGTTCTTCGAGATCGTCGACGGCGTGCAGGCGCAGCAGCCCGGCCTGAAAGAACCGGCCTGGCGCGTACCCTCCAACCTGGTACGGGTCGAGGTCTGCACCGCCTCCGGCGACCTGCCCAATGCCGAATGCCCGCAGAAGAGCAGCACCTGGTTCATCCCCGGCAAGTCGCCGATCCGCCTCAGCACCGTGCACCGCCGCGTGCTGGTCAACCTGCGCACCGGCCGCCAGGCCTGTCCGGGCGATCCGCCGGAACAGCTGCACGGCGAGGTCTACGAATTCTGGCCGTCCGATCTGCAGCGCCTGTTCGCCCAGGCCGGCATGCCGCGCCGCCGTCCCCCGCCCGCCGGGGAGTGTTCCGGCGCCATCGGCGCCGCGGGCGCACCGCCCGCCATCACCTCACCGATGACCGGCGCCACCTACACCCTGCGCGCCGCCCGTCTGGGCCGCGAGTCGGTGCCGCTCACTGCCAACGCCGACGCCGACGTGCGTTCGATGTACTGGTTCGTGGGAGACAGCTTCGTCGCCGCCACCGGCCCGGGCGCGACCCTGCAATGGACGCCGCCCGGCGGCGGCAGCTTCCAGCTCAGGGTGGTGGACGATCACGGACGGGCCGACACGCGCGAGCTGCGCGTGGCGCTGACCCAGTAAGCGGGTTCAGCGAACGACGGTGCTGATGGCGTGCACAGCCTGGTGGCCGGCCTGCTCGGCACCGTCGCCGGTATTGATGGCGCTGAGTGCCAGCGCCACCGCGACCAGCGAAGCCGCCAGCAACCGCGCGAGGAAAACAGGATCCGTCATCTTGCCCTCCCGTCCTTGGGGCCTGGACCGACAAATGAACTGCTGAATGATCAGCTACATCAGCAATATTTTACGGCTCATAGACCGAACCAACCGCGACCTGGTTCGCCTTTGCCGGGTAAAGAATTGCTTCCAGGCCCGTCACTGCTTCGCATGCTTCATGCCGGGGTAAGCCGCATTTTTTCCCGGCCAAGGCTAAGCTACTCCCCGCATCTTTCAGCCCGCTTGGCATCCAAACACACCGTCATGTCCGACAACATCCTGGTCAGCGCCGCCGCCGGCGTGCTCGAAATCCGCTTCAACCGCGCCGACAAGAAGAACGCCTTCACCGAGGCCATGTACGCCGGCATCGTCGAAGCCCTGGAGCGCGCCGAGGCCGACGCCTCGGTCCGCGTGATCCTGTTGAGCGGCGAGGGCGGAGCCTTCAGCGCCGGCAACGACCTGCAGGATTTCATGCAGAACCCCCCGGACCTCGACGACAAGGCCGACGCCGGCCCGGTGATGCGCTTCATGCGCGCGCTGTCCACCACCCGCAAGATCGTGGTGGCGGCGGTGCAGGGGCCGGCGGTGGGCGTCGGCGCCACCCTGCTGCTGCATTGCGACCTGGTGCTGGCCGCCGACAACGCCCGCCTGTCCTTCCCCTTCATCAACCTCGGCCTGGTGCCGGAGTTCGGCAGCACCCTGCTGTTGCCGCAGCGCATCGGCTACCACCAGGCGGCCGAACTGACCCTGCTGGGCGAACCGGTCGACGCCGCCACCGCCCAGCGCCTGGGCCTGGTCAACCGCATGGTGCCGTTGGCCGAATTGCAGGAGGCCGCGCGGGGCGTGGCGCGCAAGCTCGCCGCCAAGGCGCCGGCCGCCCTGCTGCTGACCAAGCAATTGCTCAAATCCGCTGCCGGTTCCGTGCCGGAGCGCATCGTCGAGGAAGCGGGCCACTTCGCCCGCCGTCTGCGCACCGCCGAATTCAAGGAGGCCGCTACGGCCTTCTTCGAAAAGCGCGCCCCGGATTTTTCCAAGCTTTCCTGATTTGGCTGGTTTTAACAGTCCGGTCATGGATGACCGGTTCTTGAACATGGATGTTCATTAAAGGAGTATTCAATGTCACTGCCGCAGCTGCTGCGCGACAACCTTGCCTTGCCCGTCATCGGTTCGCCGATGTTCATCGTCTCCACCCCCGATCTGGTGATCGAGCAGTGCAAGGCCGGCATCGTCGGCGCCTTCCCTGCCCTCAATGCCCGTCCCGAGCCGGTGCTGGAGCAGTGGCTGCAGCGCATCACCAGCGAACTGGCCGCCTACAAGGCCGCCCATCCGGATAAAAAGGTCGCGCCCTTCGCCGTCAACCAGATCGTGCACGCCTCCAACCCGCGCCTGCAGCACGACATCGAGCTGTGCGTGAAGTACAAGGTGCCGGTCGTCATCACCTCGTTGCGCGCGCCGGACCAGGCGGTGGAAGCGGTGCACAGCTACGGCGGCCTGGTCTTCCACGACGTCACCACCATCCAGCACGCCAAGCGTGCCCTCAAGGCCGGCGTCGACGGCCTGATCCTGGTCTGCAACGGCGCCGGCGGCCACGCCGGGCGCCTGTCGCCGTTCGCCCTGGTGCCGGAAGTCCGCGCCTTCTACGACGGCACCATCATCCTCTCCGGCGCCATCGCCAGCGGTGACGCCATCCTCGCCGCCCAGTCCATCGGCGCCGATCTCGCCTACATCGGCACCCGCTTCATCGCCACCCAGGAAGCCAACGCCGTGCCCGGCTACAAGCAGGCCCTGGTCGACAGCGCCGCCGAGGACATCGTCTACAGCAGCCTGTTCAGCGGCGTCCACGGCAACTACCTGCGCAGCAGCATCGTCGCCGCCGGCATGGACCCGGACAAGCTGCCGGACGGCGACAAGAGCGCCATGGATTTCGGTGCCGGCGCCGACCCCGCCACCGGCGGCGCCAAGGCCTGGCGCGACATCTGGGGGGCCGGCCAGGGCACCGGCCAGATCCGCGACATCCCCACTACCGCCGAACTGGTCACCCGCCTGGGCCAGGAATACCGCGCCGCCCGCGAACGCGTTCTGGCCGCCTGAGATTCTTCGCTCGCCGCATGCGTGCCAACAAAAAACCTTGGCACGCATGGCACGCATGGTGAAAATCGCCCCAAAGTAGCCCGGGAAGCGCGAAGCGCTACCCGGGACTGCGCGGCGGCATTTTCGGCGTTTTGAACCCTCGCCCAAGGCCGGAAACGCGGTCCACCCGTCCTGGAACCCGCCCGGCGTGGGCGTATAATCGCTGCAACATTCCATATATCAAGGCCCGTCCGCTGTCCGCCGGGCCTTTTTCACTGAGGCGGACCGCCCGCCGGGTCTATCCATGCAGAACGTGACGCGCGCCACTTTCAACCACGTGATGGTGCCGAACTACGCGCCCTCCGACATCATCCCGGTGCGCGGCGCCGGCTCCCGCATCTGGGACCAGCAGGGCAAGGAATACCTGGACTTCGCCTGCGGCATCGCGGTGACCCTGCTCGGCCACTGCCATCCCAAGCTGGTGGCGGCGCTGACCGAGCAGGCCGGCAAGCTCTGGCACCTGTCCAACGTCATGACCAACGAGCCGGCCCTGCGCCTGGCGCAGAAGCTGACCGCGGCCACCTTCGCCGACCGCGTGTTCTTCTGCAACAGCGGCGGCGAGGCCAACGAGGCGGCGTTCAAGCTGGCGCGGCGCTTCGGCAACACCCAGTCGGACGGCCGCAAGAACCAGATCATCTCGTTCTACAACGCCTTCCATGGCCGCACCCTGTTCACCGTCAGCGTCGGCGGCCAGGCCAAGTACACCCAGGGCTTCGAACCGCTGCCGGGCAACATCAAGCACCTGCCGTACAACGACCTGGCGACGCTGGAAGAGGAGATCTCCGACGAAACCTGCGCCGTGGTGCTGGAGCCGGTGCAGGGCGAGGGCGGCATCCTCCCCGCCACGCAGGAGTTCATCGAAGGCGCCCGCCGCCTCTGCGACAAGCACAACGCCCTGCTGATCTTCGACGAGGTGCAGACCGGCATGGGCCGCAGCGGCAAGCTCTACGCCTACGAGCACTTCGGCGTGACGCCCGACGTGCTGACCAGCGCCAAGGGCCTGGGCGGCGGCTTCCCCATCGGCGCCATGCTGTGCACGCAGAAGGCCGCCGAGGTGCTGCAGTTCGGCACCCACGGCTCCACCTACGGCGGCAATCCCCTGGCCTGCGCCGTCGGCGAGGCGGTGCTGGACATCGTCAACACGCCCGAAGTGCTGGCCGGCGTGGAAGCCCGCGCCAAACTGCTGCGCGAAGGCCTCGACGTCATCGGCAAGCGCTACGGCATCTTCGAGCCGGTTCGTGGCATGGGCCTGCTGATCGGCGCGCCGCTCACCGCGCAATGGAAAGGCCGGGCCAAGGACATCGTCAACGCCGGCTTCCGCCACGGCCTGTGGACCCTGGTGGCCGGCCCCGACGTGCTGCGCCTGGCGCCGTCCCTGATCATCGCCGAAGCCGATCTCGCCGAAGGCCTCAAGCGCCTCGATGCCGCCTGCGCCGAACTGGCCGGCACCGCCGTGAAGAAAGCCTCCGGCGGCTGAAGATACGGGCCGTAGCCCGGGAAGCGCCTGGCGCTACCCGAGGTGCACTGAATTAAATCGTAGGGTGGGTGAAGCGCCGCAGGCGCGCAGCCCACGCGGCCGCTCCTCAAAGGTCGATCAGGTCTTCGACAACACTTGGTCAGCAGACCGAACGCCTAGTGCGAAATGGCGTACAGCACCTGCTGCCCCTGCCAGTCCAGCACCAGCCCCTCCGGCACGATGCCGATGATGCGCGGCCCCTCGGCCAGAGTATCGCCCTCGTGGTAGCGCTTGCCGCCGATCAACACGAACCGCCGCTGCGGATTGCTGTTGTAGGCGTGCACATCCACTGTGAAGGCGGGGAAATTGGCGCGGAAGTTTTCCGGCATTTCCCGCAACTGGCGCTGCTGCGGCGGGGCTTGCTGCACCTGGTCCTGCGCTGAAGTCGGCGGCGGCGGCACGTCGGCGACCGCCGCATTGGCGGCATTGTTCGCCGTCGAATCGTCGACCGGCGGCGCCGTGCTGGCCGCGGCAGCCGCGGCGTCCGACGGCACGGTGACCACCGGAGGCCGCGGCGAACGCCGCACCTGCGGCGGTTCGCCGCCCGGAGGCGGTCCCGGCGGCGGCCGCATCTGCCGGTCGGGCGGCGGAGCCCGACCGGCTGCCTGATCCGGTGGCGGCTGGTCGCCCGGGGGCGGGGGTTGCGGCGCTTCGCTGACGTCGTCCAGGGTGGCGATCTTGCCGCCATCCTCGATGGTGGCCGCCTGGGCAGGCGGCACATTGCGCGGCACGGCCACCGGCGGCGGCGGGACATTGTTCGCCGCAGCTACCTGCACAGGAGCCGGCGGCGGAACCGATGCGGCACCCGCATCCTTGCCGTGATGCCGCCAGGCCACCAGCGTGTAGATCAGCAGCGCCAGCACCATCACGGCGAGAATGACCGGAACCAGCCAGGCCGGCAGGCGCCGTTTTTGCTCCGCGGCCGGTTGCGTGGTCGTTATCTCATCCAGGACCGAAACCTGGCCCTGCTTGCGCTCGCGTTCCGCACGCTTGAGGGCGTCGAGGATGTAGCTCATGGCTTCGCGAGCAGCGTGGAGGGGCCCCATGCGCAGCATGGGGATCCTAGCGTTGCGAGTCGATGCGGGGATGAGGGCAGTAGTCCGTTTCGTTCGCAGGGTGACATGGCAAATATCATCCGCCGTTCTCCGCCAGGACCGGGGTCCCGGCCGTGTGACCGATGTTGGACAGCATGATCAGGGTACGGATGCCCGCTACGCCATCCGCGTCCAGGCCGTGCGCATTCTGGAAATCGGTCACCTGGCCGCGCAGTTCGGGGCCGTAGGTGGCCGGTACCGGCGGCGTCAGGGACTTGCCTTGCGCCTGGGCCAGGCGCTGGCGCAGCCAAACCACGCTGGCGCCGTGCGCGCCAGGGCCGACGGGGGCGGCATCCGCATCGCGCTGCCACAGCAGCAGGAACTCGCCGCTCCATAGGGGTTCCAGCTGCGCCTGCGCCAGGCGCAGCGGCCCGCTGCCGCTGTCCAGCACGGCGCTGTCGCCGTTGAGCGCGCTCAGCAGCACGTACTGGGTCTTGCCCGAATCCAGGTTCAGGCTGAGCACGGCCGGGCGATTGAGCTGCGCCAGGTCGGCCCAGCTGCCGTTGGCGTGGTAGCACTCCAGGCCCTGCTGTGACAGCGCATGGCAGACATTCTCGCCGCGCGGCACGGTGATCTTCGGATTCCACAGGCCGATCAGCCGCGCCATCACCACGGGCAAAGGCTGGGCCGTGGCGCGCAGTGCACCGATCCCGGCATCGATGGCCGGAGCCGGCGTCGGCGCGGCCACGCTGCTGGCAGGAGGCGGCAACGCCGCGACCGGTGCGGCAGCCGCTGCCACCGGCGCCGCTTCCGGCTGGTGCCGGCCGAGCCGCTCGCTCAGCAGAACCCCGGCGACGATCAATGCCGCCACCGCCAGGGCACCCTCGATCCAGCGCAGGGGAATGCCGGCCGGCAGCCATTGGCGCAGCCGGTCCGTAAGCGAAGCCGGGCGCGGCTTGTGGTCCAGGCCCAGCGCCTCGTTGGCCGCGTGGTCGACGATCTCCGCCGTGACCGTGCGGTAGCCCTTGGCGTAGGTGCCGAGCAGGGCGCGGTCGCAGATGATGTTGATCTGGCGTGGGATGCCGTGGGCGTAGTGATGCACGCGCCGCATCGCCGCGTCGGCAAATAGGTCGCTGGCGCCGCCAGCGACCTGCAGGCGGTGACTGATGTACTGGATGGTTTCCGCCACCGACAGCGGCGTGAGGTGGTAGCGCGCGGTGATACGCGAAGCGAGCTGGCGCAGATCCGGCCGGGCCAGCAGCTCGATCAGCTCGGGCTGTCCGATCAGCATGATGCGCAGCAGCTTTTCCTTGTCGGTCTCCAGGTTGGTCAGCAGGCGCACCTGCTCCAGCACCTTGGGATCGAGCTGCTGCGCCTCGTCGATGATCAGCACGGTGCGATGACCGGCGGCGTGGGTCTTCAGCAGGTGCTCGTTGAGTGCATCGACCAGGGTTTTGATCGAGGTCGGGGGCTTCTCGTAATTCACCCCCAGCTCGTCGCAGATCGAGGCGACGAACTCCAGTTCGTTCTGCCGCGGGTTGTGCACCATCGCCACGTCGACATTGCCGAGCTTCTGCGACAGCAGGGTGCGCACGATGGTGGTCTTGCCGGTGCCGACCTCGCCGGTGAGCTGCACGAAGCCACCATATTGGCCCGTGCCATAGAGCAGATGGCCCAGCGCCTCCTGGTGGCGCGAGCTCATGTAAAGGAAGGCCGGATCCGGGGCAATCGAAAACGGCGGCTCGCGGAGATTGAAATGCGCGGCGTACACGAATATGGGAGGCTGGGCGGAAAAACGGTCGGAATCGGCAGCGAGTATAGCCCAGAGCGAGCAGTGCTTAGAGTATCCGTAAACACCTGATGAGCGCAGGGGCGATGTACGTATTAAAACGGATGCCGCCCGTTGCCGGGTTCGTGATTTGCGGGTCGAGGGGCTTTATCACCCCAACCGGCATTGGAAATGGTCGCGCACCTGTTTTGAGTGTGGCAAGCGGGCTATTTGAAACTTCACATTTCCGCATTGTTGGCGGAACCGGGGCGTCTTTGGAACTTGGACGAGGAACATTGCAAGCGCTGGGCGGTCTATTTGGATAAGTAATGACATTTCAGCTGAGATGATTGCGGACTCCGGTGCAAATGCCTAGCATCAGTCGCTGTCCGAGGAGTCTTTTTCCATGAATACCCGCTTGAGCGCGACGTTGACGCTTGTTTTATCAAGTTTGGTCGCGGCAGCAGCAAACGCACAAGGCGGCGGCGCCATTCCCGGCGCCGCCTCGCCATATACCCAGCAACGCTCTCAGGCCTACACCTCATTCGACAATCCCTATGCGCCCGGTGGAATTTACGATCCCTACCGTGGCAGTAAATCATTGAGCAGTAGCCAGATCGGCGGTCCTCAATCAACGGCGGCAACCTCCCACAAGGCAACCAGGTCCAAAACGAGCAGCCTGAGTTCCACTCAAGTGACGAACCCGGGCAGTGGCAGTGGCGAGAGTGGCAGCAGTGGCGGTACCTCCGCCGGCGGCATGGACCAATGCGGTAGCAGCCGCTTAGGCGGCCATGGTGCCGCGGGGGGAGGGGGTATGAATCGCCCGGCGAGCGGCATGTCCAGCAGTTCCTCAAGATTCAACCATTGTGGCGGTAGTTCGGGCTATAACCACACTTCTTCAGGAATGGGGGCCGGCACGCCAAGAATGGGGGGCAGTACGAAAAGCTTGAATGGACGGCGAGGGATGAACAGGCAGTCGACCGGCATGCAACCGCAGCACTGAAACGGCGGCAGCAGCAATTGCTGCGGACTCACGTGTTAAAGCGTGTGCCGACTACCTCTGAAAGTCGTACAGGCTGCCCAGCCCCAGAATCTGCGTCAGCTCGTCCAGCGCGCCGCGCGATTCGTCGAGCAGGGTCGGATCGGCAAGGTCCGCCAGCACCAGGCGGTCGCGGTAATATTTGTTAGCCCAGGCGGTCAGGCGGGTGTACAGGGCGTCGTTCATCCAGATCTTGGGATTCACCGCCGCGCGCTCGGCCTCGGCTAGAACCACGCGCAGGCGCAGGCAGGCGGGGCCGCCGCCGTTGCGCATCGACTGGCGCAGGTCGAACACCTTGACTCCGGCGATGGGGTTGGCAGGGTCTTCGACCAGCCGCTGGATCGCCGCCCACACCCTGGGACGCTCTTCGCATTCGTGCGCCGCCACGATCCACATCGAACCGTCCGGCGGGCAGATCAGCTGGCTGTTGAACAGGTAGGAGTGCACCGCGTCCTCCACCGGCACTTCGCTGTCCTTGATCTCCAGCAACACCGGCTCGCGTGCGGAGACGCTGCTGCCGCGCAGGCAGCGCCGCACCCAATCCTGTATTGCTTTTTTATCGGTGAACGCCTGCTCGTGGTAAAGCAGCACCTCGCGGTTGCCAACGGCGATCACGTCGTTGTGGAACACGCCCTGGTCGATCACTTCCGGTTTCTGCTGGGCGAAGTAACGGCGCGAGGGATCGAGCTGGTGCAGGCGCGCCACCGCCTCGCTGGCGGCCAGGGTCTGCCGCGCCGGGTATTTCTGCGGCCGCGGGCTGTCGTCGCCAGCCGCGCCGTAGACGAACAGTTCCAGGCCGGGCGCGCCGTAATCGCTGCACAGGCGGGTGTGGTTGGCGGCGCCCTCATCGCCCATCTGCGGCGTGGCCGGCAGCGCCTCGTGATGCACGAAGCGCTTGTCGTCGGTGAAGATGGCGCGCAGTGCCCGCGCCGTGGTCTCCGGTTCGATGGCGCGATGCAGGTGGGTGGCGAGGTTGGCCGGGGTGAAATGCACGCGGCCGTCAGCACAATCCATGCTGGGCGAAACAGTGGCGGCGTTGGCCGTCCACATCGACGAAGCCGATGCCATCGCCGCCAGCAAGGCCGGTGCTTCGCTGTGCGCCTTGCGCAACACGTCGGCGTCCCTGCCGGAGAAGCCAAGACGTTTGAGGGAGGGGATGTGCGGACGCTCCTGCGGTGGTAGCACGCCCTGGGCCATGCCCAGGTCCGCCAACGCCTTCATCTTGGCCAGGCCCTGCAGCACGGCGCCACGCGGATCGGACGGCTGCTCGGCGTTCTTGGCCGAGGCGACGTTGCCCATCGCCAGGCCGGCGTAGTTGTGCGTCGGCCCCACCAGGCCGTCGAAGTTCGCCTCGACGGTACCCCTGGCTATGCTCACAGACTGAGGCCGGGTGACAGCTGCGCCGGCAGCTCGCAGGCCGGCGACTCGATCGAGGCCACCGGGTAGGCGCAGTAGTCGGCGGCGTAGAACGCCGAGGCGCGGTGGTTGCCCGAAGCGCCGATGCCGCCGAAGGGCGCGGCGCTGGAAGCACCGGTGGTCTGGCGGTTCCAGTTGACGATGCCGGCGCGAATGCCGCGGTAGAACTGCTCGTAGTCCTCGCGCCGGTCCGACAGCAGGGCTGCGGACAGGCCGTAACGGGTGCGGTTGGCGCGCTCGATGGCCTCATCCAGCGTGCCGTAGCGATCGACCTGCAGCAGCGGCCCGAAATATTCCTCGTCCGGCAGTTCGGCGATGCCGCTGACGTCGAGCAGGCCGGGCGAAAGATAGGCGGGGCCGAGATCGAGCTTCTTCAGTTCCACCAGGGGTTTTGCGCCCAGCGAAACCAGATTGGCCTGCGCTTCCACCATGCCGTCGGCTGCCCGCGCAGAGATCAGCGCGCCCATGAAGGGCTGCGGCTCGGCATCGTAGGCACCCACCTTGAGATTGCGGGTGATCTTCGCCAGTTCATCGAGGAAGGCGTCGCCATCGGCGCCCCTGGGCAGATACAAGCGCCGCGCGCAGGTGCAGCGCTGGCCGGAAGACAGATAGGCCGACTGCACCACGTCATGCAACGCAGCTTTGGTGTTCTTGACCGCGCCGACGATCAGCGGATTGTTGCCGCCCATTTCCAGGGCCAGGATCTTGTGCGGCGTTTCCGCGAACTGCCGCGCCAGGATATGGCCGGTGCGGGCGCTGCCGGTGAAGTAGAGGCCGTCCAGGCCGGGGTGCGCGGCCAGGGCTTCGCCGGTGGCGCGCTCGCCCTGCAGCAGCGACAGCACGCCGGCGGGAAGACCGGCGTCGGCCCACAGCTTCACCGTTTCCTCGGCCACACCGGGCGTCAGCTCGCTTGGCTTGAACAGCACCACGTTGCCCGCCAGCAGGGCCGGCACGATGTGGCCGTTGGGTAGATGACCCGGGAAGTTGTAGGGCCCGAACACCGCCACCACGCCGTGCGGGCGATGACGCAGCGCCTGGGTCATGGCGCCGCTCTGCGTTTCGCTGCTGCCGGTACGGGCGTGATAAGCGCGCACCGAGATGTCGATCTTGCCGACCATCGTCGCCACTTCGGTGCGGGTTTCCCACAGCGGCTTGCCGGTTTCGCGGCCGATGGTGCGGGCCAGGCTTTCCTTGTTCTTCTCCAGCAGGGCGGCGAAGGCGCGGGCGATGCGCTCGCGTTCGGCGAACGGTAGATTCGCCCAGGCGGAAAAAGCACTGCGTGCAGCCTTCACCGCCGCATCGACTTCGGACGCTGCGGCGGCCTTGCTGCGCCAAACCGTTTCACCGTTGGAGGGGCTAATGCTGGCGAATTCCGGCCCGCTACCCGCGCGCCACTGGCCACCGATTAGGAGTGCTTCATGCGCGACCATATGCATACCCTCAACGTGGTTCCTGTGCTGCGGGAAACAAGGCATCGCTGCGGTTCATCAGGCGGTAGGTAAGCAGCCCGAGCCATTCTTTTTCCGCTATTCCAATGAAACGAAATTGGTTCAATGCGTCCAGACCGGCCCTTATCGGTCCATTGCCGAAGTAATCGACTGGGTAGGGAACAACGTTCCAGCCAATTTTGCGGAAACATCCCACCGCTCGCGGCATATGCCATGCGGAAGTAACCAGCAACCAGGTTTCTCCCGGCTTGGGATCAGCCAGTTTTTGCGAGTACACCGCGTTTTCCCAGGTATTGCGTGAATTCCGCTCATAAATGGTGCGTGCCGGATCGACGCCCAGCGCTTGTAGGAGCGGCTTGGCCAGGTCGGCTTCACGCGTTTCCTGGTCGAGCAGCGATCCTGAACCGCCGCTGTAGATCAGACGGGCGTTGGGGAAATGCTGCGCCAAAGCGGCAAATGCGGTAACACGCTCTGCTGCATCATTAAGACCGGGTTGAGTGGGATTGTGGGTATCGGAGGGTTCGATCGCGCCGCCGAGTACGATGATGCCGTCTACATTGGTTGGCAAGCCTGGCAATGGAAATCGCTGCTCGAGTGGTGATACCACCCAGCGGGTGATCGGCAGTGTGGCAGTCGCAATGAACGCCAGCAGTACCAAACCCAGGAGGCAGCGGCTCAGGGTTGGCCGGCGGCGGTGCAAGAGGAAAGCGCTGCCGAGCAGAAGGAAGACCAGGGAGCCGGGAGACACCAATGCCCACAGGATTTTCGAAAGAGCGAAGGCCATATCGGTTCAGAGTGCTGCAATGCGCACTAAGGCGCCGGCTTTCACCTTCAACGCCGCGGCGAGTGTCGCGTCCAGTTCCACGCTGTCCGTCCCTGGTGTCAGTTCAGCAAGGGTGCAGCGGAAGCCGGCCAGCTCGGTGTTGGATATCAGGTGGGTGCCGCCGCCCGATCCCTTGCCGATCTTCACCGTGAGCTCGCGCGAGCGGCGCACGCTGCGGATGTCGGCCAGCGGGGCTTCGACAGTCGGGCCGCCGTCGAAGATGTCGATATAACCCTGATAGCGGAACCCTTCCTGCTCCAGCAGGTGCAGCGCCGGCGCGGTATCCGGGTGGACTCTGCCGAGCACCGTCTGCGCTTCGGGCGGCAGCAGCAGGGTATAGATGGGGTGCTTGGGCATCAGCTCGGCGATGAAAGCCTTGTTGCCCATGCCGACGACGTGCTCGGCGCGGTCGTAGTCGATGGAGAAGAAGTGCCGGCCCAGGCCTTCCCAGAACGGCGACCGGCCATGCTCATCGGAAACGCCGCGCATCTCGGCGATGATCTTGGCGGCGAAGCGCCGGGTGAACTGCGCCATGAAGGCGAAGCGGCATTTCGACAGCAGGCGCCCGGCGCCGCCACCGCGGAAATCGGGAGAGAGATACAGCGACACCAGCACGCTGGTGCCGGTGTAGTCGTTGGAGAGGTACAGCGTCGGCATGCGGTTGTAGACCTGCAGTTCATGGCTGGCATGAACGGTAAGGCCGACGTGGTAGTTGTAGAACGGCTCATCCAGGCCGCAGGCCGCTTCCACTGCGCAGCAGCCGCCGACCGTGCCGGTGGTGACGTCCTCCAGCACGAACATATAGCGTTGATGCCCCGGCTCGTCCACATCCGCGGCGAAGGACTGCTCCGACAGATCGATCTTCTTCTGCAGGAACTCGCGCACCGGCGGCAGCGAGGTGAAGCCGGCGCCGGCGCTCTGCGCCATGTGCAGCAGGGCGTCGATATCGGTGGAACGGATCGGGCGGATGACTTTCATAGGAGTGGATGTCGCGTAGCGACGCCGGCGTCCCTCTCCCGCATCGCGGGAGAGGGGAGGGCCGACGGCGGAGCCGTTGGCGGGGTGAGGGCGGCCATGTCCAATGCGATATTCATTTTTCTGGATGCGCAATCGGACATGGCCGGGTGATTGGAGTACGTCTCAGCCGAACAGGCGCTGGCGCAGGCTGCGCAGCCCCCAGGACTGGTAACGGGCCATGATGCGGCGCAGTTCGAACGGCGAAGTGGCGGCGTCGTTGAGGCCGAACTGGGTGGTGGTGGCGGTCAGGTAGCCGGCCTCGATCACCAGGTCGCGCACGCGCTCGTTCCAGAAGCCGTAGGGATAGCAGAAATGGTGGATGGCCACGCCGAACAGGTCTTCCAGTTTTTTCTTGCTGGAGCCGATTTCCTCGCGCGCCTGCTCGACACTCAGTTCCGGCAACTTGGCGTGGCTGCACGTATGCGAGCCGATGAGATGCCCGGCGGCGAGCCACTCGCGGATCTGCGCCTGGTCCATCAGCGGCTCATAGGCTTCGCCCGCCGGCAGGTCCCAGTCGTTGCCGCCGCCGATGTTGTCGGCGACGATGTATTGCAGGGCCTGGAAGCCGTGTTGCTTCAGCGGACCGAGGCCGTACTTGAGCACGTTGACGTAGCCGTCGTCGAAGCTGATGCCGATGCGCTTCGGCTCCGGTTTGCTGCGCTCGGCCAGCGCGTCGAAATCGCAGGACTGGTAGCCGGCCTGGCGCAGCTCGGCGAGTTGCCGGTCGAACAGCTTCTCGCCGATATACAGGCCCTTCAGGCGCACGCCCGGCGGGCGCGGCCCGAGCTTGTGGTACATCAGCACCGGCAGGCCGCCGCCGAAGTAATCGCGGAACGGCCCCAGCGAGGCATAGGTGGAAGGCAGCGGAGCGCTCATCGGCAGGTGCTCAGGTCCATGACAGTTCGCCGGAAGCCAGCTTCAGCAGCAGCGCCGCGCTGAGCTTGCCGCGTTCGGCCAGGCTGGAGATGCGCATCCACTCGCGATCGGAATGGATCTCGCCGCCGACCACGCCGAGGTTGTCGACGTTGGCCAGGCCGCGGGCGGCGAGGTTGTTGCCGTCGCAGCAACCACCGGTGGGGCGGAACTGCAGTTGCAGGCCCAGGGTTTCGCCGCAGTTGCTGAGCAATTGCTGCAGGCGCGCGGTGCCGGCGCTGACCGGCTTGGGCGGGCGGGTGAAGCCGCCGCGCAGTTCCAGCGCATAACCTTCAGCCTTGCCGGCGGTATCGACCAGTTTCTGCACGGCATCCAGCAACCAGGCTTCGTCCTCGTGGCGGCTGGTGCGCACATTGAATTTCAGCACGCAGCGCTCCGGCACGATGTTCAGCGGGCCGCCGCCGTGGACGTAGCCGACATTGAGCGTCAGCCCCTCGCGCCGGCCGTTGATGCCATGCAGTTCGGTGGCGAGTGCGGCGGCGGCTGCGATGGCATTGCGGCCATCCTGCGGATTGCGCCCGGCATGGGCGGCGCGGCCGCGCACCACGATGTCGAAATTGCCGCTGCCCTTGCGCTCGGAGGCGAGACCGCCATCCGCATAGGCCGGCTCGTAGACCAGGCCGAAATGATTGCGGCCCGCCGCCTCCGCCAGCAGCGGCGCCGAGCCCTGCGAGCCGATCTCCTCGTCCGGGTTGAACAGCACCTCCCAACCGATGCGCTCGCGGTGCGGGCTTTGCTCCAGGGCGGACAAGGCCAGGAACATGGCCAGCAGGCCGCCCTTGAGATCGGCCACACCGGGGCCGTGCATGCGGTCGTCGCCGGCAACATGAGCGTTCTGGAACGGGTGTTCGACGCCGAAGACGGTATCCAGGTGGCCGCACAGGAACACCCGCAAGGGTGCATCCGGGCGCTTGCGCAGGCGCAGGGCATGGCCCAGGGGCCGCTCGCGCCATTCGCCACGGTCGTCGGTATAGCGGTAGGGCGCCACGGCGATGCTTTCGGCTTCGGCCTGCAGCGGCGCGAACAGCTGGCGCAGGCGCTGCGCGCAGGCGTCGACGCCGGCGGTATTGAAGCTGCCGGAATTGAGGTTGGACAGACTCAGCAGTTCGTCGCGCATCGCCGCGACCTGCCCGTCGATCCAATGCAGCTGCGGCACGCCGTTGGGCGCGCCATGGGCAGGCGGGGGAGACATGGGGATAGTCTACTACCGCCGCCGGGTGCCGGGTTGTTGCCCCCGCCGTCGCCGCTGCGGCGCAGCAGTTCCGGTCCCGGTCTTTTTTGCAAAGACCGGCGGTGGCGTTATCTTAGGCGCCATCTGACGAAGGCGTCGGTTGAATCCAGCCGTCTGCGGCCCGCATCCAAACCCGGAGCACCTTTACCGCGTCAAACCGGGTCACGTGGGGCTATTCGTCATCCACCTATAAATCATTCGGGAGCATCATGAACCATTCATTCCGCAGGACACTGTCCCTGACGGCACTCGCGGCCGCGGCGCTGACCCTGGCCGCGCCGGCCCTGGCCGCCGACGATGTGGCCGTCCGCGTCAAGGCGCTGGACAGCCTGCTGGCCGAGCAGTGGGAGTACAACCTCAAGGACAGCCCGGAGTTCGCCACCATCATCGGCGACTACCGCTACAACGATAAGGTCAGCGATGTTTCGCTGGCCCATGTGCAGCAGCAGAAGAAGGACGCCCAGGATTTCCTGGCCCGCTTCCAGGCCATCGACACCAGCGGCTTCCCCGAGCAGGAACTGCTCAGCCAGAAGCTGATGGTGGAGCAGTTGCAGGACACGCTCAAGGGCTTCGAGCTGAAGACCTATGAGCAACCGCTGGACCAGTTCAACGGCATCCACCTGCAGCTGGCGCAGCTGGTTTCCGCACTGCCCTTCGACAGCACCAAGCATTACGAAGACTACCTGGCGCGCCTGCACCAGGTGCCGAAAATCATCGACCAGGTGATCGAAGTGGCGCGCCAGGGCCAGAAGGACGGCCTGATGCAGCCGAAATTCCTGCTGGAGAAGGTCTCGACGCAGGCCAAGTCCATTGCGGAACCGGCGGGTGAGGCGAGCGCCTTCGGACAGCCGGTGGCCAAGTTCCCGGACACAGTGCCGGAGGCGGACCGCAAGCGCCTGCATGACGCCATCCTGCAGGCGGTGGATACCGAGGTGCGCCCGGCCTATCAGAAGCTGGCGGCATTCGTCGCCACCGAATATGCGCCGAAGGGCCGCGCCCAGCCAGGCCTGTGGTCACTGCCGGACGGCGATGCGCGTTACCGCTTCGCCATCCACAGCATGACCACCACCGACAAGGATCCGCAGGTGATTCACGACCTGGGCCTGTCCGAGGTCAAGCGCATCGAAGGCGAGATGACCGCCATCGCCAGGAAGCTGCACTACAAGGATCTGAAGGCCATGCGCGCGGCGCTGAAGACCGATCCCAAGGTTCACGCCACCTCGCGCCAGCAGATCGTCGACCTCTACACCAAGTACATCGCCCAGATGCAGCCCAAGCTGCCGGAGCTGTTCGGCCTGCTGCCGAAGACGGAGGTGAAGGTGGTGCCGGTGCAGGAGTATCGCGAGAAGGAAGCCGCTGCCGCCGAATACAACCAGGGCACACCGGACGGCTCGCGTCCCGGCATGGTCTACGTGAACACCGGCGACTACCAGAACCGCTCGCTGCTGCCGATCGAGGACACCGCCTACCACGAAGGCGTGCCCGGGCATCACATGCAGATCTCCATCGCGCAGACCCTGCCGGGCCTGCCGCCGTTCCGCCAGCAGGCGGGCTACAACGCCTATGTCGAAGGCTGGGCCTTGTATGCCGAACGCCTGGGCAAGGAAATTGGCTTTTACCAGGATCCGCTCAGCGACTACGGCCGTCTCTCCGGCGAACTGCTGCGCGCCGATCGCCTGGTGCTGGATACCGGCGTGCACTACAAGCACTGGACGCGCGAGCAGATGGTCAAGTTCTTCCGCGAGCACTCCTCCGAGGACGAGCCGGACATCCAGGCCGAGACCGATCGTTACATCGCCTGGCCGGGCCAGGCCCTGGCCTACAAGCTGGGCCAGCTGAAGATCCTGGATCTGCGTGAGCGGGCCAGGAAGGAACTCGGCGCCAAGTTCGACATCCGTGCCTTCCACGACGAGATCCTCGACGGCGGTGCGCTGCCCCTGGACGTGATGGATGGCCGCGTCAGCGGCTGGATCGCGGCGCAGAAGGCTGGCGCCACGGCGTCCGGGCAGCCCTGATAGCGCTGATTGTTTGATCCAAGCCCGCGCCGCGGTCATGCGGCGCGGGCTTTTTTGTCCGCAGTTCGGGGTAAATTGCCCGCGGCAGGATCATCGACTCAGAAGGTATAGGCCACGCTCACCGCAAGGTTGTCGCGGTCGCTGAGCACATTGTATTTCCCGCCGCCGGTGAAGATCTGGTACTGGAAGTTGAGTTTGAAGCCGTGGTTGAGTTCGCAGTCGAGCACGGTGTAGATGGTCTTGCGTCCCGAGACGTAGTTCGGCGTGCTGGCCGGTGAGATGCCGCCGAGGTCGTGGAACAGCAGCACGCCGGGGATCAGGTTGATGCCGGCGAAGACGTCGTCGTAGGTCAGGCGCGCCAGTATCCGGTAACCCCAGGAATAGGCGGTGGCATAGCCCTTGGTCTGCTGCGTCGGGTTGATGCGCAGGCTGTTGGCTGCGCCGTTGGGATCGCCGCTGCCGTCGGCACCGGGGCTGTGGTGGGTGCGGTCGCCCGCACCTTCGAGCTGGAGGCGCTCCAGCGGCGGCAGGCCGAAGATGTTCTCGCCGCTGAGCTCGGCCACGATCACCAGGGAATCGGCGCCGAATGGATTCTCGGTAGCGCTGAGCTGGCGGATGCCGGTGAGGGCGAACTGTCCCACGCCGAAGCGCTCGTAGCCGCGGATCAGGTCGTGCGGCGCGGTCGCCTTGCCGCGGTAGACGCTGAGGAAATCCGGCACCGCGGTGCGGTTGCCGGGAATGGTGAAGGGCGCAGCCTGGCCCAATGCCTGCACGGGCACCGGGATGTCCTGCGACGGGAAAGCCGGCGACTCCGCGGCGAAGATGATGTCGCTGAAGGCGATCTGCAAGGGCATGTTGGGGCGGTAGGCGTACTCGCCGGCCAGTGACCAGTGACCCACGGTGGTATTGAAGCTCAGCCCGGCCATGTTGATGCCTTCCGGGTAGTCCAGGAAGGGGCGCAGCGTGTCCACCGGCAGCGGCTCCCTGCCGCCGACGGGGTTGATGCTGCCGTGGAAGCCCAGGCACGAGACCAGGGCCGCCGCGAACGAGCCCGGTACCACGGCCTGCCGGATGCAGGAGCCGTCGGCGGCATAGGCGCTGAGGTAGGGCACGCGGCTGTGATAGCGCAGGTAGTACAGGCCGATTTCGGTGCCGCCGTTGAGCGCGTCCGAGTAGTACTTGAGTTGCAGCCCGACCTGGCCGTTGTCGTGCGGATAGCCGTAGTGCTCGCCGAGCAGGTAGGCGGTGCGGGTGGAGCTGGTGATGAGCGAGTTGGGGAATGGCGGCTTGTACTCGCGGTTCGGGTCCTGCGCGTACTGGCCCAGGCCGACTTCGATGAACTTGCCGCCGCCGAGTACGTTGCTGGAGGAAAAGAAGCTGCCCGCCGCGTCCGGAATGACCGGCACGAACTTGAGCTGGTAGAACAGCTCGGCCGAGAGCCCGCCGCCCAGCTCGCCGCCAGCGGTCAGCGCCGGCACCGGCTGCAGGAACTCGTTGATCTGGGCGCCCGGCATGCGCACCACATTGGCGTCGAACGGGTTGATGGTGTTGAGGGTGTTGAACTGGGTCAGCGTCGCTTCGCCCCAGGGCAGCATCTGGCTACCCAAGGTCACCGAGCGGCGTTCGTCGCCGAACGTGACGAACATCTCGCGCCATTTGTAGCCGCGGGCGAAGCGGTGCTCGAGGTTGCCGCTGCGCTCGGTCTGCGGCGGCTGGAACAGGGTGTTGTTGTGGGTTTCCTGGAAGGCGACATTCTCGGGGTCGTAGAACACGATGCCGCGCAGCTTGGCTGCCAGCGGACCCCAGGCCAGGGTCAGGGTGGGGGTGAGCTTGGTGGTGGCGGCGACGATCTGGTGCTTGCCGTAATTCATGTCGCCGTCGTCGCTGTTGACGCCGCTGAACGCGCCGGTCGCCTTGATCAACCGCTGGTTCGGTTCCGGGTTGCCGCTGAGCGACATGCAGTCGTCGGGCGCGCACAGGGTCTGCTGCCCCGGCACGTCGGTCTTGCCGAGCAGGTTCAGGTTGCGGTCCTGCATGCGCCAGTCCACCCCGCTGGTGAGGACCCCGGTCAGGCCCAGTTCGGCCTCGCCCAGCTGCAGCTTCAGGTCCGCGCCCTGCGCCGATCCGGCCAGCAGCAAAGCGGCCCAGCCCAGCCAGTGGCGGATGCGGTTTGCGCTCATCTCCTCCCCAGTCGCGCGGTTGATCCGCGTCGTATGTGCCCCGAGCCTGTTTTAGCCCAGACGCGCTAGGCAATCTCGACCCTGCGGGACATACTCTAGTCGTTGCGGGACAAGAGCCGGAAAAACGGCCTTAAACAACCCCGAAGGAGAAGGATGGGCCGGGAAGAAACCACGTTGAACACCTGGGCCAACGCCCTGGTCCGTACCCTGCAGGTGCGCGGCCGCGACGTCGATGCGCTGCTGCTGCGCGCCGGCCTGGACGGCGTCATGCTCAAGGACCCCAACGGCCGCGTTCCGGTCAGCGGCATGGTGCGGCTGTGGCGCCTGGCGGTGGAGGAGACCAGCGATCCCTGTCTGGGCCTCAAGGCCGCGGCGTTCGTGCAGCCCGCCACCTTCCACAGTCTGGGCCTGGCCATGCTGGCCAGCCAGAACCTGGAGGATGCCCTGCAACGCTCGGCGCGGTTCTCGCGCATCGTCAGCAGTGCCGCCGACATCGTCATCGAACGCACCCCGTGGGGGTTGAAGGAAGTGATGCGCTGGCGCGCGGGGGTGCCGGTGGTGGAAGAGGCGATCGACCTGATGATGGCTTCCACCGTCAAGATGGGGGCGCTGCTGCTGGGACTGGACCCGCAGGCGGCCCAGCCGCTGGAATTGCGGCTGTGCCGCAGCGCCACGCCGGCCATGCGGGCCGAGTTCGAGGCCTATTTCCGCTGCCCGATCTGGTTCGATGCGGAAGAGAATTCGCTGCTGGTGCCGCAGGAGTGGGTGGACCGGCCGCTGCCCATGGCCAATCCCCAGCTCGCCCGGCAGAACGACCTGGTGGTGATGGAGTATCTGAGCCGCTTCGACGGCGCCCGCCTGGCCGAAAAGGTGCGGGCCGAACTGATCTCCCGCCTGCCGGCCGGTGAGCCGCCGCGCGCCGCCGTCGCCGCAGCCCTGCACCTCAGTGAGAAGACCCTGCAACGCCGGCTCAAGGACGAGGACACCAGCTACCAGCAGGTGCTGGACGAGGTGCGGCGCGACCTGGCGCAGCAGTATCTGCGCGAGAGCGCCGTTTCGGTGTGCGAGGTGACGTTCCGGCTCGGCTTCTCCGACCAGAGCAGCTTCACCCGGGCATTCCGGCGCTGGACCGGCCTGACGCCGGGCGAATTCCGCAGCCAGCCGCTGGAAGCCTGAACCACCCCGGCGCATCTGTCCTGTTGCGCCCATCGTTTGACCGGGAAGGCCAAGACGCCGCGCCCATGCCCCGCCAAAGTGGCCCCATAGTAATAACAGGGGGGAGACGGCCTTGGCCGGGATGCTGCGCGACCGCGTACAACGCTCGCTGGCGCCACGCACCGTGGTGGCCCTGTCGCGGCTGCGCCTGCCACGCTGGTTGCGCCGCCCGCTCCGGCTCGAACTGTATTTCGCCTTCGACGATCCTTACGTGGCGGTAGCGCTGCCGGGGTTGCTGAGCCTGGCGCTGGAGCACGGCCTGCCGCTGGATCTGTACCCGCTGCTGGAGCGCGGCATTGCCGGTGATCCCGCAGCGCGGCAACGCCAGCTTTACTCCATCGTCGATGCCGACCGGCTGCTGTTGCGCGGCGGCCGGCAGTTGTCGCGCCGGCAGCCGTTGGCTGCCACGGACTGCGCCTTCCTTGCCGCCTGGACCGAAGCCGCGCGCCGCAATCCCGAGGTCGGCAGCTTTGCCGCGGCCGTCGTGGAGGCGCTGTGGCTGAACTCCACTGGGCCGTTACAGCGGGAAACGTATGCGGAGCTGCATCGCGGCATCCTGCACTGCGAGCCTCCGGCCGAGACGGAGCAACTGCAGGCGGCGCTGTCCGCCAACAGCCGGCGCCTGCGCAGTCGCGGGCATTGGGAGTCGCCGGCGCTGCGGGTGGATGGCGAGTGGTTTTTTGCCCATGAACGCCTGGCGCAGATTGCCGAACGCCTCGACGAGCTTCTGGGAGCCGTACGATGAACGCCCCCAGGGTCGAGTATTTCTTTTCTTTCCGCAGCCCGTATTCCTACCTGTCGGCGCCGCGGGTGTTCGAGTTGCCGCGGCGTTATGGCATCGAACTGGTCTGGCGCGGCGTGCGGCCGATGGCGATGCGCGGCCAGCCGCTGCCGCGCGCCAAGCAGTTCTACATCCTGCGCGACGCCGCGCGCGAAGCCGATCGCCTGGGACTGCCGTTCGGCCGCATCCACGATCCCCTCGGTGAGGGCGTGTGGCGCTGCCTCTGCGTGGCCGAGCACGCGCTTGAACAGGGGCGGCTGGCGGTGTTCGTCAACCTCACCGCGCGCGCCATCTGGGGCGAGGGCGTGGACGTATCGCGCGATGCGCCGCTGCGTACGCTGTGCGAGCGCGCCGGGCTGGAATGGGAAGCCTGCCGCCGCGCCATCACGACACCTGATTACCGCGAGCGGGTCGAAACCAATACCGCGCAGCTTGCGGCTCTGGGGCATTGGGGGGTGCCGACCCTGGTGTTCGAGGGGGAAGCCTATTGGGGCCAGGACCGCATCGAGGATTTGGAGCGGGCGCTAAGCCGTGCCGCACCTCCACTGGACCGGCACTGAGAACAGGAACAGACCATGTCGCAGGATCGCAAGAACAACAACAGAAAAAACGAGGGATATACGCGCCGCGAGTTCACCCGCGCGCTGGCGCTGGGCGGGGTTGCGCTTGCCGGTGGCAGCCAGGCCCAGCCGGCAGCCGGAACGGCGCCGGCCGTGGTGAAGCGCAAGCGGCCCAATATCCTGCTGATCATGTCTGACCAGGAACGCGGCTGGCCCGATCTTCCCGGCGGCCTAGGCCTGAACGCCCACGAATGGCTGATGGAGCGCGGTACCGCGTTCAGCAATTTCAATGTGCATACGACGCCATGCTCGCCGTCGCGCTCCAACCTGTACACGGGGCAGCACACCCAGTTCACCGGCGTTACCTCCAACGTCGGCGCGCCGCCTTACCCCTCATTGAACAAGGTGCCCACGCTGGGCCACCTGATGCGCGACCAGGGTTACTACACCGCCTACAAGGGCAAGTGGCACCTGTCCGATGTACCCGCTGGGGGCAATGTCCGCTACGGGCCATTCCACGGCGCACGCATGGCGCTGGAGCCTTACGGCTTTTCCGATTACAGCGACAACGGCATTGCCGACGGTGCCACCTGGTCCGGCTTCAAGCTCGACGGCGAGGTCGCCAGCGCCGCCTGCCAGTGGCTGCACGATCGCGGCACCAGGTTGGACCAGCCCTGGCTGCTGGCGGTGAATTTCGTCAACCCGCATGACATCGTGTTCTTCGACGACGCCGACCATCAGCAATCGCACACGCGTCTGGACCCGGACTTCCTGTCGCCGCTGGCGCCGCCGCCGTTCGAGGGCGTCTACACCAAACAGTGGGACCTGCCGTTGCCGCGCAGCTACTACGCCGACGACCTGTCGACCAAGCCCTGGGCGCATCGCTCGTACCTCGAGTTCTGCAACATGCTGTTCGGCCGCATCGATCCGAAGGACGAGACGCGCTGGCGCCATTACCAGAGCTACTACTACAACTGCATCCGCGACGTCGACGCGCATGCCCTGACCGTGTTGCGCACCCTGGAACAGCTGGGCCTGGATGACAACACCATCGTGGTCTACACCGCCGACCACGGCGAGATGCTCGGGGCGCACGGCCTGCGCCAGAAGGGTCCGACCATGTACAAGGAGAACGTGCGTGTTCCCTTCATCGTGTGTCATCCCGACGCGAAAGCCGGCGCTGCCACCCAGGCCCTGGCCGGCGCCATCGACCTGGTGCCGACCCTGCTCTCCTTCGCCGGCCTGGGCGAGCAGCAGCGCGCGGAGAAATATCCGGCGCTGAAAGGTGTGGACCTGTCGGCGGCGGTGGCGGATGCGAATGCGCGCACCGAGCGTGACCGGCGCGGCCATCTCTACGATTACAACACCACCCTGTACATCGACCCGGAAGCCGCGCGGCATGTGATGGCCGCGCACGAGGATGCGACCTGGTGGGCGTTGTTCAAGGCGAACCTGGCCGAAGGCCATCTCGGTCCGCGCCTGGATCATCCCGGCCTGTTCCGCGGCGTGCATGACGGCCGCTACAAGTTCGCCCGCTACTTCAAGCCGAAGGAGCACCACATTCCCAAAGATTGGGATACGTTGCTCAAGCACAACCAGCTGGAGCTGTACGACACGCAGACCGACCCGGACGAGATCGTCAATCTCGCCGCCGAGCCGGAGCTGCACAAGGAGCTGATCCTGGCGCTGAACCAGAAGATCAATGCCCTGGTCACTGACGAGATCGGCTTCGACGACGGGCGCGAGCAGGTCGGTCCCGATTTCCTCTATCGCCTTTGAGCTGGAGCGCAAGCCGATGAACTTTCGCATCGCCGGTTGTTGCATCGCCTCCTTCCTGGCCGGAACCGCGCTGACTCTGAAACTGGCGCAGGCATACGCACCGGCTGGTGAGAGTAGTGCGTTCTCCACCGTGATCGCCATCACCCCTGCGCAGCATCAGGCGCTGGAAGCCAGGCACGAGATGGATCGCTGGCTCGACGACGAACTGCTGTTCCGCGAAGGCCTGCGCCGCGGTTATGCGCTGGACGACCTGATCGTGCGCCGCGAGTTGCAGCGTCGCGCGCGCGAAGCCCTGCTCGCCGAGCATCCGCCGCAGGCGGCCGGCGACGAGGCGCTGCAGGCCTACCTGGATCAGCACGCCGACCGCTACCAGGCGCCGGCGCGCTACACCTTCGAGCAGGTCTACCTGAGCTGCGGCGCCCACGGCGCGCAACTCGAAGCCGATGCCCTGGCCCTGGGTGCGAGGCTTCGCGCCAGTCCGGATGATTTTGCCAAGCTCGGCGATCCATTTCCCAACGGCGCCCGCCGCGTGGCGGTGAGCGCGGCCCGCATCGTTTCCGAATTCGGACTGGCTTTCGCGCAGGACGTGACGCAATTGCCGGCCGACGGTTGGCACGGCCCCATTCCCTCGGCCCTGGGTGCGCACTGGGTACGTCTCGAACGGATCGAACCGGGGCGCACGCTTGCACTGGCGGAGGTGCGGGCGCGGGTCGCGACGGACTACGCGGAGTCTGAGAAGCAGGAAGCGCTGCGGCTGGCGCTGGCTTCCCTGCGCGGCCGTTATCGCGTGGTCGATGACCCTTCAGCCATCAGCATCACGCGGCGGGTGACGGACGAGAGCGAGATTCCATGAATAACTGCATCGCATTGATCCGCTTCGGCGCCCTGGCCCTGAGCCTGGCACTCGTCGCCTGCGGCAGCAGCAGCGCGCCGGTGACGCAGGCGAGCGGCACTGGAAGCAGCTCCTCTGGCGGTGCCTCTTCTTCGAGCGGCGGTGTTGCCGCAACCACCTGCGAGGGCGCCGACGCCACGCACAAGAACGTGTATTTCGGCGACATGCACGTGCACACCCTGTATTCGATCGACGCCTATTTCTTCAACGGCCTCAACGGGCCGCGCGAGGCTTACCGCTTCGCCCAGGGCGAGCGGGAGAGCCTGCCGGCTGGGGAGAGCGATCCGTATACGGCGGGGCGCCAGATCCAGCTCGACCGGCCGCTGGACTTCGCCGCGGTTACCGACCACTCCGATTTCCTCGGCGACTGGCGCCTGCTGTGCCAGGTCGACGGCGCCCTGCCCATCGGCATCAACCCCGTGTGCAACCTCGTCGGCAACTACCTGCGCACCAATGTCACCGATATCGTCAACGGCGGCGCTCCCCCGGCCTTCTACATCCTGACCACCGCCGCCGCGCCGCTGCCGGCGACGGTGCTGCCCTGGCAGGACGAGCTGAATATCGCCGACGACGAGAACAAGCCCTGCGCCTTCACCACCTTTCCGGGCTTCGAGTGGACCTCGCAGTTCCACAACCAGATGATCCACCGCGACGCCTACTTCGCCGGCACCAGCCGGCCGCAGGACGTGCCGCACGTCTCCACGCTGACCGACATCACGGCGCAGACCTCGGACAACACCAACGACGACTGGCGCCTGTACGACTGGCTGGACCAGAACTGCGATCCGCTCAAGGGCTGCCAGACCATGAGCATCCCGCACAACTCCAACCAGAGCGCGGGCGGCATGTACCTGCCGCGTGATCCGGTCAGCGGCCTGCCCGCCGGCCGCGACGGCAAGGCGCTGACGCTGGCCGATGCGCAGTTGCGTGCGAAGTACGACCGCGTCATCGAAATCCACCAGCACAAGGGCAATTCCGAGTGTGGCGTCGGCCTGGGAATCTACGAGACCAGTCTCGACCCCAGTTGCACGCTGGAGCCGGCCAAGAACGTCTGCCGCGGCCTGCCGCAGGATCCGCCGGAGTGCGCGCAGGTATGTACAGGCAACGCCGCCACCGATCCGGATTTCTGCCGCCTGCGGACCGCGCCGACCTATGCCACCGGCGTGTGCCAGTACGAGGGCCGCAACGGCGCATCCGGACCGGACACGAAGTGCGTGGCGCCGCTGGACATGGCCCGCAACATCCTGGCCGATGGCCTGGCCATCGACGACGTGCTCGGCGTGGACCCGATGAAGATGGCTTTCATCGGCTCTTCCGACACCCACAACGGCGATCCGGGCGACGTGCATGAAAGCAATTACCCGGGCCACGGCGGCGTGCTCGACGACGATCCGCAGACCCAGCTGGGTTACTGGACCTGTGCCAAGAGCAGCGAAGACCCGGCCGATCCGGCGCACTGCACCGACCGCCAGTTCCAGGACCGTGCCCGCGGCTTCAATCCTGGCGGCCTGGCCGGCGTGTGGGCGCCGGAGAATACGCGCGCCTCGGTATGGTCGGCCTTGCAGCGCGGCGAGAGTTTCGCCACCTCCGGCCCGCGCATCCGCATCCGCACCGTGGCCAGCTGGACCGTGCCGCCCGCCGACATCTGCGACCGCCTCAGCGCCGGCGACAACCCGGTGGATACGGGGGAGATGCAGGGCGCGGTGATGGGCGGCGACCTGACTGCAGGCGGCAGCGGCGCACCCTACGTGGTGGTCTGGGCCCAGCAGGATCCAGGCGGCGCCGAGCCCGGCCTGCCGCTGCAGAAGCTCGATGTGGTGAAGGGATGGAGCGATTCGATGGGGCCGCACGTCCAGGTCTACGACGGCGTGGCGAAAACCAGTGCTCCGGTGCTGCCGCCGTCCACCAAGGACTGCGGCGCGGTGACCGCCGGCCATCCCGAACGCCTGTGCGCGGTGTGGCATGATCCGGACTTCAAACCGCAGCAGCGCGCCTACTGGTATGCGCGCGCCTTCGAGGTGCCGAGCTGCCGCTGGAGCACGCAGCTGTGCGTGGCCAATCAGGTCGATTGCGGCAAGCTCGATTCGGCCAACGGCATGTTCCCGGCGAGTTCAGGCAAGCAGGGCTACGAGGGTTGCTGCCGCATCGAAGGCGCGCCCGGCAGCTTCCGCGGCAGCAATGCTTTCAACACCATCACCGAGCGGGCCTGGGCGTCGCCGGTCTGGTACAAGCCCGCGGCGATTGCTGCTTCCGTTGCTTCCACTTCGGGGAAATGAAGATGCTCGACAACAAGGCGCTGTGGCTGGCGCAGAACCTGGCCTTGATTGCTTTCTGGCTGGCGGCATTGGCTCTGCTCGTACTGGGGCAAAGCAGTCACTGGCTGGTGCTGGTGGCGGCCGTGATCCTGGCGGCACACGTACTGGAGGTGCCGCTGGCCTTCATGGTCCTGCGTGGACGCGGGGCCGCACCCTTGCGCGTGTCGCTGATGACGTTGGTATTCGGCTACACCTGGTGGCTGCCGGCCCGCCGCGGCATCTACGCACTGCGCTGAGCATGGCCATGCGGGATTTCCGTGACAAGCTGGTACTGGTCACCGGGGCCAGCAGCGGCATCGGCGAAGCCCTGGCCCTGGCCTTTGCCGGCGAAGGCGCCCGTCTGGTGCTGACGGCGCGCGACGCGGAGCGGCTGGAGGCGGTGCGCCGGCGCTGCTCAGCCCTGGGTGCGGATGTCGTCACCCACGCGGCCGAGCTGACCGACGAAGCCCAGGTGCAGGCGCTGGCGGACCAGGTGCATGGCCGCGATGCCGCACTCGACGTGCTGGTCAACAATGCCGGCGTGGTGATGGGCGGCTTCTGCTGGGAGGTGGAGCCGGCCGACTGGCGACGCCTGCATGAGATCAACGTGATGGGCGTGGTGCACGGCATCCGCGCCTTCGTGCCGCGCATGATCGCGCGCGGGCAGGGCGGTCATGTTGTCAACATGGCCTCGGTTGCCGGCTTCGCCGGCACCAGCGGCATGGGGACGTACAGCGCCAGCAAGTTCGCCGTGGTGGGCCTGTCGGAGTCGCTGCGCGCCGAACTGCACCGTCATCGCATCGGCGTCAGCGTCATCTGTCCGGGCTTCGTCAAGACGCCGATCCAGGGCAAGGTCAAGCTGGTCGGCGCGCTCGACAGCCCGCGCGCCCGCGAACGGGTGAACGGGGATTTCGAGCGTACCAGGCTGCTGCCGGAGGCCGTGGCCAAACGCACGCTCACCGCCATCCGCCGCAACGAGGCCCTGGCTTCGATCGGACGCGAAGCGGTGATGGCGCGCACCCTCAAGCGCTGGGCGCCGGGCCTGCTCGAGCGCGTGCTGCGGGGATGAGGCGATGAGCGCGACCGAAAACAGCTACCTCCTCTACGCCCTGCCGCATTCCCTGTACAGCGGCAAAGCGCGCAGCTACCTGCGCTACAAGGGCATCCCCTACCGCGAGAAGGTCTCGACCCTGCGGCTCTTCTACAAGGTCATCATTCCGCGCACCGGCGTGAAGTACATTCCCGTGCTGCACAGCCCAGATGACGTGGTGGTGCAGGACACCAGCGACATCATCGACTTCCTCGAGGCCCGCTTCCCCAGGGATCCGGTCTATCCGCAAACGCCGCGGCAGAAGCTGGTGAGTCTGCTGTTCGAGTTGTATGGCGACGAATGGCTGCTGCTGCCGGCCATGCACTACCGCTGGAGCTTCTGGCACGAGAAGGCCCACATCAACGACGTGCTCGAGCATTTCGGCATGCTGCTGTCGCCGCGCGCGCCGCGCCTGCTGCGCCGTCAGGTTGGCAAGCGTTTCTGCCGGCCTTTCAGCGGTTCCCTGCCGCTGCTCGGCATCCATCCGCACAACATTCCGGCGCTGGAGTCCTGGTACGGGTCGTTCATGCGCGACATGGATGCGCACTTCGCCCGACACCCCTACCTGCTGGGCGGCCGCGCCAGCATCGGCGACTTCGGCCTGATGGGGCCGCTCTACGCCCACCTCGGCCGCGATTTCTATCCCAAGTCCCTGATGCAGGCGCAGGCGCCGCACCTCTATGAATGGGTGCAGCGCATGAACCACGCACCGCAGCCCACGCAGTTCCTGGCGAACGATGCGGTGCCGGAAACCCTGCTGCCGGTGCTGCGGAGCATGTTCGCCGAGCATTTCCCGGTGCTGCTCGACACCGTGCGCCGGCTCGAAACCTGGCTGGAGGAAAATCCGGAGCGGCGCATCCCGCGCGTCATCGGTGAGCACGAGTTCAGCCTCGGCGGCGTGAAGGCGGTGCGGAAGATCTTCCCCTATGCGCAATGGATGCTGCAGCGCCCGCTGGATTTCTATCAGTCCTTGCGGGGCGAGGACAAGGAATCCGTGGACGCCCTGCTGCGTGAAGTCGGCGGCTTCGACGCGATGCAGACCCGTATCGGGCATCGCCTGAGCCGCATACAGAACCGGCTTGTCGCGGATGCTCCGCGGGCATGAGTGCCGTATCCGCTCCGGCCGAGCCTTATACGCTATACCTATTCTGGATCTCCTATTTCAGCGGCAAGATGCAGGCTTACTTGCGCTACAAGGAAATTCCACACCGCACGGTCGAGCCGAAATGGCGCGGTGAACTGCTGCACGAAGTCTACGCCAACACTGGCCTGATGAAAGTCCCCGTGGTGCGCACGCCGCAGGGCGAATGGCTGGCCGACAGCACGCCGATGATCGACTGGTTCGAGGCGCGGCATCCGCTGGGCGGGGTGATTCCGGAGGACCCCCTGCAGGCCTTCTTCTGCCGCCTGGTCGAGGACTATGCCGACGAGTGGCTGTGGCGCCCGGCGCTGCACTACCGCTGGAGCTATGCCGCCGACGCTCATGCCCTGTCGCGCCGCTTCGCCGAAACCTTCCTGTCCGACCAGCCGATGCCGCGCGCGATGACCGCGGCCATGGCGCGCAACCGCCAGCACCGGATCTATGTCGCCGGCGACGGCATCACTGCCGCGACGCGGCCGCACGTGGAATCGATCTACCTGGATACGCTGGACCGCCTGCAGGCGATCTTCGAGCGGCGGCCGTTCCTGCTTGGCGCGCGGCCTTGTCTGGCGGATTTCGGCTTCTTCGCCTCGATGTTCCGCCACTTCAGCCGGGACCCCACGCCGAGCCTGATCATGCAGCAGCGTGCGCCGGCGGTGTTCGAATGGGTGGCGCGGCTGTGGAACGCCCGGCACAGCGCCACGCGGGGTGAGTGGTATGCGCCCGGCTCCCTGCCGCATGACTGGCTGCCGCTGCTGCGCGATATCGGCAGCGGTTACCTGCCGTATCTGCATGCCAACGCCCTGGCCTGGCGCGAGGGTCGTTCGCGCTTCGATGTCGCAGTGCAGGGAACGCGCTATCGCAACTTGCCGGTGGTGCAATACCGTGTCTGGTGCCGCGAGCGCCTGCAGCAGCACTTCGCCGCGCTGCCGGAGGAGGCGAGGGCGCCGGTGGAGGAGTTGCTGGCGGCGACCGGCGCCTTGCAGCCGCTGCTCGCCGACGGCAGCATCGCTTCCGGCCTGTACACGGACACGGTACCGCCGCTGTGCCGGCCGCGCGCGGTGGGCATGATGGAGCGCTTGCGGCTTTTCGTCACCGGCACCCATTGGCAGGTCCCCGGCGCGCCGAAGCACCCGGTGCCCTGAACGGAGTCGAGCGTCCATGCGCAAGCCTTTCCTGATCCCGCTTCTGTTCCTGTCTGCCTGGGTGCTCGCCGCCTGCGGCCATTCGCAGTCCGGTGTGCCGGCAGCGGTCGCCGCGCCCACACCACAGGCGCTGCTCGCGCACAGCGAGGAATTCAAGCCGGGCGTGATCAAGGTCACCGACGGCGTCTATGTCGCGGTCGGCTACGGCATCGCCAATTCCATCCTGCTGGAGGGCGGCGACGGCGCCATCGTGGTGGACACCATGGAATCGGTGGAGTCGGCGCGCAAGGTCCTGGCCGAATTCCGCAAGGTCAGCGACAAGCCGATCAAGGCTATCGTCTATACCCATTCGCATCCGGACCATGTCGGCGGCGCCGCCGCCTTCGTGCCGCCCGGTACGAGCGTGCCGATCTACGCCCAGGAAGACGTGGCGGCCAATATGGACAAGATCGCTTCCGAACTGCAGCCGGTGATCACGCGGCGCTCGCTGCGCATGTACGGCGCGCAGTTGCCGCCGGAGGAGCGGGTCAACCTGGGCATTGGCGGCTTTCTCGACCTCCAGGAGGGTTCCACCGTCGGCACCCTGCGCCCGACGCGCACCTTCCGTGACCAGCTGGAGGACACCGTCGCCGGTATCCATTTCCAGCTGGTGCACGCGCCGGGTGAGACCGAGGACCAGCTGTTCATGTGGCTGCCGGAGCGCGGCGTACTGCTCTGCGGCGACGATTTCTACAAGTCTTTCCCCAACCTCTATACCATCCGCGGCACCGGCTACCGTGACCCCAAGCTGTGGGCCGCCTCGCTCGACCGCATGCGCGCGCTGCACCCGCGATTCCTGGTGCCGAGCCACACGCGTCCGCTGTCCGGCACCGCAGCCATCGATGCGGCCCTGACCGATTACCGCGACGCCATCCGCTACGTCTACGACCAGACCATCCGCCTGATGAACCAGGGCCTGCTGCCGGATGAGATCGCCGCGCGGGTGCAGCTGCCGCCGCACCTGGCGGCTTCGCCCTGGCTGCAGCCGTTCTACGGCAAGCCGTCGTGGAGCGCCAAGTCCATCTTCGGCGGCACCCTGGGCTGGTACAGCGGTGATCCCGCCGGGCTGCAGCCGCTGGAACCGACCGACGAGGCCAGGCGCATGGTCGAGCTGGCCGGCGGGGGCGCCGCGCTGGACGAACGCATCGAGGCGGCCCTGCGCAAGCGGGACTATCAATGGGCCTTGCAGCTCAGCGGCTACGCGCTGCGCGCCGATCAGGCCGATGCGCGCGCGCGCCAAGCCCGCGGCGCGGCCCTGCGGGCACTCGGCGGTGCCGAGACCAACCCGCCGGCACGCGACTGGTACTTCGTCGCCGCGCGCGAACTGGACGGCCAGATCAAACTGCCGCAGCGCATCGTTCGGCCTACGCCGGAGATGCTGGCGGCGATGCCGCTGTCGATCTTCTTCGACGGCATGGCGGTCAACCTGCATGCCGAGGACTGCCTCGACCGCACCATCCGCACCGGCTTCGAATTCAGCGACAGCGGCGAGCGCTACACCTATATCGTGCGGCGCGGGGTGTCGGAAGTGTTGCCGGGCATCGGCGAAGACGTCGACCTGCGGGTCAGCGTCTCCGCCCAGGATTTCAAGGAAATGCTCGCCGGCATCCGCAACCCGGCCCTGTCCATCGCCACGGACTTCCATGTGCTCAAGGGCACCAAGCTGGAGTTCGCCGGCTTCATGAAGCTGTTCCAGCCGCCGGGCTAGCAGGGGCGCAGGCTCCGTCTGCTCTTCTGGATCCAGCGTTGAAATGGTGCCCCCGGCCCGAATTGAACGGGCAACCTCACCCTTAGGAGGGGTGCGCTCTATCCAATTGAGCTACGGGGGCGGGCGCGGGGCCGATTTTAGCAAGCTTTGACGCGATTCTTTGCACCGGATGGCACGGGGCATGCTCCGGAAATATCCCCGGCATCGGTTTTTGCTTTCCTTCCGCCGATCAGGCGCCCTTGCCCGGAGGCCGGTCGTTCGGCCATGCTTCACCCGAGGAAGGTCTTCGTCCGGCGTGGGAATCCAGGTCCGCAGCCGGGGCGGTCCGGCGGATTTGCCGTAATCGGCCGCTTGCGGAAAGACGCCATACTCGCCTCCGTGCGCGTTCGGAGGCTCGAGTCCACGCCCTCCCGAGCGGTAAACATCGCGGGCTTCGGCCTGCCGGGGGCATCGTTTTTTCGCTGTGCGTCTGCGCATTGGGCCGACGCCGGAATCACTAATAGCGGCTCGCCAAATGGCCGGGCGCGGAGGGAGAGGGTAATGGGATCAAAGCTGTTCCGCGTCAAGGATATCGACAGGCTGATCGCCGATTCCGAGGATTCCGAACGCAGCCTGAAGAAGACGCTGGGCTGGCTCAGCCTGACCTCGCTGGGCATCGGCGCGGTGATCGGCTCCGGCATCTTCACCGTGATCGGTACCGCCATCGCCGGCGAAAAGATGGATATTTCGTCCATCTTCAACGCGCCGCTGCTGGAATACCTGCTGCATCACTCCGCTTCCTTCGGCCGGCCCGGCGCGGGCCCGGCCATTGCCCTGTCCTTCATCCTGGTGGCGATGGCTTGCGGCTTCGCCGCGCTGTGCTATGCCGAGCTGGCGTCGATGATCCCCATCGCCGGCAGCGCCTACACCTATACCTACGTCACCATGGGCGAGCTGATCGCCTGGATCATCGGCTGGGACCTGATTCTGGAATACGCCGTCAGCAATATGGCGGTCAGCGTGGGTTTTTCCGCCCACCTGGTGGGATTGCTCGACTGGTTCGGCGTCACGCCCGACCTGCGCTGGATTACGCCGGCTTACCTGCCCGGCGGCCTGAGCGACCTGCAGGGCAAGACCCTGTACGAGTCGGGTTGGCATTTCGGCTTCAACATCCCGGCCTTCGTGGTGGTGATGCTGCTGACCTTCGTGCTGGTGCGCGGCATCCGCGAGTCGGCGCGCACCAACAACATCATGGTGCTGTTGAAGATCGGCGCCATCCTGGTCTTCGTCGGCTTCGCCTCGCACCTGGTCCATCCCGACAACTGGCATCCTTTCGCGCCCAATGGTTGGCAGGGGGTGCTGACAGGCGGGTCGATCATCTTCTTCACCTATATCGGCTTCGACTCGGTCTCCACCGCGGCGGAGGAGTGCAAGAACCCCCAGCGCGACCTGCCCATCGGCATCATCGCCACCCTGATCGTCAGTTCGCTGCTGTATATCGCGGTCGCCGTGGTCCTGACCGGCCTGGTGCCCTGGCAGACCCTGCTCGATGATGCCGCGCCAGTGGTCAACACCCTGAAGAAGCTGCACCTGGAGACGGTGCGGCTCATCGTCCTGCTCGGGGCCCTGATCGGCATGGTGTCGTCGCTCCTGGTGTTCCAGCTTGGGCAGGCGCGGGTCTGGTTCGCCATGTCGCGGGACGGCTTGCTGCCGAAGCTCTTCGGACACATTCACCCGCGTTTTCGCACGCCCGATTTTTCCACCTGGGCCGCCGGCTTCGCCGTGGGCATCCCGGCCGGCCTGCTCGACATCGGCACCCTGGCCGACCTGTCCAATATCGGCACCCTGTTCGCCTTCGCCCTGGTGGCGCTGGGCGTGATGATCCTGCGCTTCAAGCAGCCGGAGCGGGTTCGCCATTTCCGCGCCCCCGGTGGCCTGCTGGCACCGATCGTCACCATCCTCACCTGCGGTTTATTGATGATGGGCCTGTCCATCAGCAACTGGGTCTGCTTCTTCACCTGGCTGGCCATCGGCCTGGTGATCTACTTCGGCTACAGCCGCAGCCGCAGCACGCTTGGCCTGGAACAGGCGCGCTAGGGGCGGCCTTTCCCGCCTCGGCTGTCATCAGCCTTCAAGATTGCGCGGTGCATGATCGCCGGGGCCTGTACCGAAAGGTACGGGCTGCCGGCGGTAAAACTTCGTAAACCGCATTGCAATAGCGCCCGATTTTCTTGTTTTCGCTGAAATTTCGGGCTAGGATCGGCTAAATAGGGAAGTGCCGCAAAGTGCGGCGGATAGGGGAATTTCATGCGCGGTCAGACGATTGCCCAGGCCTGTGCGGCCGTTCTGCTTTCTTTGGTTCTGGTCGGCTGCGGGGGCGGGGGACCTGATATCTCCCTTCTCCCCAGCAGTTCGTCGGGCAGCAGCTCTTCTTCCAGCAGCAGTTCTTCCTCGAGTAGCAGCTCTTCCAGTGGCAGCGGCAGTTCCGGTGCCAGTTCCAGCAGTTCAGGTGCGGCCGCCGTCGCGCAAACACTAACCCTGGTGTCCGCACAGTCGAGCATTACAGCGGATGGATTGTCCGCCGCGGTTCTCACCGCTCAGATCGTCGATACCACTGGTGCGCCGATCTCCGGACTGACACTGAATTTCTCCACCAGCGCCGGCAGTCTGAGTTCGAATAAGGGCACTTCAGGCTCTTCCGGCAATGTGATCGTCCGCGTCATCGCTTCAAAGATTGCTGGCCGTGCCACCGTTACTGTACGGGAGCCGATATCGGGGCTTTCCGCAACGGTAAATGTTGCCTTCGTCGCAGGTCCGGCAGCCAGCATCAGCATGGTGCTCGCACCGGCTACAGTGCTTCCCGGCGCAACCACCTCGGTAGATGCTATCGTCGTTGACGCCAACGGCAATGCTGTTTCGGGTGAACCGGTTACGTTTTCTATAAATACGGACGTGAGCGGGGGAGCGTTTCAGAATCTGAGCGCGACCTCGGATGTAAATGGCCGAGCGGCGACGAACTATTCGGCGGGTTCAAAATCGGGCATAGACGTACTCGGAGCGAAGACCGCAGGAGGTCTCACCGGTTCGTCCCAACTTTCGGTCAACGTGGGGGCAACCCTGATCGGATCCATCAACCTTACGCTTGGCGCTCAGACAGTCACTGCGGATGGAACCACTCAGACGACATTGCGCGCACTCGTCGCTGATACCAACAGCAATCCGGTTCCGAATGTCACGGTTAGTTTCTCTTCATCAATTGGGACCCTCAGCGCAGTTTCGGCGACGACCGACGGTACGGGCAATGCTGCTGTATTGCTGACCTCTCCGAAAACCCCTGGCGTTGCAACGATTGTTGCCAAGACGGCGGGTTTTTCGAGCAGCGCGCAGATCACCTTCGTTGCCGGTGCTCCGGCGAATGTCGTCTTGAGTGCCTCGCCCAGCCGCTTGCCGGTCGGTGGTAAAAGTACAGTGCAAGCGACTGTGACGGATGCCAATGGCACTCCTATCGCGAATGTTGGATTGGTGTTTTCGCTGGCTGCCAACAACTCCGGCGGCAATCTGTCGACCACAAATGCCGTAACCGACTCGAACGGCAACGCCACGGTAACCTATCAATCGGGCACCAACTCTGCCGCTGCTTCCGTCACCGATACCGTGAAGGCAATTGCGGCCGGTACCGCTGGTAGCAGCGTTACCGGGACTGCCAATATCCAGGTTTCGCCAAGCAATGCGGTCATCGGTAACGTGAGCATGACCCTTGGCGCATCCAGCATCGCCGCAGCTGCCAACAACAGCATCGCCGTAAATTCGACGGTGACCGACACCAGTGGCAGTCCTGTAGTGGGCGTCAATGTGTCATTCACCACGACCGGCGGTTCACTATCGGCGGCTTCCGCCACGACCAACGCGAACGGCCAGGTTAGCGTCAATCTGCTGGCCCCCACCAGCGCCGGAACAGTCACTGTTCAGGCATCGGCCGGCGGCTTTTATGTCGAACAAAGCCTGAATGTGGTTCCCGGAGCTGTTTCGACCAGCAATTCAAGCCTCACCGCGTCGCCCAGCAGCCTGGTGGCGGATGGCACTTCAACGAGCACCATAACGGTATTGTTGAACGACGCCTTCAACAATCCATTGCCGAATGGCACCTCAGTAACGTTGCTGACGCAGGCTGGTACGTTCACCGGCAACGCCACTCAATTGCTGGCCAACGGAAGCGCGACGTTTACCCTGAAAGCGCCCACGTCCGCCGCGCCGAGCAACGTCGTAACAGTCCAGGGGCTGACGGCCCTGCATACTTCCGTTGCCTTTATCACGAACTCGACAGGTGATCCGTCATCGGTCCGCTTCAAGACTTCCCCCACCACGATCAGCGTCGGCGGGGTGGGCCAGAATGATCAATCCACCATTACCGTTACCGTGGTCGATTCGTCAGGCACACCGATCAACGAGGCGGGCTATACCCATAGTCCGGTCAACAATCTAAGGCTCTTCTTCATTGCGCATCCGAACGGCGGCGAAACGCTGACGGCAAAAGACGTAAACAACGCCATCCAAACCAGCACCACGTCCATTGATGTGCATACGACCAACGGCATCGCGGTGGTCAGCCTGCAGAGTGGCACGATTTCAGGGGTGGTAGAGGTTGAGGCTCAGGTGCTTAAATTCACGGGCACCAGCCTGAGCAATACCGGTGATATCGCCACGACGGCGGCTGTTCCGCAGCTTTCGATCGCCGCTGGTCCGGCAAGTTCGATCGTGTTTAGTTATCCGATCACGAACTCCATTACCAACCTCGGCAACGGCAACTATCGCCGCAAAGGCAAAGTGGATGTCAGCGACCGCTACGGTAACCCGGTCGCAGACGGATCAGTGGTGAACCTGGCGATCATGGATTCGGTCATCGCACAGGACGACACTGGCGTCACGAATGCGGGCTCGCCCATCCTGACGCGTTCTGGTTCCAGCTTGATCACCCGTCGCTGTACCGTCGAACCGCTGAACGGAGGTGAGGCTTCCAATTGCACCACCGGTGTCAGCAATGACTTCAACAGCACGATTACCCGCAATGGAACCGCGCGTGGAATCGAGAACGGCGATCTCATCCTGATGCAGAATGCAGTAACCGGCGACAAGCGGAATACCGTCAGCGCTGTTACGAGCGGCACGCAGCTGACGGCTATATCGAACTATCTTGCGAAGCTGACCGGTGGCCAGTTCTGGATTGGAACGGCAGGACTGGGCGCTAGCATCGGCAGTTTGGCGACCGCGGGTAATGAGACCGGCAGCATCGTTCCCGGTACCGCGACGACGGTCAGTGGCATCGCTGAATTCCGTATTACGTATCCGGCGAATGTGGGGAGCATTCTCACCGGTTGCTACGGTTACCCCAATGCCTCCAGCGCCGCCTATTCGACAATCGACCTGCGTAGCACGGTGCCGCAATCCCGCCAGACTGTGGTTGTCGCATCCGCCGGAACCGGAACCGTCGCGATAGCCGAAGGTGATCAGGCGTGCTTCGCGGCTATTGCAGGAACCACTTTGACCCCCAATCAGACTGCGATCGCTCTGGATGCCAAGGCCTCCACCAATATTTCGTTGCTCCTTCGAGATGGTGGCGACACAGTGCCGATGCCTTACACAGCGTTGAATTGCACGGTATCCAATGTAACGCGCTCGACGACACCCGCCAGCACTTTTGCGATCAGTGCGGTCGTCCAACCGACCGGACTGGATGGGAACCTTACAACCGACGTCAGTGGATTTGGCGTGGTCAAGATTTCGCGCACAGATGCTGGTCCCGCGGTAAGCGGAGACAACGCGACGGTAAGTTGCCAGGGTTCGGACAGCAAGCCCGTGACCATTACCGTGACGCCAAATCTGCCGTAACACCGGAAGCCGGATGGACTTTTGTCACAAGGTCCATCCGGCTGGCCAGGGCTAAGCCGATCCCATCGCTTCAGTCGTCTTGCCGGGCCGCATCAGGTCTGCATTCAAAAGTCCTGTGCAGCAATCAGCGGATCTTCCCAAGATAGATGGCCAGGCCCTGGCCTCCAGCCATGACCAACAGGGCCAAGCCCCCAGCCAGCCAGCTCATGACGCGCTCGTGTTGCGAGCGGATATCGGTCTCTATTTCCGCGCGTTCGCCTTGACGTAGCTTTTCCAGTTGATCGGCAGGTGGTGGCGTTTTGTCCCCCTGTCTTGCCAGGTCCACCTGCAGATTCAACTCCGTTGAAGCTTTAATGTCGTCCTCGCTGTAATGCGGCAACTCATACCACTGCAGTCCCGCATACCCGCACAGCCCCATCCCTCCGGCGGCGAGAAGAAAAGCGAGTCGGTAGCGCAGGCTGCCTTGCATTGGATCTCCAACAGTTTGAATTGATTGAAAGTTCGCCCGGTGGGGTGAATGGGGATTCTGTGGCGGTTCGCGGCCTGGGATAAACTGGGCCATTGCAGCCATCACAAGGAAACTTCCGAATGCTGATCGGCGTTCCAAAGGAAATCAAGGTACACGAATACCGCGTCGGCCTGACGCCGGCGGGTGTCCGCGAGCTGGCCGCCCACGGCCACCAGATCATTGTGCAGACGCAGGCCGGTGTGGGCATCGGCATCAGCGATGCGTTGTATGAGGCGGCGGGCGCGAAAATCGTTCCGGACGCGGCGGAAGTATTCGCCCGCGCCGAGATGGTGATCAAGGTCAAGGAGCCGCAGGCGGTCGAATGCAAGATGCTGCGCGAGGGGCAGGTGCTGTTCACCTACCTGCACCTGGCGCCGGATCCGGAGCAGACCAAGGGCCTGGTCGACTCCGGGGCCATCGCCATTGCTTATGAAACGGTCAGCGACGGCCGCGGCGGCCTGCCGCTGCTGGCGCCGATGAGCGAGGTGGCGGGGCGCATGTCGATCCAGGCGGGCGCCCATGCCATGGAGAAGGCGCAGGGCGGCAACGGCGTGCTGCTGGGCGGCGTGCCCGGTGTGGCGCCGGCCAAGGTGGTGGTGATCGGCGGCGGCGTGGTGGGTTATAACGCCGCGCGTGTGGCGGTCGGCATGGGTGCCGACGTCACCATCCTCGACCGCTCCCTGCCGCGCTTGGGCTGGCTGGATACGATCTTCGAGCGGCGGCTGACCACCCTGTACTCCAGCGTGGATTCGCTGGAAAACGAGGTGAGCCAGGCCGATCTGGTGATCGGTGCGGTACTGGTGCCGGGCGCGGCCGCGCCCAAGCTGGTGACGCGGGCCATGCTCAAGACGATGAAACCGGGCGCGGTGATCGTCGACGTCGCCATCGACCAGGGCGGCTGCTTCGAGACCTCGCGCGCCACCACCCACCAGAACCCCACCTATGTCGAAGAAGGCGTGGTGCATTACTGCGTAGCCAACATGCCGGGCGGCGTGGCCCGTACCTCGACCTTCGCCCTGACCAATGCCACCATGCCGTTCGCGCTGGCGCTGGCCGACAAGGGTTACCGCAAGGCGTTGCTGGACGACGCCAACCTGCGCGAAGGCCTCAACGTCAGCCGCGGCAAGGTGACCTACAAGGCAGTGGCGGACACGCTCGGCTATGCATACCAGCCGGCCGAGGAAGCCTTGAAAGCCTGAAAGGGTTCATTGCAGAACAAAAAAAGCCCCGGCCTTGGCCGGGGCTTTTTTAATGCGCTTGCTTATTTGAATAGTCCGGTCAGGGATGACCGGTTTTTGGACAGGATGTCCATTAAGCCTTGGCAGCATAGGCGCGGCACCAGCCGGCCTGGTTCACGGCCTTGCCGGCAAACGCGCCGCAGGCGCCGAAGTCCCCACTGGCGGGCGCGGTGAAGAGGGCGCAACCGCCGCAATGACTGCCCGCCTTGAACGCGGTTTCCTTCTTCGGATCGATCTTGCTGGCGTTCTCGGTATAACCCAAGGCCTTGGCGGTGGGATCGTCCGGACTCAGGTGAGGCAGGTCGGCGGCCTGCGCGGAAGTCAGGCGCAGCAGCGGCAGTGCGGCGGCGCCGAGGGCGATGCGGCTGAGGAAACGGCGGCGATCGGAAGAGACAGGGTGCGACATGGTGCGTTCTCCAGTTGGGGGTGTGCTGGAGCGCACAAACGCTTTTATGGTTAGAACGTTTGCGACGCCCGAGCTGGAGAAACTAACAGACATTCGCCGCGATTCACGTAACGAGAATCGCTTGCGTCTGAGCGTCGCTCAGGTCTTGCCGTACAGCGGCAGCATCGCCGCCGAGCGTGTGTCGTTTCCGGCCCAGGTCGCATGTACCAGCAGCGCCGCAACCAGCTGCACCGCCAGCACCAGGGCGACGCAGGCGTGCCATCCGGCGAAGGACCACAGCGACGCCGGCAGGCTGGCGCCGACGCTGCCGCCGAAGTAATAGCAGGTGAGGTACAGGCCCACCGCGGCGGAGCGCGCGCCCTGCGCCAGGCGCGGCACGGTGGTCGTCGCCAGCGACTGTACGATGAAGATGCCGGCCGAGCTGAGGATCAGGCCCAGCACGATCTGCGGCAGCCAATGGCTCAGCGTCAGCAGCAGCCCCAGGCCGCTCACCGCCAGCGCGGCCAGCCCCACGCCGCGCGGGCTCCAGCGGAGTGCCCAGCGACCGCTGAACGGCGTCACCGCCATGCCGATCAGGAAGACGAAGAAGATGAAGGACAGCGCATGGGTCGACAGCCCGAACGGCGCCGCGCTGAGATAGAAATTGACGTAGGTGAAGGTGCCGACCTGGGCGAAGAGCAGGGTGAAGCCGATGCCGTAGGTCGCCAGCAGCGGCGCGTTGCGCAGGTGCGCGCCGGCGCCGGCCAGCGAGGCCAGCAGGGAGGCGCTTGGCGTGAAGCGGCGCGAACGCGGCAGCAGCACCGCGATCAGCGGCACGAAGCACAGGTTGATGAGACCCATCAGCAGGAAGGCGCTGCGCCAGCCATAGGCATCGGTCGCCAGCCCGGAGATGAAGCGGCCGCAGAAGCTGCCCAGGACTGTTCCCGCGACGTAGAGGCTGGTCATGGTGGCGGCCTCCGCCGGCGCCCATTCCTCCGCGATATAGGCCACCGCGCTGGCGAAGATGCCGGGGATCACCATGCCCTGCAACGCGCGCCACACCAGCAGCGCGCCGAGGCCGTCGGCGCTGGCGGCGCCGAAGGTGGCCAGGGTCAGCAGGGACAGCGCGATCAGCAGCACCCGCTTGCGGCCGAAGCGGTCGGCCAGGCCGCCGGCGAAGGGAGCGGCGAAAGCTACGCCCAGGGTCGTGGCGGTCACCGTCAGGCTGACGGCGGCCACGCCGGCGCCGAAGGCGCGGCGCAGCTCCGGCAGCAGCGCCTGGGTGATGTACATATTGAAGAAGGCGCACATCCCGGCTGCCACCACCGCCACCTGACCACGCTCGATCCGCACTGCCCGCTCCCTACAAGAAGTGGCGCAGCTTAGTCCCGGCTTATTGATACGGCAAATATGTTTTTTGGCGATATTTGATATGTTATCCATATCATCCTGGAAGCGGCGGTTGACCGCGGGAGAAGCCATGGACTTGTTAGATGTCTTTGAGATCTTTGACGGGGAGAGCTTCCCTGCAAAGTCGGCGAATGCTTCTCCCGCTGGATCGGTGCTCGGCGCCCCTCGCGGGTCTAGCTTGGCCTTCACTCAACCCATGGAACAGCCATGGGTTTCGCTCCAGGCCGGCGCTATCCCTCGCTGCGGGATCGCCGATCATTCGATCCCCAACCACCGCTTCTAGGATGGACCTGCGCCGCCTGCGTTACTTCATCGCCGTCGCCGAAGAGCTGCACTTCGGCCGCGCGGCACGGCGCCTGCATATTTCGCAGCCTCCGCTGTCGCTGCAGATCCAGACGCTGGAGCAGGAACTCGGGGTGGCGCTGTTCGAGCGCGCCGGCCACCGCATCAGCCTGACCGACGCCGGCCGGGAACTGCTGCCGCGCGCCCGCCTCGTGCTGGCCCAGGCGGAGGCGGCGAAGACCGCGGTGCAGCGGGTGGGGCGCGGCGAAAGCGGGGCGCTGGAACTGGGTTTCACCGGCTCCCTCCCGTTCACGCCGGTGATGCCGCGCGTGCTGCACGATTTCCGCCGGGCTTATCCGGGCGTGCAGTTGCAGCTGCGCGAGCTCAGCACCCGCGAGCAGATCGAGCGGCTCACCGCGGAAACCCTGGACGTCGGTTTTTTCCGTCCCACCCGGCACGAACTGCTGGAGCAGCTGGAAACACGGGTGGTGCTGCGCGAGCCGCTGCTGCTGGCGCTGCATGCGGACAATCTCCTGGCGCGCCGCAAGCGCCTGCCCCTGGCCGCGCTGGCGCAGGAGCCGTTCATCCTCTATTCGCGCAGCGTCAGCACCGGACTGCACGACCAGATCCTGGCGCTCTGCCTCAAGGCCGGCTTCGCACCCCGCATCGTGCAGGAAGTGCATGAAATGCCGACCATCATCGGCCTCGTCGCGGCGGGGGTCGGTGTGGCCCTGGTGGCGGCGTCGATGCGGCAGATCCATGTGCCTGGCGTCGTATTCCTGCCCCTGGTGGAGACCGGCGTTGCGACCGACATCCTGCTGGCCTGGAAGCGCGGCCCGGCGTCGCCGGCCCTGCGCAACTTCCTGGCCATCGCCTTGAGCCAAACAAAATAGCCCGGGCGGCGCGCCGCGCTGTCCGGGCCATGAGGACCGCATTGCCGCCTCGGCGCCCGCTCTGCACCTCGACCACCTGCTGGCAGGTCGGGCGGTTGATCCAGGGCATGACCGGATCGGGGAGCAGGCCGAAGGCGGAGAACTCGATCTCGTCGTATTTCTCCACCGTTGCCTTGTTCTTCGCCGCCGAGTTGGCCAACTGGGTGCCGTCCCACTTGCTCATGTTGGACAGGTCGCCCAGGTCGCTCAGCGCACTGCCCAAGGCGCCCGGCACCGCGTTGCGGCAAGGCTATTCCCGCTCTTTCGGCCGCCCCACGATGCCCTTGTCGCCGAACAGCACCGGCGCGGCGGCGGCCTGGCTGAGGGCGCCGTTCAGCGGCACGCGATCGTTGCGGGTCTGGGCGCTGAAGGTCTTGCCGCCGTCGGTACTGCTCAGCGTGGTGCCGGCCAGCCCGGTGACCAGGATGGCGCCATCCGCCGCCTGCACGATCCCGGTAAGGGACTGTTCCGTGCCGGAGGGGATTTCGGTCCAGCTCGCGCCCTGGTCATGGCTGCCGAACAGGTGGCCGCGCTGGCCGGCGGCCAGCAGGCTGCCGTCGCTGAGCTGGAGGCCGGCCCAGAACGAGCCCGGGTTGGAGGTCTTGATCGTGTTCCAGCTGGCGCCGCCGTCGCTGGAGCGGTAGATCAGCCCGGTTTCACCGGCGACATACAGCGCCGCCGTCGCGTCGCCGAAGATGGCGTACAGGTGATGATCGTTCTCCTCGCCGGTTTCGACCGCCAGCGGCGCCCAGTTCTTGCCGCCGTCGGCGGTCTGGATGGCGGTGCCGAACAGGCCCACGGCGAAGCCGTGCTGCGCATCCCGGAAGAAGACCGAGAACAGCGGCTTGTCGCCGTCCAGTTCTTCGTGCTGCAGCACCCAGGTTTCGCCGCCGTCGGCGGTGTGGATCACCACGCCGTCATGGCCGGCGGCCCAGCCCTGCTTGTCGTCGACGAAGCTCAGGCTGGTCAGCAGCGCCTGCGTCGGTACCGTCCGCGCCTGGCGGAAGGTCTGGCCGGCATCATCGGACAGCACGATCACGCCGTGTTCTCCCGCCACGACGATGCGTCTGCCGGCATGGGCGGCGGCATACAGCGGCGCATGGATCGGGTCGGCCACCGGCGCGGCGGAGATCTGCGCCCTGCCGTTGATGGCCGGGCTTGCCGCCACCCTGGCGGAGGCTGGCGCGGTGCTGGCCGTGCACATCGAATGGGCGTACCACAGCCCGGCGCCGATACACAGGCCGACGATGGCCGCGATGCCTTCCGGCAGGCCACGCTTGAACGAAGAGGTCTCAGTCATGCGCCAACCCCGGCATGCGCACCGGCCCGCGGCGTGGAAACAGGCGTTCCAGCACCACCGCGAAAGCGGGCAGGGCGGTGATCGCCATGATCATGTTGACCATGAACATGAAGGCCAGCAGCTTGCCCATGTCGGCCTGGAATTTCAGTGCCGAGAAACTCCAGGTGGCCACGCCCACCGACAGCGTCAGCGCGGTGAACACGGTGGCGACGCCGGTTTCCTTCAGGGCATGCTCGAACGAATCGACGATGTTCTCGCCACGGGCCATGTGCAGTTGCAGGCGGTTGTAGATATAGAAGGCGTAGTCCACGCCGACGCCGACCGACAGCACCATTACCGGCAGGGTGGCGACGGTGAGTCCGATGTCGAGCAGCTTCATGAAGGCGTAGCCGATATAGGTGGCCACCGCCAGCGGCAGGCAGCAGGCCAGCATGGCGCGCCAGTCGCGGTAGGCCAGGAATACCAGCAGCAGGATGGCGGCGAAGACGTAGAGCAGCATCGGCAATTCTTCACTGGCCAGCACCTCGTTGGTGGCGGCCTCGACGCCGGCATTGCCGCTGGCCAGGCGGAAGCGCACACCTTCCATCGCGTGGCTGGCGCGGAACTGCTTCACCGCCTCGACCACGCCCTGGATGGTAGTGGCCTTGTGATCCGTCAGGTACAGGTTCACCGCCATCCACTTGCAGCCCTTGCCGGTGATGGCAGCCGCCTCGTGCGCCTGTGCGATGTTGTAGCCCAGCGTATGGCTGTCGCGGGGAATGGTAGCCATCTTCGGCTGGCCTTCGTTGAGGCCGGAGTTGTACAGCTTGGTCAGCGAAGCGACGGACTCGGCCGAGATCACCCCGGGCACGTTCTGCATCTCCCAGCTGAATTCGTCCACCAGCTTGAGCAGCTCGACGTTGCCGCAGGATTCGTCCGGCGCTTCGATCACGGCGGTGAGCCAGTCCAGGCCCACGTCGAATTTCTCGGCGATGGCGCGCGAGTCGACGTTGTAGCGGGCGTCGGCGCGCAGTTCCGGCGAACCGGGCAGCAGGCTGCCGATGACGCGGCCCTGCGACAGGAACACCGCCACGACGAAGATCACCAGGGTGAACACGGTCATGGCCCAGGCGTTGCGGGGCTTGGCGATGCGTGCGATGTGTGTCATCAGATCGCCGCGGCTCTCGCGCCGCTGCAGCGAGCGTTGGCCCCATTCCTTGCTGACGCTGGAATAGGAAGCCGCCAGCGGCAGCATGATCAGGTTGCTGACCACCTTGTAGGCGATGCCGATCGAGGCCACCACCGCCAGCTCGCGGATCATCGGGATCGGCACCAGCACCATGGTGATGAAGCTGACCAGGGTGGTGGCCAGGGCCAGCACGCCGGGAATCAGCAGGCCGCTGAAGCTGCGCCGCGCGGCGGTGTACATGTCGGCGCCGCCGGCGACCTCGCGCACCATGAAGTTGATCTGCTGCACGCCGTGCGACACGCCGATGGCGAAGATCAGGAACGGCACCAGGATGGCCAGCGGGTCCAGGCCCAGGCCGAGCAGGTGCACCGTGCCGAACTGCCAGATCAGCGTGGTCATCGAGCAGATGATCTTCTGGAAGGTCAGGGTCCAGGAGCGGCAGTACCAGTACACCGCCAGGATGGTCAGCAGCAGGGCGATGCCGCAGAACAGCAGTACACCCTGCGCGCCGTCGGCGATGTCCGATACTTCCTTGGCGAAGCCGATGATCTGGATTTCCACATCCGCGTTTTCGAACTTGGCGCGGATTTCGGTTTCGAGCGAATGGCCGAAGGCGATGTAGTCGAGCGGCTCGCCGCTGCGCGGGTCCGGATCCATCACCTCCGCCGCGATCAGGGCGCCGGAGCCGTCCTTCGCCACCAGCTTGCCGATGTAGCCGCCCTCGACCACGCGGTCGCGGATCTGGCCGATGACTTCCGGCGTCAGTGCGTCCGGCGTGACCGTGCCGCTGATCAGCAGGTCGGACTTGAAGCCGTCCTCGGTGATCTCGGTGACGAAGATGTTGGGCGTCCACAGCGAGGTGACGCTGCCGCGGTTGATGCCGGGCAGGAAGGTCACGGCCTGGGTCACATCGAGCAGGGTCTTCAGGGTCGCCGCGTTCCAGACGTCGCCATGGCGCGGATGCACCACCAGGGCGATGCCATTGGCATCGTGCAGCTGGCCGCGGTAGTCGTCGAAGGTCTTGATGTACTCATGACCGGACGGCAGCAGCTTGTCGAAGCCGGCGGAGATGCGCAGCTTCGAGGCTTCCCAGCCCATCACCACGGTGAGCGCGGCGAAGATCGCCAGCACCGTACCGCGATGGCCGAAGAGGAAGTCCTCTAGCCGGCGTACCAGCGTACTCAACATGCGGGCATCTTCAGAAGTTGTATGACAGGGTGAAGCTCAGGAAATCGCGGTCGCTGGTCTGGTTCTGCGTGCCGCCGCCCCAGAACCAGCTGTAGGCGATGGCGGACGTGATCTTGTTGTGGCGGTTGAAGTTGAGCGTGAACGTCGCCGCCTTGGCGCCTTGCTGCCAGGGCAGGGCATTCGGCGTATTGCCGATGAGTCCCTGCGACCAGTCGATCTGCGGCAGCCAGTCGAAGCCCAGGTTCAGCACGTTGGCGTAGGTGACCTGCGTTTCGAAGGTGTAGCCGGCCGAGAACTTGTTCGGCAGTGCATAGGCCGGCAGCGACCAGGGCACGCCGCCCAGACGATCCAGGCCGGGATAGTCGGTCGCGCCGAATTCGCCGAGGAAGTAACCCTCGTTGGCGCCCAGTGTGCTGAGCAGGAAGCCGCCCAGGCCCCCGGTCGGCGAGAAGATCTGCAGGGCGGACTGCTGCAGCTGGAACTTGGAGCGGTTGACCCAGCCCTTGCAATAGTGGCCGTTGGCTTCGCCGCCGTCATTGACGCAGGCATAGAGCGGCTGCTTGCCGGCGGTGGTCGGCACCGAGGGGTCGATCGCCACGGCATCATTCGGACGCCAGGAGAGTTCTCCGCCCAGGGCCCAGTCGCCGACATTGGTGTTGTAGGAGGCGCCGATCAGCTGGATGCCGGTGGGATATTCGATCCTGTAGGCGGCCGAGGCCGGGTTGTCGGTCTTGTAGGCGTCGTTGACGGTATAGGTGATGAACGGGATCTTCGAGTTGAGGTGCTCGTAGTAGAAGCCGAACGAGGCATCGACCCATTCCGGCCGGTAGCGGAACGAGACACCGTACTGGCCGTGATTGCTGCCGCCCACGTCCGACGCCTGCGGAATCACGTTGCCGGTATTCAGCGCCAGCTTGACCAGGGCGGTCGCCACCACGGTGGACAGCGGGTTGCCGGTGCTGAAGCCCTTGATCAGGCGTGGCGAGACGTACTGCGGATTCGACAGCTGCGCCGTGGTCAGCCCGGTGCTGCCTTCGTCGCCGACCGTGCCGGCCGGCGCCAGCTGGATCAGGCCGAGGGCGAGCAGCGGCTGCGCCAGCGGGTTGGCGGCGACACCGGCATTGATGGTCGAGGTAGGGATGAACAGGGCCTTGGTATTGCCCCTGCCGACCGGGTCGGCGCTGGAGAAGTAGGTGCCGCTGGGGTCGAGCTGGAAGCTGTTCCAGTGCCACTGCCAGTAGCCTTCCATGCTGACGCGGTCGATCACGTCGGTGCTGAACGACACCATCGGCGCCGGCCGCAGGATCTCCTTCACCTGGGTGCCGGGGACGTGCGCGCGCCGCACGTCGTAGGCATTGATCGAGTTGATGCCGCCCAGCACGAAGATGTCCTCACCCCAGCTCATCACCTGCCAGCCCGCGCGCAGGCGCATGCTGCGGTCGAACAGCTCGAAGTTCTTGTTGATGTACGCATCCAGCGGCTGGAAGTTGTAGACCGAGAAGCGCCGCGCCTCGGGGTCGAGGGGCGTGCGCTCGGTTTCGCCGATGCGCCAGTCATACAATTCGGAAACGCGGCCGAAGAAGCTGAAGTCGTACGGCATCTTCAGCTGCAGCTCGTGTGTGCCCTTGACCACTTCGGAAACAAGGTCGTATTTGCGGTAATTCTGGTCGCCATCGTCGGCGTTGATGAAGTAGGCGTCCTCGGACGCTTCCGGCAAGGCGGCGGTAGTGGAAGCGCAGCCGCCGTTGTCGCGGGAGATCAGGCCGCAGGCCTGGCCCTGCATGCGCATCTGCAGGCCATAGGAAACGGTCGAATCGAAGGCGCCCTTGAAGCCGCCGCCGAGATCGAAGTTGAAGGCGGCGGCCGGCAGCGCCGTCGCGGCCAGCGCACCCGCCGCGGCGCAGCGGGCGACCTTGCGCCCCATTGCCTGCGTTCCCTTCCTGTTTGCCGCGCTAGCCTTGACCTTGCCCTTCATTACTGCCCCCTTTCTCTACCGCTGTGATCCTGATCGGTGTCCGCTGTGCGGACGTTTGTTCTCCCGGAGCCGATCTCGTTGCCTATTGGTTCAGCGGGCACCCTGTCTGCGCAGGTAGTCCTCGGTGAACATATCCGTCTTCAGGCGGCCTTCCTTGCCGGCCAGCCAATCGGTTTCCGGCTGGCCGATGGTGAAGATGTCGCCCCAGTAGCGGCCGCTCGGCAGGTCGTAGCTGACGTAGTCCTCGCTGGCGTCGCAGGCGCCGATCTCCCAGATCGGGGTGACGCTGCCTTCCTGCACGCGCTGGATCTTGCCCTGCGCGTCGTACATGTCCACCGCGATGATGGCCCAGGTGTCCTCGTCGAGGTAGAACACGCGATGCGGCGATGAGTGGCGCTGGCCCTGGCGCACGTCTGCCTCGACCTTCCACACGCGGTGCAGCTCGTAGCGGCGCGCGTCGGGATTGAGATGATCGGCGCCGAACAGCGTCTTGTCGTTGAAGCGGGTGCCGTCGCGCAGGGAGAAGCTGTTGTAGGGGATGTACATCTCCTGCTTGCCGATCAGCTTGTAGGTGTAGCGGTCCAGCATGCCGTTGTACATCCAGGCCTGGTCGACGTAGTAGGTGTTTTCCAGGCCGATCAGCGGCGCGTCGTAGGCGTAAGTCGAAAGACGGCGCACACGGCGCTGGCCCGGGAAGTACTGCCAGCCCTCGTTCAGCTTCTGCAGGTAGTACACACCGGCTTGCAGTGTGCCCGCCAGTGCCGCCGGCGAGACCGTTTCCTGGAAGAAGTAGAACTCCACACCATTGGCATCGGCGATGCTCTTGGTGGTCGGCGCCTGGAACGGCACGAAGTACTTGGCGATGTATTCGATCTTGGTGAAATCGGAGCCGCCCTTGGACGGCGACAGCAGGGTGTAGTTGGGCTCGATGCGGCCCTGGCCTTCGTAGCGCAGCTTGTGGTTCCATATTGCTTCCACGCCGCTGGCGGGAATCGGGAAGGGGAAGCCGGAGCCGGTGGCGGAGGCCAGTTCGAAGCCGTCGCCGGCCAATGTGGCGCTCTTGGCGTTTTCCTTGCTGCGCTGGTAAACGATGTCCGGGTAGCCGCAGGAGCGGTGCGTCGGATAGACGTCCATGCGGTAGCCCTTGATGGTCTTCAGCAGCTCCAGCTGGCCCGCGCTGAGGCGGTTCTTGTACTGGTCGGCATTGGCGGCGTTGATCGACAGCACCGGCTTCTCGGAGGCATACGGATCGGGACGCACAGTGCCCGGCTTCCAGCCCGCCGGCGCGGTCATCTCGCCGCCCTTCCAGGCCGGGATGCTGCCATCCTTGTTGCCGGCCTTTTCGGCGCCGATCGGCGTCAGGTCCTGCCCCAGCCGGGCGATCTGTGCATCGGGCGCCGCCGCGGCGGCACCGCTGAACAGCACGGCGGCCATGGCGCCGAGCAACACTGCGGACTTGTTTCTGCTTGCGACCATCTTCGACTCCGTATCGCTGGGTGCGCAGCGCGCTGCGCTGCATGACTCGGGTTTATCAAACTATCCTTGATCGCCTGCGGTGCATCTTGACATCTGACGCCACCGGCGCAGCCTGTGTCATGACTGCCGAATCAGGCGATGCCATAGCTGCCCATCAGCAGGTATTCGAACAGCTTCTGCGGCAGGATCTTGCGCAGCGGCCCGGCCGACAGTTTCTGGAAAAAGCCGCCGACTTTGTAGCGGGGACGCGGCGAATGCGTATTGATCAGGCGCTCCAGCAGGCGCGCCACGGCGATCGGGTCGGCACCGCCGTTTTCGTCGCGCTCCATCGTCGCCAGCGCCTTGTCGAAGCGCGCCGTGTAAGCATTGCTGCCCTGCGCGGCGCGCACCTTGCGCCGCTGCGCGGTAAAGCCGGTGCGGAAGTCGCCGGGTTCGATCAATGCCACGCGCACGCCGAAGGGGCGCACTTCCATGCGCAATGCTTCGGTCGCGCCCTCCACCGCGAACTTGCTGGCGCTATAGAGTCCCTGGAAGGGCAGGCCGATCAGGCCGCCGAGCGAGCTGACGTTGAGGATCAGGCCGGCGCCTTGCCGGCGCATCACCGGCAGGGCGGCGCGGCAGACGCGCAGTACGCCGAAGAAATTGGTGTCGAGTTGCTGCCGCGCTTCCTCGATACTGGTGTCTTCCACCGAGCCGGCGATGCCGTCGCCGGCATTGTTGAAGACCACGTCGAGCCGGCCTTCGCGCGACAGGATCAGCTGGATGGCCTGCGCCACCGATTCCTCGGAGGTCACGTCCATGGCGATCAGCCGGAAGCCGCCGGATTCGGGCGCCGCCGCGGCGCGCCGGCTGGTGCCGTAAACGCGATAGCCCCGCGCATGCAGATGCTCGGCGCAGGTCTTGCCGATGCCGGAAGACGCGCCGGTGATCAGCACCACGGGTTTGGTCCTTGCTTCCATATCCGATTCTTTTGTCGCGGCTGCGGTGGTCCCGGATCCGGCCGGAGACAGCCGCGATCCCGCACGCGCCGAGTCGTCGGGAGGCGGGGATTCCAGTTTTACCGGGTTCAAGCGCAGCTCACCTTGCGGAATTCGATCGGGCTGACGCCGGCCCAGCGGCGGAAGGCGCGGCTGAAGGCACTCAGCTCGGAATAGCCGAGCAGGTAGCCGATCTCGGTCAGCGACAGGTGATCCTGGCGCAGGTAGCGTTGCGACAACTCGAAACGCATGCGCTCCACCAGTTCATTGAAGGTGACGCCGCATTCGCCCAGGCGCCGCTGCAGGGTGCGCTCGCTCAGGTCCAGCGCCGCCGCGACCTTTTCGATCGAGACGCCGCCGGCGCGCAGGCCGCGCAGGATGTGCTGGCGCACCCCGGCCAGCAGTTCGTCGCCGGGCACTGGATGCGTGGCGCGGGCTTCCGCCAGGCTCTGCAGCCGTGCCAGGGAACCGGAATCGTCACCGCTGACGCGCATGGCCAGTATTTCCCGCGGCGCCACCAGCGCGTTGTAAGGCTGCGAGAAATATACCGGGGCGCCGAAGATGCGGCGGTGCTCGCTGCTGTCACGCGGCTCCGGGTGCTCGAAATAGACCGCGGAGGGTGCCCAGCTGCGGCAGCCGGTGGCGATGCGGGCGAAGCTCAGCATTTTCGCCATCGACAGTTCGGCGTCCTGCCGGTAGTCGATGATTTCCACGTCGCGGATGCAGTAGGTAATGATCGCGTTGCGGCCTTCGATGCGCAGTTCCAGGCAGGCCCCTTCCTGGTGCAGGTGGAAATAGCGGGCCACGTTGGCGACGGCGCCGGCGATGTCCGGCGCCCGGGTGATGGCGTCGCCGAGCGCGCCGAAGCTGTCGGTGCTGTGGGAATAGCCCAAGTGCAGGCCGATGGCGTCGTCGCCGGAGGCGCGCGCGGCTTCCTCCAGCAATGCGACGAAGCGGTGCACCGGCAGGCGGCTTTCCGCCTGGGACAGCAGGGCCGCATCCACGCCGACGCGGGCGCAGACCTCGCCCAGCCCCACGCCGCGGCGCTGCAACAGGGCTTCGAGCCCGGCCAGCGAGGCGCAGCGCATGGTGGCCTCGCGCTGCGGGGCCCTGGTGACGGTTTGCAGCATGACACCCTCCTTCGTGCCGCGGAAAACCCGCGGCCGGCGATCCCGTGGACGGGATTCTCCATTGCATTTACTGTGCCGACTGGACGGTAAAGTAATTCAAGCAGCGGGGGCTGTCACGCCCCAAGTATATTTCTGCCTAGTCCCCCTGCCGCCCCGTGGGTCACAATCGCCTCGGCGGGGCCGGATGGGCTTTGCGAACAGTTCGCGCCGGAATCGAGAACTGTCGTCCGCTGTCAAGCGTAAGGCCCCGCGCAGTGTTTAGATTGCGGTATGAACAGCAGGATCGGTGCAGCGACGTGAGGGACGACAACCGCAGCCTTCCGGCAGATCGGATGGAGTCGCCCGCCGGCACAGGTTTTGCCGACCAGCCGGTACAGTATTCGAACCAGGTCAGCAGCAGCCCGATGCCGAAGCTCCCGAAAACCAGAGGCCGCCCCAACTCGCGCGAAGCCATGCTCGACGCGGCGCAGGACGTGGTGCTCGAGGGCGGCGCCGGCAAGCTCACGCTGGATGCGGTAGCCAAGCGTGCCGGCGTCAGCAAGGGCGGGGTGATGTACAACTTCCCCACCAAGGAGGCCCTGCTCAAGGCCATGGTCGAGCGGCTGGTGGAACACAACCGGCATGCCCACGCCCAGGTCACCGCCAGCCTGCCGGACCGGCCGGGCCGCAGCCTCAAGGCCTATGTGATGAATTCGGTGCGTGCGCTGGACGTCGACGACCGCGTCAGCGGCGCCCTGCTGGCGGCGCTCAACAGCGACCGCAACGTGCTGGCCCCGGTGGCCGAATATTTCAACGGCCGCTTCGCCAAGCTGGCGCAGGACGTGCCGTTCGAGCAGGCAGCCCTGGTCTACCTGGCGACCGAGGGCCTGTGGACCCAGGAACTGCTGCAGCTGTCTCCTTTCACGCCGCGCCAGCGCGCACGGGTGGTGCGCATGCTGGTGCGGATGGCGGAGCAGGAGGCGGCAGTGGGAACGGCAGCGCGTGCCGGCAAGGCCGCGCCGCGCACAGCGATCAGCAACAAGGAAAGAAAGGGAAAGTCATGAGCCGTTCCATTTTGATTTCAGGCGGATTCATCGCCGCTTCCATGCTGTTGCTCGCCGCCTGCGGCAGTGGCCAGGAGGGCAAGGCCGCCACGCCCGCCGCGGCACCCGCACCGCCGCCGGTCGCCGCCAGCCCGGCGATCCAGAAGATCTACGACAGCACCTGCAGCAACTGCCACGGCAAGCCGGCCTCCGGCGCGCCGCAGCTCGGCGACGCCAAGGCCTGGGCGCCGCGCGTGGCGCAGGGGCGAGAGGTGGTGCTCGGTCACATCATCAACGGCTACCAGGGCATGCCGCCAATGGGCCTGTGCATGCAGTGCGCGGAAGACGACTTCATCGCCGTCACCGAATACATGGCCGGCGCCAAGCTGCAATAAGGATCGCACCATGGCTTTGACACGCAGAGAAGTGATGAAGCAGGCCGGTGCGCTCGGCCTGCTCGGCGCGGGCGGCTTGAGCGGGCTGGCCCGCGCCGCGTCCGAGCGCATCATTCCCTGGCGCAACTGGTCCGGCGGGCAGGCCTGCATTCCGGCGGTGCGCGTGGCGCCCGCGGACGAGGCGGCGCTGGCCGAAGTGGTGCGCGGAACCAGGGACACGATCCGCGCAGTCGGCTCTGGCCATTCGTTCAGCGCCCTGGTACCCACCGATGGCACTCTGCTGTCGCTCAGCAATATGAGCGGCATGATCAGCGCCGATGCGCAGACCCTGCAGTCCGAGTTCTGGGGCGGCACCCGCGTCGCCGACATGGGCGAGCCGCTGCTCAAGGCCGGCCTGGCCATGCTCAACATGGCCGACATCGATTACCAGACCATCGCCGGTGCGATCAGCACCTCCACCCACGGCACCGGGCCGAAGTTCGGCTCCTATTCCAGTACCGTGGTCGGGTTGCGCCTGGTCACGGCTACCGGCGATATCATCGACTGCGATGCCAAAAACCATCCGGAGATTTTCAACGTCGCCCGTACCTCGCTCGGCGCCCTCGGCATCATCACCCGCGTGCGCTTGCAGAACCGCAAGGCGTTTCGGCTGCACGAGAAAATCTGGGTGCAGAACACCGAAGAACTGCTGGAAGACATGCCGCGGCTGATCAAGGAGAACGATCACTTCGAAATCAATCCGATCCTGCACTCCGACGTGGCGCTGGCCACCGCTACCAACGAGACCACCGATCCTCACACCAAGCCGCAGCAGGGCGGCGGCGACGGTGACGGCGTTTCCGCGCTGATGGCGATCAACACCTATGCCCGCAATCATCCCCAAGTGCAGGCGGCGCTGTTGAACACCTTCGTCAAGCGCATGATCGGCTCGGATGTGGTGGACGATTCCTTCCGCGTCTTCTCCCACGTGCGCGACCAGCGCTTCAACGAGATGGAATACGAGCTTCCCGCCGAAGCGGGACCGGCCTGCGTGCGCGAAATCCTCAAGACCGTGCGCGAGCAGAACCTCAACAGCTTCTTCCCGCTCGAATACCGCTACGTCAAGGGCGACGACATCCCGTTGAGCATGTTCAACGGCCGCGATACCGTCGCCATCTCGGTGCACCAGGACTACCGCCTCGACTTCCACAACTTCTTCGCACAGATCGAGCCGATCTTCTGGAAGTACGAGGGCCGGCCGCACTGGGGCAAGCTGCATACCCTGAATCACAACCAGTTCTCGAAACTCTACCCGCACTGGAAGGATTTCCTCGACGTGCGGGCCGCGCTCGACCCGACCGGAAAATTCCTCAACGGGCACCTGCGCTCCGTCTTCGGCGTCACCTGCTAACAAGGGCCTCGATCAATGAACCGCCGCAACTTCATGCTGGGCGCCGCCGGTGTCGGCGCCGTGGTCGTCGGTGGCGGCCTGCTGGCGCGCCCTTCCGCCAATGGCAAGCCGTATGACGAATACTTCCGCGTCCTCAACGAGGAGCTGAAGAAGAACGGCCCTATGAGGCCCTGCCTGGTCATCGACCTGGATCGGCTCGACCACAACATCGACCAGGTGGTGCAGTCGGTCAAGCTGCCCAAGCACTACCGCATCGTCGAGAAGTCGCTGCCCTCGCAGGGGCTGATCGACTACGTGTCCAAGCGCGCCGGCACGCGGCGGCTGATGTCCTTCCACCAGCCCTTCATCAATGACGACGTGGTGGCCTTCCCGGACGCCGACATCCTCATCGGCAAGCCCCTGCCCGTGCGCTCGGCGGAGGTGTTCTACAAGAATCTGAAGGGCAGCTTCGATCCTTCGCGCCAGCTGCAATGGCTGAACGATACGCCGGAACACGTGCAGCAGTACCTCGAATTGGCCAAGGGCCTGGGGGCGAAGCTGCGCATCAATATCGAGCTTGATGTCGGTTTGCATCGCGGTGGCGTCGCCGGCAACGAAGTGCTCGGCCAGATGCTGTCGCTGATTGCAGCCAATCCGGCCAACCTGGAGTTCGCCGGCTTCATGGGCTACGACCCGCATGCCGGCATGGCCGTGCCCCGCATCCTCGGCAGCCACGAGGAACTGTTCCGCAAGGGTATGGCGATTTATCAGGAGCGCGCCGACTTCACCCGCAACCAGTACGCCAGGCTGTGGCGCGAGGACCTGACGCTGAACGCCGCCGGCAGCCCAACCTACAAGATGCACGAGGCCGAGACGCTCAGCAACGACATCTCCGTCGGCACCGCCCTGCTCAAGCCGACCCATTACGATCTCGACACACTCACCGCGCATGTGCCCGCGGCATACATCGCCACCCCGGTGCTGAAATCGGTGGGGCCGGTGGAGCTGCCGGCCCTGGACGGCAAGTCGCGCATCTTCTCCTGGTGGGACCCGAATCAATTGCAGACCTATTTCATCTACGGCGGCTATTGGATGGCGGAGTACGAGTCGCCCAAGGGTCTGCAGTTCAATTCCACCTTCGGCCACAGCACCAACCAGGAAATCGTCAACGCCTCCCCCGGTGTGGGCTTGAAGGTCGATGACCAGGTGTTCTTCCGGCCGACGCAGAGCGAATTCGTGCTGCTGCAGTTCGGCGACCTCGTCGCCGTGCGTGGCGGCAAGATCGTCGATTACTGGGCGCCGATGCAGGGTTGAGGGCGTCCCCGCCTCTTCAGTGGACGGCGAGTCTCGGCGCCGGCTGCGCTTCGATGATGCCGGTGGGCGCATCCGGCGCGATGTCCCGGTGTACGTTCAAGGCCGGTGCCAGCATGGCGTCGCGTCCCTTGGCGAAACTCTGCTCCTCCACCAGCACCCGGTAGGCTTTGTCCAGCGCCAGCGCGCGTTGCGCCGAGGGCAGCAGCAGCGTCGACAGATCCCGCGCCAGCGCCTCGAAAGCCGCGGCTTGCGGCGCGGCATCGGCTTCATAGAAGCGCTTCAGCACTTCCTCGTTGGCGCGGTATTCATCCCCCGCATGGTTGTTTTTTAGATACGTTGCGAATTCCGCCGCGCCGTCGCTGCGCAGTGGATCGGGCAGGGCATAGGCTGCCGTGCTGCCCCAGCCATGCGCCGCACCGCCACTGGTTTTGCGCGGCAGGGAGAAACTGCCGTCCTCGGTGGCGGACAGGCCGCCGTGGCAGCCCATGCATTGCACCGTCTCCTCGTAGGTCTGTGGCCGCAGGCGGCCGCGACGGTCCTCGATGAAGCCCTGGTAACTCCAGCCGATCAGGTTTTGCAGTCCCTGCTCCGGATCGCCGTTGAAGTGCTCCAGCCGGTTCGGATTCAATTCGGCTTCGCGCGCCTCGCGGCCGGCGTCGTGGCGCAGGTCGGAGTAGCTGAGCCAGCGCAGCTTGCGGGCGTAGCGCAACTCCTTCATGCGCGGCGCGGCGCGCACCTTGCCGTCTGCGTCCACCGCGAGGTAGCGCACGCTGTGCAGGAACTCGGTGCCTTCCGGATAGAGCCCGGCGGCGAGATGCAGGCTGCCGGCAGCCTGCTCCAGCCGTGCGCGGCCGACGTAAGACATGTTACGGCCGGCGGTGGGTTGCCAGTCGTAGTGCACGCGCACGGCATTGCCGAGGCGGCCGTCGCCGTCGAGGTCGACGCCCAGCAGCTTCTCGTCGGCGGCATCGATGTCGATGTCGGCGCGGCGGATCAGCGCCTCGACGATGGCGAGATTGATGCTGTAGACGGCGGTGCTGGCGGCGCCCTGCTCATCCTCGCGGAATGCCGGCGGCAGGCGGATCAGCACGTCGTCGAAGGAGCCGTTGGTGGGCATGAAGGCACCCGGCAGCGGGTAATAGCTGAAGCGGCGCCAGCCGCTGGCCTGTCCGTCCGCCGCCAGGTCATAGCCCTGGGCGTCGTAGCGGAAGCCGGCGTCGGGCAGGTAGCCGCTCCAGTGGCCGTCGCCGTTCACATCCCAGCGCTGCGGCACCCGCGCCAGTCGCTTTGCCAGGACAGGTGTATTGTCCTGGTCATGGTAGTTGTCGTCGTCGACGTAGCGCGCGATATCGCGGTCGCTGATCTTGCCGATGGCGGCTGCGTGATCGGCGAACAGGTTGGTCCAGGGGTTGGCCACGTCGCGGCCGCCCTGGAGTTGCGGAAAGGCGTAGGCCAGCTGCAGTTCCGGCTGGCCCTGGTAGTTCGGTACGGCCGCGTCGGCGTGACAGACGTAGCAGGGGTTCTGCGCCCTGGCGGCGCGGGGATCGAGGGTGCGGGTGAAGCATTGCGGCGGGATGTAGGCGAGGCGGTTGGCGACGGCCCGCGTATGCAGGTCGATGCCGCTGTCGTCGCGGCCGCAGCCGCCGAGCGCAAAGGCGCCGGCGAGCAGGCCGGCGCGCAGGAAAAGGCTGATGTGCATGTTGTGCCGATAAACAAAGAAAAAATCCCGGCGCCCTGCGGCGCCGGGATGAAGGCCTTGCGTTACTGCTGCTTGAACGCGGGCAGGGGACCGATGTAGCCGAGGTAGGAGTGGCGTTCCGGGCTGGTGCTGGTCACCTTGTCGGTGTCGCTCTCGCCGTACGGGTGCTGCACGATGTTCATGATATAGCCGAAATCGTTGATCGCCGGGTAGTAGTACATGCCGGTGACTTCCGAACCGTACGGCGTGGTCTGGATGCGTGTCAGCTTCTTGGTCTCGATGTTGTACGCCCAGCTCATGTCGTTCTGATGGCCGTCATCGCTGTCCTCGCCGATCAGCAGGGTCTTCTGGCCCGGCATGAAGCTGATGTTGTCCGGGTTGGCGATGCCGTCCACCGAGCAGGCGCTGCCGGCGAAGGGGCTGTCGCTGGCATAGGCGGCGACGGTGCCGGCGTTGAGCTTGTCCGGATCGGCCAGGGTGGTCATGACGCCGGCGAGCACGCCGCTGACCTTGTTCGCCACGTAGTCGGAGCCGATGGCCGCGTCGCTGGCCATATCGTAGGCGTAGATCGCGCCGCAATGGTTGAAGGTGGCCTTGATGTCGTTGCTGCCGCCGCGGTCGTACGAGGTATTGGCCTTGCCCTTCTTGCGGTTGTCCTCCATGCCGTTCTCCAGGAAGCTGTAGGAGACGTACATGCGCTTGGCCGCCGGATCGTAGGTGACGCCTTCTTCCTTGCGCAGCTCGATGGTGGAGCCGACGTAGCCGGCGTAGCGGCCGGTTTCGAGGAAGGCGGCCGCCTGTTCCTTGCCGGGCTTCAGCGCCAGGCACTCCAGGCCCACCGACGTGTTCACCGGCTTGAAGCCGCTGGCGCAGCTGAAGTCGGCAGCCGGCGTGGCGGTGTCGAAGATGTCGCTGAACTTGGTGCCGGCGTCGATGATCGCCTTGACCTCGGCGTCGGTGGCGTGGCCCAGCTTGTTCCAGGTGACGTCGCCCTGGATCAGGTCGGTGGTGCCGGCGGCGGTGCTCTGCTTGATCTTCAGCGCGTAGAGGGTGCCGGCCGAAAGATCCTGTGCCTTGTCCGCGACGTACAGGTAATAGCTGGTATTGGTGTTGTCGTCGGACTCGTAGACGGTCTTGTTGTCCGGCATGACGTAGGACAGCTCGTGGCCGAAGCGGCCCATGCTGTAGTGCTTGCTGACCGTGGCGGCGCCGGCCTCGGTCACCGCGACTTCGACCGGATAGCCCCAGAAGTAAAGATTCTGATTGGGCGTGCCGCCGACGGTGGTGCCGCCGCCGAAGAAGGTGGCCATGTAGTCGGGACGCGCGGCGCGCGCGTTGGGGGCATCTTCCTCGCTGCCCAGGTGGGTTTGCCACGGCGTGACGCTGCCGGCGCAGGGGGAGACGATGCCGTTGATGCCGGACAGGTCGAGCGCGCGGGTGCTGACGGCGCTGAGCTGGCCGCTACTCTTGTCCTGCGACAGCTCGGTCAGGTACAGCGCGCCGGGGATGTCCTCGAAGTGCGAGACGTTGAACAACTTGGCGCCGACCTTGAGCACGGAGGAGAAGTCGTTGGAGTTGGCCACGGTGGTGGAGCCGTCCGCGGCCTTGATCGGCTTGAGCTGGTTGTCCACCAGCAGGCCATAGGTATTCAGGTTGGCGTCCGGACCGCGCTGGTCGCCGGAACGCAGGATGGTCTGATAGCCTGTGGTGGTGATCTTGCCGCCGATCATGGCCGAATCGGAAACGCGTATGGTGCGCTTCTCGCCGTCGGTGCCGGCGGCGGTGACCTCGGCGAACTGCGCCGTGGCGTCGGTGCTGCCCTGGTTGTCGTCGGAGCTGCAGCCGTACAAGGCGCCCACGCCGGCAAGCGCGGTCGCCAGCGCCGTGCGGCGCAGTTTCAAAGGTTGTGACACTGGATTTCTCCCGAATCTCGGTGGCTGGATTGACAGTGCGGCCGTGGTCGGCCGTTTCTGTAAGGCAAATGTAAGGAAACTCTGTGACGGGCTCGTTAAGGCGCCGGACACGGGATTCCGCGGGCAGGGGGCACGGCTGGAAAAGGGGTGTCGGACGCCGCCGGGAGGGCAAAACGGGTGTTTTTTTATGCGCCGAGGTTTTCCCGGCTTGCCCTGTGGCCGGTTGCAAGAACACCGGGACGGTCCGCGGGCGTCAAGACCCGGCCGGATCTGCGCCGGGGGTGCACCAGCCGCGCCGTCGCGCGGCCGCGATTACGCAGTGCGATGAGGCTTCTCAGCGAAGCCAGGTCGGTGCAGCTTCGGATCAGCCGAACTTCTGTTCGACCTTGGCCACTTCTTCCAGGTATTTGCGCATGGCGTCCTCGCTCGACAGGCCCTTGGCCATGGCCCAGGCGTCGTACTTGTAGCGGGCGACGACGTCGAGCATGCCGGGGCGTTTGCCGCGCACGTCGCCGTCGATGGCCTGGCGGTAGAGGGCGTACATCTTCAGCTTGAGTTCGTTGGAGGGCTTGAACGGGCCATCCGGCGGCGCCGTACGTACTTTCTCCACCGCCTGTTCGAAGCGCTGCTTCAGGCCGCCGCCGGATGCCGCTGCCGGTGTTGCGGAGGGTGCGGCTGCGACCGACGGCGCCGGGCTGATGGCTTTCGCCGCGGTCGGTGCAGTGAGTCCGGCTTCCCGCACCTCGCGCAGGAACTGGCTGATCTCCGGCCACAGGCGGTCGGGGCGGGTGCGCAGCTCCATGATGTGCCGCGCTTCCAGCAGGTGTGCGTTGGGCAGTTGCTGGCTCAATAGATGGGCGTCGCGGAACTCGTGCAGCTTGTCGCGCGTATGGCCGATCACCAGGGCCGGCATGGTCAGCTTGCGCCGCTGCTGCTCGGAGGGAACGATGGGTCCGACCAGCACGCCGTGCAGGATCGCCGCCACCACCGAGGGTTCCAGCGACAGCGTGTTCATGATGCCGGCCAGCCACTCGTACTTGAGCTGGTGCGGCCGCGGTAGTGCGCGCACCATGCGGGTGAACGAAGCGTAGCCGGGGCGCATGAAGCGCGCCGCCAGCAGCAGGGGCGACAGCAGGGCGGCGGCCCAGGGTGCGGACCATTCCATCACCGGCATTTCCAGGAACAGGCCGGCGACCCGTTGCGGCGCCTTCACCGCGACGTGCAGGGAGACGATGCAGCCCAGCGACACGCCGCCGACCAGGGCCTGGCCGATGCCGAGGTGATCGAGCAGGGCGATCACCTGGTCGGCGTAGAAATCGGCGCGATGGTCCTTGGGATCGCTGCTCTTGTCGCTGCGGCCGTGGCCGAGCAGGTCGAGCAGGATCACGCGGTAGCCTTCCGCCGCGAAGCGCGTCGCCAGTTCGCGGTTGATGTGCGAGTCGAGCAGGATGCCGTGCAGCAGCACGAAGGGCATGCCTTCGCCCACCGTCTCGTACGCAAGCCGATGGTCGCCGTAAACGAAATCGTGCTGCTCGAACAGCGAAGCGGATGCGTTCATGCCGGCGACCCTTCCCCCAATGGTTTTCTGCGGGGATTATCGCTCGACAATCGCCACGACGCCCATCCCGCCCGCCGCGCAGATCGAAATCAGGCCGCGGCCGCCCTTGTTTTCGTCGATGATCTTGGCGAGGTTCGCCAGGATGCGGCCGCCGGTGGCGGCGAAGGGGTGGCCGGCGGCGAGGCTGCCGCCCTTGACGTTGAGCTTGCTGCGGTCGATCGAGCCGAGCGGCTGGTCGAGCCCGAGGCGCTCCTTGCAGAACTTCGGATCTTCCCAGGCCTTGAGGGTGCACAGGACCTGGGCGGCGAAGGCTTCGTGGATTTCGTAGAAGTCGAAATCCTGCAGGGTCAGGCCGGCGCGCTTGAGCATGCGCGGCACGGCGTAGGCCGGCGCCATCAGCAGGCCTTCCTTCTTGCCGACGAAGTCGACGGCGGAGGTTTCGCTGTGGGTCAGGTAGGCCAGCGGCTTCAGGCCGTGCGCCTTGGCCCACTCTTCAGAAGCCAGCAGCACGGTGGAGGCGCCGTCGGTGAGCGGGGTGCTGTTGCCCGCGCTGAGCGTGCCGCCCTTGCGGTCGAAGGCCGGGCTGAGCGAGGCCAGCTTCTCGATGGAGATGTCCGGGCGCAGGTTGTTGTCGCGCTTGAGGCCGCCGAATTCCACCAGCAGGTCGTCGTGGAAGCCGGCATCGTAAGCGGCGGCGGCTTTCTTGTGCGATTCGTAGGTGAGCTGGTCCTGCTCTTCGCGGGGGATGTGCCATTCCTTCGCCATCACTTCGCAGTGCTGGCCCATCGACATGCGCGTGCGCGGTTCGCCGTTGGTGGGGATGGCCGGTACCAGCATGGAGGGACGGATGCGGGCGAGGGCGGCCAGCTTCTGGCCGTTGGTCTTGGCGCGGTTGGCGTCGAGCAGGATCTTGCGCAGCTTCTCGTTCAGCGCGATCGGCGCATCGGAGGCGGTATCGACACCGCCGGCGATGCCGGCCTCGATCTGGCCCAGGGCGATCTTGTTGCCGACCAGGATGGCGGTCTCCAGGCCGGTGCCGCAGGCCTGCTGCACGTCGTACGCGGGGGTCTCCGGCGCCAGGCCCGAGGACAGCACGCATTCGCGCGTCAGGTTGAAGTCGCGCGAGTGCTTCAGCACCGCGCCGGCGGCGACTTCGCCGAGACGCTCGCCGTGCAGCTGGTACTTGTCCACCAGGCCGCGCAGGGCGGCGGTGAGCATGTCCTGGTTGGACTTGTGCGAGTAGGCCGAGTTGGAGCGGCTGAAGGGAATGCGCGCGCCGCCGAGAATGGCGACCTTGCGGACGGTCTGGGTCATGGATGTTTCCTGGAAGCTAGGTAGTGATCGACAATTTCTTTTGGTCCTTCTCTCTCTTGAAAGAGAAGGCGAGATCATGAAAACGGCGGTTGTTTATCCCAACCAGTTCTGCCCGCAGACGCGCAGCGTGGCGCCGTTGACGCCGCCGGACAGCGGCGCGGCGCCGAGGAAGGTCACGGCTTCGGCGATGTCTTCCGGCAGGCCGCCTTGCAGCAGCGCGCTCATGCGGCGGCCGAAGAAGCGGTTGGCCGGCGGGATGGAGGCGGTCATCTGCGTTTCGATGAAGCCCGGCGCCACGGCGTTGATGGCCATGCCGCGTTTCGCCAGTTCCGGCGCCAGCGCGGCGACGTAGCCGATCACGCCGGACTTGGTGGCGGCATAGTTGGTCTGCCCGGCATTGCCGGCGATGCCGCCGATCGAGGCGATGCACACCAGGCGCGCCTGCGGCTTGAGGTTGTCGCCGAGCAGCTGCTCGTTGATGCGCACGATGGCGTCGAGGTTGATGCCCAGCACCATGTCCCAGTAGTGCTCCGGCATCTTGCGCAGCAGCTTGTCGCGCGTGACGCCGGCGTTGTGCACCAGCAGGTCGAGCTTGCCGGCGGCCTCGGCGATGCGCGCGCCGGCGTCGGCGGCGGTGACGTCGAGCAGCACGGCGCGGCCGCCGATGGGGTGCAGGGTCGCGTTCAGCGCTTCTTCTTCCTGCGGGCGATCGACGCCGATGACCTGGGCGCCTTCACGCGCCAGGGTGGCGGCGATGGCGGCGCCGATGCCGCGGGCGGCACCGGTGACGAGTGCGGTCTTGCCGGCCAGCGGCTGGTTGAAGTCGCCCGGCTTGAGGCTCCTGGCGGCCGGCACCAGGGGCAGCACCTGGCCGGTGACGAAGGCGGCGTGGCCGCTGAGCAGGAAGCGCAGGGCGCCGTCGATCCAGGGCTCGGCGCCGTCGGCGACGGTGAGCAGGTTGGCGGTGCTGCCCTTGCGGCCGATCTCCTTGGCCAGGCTCTTGACGAAGCCGGAGAGGGCGCCGGCCGCGGCGGCTTCCGCCGCGCTCTCGCAGCTGGCGGCGGCGCGGCCGATGACCACGATGCGGGCGCCGGAGGGCAGGCCTTCGAGGTGCTGGTGGAAGAAGGAATAGAGGGATTTGAGTTCGATCGGCCCGGTCGCGCCGGCGGCGTCGAATACCAAAAGCGGCGCGGCCGACTCTGCCAGGCTGGCGCCGGCGCCCTTCAGCGCGGCTTCGACGCCGCCGCGATAGCGCGCCTGCGCCACGCCGCCGACGATGGCGGACTTGCCGGCCAGCGGCTGCGCGCCATAGGGCTGCGGCTCGCGCGCCAGGCGCGGCGGTCCCGGCAGGTTCAGCGCGGAGAAGAACTGGCGGCCCAGCGAGGTCTGTGCCAGTTCCAGATAGCGGTCGCTCATGTGTCTTGCCCCGAGTTTGTCTGGTGGAATCGCTGCCGCGCGAGACGCCGGCAGGGAGGCGCAAGCTTTGCCGCTGGGGCCTGCCGGCGCCATGGCTCTGCGGCCAATCGAGTTTGTCCAACTCGCCAGTGCTGCACTGCGGCATTCAGCGTGAAATCTTCGCCGGAACAAGCACTTTGCGGCAACATAGGCTCTTGCCGGTCCTGCCATAACAACAAGCCGGAACCAGAAGTCGGATACCCAAACCCATGGTGATGATGCTCAGATTCGTTCGTGTCTGGTGGATTTCGCGCATGCGCCGGCGCATCGCGGCGGATGCGCCCAGCCGCTTCTCCATGCGGGTCTGGCCGAACGACCTGGACTTCAACATCCATATGAACAACGGCCGTTATTTCTCGGCGGCCGACCTGGGGCGGCTCGACTGGTGGGTGCGCAGCGGGCTGTGGCACCGGGCGCTGGCGCGCGGCTGGCGGCCGATGGCGGGGGATGCCAACGCACGCTTCAGCAAGCAGCTCAGGCCGTTCCAGAAATACGAGCTGCAGACGCGCATGGTGGGGTGGAACAGCAAGTGGCTGTTTGCCGAGCACCGTTTCCAGGTGGGCGAGCGGGTGCACGCGGTGATCGTGGTGCGTTACCTGTTCGTGGCGCGTGACGGTTCGCGGCCGTCGCCGGCGGAGGTGATGGCCCTGGTCGGCTGGACGGACCCGTCGCCGCCGTTGCCGGAATTCGTGGAGTTGTGGCACCGGGGGCAGGACAGCCTCAGCGCGGAATTGCGGGCGGGGCGGTAGGGAACGTCTCCGCGCGCGGGGATGGCGCTACATGGGGTTTTTCACCATGCGTGCCATGCGTGCCAAGGGTTTTTGTTGGCACGCATGCGGTGAGCGATAAGTTGTTCAACCCAAAAATATACAAAATTTTATATAATGTGTTCGATGAACCGCGTTAAGGAAATCGAGTTTCGCGGCAGTACGCTCGACGATTTGCGCGCATTTCCGCAATCGGCCCGGCGCGAAGCGGGGCATCAACTCGACCTGGTGCAGCGAGGTTTGGATCCGGACGACTGGAAGCCGATGAGCACCATTGGTTCAGGCGTGAGGGAAATCAGGATCCGGGATGCCGGTGCATTCCGGGTGATCGATGTGGCCAAGTTCGAGGAGGCTGTGTTCGTGCTGCATTGCTTCCAGAAGAAATCGCAAAAGACCAGCAGGGAAGACCTGGCGTTGGCAACCAGCCGTTACAAGGATTTGATGCAGGAGTTGGGCAAATGAGCAAACAGCGGTTTTCAAGTGTATGGGATGCCATCGAAGATACGCCGGCGGCGGCAGAGAACATGAAACTGCGGTCCGTGCTGATGATGGAACTCAAGGCGCACATCGAGAAAAAGGGCCTGAGCCAGGCGCAAGCTGCCAAGTTGCTGGGTGTGACCCAGCCACGAGTCTCCGATCTGATGCGCGGCAAGATCGACCTGTTCGCCATCGATACGCTGGTCAACCTGGCGTCGGCCGCTGGGCTGCGTGTGGAGATGCACTTGGCGAAGGCGGCCTGACGCCGCCTCGTTTGAAAGTCCGGGCGGGGTAGATTCCATCAGTCGTAAAAACGCAGAATGATGAGTATCTCGGAAGATTAAAAAAGGCCGAACTTCAAAATCGCTACACCTCGCTGCGCTTCTTCGGCACCCAGGCCCAGGTCATTTTGCATTTGATCGGTTCTTCGCCGCTTTCGTCGGTGACGTGGACCGGGACGACGATTTCGCCGCGGTCCTTGGCGGCGAGGGCGCGGCGTTGCGGCAGGGCCAGCGTGGCTTCGGCACGCAGGCCGCCCTGGGCGCGCTTGAGGTAATCCACCTGCATGCTTTTCAGCAAAGGCAGCTTGTCGCCGGGCAGGCTCAGGCCGAATACGGCGCCGGTGCAGGTCTCCGCCAGTAGTGCCATGGCGGCGGCGTGCACGCCGCCGATGTGGTTGCGCACCTTGGCGCGGTTGCCGATCACGGCCACGGCGCGGCCTTCTTCCAGCACTTCGAAGCGCACGCCGCCGGTGCCGGCGAAGCGCACCTGCCAGGTGAAGGCGGTGGTGATGGCCCGGCTGCGCAGCGGCGCGGGCAGGCGCGCGGCGGCGGCGACGAGTTTTTGCAGGGAATTCGCGGCTTTCTTCACGAGGCGCTCTTTCAATCCTTGAAACGGCGGTTGCGGAACACCGGCGTCTTCTTGTCGAAGTTGGCGCGCATGGCGATGCGCTGGTTGTCGCCGCGCAACAGCCGGAACTGGATGCGGCTTTCGATGGCGAAGGCGCGCCGCACGCTGGCGAACCAGCTGCGGTGGAACAGGGACTTGGCGGCGGCCACGGCGTCCGGCGAGCGCGTCATCAGTTCATGGGCCATGGCTTCGGCGGCGGCGAGGGGATCGTCGGAGACCTGCGTCACCAGGTTCATCCGCTTCGCTTCCGCGCCGCTGAACAGGCGGCCGCTCATGGTGAGTTGCTTGGCCACGTCGATCGGCACCAGCTCGCGCAGGGTCACGGTGCCGGTCATGTCGGGGATCAGTCCCCACTTGATTTCCATGATGGAGCATTCGCAATCCGGCGTGGCGATGCGGAAGTCCGCGGCGAGGGCGATCTGGAAGCCGCCGCCGTAGCAGCGGCCGTGCAGGGCGGCGATCACCGGCACCGGCAGCTTGCGCCAGCACCAGCAGGCTTCCTGGAACAGGTTGGTATTGCGGCCGTACTTGAGGAAGGCGCGCACCATGCGTACGGGCTGCCTGGTGAAGGTGCCGAAGTCCAGGCCGGAGCTGAAGGCGGGGCCTTCGCCGTGCAGGATCACCGCGCGCACTTCGGGCAGGCGGCGGATGGTTCGCGCCGCGCCGACCAGGCCTTGCAGCAGGTCCCAGTCCAGGCCGTTGAACTTCTCCGGGCGCGACAGGCGCACCCAGGCGATGCCGTCTTTGACTTCCAGCCGCACGCGGCCGTTGATGAGTGATTGCATGCACCATTCTGGGCCCTGGGGGAATGCCGGCAGCATGGCCCTGGCGCAGCGCGCGCGCGTCCGCGCAGCCAACGCGGGCCGGCGGCGAGCGGCTAATATCCGTAGTGTTTGGTCGTCAGTATGTCGTCCTGACAAGCACCGCGCCATCCATGGCGCGGACTATTCAAACAAGCTAATTCGCCATCTGGAGTTTCCGCTGTGACCACCTCGGCCTATCCGCACCTGCTGGCTCCGCTCGACCTGGGCTTCACCACGCTGCGCAACCGCGTGCTGATGGGTTCGATGCATACCGGCCTGGAAGATCGCGCCAAGCACTTCCCGCGGCTGGCGCAGTATTTCGCCGAGCGCGCGCGCGGCGGCGTGGGCCTGATCGTCACCGGCGGGTTCTCGCCGAACATCGCCGGCTGGGTGTCGCCGTTCGCGTCGAAGCTGAGCAGCAGCGGCGCGGCGAAGGAGCATCGGCAGATCACCGAGGCGGTGCACCGCGAGGGCGGCAAGATCGCCTTGCAGATCCTGCACTCGGGCCGCTACGGCTATCACCCGTTTTCCGTCTCCGCCTCGCGCATCAAGAGCCCGATCACGCCGTTCACGCCGCGCGCCGTGTCCACGCGCGGCGTGGAGAAGCAGATCGACGCCTTCGTGCGCTGCGCGCAGCTGGCGCGCGAGGGCGGCTACGACGGCGTCGAGGTGATGGGCTCGGAAGGCTATTTCATCAACCAGTTCCTGGTGACGCACACCAACAAGCGCACCGACGAGTGGGGCGGGACCTATGCCAACCGCATGCGCCTGCCGGTGGAGATCCTGACGCGCATGCGCGAGAAGGTGGGCCGTGACTTCATCATCGTCTACCGCCTGTCGATGCTGGACCTGATTCCGGACGGGCAGAGCTGGGAGGAAGTGGTGACCCTGGCCAAGGCGGTGGAGAAGGCCGGCGCCACCATCATCAATACCGGCATCGGCTGGCATGAGGCACGCGTGCCGACCATCGCCACCTCGGTGCCGCGCGCGGCCTTCGCCTGGGTGACGAAGAAGCTCAAGGGCGAAGTCGGCATTCCGCTGTGCACCACCAATCGCATCAATGCGCCGGACGTGGCGGAGCAGGTACTGGCCGACGGCTGCGCCGACATGGTGTCGATGGCGCGGCCGCTGCTGGCCGATGCGGACTTCGTCAGCAAGGCTGCGCAGAACCGCGCCGACGAGATCAATACCTGCATCGCCTGCAACCAGGCCTGCCTGGACCATGCTTTCCAGCTCAAGACCGCTTCTTGCCTGGTCAATCCGCGCGCCTGTCATGAGACCGAGCTGAATTACGAGCCCGCGCTGCGGGAGAAACGCATCGCCGTGATCGGCGCCGGCCCGGCCGGCCTCGCCTGCGCCACGGTGCTGGCCGAGCGCGGCCACGTGGTGGACCTGTTCGAGAGCAGCGGCGAGATCGGCGGCCAGTTCAACATGGCCAAGCGCATTCCGGGCAAGGAAGAATTCCACGAGACGCTGCGCTACTTCCGCCGCAAGATCGAAACCACCGGGGTGAAGCTGCATCTCAACCGGCGCATCGCCGCCGAGGACCTGATCCAGGGCAAGTACGACGAGGTGGTGATCGCCACCGGCGTGTCGCCGCGCAATCCGAAGATCAAGGGACAGGAGGCGGCGGAGCGGTCGGGCAAGGTGCTGTCCTATGTCGACGTGCTGCTGCGCGGCAAGCCGGTGGGCAAGACCGTTGCGGTGGTCGGCGCCGGCGGCATCGGCTTCGACGTGTCGGAATTCCTGGTGGGCGACGGCCATTCGCCGACGCTGGATCTGAAGGCCTGGGAAAAGGAGTGGGGCGTCACCGATCCCGCGCTGGAGCGTGGCGGCGTGGCGCGCGGCCGGCCGCAGGTGGAGCCGCCGGCGCGGCAGGTCTACCTGCTGCAGCGCAAGGCCAGCAAGCCCGGCGCTGGCCTTGGCAAGACCACCGGCTGGATCCATCGCGCGGCCTTGCAGATGAAGAAGGTCGAGATGATCGCCGGGGTGAATTACGAGGCCATCGACGAGCGCGGCCTGCTGATCAGCTATGGCGAGAAGCGCGAGAACGCGCAGTTGCTCGAAGTCGACACCATCGTGCTCTGCTCCGGCCAGGAGCCGCTGCGCGAGCTGGAGGCGCCCCTGCTGGCGGCCGGCCTGAAGCCGCACCGCATCGGCGGCGCCGACGTGGCGTCGGAACTCGACGCCAAGCGCGCGATCAATCAGGGTAGCCGCCTGGCGGCGACACTCTGAGATTCCGCATATGGGGCGTAGGGAAGCACCACCGGTGACCGTGGAAGAAGACAGCGGCGGCAACTGGAAGGAGTGGCCGGCCAGGGCCGGCGAGTTCCTGCGCAACCTGTTCGACCTGCAATTCCGGCGGCTGCTGACGCCGCGCATGCTGCCTACGCTGTTCGTGCTGGCCATCATCGCCAGCGGGCTGTGGGTGGTGGCCTACGCGGCGCAGGGCTTTTCCATCTCGCTGACGGACGGCCTGGTGCGCCTGCTGCTGATCGGGCCGCTGGCCTTCCTGACCATGGTGACCTGCGCGCGGGTGGCGCTGGAGCTGTGCCTGGCGATCTTCCGGCTGGCGGTACATGCCAGCCGCATGGCGGGGCACACCGAGGATATCGCCGGGGGATTGCCGCGCATCCAGTTCTGGAAGAGTGCGCGGCGCAAGGGTGGGGAGGATGAGGAGTAGGGCGTCACTACTTGGGTCCGGTCTGGATGGCAATTCTTCGGGGTGCAGTCTTGGCCCCTCCCTCGATATGCCCAGCTTTGCCGGGCTACTCGGGACATTCGGTGCAACACCGGCTACGCCGGCACTCGGGGCGAACGGACTTTGGTGTAGTGCCGGGTGAACGGCGCCTGAGGACACGGAATTTGTCTCTAGGCGATAATAGGACATGGACGTTCCCTCACCCTGCATCGATGTGTGCAGCCTCGATGACAAAGACATCTGCCTCGGCTGCGGGCGCCACATCGACGAGATCGTGGCCTGGAGCAATTCCGCGCCGGAGGTGAAGCTGCGCGTCGTCGCCGTTGCGCGCGAGCGCCTGGCGACGATGAAGGTGTGGCCGCCGAGCCGGTCGGCGCAATCATGAGCACGCCGACGCGCGAGGAATTCCGCCAGTTCATTCCGATGACGGTGCGCTGGGGCGACATGGACGCGCTCGGGCACGTCAACAACGTGCAGTATTTCCGCTACGGCGAATCCGGCCGCATCGCCTACTTCGATCCGCTGGAAAAGGACGATCCGAAGTTCTGGAAGGAGTACGGCATCATCCTGGCCAGCATGGCCTGCGATTTCCTGGCGCAGGTGCATTACCCGGCGGAACTGGAGATCGGCACGCGGGTGACGCGGCTGGGCCGCAGCAGCCTGAACATGCAGACGGCGATCTTCCAGGACGGCAAGTTGGTGGCGGTGCTGCGCGGCGTGATGGTGTGGTTCGACTACACGGCGCAGAAGACGCTGCCGATTCCGGAGTCGGTGCGGGCCTGGATCCGCGCGCGGGAAGCGGTGCCGCCGGAAGAGTAGGGCCGCAAGCCATCCCCTTTCATGGACCGGAAGCTGTTCGTAACCAGAACCCGGTCACAGTTGCCGAACCGCCGCGAACCAATAATCGCGGCCACGTCCTGAAGGCACGAAGCAGGTCCTGAACACAATCATCCGGTTCGACGGCAGGGGACGCTGTCCGGATCGGCCTGGGGATTGCCATGAAGCGGATCAAAAGAGCGATGTCGGGCGCGTTCGGCAGCTTCAAGGTGCCGGGCTGCGCGGTTGCGCTACTCGGCTTGGCCGCCTGTTCCAGCGCGCCGGTGGTCGACTACAGCCCGGCCAATACCGGTGTGGTCACGCCGCACAGCCTGAACGAAACGCGCGGCCAATACGCGCTGTGGACCACCGCGCTGCATTTCAAGAAGGACGCTGGCGGCGAGATGACGGTGAGTGCCGCCACGGCGGCGGACCCGGCACAGACCAATGTGCTGATGATCGCCGGCGAGGACCACTGGTACAAGACCACGGCGGTGACCCTGGTCACGGCTTCCGACTCGGATGTGTTGAGCACGGTCGATGTGACGGTGACCGATCACCTGGCCAGCTATATCACGACCGCCGCGGAGTTGACGGTGACGGGCCTGACCGCGGTGCGCTCGAGCGGTCCGAATCCCTGCTCGCGGCCCGACAGGGTGCCGGCGGTGGCGGCCGATGCCGCCTTCGACGAGGAACTCAACGTCTATGCCTTCCTGCGGCAGCTCGATCAGGGCTGTCCGGGGCTGTCGTCGGACGAGGTGCCGGCGCGGCTGGTGGGCTTTGCCGGGGATGGCGTGCCGGCGGTGGCGGTGCTGAGCGTGGAGCCCCCGCCCGCGTCCGCGCTGGAGTTGAACCACGATGATGCGGCCGCGGTGCTTGGCGCGGCGAAGAACGTGTTCCTGTTTCCGGCCTGCCGCAATGCCACGCTGCAGTACCGCAGCACCTTGTCCAGGTCCGGCGTGGCGCCGCAGCTGGTGACGCACACCGTGCACTTCCGCTTCTCAGATCCCCGTTATGTGCAGGCGATCCCGCTCCCGGTGAAGGGCGCGCTGACGGTCAAGCCGCAATGCGGCATGACGCTGCAATCCGATGCAGGGGATGCGGGCACCGCGGCCGAAGTTGCCAAGGCGATGGCCGATGCGGTGCAGTCGGTGGCCGGGGCGGCGAAAGCCAGGTAGGCCCAGGTAGATTTGGCAGGCCGCTACTTCGAGACTTTCTCGATCGAAGACACCAGGCCATTGACGAACACCACGCGCAGCTTGTCGTCGTTCTGGTCGCCGCCGGTGGTGACGCCCACGCCGCCGCCGCCGAACCCACCGCCGCCGTAGCTGCCGCCGCCCACGCCGAAGCTGAACATGGGCCCGCCGTCATGCCAGGCCCAGACCTCGGAATTGCCTTCGGCGCTGGTGCGGGAGAACTTGCGGTCGGGTTCGCCCAGGGCCAGTTTCACCATCTCGGGGGTGAAGCCGATGTCGACCTGGCCGGCGCGGATCTTCTCCTGTATCTGCGGCGGATAGCTGTTGTAGACGCCTTCGTTCTGGCGGATGCGCGAGGCGGGGGAGGCGCAGGCGGCCAGCAGGGCCGCGGCGAGCAGGACGGCGAGCGACGGGCGCAGGATTGTGGGTATGAGGCTCATTGCGGGATGCCCCTCGGGGGTCTCGGAGTAAAGCTTGGACCGTGCCGGCCCCCGCCGGTTCGGCCGCCCACCTGGCTGTGGCAGCCGTTCAGATGCCCAGGCTGCGCAGTTCCTGCGCCGGCTGCGCCTCGTTCCACAGGGCCTCGAAGGCTTCGGCGCGGAGCTTGCCGCGCTGCGGTTCCTGGGCCCAGTAGCGGGCTTCCAGGCTCTCCGGCTCCAGGCGTTCCAGCAACGCGCGGCGGTCGGCCAGCAGCCATTCGCTGCGGTTGCCGCCGCCGGCCTGCTGGGCCGCGGAGGGCTCGCGGAATTCGAAGCGGCTGCTGAGGCGCCGACTCAGTTCGACCAGGCGCGGCACATTCTTCAAGGCTTCCTGCGGGCGGTTGACGAATACGCAGACGCGGGCGCGTTCGCTGCCGAGCAGGAAGGCCTTCACGGCGTCGGCGAAGGCATCGCCGCCGTAGAGGCTGCGCTCCAGTGAATCGCTGAGCAGCAGCAGTTCGCTGCGGCTGCCGCGCACCAGCTCCAGTGCCTGGGCGGCGAAGGCGGCGCGGCCATCGAGGCGTTGCGGCTGACTGGCGGCGGTATCGTCCAAGGGGCGGCTCCTGACCCTATTTGAGGGAATTGGCCTGGTCGGCGGCGTTGCCGATGTAGCTGCCCGGGGTCATCGCCAGCAGGCGCTGCTTGTCGGCTTCCGGCAGGGCCAGTTCCTGGACGAAGGCGCGGATGGCCTCACGGCCCAGTTTCTGGCCGCGGGTCAGGCGCTTGAGCTGTTCGTAGGGCTCGGGCAGGCCGTGACGGCGCATCACGGTCTGGATCGCCTCGCCCAGCACTTCCCAGTTGTCGTCGAGATCGCGGCTCATGCGGTGGGCGTCGGCGGTGAGCTTGCCAATGCCCTTGTCCATGGCCTGGAAGGCGACCACGGCATGGGCGACGCCGACGCCGAGGTTGCGCAGCACGGTGGAGTCGGTGAGGTCGCGCTGCCAGCGCGAGATCGGCAGCTTCTCGGTGAGGTGGCCGAGGATGGCGTTGGCCATGCCCAGGTTGCCTTCGGCGTTCTCGAAGTCGATCGGGTTGACCTTGTGCGGCATGGTCGAGCTGCCGACTTCGCCTTCCACCGTCTTCTGGATGAAATAGCCGACCGAGATGTAGCCCCAGACGTCGCGGCAGAAGTCGATGAGGATGGTGTTGGCGCGCATCAGCGCGTGGAAGTACTCGGCGATGAAATCGTGCGGTTCGATCTGGGTGGTGGCCGGGCTGGGCAGCAGGCCCAGGCTGCGCACGAAGTCGCCGCCGAACTGCGCCCAGTCCACGTCCGGGTAGGCGACCATGTGGGCGTTGTAGTTGCCGACGGCGCCGTTGATCTTGCCCAGGATTTCGACCTCGGCCAGCTGTTTGCGCTGGCGCTTGAGGCGCTGGGCGAATACCGCCATTTCCTTGCCCAGGGTGGTGGGGCTGGCCGGCTGGCCATGGGTGCGGGCCAGCATCGGCTGGTCGGCGTAGCGCCGCGCCAGGGTCGACAGCGAGCCGATCAGCTTGTCCAGGGCCGGCAGCAGCACCTGGCTGCGCGCGTCGCGCAGCATCAGGGCGTAGGCGAGGTTGTTGATGTCCTCGGAGGTGCAGGCGAAATGGATGAATTCCTTGATCGCCGACAGCTCTTCGCTGTTGCCGATCTTTTCCTTGAGGTAGTACTCCACCGCCTTGACGTCGTGGTTGGTGGTGGCCTCGATCACCTTGACCCGCTGGGCGTCCTCCACCTCGATCCGGTCGGCGATGACGTTGAGGCGTTGCACCGCCTCGGCCGACAGGGCCGGCACCTCGGGGATGCCGGGGTGGGCGGCCAGGGCTTCGAGCCAGCGCGCCTCCACCTGCACCCGGTAGCGGATCAGGCCATACTCGCTGAAGATTTTCCGCAGCCCGTAGGTTCTTTCGGCATAGCGGCCGTCGATCGGCGACAGTGCGGTCAGCGAGGTGAGATTCATCGTGTCATCTGCGTTTGTTAAGATCGGGGCGCATTTTAGCTGACCGGGGTGGCGTATCGGTTCGCGCAGGCCCCGGAACCACAGTAACCGGGGCGAACTGATGACCAAACAGGCGGCGGGCGGCGGTTTCCGCGTCGAGCACGACAGCATGGGCGAACTGCGGGTGCCCGAGCAAGCCCTGTGGGGCGCCCAGACCCAGCGCGCGGTCGATAATTTTCCGGTTTCGGGCCTGCGCATGCCGCGCGGCTTCATCCGCGCCCTGGGCCTGATCAAGGCCACGGCGGCCGAGGTCAACGTCGAGCTGGGCCTGCTGGACGACGCCATCGCCCAGGCTATCGTGGCGGCGGCGCTGGAGGTGGCGGGGGGCAAGCACGACGCCCAGTTCCCGATCGACGTGTTCCAGACCGGCTCCGGCACCTCCACCAACATGAACGCCAACGAGGTCATCGCCCACCTCGCCAGCCGGGTGGTGCGCGACAAGGTGCACCCCAACGACCACGTCAACCTGGGCCAGTCCTCCAACGACACCATCCCCACCGCCATCCACGTCTCGGCCGCCCTGGCGGTGCGCGAGCAGCTGCTGCCGGCCCTGAAGCACCTGGGCAAGGCCATCGACAAGAAGGCCAAGAGCCTGAAAGGGGTGACCAAGACCGGCCGCACCCACCTGATGGACGCCATGCCGGTGCGCTTCGACCAGGAACTGGGCGGCTGGTCGCAGCAGATCCACAACGGCATCGACCGCCTCAAGGCCTGCGGCCCGCGCATCCGCCGCCTCGCCCAGGGCGGCACGGCGGTGGGCACCGGCATCAACGCCCACCCCAAGTTCGGGGTGAAGTTCGCCAAGCTGCTGGCCAAGCGCACCGGCATCGCCTTCGAGCCGAGCCCGGATTACTTCGAGAGCCTGTCGAGCCAGGACGCCGCGGTGGAGCTGTCCGGAGCGCTGAAGACCATCGCCGTGTCGCTGACCAAGATTTCCAACGACCTGCGCTGGATGAACTCCGGGCCGCTGGCGGGCCTGGGGGAGATCGCACTGCCGGCCCTGCAACCGGGTTCCAGCATCATGCCGGGCAAGGTCAACCCGGTGATACCGGAAGCCGCCGTGATGGTGGCGGCCCAGGTCATCGGTAACGACGCGACCATCACCATCGCCGGCCAGGCCGGCAATTTCCAGCTCAACGTGATGCTGCCGGTGATCGCCTACAACCTGCTGCAGTCGATCGAACTGCTGGCCAATGTGTCGCGCCTGCTGGCCGATTCGGCCATCGCCGGGTTCAGCGTCAACGAAGCCCAGATCAAGGGCGCGCTGGCGCGCAACCCGATCCTGATCACCGCCCTCAACAGCGTCATCGGCTACGAGAAGGGCGCCGCCATCGCCAAGCAGGCCTACAAGGAAGGGCGGCCGGTCCTGGAGGTGGCGAAGGAAAACACCAAGCTGCATGTCGAGGAACTGAAGGAATTGCTGGACCCCGCCGGGCTCACCACCGGCGGCATCAAGGGGCCGGGCGGCGGCGGGGGCTAAGAGGCGAGAGGCGAGAGGCGAGAGGCGAGAAAAGCATGAAGGAGGGCGGCATCGTGTCAAGCCTTTCTTTTGCCGTTACGCCTTTCTCCTCTCGCCTCCCGCCTCCCGCACAGGTATTCTCTGGGTGGAATGTGAACTGTCAGGCAGCAGGCGCGATGCGGACTGCGCGACAATGGCCTGAGGTTTGCGGGATGCCGCCATGCGGCGGTTCCGCACGCGGTGGATGGACGTAGGGGACAGCAACCTGAACCGCTCGTCGGGAGCGAGGTTCTGTTCGTCGGCGACCTGCGGGTTTGCCGGTACGTCCGGTTAGCCTTCAAGCCTAGGCAGATGCTCCAGGGAGATGCGGCGATGTTCGGCAAGGGTTCCAAGGTAGAGCAGTTGCACGCGGCCGATGCGCGGCCGCCGGCTTATCTGACGGTGGTCGGGCCGGAAGTGCTCCGCACCGACCGTGAAGGCCTGGCGCTGCTGCAGCGGCATGTGCCGGAAGGCCAGCGCTTCGAATTCATCTCGCCCCTCGAGCACGGTGCCGACCGGCCGCTGAACAGCGAATTCGTGCTGAGCCTGTTCATCGATCCCTCGCAGCTCGATGCCATCGCCGACAAGGTGCTGGAAGCGCGCAAGAACGGCCACCACACCGTGCTGATCGTGGCGATCTACACCTCGCAGTTCGTGGCCCTGGGCAACTGGCTCGACAAGCGCGCCATCGCCGGGCGCCTGTCCGGGGTGCGCCTGATGGTCGGCGGCGACGTCGACTCCATCGCCGCCCAGTTGCCGCAGCGCCTGCTCCGGGTGACGGAGGAAAACGTCATCCGCATGCCGGCTTCGGCCGAGATCGAGAACAGCGTCTTCAAGAATTTCTACGTGTTCAGCCCGGAGCTGCAGTCCCTGGTGGCGCGCGTCCGCGGCTTTGCCCGCAACGGCGTGACCCGGGCCATCCTGATGGGCGGCCCCGGCAGCGGCAAGACCACCATTGCTTACTACTACTATCTGATCCGCGGCCTCGGCCAGTGGGTGGCGGTCAATCTCGCCGCGGAAAACGTCGGCGACAAGGCGGCGATCAAGTCCCTGCTGTGCGGCCACGTTTCCGGCGCCTTCCCAGGCGCCGCGGCCCGCAACGGCGCACTGACCACGGCCCGCGACGGTGTCTGCTTCATGGACGAGAGCCATGAGATCGCCGGCGCCGTGATGGAAGTGCTGATGGAAGTGCTCGACCAGGGCCAATACATGCCCTACGGCGCCTCGGCCAAGCGGCAGATGGAATGCGCGCTGCTCTATGCCACCAACCGCAGCTGGCAGCACCTGCAGAGCGGGGTCAATCTCGACGAGTTCACCCGCCTGGGCGCGGCGCGCCTGGAAGTGCCGGAACTGAATCGCCGCGAGGAAGACATGATCGCGGTGGTGGCCGGCGCCCTGGCGCGCCTGGCCGCTCCGTGCAAGGACTGGAAAGCCCCGACCGGGATGAGCCTGGAAAGCTGGAAGGCGATGCGCGCCTGCCGCTGGCACGGCAACATCCGCGGCGTGATCCGCGTGCTGGAAGCGGCCTTCGTCGACACCGCCTCGCTCACCGGCGACAGCCTGATCCAGCTGGCCGAGATCGAGCGCGGCATCGAGATGTGGGAGCCGAAGACGCACCACAGCCACCAGATCTACGCCGCGGCCTGACCGGTCCGGCTGCAAACAGGCCGCCGTCGCTTTCGCAGCGATGGCGGCTTTTTCTTTGGGTGCCGAACGGGCTCTAAGGCAATAGCACGCTGCTGCCGGTGGTGTGGCGGCCGGCAAGCTCGGTCTGGGCCCGGGCCACTTCGCGCAGCGGGTAGCGCCGGCGGATCTGCGGCTGGACGATGCCCTTGGCGATCACCTCGAACAGGGCGTTGGCGGCCGCTTCCAGCTCGGGGCGGGTGCCGGTGTAGTGCGCCAGCGTCGGCCGGGTCAGGAACAGGGAGCCTTTTTCCGACAGCAGGATCGGCTCGAATGGCGGCACCTTGCCGGAGGCATTGCCGAAGCTGACCATCATGCCGCGGCGCCTGAGCGAATCGAGTGAGCCGTTGAAGGTGTCCTTGCCCACCGAATCGTAGACCACGTCGACGCCGGCGCCATCGGTGAGGCGGCGCACTTCGGGGGCGAATTCGCGGTCGCGGTAGAGGAGGACGTGGTCGCAGCCCGCCGCCTTGGCCAGCTCCGCCTTTTCGGGCGAGCCGGCGGTGCCGATGACGATGGCGCCGAGGTGCTTGGCCCAGGGCACCAGGATGCTGGCGACGCCGCCGGCGGCGGCATGCACCAGCAGGGTGTGGCCGGGCCGGACCGGGAAGGTCTGGTGCAGCAGGTACCAGGCGGTCATGCCCTTGAGCATCAGCGCGGCGGCGGCCTCGCTGCTGACCCCGGCCGGCAGTTTCACCGCGTTGGCCGCGGGCAGCAGGCGTTCCTCGCTGTAGGCGCCGAGCGGGCCGCCGGCATAGGCGATGCGGTCGCCGACGGCGAAGCCGCCGACCTCGGGCCCGACCGCGTCGACGATGCCGGCCGCTTCCGCCCCCAGGCCGCCCGGCAGCGGGATCTTGTAGACGCCGCTGCGCTGGTAGATCTCGATGAAGTTGAGGCCGATGGCCTCATGCCGCACGCGCAGCTGCCCGGGGCCGGGCGGGGGCACGGAGGTTTCCACCAGTTGCAGGACTTCCGGGCCGCCCTGCTGTTCGATGCGTACGCTGAGTGTCATCCGTGTTCCTCCGGGGGCGAAGGCGCACAGGGTAACCCGGCGTTCCGCGAGCTTAAATAGCCTCCAGCTCTTCCAGCGCTTCCTCGGTGTAGTCGAGCATGCGCTGCAGGCCGGGGACTGAGCGGCGGCAGGCGGTGTAGCCGAAGCCGAGGTGGTCGCAGCAGCCGTTGAGGGTGATGTTGAGCGCGGCGTAGTCGAAGGGGATGGAGATGGGGTAGGTCTCCTCCAGGTGGATGCCGTTCATGTAGAGCGGTTCCTTCGGCCCGGGCACGTTGGAGATGACCACGTTGAAGATCGGGCGCTTGCCGGCCTGGCCGGTGAGCATGGTGGCGCCCAGCGGGGTGGTCATGGCGGCGGCATGGGCCATCTGCTGCAGGCGCGACATCTTGCCGATGCGCTGCTTGGCCTGGGCGGTGGACTGCATGATCAGCTGGAGCCGTTCCGCCGGGTCGTCGACATGGGTGGCGAGGTTGGCCAGGATCATGCTGACCTGGTTGCCGCCTTCCTGGCCTTCGCCGCGGATCGACACCGGCACCATGGCGATCAGCGGCTTGTCCGGCAGGGCGTCGTGCGCCAGCAGGTATTTGCGCAAGGCGCCGGCGCAGATGGCCAGGCTGACGTCGTTGAGGGTGGCGCTGTTGCGCTTGCCCAGCTTCTTCAGGCGGGCGATCGAGTAGGACTGGGCGGCGAAGCGGCGTGAGCCGGAAATCTTGACGTTGAACATGGTGGCGGGCGCGTGGAACGGCTGCGCGTCGGCCGGGTTGGACTGGGAGGAGCGCACGATTTCCCACAGGCCGCTGCCGATGCCGGGGGCGATGTCCTTGCCCACCTTCACGGCGTCGAACAGGGGCTGCAACAGCTTGTGCGCGGCGGCGGGTACCGACACGGCCCTGGCGCCGCGGCGGCGCGGTTCCTGCGCCCACACCGGCGGCTTCCGCTCTTCCGGGTCTTCGGACAGGGAATTCTGCAGCATGCGGGTGGCGGCAACGCCGTCGAACATGGCGTGGTGCACCTTGACGTAGACGGCGACGCGGCCGTCGGCCAGGCCTTCGATGATGTTCATCTCCCACAGCGGGCGGCTGCGGTCCATCAGGGTGCCGTGCAGGCGCGATACCAGTCCGAGCAGTTCGCGGATGCGCCCGGGACGGGGCAGGGCGGAGTGGCGCAGGTGGTAGTCGAGCTCGAATTCCTCGTCCTCGGTCCAGAACCAATGGCCGAGCTTGAACACCGGGCGCAGGTTGAACGGCGGCCTGGCCTCGGTGTGCTTGCGGAAATTCTCCACCAGTTCCTGGATGAAGTCCGGCCCCGCGCCCGGGGGCGGCGAGTAAAGCTGCAAACCGGCTACATGCATCGGCTGGCGCCGGTGCTCCATCCACAGGAACATCGCGTCCATCGGGCTCAGCGGCTTCATTGGGAAGCTCCCTTATGTTCTCCTCCTGCCGACTGCGAGTATCCGCTTTCGGCCGGATGCCGTACAGCGAGCGGGGCCGGTGGGCCGCACCACCATGATTTGTCGTCGTTGCGAGCCGGAACTCCAGCCGCTAATCTGCGGTCCATTGCGCCGCACCTGCGGCTCCCCTCTTTATGCTTTTTACCCGGCTATTGCTCTTCATGACGAGACTCAGCTTTCGCGCCCTGTCCGCGCTCGGCTTCCTGGGCTGCGCCTTGGGCATGGCCTTCGCGCTGTACCTGCAGCATGCCAAGGGCTTCGAGCCCTGCGCGATGTGCATCTTCCAGCGGGTGGCCATGTGCGGCAGCGCGCTGTTCTTCCTGATCGGGGCACTGCATGGCCCGAAGGCCGGCGGCTGGCGCTGGACCTATGCGCTGCTGGCGGGCCTGGCCGCGCTGATCGGCGCCGGCATCGCCGGACGACAGGTGTGGCTGCAGTCGCTGCCGGCGGACCAGGTACCTGCGTGCGGGCCGACGCTGGGCTACCTGATGAAGCTGATGCCGTTGCAGAACGTGATCGCCTACGTGCTGAAGGGCGAGGGCAACTGCGCCAAGATCGACGCGCAGTGGCTGGGCATCGCCCTGCCGGAATGGACCCTGTTCGCCTTCATCGGCCTGACCCTGTTCGCCCTGGCCATGCCGTTGCTTGCAAGAAGAAGATAGTGGTCGGTGATTAGTGACTAGTGGTTAGTAAAAGCCGGCTGCCTTGCTTTTTACTAGCCACTAGTCACTAGCCACTAATCACTTATTTGCACTCTACCTCTCGGAGACTCCCGATGTCCCTCGCCACCACCGATCTTTCCGACGCCCATCCCGAAGCCCAGGTCTGCGAGCCCGAGTTCGGCGACTTCGGCGGCAACCTGGGTTTCCACGGCGTGATCAAGACGCTGAAGGTGTTCGAGGACAACACGCTGGTGCGCACCGCGCTGGAAGGCCCGGGCAAGGGCCATGTGCTGGTGATCGACGGCGGCGGCTCGCGGCGCTGCGCCCTGGTCGGCGGCAACCTGGGGGTGCTGGCGGTGAAGAACGGCTGGGCCGGCATCGTGGTTCACGGCTGCGTGCGCGATTCGGAAGAGCTGGCGGCGCAGGACCTGGGCATCAAGGCAATTGGGCTGCATCCGCGCAAGAGCGAGCGGGGGCTGCACTCGGGCCAGGTGGACAAGGTGGTGACGTTTGCCGGCGTAACCTTCACCCCCGGTGCCTGGTTGTATGCCGATGCCGACGGCATCGTGGTGTCGGAGCAACCGATCCACGGCTGAAGCCGGAGAGGGTTGGCGTCAGCCGGCGCAGTCCGGCTGCGGTGATCGCGGCTTCCGGATTCACCGGATAGCCAGGAGCGGGGCGGCGCATGCGTTGCGGCCGTCCCAAAGCAGTTGTCGCGGAGGGGGCGGGCGAGTAGCCTACGCCGCGTCCACTTTCCCCCCGGCTTCGATCCAATGAAAGACCTTACGCAAGGGCCCATCATGCGGCAGCTGCTGGGGCTGGTTGCCTTCATGATGGTCGGCATGGTGGTACAGACGCTGTACAGCCTGATCGACATCTACTGGGTCGGCCGGCTGGGCGCGGCGGCGCAGGCGGCGGTGACCCTGGCCAGCAATCTGATGATGGTGACCATGGCGCTGTCGCAGATGCTGGCGGTGGGCACCCGTGCGCTGGTGGCCCAGGCGGTGGGACGCAAGGACCACGAGGAGGCGCACCACATCTTCAACCAGGCGCTGGGTCTGGCCCTGGCGCTGTCGTTGCTGTTCGCCGCCGCGGCCTGGTTCGGACAGGGGCCCTACAGCCGCGCCTTCGCCGCCGATGCGCAGACCGCCGACTTTGCCCTGGCGTACATGGCCTGGTTCATCCCGTCGATGGCGTTGCAGTACCCGATGATGATCATGGGTTCGGCGCTCGGCGGCACCGGCAACATGAAGCCGGGCACGGTCGCGCAGATCGCCAGCGCGATTCTCAATATGATCCTGGCGCCGCTGCTGATCTTCGGCTGGCTTGGCCTGCCGCGGCTGGGCGTGGCGGGCGCTGGCCTCGCGACGTTCATTTCGGTGGTGGCCTCGGTGATCGGCCTGTGGCTGTATTTCCTGCGGCCGCAGACCTACCTGCGGCTGCGGCCGGGCGAATGGCTGCCGCAGGCGGCGACCATCTGGCGCATCGTCAGGATCGGCCTGCCGTCGGCGATGGAGTTCGCCCTGATGGTCTGTTACATGCTGTTCATCACGGCGGTGCTGCGGCCGTTCGGTGCCGCCGAACAGGCCGCTTTCGGCATCGGCCAGCGCCTGCTGCAGGCGGCGATGATGCCGGTGTTCTCGATCAGCTTCGCCGCTTCGGCGGTGGCCGGGCAGAACTACGGCGCGCGGCTGGGCCACCGGGTGCGGGAGACCTTCAGCGCCTCGCTCAAGCTGGGGCTGGCCTGCGCGCTGCCGCTGTTCGTGGTGGCGGAGGTGTTTCCCGCCGCGCTGGTGGGGGCATTTTCGTCGGAACCGGCGGTGCTGGCGGGCGGCACCGAGTTCCTGCGGGTCATCGCCTTCAACCTGATGGCGGTATCGGTGGCCTTCGCCAGCTTCGGCGTGCTGTCCGGCCTGGGCAACACGATTCCGACGCTGATCAGTTCGGCCACGCGTATCGCGCTGGTGGTGGGGCCGTCCTGGGTGCTGTCCTACCACGCCGGGTTCCGGCCGCTGTGGGTGTGGGTCATCTCGGTGGCGGCCACGGTGGTGCAGATGCTGATGAACTTGTATTTCCTGCGGCGAGAGCTGCACAAGCGCCTGGGGCCGGCGGGGCCCGCAGTGGTTATGGCGGCGTCCTGAATGCCCTGCTTCGGCCGGAGCGCGGGCGGCAGGCGGCTGTCGGGAAGGGGGCCGGAAGGGTTCCGGCGGAGCAGTTTCAGGCGGGCAATCTTCGCTTATGCCCGAAGCCGTGACACTTCGCAATGGCCGTCGTGACGGTGTGTATCGAATTTGTTGCATTGCAACGAGAAATGTGTTTGCGAGTATAATGCGCGCCTTTCGCGGCGTACCTTCACCCCAAGGGCGTCGTCAGAACGCGCGCCCAAGAACAGGCAGGAGTTTAGGATGAGCGTTAACAAGGGTATCGAAGTCATTGGTGCGCTGACCCCGGCGTACCGTAAGGTGCTTACGCCCGAAGCACTGAAGTTCGTCGCCAAGCTGGTGCGCAAGCACGGCCCGCGCCGCGAGCAGTTGATGGCGTTGCGCGTGGAGCGGCAGGCGAAGATCGACGCCGGCAAGCTGCCGAATTTTCTTCCGGAAACCAAGAAGATCCGCAGCGGCAAGTGGCGCATCAAGGGTATTCCGGCGGATCTGCAGGATCGCCGTGTCGAGATCACCGGTCCGGTGGACCGCAAGATGATCATCAATGCCCTGAATTCCGGCGCCAAGTGCTTCATGGCGGATTTCGAGGATTCGGCGGCGCCGACCTGGGAGTTGATGGTGCAGGGTCACATCAACCTGCGCGACGCGGTGCGCCGCACGATCAGCTTCAGCTCGCCGGAAGGCAAGGAATACAAGCTCAATCAGGAAATCGCCACGCTGATCGTGCGTCCGCGCGGCTGGCACCTGCTGGAAAAGCACGTGCTGGTCGACGGCAAGCCGATCCCCGGCGGCATCCTGGATTTCGCGCTGTACTTCTTCCATAACGCGAAGGAGCTGATCAAGCGCGGCAGCGGCCCGTATTTCTATCTGCCGAAGATGCAGTCGCATCTGGAAGCGCGGCTGTGGAACGCGATCTTCCTCGACGCGCAGAAGGAACTGGGCCTGCCCAAGGGCACGATCAAGGCCACGGTGCTGGTCGAGACGATCTGGGCCGCGTTCGAGATGGACGAGATCCTGTACGAGATGCGCGACCACATCGTGGCGCTCAACTGCGGCCGTTGGGATTACATCTTCAGCGTCATCAAGACCCTCAGGAACCGCACCGACTGGATGGTGCCGGATCGCCTGCAGGTGACGATGGACAAGCACTTCCTCGACAAGTATTCCAAGCTGCTGTGCGAGACCACGCACAAGCGCGGCGCGCAGGCGATGGGCGGCATGGCCGCCTTCATCCCGGTGAAGAACAACGAGGAACTGAACCAGCAGATCTTCGCCAAGGTGCGCATCGACAAGCTGCGCGAGGTGAAGAACGGCCACGACGGTACCTGGGTGGCGCATCCGGGCCTGGTGCAGGTGGCGCTGGATGTGTTCAACGAGAACATGCCGGAGCCGAACCAGGTTTCCAAGCAGTTCAAGTACGGCGTGAAGGCGTCCGACCTGCTGACCTGCCCGGAAGGGCAGATCACCGAGGCCGGCCTGCGCAACAACGTCAATGTCGGCATCGGCTACGTCGAATCCTGGCTCAACGGCAACGGCTGCGTGCCGCTGCACAACCTGATGGAAGACGCCGCCACGGCGGAAATCTCCCGTACCCAGGTGTGGCAGTGGCTGAAGCACGGCGCCACGCTGGCCGACGGCCGCAAGGTGAGTCGCGAGCTGGTGCTGCGCACCATCGACGAGGAAATGCAGGCCTATCGCAAGCAGCTCGGCGATGAGCGCTTCTACAAGGGCCGCTTCGCCGAGGCCGCCGGCATTTTCGCCCGTATGAGCACCGCCAGCGATTGCGTCGAGTTCCTGACGCTGCCGGCATACGAGTATCTGGACTGAAGGTGGGGAGGAATTCGGGAACGGGACTTGCTGTCTGAAACACGTTCCCGGAGCTTCCTCCCAACCCTTGATTCGTTTTTGACCATCGGGCTAAAGGCCCAAGAGGACCGCTGCAATGAGCCGTGACGAGCAAATCAAAGCCCTTGAGAAGGAATGGGCCACCAACCCCCGCTGGAAGAACGTCAAGCGCGGGTACACCGCCGCCGACGTGGTTCGCCTGCGCGGCTCCCTTCAGGTCGAATACACCCTGGCCCGCAACGGTGCCGAGAAGCTGTGGAATCTCGTCCACACCGAGCCCTACGTCAACTGCCTCGGCGCCCTCACCGGCGGCCAGGCCATGCAGCAGGTGAAGGCCGGCATCAAGGCCATCTACCTGTCCGGCTGGCAGGTTGCGGCGGACAACAACAGCTACTCGTCGATGTATCCCGACCAGTCGCTGTATCCGGTGGACTCGGTGCCGAAGGTGGTGGAGCGCATCAACAACAGCTTCACCCGCGCCGACGAAATCCAGTGGTCCAAGGGCATCGGCCCGGGCGACAAGGGCTATGTCGACTACTTCGCGCCGGTGGTGGCCGACGCCGAAGCCGGCTTCGGCGGCGTGCTGAACGCCTATGAGCTGACCAAGGCGATGATCCGCGCCGGCGCCGGCGGCGTGCATTTCGAGGACCAGCTGGCTTCGGTCAAGAAGTGCGGCCACATGGGCGGCAAGGTGCTGGTGCCGACCGCCGACGCGGTGCAGAAGCTGATTGCCGCGCGCATGGCCTCCGACGTCTACGGCGTGCCGACCGTGATCCTGGCCCGTACCGACGCCGAGGCCGCCGACCTGCTGACCAGCGACCACGACGCCAATGACAAGCCGTTCGTCACCGGCGAGCGTACCGCCGAAGGCTTCTACAAGACCAAGAAGGGTCTGGCCCAGGCCATCAGCCGCGGCATCGCCTACGCGCCCTACGCCGACATGGTGTGGTGCGAGACCGGCACGCCCGACCTGGACTTCGCGCGCAAGTTCGCCGAAGCGGTGCAGAAGGCTGTTCCGGGCACGATGCTGGCCTACAACTGCTCGCCGTCCTTCAACTGGAAGAAGAACCTGGACGATGCGACCATCGCCAAGTTCCAGCGCGAGCTGGGTGCGATGGGCTACAAGTACCAGTTCATCACCCTCGCTGGCATCCATTCCATGTGGTACAACATGTTCGACCTGGCGCAGGACTACGCCAAGCGCGGCATGACGGCCTATGTGGAAAAGGTGCAGGAGCCGGAGTTCGCCGCGCGCGATCGCGGTTACACCTTCGTCTCGCATCAGCAGGAAGTGGGCACCGGCTACTTCGACGACGTCACCACCGTGATCCAGGGCGGCGCGTCCAGCGTCACCGCGCTGACCGGCTCGACCGAAGAAGAGCAGTTCCACTAAAACCCGCGGTTCGGGTTGCTGCTGCAGCAGCGTAATGTGCAAAGGGGGTGTCCGTGAGGACACCCCCTTTTTTTGCGCGCTTGCCCCTGGCGATATCCGGTACTGGCGAGACCGCCGTCACGGTCCTTTCCCGGTGGCCGTGTTAGCTTGACCGCGCTGTGAAATGGGAGTTGCGGTGATGGCTGCGGTAAAGCGGCCGCCCGGTGACGTCTAAAAACCATCGAAGGGGAAATTGAATGCAGAACTTGTTGCGTCCGCGCAGGCGGACGCTGGCGGCGCTATGCGCCGGCCTCGCGCTGGCCGGGTGCGCTTCGGATCCGGTAATGGTGGCGCCAGCCGCCAAGGCCGGCTTCAGGAATCTGGGGCCGGCGGAAGGATCGGCCTGCGGTTCCTTGCTGATCATCGCCACGGCTTACAACTTCATTCCGGCGGGCCTCAACAGCCGCGTCGAACGCGCATATGCCAATGCACTGCAAAGCGTGCCGGGCGCTACGTCCCTGATCAACGTGAAGATGCAGGAGAACTGGTACTGGTTCGTTTTGGGAACCATGCGTTGTGTGACGATCACCGGGGAGGCCGTCAAGTGAGAATCCTGCGATCCGCAATGACAACGATGGTTTGCGCACTGGCACTGCTGGCCAGCGGCTGCTCGGGTGTTCCCGTGGACCTGGGCGACCGGACCGGCGTGGCCGTGCCCAGCGGCCCGTCCCGCGATATCAAGGCTGGCGCCTGCGGCTTCCAGCTCCTGCTGTTCATCCCGATCAGCGTGAATGGCCGTTTGCAGCGGGCCTATGCAGATCTTCAGGAGCAGGCCCACGGTGACTACATCACCGATGTCCGGGTGCAGGAGCGGTGGACTTACGGCTTCGTCGGCACGGGCTATTGCACCGAGCTCACCGCCAGGGCCATCGCCGCCCACAGCTGAGACATGGGGTCTCCAAGGGCGCCCTCCGGGGCGCTCTTTTTGTTTGTTTTCATGAAGTTTTTTGATTTCCCGAGACCGGGCGGGACGATGCACAGGAGACGGACGGCTATTGTTCCGCGTGGCGTCCCGCTATATGGTGTGTCGCAAACGACACAATAAGATAAGGGGGAGTCATGTTACGCAACATCGTCCTCGGCATTGCCTTACTCGTCGTGCTGTTCTTCGCGGTCGGATTCGTCCTGCCGGACCGGGTTCGCGTCGAGCGCAGCATCAAGATCGAGGCGCCCGATGCGCAGGTCTTCGCCCTGGTCAACGGTTTCCGCCAGTTCGATAAATGGTCTCCCTGGGCGGACAAGGATTCGCAGATGAAGGTGCAGATCAGCGGGCCTCCTTACGGTGTCGGCGCCCACTACGGGTGGAGCGGCAACAAGGATGTGGGTAGCGGAACGCAGGAAATCGTTGCCAGTACCAAAGACGCGCAGGTGAAAACCAAATTGACCTTTGCCGGCTTCGACCGGCCGGCGCTGGCGGTTTTCGACGTCGAGCAGTCGGGACCGATGACGCGGGTGGCCTGGAGCCTGGAGATCAATCTGGGCATGAATCCCATCGCCCATTATTTCGGCCTTTTGATGGACCGGCAGGTGGGGCCGGATTACGAACGCGGCCTGGCCCGGCTCAAGACCCTGGCGGAGGGCGGGGACAAGACCGACTTCTCGGCGCTGAAGGTGGATCTGGTGGACAACAAGGCGCTGCCCTATGCCTATGTTTCCGGCACCACCACCACGGACAGCGATGCCATCGCCAAGGCTTTGATGGCTGCATACGGGAAGGTCGGTGTTTTCATGAGTGCCGCGGGCCTGAAGCAGGCGGGCGCGCCGCTCGCGGTGAGCCGCCGCTGGGATATGCAGGCCAAGGTTTACGACTACGACGCCGGCATTCCGGTGGACCGCGGTGATGTCCAGGTGCCCGCAACCATCAACGGCAAGCCGAACGAGGCGAAGCTCGCGCAGACGTATGCGGGGGCGGCGCTCAAGGTGGAGTACCGTGGCGCCTACAAGGGCATGGGCAAGACCTACGAAATGATCGATGCCCTCAAGAAAGCCTATGTGCTGCAGGACAACGGGCCGTCGTGGGAGCAGTACGTCAGCGATCCCGGCAATACGCCGGAGACGCAGTTGCTGACCGAAATCTATGTGCCGGTGAAGTAGTCGGGGCCGGGAATCGGGAATGGAGAATCGGAGGTCGTAGAAACCGGGCGGCGCGCTTTTCGTGCGATTCCCCATTCCCGTTTCCCGGCTTGTATCCTTGTACCCCTGATGAACCAGCCGTCCCAGCCTTTCGATCCCCGTACGTTCCTGTCCCAGCTGACCACGCAGCCGGGCGTGTACCGCATGTACGACAAGTCCGACGAGCTGCTCTATGTCGGCAAGGCGCGCAATCTGCGCAAGCGCGTCGGCAGCTACTTCCTGCGCGCCAGCGGCAATCCGCGCATCGAGAGCATGGTGGGGCAGATCTGCCGTGTCGAGGTGACGCTGACCCACACCGAGGACGAGGCGTTGCTGCTGGAAGCGGCGCTGATCAAGGAGCAGACGCCGCGGTACAACGTTTCGCTGCGCGACGACAAGAGTTTTCCGTATGTGCGGATTACTGCGCATGCCTATCCGCGCATCGCTTTCTATCGCGGCGCCAAGACCGGGCCGGACCAGTATTTCGGACCCTATCCGAGCGCGGGCTCGGTGCGCGAAACCCTGCAGACGCTGCAGAAGCTGTTCCTGTTGCGGCCGTGCAACGACACCTTCTTTTCCAACCGGCGGCGGCCCTGTCTGCAGCATCAGATCAAGCGTTGCTCCGCGCCTTGTGTGAAGCTGATTTCCGAAGAGGATTATGCCCACGATGTGGCCAAGGCGGTGCGTCTGCTGGAAGGGCGGGGCGATGAGCTGGCGCATGAGCTGGGGGCGGAGATGGAGCAGGCTTCGGCGCAGCTCGAGTTCGAGCTGGCGGCGCGGCTGCGTGACCAGATTGCGGCGTTGAACCGGGTGCGGGAGCATCGCGCCATCACCGGTGGTGCGGAGCAGCTGGATGTGATCGCGGCGGCGCAGCATGTTTCGAACAGCTGCGTGGTGGTGGTGTCGGTGCGTGACGGCATCAATCTAGGCCACGGCAGTTTCTTCCCGCGGCATCCGCCGGGCATGGCGATGGACGAGCTGCTGTCCGGCTTCATCGCACAGTACTACCTGGAACGGCCTCCGCCGCCGGAACTGCTGGTGAGCGAACTGCCGGAAGATGCGGAGTGGCTGGAGGCTACGCTGTCGGCCAAGGCGGGGCGCAAGGTGCGCATTGCGCGGCCCGAGCGCGGCGTCAAGCAGCGGCTGATGGAGATGGCGGCGGGCACGGCGCAGCAGGCGCTGTCGACCCGCATGATGGAAGCGGCCAGCATGGATCAGCGGCTGCTCGAGCTGCAGCAGGCGCTGGACCTGGAGCAGCCGCCGCGGCGCATGGAATGCTTCGACATCAGCCATACCATGGGCGAGAAGGCGGTGGCTTCCTGCGTGGTGTTCAACGAGGAGGGACCGCTGAAGGCGGCGTACCGCAAATTCAACATCGAGGGCATCACGCCTGGCGACGACTATGCGGCGATCAAGCAGGCGGTGGCGCGGCGCTATGCGCGCATCAAGGGCGGGGAGGTGCAGCGTCCCGATGTGCTGTTCATCGATGGCGGCAAGGGGCAGCTGGGCGCGGCGATGGAGGCCCTGGGCGAGCTGGAGATCGAGAATCTGCGGGTGGTCGCCATCGCCAAGGGTCCGACGCGCCGGCCGGGCCTGGAGCAGCTGATCCTGCCGGAGCAGGAGCAGCCGCTGGTGCTGGCGCCGGATTCGCCGGCCCTGCACCTGATCCAGCGCATCCGCGACGAGGCGCACCGCTTCGCCATCACCGGCCACCGGGCGAGGCGCGAGAAGGCGCGGCTGACGTCGGGGCTGGAGGTGATCGAGGGGCTGGGGCCGGCGCGTCGCCGCGCCCTGCTGAAGACGCTCGGTGGCCTGCCGCAGGTGAAGCGTGCGGGTGTCGACGAGCTGGCGCGGGTCGAGGGGATCAGCCGCACGCTGGCGGAGCGGATTTACGCGCATTTTCATTGAAAAGGCGTTTGCCAGTTACCAGCTTGGAGTTTCCGGGGAAGCTCGCGGCGGGGTTGTCCGGGGCAGCCTGATGAAGAAAGACTGGAAACTGGCAAGCGGAAACCGGAAACTGTAGCCATGCGGCTGAATACTCCCACCATCCTCACCCTGGGCCGCGTCGCGGTGATCCCCCTTGTGCTGGCCCTGTTCTATGTGGACTGGCCGCCGGCCCGCCATGTCGCGGCCCTGCTGTTCATCGCGGCGGCCTTGACCGACTGGCTGGACGGCTACCTGGCGCGGCTGTGGAACCAGACCAGCGGCTTCGGCGCCTTCCTCGATCCGGTGGCGGACAAGCTGCTGGTGGCGGTGGCCCTGGTGATGCTGTTGCGCGATGATCCGCGCAGCGTCATGGGGGTGCTGGTGGCGGTGATCATCGGCCGCGAAATCACCATTTCCGCCCTGCGCGAGTGGCTGTCCGAGCTGGGCCAGCGCGGCCGTGTGGCGGTGGGGCTGCTGGGCAAGCTGAAGACGGTGGCGCAGATGACGGCGATCAGCCTGATGCTGTGGCAGACGCCGCTGGGGCCGATCCCGGTTTACGACATTGGCTATGTGCTGCTGTTCCTGGCGTCGGCTTTGACCATCTGGTCCATGATCCAGTATTTAAGAGCGGCCTGGCCGGTGATGCGGGATAGTCCGTAACGGCCAATCGTGCGCGTTTGGCGGAATAGCGAAAAATGCTTGCCTGAGGCGCTGTCGATCCCTACAATACGCAACTCGCAAGCGGGAATAGCTCAGTTGGTAGAGCGCAACCTTGCCAAGGTTGAGGTCGCGAGTTCGAATCTCGTTTCCCGCTCCAACGATTTGATCTGGAAAAACCTCGTTCTCGACGAGGTTTTTTCGTATTAGCGGTTCATATTCAGGTTTTCCCACTTGTTTTTACGGGAATCCGGCCGCAGTAACCTTGCTGGAGTAAAATCCCAGCGTCGCATCGGCTCGATGGCAGAGTGGTTATGCAGGGGACTGCAAATCCCCGTACGTCGGTTCAATTCCGGCTCGAGCCTCCATCTTCTACAATCCCCTCACCGCCCGCTGCCGCGTTCGCGGTTTTTCGCGCCGGCCCGAATGGCGAAATCGGTAGACGCACGGGACTTAAAATCCCCCGGCCGCAAGGCCATCCCGGTTCGAGTCCGGGTTCGGGCACCAAGCTGTTTTTCTTCGGGAATTCGACTTTACTCCACCTGCCGGAGCGCGCTTGCCGATAGGCGCATGGGACTAAAAGTCCCCTGCGTTTATAAATCACTTGTTCCTTCACCGGCTTGTAAAGCTCAATTTTCAAATAGGTCTTGCACACTCTTATCACGTTCCGCTAAAGAGTCTTCAGCTGTGGTGGCTACGTTCCCTTCGGAGCGCTAACGCCAACGTGCTGCTCGTTCGGGCGGCACTCCACCGGCGTCATCGGTCCAGATGACGCGAATCGTCTCTCAGCAGGAATTCGCCGTGATGTCCGGTGCAGCCACAAAGCGGATGTCTACTCGATTTCTGTCGGCGCCCGGAACGTGCTGCCAAAAGGAGACGGTGGGAGCTCGTGCAAAATGAATGGCCGCTCCTGGCAGGCTCGGTCATTCGCGCGGTCGCAACCGGCGCCGAAGCCGTCAGTCAAACTTGTGGAGCATCTCGAAATCTCGGAATGTCCGCTTCCAATTCGCGTCGGCAATGAACACGTTTGCAAGCGCCCACCAAAGCAGCCCCCCTATAAACTTCAGATATCGGAACGGGGCTCAGGGCATACGTCAATGTACTGCCTGAAGTCTACCGAAGCGCGGCGATCTTCACCTCCGTAACGTCATCGCCCCACCCACCCCCAAGCGCCCGGAACGAAGCAATTGCTGCATGCGCTGCTGCCGATTGTGCGAGGATTCTTTCATCCTGCGTGCGCTGCAAGCGTGCCTGCGCGTCCAAGACATCCACAAGGCTGAGTGCGCCGTTGTGATAGCCGGCAGATGCCGAATCCTGCGCCCGGGCCAGTGATGCTTCTCCCGCACTGAGCGTCTCGATCTGTGCTTCATGCTTGACCAGAGCGGAGAACGCATTTTCCACTTCTGCAGTGGCCTCCAGTACGGTAAGACGGTAAGCGGCGAGCGCTTCGGCGTTTTTGCCCTTCGCCGATTTCACCTCTGCATCCACTTGACCGAAATCGAACAGGCGCCAGCGCAGACCCGCGATGCCTTGGGCGAGATTGGCGTCCGAGCTCAGAAGGTTGCCGGCAACGGTAGTCGAAGATCCAATCAGCCCGGTCAGGGATATCTTGGGATAATACCCCGAGATCGCTTCGCCAATACGCGCATTGGAAGCCGCCAACCGACGTTCGGCCGCGATGATATCCGGTCGCCGCCGCAGAAGGCTGGTCGGACCGTCAGCGGTTTGCACGGCCGGCGCATGCGGAATCGCACCAGGATTCTCCAGCTCCGCGCGGTAAGTGCCGGGTGCGCTCCCCATCAGCACATCGAGTGAATTGAGGGCCGAGTTCAGGTCCGTCTCAAGTCCGGGAATCGCCGACGCAACGTCGGCCGACTGTCCCTCGGCCTGGCGCAACTGGAATTCGGAGGCTACGCCTCGGGAATACTGAAGCCGCACCAGATCGACCAGTTTCTGCTGCGTACGAGCCTGTCCTTGGGCAAGGTCGATCCGAGCTTGCAGAGTGCGGACGAGTACATAGGTGTCAGCCGCTTCAGCCACAACCGTCAGTTGAGTGGCAGCGCGCGCGGCATCGCTGGCTTGGTATTCTGCTTCAGCCGCCTCCCGGGTTCGGCGCAAGCCGCCGAACAGATCGATTTCCCAGCTTGCACCGATTCCTAGATCGTAAAGTCCGCCGTTGCGATTGAAACCTGGCGATGCGCTTTCCACCCGACCCAGTTGATCCTCGAGTGATTGGTGCGCACGAGCCGCATCAGCGGTAACCCGGCCGCTCGGCAGCAATGCGGACAATGCCGCCTTTGTGCCGGCGCGCGCCTGACTGACACGAGCTACGGCCTGGGCGAGATCAAGGTTCTGCGCCAGGGCGCGCGAAACGACGAGATTCAGTTCCGGATCATTGAACCCGGTCCACCAGGTCGATAGCGGCGGAGGCGCAACGGCCCCCGTACGTTGCTCCATGGCAGCGGACCCATGAAAATCATGCGCCAAGGTTTCCACGGGCGGACGGTAGTCTGGCCCTACCGCGCATGCGGCGGTAACAACAGCGGCGACAATGGTTAAGAGCAATCGACCCTTGCGAAGAATGGTTGGCGGCACATCAAGCCCTCCTGAATATAGTTACGATTATGCGAAAGTGTTACTATTTGTCAACACATGTGGAAATTCGTAACCTAAGATATGAGCGAACACACAGATCAAGAACTGACGCAGATGCAGCCACCTGGCCAGCGCGGCCCGGTGGAACACGAACGGCGTGATCAGATCATCAAGGCGGCGGACCAGCACTTCCGCCTTTACGGGTACAACAAGACTTCCGTTGCGGATTTGGCGAAGGCAATCGGCGTGTCCAGCGCCTATGTCTATCGATTCTTCGAATCGAAGCAGGCAATCGGCGAAGCAGTTTGCGGCATGGTTTTGGGGCAAATCGCCACGGCGCTTCGAGACATCGCAGCCGACAGGAAGCCGGCGGCCCAACGCTTGAGACTGGTGTTCAAGTGCCTTGTAGATCAGGGGCTTGAATTGTTTTTCAACGAGCGCAAGCTGCACGATATCGTAGTCGTCTCCGTGGCAGGCCAGTGGCACTCGATCCAGGAATACGAGGAGGCTCTCCTCGCTGTGGTCAAGACCATCGTCACCGATGGCCGGGAGGCTGGCGAGTTTGAGCGTAAAACTCCGTTCGACGAAGTCACCCGGGCTATTTCGGAAGTGCTCTCGCCTTTTGCACATCCCATCCTGCTGGAGCAGAAATCCCCCGAGGATCTCAAAGAAAACGCGATAGCGGTCAGCAACTTGGTGCTCCGTAGCCTGGCACCCTGAAGAAATGGCATTAGTTACAAGTTGACGTTTATGTAACTTGTAACTAATATGGGCTCATCAAGGAGTCCGCCATGTCATTTCCCGAGTTGAAGTTGCCCGTTGTCGTCGCAATGAGCTCCGTCCTGTTCGCTGCCTGCGGCAAGTCGCCTGAAGCGGACCCACGTCTGGATGTGCCGCTGGTGAGCGTTGCCGTAGTCCATGCGGACGGGCAGCAAGCGCAGGCGTTTACCGGCATCGTTGCGGCCCGGGTGCAGAGCGACCTGGGATTTCGTGTCGCCGGCAAGATCACGCAGCGCCTGGTTGATGTGGGGCAGCACGTGCAACGCGGACAGCCACTGATGCGGCTCGATCCGAACGATCTGCATCTTGGCGCCACGGCTCAACGCAATACCGTGGAATCAGCGCGCGCGAACGCGGTCCGCGCAGAGGCTGACTTGGTCCGTTTGAACGGACTTGTGGAGCAAGGCGCCATTTCCGCACAGGCCTTTGATCGAGCCAAGGCCGAGGCGGACAGCGCAAGAGCTCAACTAGCGGCTGCCGAGCAGCAAGCCGGAATCGCGCTTAACGCCGACAACTATTCCGTGCTTGCGGCCGACTTCGATGGGGTTGTTGTCAGTACCCGAGGTGAGCCCGGTCAAGTGGTGGCAGCCGGGCAGACTGTTCTCCAATTGGCCAAGGACGATCCGCGGGAAGCCGCAGTAAATCTGCCCGAAGCAGTCCGCCTGCCGCTGGGTGCCATGGGCAAAGCAGTTCTTTATGGTGTCGATGCGCAATCCGTGCCGGTGCGCCTGCGCGAGCTATCCGAATCGGCCGATCCCTTGACACGCACATTTCCCGCCCGATTCGTCCTGCAGGGTGCCGCCGAAAATGCCCCGCTCGGCATGACGGTGACCGTGTATCTGTCCACGGCGGAGACCGATCAAAGCGTCGAAGTGCCAATCGGAGCGCTCTACGATTCCGGTCATGGCCCGGGTGTCTGGATGCTGGACGCCAAGCGCGAATCCGTTTCATTCCATCACGTGACAATCGGCCGTCTCGGCGAGGAGACGGCCGTGGTCACAGGCGGGCTGAATCCAGGCCAGCACATCGTGGCGCTGGGCGCACACCTCCTGCATGAAGGGGAGCGGGTGCGGGCCATCGGCGTTTCGGGTAACGCGCCGTGAGCGGCTTCAATCTTTCCGCACTCGCGGTCCGCGAGCGTGCGATCACCTTGTTCCTGCTGGTGGCGATCGTTGCGGCGGGGATATTCTCATTCGCCGAACTGGGGCGAGCCGAGGACCCTGCATTCACCATCAAGGTGCTTACGGTGACGGCTGTCTGGCCCGGCGCCACGGCACAGGAAATGCAGGACCTGGTCGCCGAGCCACTCGAAAAGCGGATGCAGGAACTGCGCTGGTACGACCACGTCGAAACCTTCACGCGTCCCGGCCTGGCGGTGATGATGCTGACATTGCAGGATAAAATCCCGCCCGCCGAGGTGCCGGAGCAGTTCTACCAGGCGCGCAAGAAATTGGGCGACGAAGCGCACAAGCTGCCGGCCGGCGCGCTCGGACCGTTCATCAACGATGAATATTCCGACGTGACCTTTGCGGTGTACGCGCTGAAGTCTCCGGGTATGCCGCCTCGCCAATTGGTGCGCCAGGCCGAGAGCTTGCGCCAACGGCTGCTGCATGTTGCGGGAGTCAAGAAGGTCGACATCCTGGGCGAGCGGCCGGAAAAAATCTTCGTTGAATTTTCCTACGCGCGCCTCGCGACGCTGGGTATCGGTGCGCGCGATATTTTCGACGCGCTGCAACGGCAGAACATGGTCACGCCCGCCGGTTCAGTCGATACCAATGGCCCACAGGTATTCGTGCGGCTCGATGGCGCCTATGACGACGTGCAGAAAATTCGTGATACACCGATCGTGGCCGGCGGCCGCGCGTTGAAACTTTCCGATGTGGCCGACGTCAAGCGCGGCTACGAAGATCCCGCCACCTTCCTGATTCGCCACAACGGCGAGCCGGCACTCGTGCTTGGCGTCGTCATGCAAGACGGCTGGAATGGCCTTGACCTCGGCAAGTCTCTGGACTCAGAGGAAAGGAAAATCGCCACCGAATTGCCGGTCGGTCTGACCTTCACCAAGATCTCGGACCAGGCTGTCAATATCCGCGAGGCGGTCGACGAGTTCATGCTCAAATTCTTCGTCGCGCTTGGCGTAGTGATGGTGGTAAGCCTGCTGAGCCTTGGCTGGCGCGTCGGCATTGTCGTCGCGGCAGCGGTGCCGCTTACGCTCGCGGCGGTACTCGTTATCATGACGATCACGGGCCGTGTGTTCGATCGCATCACCTTGGGCGCACTGATCCTGGCGCTCGGACTGCTGGTCGATGATGCGATCATCGCGATTGAGATGATGGTAGTGAAGCTGGAGGAGGGGCTGGAACGGACCAAGGCCGCTGCCTATGCCTGGAGCCATACGGCAGCACCGATGCTGTCAGGCACGCTGGTGACCATCATCGGTCTCATGCCGGTGGGCTTCGGAAAATCGACGGCAGGCGAGTACGCCGGCAATATTTTCTGGATCGTCGGTTACGCGCTGATCACCTCGTGGATCGTCGCAGTTGTGTTCACTCCTTATTTGGGAGTGAAGCTGCTGCCTGACATCAAACCCGCCCCCGGTGGGCACGCGGCGATCTATGCGACACCACGCTATGCGCGTTTCCGCCGGTTGGTCGCATGGGCAGTGGCGCACAAGTTTATCGTTGCTGGCACCGTGGTCGGACTGTTTCTGCTGGCCGGTATCGGTATGAGCGTCGTCAAGCAGCAGTTCTTCCCTAGTTCCGACCGGCCGGAATTGCTGGTCGAAGTGCAAATGCCGGAAGGAACCAGTATAGAAAGCACCACGGCCGCCGCGATCAAAGTCGAGCAGTGGGTGAAGACGCAACCTGAAGCCAAGATCGTCACAGCCTATATCGGGGCCGGCCCACCGCGCTTTTTCCTGGGTTACAACCCCGAGTTGCCGGACCCTTCGTTCGCCAAGCTCATCGTGCTCACGCCGGATGCCCAAGCGCGCGAGCGGCTCAAAGGGCGTCTGCGTGCGCGCATTGAAGACCGGCTGGCACCGGAAGCACGCGTGCGCGTAACCCAGCTGATCTTCGGACCGCCATCGCCGTTTCCGGTCGCATTCCGGGTGATGGGGCCGGACGCGAATCAGCTTCGTGCGATTGCAGGTGAAGTGCAGGAGACGATGCGCTCCAATCCTCACATGCGCCAGGTCAATCAGGACTGGGGCGACCGTGCGCCGGCCGTTCACTTTGCCCTGGATCAGAACCGCTTGCGCCTGATCGGACTGTCGTCGAATGACGTGGCCGAACAGTTGCAGTTTCTGCTCACCGGCGCCCCCGTGACGCAAGTCCGTGAGGATATTCGCACCGTGGACGTGGTCGCGCGTAGCGCCGGACCAGAGCGACTCGATCCCGCCAAGCTCGGCCAACTCACGCTGACGAGCAAAGACGGCCGCCTGATTCCGGTTTCCCAGCTTGGCCATATCGAGGTCGAGCCGGAGGACCCGATCCTGCGGCGGCGCGACCGCACACCCACGATTGTGGTGCGCGGAGACATCGACGAGTCCTTGCAGCCACCGCAGGTTTCATTGGAAGTGCAGAAGGCGCTGGAGCCACTGATCGCGCGTCTGCCGGATGGATATCGTATCGAAATGGGGGGCGACATCGAGGAATCCGGAAAAGCCAATCGTGCTTTGGCGCCGGTGTTTCCGATCATGCTCGGGTTGACATTGCTGGTCATCATTTTGCAGGTCCGGTCTTTTTCGGCAATGACGATGGTGATCCTGACTGCGCCTCTGGGCCTGATCGGAGCGGTCCCCGCGCTCCTGATGTTTCATCAGCCCTTCGGATTCAATGCGATTCTCGGATTGATCGGCCTGTCGGGAATCCTGATGCGCAACACGCTGATTCTGATCGGTCAGATTCATGCCAATCAAGAGGCCGGTCTTGATATTTATCAGGCCGTTGTGGAGGCGACAGTACAACGCGCCCGGCCCGTGATTCTCACGGCATTTGCGGCCGTACTGGCATTCATCCCGCTCACCACGTCGGTATTTTGGGGCTCGATGGCCGTGACACTAATCGGTGGTACTGCGGGTGGAACGGTGTTGATTCTGGTGTTCCTGCCGGCGATGTATTCCATCTGGTATCGCGTTGAACCTGCTCCAAGATGAATTGGAGTGCGACTGCCCACCGCGATGGACCAATAGTCAGTGACAGCATTAATGCGGTACGTTTTCTTCAGGAGCAATCCCATGGACTTCACCAGGCATCCCACTTCGATCGTCCGTTCCGCAGCCACAGCTGGGGGTGCTCCCGCGGCGGCACTCAAGGCGCTGACTCCCAGCGCCATGCTCCTCGCCGCAGCGGCTATGGCCGCCGCCATCCCCGGAACGGCTCTTGCCAGCGCCCCCGCGGCCGCCGACCTTTTTGTTGCCAAAGTGATGGTGACGCAGAGAGGCGATGCCGTATCCCGCAACGCGCCGGCCCCCGCTAAAGGCCGCACGGCGGAGGATTCCCCCCAGGACCCATTTGTCGAGCAGGTTCTGAAAGGGCACTGGGAACGCGTCCCCGCAGATGCTCCTGCCAACCCGGTCGTCGGCACGGCTGCCGGGAACCAAGCCGCTTGGCCCAACCTCAGCTTCCTAGTTGGAGCGAATTCGATGCGCTAAGTGCGTGACCTGTATCCAGTATCTACAGCCGCAGATTTCCCTCTTTAGCCACAACCCATGACTGCAGTGCATCGATTGTTCTTTATGAAATCAGGCTAAGTGCCTGCGGTAAGTTCTGGGCGAGCATGCGGTCCAGCGTTTGAAAGCATGGCTGAAGTTGCTGAGCTCGGCGTACCCTGGCAAGTTCCCGATCTCGGTCAGGGACAGGTGAGCCTGGGCCAGGTAATGCAGTGCAAGATCACGACGGGTCCCCGAAGCGTCCCATCGGCACGTCCGCAAGATAGCGTCGCTCATCCAGCGCGAATCGTTGCGCGATGTCGTGCAAAGCCGCGTGCGTGGCGTTATGCCAAGAGGTCGTCTCAGCGTAATTGGGTGAAGGTTGCGCGGATGTCGGCGACAAGGATGTCCGGCTGTTCGAGGGCGAAGAAGTGTCCGCCTTCGCTCGGTTCGTTGAAGTAGACGATGTTGGCGTAGCGGCGTTCGAGCTGACGCCGGGACTTCCGGACGGCCTCCTTGGGGGGCATGGTGAAGCCGACCGGGGTGCGGATTGGATCGTCTATGCGAGCGGGTGATGACCAGTCCGACTGAACCATCTCCCAGTAGAGACGGGCTGCACTGGCGCCGGAGTTCGGTAGCCAGTAGAGCATGATGTCGTCGAGCATCTCGTCATAGGTGAACGAAGCCTCGGCATCGCCAGGGGTGCCGCACGTGTCCTGGAACATGGCGTAGATCCAAGCGGCCAAACCGATCGGTGAGTCCGCGAGGGAGTAGCCGATTGTCTGCGGCCGAGTTTGCTGCTCCTTCGCGTAACCGGAGAGTTCGTCCCAGAAGTGCTTCGCGTCGCGGAGTGCTTCCCGCTCGGCGGGAGTCGCGTTCTCGATTTCGTCAGGGGTCGGCGGGAACATCGCGAAGTTCAGGTGAGAACCGATGAAGCCGGCGGGTTGCAGCTTTGCAATCTCGTCGGTGACGGCGCAGCCGAGATCACCTCCCTGAGCACCCCACCGCTCGTAGCCGAGGCGTTGCATCAGCTCGACCCACGCACGGGCGATACGAGGGATATTCCAGCCGACCTCGGATGGCTTGGCGGAGAACCCGAATCCGGGAAGGACGGGGATCACCAGGTGGAAGGCGCTGCGAGGGTCGGCACCGTAGAAAGCCGGGTCGCTGAGCGGGCCGATCACCTTCCGGAACTCCAGCACCGAGCCTGGCCAGCCGTGGGTAAGCACGAGTGGGAGCGCGTCGGGCTCGGGCGAGCGAATGTGCAGGAAATCGATGGGAAGTCGGTCGATCGTTGTCCGATGGATGCCCCAGCCGTTGAGTTCGGACTCGACTCGACGCCAGTCGTAGCCGTTTGCCCAATAGTCTGCGAGTGCGCGGAGCTTGGCGGGCACGGGTCCCTGGCTAATGTCGTCCACAGTGGCGCCATCCGGCCAGCGAATGCGCGCAAGGCGGTTACGCAGGTCCTGCAGTTGTTCCTCGGGAACAGCAATGGTCTTGGCTTCGATTGCGGTGCTCATTCGGCTTGGCTCTCTTTCGTGCTTTGCTTCTGTCCTGTTCATGCTAACATGTACGAAACGGTATCGTACATATCAGAATCATGCAGGTGATGAGGGTCAAATGGAGATGAGCAACAGTTCAAGGTCACTGCACGGCGTTCGAGGCGAATCGCGCGAACGCGCGATCATGGACGCCGTCGTGGAACTGATCGCCGAAGTCGGCTACGAACGAATCAGCATGGACTCAATCGCCGCCCGCGCCCGTGCCTCGAAGACAACGATATATCGTCGATGGGCCGGCAAGCCCGAACTCGTGGCCCATGCGCTTCGCCGTCGAGCCGAAGGCGACGTCGCTGCTCCGCCTGATACTGGCAGTATCCGCGGCGATCTTCTCGCCAACGCAGAGGCCATCGCGACATCGATCGCCGGCAGCGGAGGCCCATCGTTTCTCGGTCTGGTCGAGGGTATCCGCGACGACCCTGTGCTACGGGAGCTCGTTCACCAGCAGATCGATGCGGCCAGTGAACGGTCCGGCGCGACACTCGTCGAGCACGCACGCGCACGCGGTGAGCACATCCACGCGAAACGCGTGCCCGCCGCGTTCGATCTCATGGTCTCGCACCTCTTCCTTGGCGCGCTCCTGCGGCCGGGCGAGACCGGGGCGCACGAGCGAGGCGCGCTCGTCGATGACATCCTGCTGCCACTGTTGACGGAGTAGGCAGCAATCGGACAATTGGCGTGCTGGCTTCGTCGGCGACTGCCGCCCTGATGGTTCCCCTGGTACTGACGCTGCGCCCCTACCGGGCCACAGTTGCCGATGCGACGTTGGTCCTCGTCTCCGGTGTGAACAACGATGTTTACCTCACGCCGGCCGGAAGCGACGGCCCGCTGTGCCTCGTAACAAGAACAACAACGGTATACGGTGAGCCGCAAGGACCAGCGACCTCCAAGCGTCTGCCTAGAAATCGATGACGTCCTTCGAACAAGCGGCCCTATTCGTTGCCTTGCCACTGCTCGGAGCGGGACTTGTCCCTGGTCTCGTCGGGATGATCGGGTCGATATTCCGGCCAGAATATTGGCATGGACCGGCGAAGTGGTTCCCGTTGCGAGGAGCGCAGCAACGGAAACAGGCGATCGATGACCAGCAGCCGCAGAGTCCTGCCGACCAACGCCGAGGCGACTGCTGAGCAGCGCCCATGAATCCTATGCTGCTCGTTCTTGCCTGCGAGAGGCGGGAGTTTCGTGTTCCGATTCCAGTAGAAATAGCTGAGGTCGTTGAGCAACAACTGCGACGGAGAGGAATCCCGGACGAAGTTCGTCGATACCCTCATGCGTCACATGATGAAGACGGTGGCAGACTTTTTTGCCCCCGACTTGCGCCCACCCACGGAGAAGCGGGTGGCATTCGCATCGGCGATCAGCAAGCAGAGGCGGATCGCAATCCCCAGAGAAGCCTTAATGTATCGCCACGTCATGAGCGAATTCCTCAGCACGCACGTCGACATGAGAAAATGACACCCGCTCTGGATTACTGCTGCCCGGGTGCCAATGGCGGCACGGTCGGCGGCGGCCGGCGGTAGTGCGTGGCCTGTTCGTAGGCGTAGGCGTACTGGATGATCTTGCCCTCGTCCCAGGCGCGGCCGAGGATTTGCAGGCCTACGGGCAGGCCTTCGCCGAGGTAGCCGTTAGGCACTGAAAGGGCGGGCCATTGCAGCATGCTGCCGACGAAGGTCAGGCTGCTGCCGAGGTGGGTCGGTCCGGCGTTGGGGGCCGGCTGCGGGTCGTCGGTGATCTGGGTGTTGCGGTCGCCGTTGATGGCAGGCAGTTGCGCCCAGGTGGGGAACACCAGGGCCTCGACCTTGGCGGCGTCCATGGCCTTCATGAAGGCTTCGCGATAGCGCTGCTCGTTCTTGCGTCCTTCGATGGTGGCCGGGTCCTGGTCGGCCGGCAGGGAGTCCACGGCCTGGTCGAAGCTCTGCTGGTGCAGGGGATGCACCAGCTTCGAATCGGCGATGGCCTTGATCGAGGGGTAGGGTACGCCGGGATGTTTGGCGATCCACTTGGTCAGGTCGGTCTTGAACTCGGCGTTGGTCTGCGGCGGACGCGGGATGGTGTCGAGCTCGGGCACCACCAGGGGATCGATGATGTCGGCGCCGGCGGCCTTGAGTTCGGCGATGGTCCTGTCGAAGTTGGCGATGATCAGCGGGTCGGTCACCTGCGGCGTGAACACCTGGCGCAGCACGCCGAGGCGCACACCCTTGAGGCCGTCCTTCTTCAGGTAGGGCAGGTAGCTCTTGGGGATGTGGCCCTGGCTGCGCGCGGTGGCGGCATCTTCCGGATCCTGCCCGACGATGACGTCGAGCAGGATCGCCATGTCGGTGACCGAGCGCGCCATCGGTCCGGCGGTGTCGCGCACGCCGTCGAGGGGAACCACGCCGGTGCGCGAGACCAGGCCTACCGTCGGCCGCAGGCCGGCCAGGGCGTTGTGCGCCGAGGGCATGCGCACCGAGCCGCCGGTATCGGTGCCGATGCCGATCACGGCGAAGCTGGAGGCGAGCGCGGCAGCGGGACCGCCGGAGGAGCCGCCGGTGGCGTAAGCGGTGTGATAGGGATTGCGGGCGAAGCCGGCCAGCACCGAGTTGATGTTGTCGCCGCCGCCCTTGGCGAATTCCGACAACGAGGCCTTGGCGATGATGATGCCGCCCGCCGCCTTGATCTTCGCCACCAGCGGCGCATCGCTCGGCGGGTAGTAGTTCTTCCAGCCCTGGAAGCCGTTGGTCATGGGCATGCCGACGGCGTCGAGGTTGTCCTTGAGCGCCACCGGGATGCCGTGCAGCGGGCCGATGAACTTGCCGGTGGCCTTATAGCTGGCGTCGATGGCGTCCGCCTCCTGCAGCGCCTTGGGATTCACCGTGATCAGCGAATTGATGTACGGCCCTTTCTTGTCGTAGGCCGCGATGCGTGCCAGGTAGGCGGCAACCACCTGGTGTGCGCTGAGCCGGCCTTCGCGGTAGGCGCCTTGCAGGTCGGCGATGCTGGCTTCCTCGACGGCCAGGGCATGCGCTTGCGGCGCGCCCATCAGAAGGCAGCAGGAAATGAACAGCAGGGCGAAGGGGCGCAAGCGCATGGTTCAGGGCTCTCCAGCAGGTGGTTGCGGCGGCGACAGGGGCATCCGGGCGGGACTGGCGGATGCGCAAGCAAGCTGGAAAACGCACCGGCCCCTCCCGGGGCTCCTTGCTGAATCAGACGCGGGGGCCGCGACAGGCCCTACCCTTGGGGGCGGGTTTTATGCTCCCGGAAGCACTGCTGTCGCGGAGGACGGCGCCATCCACTACCCGCACCCGCTCCAGGCCAATGGCTGGATCAGGCTGGTTGCTGCTGCCGGCCAAGAATTTGCCGGGGAAGAAGTAAGCAAAAGCCTTTCGCGTTCCTGAATCCCGCCAGCCCCATCGAATGGGGCTTTTTTTGCCCGAGGCCGCAGCTGTCTCGTCCGTCGGGTGCGGGGGACGGGCATGACCGCCCTGCCGTTCGCGATGCCTGAAGGCTGCTTCCCATGGCCGAACCGTGTGAGCGGCCGCTCCGGGTTCACTCCCGGCAGAAACGGCGCGTCGATATTCCCCCTTTTTTCCCACGGTTGTCCCACGAACCATGAAATCGGAACTTAATTCCGCATATCGGAACATATTGCGTTGACCGCCAAAAACACCCCTTGATACGTTTGGTTCCGTATATAGGAAGATAATTCCATATATAGGAACATCTGCGTGTGCCGCGATTCGAGTCCGGCATGAAGCCCGTCATTGCTCCATCGGTGCCCGGATGGATGCGCTGCTGCTAAGGGGAAACAGACCAAAAGACTGATTTTAAAAGGAAAAGAGATGCAAGACGCGATGTGGCGGTAGCGGCTTCGCCGCAGCCGGCAAAGGCCTGCACTCGATCGATGTACGGCGTGGCAATCCATAAATACCGATGTTGGAGGAGAGATTAAGTGGAGAAGAGTTCCGTTGACGGGAAAGGGGTTTCTTGCAGGCGAGCCTTGCGCATATGCAAGGGTCTGTTGGTGCCGGCGAGCTTCTCGCTCCTGTTCTTTATGCAGGGTGCCGCTTTTTCCGACGATGGCGGCAACGCCGCCGCGGAGCCCCAAGTCGTCGCCAGCAATGCCGGGGGCACGGCAGCTGTTTCGGATCCTGCCGCAGCCGTTCCTGCAACTTCGGCCGGCGGCGGTGCTGGAACGCCCCTGTTCGGCGGCAGTGGCGCCCTCACCGGACAGGTCGGCAAGCTGTTCGCGCCACGAGAAGACCTGGCGGATTATTTCGGTCGCGAGCTGGTGGATGACAAGGCGCGCGCCGGTTCGGAGGGGCAGGGACGCTACAATCCGTCCCATGGCCCGCTGGTGATTTACGGCAAGCTCTACCCCGAACTCGATTTCATCAGCGGCAGCGGAGCGACCGCCGCGGCCTCCCAGGCGCTGGCCACCCTCGCGCCGGCCCCGACCGGGCTGAACCTGGAAGATCACCAGGAACTGACCTCGTCGAATTCGCGTATCGGTTTGCGTGGATCGCTCCTGCTGTTCAACGATCTCAAGGCGATCTACCAGGCCGAAACCACGGTCAACATCGGCGGCGGCGGCAGCCTGTTCGGGTCGGAACGCGACACCTTTGTCGGCCTCAGCAGCAAACGTTACGGCACGATCAAGCTGGGCGACCTGGATACGGTGTACAAGAATCTGGGCGCCGACGAGGCGATCGGATTCAACCAGGTGGCCTCGGGCAACTTCGTCTCGACCAACAATCTGGCCGCCAAGGCGCCTTATGGCTCCGGTTCGGCCAGCAGCTTCAACCAGCGGCGTGTGAACAGCATTTATTACTACACGCCGTCGATCTACGGCTTCCACTTCCTGGGGCAGTATTCCCCGGATTCGGGTAAGAACCAGCTGACCAACAATGAATTCTGGTCGGTGGGCGCGCGTTACATCCACGGCGGATTCTCGGTCGCCTTCGCGCAGGAAGTGCACATGGATGCATTCGGCGGCGATCCTTCCGGCCCTTTGTCGAATATCGGCAGCGGCCTGCCCAAGGGCGCGCCTACGGTGCAATCCAGGGATGAGGGCAATCGCCTCACCATGGTTTATCACACCAGCGACACCGCGGTCTGGGGTGAGGTGGGGCGGCTGCAATACCACGACTTCGGCGGTCTGGACGGGCGCTTCCAGCGCTACGAGCGGATTTCGTACACCGTGGGCGCCGAACGCCAGATCAACGATCGCATCCGGGTCATCGCCACGTATACACATGCGGAAAACGGCAGTTGCGAACTCACCGGCGGTGCCTTCTGCAGTACCGCGGGTCTCAACGGCAGCCAATACAACGCCGGCCTGACGTACTACCTGTACCGCCGCATGGTTTCCGTCTACGGCTTGTACAGCGTGCTCGACAACGGTCCTTCCGCTGCCTACAGCAACCTGCCGTCTTCCACCGATACCTTCGGTGTGGGCGAGCACATCCAGCAGGTCGCCCTGGGTCTGCTGGTGTCATTCGCCAGGTAGTTCAAGGCGAAGCCTGTCATAGCGATATCTTGCCGCCCGGAAGAAGACTCCGCTCGATCGCGCAGTCTTCTTCCGGATATGGAAAAACAGCGAGACCGGGAATGTCCGTGACCGTTTGAACGGCCGTGCGGTTTTGAAATGAAGATGTTGCAGATGTGCAATACAGGCGGGATGTGCCGGAGCAAATCGACGCCGACGACAGCAGTGAATTTTCCTTGTTCTGCCGCGTTGGATCTGCCTTTCTTCTGTGAGCTACTGATTTGATTCCATTGACCGATACCGGGCGGTCTGCTTCTTGCGTAGACAGCGGCAGCAGCGCATCGGGCGGTCTCCCGCGGGCTCCATGCAGCATGGCAGGCATGCGCATTGCCGGCGCCGCGCCGGATGCCGGACCTGGTCTGCGCATGGAACCGCTGTGCAGAGACCATGCAAGGCTTCCGGGCCGGCCCGGCTTGAAATTACAGACTTCGATGAACGCGGTCCGACCATGCCGCGTTTGAAGCGATCTTTGATGAGGAGTGGCATGTCTGATCTGAAGGGGTACCGCAAGCCCTGGTGGCATACGCAGCCGGAATACGTGCATCCGGCCTACGGCTCGACCGTGAAGCGCGGGCCCTTGCAGCCTCTGATCGAGATTCCGGCAACGTTGTCTGAAGTGACGGGGCCGGTGTTCTCGGCAACGACCATCGGCAAGCACGCGGCGGACCTGACGGCGGGGCACGCCGGAGAATCCATCGGCGAGCGCATCATCGTGACGGGGCGCGTCCTCGACGAGAACGGCAAGGCCTTGTCGAACACCTTGCTGGAGATCTGGCAGTGTAATGCGGCCGGACGCTATCTGCATGAAGGCGATCTGCACGATGCGCCGCTCGATCCAAACTTTACCGGGCTCGGCCAGGTCGTCACCGATGCGGAAGGCCGCTACCGTTTCACCACCATACGGCCGGGGGAGTATCCCTGGCGCAACCATTACAACGCCTGGCGGCCGGCGCACATCCACTTCTCGCTGTTCGGCGAGGCCTTCGCGCAGCGGCTGGTGACGCAGATGTATTTTCCGGGCGATCCGCTGCTGCCGTTCGATCCGATCTTCAATTGCATCGCCGACGAGAAGGCGCGCAACCGCCTGGTGTCGTCGCTGGATTGGGAAAACAGCAAGTCCGAGTTCGCCCTGGCCTACCGCTTCGACATCGTGCTGCGCGGCCGGCACCAGACGCCGTGGGAGAAGTGAGATGAGTTTCCAGGCTACGACTTCCCAGACCGTGGGGCCTTACTTCCGTATCGGCCTGTCGCCGTTGTATCGCAACGAAGTGGCGGGGCTGCAGGCGGCGGGCACGCGCATCCGCATCAGCGGCCGCGTGTTCGACGGCAACGGCGCCGCGGTGCCGGATGCCCTGATCGAGGTGTGGCAGGCCAACGCGGCCGGACGCTACCGTCACCCGGAGGACCAGGGCGCGGCGCCGCTCGATGCGGACTTCGTCGGCTTCGGACGCATTCCCACGGGAGCGGATGGTGGCTTCCAGTTCAGCACCATCAAGCCGGGCCGCGTGGCGGGGCCGGGCGGCTGCTTGCAGGCGCCGCATATCGTAGTCTCGGTGCTGATGCGCGGCATCCTCAAGCGCGCCCTGACGCGCATCTATTTCGGCGGCGAGCCGGCCAATGCCGAGGATGCGGTGCTGGCGCTGGTGCCGGCGTCGCGCCGCGACACCCTGATGGCGCAATCCGACGGCGAGGGTCACTATCGCTGGGATATCCACATGCAGGGCGAGCATGAAACCGTGTTCTTCGCCGTCTGACGTGCCTGCCACAACGATGATGGTTCAAGGGCGGGCGGCCCGCTGAATGGACGCGCTGCTGCAAGACCTGTTCACCACCGAGGCGATGCGCGAGGTGTTCGCGCCGCGCATGCGGGTGCAGCGCATGCTCGACTTCGAAGCGGCGCTGGCGCGTGCCGAGGCGCGCTGCGGCGTCATTCCGGCCGAAGCGGCGGAACTGATCGGGCGGGCCTGCGTGGCGGAGGACTTCGACCTCGATGCCCTGGGCGCGGCGGCGGTCGGCGGCGGCAATCTGGCCATCCCCCTGGTTGCGGCGCTGACCGCGCGGGTGGCGGTGCACAGCAGGGAAGCCGCTGGCTACGTACATTGGGGCGCGACCAGTCAGGACGTGATCGATAGCGGACTGGTGCTGCAGCTGCGCGAGGGCCTGCGGCGCATCGGAGACCAGCTGATGGCCCTGGCCGGCTGCGCCGCTGTCCTGGCGGATGCGCACCGCGGCACCGTGATGGCGGGCCGCACGTTGCTGCAACAGGCCCTGCCGGTCACTTTCGGTTTGAAGGCGGCGGGTTGGCTCGATGCCTTGATCCGCCACCAGGGCCGGATTTCGGCCATCCGTGAAAGCGGCCTGGTGCTGCAATTCGGTGGCGCGGCGGGCACCCTGGCTTCGCTGGGGGAATCCGGTCCCGCGGTGGCTGCTGCCCTGGCGGAAGAACTGCAACTGGCGCTGCCGGCGCTGCCCTGGCATGCGCAGCGCGATCGCCTGTGCGAGGTGGCGACGACGCTGGGCTTGCTCACCGGCAGCATCGGCAAGATCGCGCGCGATGTCGCGCTGATGATGCAGACCGAGCTGGGCGAGGCGCTGGAGCCGGGTGCGCCAGGCAAGGGCGGTTCCTCCACCATGCCGCACAAGCGCAATCCGGTCGGGTGCACCGTGACGGTAGCGGCGGCGACGCGGGTGCCCGGCCTGGTCTCGACCATGCTGTCGGCGATGGTGCAGGAGCACGAGCGTGGCGCCGGCGGCTGGCATGCCGAATGGGACACGCTGCCGGAGATCGTATTGCTGGCATCCGGTGCGCTGGCGCACATGACGACGGTGCTGAAGGATCTCGAGGTGCATCCGCTGCGCATGCGCGAGAACCTCGATGCCACCCAGGGCTTGCTGATGGCGGAGGCGGTGACCATGGCGCTGGCGTCGCGGCTGGGCCGGGGCGAGGCGCACCGCCTGGTGGAGGCGGCATGTCGCCGGGCCGTGGAGCAGAAGCAGCCGCTGCTTGCGGCGCTGGCTGCCGATACACGCGTTTCCGCCCTGCTGACGGCGGCGCAGCTGGAGCAGCTGTTGCAGCCGCAAGCCTACCTGGGCAGCAGCCACAGCTTCATCGACGCCGTTCTCAAACTGTATTCGATCTGAATTCCATGCCATTCGTCTCCATACCCGCGGGCGAAGGCAGCCTGTACTACAGCGTCGACAGCCCGGACAGCGGGCGCTCGCAGGCGCCCTGGCTGCTGTTGTGCAATTCGCTCGGCGCCAGCAGCGACATGTGGCGCCCGCAGGTGGCGGCGCTCGCCGCGCAGTTCCGCGTGCTGCGCTACGACCGTCGCGGACATGGACGTTCGTCCACGCCGGCCGGTCCGTACACCATTGAGGATCTGGCCGGCGATGCGCTGGCGGTGCTGGATCACGCCGGCGCCGAACGCGCGCACTTCTGCGGGCTTTCCATGGGCGGCCTGGTCGGGCAGTGGCTGGCACTCAATGCGCCGCAGCGGATCGAACGGCTGGTGTTGTGCAGCACGGCGGCGAAGATCGGCACCGCGGAGGGCTGGATGGCGCGCATCGGGCAGGTTCATGCGCACGGCCTGCAGGAAATCGCCGATGGGTCGGTGCTGCGCTGGTTCACGCCGGCGTTCCGTGAGCGCGAGCCCGCCGCGGTGAACGAAGTGCGGCAACAGTTGCTGGCGACTTCTCCTGAAGGCTACGCGGCCTGTTGCGGTGTGCTCATCGATGCCGACTTCCGCGCCGACCTGGGGCGCATCAAGGCGCCGACGCTGGCCATTGCCGGCATCGACGATCCGGTGACGCCGCCGGCGGACCTGCGCTCCATCGCCGGCGGCGTGCCCGATGGCCGCCAGATCGACCTGCCTGGTGCGCATTTGTGCAATATCGAATCGCCGTCGCAGTTCAATGCGGCGGTGCTGGATTTCCTGCGTTACTGAGGTTTCAAGGGAGCGCGCAATGGATGAAGACGAGCGGCGCAAGGCCGGCATGGAAGTGCGCCGGGCAGTGCTGGGCGATGCCCATGTCGATCGCGCCCAGCAGGGCCTGAACGACTTCAACCGCGAATTCCAGGAACTGATCACCCGTTACGCCTGGGGCGAGATCTGGACGCGTCCGGGCCTGCCGCGGCACACGCGCTCCCTGCTGACCATCGCCATGCTGGTGGCCTTGAATCGCGAGCAGGAGTTGAGGTTGCATCTGCTGGCCGCGAAGAACAACGGCGTGACGCGCGACGAGATCAAGGAAGTGTTGCTGCAGGCGGCCATCTATTGCGGCGTGCCGGCGGCGAATGCGGCGTTTCATCTGGCCGGCCAGTTGTGGGCCGAGGCCGATCGTGCGGCGACGGACGGCGCGGCTTCCTGAGCCTGCGCCGGGCGGCATTGCAGAACTGAAAATCCAGCCCCCTGCTTTTTCAACCGTGAACATTGCGCAACGCGAAAGCATCACGGGAAACCGCTGAATCCAGTCTTCCGCAGATCCAATTACTGCAATCAAGATGATTTTGATCCTGCTGCACTGCGGCTGGCGGCATCGCGATAGGCGCCGCGCGTCACCTTGTACCAGCCATGGCGTTGCAGCAGGCGGTAGATGGTGGAGTCGGGTACGATGCGGCCGAGCCTGGCTTCATAGGCCTGCCGGATCGCCTTCACCGTGATGGCCTCCCCCCCTCGGGCCTGCTCCAGGAATCTGCCGAGGAAGCGCTTTTCTTCTTCCGGGCTCAGGTTTTGCCTGCGCCGGCCGCCCCATTGTTCATGCATGGACTGGCCATTCTGGGAGCTGGAGCCGAGCCATCGGCGCAGGCGGCCGACGGTGGGGGGCGAGCAGCCGAGCATGGCGGCGGTCTGCTGCAGCGACAGGCCGTAGTCGCTGACGAACAGGACCGCCTGGGCCGCGCGCAGATCCGCCGCGGTGTGTGCGCGCTTCAGCAGGTTGCGTGCGCGCAGTATGGTCTCGCGGCTGTCATCGGTCCGGGCGGCCATGGGCGCTGTTCCAGTCTGAGGAATTGCAGTATATCAACTTGATTGCAAAATTTTGGTGGGTGGCACACTCGGTGCGTTAATGCCTGTCAGGTATGGCGTGTCCGGTCACCCCGGCGCCAAAACAAAAGAAATCACAGGGGAGGAGAGTTTCATGCTGAGACGTATTTCCATTGGAGTGCTGAGCGCAGGTGCACTGCTTGCGGCCCGCCCGGCATTTGCCGAAACCACTGATCCGGTGAAGAACCAGATCAGGGAACTGCAACAGCAGATCCAGCAGCAGCAGGAGATGCTGAAGAAGCAGCAGGAGATGCTGGACCACCTGGTCGACGCGGAGAAGGAGAGCCAGGCCCGCGCCGACAAGGCACAAGCTGCTGCGGATACCGCCAATGCGCAGGTGCAGGCGATCGCCACCGCCGACCTGCGGCCGGCAACTTCGCCGGGGCCGACCATCACCATGTCGCCGAGGAACCGGCCGGGCTGGCGCAGCGCGGATGGGCGCAACCAGATCGAGTTACTGTCGCTGATGCAGTTCGACTTCGGCCTGAACGACTTCCATCCATCGTCCAGCGCGTCGGTGCCACAGAAGATCCAGAGCGGCTTCAATGCCCGCCGCATGCAGATCGGCTTCAATGCGACTTTCCAGGAAGACTGGCACGCCGAGTTGGCCTACGACTTCGGCAACTCGGATGAAACCATCGCCGCTTCCGGCGGCCCGACCGCGGGCTTCAAGAAGGCGCTGGTCAGCTATACCGGCTTTCGTCCGTTCTCCACCCGCACCAGTATCGAAATGGGTTACGAGACACCGCCGATCTTCCTCGATGAGGCGCTGGGCAGTTCGAGCGGTATCTTCCTCGAGCATCCGACACCGGATCGCCTGGCGACCGGCTACGCCAGTGGCGAGGGCAGGGCGGTGTTCGGTCTGCGCGACTACACCGACCGCTTCTTCGGTGTGATCATGCTGACCGGCCCCAAGGCGGGCGACAACCACACCGCGGCGGCGAACCAGGAGCAGGTCGGGATCACGGGACGCTACACCTACAACTTCTGGCGGTCCGGAGCCAACCTGTTCCATCTGGGCGCCGGGTTCCAGCGCGTGGTGCAGCCGACCTTTAAGTCGGGCTCGACTTTCAACAGCCTGTCCTTGAGCGATGAGGCCGAGTTGCGCGTTGATCCGACCAATATCATCAGTGTCAGCTTCGGCTCTGCCAAGAACCCGGTACGCAGCGGTGGCACCTACAGTGCGGAATTCGCCGCCGCCTATGGTCCGTTCCTGGCCCTTGGCGAGTACTACCATTACGACGTGCAACGCCAGGGCCTGGCTGATGTCAGTTTCCAGGGCGCTTATGGCGAGGTCACGTGGTCGTTGACCGGGGAGCGCCACAACTACGTGCCATCCGCCGCTGGCTTCGCCAACCTGTCTCCGGCCAACCCCATTTCACTGTCGTGGGGCAACTTCGGCGCCCTGGAAGTGGCGGCCCGCTACAGCTGGGTCAATATGAACGACAAGTTCATCGAAGGCATCGCCAACTCGCCCGATGCCGTTGCCGGGGGGGTGCAGCAAAGTCTGACTCTGGGTATGAACTGGTACGCCAACAACAACGTCAAATTCATGCTCAACTACATCCACGGCTTCCTCGATCGCGGCAGCCTCACCGCGCCGTACCCGGAAACCGGCGGCAGCTGGAACGAAGTGGCGCTGCGCACGCAGTTCGGTTTCTAGCGGATTCCGCGACGCGCCCGGAGGCTGTCCCAGCGGTTTCCGGGTTCGTTGCGGCTTTGGCTTTCTCATCAGCTGTTCCGTGGAACATGGCGGGAAGGTTGGTAAATTGTAAGCGGCGCAGTGCGCAAGGCATTGCCGCCCAGTATTGAATCCGGGTGCTTGTCGCCCCCGTCGCGATCCATCCCGGATGCCGACCCGTCGCGGCGGCCTCAGGCCCGGCGCTTGCGCGGCAGCCCTCTTGCATGGCAGATTCCATAGCTGATCAAGCGATTCCCCCTATTCAGAGAGATCTTGTCGAATGGCAGGCCAGGCGAAAAATTCCGACGACGGCAGTACCCGGCTGTCGTCTGTTGCCAACGCGATCCTGTTGATGAAGACGTTCTCCGATGAGCGCAGCGAGATGGGAATCAGCGCCCTGGCGGAGCGCCTGGGCCTGGCCAAGAGCACGGTGCATCGGCTGGCCTCGACGCTGGTCGAGGCCGGCATGCTCGAGCAGAACAAGGAAACCGGCAAATACCGCCTGGGCCTGGCGGTGTTCGAGCTGGGTTCGCTGGTGCGCCGCAAGATCGATATCTCGTTCGAGGCCAAACCCTGGCTGATGACCTTGCGTGAGCAGACCGGCGAAACCGTCGACCTGTCGATCCTCGATCACGGCGGCGTGGTCTGCGTCAATTTCCTCGAAAGCCAGAAGGTCAACCGCATCAGTTCCGGCATCGGCCTGCGCAAGCCGGTGCATTGCACGGCCGAGGGCAAGGCGATGATCGCCTTCCAGCCGGCGGCCGCGATCGAGCGGATCATCAGCGCCGGGCTGGAGCAGCGCACGCCGCGGACCATGGTCGATGCGGCGACCTTGCAGGAGGAACTGGCCAAGATCCGCACGCGGGGCTACGCCACCGATGACGAGGAATACGAGATCGGCGTGCGCAGCATCGCCGCCCCGATCCGCGACGACAGCGGCAACTCGGTCGCCGCGGTGGGCGTGACCGGTCCGACGCAGCGCCTGACCAAGAGCCGGCTGCTGGCGCTCGCCGGCAACGTCAACGAAGCGGCCAAGGCCATCTCCCTGCGTCTCGGCGACCGTTCCAGGATTTTCTGAGCGGCGCGCGCGGTCGTTTCGTTTTCGCGGCACGGCCACTGGCAATAATCCCGGATTCTTCCAGCCGCTGAGGCGGCGAAGTCGCGACTTCGCTTCAAGGCGACAGTCTTCCTTGCACCCCACCCACCGCGCTGTCCGAGGCTGGCCTCTGCGGCCTGCTGCCTGCGTGTCTTCACACGCTCTTCTCCGACCGCGAGCATAAGCCGTCATCGGAAAACCGCTGCGGAAATTTTCCGGATCGGTGCGCGATGACGGTGTGCCGGTGCACTCCGGGCGGCAATCAAGTTCCACGCAAATCAAGCCTCAAGCGGCGTCGGCTGCGGCGCGCGGCCGTTCGCAATTGACATCGCCCGGAAGCGCTGTTAAAAGTACGTTCAACATAAAGGAAAACCGTTCCATATAAAAGAACGTAAGTTTCCACTCCGAAAGAGGCAGAAATGCCGGTACGCAAGGCTGCAGCAATGATTAGGTGCGAATCATGAGCGTCCGCAAAATGAGTACGGTTGAGTGGATCTGGAGGCAGGTTCCCGGCAGCGTTACGCGCAGGAACCTCGAGGGAATTCGGCAAGGCGCGGAGTTCCTCTGATGACGCTCAACAGGGGGGTGCGTCCGCTGCATTCATTCGGTGACGGCATTCTGGAAGACGTCATGAGGGAAGGTGGAACCTTGGGCGACGACATGCTGGCGATCCTGCCGCTCCTGGCCCGCCTGTGTTCCGGCGACGTGGTCATTGCCGACGGCAGCGGGCGCTGTGTACGCCGCGTCGATCGCAATGGCACCGTATTTCCCACGCGCGAAGGCCATGTGAGCGCGATCGCACGCGCGGTGTCCCGCAGCGGTCGCCCCGAGTGGGAAGAGGACCAAACCACCGGCACCATCCGCGTGGCGTTTCCGGTCGGGGAGCGGATCCTGGAAATCACGCAGAGCGCCGAATCGAAAATGGCGGCGCGCACGGTGCGTCTCGGCACGGTGGCGGAATTCGGCCTCGGCTTCGACCAGCCGGTAGCCTCGGGCGACAAGCACGCGGGCAGCAGCCGCGGCTTCAGCAGCCTCTCCGCCAAGTACTGCTGGGACGACATCATCGGCGACGGTCCGGCCATCGGCAAGGCCATCGAGCGTGGCAAGGCTGCCGCGCGCCGCAACGCGCCGGTATTCCTCAACGGTGAAAGCGGCACCGGCAAGGAGCTGTTCGCCCAGGCGATCCACAACGCTTCGGCACGCCGCACCGGCCCCTTCGTCGCCATCAATTGTTCGGCGCTGCCGGACAGCCTGGTCGACAGCATGCTGTTTGGCTACATGGACGGCACCTTTACCGGCGCCCGCAAGGGCGGCCGTCCCGGCGTGTTCGAGCAGGCCAACGGCGGCACGCTGCTGCTCGACGAGATCACCGAGATCAACGTCGACATCCAGGCCAAGCTGCTGCGCGTGATCCAGGAGCGCGAGGTGTGCCGCATCGGCTCGGTCAAACCGATCCCGACCGATGTGCGCATCATCGTCACCTCGAACCGCGACCTGCACCGGCACATGCAGGAAGGCCATTTCCGTGAGGATTTGTACTACCGCCTCAACGTCATCGACATCCACCTGCCGCCGCTGCGCGATCGTCGCGAGGACATTCCCGCGATCGCCGCCAGCATGATCGACAGCCTGGACCGGGCCGATGGCCGCAGCACCCGCAGGATCCATCCGGATGCGATGAACCGGCTGGTCGAACAGTCCTGGCCCGGCAATATCCGCGAACTGCGCAATGTGCTGGAGCGCGCGGTCAGCCTGGCGGAAGGCGACATCCTGTTTCCGCATCACTTCGCACGCGCCGACGAAGGCTACCGGCCGCTGCAGCGCGCGGTGGAGCCTGCGGCGGTGGGCAGCTACCTGTGCGACCGGGTGGCGCATGCCGAGGAGGCTTCCATCCTCGACGCTCTGCATCGCAACAGCGGTCACCGCGGCAAGACCGCCGCCGAACTCGGCATCAGCGTGACCACGCTGTGGCGACGCATGCGGCGCATCAGCAACGTTCCCGGCCGGGCCGAGATCGAAAGTCATCCATGAACGTCGCGGGCGCCAGCCCGCGACGGACGTTCCCATAAAACTTCCGCCCGCCCGAGGCGAAGTGCCGAGTCATTGAAGGAGGAAAGAAGTGTCGGCCGATTCCCAGATTCAAGAGGCGCAGCTGGTCGCCCTGTGCGCCGCTGCCGCCGTCGAACCCGATATGCCGGTCCAGGTTGTGCTGGATAACGTAGCGTACGCGGTGTTCAATCTCGATGGACGGTATTACGCCACGCAGGATCTGTGCACGCACGGCCCCGGCTCGCTGGCCGAAGGCTTCGTCATGGGTTGCGAGATCGAATGCCCGTTCCACCAGGGGCGTTTCGACATCCGTACTGGTCATGCCACCGCGGCGCCCTGCACCGAGGCGCTGCGCACCTGGACTGTCCATGTCGTCGACGGCCAGCTCTGCATCGATCCGTCCGAGCATCGCGGAGTCGCGGCGTGAGGGGAATGTCCTTGCCTGAAGCGACGCCGGTGGTTTCCGGCGTGTCCGTATGAGTGCGCCGGAAGGGCAGGGCTCCGTGGGCGCTGTCGTCATCATCGGCTCCGGCCAGGCCGGCGGCCGCGCCGCGGAGGCCTTGCGCCAGGGCGGACACGGCGGTCCGATCGCCATCATCGGCGATGAAGCGCATCCGCCGTACGAACGGCCGGCGTTGTCGAAGGAGTTCCTCGGCGATGCCAGCCTGGCGAAGATCGCCTGGGTGCGGCCGGCCGACTGGTACGCCGAATCCGGCATCACCTTGTTGCACGGCAGGAAGGCGCTGCGCATCGACCGCGCGCAGAGCATGGTCGAAGTGGACGATGGCTCGCGCATCGCCTATGAGAACCTGATCCTGACCACCGGCACGCGGCCGCGTCCGCTGACGCTGGAAGGTTCAGCCCATCCGCTGGTCAGTTATCTGCGTACCATCGAGGACAGCCGCCGGTTGCAGCAGCGCATGCTGCCGGGCGCGCACATCGTGGTGATCGGGGCCGGCTTCATCGGCATGGAAGTGGCGGCCGCCGCACTGCTGCGTGCATGCAAGGTCAGCGTGCTGGAACTGGCGCCGCTGCCGATGGCGCGCGGCGTGCCGCCGCTGCTCGGCGCGTTCTACGCCGATCTGCACCGGCAGAAGGGTGTTGCCCTGCGCACCGGCGCCAGCGTGCGGCGCATCGGCGACGACAATGGCCGCGCGCTGGTGGAACTTGACAACGGCGAGGTGCTGACTGCGGACGCGGTGGTGGTCGGTATCGGCGTCATTCCCAATGTGGAACTGGCACAGGCGGCCGGACTGGAGATCGACAACGGCATCGTCGTCGACGAATACGGGCGCAGCAGCGATCCGAAGATCTACGCCGCCGGCGACGTCAGCAGCCATTTCAATCCCCTGCTCGGCCGGCACATCCGCCTGGAGTCCTGGCAGAACGCGCAGAACCAGGCCATCGCCGTGGCGCGCAACATCCTCGGCGCCCGCAAGCCTTACGCGGAAATTCCATGGTTCTGGAGCGACCAGTTCGACCTGAACCTGCAGATCGCGGGCGTGCCGCAGGCCGGCGACGAGGTGGTGCAGCGCGGTACCCTGGGCGGCGGCCCGGTGGTGTTCTTCCATCTGCGCGAAGGCAGGCTGGTTGCGGCCATCGGCATCAACAGCGCCCGCGATGTGCGCTTCGGCAAGGAGATCATCGCCCTCGGCGGGCAGGTCGGCGCCGCCGAACTGGCCGACCCCGCGGTGAGCCTCGCCACCCTTTTCAACAATCTGAAACGGTCGGCCAAAGCCGCCTGAGCCGAGGAGCCGTATTTTGTCGAAACTAAAACTGTCCATCGCGATGGGCAACTACGACCGGACCCGTCCACTGGTGGACGGCGACGTGCAGATCGACGGCACCGATCCGGTCTATATGCTGTTGTCGCCGGAGGAGATGTTCTTCCGCGCTTTCCGCGATGTCGCCTTCGACGTCAGCGAGCTGTCGCTGAGCAGCTTTTCGGTGAAGACCGCCGCCGGCACCAATCCCTACGTCGGCGTGCCGGTGTTTCCCTCGCGCGCCTTCCGCCACACGGCGATCTGCATCCGCACCGACCGCGGCATCAACAGCCCGGCGGACCTGAAGGGGCGCCGCATCGGCACACCGGAATACCAGCTGACCGCCTGTGTCTGGGCGCGCGCGCTGTTGCAGGACGAATACGGCGTCAATCCGTCGGACATCGCCTGGGTTCGTGGCGGCATGGAAACGCCGGGGCGGCCGGAGAAGATCCCGTTGCAGCTGCCGCCGGACATCCGCATCGAGACGGCGCCGGAAGACGTGACGCTGTCGCAGATGCTGGAGCGCGGCGAGATCGACGGCATCATCGGGCCGCGTGCGCCGTCCTGCTTCGAGCAGGGCAATCCACAGGTCGGCTGGTTGTTCCCGGATCCTTCGCGCACCGCCGCCGATTATTTCCGCCGCACCGGCATCTTCCCGATCATGCATGTCCTCGGCGTGCGCCGCGAACTGGCGGAGCAGCATCCCTGGCTGCCGATGGCGGTGGCCAAGGCGTTCGGCGAAGCCAAGAGCATCGCCCTGTCGCGCCTGGTCGATACCTCGGCCACCAAGGTGACCTTGCCTTTCGTCGAGGAGCAGTTGCGCGCCGCGCGCACGCTGATGGGGCCGGATTTCTGGTCCTACGGCTATGCGCCGAACCGCAAGGTTCTCGACAACTTCCTCCACCACCACCACGCGCAGGGCCTGTCCAAGCGCCGGTTGCAGGTGGAGGAGCTGTTTCATCCTTCCACGCTTGAAAGCCACAAGATCTGACGATTGGAGCAGTAAATGCTTAGAAAAGAACAGAATGACCTGCTGACGCAAACCGGCCCGACCACCCCCATGGGCGCGATGTTCCGCAGCTACTGGATTCCGGCCCTGCTGGCGGAGGAGCTTCCGGAAAACGACTGCCCGCCGGTGCGGGTGAAGCTGCTGTCGGAAAGCCTGCTGGCCTTCCGCGATACCGAAGGCCGTTACGGCCTGATCAGCGAGTTCTGCGCCCATCGCGGCGTCTCGCTGTGGTTCGGCCGCAACGAGGAAAACGGCATCCGCTGCCCGTACCACGGCTGGAAGTACGACGTCACCGGCCAGTGCGTCGATGTGCCGTCCGAGCCTTCCGAGAACGGTTTCTGCTCGCGCATCAAGCTCACCGGCTATCCGCTGGTGAAGCAGGGCGGCGTGCTATGGACCTATATGGGCCCGCGCGACAAGCAGCCGCCGCTGCCGGAGTTCGAGTTCTCCCTGGTGCCGCCGGAGCAGACTTACACCTCCAAGCGCCTGCAGGAATGCAACTGGCTGCAGGCCATGGAGGGCGGCATCGATTCCAGCCACGTCTCCTGGCTGCACCGCGGCAACCTCAACAGCGATCCGCTGTTCAAGGGCGCCAAGGGCAACCAGTACAACCTCAACGACACCAAGCCGGTGTTCGAGGTGGTGCCGTCCGACGGCGGCCTGCTGATCGGTGCGCGCCGCAATGCCGAGGATGGCAAGTTCTACTGGCGCATTACGCCCTGGGTGATGCCCTGCTTCACCATGGTGCCGCCGCGCGGCGACCACCCGGTGCACGGCCACTTCTGGATCCCGATCGACGACGAGAGCTGCTGGGCCTGGAGCTTCGACTACCACCCGGTGCGCGCGCTGAGCAAGACCGAGCGCGACGCGATGGTCGCCGGCAAGGGCATCCACGTCGCCACCATTCCGGGCACCTACATCCCGCTCGCCAACAAGAGCAACAACTACCTGATGGACCGTGACTCGCAGAAAGCCGGTCATGCCTACAGCGGCATCGATGGCATCGGCATGCAGGACGCCTCGCTGCAGGAAAGCATGGGCCCGATCTGCGACCGCACGCGGGAGAACCTGAGTTCCACCGACAACGGCATCGTCATGGCGCGCATGCGCCTGATGAAGGCGGCGAAGGCGCTGGCGGAAAAGGGAGAGGTGCCCCCGGGCGTGGATCCGGCGCATCACCGCGTGCGTTCCGCCGCGGTGATCCTGGCGCCGGATCAGCTGTTCAAGGACGCCGCCAGGGATGCGCTGACGGTGCGGCCCGGCAAGGCCCAGACCTCGGTCTGAGGGCCATGGACGGGGTTCGCTCCGCACGCGCGGGCCCCGTCCATTTGCCTCGGCCGACGGCTATGAACATGGGCAACGGCTGAGGTACATCGATGCTGGGAGCCCCAAGGAAAAGTCCGGAGCAGCTGCAGGCCCTGGATCGCTTGAGCGAACAGACGCGCCGGCGTTTCCGGCTGGGGCCGGGGGTGGTGGTGCTGGTATCGGAGATCGCCTGCGCCCTGCCGGGCTGTCCGCCGCTGGAGACGGTGGTGGTGTTCTGGACCGCGGCGGGAGTGCGCCATCGCTTCAAGGTGTTCAAGCCGGCGCTCGAGATCACCGAGGAGGATCTGCCCTGCGACTGGCTGATGCGTTCGCTGGCGGCGCCCGACGGCTTCGACGACGACTGCTGCTGAGGGGCCGGAGGCCACGAGGCGTCCGTATCTCTAGAAGGAATTTCATGATGACAGAACACAAGCTGAAAGCCGCCCTGCAGACCCTGGGACATACCCGGGCGCTGAAGGACGGTGAGGTGAAGCCGCAGGGCTACACGCTGGAGTTCGAGGAAGTGCCGGCCATCATCCAGGCCTTCCGGCGGATGGTGCGCGGGCTGGAGTTCGAGGTCAGCGAGATGGCCATCACGACTTATCTCTGCGCGCGGGCCCATCACAAGGCCTTCACGGCGCTGCCGATCTTCCTGGTGCGGGGCTTCCATCACGGCGCCATCCTGCACAACACCAAGCTGGGCATCCGCAATCCCAAGGATCTGGAAGGGAAGAAGGTCGGCGTCAACCGCGGCTACACGGTGACCACCGGAGTGTGGGCGCGCAGCGTCCTGCGGCATGAGCACGGCGTCGATCTCGACAAGATCACCTGGGTGCTGTCGGGCGACGAGCATGTGGCGGAATTCCAGCCACCGGCCAACGTGGTCTCCATTGAAAAAGGCAAGACCCTGGAGCGGCTGCTGACGGCCGGCGAGATCGCGGCCTGCATCGGCGTGCAGGTGGAGCATGCGGACGTGGCGCCATTGATTCCCGATGCCGCCGAACGTGGCTTCCGCCTGCTGGAGCAGAGCGGCCACTACCCGATCAACCATCTGCTGGTGGTGAAGGACGAAGTGCTGCGGGCCCATCCGGAACTGCCGGCGCGCCTGTTCGACGCCTTCGTCGCGGCCAAACAGCCTTACCTGGAGCAGTTGCGCGCTGGCAGCATCGCCGCGCCGACCAAGCCGGATCGCATGTACCAGCGCGTGTTCGAGATCACCGGCAAGGATCCACTGCCTTACGGCGTCGAGGCCAACCGGCCGATGCTGGAGGCGCTGATCGGCTACGCCGTCGAGCAGCACATCATTTCCGGTCCCTGCGCGGTGGAAGAACTATTCGTACCGGGCACCGCCGCGTTGACCGGCTGAGGCTGGCGGCACTACAAGGAGATACAACATGAAGCCGGACAGTAACGCGGTGACCATCCCCGCGCTGCAGCAGATGAAGGCCGACGGCCGCAAGATCGTCGGCGTGGTGGCCTGGGACTACCAGATGGCGCAGATCGTGGATCGCGCCGGGGTGGACATCGTTTCGGTCGGCGACACGGTGGGCGTCAACCTGTGGGGCCATGCCAACCCGCTGGAAATCACCATGGAGGAGATGCTGGTGGTGTGCAAGGCGGTGCGGCGCGGTGTGAAGCGCGCCCTGCTGAGCTGCGACTTCCCCTATGGCCCGCTGCAGGAAGGCACCGACTCCGCGGTGCGCGCCGCGATCCGGCTGGTCAAGGAAGCGGGGGCCGACATGATCAAGCTCGACGGCGCCACCGATTTTCCCGAGGCGGTGCTGGCGCTGGTGCGGGCAGGCATCCCGGTGTTCGCACAGTTCGGCATCACGCCGCAGACGGCATTGCAGTACGGCATTCCCTACGCCGCGGCCTCGGCGCCCGGCGCGCAAGTGCCGCCGGAGATGACGGCGCGGCTGATCGAGGAGGCGAAGCGGCTGGAAGCGGCCGGCGCTTCGCTGCTGGATTTCACCAATTCCGGGCCGGTGGCCGGGCCTGCGGTGGCCCAGGCGGTGCGCATCCCGGTGCTCGGCGGATTCGGCGGCGGGCCCTGGCTGGACGGACGGGTGCGCATGGCCCATGCCGCCATCGGCTATGCGGCGAGTTCGATCGATTCGCAGGTCGAGAGCTATGCCAATGTCGCCCGCATCGCGCTCGATGCGATCGGCACCTATGCGGCGGATGTGCGTGCCGCGCGCCAGATCAAGGGCGCTCCGCCGGTCAAGCCGGCGCCCTGAGGAGTACGCCATGCCTATCGTGTCCATCGACGGTATCCAGACCCGCTACGAAGTCCTCGGCTCCGGTCCCCCATTGCTGATGTTCTCGCCCGGCGGCTTCAACGCCACGCTGGAGACCTGGTCGATGCTCGGCGCCTATGCGCGGACCAAGCCGCTCGATCACCTCAGCCGCAGCCATACCTGCATCATCTTCGACCGGCGCGAAACCGGGCAGTCGGGCGGCCGCGTCGAGCATATCGGCTGGGACCATTTCGTCGCCCAGGGCAGGGGGCTGCTGGATCACCTCGGCATCGAGCGTGCACATCTGATGGGTGGCTGCATGGGCTGCTCACCGGTGCTGGCCTTCGGTGTGGCGCATCCGCAGCGGGTGCAGAGCATGGTGCTGTACTGGCCGGTAGGCGGCGCCCGTTACCGCTTGAGCAGCCATCAGCGTTTCGCCGAGCACCTGGCGTTCGTGCAACAGCACGGGCTGGAGAAGGTGGTGGCGCTGGTGGCCGAGAGCGGCAAGCCCTTCGGCGCCGATCCGCGCGGCGGTCCCTGGGCTTCGGTGCTGCGTAGCGATCCCGCCTTCGCCAAGGCCTATGCCGCACTGGACGTGGAGCGCTACAAGCTCACGGTGGTCGGCATGCAGCGCCGCCTGTTCGACCGCGATACCGCGCCGGGTGCGGAGCCGGAAGATCTGCTGAGCCTGGATATCCCCGCGCTGATCCTGCCCGGGCACGACGCTTCGCACGCCACGTCCGCCGCCCGCTACCTCGAAGAGTGCCTGCCGCGCGCGGAGTACTGGGATGTCGCCGTGGCCGAGCAGACCGAGGAGCGCACCAGCGCCCGGCTGCTGCAATTCCTCGCCGCGGCGAGCCTCTCATCGAATCAGGAAGCAGCCGCACCATGATCATCGACGCGCATTGCCACTACACCACCGAGCCGGCGGTGCTGCACCAGTTCCGCGACAAGCAGCTGGCCGGCCTGGCCGATCCGGCGCGCAAGCCGGCTTCGACCGACCTGGGCATCAGCGACGAGATGCTGGTCAACAGCGTGCAGCCGCAGCTCAAGCTGCAGGCCGAGCGCGGCAGCACGCTGACCGTGCTGTCGCCGCGTGCCGCGGGCATGGCGCACCACGTCGGCACCGAGGCGGTGAGCAAGCAGTGGGCGACGGTGTCGAATGACCTGATCCACCGCATCTGCACCTTGCTGCCGGACAATTTCGCCGGCGTCGGCCAGTTGCCGCAGTTCCCCGGCGTGTCGCCGAAGAACTGCCTGCCCGAACTCGAGCGGGTGGTGAACGAACTCGGCTTCGTCGGCGTGAACCTCAATCCCGATCCGACGGGCGGCTACTGGACCGATCCGCCGCTGACCGACCGCTACTGGTATCCGGTCTACGAGAAGCTGTGCGAGCTGGACGTGCCGGCAATGATCCACGTTTCGTCCTGCTGCAATCCCAACTTCCACCACACCGGCGCGCACTACATCAATGCCGATACCGCGGCCTTCATGCAGTTCATCCAGGGCGACCTGTTTCGGGACTTCCCGACGCTGCGCCTGGTGATTCCGCATGGTGGCGGCGCGGTGCCCTACCACTGGGGGCGCTACCGCGGCCTGAGCCTGAGCATCAAGAAGAAGAACCTGCTCGAGCATGTGATGAACAATGTGTATTTCGATACCTGCGTCTATCACCGGCCGGGCATCGAGCTGCTGACCAGCGTGGTGCCGATTGACAACATCCTGTTCGCCTCGGAAATGCTGGGTGCGGTGCCGGGCATCGATCCGGAGACCGGATATGCCTTCGACGACACCAAGCGCTACATCGACCAGGTGACCGGACTCAGCGCCGAAAGCCGCCACAAGATCTTCGAGGCCAATGCGCGCCGGGTCTATCCCAGGCTGGATGCGCTGCTGACGAAGCGTGCCGCGGCCTAGCGTTCGAAATGCCGGTGCGGCAGACCGGTTTGCGGGAAATGCGAGCCGTTCCGCGGACCGGGCGGGGCCGCAATTTTCCCCATGGCGGAACAGCATTGGCGGAACGGGAATGGCCAGTACGATCGTGGCGATGCATGGATGCTGTAAGCCGGATGGTTCGATTGACACTCCATCGGCGGCTTGTTAAGGTGTGTTCTGTATATAGGAAATGTGTTCCATATAAAGGAACATTAAAAAATGAAACCGGGACGGTGCATTCAGTCAAACGCGGCGCGGCCCAGGCCGAGCGTGCGATGCCCAGTCAGTAGGGAGGAGTCGTCTGCGTTGTCTTACGGGAAACTTACATCGCGGCAGGTCCAATCCTGCGGTGGTTCCTGCCATGGTCGGTGAGAAGAAGCCGGCCGAAGGCGGCGCCCATGCGCTGCAGGATCACGCACTCGGGCGCGACCTGATGCATGCCCATGAACCAGGCGGCGAGTACGACCACGATCACGACGATTTCGATACCCTCGGTCCGCTCGAGGAAAACCCGATCTGGATGCAGGACCATGTTTCGCTGACCAGCGTCGGCATCGACATCGGCTCTTCCGGCACCCAGGTGATCTTCTCGCGGGTCAACCTGCGCCGCCTGGGCGAGGACCTGTCCAGCCATTACTTCGTGGTGTCGCGCGAAACCCTGTTCCAGTCGCCGGTGGCCCTGACGCCGTACGAAAGCGAGGAGCGCATCGACCAGCGCGCCCTCGGCGGAATCATCGACCAGGCCTACCACCTCGCCGGCATGGGGCCGGAGCAGATCGACACCGGCGCCGTGATCCTCACCGGCGAGGCGTTGCGGCGTGAAAACGCCGAGGCCATCGCGGGCATCGTGGCGGAGCGGGGGGGCGACTTCGTCTGCGCCACCGCCGGCCATCACATGGAAGCCATGCTGGCCGCCTTCGGCTCCGGCGCTTCGCGCGTTTCGGCCGACGAGGGCCGGCGGCTGCTCAACATCGACATCGGCGGCGGCACCACCAAGCTCGCCGTGATCGAACGCGGGCGGGTCGTATCCACTGCTGCTTTCCATGTCGGTGGCCGCTTGCAGGTGGTCGACGATGCGGGGCGCATCACCCGTCTCGATCCCGCCGGCAAGCGCCTTGCGGCGATGGCGGGGTTTTCCTGGTCGCTGGGCGATATGATCGACCCGGCGGATCTCGATGTGCTGGCCGAGTCGATGGCGGACGCGGTGCTGAGCGCGGTAGGTGCGGGCGAACTCCCGGCCCCGATCGGCGAGCTGTACCTGACCGGACGCTTGGCCGACCTGTCGGGCATCGACGGCGTCATGTTCTCCGGCGGCGTCGCCGAATATCTCTACGGCCGGGAAGCGCGCGATTTCGGCGACCTCGGCCGGCGCCTGGGCCATGCCCTGCGACGCAAGCTCGAAGCCGGGGCGCTGCCCTGGCCGCTGCTGCCGGCCAAGGAATGCATCCGCGCCACGGCACTGGGTGCCTCCGAGTACTCGGTGCAGCTTACCGGCAATACCATCTACATCTCCAATAACGCGGCCCTGCTGCCGCGGCGCAACCTGCAGGTGGTGAAGCCCGCTTGCGAGTTGCCGCAGGCGATCGACCCGGCGGCGGTGGCCGCGGCGATCCAGCAGCATCTGGCGCTGTTCGACCTGTCGGCGGAGGAGCGCGAATTCGCCCTGGCCTTCCAGTGGCGTGGCGAGCCTTCCTACGAGCGGGTGGCGGCGTTCGCCCAGGGCATCGTCGACGGCCTGCCGTTGAGCGTCGCGCGCAAGCAGCCGCTGTACCTGATCCTCGACGGCGATCTGGCGCAGACGCTGGGCGGCGTGCTGCGCGAGGACTTCCACGTCCAGTCCGAGATCCTGGTGATCGACGGGGTGGTGCTGCTGGATTTCGACTACATCGACCTGGGCCGCATCCGCCTGCCTTCGCATACCGTGCCGGTGACGATCAAGTCGCTGGTGTTCGACGATGTCTCGCTGCAGACCCAGAAGATCCCGCCGGCCGCGCCGCTTGCGCACGATCCGCACGAACACACCCACCATCACGGCCACAGCCACGATCACGACCATGATCACGGCGATGGCCGCCCGCATCACCATCACCATGATCACGGACCGCAACCGGGTCCGCGCTAAGAGCAATGAGGATATTCAGATGACGAAGGACGCGATCGTTTCGGACGAAATGGCAAAGAAGTTCGCCACGGAAAAGGAATCTCCGTACACGAACTGGGTGCGCAATGAAGGGCTGGAGATCATCAGCGCCCACTACATCAAGAACCTGCACACGGTCGAACTGAAGCCATGGGCGCGCCGCGGTGGCAACGGCGTGTACATCAACCACGAAGCCTCGCGCACTTCCAACGACTGCTACGTCTGCGAAATTCCCGCCGGCGGCAAGCTGGCGCCGCAGCGCCAGCTGTTCGAGGAGATGATCTACGTGCTGGACGGCCGCGGTTCGACCACGGTGTGGAACGATGCCGGCAGCCGCATCACCTTCGAGTGGAACAAAGGTTCGCTGTTCGCCATCCCGATCAACTGCTGGCACCAGCACTTCAACGGCCAGGGCAGCGCGCCGGCGCGCTACGTTGCCGTCACCAACGGCCCTTCCGTGCTGAACCTGTACGACGATGTCGATTTCGTCTTCAACACCGAATACGACTTCAAGAAGCGCTTCTCGGGCGAGCCCGACTACTTCGCCAACAAGGGCGAGCAGAAAGGCCTGCTGCTGGATACCAACTTCGTCGCCGACGCGATCAACCTGCCGCTGATCAGCGCCAAGGAGCGCGGCGCCGGCGGTGGCCATATCCGCTTCAACATGGCCAAGGGCTCGATGAACAGCCATATCTCGCAGTTCCCGGTGGCGACGTACAAGAAGGCGCATTGCCATGGTCCCGGCGCGCACGTCATCGTAATGAGCGGCGAGGGCTACACCCTGATGTGGCCGGAAGGCGAGGAGCCGAAGCGCTACGAGTGGCAGGAAGGCAGCATGATCGTGCCGCCGAACCTCTGGTTCCACCAGCATTTCAACACCGGCACCACGCCGGGCCGCTACCTGGCGTTCAAGCACGAAGTGGTTTCGATCCGCAATGCGCAGGGCGTGCCGAAGGCCTGGATCAGCCAGCGCATCGGCGGCGACCAGATTGACTATGCAGACGAGAAGCCGCTCGTGCGCCAGTTGTTCACCGAGGCGCTGGCCAAGCACAACATGACGCCGCGCATGGAAGAGGCCTACAAGGCCGAGCTGGCCGACCTGCCGCCGCCGCGCCACGCCGCGGCCTGAGCGGAAGCCATAGAGCGTGCCGCGTCCGGGCAAAGCCTCCACGCTGGAGACATTGCCGGACGCGAGCCGCCGGTTTCGCGTGCATCGTCGGTACCTGAGAGGAGGAGCGGGTGATGCCTGACAGCAATGAAGTGGTGGAGACATTTGCCGTGGTGCCGCCACTGGCGGAGCCGGCGCAGCCGCCCAGGGTCGGGCTGCTTCTGTTGCTGCGCACGTTTGTGCGCCTCGGCCTGATGACCTTCGGCGGCAGCGTGCAGGCCTGGGTGCACCGCGAGGTGGTGGATCGGCTCGGTTGGCTCGACAACAAGTCGTTTTTGTCGGGCCTGACGGTGGCGCAGGTGCTGCCGGGGGCCAACCCGGTCAATATCGCGCTCTATGTCGGCTTGCAGTTGCGCGGCGCCATCGGAGCCGCGGTGGCGGTGCTGGGCATGATCGTGCCGGCGTTCTGCATGATCATGCTGCTGGGCTTTTTCTATCGGAGCTACGGTCACCTGGGGGCGGTGCATTTCGTCCTGCTGGGGCTGGCCGCCGCCGGTGTCGGCGCCACGCTGACCATGGGTGTGCGCGTGGCGCGGCGCCTGCCGCGGGACCTGCTGACGCCGCTGATCGCGGTCACGGTGTTCGTCGTCGTCGGCGTGCTGCACTGGCCGATGGTGCCGGTGGTGGTGGTAGCGGTGCCGCTCAGCATCGCGCTGGCATATGCGCACGAGAAGAGGAAGCTGCGCCATGAACCTTAGCCGACTGCTGCTGCTGATGCTGGTGTTCTCGCCGGTGTCGGTGCTGTCCTTCGGCGGTGGCCAGGCCACCATTCCGGAGATCCAGCACCAGGTGGTAGCGGTGCATGGTTGGCTCACCGATCAGCAGTTCGCCGACATGTTCGCCATCTCGCGCGCGGCGCCGGGACCGAGCACGCTGATCGTAGCCTTGATCGGCTGGCAGGTGTCCGGCTTTCCCGGTGCGGTCGTGGCCACCATCGCGGTGTTCCTGCCGTCGTCGATCATCATGTATCTGGCCAGCGCCTGGTGGCAGCGCAACGAGAAGTCGGCGGTGCGCAAGGCGATCGAGCGCGGCCTGGCACCGGTGGCGGTGGGCCTCATCTTCGCCGGCGCGGTGATCGTGCTGAGTTCGGCCCATGCCGGGATATTGGCGTTGACCACCACCGCGGTGGTCTGCGTGCTGCAGAGCGCTACCAAGATCAGCACCTACGGCACGGTCGGCGCGGTCGCGGCCGTCTACCTGGTCATATTCACCCTGTTTCATCCCCTGGCGGCCTGAGGGCGGCCAGGGCATCTCTCAACGAAGGAATCTGAATGTCCAAGCCTGAACGCCTCAACGGCATCATCCGCGCGCTGGAGTCCGGCCAGCACTCGTTCACGTTGTTCGCGCCCTGCGAGATCGAGTACGCGGTGGAGTTGCAGCAGTCGCAGTACGACGGCGTGGTGTTCGAGGGCGAGCATCGCGGCTGGGACATCAAGGCGTTGCGCGACAGCCTGCAATACCTGCTCAACCGCAAGCAGATCGCGGGCGCGAACTCGCTGGCGCCGGCGGTGACCCCGACCGCGCGCATTCCCGCCAACGGCGCCGAGATGAACCAGTTCCTGGCCAAGCAGGCGCTGGACCTGGGTTGCTACGGCATCGTCTGGCCGCATATCAGCACGGTCGAAGAGGCGTACAACGCCGTCGCGTCCTGCCGCTACCAGCGGCTGTCCGACAAGCCGCTGTACGAGCCGGCCGGCATCCGCGGCGACGGGCCGATGCAGGCGACGCGCTACTGGGGCGTGTCGCAGCAGGAATATTACGAGCGGGCCGACGTCTGGCCGCTGGCGCCGAACGGCGAGATCCTGGTGGTGCTGCAGATCGAAGACACCATGGGCATCCGCAACCTGCCGGACATCCTCGACAACGTGCCGGGCATCGGCGCGATCCTGATCGGCGAGGGCGACCTCAGCCAGGAACTGGGCTATCCGCGCCAGACCGAGCACAAGGTGGTGCTCGAGGCGATGGCCGAGATCGTGGCGATCTGCAAGCAGCGGGGGGTCATCGTCGGTCATCCGCACGTGACGCCGGAAAACGCCGAGCGCGTCATCGCCGAGGGCTACCGCTACCTGATGTGCGCCGCGCCGCGCAGCTTCGCCAACCTCCGCGCCGCGCGCGGCTTCGCCGGCCGCGGCTGATCGCCGCGCCCGCGTCCCCAACCCATTTGAAGGAGTTGTCCGTGGAAAAAGTATTGGCTTCCGTGAAGATCGGCCCGAGCAAGCTCGAGATGCGTGAGTTCCCGATGCCGGAGATCGACGAGGAAAGCGCGCTGATGAAGATGGAGGTGGCCGGCATCTGCGGCACCGACGTCAAGATGTTCAAGCAGCCGCTGGCCACTGGCGGCCCGGTGATCATGGGCCACGAGAACATCGGCTACATCGCCAAGGCCGGGCGCAAGTTCTGCGAGCGCAAGGGCGTGAAGGAAGGCGACCTGGTGTTCGTCGAGCACTACGTGCCCTGCTTCAAGTGCGAGTGGTGCCACAAGGGCGAGTACCGCCATTGCAGCGCCACCGACTGGCGCTCCAACCCGAATGGCCGCCGCTACGGCTACACCACCTCGGACAATCCTTACCACCTGTGGGGCGGTTTCGCCCAGTACACCTACCTGCCGTGGAACGCGGTGGTGCACAAGGTGCCGGCCGGCGTCACGCCGGAACTGGCGGGCATCGTCACGCCGCTGTCCAACGGCATCGAGTGGGCGCTGTTCGACTCGCAGGTCGGCTACGCCTCGAAGGTGCTGATCCAGGGCCCGGGCCAGCAGGGCCTGTCGCAGATCGTGGCTTGCAAGCAGGCCGGCGCGGACCTGATCATCGTCACCGGCACCACCAAGGACGCCAAGCGCCTGGAGATCGCCAAGGTGCTCGGCGCCGACTACGTTATCGATGTGCAGAAGGAAGATCCGCTGGCGCGCATCATGGACATCACCGCCGGCGAAGGCGTGGACGTGTCGCTGGACTGCACGGCCGGTGCCGGCACCATCCCGGTGATGCTGGGCGTCGAGGCCCTCAAGCGCAAGGGCGGCACGCTGCTGATCCAGGGCGAGATGACCGACTTCCCCAACTTCCCCATCGGCAAGATCACGGTGAAGTACATCACCATCAAGTGTGCTCGCGGCCACAGCTACCGCTCCTGCGAGTTGGCGCTGCAGCAGCTGGCCTCGCACCGCTTCCCGCTGGAGCTGGTGACGACGCATACCTTCGGGCTCAACGAAGCCGAGTACGCGATCAAGTCGGTCGGCAACGAAGGTGCCAAGGATGTGATCCACGTGTCGCTGCTGCCGTGGAAGTAGGGCGCCCGCAGGGAACCGCTTCGTAATGGAGCGGATTCCCGTCATGGTCCTGACCGGCTACCTCGGTGCCGGCAAGACCACGCTGCTCAACCGCATCCTCTCGGGCGACCATGGCCGGCGCTATGCGGTGATCGTCAACGAGTTCGGCGAGATCGGTATCGACAACGAACTGATCGTCGGCACCGAGGAAGAGCTGTTCGAGATGAGCAACGGCTGCATCTGCTGCACAGTGCGCGGCGACCTGGTCCGCACCCTGCATCGGTTGCTCGAGACGGGCGGCAGTTTCGACGGCATCATCATCGAGACCACCGGCATCGCCGATCCCGGACCGGTGGTGCAGACCTTCTTCGTCGACCATTTCCTGCAGGCCAGGACCTTCGTCGACTCGGTCACCACCGTGGTCGACGCGAAGCACATTGGTCTGCGCCTCGCGGACAGCGCGGAGGCAGTGGAGCAGATCGCCTTCGCCGACCAGATCGTCCTGAACAAGACGGAACTGGTCGCGGAGGACGAACTGCGGACGATCGAGGCGCGGCTGCGGAAGCTGAATCCGCTGGCGCCGATCCATCGCGCGCAGCGGGCTGAGGTGGCACTGGACCGCTTGCTGGAACGCCGCGGCTTCGACCTCCAGCACATCCTGTCGCTGGAGCCGGATTTTCTCGGGCCTGCCCACGGCGGGGCGGGGCATGTGCACGACGAGCAGTGCGACCATGACCATGATCACGAACAGGGCCATGATGGCGACGCCCATCATGATCACGTACACGACGACGGCATTTCGAGCGTGTCGCTGAGTGCGGAGGTGCCGTTCGACGGCGCGAAGCTGTCGGATTGGCTCAATGCCCTGGTGGCCGCCAGCGGGCGCGACATTCTGCGCGCGAAGGGCATCTTCGAAGTGAAGGGTGAAAGCCGCCGCCTGGTTTTCCAGAGCGTGCACATGCTGCTGGAAGGGGATTTCCAGCGCGAGTGGCGTCCGGAGGAGGCGCGTCATAGCAGGCTGGTGTTCATCGGCAGGAACCTCGATGTGGAGGCCTTGCAGAGCGGGCTGGCGGCTTGCGAGGCGGCTTGAATGCGCGCTGCCGGCGCAATGGAAGCTTGCTGTAAGCCGTTGCGAGGGCTTATTGCAAGGTTGAAAAATTGCTTGCACGATGTTGCAGGGTTGCACGATCAACAGTGCCCTGCGTATGGAAAATGGAGCCTGGTACCCGTGGTACGTTACTTGCTCGAACCTGCCGTGTTGCTGTTGCAGACGACACGAGCGATCGTGGATTGCGGTTAAACAATAGAAGAATCTGGGGAGACCTATAAAGTGAAGAAAGTGATCCTGGCGGCTATGGTGCTGATGCTGGCCGGTTGCGAACAAACCCACAGCGGCGCCACCCGCTTTTCGCTGATGACTGACCCCGCGACCTTCGCGGCGCAAACGGCGAGCGACCGCGCGCTGGAAGAAGCGATGGCGCAGCTGGCGATGCGGCGTGCCAAGTCGGACGACGTCAAGTCCTATGCCCAGCGCGTGGTGGTGGATGGCCTGCAGAACGACAAGCTGCTGCAGGTGGTCGCCCAGCAGAACAAGGTTGGCTTCCCGGCGCCGCTGTCGAATGCCGACCTGGCCAAGATCCACGCCTTGACCGATGTGGCCCACGACCAGTTCGACCGTATCTTCATGGATACCATGGTCGACAGCCAGCGCAATGCCTTCCGCAACTTCACCGCGGCGGCGAAGTCCGCCGATGCGGGCATCTCGGAATACGCCAAGGCTTCGCTGCCGGTGATCCGCGATCACCTCGACAACGCGGAGCGTGTCGACGTGCTGGTGGGTGGTGGACTCGGCCCGTCTTCCGGCTACTAGGCTGCTTCGGGTTTCTCCAGACCGGGCGGCCAGCCACCGCCCGGGCTTCGGCGCAGGGGAACTGGCTGGTACGGGTGCGTGGTGTGGGAGCTGCTTCGCCTGGGCTCAGTCCGCTGCCCGATGAACAACAGGCCAGGGCCCGCTCCAGGCGGGTCGGAATGCAAGGAATTGATTTGCAGCCGTCCGAGCGCAGCTTGGCCATGACGCCGGACCAGGCCCGGGCGGAACCTCCAGGCCTGCTGGCCCTGGCGCTATCCTTCGCCAGGATCGGCATGTCGAGCTTCGGCGGCGGCAACGCGGCCTGGATCCGGCGCGAACTGGTGGAGCGGCGGCGCTGGCTGGCGCAGGACGAATTCCTCACCGGTTACGCCATGTGCCAGGTCATGCCTGGCGCCACCACGGTCAATCTCTCCATTTTTTGCGGTACCAAGCTGCGCGGCGCGGCGGGGGCGCTGTCGGCCTGTGCCGGCATCGTGCTGCCGCCCATGCTGATCATCGTGCTGGCGGGGCTGGCCTATTCCTATGTGGGCAAGAGCCCGCTGGTGCAGCACCTGCTGGCGGGGGTTTCCGCGGCCGCGGTGGGCTTGACCTTGCAGATGGGGCTCAGCTCGGCGCGCCGCAGCTTCGGCGGCTGGATCGAATGGCTGCTGGCTCTGGCGGTGATTGCCATGGTGGGCTGGCTGCGCTGGCCGATCCTGGATGCGATCGCGTCGGTCGGCCCGCTCAGCATCCTGCTGGCCTATCACCGGGCGGGGAGATAGCGGCGCATGCTGCGCAACCTGGCCGATCTCGCCCGCGTTTTCGCAACCTTGTCTTTGATCTCCATCGGCGGCGGCAGCGCGGTGATCGCCGAGATGCAGCGCCAGGTCACCGCCCACAACTGGGTGACGCCGCGGGAATTCCTGGATTTCTACGCCATCGCACGGTCGGCGCCGGGGCCGGGTATGCAGCTGGTGACCCTGATCGGCTGGCGCGTGGCGGGTTGGATGGGCGCTCTGGTCGCGTCGGTGGCGATGTTCCTGCCCTCGGGACTGCTGGTCTACCTGGTGACCACCGTCTGGGGGCGTCTGCCGGAATCGCGCTGGAAGCAAGCCATCACCAAGGGACTGGCGCCGCTGGCGGTCGGATTGACCCTGGCCAGCGTGGTGACCCTGCTGCGCAGCGCCGACCATCCCTTGGTCGCGGCGGCGACGTCGCTGGTCTGCGCTGTGGCCCTGATGAGCGCCAGGGTGAGCCCGTTGCTGCTGCTGGCCCTGATCGGCGCGGCCTACGTGGTCGCGGGGTAGGGCGGAACGCGCTGGCGACGTCAACTGCATGATGTCGCGGGGGCGTATTGTCAGGCTGCCCTACGTTCTCAGCGGTGATTTCCCATCAATGCCGTCGCGCATCCATGGGGCTTCGCCCCTCCCGATCCGCTGGGCGGCGTCCCGGAAAATGACAGCCCCGCGACGGTTCGGTGAAGGCCGGATGCCGGCTTTTGGCGGGGTGCGCCAAGGCCCGTGCCAATGTGCATTCGCAGCAAGAAATTCGTGCTTGACGTGTCCGATCAACATCGCTACAGTCGGTTCACTATACAGGAAACACGTTCCGTATAAAAGAACAATAAAAATGAACGTGAGGAGCACACGTTGAAAATGTGGAGGAGCATGGAAACGCAGACGTACCTATTCCGGCGGCGGATCGCCCCGGTCATGTCCGGGCAATATCGTTCCGTGGCCGCAATGCCGCGGGCCTCGAAGCCCCGCGATGCTGCCAGCCCCATCGATGGAACGATGACCCGCGCCGCAGCCGATTTCCGACTATCCGGTGGGAGCCTCTGAAGTGGATTTGCACGTCATCTTTTCCTCGTTGCTCGGTCTTCTCTTCACCCCCAAGCTGCTCGGCCTGATGCTGCTGGCGATTCCGCTCGGCATCTTCTTCGGCTGCGTGCCGGGCCTCGGCGGCAAGCTCGGCATCGTATTGCTGATTCCTTTTGTCTACGGCATGGATCCGCTGCCCGGCGCGGTGTTCCTGCTGTCGATGCATGCCATCGTGCATACCGGCGGCATCGTCCCCAGCATCCTCTTCGGCGTGCCGACCAATGGGCCCGAGGCGCCGCTGCTCGCCGACGGCTATCCACTGGTGCGCAACGGCCAGGCCGGGCGCGCGCTCGGTGCGGCGCTCAGTGCGGCCGGCATCGGCGGCATGATCGGCGTGGTCTGCCTGGCGCTGATCCTGCCGGTGGTGGAGCCGTTCGTGCTGTCGTTCAGCCCGATCGAATTCTTCTGGCTGGCCATCATCGGCATCACCCTGATCTCGGCGCTGGCCGGCAAGATGCTGGTGCAGGGTCTCATCGTCGGCTGCTTCGGCTGGCTCATCGGCATGATCGGCCTGGATCCGCAGACCGGCGTGCAGCGCTACACCTTCAACCAATTGTTCCTGTGGGACGGCTTCGACGTCATCAGCGGCGTGCTTGCCCTGTATGCCTTGCCGGAAATGATGCAGCTGGGCCGCGGCAAGAGTAAGCGCGAAGCGGGCGTGCCGGAGATCAACCCCGAAGTCACCAAGTACACCTTCGCCGAGGTGTGGGACGGCGTGAAGGAAAACTTCCGCCACTGGGGCCTGACCATTACCACCGCGGTGATGGGCACCTTCATCGGCATGATTCCGGGCCTCGGCGGCGAAGCGGCCGGCTGGATGTGCTACGCCTTCGCCGTGTCGCGGTCGAAGGATCCCGAGCGCTTCGGCAAGGGCGCCATCGAGGGCGTGATCGCGCCGTCCACCGGCATGAACGCAAAGGAAGGCGGCGGCCTGCTGCCGACGCTGTTCTTCGGCGTGCCCGCCGGCTCGGGCATGGCAATCATGCTGGGCGCGCTGATCATGCTCGGCATCAAGCCGGGCCCGCTGATGATCGTGCACGACCTGCCGCTGGTGTGGTCGCTGATCTGGGCCATCGCCATCTCCAACCTGTTATGCACGGTGCTGCTGCTGGTGGTAGGCAAGCACATGAGTTCCATCGCCCACATCCGCGCCAATGTGCTGGTGCCGGTGGTGCTGGTATTTGCCCTGCTCGGCACTTACCTGGCCAAGGATCACTGGGAAAGTCTGCTGGTGTTCGCCGGCATGGGCGCCATCGGTTACGTCATGCGACGCAACCACTGGCCGCGCCCCTGCTTCATCATCGGCCTGGTGCTGGGGCCGACCGCGGAACTGTCCTTCCACAAGGCGTTCGCGCTGCACGGCCTCACCTTCCTGGTGCAGCCGACCTCGCTGGTGATGATGTCGATCATCGCCGTCACGCTGTTCTTCAATCTCAGAAAGACCTACCGCCGCAAGCCGGGTGCCGTTGCTGCCGCGCACCCGACGCCGACGGGCGGCTCCATCTGACCGGGTGAATCGAATGAGTTCCCAGCCCCAGCCCGTCCCCCAGGGACGTGTCCGCTTCACCAGCACGGTCGCCCTGTCACTGACCTTCCTGGTGATCTTCTCCGCCGCCGTCATCGTGGCGCAGGTGAATTACCCGGCCGAGGCGGCCTCGATGCCGTTGATCATCGGCGGCATCGGCGCGGCCCTGAGCCTGCTGCAGGTGATCGTCGAACTGCGCGCCAGCCGCGGCGCCTACGAGGAGCAGATCGATCTGCGCAAGGATGTGCCGATCTACCTGTGGGTGTGGTCCTTTGTCGGCGCGGTGGTCGCCTTCGGCTTCGTCATCGCCGCGCCGCTGATGCTGTTCGGCTATCTCAAGTTCCGCTCGCGCGAATCCTGGTGGCTGAGCCTGATCCTGGCGGCATCGGTCCTGGCCCTGCTCTACGGCCTGTTCCAGATCGCGTTGGGCGTGCCGTTGTTCGAGGGCCTGGTGACGCCGCTGATCAAGGACTGGCTGGAAGGGACCAGCGGCAGCTAGCAGGTGCCTCATATCCCGCATTCGTTTCGGCCGCACCCCTGATTTCCCGACGTATCGCCTTCAAGAGGAAGCAACATGTCCAGAATCGCCATGACCATCGCGGCCTTCCTGTTCGCCAGCGTGCCGCTGGCCCAGGCCGCGGATTCCGCGGAAGAGTTCTACAAGGGCAAGACCATCACCTACGTCGTGTCGACCGCGCCGGGCGGCGGCTACGACACCTATGGCCGCCTGGTGGCGCGCTATATGAACAAGTACATGCCCGACTCCAAGATCATCATCCGCAATATTCCGGGTGCGGGTCATGTGGTCGGCGCCAACACCATCTACGCGGCCAAGCCGGACGGCCTGACCATTGGCACCTTCAACACCGGCCTGATCTACCTGCAGCTGCTGAAGGAGTCCGGCGTGCGCTTCGACCTGGCCAAGATGAGCTGGATCGGCAAGGCGGCCTCGGATACCCGCGTCCTGGTGGTGAGCAAGAGTTCCGGCGTGAAGACGGTGCAGGAGCTGCTGGACAGCAGCAAGCCGCCGATCAAGCTGTTCGCCGCCGGCGTCGGCTCCGCCGGTTATATCGACACCCGTCTCGCCATCTCGGCCCTGCACCTCAACGTGCAGCTGATCCCCGGCTACAACGGCAGCGAAGGCACCATGAGCATGCTGCGCGGCGAGACCCAGGGCACCATCGGCTCGCAGTCGTCCTACACCCAGTTCGTCGACGACGGCAACGGCGTCTACATCATGGAGGCCGGCGGCGCCGCCGGCAGCAAGATTCCGCAGGCGGACCAGTTCGCCAAGGACGACAACGCGCGGCAGCTGCTGAAGATGATCGCCGCCGAATCCGACGTGGCGCGCCTGACCGCCGGTCCCCCGGGCATTCCGGCCGATCGCCTGGCGCTGCTGCGCAGTGTCTTCACCAAGGCAATGGCCGATCCGCAGCTGCTGGCCGACGCCAAGAAGATGGACGCGCCGATCGCACCGGCCACCGGCGAACACGTGCAGCAGGTGATCGCCGACGCATTGCAGCAGACGCCCCAGAATCTCCAGCTGCTGACCCAGGCCGTCAGGGCTGGTCAGTAGATGCAGGAGCCCCATCGTGCGCCGCTACGCCCCGTATCGCGCGTGCATCCCATCGTTGAATTGCAACTAGCAAAGGAGGCCAGCAATGGCTAATGGAGAGCAGATCGATACACCCGTCGCGCACGGCGAGACGGCCGCGCCGGCCGAGTGGGAGCGCTGGACCAAGAAGCGCGTCTTCGTGCGCGCCCTGGAGGGCACCTACGGCCAGCTGAAGGAAGAGCTGTTCAACCAGCCGCGCGTGTACCACACCAAGGACTGGAAGTGGAAAGGCGGCCCGCAGAACTTCGGCAAGAAGATCATCAATCCGCAGGCGGTCAAGGTGGCGCAATCGATCGAGTGCCATATCGACGTCTACGCCCCGGGCGGCTACGGCCAGAAGCACGGCCACATGAACAGCGCCGTGTTCTACGTCCTCAAGGGCAAGGGCCACGACGTGCACGACACCAAGCGCCACGACTGGGATGCCGGTGACGCGCTGATCGTCGAGAACGGCTGCGTCCACCAGCACTTCAGCGATGACAAGGACGGCGAGTGCATCGTGCTGATCATGAAGGCCAAGCCGCTGTTCCTGTTCATGCACATGATCTTCCAGAAGGTGGTGAGCTACCCGCCGACGGAAGCCTCCCCGGGCCAGGAGAACTACGCTCCGCCGCCGGAACTGTGAAGCACAACCCTTACAGCTGAAATCGATAGAAGAGAGAGGATTTATGGGAATCGAGCGGATCATCGACCCGAAGGAGCGCGATCGCGCCCACGCCGAGGTCGAGTATGTGAATTTCTACAGCGAGGCGGTGAAGCAGTCGGAAGCCTTCCGCAAGGAATATGACGGCTACATGAACGTGGTGAAGTCGTCGCAGATGCCGCTGGAGCGCTCGCCGGATGGCCTGCTCAAGCACATCATCCACGAGCAGATGAACACCAAGGAGATGTGCCTCGACATCTACATGCACTTCATCCCCTCCGGCAAGAAGAGTGGCAAGCATCGCCACCTTTCCGAGGAAGTGTTCTACGTGGTGGAAGGCAGCGGCTACGACCTGCATTGGGACGTCAAATTCGACTGCGCCGACACCATCGAATTCGAATGGGAGAAGGAGCCGAAGAAGTTCGAGTGGACCGTGGGCGATTTCGTCTACATCCCGCCGTACTGCGCGCACCAGCATTTCAGCACTGGCCCCGGTGAGGCGCGCATCGTGGTGATGAACAGCCGCATCGTCAAGGCCATGGGCTTCGACTGGTTCGAGCAGCTCGAGAACTGCGACTACTGATCGCCGTCCGCTCCATCCGGTCCTGCCGGGGCGGATGGAGCGGCAGCGTTTTGAGAATGGCTGCAAGCAACACCATGACAAGCAACGGAGCAGATCATGTGCGGCGATCTTGAAGAAGAGGATACCGAGGCCGAGCGCCTTTACGCGGCTTTCCTGCATGCGGCGCATTCGGCGCTGCACGATATGGTGGATCACCGCGGCGGCTCGCGTAACCGCCTGGACAACCAGGAGAGCCCGGTGCCGGATGCGGCCGTGCACGGCTACATGGACGGGCTGTTCGGCGACATCCTGAACGCCTGCATCAAGGACGGGCGCCGTGTGGCCGAGTCCGACCGCTACCGCGTGCTGGCCTCGCAGGCCATTGTGCTGGCACGTGTCGCCGGCTTCCTCGCCGGGCAGCTCGACTTGCGCGAAGATCCGCTGCGCACCTCGGTCGCCGCCCTGATGGCAGGGTATGACGCCCGGTATGCGGAGCACGATCACGACGGCGGTCATCACCACTGATGAGCGCGCGCCCCGCCACCCGAGGCCTGCCGGCTTCCTTCGACTATGTCGCCCCGGCCGCGCCGGTGCGGCGGCTGAGCTTCAGCCGCGACGAATGGCGCGAGCTGATCCGGCTCTACGGTGTCGTGGCTTTCCTGCACCTCCTGGGTGTGGGCGTGTTCCTGCACTATTCCGCCCAATTCCCGGCCCTGGTCGGCCTGGGCCTGGCGGCCTACATGTTCGGCCTGCGTCACGCCTTCGACGCCGACCATATCGCGGCGGTGGACGATACGGTGCGCTACCTGATGCAGAAGGGGCGCAACCCCCTCGGCGTCGGCTTCTATTTCTCGCTGGGCCATTCGACCATCGTGCTGCTGCTGTCGGCGGCCATCGTCTTCGCCGCTGCCGCGGTCAAGCGCGACCTGCCGGAGCTGCGCAATCTCGGCGGCGTCATCGGCGCCGGCGTATCCGGCACCTTCCTATGGATCATCGGCATCCTCAACCTGCTGCTGCTGCTCGACATCCTCAAGGTCTGGCAGAAGGCCAAGACCGGCAAGCACAGCCATGCCCATCTGGAAGAGCTGCTGTCCCAGCGCGGCCTGATCAATCGCCTGTTCGGCGGCAGGCTGCAGAAGGTCATCAACCACAGCTGGCAGATGTACCCGCTGGGCCTGCTGTTCGGCCTGGGCTTCGACACCGCCAGCGAAGTCGGCCTGCTCGGCATGACCGCCGGCGCCTCGGTCGGCAACCTGCCGGTGCCGGCGGCCCTGTCGCTGCCGGTACTGTTCGCCGCCGGCATGTCCCTGATGGACACCACCGACGGCGTGCTGATGGTCAAGGCCTACAACTGGGCCTTCGTCAATCCCCTGCGCAAGATCTTCTACAACCTCACCACCACCAGCCTGTCCATCGCGGTGGCGCTGCTGATCGGCACGGTGGAGCTGTTGCAGGTCTTCATCGGCATGCTGGATCTGAAGGGGCCGGTGTTCGATTTCATCGGCGGCCTGGATTTCGGCGAACTGGGTTACGCCATCGTCGGCCTGTTCCTGCTGGCCTGGGGTGTTTCCGTGGCCCTGTGGAAATTCGGACGCGTAGAAAAGCGTTATGGCGGCGATCCGGCCCTGCATGTGCATCCGCATGAGCACGGGTACGGCGCCAGCCATTCGCACAAGCATTTCCACTGACAGAACCGGGCTGGAAACAGCCCTGCTTCGATGTCGTGCCGAGTTGAAACAAGGGATGGCTGTATTGCGCCCTGCTGCCGCTCAATTTTTTACATTCCAGTATTACGAATTATTGAATCGTAATACCTCCCACGAGACGTTTTGAAGATATTGGATTCTCGGGATGAGGCAGTGGAACGATAGTGAAACCCGTCCACGACCAAGAGCGGTTGTGGGCGCGGTGCCATGCGGACATGGGAAGGGCCCGTGTTCGCGAGGGATTTGGCCAGGCAGGGGAGTGCGGGGTCTGCTGGCGGGAGGTGCCTTGCTGGCGGCGCCGGTGGCCCTTGCCGGCGGTACGGCGACCCAGCTGGACCAAGTTACGGTGACGGCCGACCGTCTCAGCGACCAGGTCGATTCGGCGACAGTGGGCACGGTCTACGCCGGGCAGTTCGAGAATCGGCCGCTGTCGCGCCCCGGTGAGCTGCTGGAGGTGGTGCCTGGGCTGATCATCACCCAGCACAGCGGCGAGGGCAAAGCCAACCAGTACTTCCTGCGCGGCTTCAATCTCGATCACGGCACCGACTTCGCCACCTGGATCGACGACATGCCGGTGAACATGCCGACCCATGCGCACGGCCAGGGCTATTCCGACAACAACTTCCTGGTGCCGGAGCTGGTGCAATCCATCGACTACCGCAAGGGGCCGTACTATCCGCAGTGGGGCGACTTCTCCGCCGCCGGCGCGGCGGATATCCACCTGCGCGACAGTTTCGAGCAGAACCTGGTGCAATTTACCGGCGGCGAGTACGGCTATGGGCGCGGCCTCGAGGCCGGTTCCTACCAGCTGTTCGGCGGCAACGTCCTCTATGGCGTGGAAGGCGAGCACTACGACGGCGCCTACATCAAGAACGACAATTTCTTCAATGGCAGCGTGACGCTGCGCTATTCCAAGCAGAGCGATAGCGGCAGTTTCCATCTCACCGCCATGGGCTACAGCGCCAGGTTCGATTCCACCGACCAGATTCCGCAGCGCGCGGTGGACGAAGGCTTGGTCGACCGCCTGGGCTGTTTCGACGGGGGCTGCTCGGACGGCGGCAAGACCCACCGCTACAGCTTCTCCGGCGGCTTTAACCGGAGGTTCGGGACAGGTGAGTTGACCGGCTCGGCTTATGCGCTGCGCTACAAGCTCGATCTGTTCTCGGACTTCAGCTACTACCTGCTGGATCCTGTGCGAGGCGACCAGTTCGAGCAATTCGACGCGCGCAACGTCTATGGCGGCAAGATCGCCTACAAGCAGCCGTATGCCCTGTTCGGTTTCCGCACCCTCAGCGAGGCGGGTGTGCAGACCCGTTACGACGATATCGGCACGGTCGGCCTCTACGATACCGAGGAGCGGACGCGCTTCGGTACGGTCAGCCAGGACCATGTGCGCGAGTGGAGCCAGGCGGTGTTCGCCGAGACGTCCATCGAACTGACCCATTGGCTGCGCGCCACCGCCGGCTTGCGCTACGACCATTACGATTTCGGCGTGACGGCGGATGACGCGGCGGATTCCAGTTCCGGCGCCTTGGTCAATGATCCGGCCAATTCCGGCCATGCATCGGCCGGCATCACCGAACCGAAACTAACCTTCGTTGCCGGTCCGTTCCACAAGACCGAGTTCTTCCTCAACCTGGGCAAGGGCTTCCACAGCAACGACGGTCGCGGCACCACGGAAACCGAGGTCTTCGACCCGCGCTATGCGGACAGTCACCCGGGCGCGACGCCCGGCGACGCCACCACCCACGTCGACAAGGTAAGCGCCCTGGTCGCCACGCGCGGTGCCGACCTGGGGCTGCGCACCACCATCATTCCGCATGTGCAATTCAGCCAGAGCTTCTTCATCCTCGATATCGACTCCGAGCTGACCTTCAACGGCGACGGCGGCGACACCTCGCCCGGCGACGCCACCCGCCGCTACGGTACCGAGAGCGCGGTTTATTGGAAGCCGCAGGAGCACCTGGTGATCGACGCCGACTACGCCTATTCGCATTCGCGCTTCCGCGTGCCGCAGGTGCTGGATGTCGGCAGTGTCGGCTTCCGTATTCCCGAGGCGGCGACCAGTGTCTTCGCCTTCGGGGGCACCTACGAAAGCCCGCTGGGCTGGTTCGCGGCGGCGCGCTTCCGCTACTTCGGTCCACGGCCCCTGATCGAGGACAACAGCGTCTCCTCGCATGCCACCAAGGTGGTGAATCTCACCGGCGGTTACAGCTTCAACCGGCAGATCAAGATCGGCATTCAGGTGATCAATGCGTTGAACAGCAAGGATCACGACATCGACTACTACTTCGCCTCGCGGCTGACGCCGCCGGGTGCGCCGAATCAGGATCCGGCGCAGGGCGTGAACTCCATCCATTTCCATCCCATCGAGCCGACCAATGTCCGCGTCTACGTTGCTTGGTACTACTGAGGTGCGGGCTCGCCCGCAACGTGTTGAAAATTGCCCAGCCATGAATCCGGAGTGTGCGTGACATGCAACGCTTTACCATCTCCCTTGAAGACAAGCTCGCCGACCAGTTCACCGCCTGGATCAAGCGCCACGGCTATGACAACCGCTCCGAAGCGGTGCGCGACCTGGTTCGTGGGAAGCTGGCGGAGGAATCGATGGAACAGGCGCAGATGCCGTACTGCGTGGCGAGCGTGGTCTACGTCTACGACCATCATGAGCGCGAACTGGGACGAAGGCTGGCCCACCAGCAGCATCAGCACCACGGCCTGACCGTTTCCACCCTGCATGTGCACCTGGACGACAGCCAGTGCCTGGAAGTCACGCTGCTGCGCGGTGCCGGTGCCGAAGTGACGGCGCAGGCACAGGCGCTGATCGCGGAGCGGGGCGTGCGCAACGGGAAGGTCCATGTTGTACCGGCCGGTCCATACGAGCTTCGGCATTCATGAGACTGACTGACGAATATTGCGGGTGCTTGGTCGTAGCCCTGGATCTGAATGGCGCTCCGGCTCCCTGAAGCGCGTTCGGGGCTATCCACGTGGTCGCAATTCGGAACTGGCAATGAAAAGTGCGGGAAACACGCGTTACCCGGTCGATCATGCATGCCGGAATTGCGATTACCCGCTCTCTAGGATCAATCGTCGACCGTTAATAAACGTAACGATACTGTTAAGTATCGTAAATCGGGAAGTCTCGAGAGAATGCCGTGGCATGATCAATGGTGCTTTGAATTTTCCTTTATGTCATGCATCTTGCCACGAACACCAAGGCTGTCGTCACTGACGTCGATGCCGCATCGCTGCTGCAAGTCCGCGAACTGGACGAACAGGGTCAATTTGAAGCAGCAATTACTGCGTTGCGGCGCATGGCGCGCAATGGTGATGCGGCTGCAATGTGCTTGCTGGCCAAGCGTCTGCTGATCGGCCAGAACGCTCCGCACGATCCTGGGGAGGCAATCGGGCTGCTGGCGGCTGCCGTTGAACGCAACCATGGTGAAGCGGCGGCGCAAATGGCCACCCTGGCCGCTGCCGGAGCCTGGATGCCGCAGGACTGGTCTGCGGCCCTGGACTTTCTCGTTCAAGGGGCGGAAGCGGGCTCGTTGCGCGCACAAGACCAGTTGCTTCTGCTCGCCGATGAGACATCGGATGCGCGGAACACCGAAGTTGCACGTCAGTCAATCAATTGGCGCGCACTGCGGGATGAGGTGAACCTCCAGGCCTGGATCGATCCCGCACTGACGCGCCAGCCATTGTGCGAATCACCGCGGATTCGTCGGGCGCAGTCCTTTGCTTCGTTGCAGATCTGTGGGTGGTTGATCGGTCTGGCGCTGGGCAAGGTGCGGCCCGCAATGATGTACAACGGTATAGGCAGCCATTTCACCGCGGAGCGAACCAATAGCGATTATTTTTTTGACATCGTGAGCGCCGATGTCATCGTGGCGGCGCTACGTCAACGCATCGCGAGCCTGCTCAAGATGCCGACATTCGCCATGGAGCCGCCGCAAATTCTCCACTACGCAGTCGGCCAGCAATTGAAAGCACACTACGATCACATCGGGGGAGCCGGCGGCTACGGAGGTGAACGGATTGCGACCTTCTTGTTGTATCTGAACGGCGACTATGAAGGCGGAGAGCTCGATTTCCCGAAGGTCGGATTGCGACTGAAGGCCAAGGCGGGCGATGGCATCTATTTTTCGAATGTGGATCATGGCGGTTTGCCCGACAAACTCACCTTGCATTGCGGGCTTGAAGTGACCAAAGGCGAAAAATGGGTTTTTTCGCAGTGGATACATGACCGCACTTTTACCGGCTCGATGTAGGGGGCCATCTCCGGAACCTTTGGAGTTCAGGCGCCTGCCTGAGCCAAGTCGCCCGTGTCGACCCACGCGGCCTGCTGCATGCTGGCCAGTCGTGTGAGCAATTCCCCGAGGATCTGGCGCAGCAGTTGCCCGGCTTTCTCGCCGTCGCCGCTGCGCAGCGCGGCGATGATCGCCCTGCGTTCCTCGGCGAATACGCCGATCAGGCCGATGCGCTGCACGGCGATGCGCGCGCGGATGTCCCAGGCCATGTTTTCCCAGGCGCGCAGGTAAAGCTTGTTGCCGGACATCTGCACGATATGGCGGTGGAAATTCACTGCGCCGTCCATGAAGGCATCGCTGTCGTGTTCGCGGTGGGCCCGATGGATCAGCTTGAGGTCGCCTTCGAGCTTGTCCAGGTCCGCCTTGGCGCACGGTACGGCCAGCCGCGCGGCCGATTCCTCGATGGCTGCGCGCAGTTCGTAGGCCTCGCGCAATTCGTCCATGTCGATATTGCGCACACGGGTGCCGCGATAGCGCTCCGATTCGAGCAGGCCCACGGCTTCGAGTTCGCGCAAGGCCTCGCGCACCGGCGCCTGACTGACGTTGAACTCGCGCGCCAGCGTCATCTCCTTCAGGCGCGTGCCAGCCGGAGTGCTACCGTCGAGGATGCGCGAGACGATGGCGTTGCGGATGTGATCCCGCATGCAGGTCCGATGGATGCCCATGTGCTTCGCCGGCGTCCGCGCGCCGCTTCAGTTCGCCGCGGCGGGCGTTGCGGGCGCCGCGGTATCAGCCGGAACAGTCGCGTCGGCCGACAAGGGACTCTGCCAGCCGCCGCCGAGCGCCTTCACCAGCAGCACGGCGGCGTTGAGGCGTCGAGCCTGGATGTTGGCGGCGGACAGTTGTGCCTGCAGGGCGGCGTTTTCCGTGGTCACCACTTCCAGGTAGGTAACGATTCCGCCCTTGTAGCGGTAGATCGCCTGCTGCAGCGCCTTTTGTGTCGCCGTGACCGCGGCGGCCTGACTCGCGCTCTCCTGTTCCAGGTGGTGCAAGGCGGCGATGTTGTCTTCCACCTCGCGGTAAGCGTTCAGCACGCTGCCGCGGTAGTCGGCGACCTGCTCGTCGTAGGCCGCATGGGCTTCCGCGGACTGGGAGGCGTGGCGGCCGGCATCGAACAGCGTCAGCACGGCTGACGGACCGATCGACCAGATGTTGCTCGGCGCCTGGATCCAGTTGGAAGAGTGCGTGCTGTCGTATCCGGCCGAGGCGTTCAGGCTGAACACCGGGAAGTAGGCGGCACGGGCCACGCCGATATTGGCGTTGGCGGCGGCGACGCGGCGCTCCGCCGCGGCGACGTCGGGCCGCCGCTCCAGCAATGCGGAGGGCAGGCCGGGGTCGATGGCCGGCGGTCCCAGGTCTGCTTGCAAGGGCGTGGGGTCGATATGGAAGCTGGAGGCGGGCTCGCCGATCAGCACGGCGATGGCATGCTCCAGTTGTGCCCGCTGCAGGCGCACATCGGCGGCCTGGGTCTTGGCGGTTTCGAGCTGGGCCTGGGCCTGCACCAAATCGCTGAGCGCGGCGGCGCCGCCGTTATAGAGGTTCTGCTCCAGCGCCAGCGCCTTGGTGTAGTCGACCACCGTCTGGTCCAGCAGCATCTGCTGGTTGTCGGCGCCGCGCAGCGAGAAGTAATCCGTCGCAAGTTCGGCGTGGGTGCTCAGGTCCAGCGTGACCAGATCCCCCGCACTGGCCTGGGCGCCGGCCTTGGCGGCGCTCAGCGCGTTGCGCACACGGCCCCAGACATCGAGTTCGTACGACAGATCGGCTTCGAGCAGGAAGTCATTCCCGGTCGGTTCGGCACCTGGCGCAAAATGCGGGCCGTTGACCGAGGTGCGTGAACGCGTCAACGACGGGCCGAGGGTGAGAGTCGGGAACAGGTCGGCGCGGGCGATGCCGGCCTGGGCGCGGGCCTGCTGCAGCCGCGCAACGGCGGCCTTGAGGTCCTGGTTGGCACTGCTGACCCGGTCTTCCAAGGCATTCAGCTGCGGGTCGTTGAACTGCGTCCACCAGGCGCCGCGCGACTGCGCGTCCGACGGCTGCGCCTGCTTCCAGTCGCCGGACTCCTTGTAACTGGCGGGGGCCGTGCCGGTATCGGGTGTCTTGTAGGTCGGAGCGAAGGAGCAGGCGGCCAGCGAGCCGCCCAGCACCAGGGCCAGGACCGCGATGGATGCCTGGGTCTTCACGACGGCTTGCCCTTGTCCTGCTGCTGGCCGGCGGCAGGTGCTTCCGGCGGCGCCGCGATGCGTACCTGGGTGCCGTCGGCGAGCGAATCCGGCGGATTGAGGATCACGCTGTCGTTCGCATCGATGCCGTTGATGATCTCGATGGTGCTGCCGAAATCGCGGCCTTGCGTCACGTTTTTCAAGGCAACGTTACCGTTGGCGTCCACGGCGGCGACCTGCAGGCCGGCGGTGCGGAACAGCACGGTGTTGGCCGGAAGACGGAGGACTTTCGCATCGGCCGGCAGCTTGAAGTGCACTTCGGCGTAGGCGCCGGGGAACAGTTCGCCCTTGTCGTTATCGACCTGGAGCTCGACCTGCAGGGTGCGGGTGGCCGGATCGATGGCGTTGGCGGTGCGCACGATCGGCGCCGGGTAGCCTTTGCCGGGATGCTCGGCGAAACGCAGCTCGGCGGCGAGGCCAGGCGTGGTGACGGCGGCGTAGGGTTGTGGCACCTGTACATAAATGCGCAGCTTGTGCGTGTCGGCGACGCGGAACAGCTGTGCGCCGCTGGCCTGGCCGGCATTGATCAGCGCGCCAATGTCGGTGTTGCGCGCCGTCACCGTGCCATCAAAGGGCGCTACCACCCGCTTGAAGGACTCCAGGTCGCGCAGGCGGGCGAGGTTGGCGGCGGAGGAGTCCAATGCGGCCTTCTTCGCCGCCGCATCGCCGGCCTTCTCGTCGGCATCCTGCTTGGACACCGAGTCGGTTGCCAGCAGGCCCTTCCAGCGTTCGTTGGTGGACTGCGACAGTTCGTAATTGGCCCGCGCCGTGGCGAGATCGGCCTGTGCCTGACTGAGCTGCTGATCCACTTCCGGCGAATCGATCTCGGCCAGCAGCTGGCCTTTTTTTACCGGGGCGCCGATATCGGTGTACCAGGTCTTGAGGTAGCCGCTGGTGCGCGCATAGATCGCAGCTTCGTTGAAGGACTGTACGCTGCCCGGCAATACCAGGTCTTCACCCACCGGGCTGCGGCTGGGCTTCACCGTGACCACTGTGGGCACCGACGCTGCGGCGGTTTCCTTGCCCAGTGCAGCGCGCGAGTGAACCCGGCTGAAGACGCCCCAGATGCCGAGCAGCACGGCAATGATCAGGGCGATCAGCGCGTAACGGCCGACCTTGCTCGGCGAGCCGTTCTTGGAAATGTAGGGCGAATGCTCGGACATTGGAGGTTTCCGGTATTTGTTAGTGCGCGCGCGACGGGTTGCGGCCGTGAATGATGGAGAACACGGTGGGGACGAAGAACAGCGTGGCGACCGTGGCGAAGATCAGGCCGCCGATCACGGCGCGGCCGAGGGGGGCGTTCTGCTCGCCGCCGTCGCCCAGGCCGAGAGCCATCGGGATCATGCCGATGATCATCGCCAGCGCCGTCATCAACACCGGGCGGAAGCGGGTGAAACCGGCCTGCGAAGCGGCCTGGAAAGCGTCATCGCCGGCATTCATGCGCTCGCGGGCGAAGCTGACGATCAGCACGCTGTTGGCGGTGGCGACGCCCATGCACATGATGGCGCCCGTGAGTGCCGGCACGCTGACCGTGGTGTGGGTCAGGAACAGCATCCAGACGATGCCGGCCAGCGCCGCGGGCAGGGCGGTGATGATGATGATGGGGTCGAGCCAGGACTGGAAGTTGACCACGATCAGCAGGTACACCAGCACCACCGCGCCGAGCAGGCCCCACAGCAGGCCGTTGAAGGACTGATTCATGGTCTCCACCTGGCCGCGCACCACCACCTGCGAGCCCTTGGGCAGGTCCTTCTTCGAATCCGCCACGATCTTGTTGACCTGGCCCGAAATGAAGCCCAAATCGATGTTCTGCGCCGTGCCGTAGATGTCCAGCACCGGCGTGGCGTTGTAGTGGCTCACCACGGCGGGGCCGACACTGCGGTGGAAGTTGGCCACGTTGGCCAGCAACTGCGGCGTACCGGTGCCGGTGGCATTGCCGGTGGTCAGGGGAGTGGTGGCCAGATCGTTGAGCGAGTCCAGCTGGGCCTGGGGCGTCTGGGTGGCGACGTTGTACTGGGTGCCGCTTTTCGGATCGATCCAGAACGAGGGCGAGGTCTGGAAGCTGCCGGACAGCGACACCAGGATGTTGCTGGCCACGTTCTGCTGGGTCAGCCCGAGCAGCTGCGCCTTGCTGCGGTCGACGTCGACGTTGATCTGCGGATAGTCGAAGGCCTGCTGGATGCGCAGGTCCACCGCGCCCGGAATGGTGCGCAACTTGTTCAGCAGGGCATTGGCGTAGTCGCGGTTGGCGTTGACGTTGAAGCCGCTGACCTGGATGTCCAGTGGGCTCGGCAGTCCGAAATTGAGGATCTGGCTGACGATGTCGGCGGGCAGGAAGGCAAACGAGGTCGACGGGAACGCCGCGGCCAGCTTGGCGCGCAGGTCGCCCACGTAGCCTGCGGTGGGATGATGGCCTTCCTTCAGGGTGATGAAAATGTCGGCGTCACCGGGGCCGACCGGCGCCGACGTGCTGTAGGCGAGGTTGATGCCGCTATAGGGCAGGCCGATGTTGTCGACGATGTTGGCCACTTCCTCGGCCGGGATGATCTGCCGGATCGTGGCTTCCACAGCGTCGCACAGTGAGGCGGTTTCCTCGATGCGGGTGCCGGTGCGGGCCCGCAGGTGCATCTTGATCTGGCCGGCGTCGACGGTGGGGAAGAAGTCCTGTCCCAGCCCCGGCATGTATTTGCCCAGGGGGAAGGCCAGGACGGCGGTCGACGCCATCACCAGCAGGAACACGGCGGCGAAGGGCAGGCCGCTATGCAGGGCCCGCTCCAGCAGGCCATGGTAACCCTCGCGCAACGACTCGAAGCGGCGTTCGAAACCGGCCTGGAAGCATGCCAGCACACCGCGCGCCTTGGCGTGTGCCTGCGGATCGTGGGCCTTGAGCCAGTACTTCGACAGGGTCGGCACCAGGGTGCGCGACAGGATGTACGAGGCCAGCATGGCGAATACCACCGCCTCGGCCAGCGGTACGAACAGGAATTTGGCGATGCCGGCCAGCAGGAACATCGGGATGAACACGATACAGATGGCAAGGGTCGAAACCAGGGCGGGCAGGGCGATCTGCGCGGCGCCATCGAGGATCGCCGTTTCCACGTCCTTGCCGTGTTCAAGATGCCAGTTGATGTTCTCGATGGTCACCGTGGCGTCGTCGACCAGGATACCCACCGCCAGTGCCAGGCCGCCCAGGGTCATGATGTTGATGGTCTCGCCCAGCGCCGACAGGCAGATGATGGAGGCCAGGATCGACAGCGGGATGGAGATGGTGATGATCAGGGTGCTGCGCCAGCTGCCCAGGAACAGCAGGATCATCAGGCCGGTCAGGGCCGCAGCGATCACCGCTTCGCGGATCACGCCGGAAATGGCGCCACGCACAAAGATCGACTGGTCGCCGAGGGCCTGGATGGTCAGCTCCGGCGGCAGCTGGGCGCGGATCTGCGGCAGCTTCTGGTTGATGCTGTTGATGATATCCAGGGTCGAGGTGGTGCCGGTCTTGAGCACGCTCATCAGCACCGCGCGCTTGCCTTCGAGGCGGACGATGTTGGTTTGCGGCGGATAGCCGTCGCGCACATGCGCGACGTCGCGCACATAGACCACGCCACCGTCACGGGTACGGATCGGCACGTCGTTCAGCTCTTCGATCTTGGTCGGGCTGGCATTGAGCTTGACGAAGTATTCGAGGCCGCCGATCTTCTCGGTGCCGGCCGGCAGCACCAGGTTCTGCGCGCCGATGGCCGCGGTGACGTCGGTGCCGGACAGACCCCTGGCGCGCAGCGCCTTGGGATCCAGATCCACCTGCACCTGGCGCTGCTTGCCGCCGTAGGGGAACGGCAATGAAGCGCCCTGCACCGTCGACAGTGCGGTGCGGACCACGGTGTTGCCCAGGTCGAACAGCTGCGATTCCGACAGCTTGGTGCTGGACAGGGCCAGCTGGATGATCGGGACGCTGGAAGCGTTGTAGGCCAGGATGAACGGCGGATTGGTACCCGGCGGCGAGAAGCGCAACTGGGTCTGCGAGACGCCGGTGATCTGGGCGTAGGACAGCTCCTCGTTGACCGTCGGCTGGAAGAAGTACTTCACTACCGCGATGCCGTTGAGCGACTGCGACTCGGTGTGCTCGACGTCGTTGACGACGGTCTGCGCGGTGCGCTCGGAGAACAGGATGATGCGGCTGGACATCTCATCCGGCGGCAGGCCGGTGTAGCTCCATACTGCCGCGACCACCGGAATCCTGATGTTGGGGAAGATATCGGTGGCAGTGCGCAGGATCGTGAAGATGCCCAGAAGGACAATCAGCAGGGCCAGCACGATAAAGGTGTACGGACGTTGCAGCGCGATTCTAACAATCCACATCCGGTGCTCCAGATTTGAGTCCGCGACGGCTGTAACCGCCATGGGCGGCCGGCGCTGCGGCCGGCAGGGCAGGCACCATGCGATTCGGGTGCCGGAGGCGCGGCATTATAGATTATCGATAATCCAAATTAGACGACTTGTCTGTTAAGGAGGGTAAATTGTCGGTTGTTGCCAGGATGATCGCTGGCAGGGAAAAGACGGCAAAAAAGGAAAAGTTATCCACTTTTAGGGGCTGAAGCCGCTTTTCCGGGCGTCTGGAGCCCTGACTGCAAGCGGCGCGGTCCAAAACAAAACCCCGGCAGGGCCGGGGTTTGTCCGTAGCAAAGGCCTGAACTCAACGATCGCGGAAATGCGTCTCCACCTTCTCGTCCTGCCCTTTCACGTCGACGCAGACCGTGGCGGTCGGACGGGCCAGGAGCCGGGGGATGCCGATGGGCTCGCCGGTCTTGGTGCAGTAGCCGTATTCCTTGTCGCGGATGCGGCGCAGCGACTCGTCGATCTTGCGTAACAAGTAGGACTCGCGCTCGCGCAGGCGCAGGTCGAGCCAGTGTTCTTCCTCGGCGGTGGCGCGGTCGGCGGGATCAGCGAAAATCTCGCGCTGGTGCAGGCGCTCTTTCACGTCCAGCTCGCGCGCCAGAACCTCGTTGCGCATCTTCATCAGCAGGTTGCGGAAGAAGTCGAGCTGCGCGTCGTTCATGTACTCCGAATCCGACATGGCGCGCACGTCGTCTTCGCTCAATTCCTCACCCGGCTTGTACGGGTGGGCCCTGCGAACCGCGACCGGCTTGACCGCGTGGGTATGCTTGGCGGGAGCCGGTCGGGGGACGGGTTTTCTTACAAGCTCGGAATCGTGGTCTGCACCGGGTCCGGCGTGGCTTCCGGTGTTTCCGTTGAGGCCGGCGGTGCGATGACCGGGGCCGGAGCTGCTACCGGTTCCGGCGCTGGTGCCGGCTTCGGGGCGGGGGCTGGCGACGGGCGCGGGGCTAGGCGCTTCGGCTTTTTTTTTTGGACCGGCTTGGCGACGACTTTCTTGGCGACCGGCTTGGGTGCCGCCTTCTTGGCGACGACCTTTTTCGCAACCGGCTTCTTTGCGGCCACCTTCTTGGCGACGACCTTTTTGGCGGGCTTCTTCGCGGCGGCTTTCTTGGCGACCGGCTTGGCGGCCTTCTTCACCACGCTCTTCGCCTTCTTGAGGACCTTCTTGACTGCGCTCGCCGCCTTCTTGGCAACGGACTTCTTCGCCGCTTTGGCAACAACAGGCTTCTTCTTCGGCTTCGCCTTGCTCGCGCCCTTTTTGATGGCCACCGGTGTCTCCGTCTTTATGTACTTGCTAAGGTTGTCGTTTATCGCAAAAGCAATAAAGTTGGGGCGTTATAGCACCCACCTATCACAACGTCAATGAAAAAACACATGGATTGGAAGCCTCGCGCGGATATGGCGGTTTTGCGTGCACGGGCGCGACTTTATGGGGCAATCCGCGGCTACTTCGAGGCGCGTGGAGTACTCGAGGTGGAGACCCCGATCCTGTCCGCCGCGGCTACCGTCGATCCCAATATCGACAGCTTCGTCGCGCGCGAAAACCGGGGTGCGGAACGCTGGCTGCAGACCTCCCCGGAGTTCGCCATGAAGCGCCTGCTCGCCGCGGGCAGCGGACCGATCTACCAGATCGCCCGCGTGTTCCGGCGCGAAGAGGCCGGGCGTCACCACAATCCCGAATTCAGCATGCTGGAGTGGTACCGGCCGGGCTGGGACCATCTGCGCCTGATGGACGAGGTGGAGTCCTTGTTGCACGCGGCCGGCCTGCTGGAAGGTTTGCCGTGGGAGCGGCTGAGCTATCGCGAAGCATTCCTGCGCCACGCCGCCCTCGACCCTTTCGAGGCCGGATTCGAGCAACTGCGGCAAACCTGTATCCAACGCTTGAACCTGTCGGCCGACCTTGCGGCCGAAACCAGCCGCGACGTCTTCCTGGATCTGCTCATGTCGGCCGAGGTGGGACCGCGGCTCGGGCTCGAGGCGCCAGTCTTCCTCTATGACTTTCCGGCTTCCCAGGCGGCACTGGCCCGGGTGCGGGCCGATGACCCGCCGGTGGCGGAACGCTTCGAGCTGTTCTGGAAGGGGGTCGAGCTGGCCAACGGCTTCCATGAACTGACCGATGCCGCCGAACAGCGGCGACGCTTCGAACAGGATCGCCAGCGGCGCAGTGAACAAGGCCGTGAGGCGCCGCCCTACGATGCCCGCCTCATCGCCGCGCTGGAGGCCGGCATGCCGCCCTGCGCCGGCGTGGCCCTGGGGCTGGACCGCCTGCTGATGCTGATGCTGGGCCTTCAGGAGCTTGCTGCAGTGCTGGCTTTCGATGATGGCCGCGCCTAGCCTCGGCTGAAAATGTCGTACGCGAAGCGCGCGATCAGCGCCCCCACCACGACGATGAACAGCACCCTGACGAAGGCGCTGCCGCGCCGCAGCGCCAGCCGTGAACCGGCCAGCGAGCCGGCCACATTGCAGGCCGCCATAGGCAGGGCGGTGGCATAAAGCACGTTGCCGTGGCTGACGAAGTAGGCGAGGGCGGCGAAATTGGTGACGACGTTGACCGCCTTGGCCGAGGCCGAGGCGGCGAGGAAGCTGAAGCCGAACAGGCCGACGAAGGCGAAGATCAGGAAGCTGCCGGTGCCGGGACCGAAGAAGCCGTCGTAGAAGCCGATGAGGGCGCCGGTGGCCAGGCCGATCCAAAGCTGTTGCGCCCGGCTCAGGCGCGGCGCATGCAGGGCGCCGAAGTCCTTCTTCCACAGGGTGTAGCCGAGCACGGACAGCAGCAGGATCAGGATCAGCGGGCGCAGCAGGGCGGGATTGATGGCGCTCACCGTATGCGCGCCCAGGAACGAGAACAGCAGGGCCGCCGCCGAGGCCGGCAGCACCGTGTGCCAGATGGGCGGCACGCGCCGCGCGTACTGCAGGGCCGCGCTGAGCGTGCCCCACACCGCGGCGAACTTGTTGGTGCCGAACAGCAGCGCCGGCGACAGCTGCGGCATCAGCACGAACAAGGCGGGGATCTGCACCAGGCCGCCGCCGCCGACTACCGCATCGACGAATCCGGCGAGGAAGGCGAAGCCGCACAGTGCGGCCAGGGTGAGCGTCACGCCAGACCGAGGGTTTGCCGCGTTTTCTTCGGCAGCTTGGCGCCGATCAGCTCGTAGGATTCGCGGATGCGCTCGGCCAGCCAGGCGTCGCCGTAACGGCGCGGCTCCGTAACACGGACCCATTTGAGACGGGCGGAGTAGGGTGCCGGAATGATGCCGGGCTGCTCGGTCAGGGCCAGGAAGTGGTCGTCCGGCACCTTGAAGCTGAAGCATACCGGCCTGGGATCGTCGGGGCAGGTCAGGAACATCCTGCCCGCCACCGAATGAACCAGGACCTCGCCCCACTTGACGTCGCTGACGACGCCCGGCCAGGGCGCGCAGAGCTTGAGCAGGGCGCTGCGGTTCAAGCGCCTTCCTACAGCAGCTTGCTGACCGCGCTCGGCAGCTTGTAGCGCTTGTCTGCCAGCAGCTTGCTCAGCAGCAGGGTCAGCCAGGCGCGCGAACTGGAGAAGGTCTTCAGCACGATGTAGTAGTCCTCGCCTTCCTTCTCGATCTCGTAGCGTTCGATGGTGGCGGTGACCGACTCGCGCTCGCCCTTGAGCAGGGCTTTGGCGGTCAGCCGGTTGGAGTCCGTGTCCACGGTGCAGTCGGTGATCTCGCCATAGGCGCCGAGCTTGTCGTTGACGTAGGCCTTCAGGGCGAGCCCCAGGGCGCCGTCTTTCACCCCTCGTGCCAGGAAGCGCAGCATCGTTCTCTCTCCAAAGATTTCTGCAATTTACAAAATATCCGAAGCGTAGGCCGCCAGGCGAGAGCGTTCGCCGCGCGCCAGGGTGACATGGCCGCCGTGGGGCCAACCGCGGAAACGGTCAACCACGTAGGTCAGGCCCGAGGTGGTCTCGGACAGGTACGGTGTATCGATCTGCGCCAGGTTGCCAAGGCACACCATCTTGCTGCCCGGGCCGCAGCGGGTGATCAGCGTCTTCATCTGTTTGGCGGTGAGGTTCTGCGCCTCGTCGATGATGATGTAGCGGTTGAGGAAGGTGCGGCCGCGCATGAAGTTCAGGCTGCGGATCTTGATGCGCTTGGACAGCAGGTCATTGGTGGCGGCGCGTTCCCAGTCGCCGGCATTGCTGGTCTGGGTCAGCACTTCCAGGTTGTCCATCAGCGCGCCCATCCACGGCGTCATTTTCTCTTCCTCGGTGCCCGGCAGGAAGCCGATGTCCTCGCCCAGCGGCACGGTGACGCGGGTCATGATGATCTCGCGGTAGCGCGGCTCGTCCAGGGTTTGCGCCAGGCCGGCGGCCAGGGCCAACAGGGTCTTGCCGGTGCCGGCGGCGCCGAGCAGGGTCACGAAGTCCACTTCCGGATCGAGCAGCAGGTTCAGGGCGAAATTCTGCTCGCGGTTCTTGGCATGGATGCCCCAGACCGGGGTCTTGCCCTGCCGGTAGTCACGGATGACGTGCAGGGTGGCGCTCTTCTCGGTCTGCGCCTGTACCGTCATTTCCAGGCCGCGCTCGGCCTCGTCCGGCAGGTACAGGAACTGGTTGACGTGCCATTCCTTCACTTTCGGCCCGGCGACGCGGTAGCAGGCGCGGCCGCGGTCGTCCTGCCAGGATTCCATCTTCTCGCCGTGCGTCTGCCAGAAATCGGCGGGCAGGTGGGCGTACCCGGTGTAGAGCAGGTCCAGGTCTTCCAGCACCTGGTCGTTCTGGTAGTCCTCGGTGTGGACCCCGACGATGGCCGCCTTGATGCGCAGGTTGATGTCTTTCGAGACCAGCGTGATCGGCCGCGTCGGGTGCTCGGTACGCAGGCTCAGTGCGGTCAGCAGGATGCTGTTGTCCGGCTTGTTGCCCGGCAGCACGTCCGGCAGCGAGGCGGTGGTCGGCTTGGTTTCGAAGAACAGGCGGCCGGTGGAGGCGGCGGTATGGGTGTTGGCGTGGCCATTGCCGTTACCGTTGCTGCCGTTGGTCTTGCCGCTCTGCGGCGCCGGCAGGGCGATGCCCTTCTCGATCTGTGCGTGATCCTTGTCGCGCATCAGTTCGTCGAGGAAGCGGCTGACCTGGCGGGCGTTGCGCGACACCTCGCTGGTGCCTTTCTTGGCGGCGTCCAGTTCCTCCAGCACCACCATGGGAATGAACAGGTCGTGTTCCTCGAAACGGAACAGGGCACTGGGATCGTGCATCAGCACGTTGGTGTCGAGGACGAAAATCTTCTTTTTCATCGAGTCCGGGGATTTAAGAGCTCAGGCTCCAGCCACAGGGACGCCCGCCGGTGCTGGATACGCCGGCAGGCGGGGAGGGGGTGAAACGAGGATGGGAGATTCTGCAATCAGAGGCTTTTGACCGCCTCCAGTACGGCGGCCGCATGGCCTTTTGCCGACACCTTGCGCCAGTCCTGGCGCAGCACGCCCTTGGCGTCGAACAGGAAGGTGCAGCGGTCGATGCCCATGTACTTCTTGCCGTACATGCTTTTCTCGACGATGGCGCCGAAGGCGTCGCACAGCTTGCCGTCGGTATCGGAGAGCAGGGTGTAGGGAAAGCCGAACTTGGCGCAGAAATTATCGTGTGACTTCACGCTGTCCTTGGACACGCCGACGATGTCGGCGCCGGCCTTGGTGAAGCTCTTGTAGAGGGCGGTGAATTCCTGACCCTCCAGGGTGCAGCCCGGAGTGTTGTCGCGCGGGTAGAAATACACCACCAGCTTCTTGCCCTTGTAATCCCGCAGGCCGACTTCGCGTCCGCCATTGGCTGCCACGGTGATATCCGGCAGCTTGTCGCCGGGCTTGATGCTCATTCGGGGCCCCCCAGCCGGTCGGGCTGTGTTCTTGTCTGCCGCATGGTGTTCATCAGACTGCAACCGTGTTGCACGGGCATGAAGGGCGGGCCCTAGGACTTGATGGGATCGAGCATGCCGTCCGCATTGAGGTCGTCGCACAGGTCCATGAAGGACTCGCGCAGCGCCTGCGGATGCTGATTGACCGGCACGTGCAGCACCATTTGCACGCTGACCATGCCGGCGCCGGTATGGGTGGACTGGTATTTCTGGGTGGACATCTCCGCCACCTGCACGTCCTGGCTGTGGAAGAACTCCAGCAGGTGTACCAGCAGGTCCGGTTGCTGCGGTGCGATCACGTCGGCGGCGTAGGGGCGGAATTCGGGATTCTGCGCGCGCGCACCGCAGCGCTGGAAGCGCACCTGCAGGTCGAGCTTTTCGGCGATGCCGGGGAGGGCTGTTTCCAGGCGGCCGAGGGCGCTCCAGTTGCCGGACACCACCATATTGGCGGTGAGGCGGTCGCCCACCGGGGCGATGCGGCAGTCCTCGACTTCGCCGCCGCGTTCGCGGATGGCCTTGAACAGGTCCAGCGCCAACTGGGGGCGCGGGCTGGCGAGGACGGAAATGGAGAGCAGATTATCGGAAGAGGCGGCCATCGAACTCAAGGATAGGTGATCGGTCGTTGTCGTGGTAGCGCCGCGCGGTTTTTTATGTAAACCGCGCATTTCGGGCGGCGCGCATGGCTATAATCCCAGTTTACCCAATCTCCGCACAGCCCGAATGATCCGCGGCAGCATCGTTGCCATCGTCACCCCCATGGCCGAGGACGGCTCGGTCGATTTCCCGGCCCTGGAACGTCTGGTCGAGTGGCATATCGCCGAAGGCACTGACGGCATCGTCGCCGTCGGCACCACCGGCGAGTCGGCCACCCTCGACGTGGAGGAGCACATCGCCGTGATCCGCTGCGTGGTGGAAGTGGCGCGACAGCGCGTGCCGGTGATCGCCGGCACCGGCGCCAATTCCACCGCCGAGGCGATCGAGCTGACCGGCGAAGGCAAGAATGCCGGCGCCGACGCCTGCCTGCTGGTCACCCCGTACTACAACAAGCCGCCCCAGGAAGGCCTGTACCGCCACTATAAGGCGATTGCCGAGGCGGTGGATGTGCCGATCATCCTGTACAACGTGCCCGGCCGTACCGGGTGTGACCTGCTGCCCGCCACGGTCAAGCGGCTGGCGCCGATCGACAACATCATCGGGTTGAAGGAGGCCAAGGGTGAGCTGGGCCGGGTCAAGGAGTTGCTGGAGCTGAAGCTGGCGGATTTCACCCTTTTGTCCGGTGACGACGCCACCGCCTGCGAGTCCATCCTGATGGGCTTTCAGGGTGATATCTCGGTCACCGCCAACGTGGCGCCGCGCCTGATGCACCAGATGTGCGCCGCCGCCCTCGCCGGAGACCGTGTTGCCGCCGAGGCAGCCGATACCCGGCTGCGCCTGCTGCACAAGAACCTGTTCGTCGAGCCCAATCCGATCCCCGCAAAGTGGGCGCTGCAAGCCATGAATCGTATCGGCGCCGGCATCCGCCTGCCGCTGGTGCCGCTCGATCCTTCCCACTACACGACCGTGCGCGAAGCCCTGCGCGCGGCCGGAGCCCTGTGATGAAACTGTCGTCTGCTGTTGCCGTCCGTCTACCGATCCTGTTTGGCGTGCTGCTGTTCGCAGGCTGTGCTTCCAAGTCCTACTGCATGAAGCCGCAGAAATACGACCACGTGGCCTCGATCCCCCCGATCACCGGCGGTGAAGGCCTGAAAATCCCCAATTCGCCCACCGCCCTGCGGGTGCCGCCGGCACCGGCGCCGGCGCAGGACGCGCCGTACGGCAGCAAGGTCATCGACCCCAAGCACCCCAACCGGACCGAATACGCCTGCCTTGACGAGCCGCCGCCGATGCCGGCCGGCGCCGATGTCGCCCCCGGAGTGGGACAGTAGCGCCCGACTCGCATACAATACGCGCCCCCGGTGGCCAGCCAGCCCCCGGAAAGCGGCAAATCCGGAGAGGTGTCCGAGCGGTTGAAGGAGCACGCCTGGAAAGCGTGTATACGGCTAAACCCCGTATCGCGGGTTCGAATCCCGCTCTCTCCGCCATTTTTTGAAATGGCCCGTAGTATCTGTAGTGCCCGTACCCGTTACGTCCTGTAACAGCAAAATCAGCAGGTTATGGGGTCTCGTCAGCTCAGCGACGTGACCCGGCACCATTCCCTGACGGCACCATTCGGGTCCAAAAAGCGGTTAGTCTCCTGAACCAGGAGATTCCGATGAAAATCCCTGTTGTTTTTGGACTCGCATTTCCGGCCGCCGTGTTCGCGAAATACCTCGCGCCGCAGTGGAAGCCCGTGTTCGGTCCGGGTTGATCAGGGCGGCTGCGCGCGTCCCCGGCCGCCCTGACGGTCGGCGAAAGAACCCGATCAACCCGCCTGCCGAAATGCGGCAGGCCTTGTCTCAGCCGAACAGGGAAGACAGGGCGGCGGCCAGCGGCGTGCGGAAGAACACCAGCATGCCGAGCATCGCCGCGACGATCGAGGCCTGTACCCGCAGGGTCGCCAGCTTCTCCTGAGCCTGGCCTGCCGTTTCCTCGCTGCTATCCGCCGTCAACGCATCCTGCATCGACGTAGCGCCGCGGCGCACATCCGAACGCAGGAACTGGGAGCGGCGCTCCCCGGAGGACTTCGCCGGGCGGCGTAGTTTTCCTCGGCGCGGCGCCTGGGCGGGAACGGCTTCCGACGTCTGCAAACCAATCGATTGCGTCATGGGTTGATCCTCGGCTCGGTGTATTGTCAGATACTACTTATATAAGTAGTATTTGTCCATGCCCCTCACCGGTCGCCAACAGCAGATCGTGGATTTCCTGCGCCAGTACCAGGCACGGGAGGGGATGCCGCCGACCCAGGCGGAAATCGCCGCGCGCTTCGGCTTTACCCAGAAGGCGGCGGGCGATCACCTGAAGCTGATTGCGGCCAAGGGCGTGATCGAGATCCGCCGGGACATTCCGCGCGGCATCCGCTTCGCCGATCGCAAGCGGCCCGGCCATACCGGAACGTTCCTGCCGCTCTTGGAGCGCGTCGCGGCGGGACCGCCGGTGCTGGCCAGCGGGCAGTTCGACCAGCTTCTGCCGATCGCCCCGGCCATGTTCAGACCGCCCGCCGATTACCTGCGCCGGGCCGTCGGCGACTCGATGGCCGGCATGGGCATCCAGGACGGGGACCTGATCGGCGTCAAGCAGACTGCCGCAGCGGAGAACGATCAGGTCATCGTCGCCAAGCTGTTCTCGCATGGCGGCATCGAGCTGACCGTGCGCCGCCTGCGGCGCAAGGGCGACATGGCGTGGCTGCTATCCGGCGACGACCGGACCGAGCCCCTGCTTTTCGCTTTGCACGAAGGGCCTGATGACGCGCCGCTGGTCGAGATCGAAGGACTTTACTGCGGTCATTTCCATCCGCACACCGGTTGAAGCGCCAAGAGACCGTTGCAGGCTACTCGTCTCCGGCGAGCTTTTTCAGTGCGATGCGCGCCCGATGGGTCGGCAGCAGTTCGCGCTCCAGCGTTGTTCGCGCCTGCCGGGCCAGCACCCTGGCCTCTTCCCGCTGGTCGAGCGAGGCGAGTGCTTCGGCCAGTTCAAGCCGGGCGATCTGGGTGAACGCCGAATCGGCCGAATAGGCCCCCTGGTAATCGGCCACCACCTGGCGCAGCAGCGGCAAGGCTTCCCGGTAGCGGCCCTGCCGCAGCAGCAACTGGGCGCGGCTGTCGGTGAGCTTGCTGAGTTCGCTCAGGTCGCGTTCGCCGGATGCCTTGAAGGCGCGCTCGGCCTGGTCGTAAGTCTGCGTTGCGAGCGGGTCACGTTCGTCCCGGGCGTAGCAATCTCCCATCCACTTCAGGCGCATGAAGCGGATGTAGTCGGCATAGTCCCCGGTCAGCTGCGCCGGCACTTCCGGCTGCAACAACTGCAACGCCTTCTGCGTATGGTCCAACTCGCTCTCGGCGCGTCCCAGATTGAGGCGCGCGATATGCGTATCCAGGTTCGAGGGGCCATACAGTTTCAGCAGCAGCCGGTAAGCCTCGGCGAAATCGTCCGCCGCCCCTGCGTAGTCCCCCCGATAAAAATGCACGCCGCCGCGGTGGCGCAGCGTCGCCGCGTAGTCGCGGCTTTCGACGCTTTCCAGCTCGCGATAGCCGTCCAGGGCCTGGTTCATCCAGGCCGTAGCCTCGACCAGGTGGCCTTCATACATGAGGAAGTTGCCCAGATTGGATTTGGCATCCAGGGTGCGCTGGCTGACCGCGCCGTAAATGCGCGAATAGCCAGCGACCACTTCACGGCGCGCCTGCTCGGCCTGCGCGCCGTGTCCGGCGCTGGCCATTACTTCGGCATAGTCGTCCAGCGCGTCGAAGTAGCGCAGGTCCGACGGGCCCAGGCCCTGCCGCACCAGCTCGATGCGCTGCTGCGCCAGCAGGATCGCCGCGTCGGTGCGCCCGGCTTCCTGGTAGCTGAGGGCGAGGGAGCCGAGGGTCTCGGCCGAATCGAGGCTGTCGGCACCCCGGGCGTTGCGCAGCAGAAGCCGGGCACGCTCCAGTGCGGCGATGCTATCGGGGATTTTCTGCTGTGAGCGCAGTACATAACCCAGGGTGGTCAGCGTGGCGGCGATGGCATTGTTGCGCGGCGGTTGCTGCGTTTCCATCTGCGCCAACGACTCGCGCAATGAACGTTCCGCGTCGCTGTAGTCGGTCTCCGCGCTATAGGCTTGCCCCAGCCAGTAATGCAGCTGCGCGGTGATCTGCGCATCGGCGCCCGGATCGGCGCGCTGCATCTGCAAGGCCCGCTCCACGTTGCGGCGGCACTCCTCGGACAGGCCCAGTTCGCAGTACAGCGCGCCGACCGTGCCCAGCAGCCGGGCGCGCAGCAGCGGCTGATCCTTCAACTGCTCTTCCAGTTGGGCCTTGCCCTGATCGACCAGGGTGCGCGGCTCTATCGGCTTGCCGCCGGTCCGCGCCGGGCTGACCGCGTTGAACAGCGATATCAGGTAATCGGTCACCTGCTGCGCGGCGTTGGCTTCGTTGCGCGCGATATCGCGCTGTACGCGCAGCTGGCCGGCGTAGTGGAGGATCAAGACCAGTGCGGACAGCACTGTCAGCAGCACAAGCGATGCAGCCGCGCTGAGCAGGCGATGGCGGTCCACGAAGCGCGACAGCAGATAGCCAGGCGTCGCGCGCACCGCGTCCACCGGCTCCCGGCGCAGATAGCGGCGCAGATCCTGTTCCAGCCCGCCGGCATTGGCGTATCGCTCCTGCGGATCCTTCGCCAGCGCCTTGAGCACGATCGCGTCGAGGTCGCCGCGCAGACGGCGCGGCGCAATCAATCCCTTGCCCCCGGCCTTCACCGCCGTACTCGGTGGCGGCGGCGTTTCGTTGACCGCGCGGTCGATCGCCAGCGCCGCCGGCAGACCGGACAATTCCAGCGGCGGCCGGTCCGTCAGCAGGCGATAGAGCAGGCCGCCCAGGGCATAGACATCGGTGGCGGTGGTGATCTCGCCGCCTGCGAGTTGCTCCGGGGCGGCGTAGGCGGGTGTAAGCCGCAGGCTGCCGGCATCGGCGGCGGGCTTGGCGGCACCGATCAGGTGGGCGATGCCGAAATCGAGCAGCTTGGGCGTCCCGGCGGCGGTCACCAGCACATTGCTCGGCTTGATATCGCGATGCACCACCAGGCGGCGGTGGGCATAGCCCATCGCCTCGCACAGCTGTATGAACAATTGCAGCCTGGCTTCCAGGCCGAGGCGATGGCTGCGGCACCAGGACAGCAGGTCCTGGCCATCCACCCGCTCCATCACCATGTAGGGCCGTCCGTCGCCGCTGAGGCCGCCGTCGAACAGCCGCGTGATGCCTGGATGCTCCAGCCCGGCAAGGATGCGGCGTTCGGCCAGGAACAGCGCCGGCTCATGTGCGAACTCGGCATTGATCAATTTGATCGCGACCAGTTGTTCGAACTGGCCGTCGTCACGCGCCGCGGCGTAGACCTCGCCCATGCCGCCGCGGCCCAGCAGGTGCTCCACCCGGTAGGCGCCGATGCGCGAGCCTTCCGGCAGGGGAACGAAGACGTTTTCCGTCGTGCTGCCCAGGGTGTGGGCGTGCTCCATGAACTCGCTGTCGGCATCCAGCGCCGCCAGCCAGTCGCGCATTTTCTTCAGCAGTGCGGCATCGCCCGTGCATGCGGCGGTTGCAAAGTCGGCGCGTTGATCCGGCGGCAGATCCAATGCCTGGTCCATCAAGTCACTGAGCCGGCGCCACGCCCTCAGCCCTTCGTCCTGCATGTGCGTTCCGTTTGGAAATCCCCCGGCGCAGCATAGGGCATCCGTCGTGCTGCGAGTGGGCCGGTATTGCCGCGTAACCCTTACTCCGAAGTCATTGGCCGTGTGTAGTTTTTACATGCCGCAGCGGCGGGCAAAAAATTTCAAGTATTTGAAATAAAAAGAATAAGTCTTGAGAAATGTGCTGGCACGGGAAGTGCGCCTGCTGGTGGCGTGCAAGCCGTGCCTTTCAAGATATAGCGCCGGCTTGGCCATCGCCTTTGCGGTTTATCCGGTCACGAAGAACACAAGGAGCTGCAAAAATGGATTTGCAAACCAACGCCCCCAGCGAAGCGATCTACCAGATCCACAGCGCTGAACTGTGTGCCGATCATCGCCTGTTGCTGGAATTGCTGTCCCGCTTCGAGCACGACGGCTCGCCCGAATCCGGCCGTGAACTGATGCGCGTGGTCGTCGATCTGTTCCGAGTGCATTGCGCGATCGAAAGCCAGGCGCTGCGTACCACCGTTGCCGAGCTGGAATGGGAATGCGAAGCCATGCACGAGCGGATGGAGGCGATCGAAGCTGCAGCTTCGCAAGGCTTTCTGCACCTCGTCGGTGTGGTGGAACTGAAGCTGGCGCTGGAACGCTTCTTTGCCGCCAAGGAAGTCCTGATGGGGCCGCCGCAGCTGTTGATGGTGCCTGCCACCCGCAGCAACCGCGCCCTGCTGCGCGATCGCAACGATCTGACCGCCTACGCCCAGCATATGGTGCGCCTGCACTAAAGGCGAAGACACATAAAAATGGCGGGGCTCATCACGAGCCCCGCCATGTGTTCAAAGCCGGATTTTCTAAAGCTCGGTGCTGCGTCTTCCCACGATGCGCAGCAGGCCCTTGATCGAAGCGTGGATCAGCACATACACCACGATCGCCAGCAGCACGGAAGAGGAGAACACGAATCCCTCTTCCAGCGCGGGCGTCGGCAGGATGCCCTTGAACGGCGCGAAGAGCGGCGTCGTCACGCCATTGATCAGCCTGACGAAGCCCGCGCCCTGTCTTGCCCCGACCAGGGCCAGCAGAAAGCGCAACCCCAGCAGGCCGTAGACCAGGTAGAACACGTAATCGACGAACTGGCGCACACGGGCGAAACGTCGCTGCCGTTCTATCTCCGCGTCCGTCTCGGCCAGGTTGTCGATGGCCTTGCTGCGCAAGCGGCCGGCGAGGGCGTCGATCTTCGCGCCGTCGACATCGCCCACGCTGCGTGCGCTCGCACGAATTTCGGCGTGCACCGTGTTTTCCAGTTCGCCGGTCACGGCACCGTGCTGATGCAGGCGACGCGACTCGTCGAGGGCCACCTTTTCGTCGATCACGGTCAGATGCCGCCGGTCAGCAGCAATACGACGAGGATGATCACCACCAGTCCGATGCCGCCGCTGGGGTAATAGCCCCAGTTGGCGGAATAGGCGCCCTGGCGCGGAAACGCGCCGAGCAGGGCCAGAACCAGGATGACAAGCAGGATAGTGCCGAGCATGTTCCACCTCCATGTGGATCTCGCTGGTTTAGGCCCATGCGGCGGGTTTTAAGTTCCGGCGCCGCCTGGTGCGGAAGATGGAGGCGGCCGAAAGACGCCTGTAATCACGGGCTAAAAGGATTGGCCGGCGATTCATCTGCTCCTGTCAGGGCGGTCAGCCCAATTGCCGGCAATCTGGGTCACCATTGAAAGATTCGATAACAAGCGGGGGAGAGGGCATGTTCGGGAAAAGGCGGGATTGGTCGGGCGTTGTTGCCGGTGGCGTGGTGATGTTCACGATGGCACTGGCCGGATGCACCGGCAGTTCGACCCCTTCGAACCAGGCTTCCGGCACTGCGGCCTGGACCACGCTGGGCACGCGCAGTGTGGAAAGCGCACCCCAGAACACCATCACCTCCAACGCGGGCGCCAAGTGGGTCGACTACAACCCTGCCGTGCTGTATCCCAAGACTGTCACGACGAACAACCTGTTCATCACCATGAAGGACGGCGTGAAGCTGGCGGCGAGCGTGACCCTGCCGGCCGATGCCAGCGGCAAGGCCATCGCCGGCAAGTTCCCCACCATCCTGACCCAGACCGGCTACAACAAGGATATCGGCGCCTACGTGCCAGCGGTCGGTGGTGCCGACGTTTATCTGGTGCAGCATGGTTACGCCCACGTGGTGGTGGATACCCGCGGCACCGGCCGCTCGGAAGGGGAGTGGACCGCCTTCGGCAACACCGAACAGGCCGACTATTACCCGACCGTGGATTGGGTCACGCAGCAATCGTTCAGCGATGGCCGCGTCGGCATCTACGGCGCCTCGCTGCTGGCCATCACCGGCATGCTCACCGCCGAGAAGCAGCACCCGGCGGTGAAGGCCGCATTCCCCATCGTGCCGATGGGCGACGGCTATCGCGACATCGTCTTCAGCGGCGGCCAGGTCAACGTCGGCTTCATCCCGCTGTGGCTGGTCCTGGTCACCGGCCTCAGCGTGGTGGACCTGTCCTTCTACCAGGATCCGGCGGAGGCGCTGCAAGCCGAGTTGGAGCATGTGCTTGGCGCCGTCACCAATTTCCAGGTGCCTTTGCTGCTCAAGGCGGTGGCGGGCGATCCGGGCACCGCCTATGACGGCGACTTCTGGACGCAGCGTTCGCCGATCGAGGGCACGCCGAAGATCCAGGTGCCGACCTTCATCGTCGGCGGCCTGCACGACATCTTCCAGCGTGGCGAGCCGAACCTGTACGAGCAGCTGAAAAACCATGTGCCGGCCAAGCTGCTGCTGGGCCCGTGGACCCATGTGCAGGCGGCCCTGGGTCAGGGACTGCCGGTGGACGGCGTGCCGGTGCTGGATCACATCGCCCTGCAGTGGTTCGATCAATATGAAAAGGGCATGGACGTGGGCGCCGACAAGCTGCCCAACGTCACCCAGTACCTGTACGGGCAGGGGCATTTCGTCACCGCCCAGGATTGGCCCAATCCCCAGGCCAGCGCCCAGCAGTGGTACCTGCATGCGGACAAGAGCCTCTCCACCGCCGCTCCCGCCGCCGGCGATGCGCCCATTAAGGTGGCGCAGGAGCCGCTGGAAGGCATCTGCTCGGAGAGCACCGCGCAATGGACTGCCGGCCTGCTCGGCCTGGTGGCCTTGCCCTGCTTCACCAACGACAACCTGGCGGAATCCCTGGCGACGAAGTACGACAGCGCGGCAATGACCCAGGATTTCTACATCAACGGCCCGATCATGGCCGACCTGTGGATCTCCACCACCGCGGCGGATGCGGGCGTGGTGGTGCGCGTCGACGACGTCGGCACCGACGGCAAGGCTTTCGCGCTCACCAACGGCATCCAGACCGCCTCGATGCGCATGGTCGACAGCAGCCGTTCACGCTACCTCGACGGCCAGATGATCCAGCCCTGGCACGCCTTCACCCAGGATTCGGTGCAGAAAGTGGGCAGTGGCAGCCTGGTCGAAGTGCAGGTGGAAATCTTCCCCACCAGCGCCGTGATCCAGGCCGGCCACAAGCTGCGCATCGCCGTCGGCGCCAGCGACTTCCCCCACGGCTTGCCGCCGCTGCCGGACCTGGTGCAATCCATCCTCGGCGTGCTCAGCATCTACAGCGATGCCGAGCATCCGTCGAAGGTAGTGCTGCCGGTGGTGCCGGTCAGCGCCATCCAGTAAAGCGCAAAGCGAAAAAGCGGTTTACAAAAAAAGGAGGGGGCCGTAAGGCCCCCTCCTTTAGCAGTCCGATCAGGGACGATCGGCGCCTGGACAGGGATGTCTACTAATGCGTGGGGCCCGGCTTGTCGTCCAGCTTCGCTTCCACCTGGATCTGTAGCTTCACCTGGCCGCCGGTCATCGGCACCGCGTAGGCGATGCCGAAGTCGCTGCGGTCGAAGCTGGCCGAGGCGTCGGCGCCGCAGACCTGCACCTTGAGCATCGGGTGCATGATGCACTTGAACGAATTGATCTTCAGCACCACCGGCTTGGTCACGCCGTGCAGGGTCAGCTGGCCATCCACCTCCGAGGGGGCATCGCCATCGAACTTGACGGTGTCGGACTTGTAGACGGCGGTCGGGTACTTCTCCACGTCAAAGAAGTCCGCGCTCTTGGCGTGCTTGTTCATCTTCTCGTGGCCGAAATCGATCGAGCTGGTGTCGATGGTGATATCGACGGTGCCGGTGTGGGCCTTGCGATCCAGCGTGACCGTGCCGGACTGGGTACGGTCAAACTTGCCGCGCCAGATCGAGATGCCCTGGATGTGCGGGGCTTCGAAGCTGGCGTAGGTGTGATCCGGATCGACCGTGTAATGCTCGACGTCGGCGAAGGCGGGGGCGGCGAGCGCCAGCAGCAGGGCTGCGGTCGCGGTGCGGTTGAAACGCATGGGAAAGCTCCTTTGTTTGATCTGGAATCAGTGCTTCGGGGGAACGACGATGTGGAACTTGATGGTGACCGGGTCGGCGACGGTATCCTTCCACTCATCGTCGCCGATGTTGAAATAGGCGCGCGAGATGGTGACCGCGCCGTCGAAAGCGGCGGTGTCGCCCTCGGTTTTCAGCGTCATCGGAACCGTCAGCGCCTGCGTCTTGCCCTTGAGGCTGAGCGTGCCGCTGGCTTCGTATTTCGTTCCGCCAAGGGACTTCACGCCGCTGGCGTCGAATGTCGCCTTGGGAAAATGCGCGCTATCGAACCAGGCAGGCTTGCGCACTTCACTGTTGTAGTCCTCGTCGCCGAGGTCGAAGCTTGCGGTGTCGATCTCCAGGTGCGCCTTGGCTTGCGCCGGCTTGGCCGGATCGAAATCCACGGCGCCGCGGAACTGCTTGAATGGCGCATCCACCGCCACCTTCATCTGGCTGAATGTCGCGGTGACGCTGCTCTTGGCGGCATTCACCGGCGCATCCGCGGCGGCGGCGCTCAGCGCCAGCAGCACGATGCCCAAAGCAGCCGCACGCGAGGAGATATTGCGGGACATGGAGAAGAACTCCTGGTTATGAATGGCGCCAGCGCAGCATGCGGCGCAGCGTGTCGTCGCGATCGAAGAAATGGTGCTTCAGTGCCGCCGCCACATGCAGCAGCAGGACATAGAACATCAGCCAGGCGAAGGTCGCATGGATGTCGCCCAGGGCCTCCCCGAGCAGCTTGTTCTTGGCGACGAGGTTGGGCAAAGGGATCAGCTGCAGGTACACCACCCGGTAACCGGTGGCGGAGCTGAACAGCCAGCCGGTGAAGGGGATGGCGAACATCAGCGCATACATCAGGCCATGGGTGAACTTGGCGCCGATCTGCTGCCAGGCCGGCATCGGCGGCATGGCCGGCGGTTGGTGCGTCAGCCGCCAGATGCCGCGTATCGCCACCAGGGCGAGCACGGTGATGCCCAGCCACTTGTGGTAGGCCATCAGCTTCAGTTTCTGCGGGCTGAACGGCAGATCCGACACCACCAGCCCCAGGCTGAAGGCGCAAATGATGACGCCCGCCACCACCCAGTGCAGGGCGAGGGCAGTGCGGGTGTAGTTTTTCGGTACCAACGGCTGCGCCGAGTTCGTATTCATCCGGTGAGTGTCGTTTCCCGGCGTTGCGGTTCAGTTGCAGCCGGCGTGCGCCGCCGCGGCCTGCGGTACCCGCGCCGTCGTCTCATCCAGCAGGTTGCGGATGGAGACGCTGTCGAGCGCCAGGCGCAGGGCTTTTTCGGGGTTCGACAGCATGCATTCGAGCGTGGACTGAATGCCGGCGCTCATCGGGCAATCCGGGTTGGGACTGATGCGGCCGATGGAGAACAGATCGTCCGCCGCGCGGATGGCGTCGTAGACCTGCAGCAGGCTGATCTGGTCCGGCGCGCGCGCCAGACGGGCCCCGCCGCCGGGTCCGAGCTGGGTTTCCACCAGCCCGGCCTCGCGCAGCATCGACAGCATCCGCCGCACCAGGGCCGGGTGGGTGCTGATACTCGTGGCCAACTCGTCCGAAGTCACCATGCGCTCCTGTGCCAGACTCATGAAAGTCAGGGCGTAGGTGGCGACAGCGAAGCGGGTATTCATTGCGTGACCATTCTAGTAACTAATTATCGGGAGTCAAGCGCAGGCATAGGCTCGCATATTGCGGCGATGAATGAAGAAAGCGTGATGTATCGGGTGTTTCCGGCTTGGCTCGACCCCCTGCCTGCCGATAAAATGGCCAGTTCAAGTCGATCGAACCGAATTTCCTGCTAGAGGCTTACCCTGTGAACGAAAAGATGCTCCGCGAAACCGCTTTGGCAATGGTTGCCCCCGGCAAAGGCCTGCTGGCCGCCGACGAATCCACTGCCACCATTGCAAAGCGGTTCGAAAAGATCGGTGTCGAGAATATCGAGCCGAACCGCCAGGCCTACCGTGACATGCTGTTCACCACCCCCGGCTTCGAGCAATACACCAGCGGCGTGATCCTGTTCGAGGAAACGCTTTTCCAGAAGAGCCTGGCCGGCCAGGCGTTCCCGGAACTGCTCGCCTCCAAGGGCGTGATCCCGGGTATCAAGGTGGACAAGGGTGCCAAGCCGCTCGCCGCCGGCGGCCCCGAGGAAACCGTCACCGAAGGTCTCGACGGCCTGCGTGAGCGCCTGGAGAAGTACTACGCCGCTGGCGCGCGCTTCGCCAAGTGGCGCGCGGTGCTCACCATCGGCGATGGCACGCCGAGCGACAACGCCATCCGCACCAATGCCCATGCCCTGGCGCGTTATGCCGCTCTGTGCCAGGAGGCCAACATCGTGCCGATCGTCGAGCCGGAAGTGCTGATGGACGCCGACAACACCATCCAGGTGTGCGAGCAGGTCACCGACCGCGTCCTGGCCGAAGTGTTCGACGAACTGTACCGCCAGAACGTCGTGCTGGAAGGCATCGTGCTCAAGCCGAACATGGTCGTGTCCGGCGCCAAGTGTCCGACCCAGGCCGGCGTGCAGGAAGTGGCCGAGCGTACCCTCAAGGTGTTGACCCGCCGTGTGCCGGGCGCCGTGCCGGGCATCGCCTTCCTCTCCGGCGGCCAGTCGGATGAACTGGCGACCGCCCACCTCGACGCCATGAACAAGATCGGCAACCTGCCCTGGAAGCTGACCTTCTCCTACGGCCGCGCCCTGCAGGCCGCCGCGCTCAAGGCCTGGGGCGGCAAGAACGTGGACGCCGGCAAGCTGGCCCACCTGCACCGCGCCAAGATGAACGGGCTGGCGGCACTGGGCCAGTGGGACAAGAAGCTGGAAAAGGCGGCCTAAGCCGAACGGTTGCAAACCGGACCCGCTCGCGGAGTTTCTGCGAGCGGGTTTTTTTATGTCCCGCGTGTCGCAGTGTGGGGAATGACATGACGCAACTGGCAGGCAAAGTAGTCTGGATCACCGGTGCTTCTTCCGGCATCGGTGAGGCACTGGCGTTGCTGGCTTCGAAGCGCGGCGCCAGGCTGGTGCTCACCGCACGGCGCCTGCCGGAACTGGAGCGCGTGCGGGCCTTGTGCGCGGACGCGCAGAACGTGGCGTTGCTGCCTGCGGACCTCGCGGCGTTCGACGCCGGCGAGTTGACCAGGCAGGCGGAAACCTGTTTCGGTCGCATCGACGTGCTGGTCAACAACGCCGGCATTTCACAGCGCAGCCTATTGAAGGACACCGAGATGAGCGTCTACCGGCGGATCATGGAACTTGATTTCTTCGCACCGGTGGCCCTGACCAGGGCGGTGTTGCCCAATATGCGCGCGCGGGGTGCGGGTCACATCGTGATGATCGGCAGCGTGGTCAGCAAGATCGGCGTGCCGCTGCGCACCGGTTATTCCGCAGCCAAGCACGCCATTGCCGGATTCACCGAGGCCGCCGCTGCCGAGCTGTGGCGCGATGGCGTGAGGTTCACGCTGGCCTGCCCCGGCTTCGTCAGAACCCAGGTATCGGTAAATGCCCTCGGCGCCAGCGGTGAGAAGCACGGGGTGGTGGATGAAGACATCCTCAAGGGCCTGTCGCCGGAGCAGTGTGCGGAGGGCATCTGGCGCGCCGTGGCCAAAGACAGGGAAGATGTACTTATTGCCGGCCGCGAGCATTTGTACGTACTGATCAAGCGTTTCGCGCCGGCACTATTCGCCCATGTCCTGAAGCGCGCCAAGGCGACTTCCTGAACACGCCCGGACCGGCGGCGACTTAAGCCAGTCCTTCCAGCAATTTCATCACCCGCCGCTCGGCCCAACATTCCAATCCCAGGCTGTCGATGAAGCCGCAGTGGCCACCGCGCGCCGGAGCGTCGTACTGGATCACCGAACCACGCGCTTCCAGCCCGGCGAAGTCGCGGAACGGAATCACCGGATCGTCCTGGGCGGTGATGATCGCCAGCGGCGAGGCCGAAGCCATCAGCATCGTCGGCGTCAGCGTGTAGGTGCCGAGGTAGTCCTCGCTGCTCGGGAAATCGGTGAAGTCGCTGACGAAGCGCCGCGTCGTCTCGACGAAGGTCTTGATGCCCGCGTAGGGGCTGAAATCGTAACGCCCGGGCCAGGCCTGATCCTTGGCGCGCAGGGTCTTGCGCCATTTGCCGATGAAGTAGCGGCGGAACAACAGTGGGCCCTGGTCGATGGCGTGCAGCGTGGCGCCGGGATCGATCGCCGGCGAAATGCCAATGGACAGCCGCGGCGTCACGCCCGCCGCAGGCCCTTGCATGCCGACCCGCAGGGCGAAATTGCCGCCCAGCGAAAAGCCGATCACCGCCAGCGGCAGCGCCGCATCGAACTGCTGCACGGCGCGGATCGCACCCAGCACCTCATCCATGCGGGCCGAGTGGAATGGCTCGGCGTTGAGCGCGTGGGTGCCGCCGTGGTCGCGCAGGTTGAGTCGGAAGATGTTCCAGCCCCCCGCATATGCCTGGCAGGCCATCGAGTAGACATAAGCCGAGTCGTGGTGGCCCTCCCAGCCGTGAATCAGCACCAGCAGGCCGCGTGGCGCCGCGCCTTCCGGCAGGCGCGAGTGGTAGCCGACCAGGCGCACCCCGTCGCCGCAGTCGAGCACATGCTTCTGCGCCACCGCGTCCATCCGGCTGCCGCGTTTCAGCCACAGCCGGCGGCGCGGGCCCTTGGTGGCGAGGATCGACTGCACCTGCGGATTGGCCAACATCCAAGACGGGCGGAAGTTGGCATCCTCGGCAACCGGCGCAACGCTCATCGCAGCAGCCGCACCAGGGTGTTTTCGTAGATCAGGCTGAGCCGGTCGAGGTCCGCCACGTTCACGTGTTCATCGACCTTGTGGATGCTGTCATTGATCGGCCCGATCTCCACCACCTCGGTCCCGAGGGGGGCGATGAAGCGCGCATCCGAGGTGCCGCCGCCGGTGAACTGCTCGGCGCGCAGGCCGGTGATCTCGCCAATGGCGGCCTGCGCCGCCTCGATCAGCTTGCCCTGGCGGGTGAGGAAGGGCTCGCCAGTGTGCCACCAGTCCGCTTCGTAGCGCGGCAGGTGGCGGTCCAGCACGGCGTGCACGCGGGCCTTCAGGCCTTCCGCAGTGGACTCGGTGCAGTAGCGGAAGTTGAACACCACCTCGACTTCCCCGGGGATGACGTTGTTGGCGCCGGTGCCGCCGTGGACATTGGAAATCTGGAACGAGGTCGGCGGGAAGTGCACGTTGCCGCGGTCCCACTCGGTGGCGACCAGTTCCGCCAGCGCCGGCGCCAGGCGATGGATGGGATTGTCGGCCTTGTGTGGATAGGCGACATGGCCCTGCTTGCCGAACACGCGCAGATTGCAGCCGAGCGAGCCGCGCCGGCCGACCACGATGCGGTCGCCGAGCTGCGCATTGCTGGAGGCTTCGCCGACGATGGCATATTCCGGCCGGATGCCGCGGCCGCGCAGCACCTCGGCCACATATTTGGTGCCATGCCGCGCCATGCCTTCTTCGTCGCTGGTGACGAGGAAGGCCAGGCGGCCCTTGAGCGGTCCGCGCGCGAGCAGGCGTTCGGTGGCGCAGACCATCGCCGCCAGGCCGCTCTTCATGTCGGCCGCGCCGCGGCCATAGAGCACGCCGTCACGGATCTGCGGCAGGAACGGATCGCTGCTCCAGCGTTCCAGGGGACCGGTTGGAACGACGTCGGTATGCCCGGCCAGCACCGCCAGGGGGCCGCTGTCTCCGAATATCGCCCACAGGTTGGTGACGCCTTCCTGGTCGAGCCATTCCAGCCTGAAGCCGAGCTTCTCTAGGCGCGCGCCGATCACGGCGCAACAGCCGGCGTCGTCCGGCGTCAGCGAGCGCCGGGCGATCAGTTCGCGGGCGAGATTCAGGGTGGGCGATTCGGGTTGCATCGGAGTCTGGTCTTGGTTTGGCAGATGCTAGCCTAGCAAGGCATGCTGGGCGCCGCGAATGACGCGGCAGGCTGGGGCGGAAACATGGCAGCTGTGGAAGTGGACCACATCGTGTCGATCGCCGACGTGATCCGGCTGGCGGTGGCGCCGGTGTTCCTGCTGTCCGGCATCGCCGCGCTGCTCAATGTGCTGACCAGCCGGCTGGCGCGCATCGTCGACCGCGGCCGCCATCTGGAAATGGAGTTTCCAGGTGCCGCGCCCGGACGCATGCAGACGCTGCGCGAAAGCCTGGGCCGGCTGGCGCTGCGCGCTCGCCTGGTCAGCTGGGGCATCAGCCTGTGCACCGGCAGCGCCATCCTGGTCAGCGTCGTGGTGGTGGTCCTGTTCATCGACTCGCTCACCGGCGTCAATTTCAGCGCCCTCATCGCCGTGCTGTTCATCATGGCGATGGCGGCATTGACGCTCGGCCTGGTCTGCTTCCTGCGCGAAATTTCGCTGGCCACCCGTCACCTGCGCATCGGCGAGCCGGAGCCGGAGCATTCGCCGACGGGGCAGGTGGTCGATACCGGGCCTGCCCGCCGGAGCGGCGGCTGAGCTTTTACAGATCGCGCAGCAGGGCGTTGATGCCGACCTTGGCGCGGGTCTGCGCATCGACGCGCTTCACGATCACGGCGCAGGTGAGGTTGTAGCGGCCGCCGTCCTTCGGCAGCGAGCCGGGCACCACCACCGCGCCTGCCGGCACGCGGCCGTAGGAGATCTGGCCGTTCTCGCGATCGTAGATCGGGGTGCTCTGGCCGATGAATACGCCCATCGACAGTACCGCGCCCTTCTCGATGACCACACCTTCCACCACTTCCGAACGGGCGCCGATGAAGCAATCGTCCTCGATGATGGTGGGGCTGGCCTGCAGCGGTTCCAGCACGCCGCCGATGCCGACGCCGCCGGACAGGTGCACGTTGGCGCCGATCTGCGCGCAGGAGCCGACCGTGGCCCAGGTATCGACCATGGTGCCCTTGCCGACATGGGCGCCGATATTGACGTAGCTGGGCATCAGGATCGCGCCCGGGGCAATGTAGGCGCCGCGGCGTACCGCGGCCGGCGGCACCACGCGCGCTCCCTGCTGCTTGAACTGGGTTTCGCTCCAGCCGTCGAACTTCAGCGGCACCTTGTCGTAGCCGGACAGGCTGCCCATTTCGATCGGCGCGTTGTCATGCAGGCGGAAGTACAGCAGCACCGCCTTTTTCAGCCATTCGTTCACCACCCAGCCGGCCGCGGTCGGCTCGGCGACGCGTGCCTCGCCGGCATCGAGCAGCGCGATGGCGCTTTCGACGGCGGTGCGGACGTGGGTTTCGCTGGTATCCAGCGAGGCGCGCTTTTCCCAAGCGTGCTCAACGATTACTTTTGCTTCAGTCGCGTTCATTTTTCTTGGAGGAGGGCTTGGTGGGTTCGGCATCGCTCAAGGTGCGGATCAACACCTCGCGCAACTCGTCGAGCAGGCTTTCATCGGTGATCGGCAGGTGTTCGCGCGTGGTGATGAAGAACACGTCCTCGGCGCGCTCGCCGATGGTGCCGATCTTGGCGGCGTCGAGCAGGATGCCGCGCTTGTGGAAGACGCGGCCGATCATCGACAGCAGGCCGGACTGGTCTGCGGTGACCAGTTCGAGGATGGTGCGCTTGCGCGCGAGATCCTGGCTGAAGCTGACGGTGGTCGGCGTGTCGAAATGCTTGAGGCGCTGCGGCCGGCGGCGGTTGACGTCCACCACCGAGATGTCCGGATCGCCGAGCACCTTGCGCAGGCCGTCACGGATTTCCTCGTAACGGTGCGGGTTCTCGATCGGCTTGCCGTCGCCTTCCATTACCACATAGGTGTCGAGCACGTAGCCGTCGGCGGTGGTATTGATGCGCGCGTCCAGGATGTTCAGGCCCATGCGTGCCAGCACACCGGTGGACAGGCCGAACAGGTGGTGGCGATCGCGGGTGTAGACGAACACCGTGGTGCCGCGGCCGTCGAGCATGTCCACCAGCACCAGCGGCAGGCTGGCGTCGGTGGCGGCGACGATCGCCGGCAGATGCCAGGCCAGCTCGGCCGGCGAGTGGCGCAGGAAGTAATCGTTTTCGAAGCGCGCCCACACCGCATCGGCCTTGTGCGGATCGACGCCGCGGCTGCCGAGCAGGGCCAGGGCCGAGCGGCGCTGTTCGGAGACGCGCTCCGCCTCGCTTACCGGGTTGTCCAGGCCGCGCTCCAGCGCGCGGGCCGCGCCGTGGTACAGCTCGCGCAGCAGGCTGTCGCGCCAGGAATTCCACAGCGCCGGGTTGGTGGCGCGGATGTCGCTGACGGTAAGCAGCAGCAGGTAGTCGAGGCGGCTGCGTTCGCCGACGCGCTTGGCGAAGCTGCTGACCACTTCGGGGTTGCTGATGTCCTGGCGCTGCGCGGTCAGGGACATGGTCAGGTGATTCTTCACCAGCCACGACACCAGGTCCGCATCGGTATGCGACAGGCCGTGGTCGAGGCAGAATTTCTCCGCCATTTCCGCGCCCTGCTCGGAATGGTCGCCGCCGCGGCCCTTGGCGATATCGTGGAACAGCCCGGCGATGTAGAGCAGTTCCGGGCGGGGAATGCGCGACATGACATCGCTGTAGAACGGCAGCTCGGCGCGGAAGCGCTCCATCGCCAGCCGGCGCAGGTTGCGCACCAGGTACAGCGTGTGCTCGTCGACCGTCAGCGTGTGGAACAGGTCGTACTGCATGTGGCCGATGACCAGGCCGAATTCCGGCAGGTAGCGGCCCAGCACGCCGTAGCGGTTCATCCGCCGCAGCGCATGGGTCAGGCCGCTGCCGTGCTGGAACAGGCCGATGAACAGGGTGCGGGCGCGCACGTCGTCGCGGTGGGCATCGATGCGCTTGCGGTCGCGGCGGATCAGGCGCAGCGTGGCGGCGCGCACGCCTTCGATCTGCGGATGCTGCTGCATCAGCGCGAAGATCTCGATCAGTGCCGAAGGCTGCTTCTGGAAGACGTCATCGGCGCGCGCCTCGATGTAGCTGCCGCGCAGCTGGAAACGGGAATTGAGCGGCTGCACCGCCGCTTCCTCGCCCTTGCCGAGGATCGCTTCCTCGAACAATTGCAGCAGCAGGTCGTTGAGGCAGGACAGCGACTTGATGGTGCGGTAATACAGCTGCATGAACTGCTCGACCGCCTTGTTGTGGTCGGAGTCCACGTAGCCGAACAGTGCCGCCACCTTGATCTGGTGGTCGAACAGCAGCCGGTCCTCGTGGCGGCCGGTGATCATGTGCAGGGCGAAGCGTACCCGCCACAGGAAATCCTGGCCGGCGAACAGCTCGTCGCATTCCTGCTTGCTGAGGAAGCCGCGGTTGCGCAGCTCGGTCAGGGTGAGCGCGTTGAAATGGCGCTTGGCGACCCAGGCCACGGTGTGGATGTCGCGCAGGCCGCCGGGGCTTTCCTTGATGTTCGGTTCCAGCTTGTAGCCGGTATCGTCGTACTTGGCGTAACGCTTGCGCTGCTCTTCCAGCTTGGCGCGGAAGAAGGCGTCCACCGGCCACATCTTGTCCGGCGTCATCGCGTCCTGCAGCGCGGCGTACAGTGTGCCGTCGCCGCACAGCGGGCGCGATTCGATCAGGTTGGTGATGACCGTGATGTCCTGCGCCGCCAGCTCCGCGCATTCGGCCACGGTGCGCACGCCGCTGCCCACTTCCAGGCCGATGTCCCAGAGGAAGGCGAAGAACTGTTCCAGCGCCGATTTATTGCCTTCCAGGGCCTGCTCGTCGTGCAGCACCAGCAGGTCGATGTCGGAATGCGGCAGCAGTTCGCCGCGGCCGTAGCCGCCGACCGCGATCAGGCCCAGGCCCGGGGGTTGTTCCGGCAGGAACTGCAGCCAGGCCTGGTGCAGCACCTCGTCCACCAGGTGGGAGCGGGCGTGCACCAGCGAATCGGAAGCGGCGCCCTCATGGAACAGGCTGGTGAGGCGCTCACGGCCCCAGTCCAGGGTCGAACGGAACGCCACGACCGGCTTCTGTCCCTCGGCGCGCAGGCGCGCCCGCACCTTGCGGGCGGAAAAAACGGTGGCGGCCTCGCCCTCTGCCAGGTCGATTTCAGCGCCCACTAAAGGTCATCTCGGATCATTGGCTGCTGCTTTTCACTCTATTCAACCGTTGACACGGTCGTTTTCTAATGTGGGACTTTCTCGTCCGCGCGCAAGGTGAGGATTTCATAGCCGGTATTGGTCACCAGCACGGTGTGCTCCCACTGCGCCGACAGGGAATGGTCCTTGGTCACCACGGTCCAGCCGTCCGGCAGCAGCCGCACATCCTGCCGGCCGGCGTTGAGCATGGGTTCGACGGTGAAGGTCATGCCCGGAACCAATTCAAGGCCCGTGCCAGGACGGCCGTAATGCAGGATCTGCGGGTCCTCGTGAAACACCCGGCCGATACCGTGGCCGCAGTATTCGCGCACCACCGAGTAGCCATTGGCTTCCGCCACCTGCTGTACCGCATAGCCGATGTCGCCGAGCCGCGCGCCGGGCCGCACCTTGCGGATGCCGGCGAACATCGCCTCGCGGGTCACTTCGCTCAGACGGCGCGCCAGCACGGAGGGCTCGCCGGCGTAGAACATCTGGCTGGTATCGCCGTGGAAGCCATCCTTGATCACGGTCACGTCGATATTGATGGTATCGCCGCGTTTGAGCTGCTTTTCGCCGGGGATGCCGTGGCAAACGACGTGGTTGACCGAAGTACAGATCGATTTCGGGAACGGCTGGCGGCCGCCGCCGCCGCCATAATTGAGCGGGGCGGGGATGCCCTTCAGCTCGTTGACGATGTAGTCATGGCACAGCTGGTTCAGCGCCTCGGTGGTCACCCCCGGCTTGACGTGGGGTGCGATCATGCTGAGGACCGAAGCGGCGGCACGGCCGGCTTCGAGCATCAGGCGCTGTTCCTCGGGGGTTTTGATGGTGACCGACATGGCCGGCAATGGTACCTGAAAAAGTGCGAAAAGCCTTGTTCCGTCAGGCTTTATATGGTATAAAGCGCGCCGCCGTTAAGGCAATGATGCGGAAGCGAATAGTCTAACCAATTCGGTCAGCCGACCCCGCCCGCAAGTCCATCCGCGCCCATCCCAGGGTGTCCGGCCTCCTCACACAGGAACCGGATTCCGAGTGCGCGGTTTGCAATTAACCCTTGGAGCTACTGCCAATGTCTAGCATCACCATGCGTCAGCTGCTGGAGGCCGGTGTTCATTTCGGCCACCGCACCCGTTACTGGAACCCCAAGATGGAGTCCTACATCTTCGGTTCCCGCAACAAGATCCACATCATCAACCTCGAGCACACCCTGCCGCTGCTGAAGGAAGCCTGCTCCTTCACCGGCAAGCTTGCCGCCAACGGCGGCCGCATCCTGTTCGTCGGCACCAAGCGCGCCGCGCGTGAGGCGGTCGAGGCCGAGGCGCAGCGCGCCGGCATGCCCTACGTCAGCCAGCGCTGGCTCGGCGGCACCCTGACCAACTTCAAGACCATCAAGGGCTCGATCAAGCGCCTGACCGACATGGAAAAGAAGATCGAGGACGGCAGCATCAACCGTCTGAACAAGAAGGAACAGCTGCTGTTCAACCGCGAGCTGGAAAAGCTGCGCAAGTCGCTGGGCGGCATCAAGAACATGCCGAGCCTGCCGGACTGCCTGTTCGTCATCGATACCGGCTACGAAAACATCGCCGTGTCCGAGGCCCGCAAGCTCGGCATCCCGGTGGTGGCGGTGGTCGACACCAACAACAACCCGCAAGGCATCGATGTGGTGATCCCGGGCAACGATGACGCCACTCGCGCCATCAAGGTCTACGCCCAGTGCATCGCCGACGCCATCATCGAAGGCAAGGGCAGCGTCACCGTGGGCCGTCCGGAAGAGACCGTCGACGTCTCCGACGAGGCCCGCGCTGCGGCGCCGAAGCCGGCCGATCGCCGTCCGCGCAAGCCCGGCGGCGGCCGTCCCGGCCGTTCCGACCGCGCCGAAGCCTAAGCAGCCGATCGCGGCCGGGGAGGGCGTTGATCGCCTTCCCCGGCTCGCCATTTCATATTTCCGTCTTTCAGAGCGGCTAGCCTGAAGGCGGGCAACACCCACAGAGATATCCGAATATGAGCACTCCCGTTACCGCGGCACTGGTGAAGGAACTGCGCGAGCGCACCGGCGCCGGCATGAGCGACTGCAAGAAGGCCCTCGACGCCACCGGCGGCGACATCGACGCCGCCGCCGAAAAGCTGCGCATGGACGGCGCCGCCAAGGCCGACAAGAAGGCTGGCCGCACCGCCGCCGAAGGCGTCGTCGCCATCGCCTCCAGCGACGAGGCCGTGGCCCTGGTCGAGCTGAACTCCGAAACCGACTTCGTCGCCAAGGGCGCCGATTTCCGCGGCCTGGCGAGCGCCGCCGCCGCCGCTGTCCTGGCCAACCGCCCGGCCAGCCTGGAAGCCCTGCTGGCGCTCAAGGACGGCGACAAGACCTTCGACGAGAAGCGTCGCGAGTTGATCAACAAGATCGGCGAGAACATCACCTTCCGCCGCTTCGAGCTGGTGCAGTCCGCCGGCGGCCCCCTGGCCACTTACATCCATCCCGGCGACAAGATTGCCGTGGTGGTGGCCCTGACCCAGGGCGAGCTGGAACTGGGCCGTGACCTGGCCATGCATATCGCCGCCATGTCGCCGCGCCACCTCGACGCCGCCGCCGTGCCGGCCGAGGCGATCGAATCCGAGCGCAAGGTGATCGAAGCCCAGGTGGCGCAGGAACAGGAAGAGGAACTGGCCAACGGCAAGAAGCCGAAGCCGGCCGAGATCCTGGCCAAGATGGTCGAGGGCAAGATCCGACGTTTCCTGTCCGAAATCACCCTATTGGGCCAGAACTTCGTCAAGGACCAGGACCAGACGGTCGAAAAGCTGCTCAAGTCCAAGAATGCCGGCGTGGCGCACTTCGTGCGCCTGGCGGTAGGCGAAGGCATCGAGAAGAAAAAGACCGACTTTGCCGCCGAAGTGATGGAGCAGGCCGGTATCAAGAAGGACTGACGGACGCGGTCCGTACGGCGGTCGGCTCAAATAATCCGCGCCGTTAAGCTGCGGTTCACGCAAGATCGCAGAATCTTGCGCTAGAATTCGCCGCAAGTCGTTGAATCAAGGCCCCGGCGACGGGGCCTTGTTTTATCGCTGACCTGGCCCGCACTGGCGGGTAATGAAACGCCTTTTGAACACCCCGGCCCCGGATGGCCGGTTTCCGGACAATGATGTCCACTATGGAGTTTCCCTTGAGCCAGCAACCCGCCTACAAGCGCATTCTTGTAAAGCTTTCCGGCGGAGGCGGCCGCGAGACGGTGTCGCGCAGCGTGGGTGCGGGAGCGGCCGCCGGGCCTCGCGGAGGCACAATACGCCAATGAGCGCACAGCCTGCTTACAAGCGCATCCTCGTAAAGCTTTCCGGCGGGGGCGGCCGCGAGACGGTGTCGCGCAGCGTGGGTGCGGGAGCGGCCGCCGGGCCTCGCGGAGGCACAATATGCCAATGAGCGCACAGCCTGCTTACAAGCGCATCCTCGTAAAGCTTTCCGGCGAGGCCCTGATGGGGGAAATGGACTACGGCATCTCGCCGGACGTGATGTCCCGCCTGGCCCAGGAAATCAAGGAAGTCATCGACCTCGGCGTACAGGTCGCGGTGGTGGTCGGCGGCGGCAACATCTTCCGCGGCGAAGGCCTGGCCCGCGCCGGCATGGACCGCGTTACCGGCGACCAGATGGGCATGCTCGCCACGGTCATCAACGCCCTGGCGATCCAGGACGCGGTCGAGCGCATCGGCCTGTCGGCCCGGGTGCAGTCGGCGATCCGCATCAACGAGGTGTGCGAGGACTACATCCGCCGCCGCGCCGTGCGCCACCTGGAGCACGGGCGCGTGGTGGTATTCGCCGCCGGCACCGGCAACCCGTTCTTCACCACCGACTCGGCTGCGGCCCTGCGCGCCATCGAGGTCAATGTCGACCTGCTGCTCAAGGCGACCAAGGTGGATGGCGTTTATACCGCCGATCCGCACAAGGACCCCACAGCCAGGCGGTATGACGTGCTGACCTACGACGAGGCGCTGGACCGACGCCTCGGGGTGATGGACCAGACCGCGCTGGTGCTGTGCAGGGATCACAAGATCAATCTGCGGGTGTACGACATGTTCCGCGCCGGCGCCCTGATGCGCATCGTCACCGGCGATACCAGCATCGGCACCCTGGTCAAGGTTTGACAGCCGGACTTCAAGGCAAGCAACAATTCAGTGGAGCAACCATGATCGAAGACATCAAGAAAGATGCCACCGCGCGCATGCAGAAATGCGTCGACGCCCTCAAGCAGTCCCTCACCAAGCTGCGCACCGGCCGCGCCAATACCGCGCTGCTGGAGCACGTGCGCGTCGACTACTACGGCAACGAGACGCCGCTGACCCAGGTGGCCAGCGTGGTCGTCGAGGACGCCCGCACCATCCTCATCACCCCCTGGGAAAAGAACATGGTGCAGGCCATCGAGAAGGCCATCATGGCGGCCAACCTCGGGCTCAATCCGAATACCGCCGGCACCAGCATCCGCATCAACCTGCCGCCGCTGACCGAAGAGCGCCGCCGCGACCTGATCAAGGTGGTGAAGTCGGAGACCGAGGGCGCGCGTGTGGCGATCCGCAATGTGCGGCGCGACGCCAACCAGGACATCAAGGAACTGGCCAAGGAAAAGCTCGTCACCAGTGATGAGGAGAAGGAGGGCGAGGGCGCCATCCAGAAGCTCACCGACCAGTTCGTCGCCAAGGCCGACGAGGTGATGGCCGCGAAGGAAAAAGAGTTGCTGGCCGTCTAGGGCGCAGGCGACTCCGCCCGTGACCCACGAACCCCCGGTTCTGGCCGCGCCCCGCCTGCCGCGCCACGTCGCCGTGGTGATGGACGGCAACGGCCGCTGGGCCAAGCGGCGCAACAAGGCGCGCGCGCTCGGCCACCGCGCCGGCGTATCCGCCGCGCGGCGCATCGTGCGTGCCTGTCACAGCCAGGGCATCGAAGTGCTGACCCTGTTCGCTTTCAGCCAGGAAAACTGGCAGCGGCCACCGCTGGAAGTGCGCCTGCTGATGGAACTGTTCGTGCGCACCCTGGGCCGCGAGATCGACAGCCTGCACCGCAACGGCGTGCGCATCCGCTTCATCGGCGACCATGCCGATTTCCCCGAATCCCTGCGCGAACTGATGCGCGAGGCCACCACCCGCACCGCCGCCAATGAAGGCCTGGTCCTGGTGATCGCCGCCGGCTACGGCGGCCAGTGGGATATCGCCCAGGCGGCGCAGCGCCTGTGCGCTGAAGGCCTGCCGCTCACCCCCGCCAACCTGGAATCGCGCCTGGTCACCGCCGACCTGCCGCACCCGGACCTGTTGATCCGCACCGGCGGCGAGAAGCGCATCAGCAATTTCCTGCTGTGGCAGCTGGCGTACAGCGAGTTGTATTTCAGTGACGTGCTGTGGCCGGATTTCGACGCCGCCGAACTGGAACGTGCGCTGCACTGGTACTCTGGACGCGAGCGGCGCTTCGGCCGCGTGCCAGAAAGCGCCTGATCCCAGCTCATGCTCCTGCAACGCGTCATCACCGCCCTGGTCCTGTTGCCGATCGTGCTCGGCGCCATCTGGTTTGCGCCGAGCCCATGGCTGTACGGATTGTTCAGTGGCGTAGCCCTGCTCGCCGCCTGGGAATGGACCGCCATGATGGGGCTACCACAGAGCGCCGAGGCCGCCGGCCGCCGCTGGGGTTATGTGCTGCTCAGCGCCGTGGTTCTGGCCGCCGCCTGGCTGGGGCGCGCCGCGTGGCCTTGGTTCGCGGCGCTCGGTGTGCTCTGGTGGCTGTGCGCCCTGTGCCTGATGCCGGGGTTTCCAGGCAACCTGCAGCGCCATCGGCCCGGCATCCCGGCCCTGGGTTTGCTGGGGCAGGTGCTGTGGGTGCCGGCGATCATCTCCCTGGCCATCATCGGCGGCATGCAGGAGCACGGCCTGCGCCTGATCTACCTCTTCGCGCTGGTGTGGGCGGCCGACGTCGGCGCCTATCTCGCCGGCCGCAACTTCGGCCGCAACAAGCTGGCGCCGAACGTATCGCCGGGCAAGACCCGCGAAGGTGCTCTGGGCGGCCTCCTGCTGTGCGCCGTCTACGCAGTGGCCGCCGGCGGTTACGTGTTCCAGCCCACCGGCCTGCGGCAACTGCTGCTGCTGGTCGGGTTGAGCCTGCTGGTGGCGGCTCTGTCCATCGTCGGCGACCTGGGCATCAGCATGTTCAAGCGCCTGTCCGGCATCAAGGACAGCGGCAAGCTGCTCCCCGGCCACGGCGGCATACTCGACCGTATCGACAGCCTGCTGGCCGCCGGACCGGCCATGGCGCTCGGTTTGTACTGGCTTCGGCTTTGAAGAACAGCGGCCGGCCGGGAGGCGAACGCGGCAGTCCGGGCGCGGTCGAATGCAGCACGAGGGGCCATTCTTGGGTATCTTTGCGGCTGTCGGGTCCGGTTCCGGCACCTGCGGCGCGACGCGCCGTGGCGGTTCCGGACAAATCCTGCGGGCTCCGTGCCCGTTTTGCGGCAGCGGGCGGTATTGCATCGGCTCGCGCCGGGAGTGTTGTTGATGATTGAGTATCTGCAGTCGGGCCTGCACAACGCCCTGTGGTTCTTCGTCGCCATCGCCATCATGGTGGCTTTCCATGAGTTCGGCCACTTCTGGGTGGCGCGCCGTTTCGGCGTCAAGGTGCTGCGTTTCTCGGTGGGCTTTTCCTTCGGCCCGTTCAAGCCGCTGGCGCGCTGGCAGGGACGCGACGGGGTGGAATACCAGATCGGTTCGATTCCCCTTGGCGGCTATGTAAAGTTGCTGGACGAGCGCGAAGGACCGGTGGCTGAAGCCGATCTGCCGCGCGCATTCAACCGCCAGCCGGTGTGGGTGCGCATCGCGGTATTCGCCGCGGGGCCGGTATTCAATTTCATCCTCGCCATCGTCTTCTTCTGGCTGATGCTGATGGCTGGCGTGCCGGGACTCAAACCCTTCCTGGCCGAGCCTGCCGCCGGCACCGCCGCCGCCGCCGCCGCCCTGCATAGCGGGGACCGGGTGGTCAGCCTGAACGGGCGCGCCATCCAGAACTGGGATGCCCTGCGCAGCGACCTGATCAAGAATGTATTCACCCGGCAGCAGACCGCTCTGGTGGTGCAGGGCCAGGATGGAGTGCAGCGAAAGGTAACGTTGGACCTGGGCAAGGTGCGCAGCGATCCACAATACCTGTTCGACGATCTGGGTTTCGATCCCTACCAGCCGCCGATGGAGCCGATCCTGGCCAAGATCCTGCCTGACAGCCCGGCACAGCGGGCGGGCTTGCAGGACGGGGATCGGGCGGTTGCGCTGAATGGCGTGCCGCTGAAGAGCTTCCAGGAATTCCAGCGCGGCATTTCGAGCCATCCGGGCCAGGTGATCAAGCTCGATGTGCAGCGCGGAACGCAGTTGCTGCATATCGACGTCATCCCGAACGTGGTGACCGATCATGGCATCAGCGTTGCCCGTATCGGCGCCAGCGCGCAGGCGCCGATGGCGGCGGACGACAAGTTGTGGCACGATTTGCAGATTAAGCAGCAGTACGGTCCCGTGGAGGCGCTGCCGTTGGCGTTGCAGGCCACCTGGGACACGGCCGTGACGGTAGTCGAATTCGTCTACCACATGGTTTTGGGTGATATTTCTACCAAGAATATCAGCGGGCCGATCAATACCGCCCAGGTGGTGGGATTATCGGCAAGCATTGGCTTGTGGGCGTTTTTGAAAATCATCGCCATCGTCAGCCTGAATCTGGGGATCGTGAATCTGTTGCCGATTCCCATCCTCGACGGCGGACAGATTCTGTATGGCCTGATGGAATGGGTTAAGGGGTCACCCCTTTCCGAGCGTGCCCAGGTGTTCGGCCAGCAGATCGGCCTGACGCTGCTGATGTTGCTGTTTGGACTGGCTTTCTACAACGATGTTGCACGCCTGATAGGCTGACCCTGAATGGGCTTTTTTAGATTCGAACGACGCGGGATTCCTGTTGCCCTGAGCTTCCTGGCCGTGCTGGCGCTGCAGGGTGCTGCCTGGGCGGTGGAACCGTTCAAGATCCGTGAGATCCGGGCCGAAGGCCTGCAGCGTCTGGAAATCGGAACGGTCCTGACCTACCTGCCACTGGCGGTGGGCGACGAACTCAACGACAACACCTCGCGTGAAGCGATCCGCGGCCTTTACGGTTCGGGCCTGTTCCAGGACGTCGCGCTCAACCGCGATGGCGATGCCCTGGTGATCAAGGTCAAGGAGCGCCCGGAGATCGCCGGTTTCACCATCAAGGGCAACGACAAGATCGGCGGCGACGAACTCAACAAGTCGCTGAAGGACCTGGGCCTGGCCCAGGGCGAACTGTTCAAGCGCGAGCTGCTGGATCAGGTGCAGCAGGAACTGCGGCGCCAGTACTACGCCAACGGCTATTACGACGTCGACATCGACACCCACGTCGATACGCTGCCCAACAATCGCGTCGACATCAAGATCCAGGTCACCGAGGGTCCCGTCTCCAAGATCAAGGAGATCAACATCCTTGGCAACAAGAGCTTCCCCAAGGCGGTATTGCTGGAGCAGCTCAAGCTGCAGAACACCATCTGGTGGAAGCTGTTCCAGAAGACCGATCGCTATTCCAAGCAGCAGCTCGGCGGCGATCTCGAAGCCCTCAGCTCCTATTACCAGGATCGCGGCTACCTGCAGTTCAACATCATCTCGGTCCAGGTCGAACTGTCCCCGGACAAGAAAGATGTCTACGTCACCCTCAACGTCGACGAGGGCGACAAGTACACCGTCAAGAGCCATCGCTTCTCCGGCGAAACGGTGCTCAACGAGGACTTCCTCAACCGCCTGGTGACCACACCCGACGGCAGCCAGTTCTCGCGGCGTGAAGCCACCGAGAGCTCGGACCGCATCGAAGCCGCCCTGTCCGATATCGGCTATGCCTTCGCCAAGGTCACGCCGCTGCCCGAGGTGGACGAGTCCAAGCGCCAGGTCGGCCTCAACTACTACGTCGAGCCGGGCAAGCGCGCCTACATCCGCCATATCAATTTCGTGGGCAACGCCGGCACCAACGACGAGACCCTGCGCCGCGAAATGCGCCAGCTCGAAGCCTCGCCGTTCTCCAAGAGCGCGGTCGAACGTTCGCGCGTGCGCCTGCAACGCCTGCCGTTCATCGAGTCCGCCGAAGTCGAGACCAAGCCGGTCCCCGGCGCCGACGATCTGGTCGACCTCGAATACAAGGTCAAGGAACGTCAGCCCGGCCAGGTCCAGTTCGGCGTCGGTTACTCCGGTTCGCAGGGCTTCCTGATCAGCGCCAGCGTCAGCAACTCCAACTTCCTCGGCACCGGCAACACCGTGTCGGTGACGGCGGAAAACAGCTACCTGACGCGCCAGCTGAATCTGAGCTGGACCAATCCGTACTTCACCTCGGACGGCATCAGCCAGACCATCTCGACCTACTACCGCCGTTCCAAGGGCGTGATCCGCTACAGCTCCGGATTCGACTACAACGTGTTCGGTGCGGACCTGACCTACGGCATCCCGCTGTCGGAGTTCACCTTCCTGCGCCTCGGCGGCGGCATTTCCCGCACCGCCATCCAGACCTTCCCCGGCAACAGCTCGGATCAGGTGCTGGACTTCGTCATCAACAACGGCACCGAGTACAACGAGTACCAGCTGCGCACCGGTATCGCCCGCGATACCCGCAACCGCACCTTCTTCGCCAGCAGCGGCTCGCTGTCCCGCCTGAACATCGACATCGCCATTCCCGGCAGCGACCTGACGTACTACAACGCCAGCATCCAGCAGCAGCAGTACTTCCCGCTGCCGTACCAGTTCTTCGCCGAATTCGACGGCACCATCGGCTACATCAACAACTACGGCAGCACCCACGGCGTGCCGCCGTACCAGAACTACTTCGCCGGCGGCGCCAACACCGTCCGCGGCTACCGCGACGGCACGCTGGGCCCGCGCGATACGCCGTTCAACAACCCCTTCGGCGGCAAGCTGCGCACCACGGCGCAGACCACCCTGGTGATTCCGCTGCCGGTGGTGAGCGACAACAAGACCACCCGCGCCGGCGCCTTCTTCGACATCGGCAACGTCTATGGCAATGCCGGGGATTTCAAGGCCTCGCAGCTGCGCCAGTCGACCGGTATCGCCTTCAGCTTCTTCACGCCGATCCTCGGTCTGCTCGATTTGAGCTACGCTTTCCCGCTGAACCCGAAACCGGGCGACGAAACCCAGCACTTCCAGCTGACGTTCGGCTCCGGCTTCTGATTTTCCCCACGACGCAAAACACTTACTTAGAGAGACTGACATGATGCAAAAGCGTATTCGTGCACTCGGCCTTGCCGTAGTGCTGCTGGCCGCCTCGGCTGCTGCCCAGGCCGAAGTGAAGATCGCTGCCGTCAGGAACGACCTGCTGCAGAACTCCGCCCAGCTCAAGGCCGCCCAGGCCAAGATCCAGGCGGAAGTGGAAAAGCGCCGCGGCACGCTCGAGGCCCAGGGCAAGCAGCTCGCCGACGACATCCAGAAATACCAGCGTGACGGCGCCACCATGTCGGTGGAGCAGCGCGACAAGACCGAAAAGGACCTGAACACCCGCAAGGCCCAGCTCGATTACGACCAGCGCAAGGCGCAGGACGAGCTGCAGGCGCGCAGCCAGGAACTGCAGGGTCAGGCGGTCAGCCAGATCCGCGACGTGATCTTCCAGGTGGGCAAGGAAAAGGGCTACGACCTGGTCATCAGCGACGCCTTCATCATCAACCCGGCCATCGACATCACCGAGGACGTGCTGAAGCGTCTCAACGCGCAGGGCGCCGCCAAGTAAACGGCGGAGCACGCGACTGCCGGGGGCGCGCGGCATGGCTGAACTGGCCGACACCATTGCCTACACGCTGGGTGAGCTGGCGGAGAAATTCGCCCTGAAACTGCAAGGAGATGCGCAATTGCGCATCTCCGGCGTCAGTTCGCTCGCACCGGGCAAGCCCGGCCACCTGAGTTTCTGTACCGACCCGCGCCGTCGCGCGGAATTGGCGGAGACGCAGGCCGCGGCGGTGATCATCTCTCCCCGCGAGGCGGAGAAATTCCCCGGCAACGCACTGCTGGCGCCGGATCCGGCGCTGGCCTTCGCGCGCATCGCCGCGCTGTTCGATGGCAGCAGGCAGTTCACCCCGGGCCTGCATCCGGCGGCGGTGCTTGCCCCCGGCGCCGTGGTTGGCGCCGGTTGCTGGATCGCCCCGCACGCGGTGATCGAGGACGGCGCGAGCATCGGCGAGGGCAGCTTCATCGGGCCGAATTGCCTGATCCGGCGCGGTGCGGTGATTGGCCCGGACAGCCGGCTCGAAGCAAACGTTTATATCGGCGAGCGCTGCCGCCTCGGCGCCCGCGCCCACGTGCAGCCGGGCGTCGTCATCGGCGGCCGCGGTTTCGGCCTGGCGCGCGCCCGTGAGGGCTGGATCGAAGTGCCGCAGCTGGGCATCGTGGTCATCGGCAATGATGTCGAAATCGGCGCCAATACCACCATCGACCGCGGTGCCCTGGACGACACCGTGATCGAGGATGGAGTCAAGCTCGACAACCAGATCCAGATCGCGCATAACTGCCGCATCGGCGAACATACGGCCATCGCCGCCTGTACCGGCATTGCCGGCAGCACCGTCATCGGCAAGCGCTGCATGATCGGCGGCGCGACCTGCGTTACCGGCCATATCCGCATCGCCGACGATGTGGTGGTGCTCGGCATGGCGATGGTGACCAAGTCGCTGACCGCGCCGGGGGTCTACGGCTCGGGCCTGCCGGCCCAGCCGGTGCGCGAATGGCGCAAACTGGTAAGCCGCATCAGGCGGCTCGGGAATGTTGACGAGCGCCTGGAACAAGTGGAAAAGAAACTGAAGCTGGAGCCGAAACCCGGAGACGCGAGTGAACCAGACGATTTTTGATATACGCGCCATCATGGGGATGCTGGCGCACCGTTCCCCCTTCCTGCTGGTCGACAAGGTGATTGCCTATGAAAAGGGCAAGTCGCTGGTCGCCATCAAGAACGTGACCTACAACGAGCCTTTCTTTACCGGCCATTTCCCCGATGTGCCGACCATGCCGGGAGTGCTGATCCTGGAGGCGCTGGCGCAGACCTGCGGCCTGCTCACCTCGCAGGAAACCGGCATCAAGCCGGAATCCGGGGTGATCTTCTACTTCGCCGGCATCGACAATGCCCGCTTCAAGCGCATCGTCGTTCCCGGCGACCAGCTCACCCTCAGCGTGTCGATCGACAAGATCAAGCGCAACCTCTGGCGCTTCAAGAGCCGCGCCAGCGTCGACGGCGAACTGGCCTGCGAAGCCGACCTGATGTGCGTGTTCAAGCAGCCGCCCGCCACCGAAGGCGTCACCGCCGCGGCGCCCGCCGCCGAGGTGAGCGGCGAATGAGCGGAAAGATCCACCCCACCGCGGTGATCGATCCGCAGGCCGAACTGCACGCCTCGGTCGAGGTCGGCCCCTACACGGTGATCGGCCCGGGCGTCCGCATCGGCGAGGACAGCTGGATCGGCCCGCATGTGGTGCTGCAGGGCCCGATGAGCCTGGGCCGGCGCAACCGCGTGTTCCAGTTCGCCTCGCTGGGCGAAGTGTCGCAGGACAAGACCGCGAAGAAGGACGAGGCGACGCGGGTCGAGATCGGCGACGACAACACCATCCGCGAGTACGTCACCATCCAGCGCGGCACGCTCAAGGAAAAGGGCCTGACCCGCATCGGCAACGATAACTGGATCATGGCCTACTGCCACATCGCCCACGACTGCCTCATCGACGACCACACCATCTTCGCCAACGGCACCACCCTGGCCGGGCATGTGCACGTCGAGGACTTCGTCGTGTTCGGCGGCGTCACCATGGTCGCCCAGTTCTGCCGCATCGGCGCCCACAGCTTCTCCGCCGGCGGCGCCGGCATCACCCGCGACGTGCCGCCGTTCCTGGTGGTGCAGGGCAACCCGGCCGCGCCGCGCGGCATCAACATCGAGGGCATCCGCCGGCGCAACTTCACCGCCGAGGACATCAGCGACATCAAGCACGCCTATCGCACCATGTTCCTGGCCGGCCTGCGCCAGGACGAAATGAAGGCCGAGCTGGCCGGAATCGCCCAGCGCTCGCCGCACGTGGGGCGCATGCTCGAGTTCGTCGAGAACTCGAAGCGCTTGATCCAGAAATAAGGGCGCAATCGATGCGATTCGCCCTGATCGCAGGAGAAGCATCGGGCGACCTGCTCGGTGGGGCGTTGGTGCATGCCCTGCGCAACCGCTTTCCCGAGGCGACTTTCTACGGCGTCACCGGCCCGCGCATGCGCGAAGCCGGCTGCGACAGCGTCGATACCATCGACCGCCTGTCGGTGATGGGCCTGGCCGAGGTGCTGCCCAAGCTGCCGGACATCCTGCGCATGCGCGGCGAATTATTGCGGCGCTTCGAGGCCGACCGACCTGATTGCGTCATCGGCATCGACGCGCCGGACTTCAACCTGGCGTTGGAGCAGCGCTTGCGCGAATCGGGCTTGCCCACGGTGCACGTCGTCAGCCCCAGCATCTGGGCCTGGAAGGCCGGGCGGGTGAAGAAAATCGCCCGCGCCGCGAATCTGGTCCTGTGCCTGTTCCCGTTCGAACCGCGCTACTACGAGGGGCATCCCGTGAAGGCCGAGTACATCGGCCACCCCCTCGCCGAGGAACTGGCCGAGCCGGTCAGCCGGGAAGACGCGCGCCGCCTGCTGGACCTGCCTCAGGCGGATCCCTGCGTGGCCATCCTCCCCGGCAGCCGCGGCGGCGAGCTGAAATACCTCGCCGAACCTTTCGTCCAGACCGCCGCCTGGCTGGCGCAGCGCCGGCCGGAGCTGTCCTTCGTTGTGCCCCTGGCCAAGCCCTCGCTGCGCCCGCTCTTCGAGCAGGCGATCGCCGCCCACGCCCCGCAACTGCGCTGGAAGCTGGTCGATGGGCGCTCGCGCGAAGCCATGCGCGCCGCCGACGTGGTGCTGCTCGCTTCCGGCACCGCCACGCTGGAATGCCTGTTGCTCGATCGTCCGATGGTGGTGAGTTACCGCGCCTCCGCGCTGACCGCGTGGCTGGTGCGGAAGCTGATTAAAATCGACCGCGTGAGCCTGCCCAATCTGCTGTGCCAGGAACCGGTGGTGCCCGAATACCTCCAGGAAGAGGCGGACGTGGCGCACCTCGGTCCCGCCGTGCTGGAACTGCTGGACCAGCCGGCGGCGCGTGCGCGCCAGACCGGCCAGTTCGCCGCCGTGCGCCAGGAACTGCGCCGCGGCGCCGCCGACAGCGCCGCCGCGGCCATCGCCCGGCTGATCGGCCGATGAGCCTGCTGGCCGCTGGGGTGGACGAAGTCGGCCGCGGTTGCCTGGCCGGGCCGGTCTACGCCGCCGCCGTGATCCTGCCCGATCGGCATGGCATCGTCGGCCTGCGCGACTCCAAGCAGCTCACTGCCGCCAAGCGCGAACTATTGGCGCCGCAGATCCAGGCCCGCGCCCTGGCCTGGGCAGTCGGCATCGCCACGGTCGAGGAGATCGACCGCCTCAATATCCTGCGCGCCACCTTCCTGGCCATGGCGCGCGCCGTGCAGGCGCTGACGCTGCGCCCCGCGCTGTGCCTGGTCGACGGCAACCAGGTGCCGCAGCTGGGCTGCGAGGTGCGCACCATCGTCGGCGGCGACGCCACGGTGGAATCGATCATGGCCGCGTCGATCGTGGCCAAGGTGGCGCGCGACGCCGAACTGGTGCGGCTGGATGGCCAATACCCCGGTTACGGCCTGGCCCAGCACAAGGGCTACGGCACGCCGGAGCATCTCGGCGCCTTGCGTGCGCGCGGCCCCTGCGTGGTCCACCGCATGAGTTTCGCGCCCTGCGCGCAGGCAGAGCTGCCGGGCATCCGCAACGGCCAAGCGCAGGAGCAGCCGCTGGTGGCCGCTGCCGACGAGGTCCGATCGCCGCTCATGGACTCCCGCCCATGAGCTTCGTCCACCTTCACCTGCACACCGAATTTTCCCTGGTCGACAGCCTGATCCGGGTCGAGCCGCCGGCGCGCAAGAGCGGCGGCGCCAACGTGCAGTCCCTGACCGGGCGTGCCGCCGAGCTGAAGCTGCCGGCGCTGGCCATCACCGACCAGGACAACCTGTTCGCGATGGTCAAGTTCTACAAGTTCGCCGAGTCCGCCGGCATCAAGCCGCTGATCGGCGCCGACGTCTGGCTGCAGGAGCGCGCGGAAGGCGAGAGTCCCGAGCGCGTCACCTTGCTGGTGCAGAACCAGACCGGCTACCGCAACCTCACCCGTCTCATCTCGCGCGCCTACAACGAGGGCCAGGGGCGCGGCAGGCCGCAGCTGAGCCGGGACTGGCTGGCCGAGGCCAGCGCCGGCCTGATCGCCCTCACCGGGCGCCACGGCGGCATCGGCATGGCCCTGCTGGGCGCCAAGCTCGACCGCGCCCGCGAATGCACCGCCTGGTGGCAGAGCCATTTCCCGGACCGCTGCTATCTCGAGATCACCCGCTGCGGCCGCACCGACGACGAAACCCACCTCCAGGCCGCAGTCGCCTTCGCCCGCCACAGCGGACTGCCGGTGGTCGCCAGCAACGACGTACGCTTCCTGCGCCGCGAGGACTTCGAAGCCCATGAGGCCCGTGTCTGCATCGCCTCCGGCCGCGTGGTCAACGACGAGCGCCGCCCGCGCGAGTATTCGCCCGAGCAGTACCTCAAGTCCGCGGAGGAAATGCAGGCCCTGTTCGCCGATCTGCCCGAGGCGGTCGAAAACACCCTGGAAATCGCCCGCCGCTGCACCCTCAGCCTCAAGTTCGGCCAGAACTACCTGCCGGACTTCCCGGTGCCGGAAGGCATCACCATGGCCGACTACCTACGCCAGCAGGCCACCGCCGGGCTGGAGCGCCGCCTGCGGCAGCACCCGCCGGCGCGGCCGCTGGAGGAATACAACAAGCGCCTGGACTACGAGCTGGGCATCATCGAGAAGATGGGTTTCGCCGGCTACTTCCTGGTGGTGGCGGACTTCATCGCCTGGGGCAAGAGCAACGGCGTGCCGGTCGGCCCCGGCCGCGGCTCCGGCGCCGGCTCGCTGGTGGCCTACACCACCGGCATCACCGACCTCGACCCGCTGCCCTACAACCTGCTGTTCGAGCGCTTCCTCAACCCCGAGCGCGTGTCGATGCCGGACTTCGACGTCGACTTCTGCATGGAAGGCCGCGACCGCGTCATCGAGTACGTGGCGCAGCGCTACGGCCGCGACCACGTCAGCCAGATCATCACCTACGGCAGCATGGCCGCGCGCAACGTGGTGCGCGACGTCACCCGCGTGCTGGGCCAGCCCTACGGCATGGGCGATCGCATCGCCAAGCTGATCCCGGGCACGCCGGCGTTCAAGGCCGACGCCGAAAAGCTGGGCCGCTCCACCCTCGAGCACGCCCTGGTGGCGGAGGGCCAGGACGAGCTCAAGCGCCTCTACGACACCGACGAGGAAGTGCGGGCCATCATCGACCTCGGCATGGTGCTGGAAGACCTGACCCGCGGCGTCGGTGTGCACGCCGGCGGCGTGGTCATCGCGCCCAAGGCGCTGACCGAATACACCCCCACCTTCTGCGAACCGGGCGGCGCCGGCCTGCGTTCCCAGTTCGACATGAAGGACCTGGAAACCGTCGGCCTGGTCAAGTTCGACTTCCTCGGCCTGCGCACCCTGACCATCATCCAGGCGGCCGTCGACCAGATCAACGCGCGTTGGCCGGAGCGCGCGCTCGACATCCTGGCGTTGCCGCTGGACGATCCCAAGACCTACGCGCTCTACGCCTCCGGTTTCACCACCGCCGTGTTCCAGATGGAATCGCAGGGCATGCAGCGCGCCTCGGTGGACCTCAAGCCGGACCGCTTCGAGGACATCATCGCCCTCATCTCGCTATACCGCCCGGGGCCGATGGAGCTGATCCCCGAGTACGTCGCGCGCAAGAACGGCAAGGCGCCCGAATACCTGCACCCGGAAATGGAGCCGGTGCTGGGCAACACCCTCGGCATCTTCATCTACCAGGAGCAGGTGATGCAGATCGCCCAGCAACTGGGCGGCTACACCCTCGGCGGCGCCGACCTGCTGCGCCGCGCCATGGGCAAGAAGAAGCCGGAAGAGATGGCACAGCAGCGCGACATCTTCGTGCAGGGCGCCGCCGGCCGCGGCATCGACGCCGGCATCGCCTCGCAGATCTTCGACTTGATGGAGAAGTTCGCCGGTTACGGCTTCAACAAGTCGCACGCCGCCGCCTATGCCCTGGTCTCCTACCAGACCGCCTGGCTCAAGGCGCATTACCCGGCGCAGTTCATGGCAGCGGTGATGTCGGCGGAAATGAGCCACACCGATGCCGTCGTCGTCATGCTCGACGAATGCAAGCGCATGAAGCTCGAAGTGCTGGCGCCGGACATCAACCGCTCGGTGTTCCGCTTCACCGTCAATCCGGAGGGACAGATCCTCTACGGCCTCGGCGCCATCAAGGGCGTGGGCGAGGGCGCCTTGCAGGGCATCGTCACCGAGCGCGACGCCAACGGCCCGTTCCACGACCTGTTCGACTTCTGCCGCCGCATCGACACGCGCCGGGTCAACAAGCGCGTGCTGGAAGCCCTGATCTTCGCCGGCGCCCTCGACGGCCTCGGCGTCAACCGGCCCAGCCTGCTGAAAACCCTGCCCAAGGCCCTACAGCTGGCCGAGCAGACCGCCGCCGGCGCCAGCGCCGGCCAGGACGACCTGTTCGGCCTCGGCGCTCCGGCCAGCGCCACCAACGCCAGCGTCGCCGCCGAGAACGAGCCGGAATGGCCCCCGAACGAGCAGCTGGCGCGCGAAAAGGAGGTCTTGGGCCTGTATTTCTCCGGCCATCCGATCGAGGTCTACCGCCCCCTGATCGACCAGGTCTGCTCCGGCACCCTCAAGGCCCTGATCGCCGAAGCGCCGCCCCCATTCGGTTCATTCAGCGGCGGTGGTGGGGGGGACGATGACGACGGCCCGCCCGCGCCCCGTCGTGGTGCACGCAAGACCGTCATGTTCGGCGCTTGGCTGTCCGATATCCGCAATGTCGGCGGCGAACGGCCCGGAAAGATCGTGATGCTGGACGACCGCACCGCCCAGATCATCTGCTGGCTCGGCTTCGACGAGTGGCAGAGGTTCCAAAACACGCTGCGGAGGGATACGCTGGTGTTCGCCAGCGGCGAGATCCGGGCGGTGCAGCGCGAAGGCCGGGATTTGGAACACCGGCTTTACCCGAAAAACTTCTGGGATCTCGACGCGGTGATGCGCGAACGCGCCGATCGTGTCACGCTGCACTGGCGCAAGCCCGCGGTCGAGCCCGCGGCCCTGCGCAGCCGGCTCGCTGCCTGGCGCAGCGACCACGGCGCGGCGGTGACGCTGGATTATGTGAACGGTCGCGCGCGCGCGACTCTGGATTTCGGCCCGCAGTGGCGTATGCGGGTGGACGAGGCGGCGCTGACGGAATTGCGCCGGCTTCTGGGCGACGACGCGGTTAAAGTGGACTACAAGCGCTTTGTGGCGCCGCAGTCCGCAAAAATGGACTATGGCTATGGCGAGTGAGATGAAGAGCTTGGCGACCTATCTGGATTTCGAGCAGCCCATCGCCGATCTTGAAAAGAAGATCGAAGAGCTGCGTTTCATGACCGGCGGCAGCGAGCTGAACCTGACCGAGGAGATCTCGCGGCTGGAAGCGCGGATCAAGGAGCAGAGCCAGCAGATCTTCGCCAACCTCAGCCCCTGGCAGATCGCGCAGCTGGCGCGCCATCCGCAGCGCCCCTATGCGCTGGACTACATCAAGGCCATCTTCACCGAGTGGGAAGAGCTGCACGGCGACCGCCACTTCGCCGACGATCCCGCCATTGTCTGCGGCGTCGCCCGCCTGGATGGTCGCGCCTGCGCCGTCATCGGCGAGCAGAAGGGCCGCGACACCAAGGAACGCATCTACCGCAACTTCGGCTCGCCGCGTCCCGAGGGCTACCGCAAGGCCCTGCGCGTGATGAAGCTGGCCGAGAAATTCAACCTGCCGGTCATCACCCTGATCGACACCGCCGGCGCCTACGCCGGCATCAGCGCCGAGGAACGCAACCAGTCCGAGGCCATCGCCCGCAACCTGTTCGAGCTGTCGCGGCTGCGCTCGCCGATCCTGGCCACCGTGACGGGTGAGGGCGGCTCCGGCGGTGCCTTGGCCATCGGCGTGGCGGACCACGTCATGATGCTCCAGTACGGCATCTACTCGGTCATCTCGCCCGAGGGCTGCGCCTCCATCCTGTTCAAGAAGGCGGACCGCGCCAAGGAAGCCGCCGAGGCGATGCGCATCACCGCCAAGGACCTGATCGAGAACAAGCTGGTCGACGAGATCATCCCCGAGCCGCTGGGCGGCGCGCATCGCGATCCGGCGGCGATGGCGGCTACCTTGCGCGAGCGGCTGATTTCCAACCTGGACCGGTTGTGCAAGGTGCCGATGACGCGCCTGCTGTCGGACCGCTATCAGCGCCTGATGTCGTATGGCGTGTATGAGGAACCGCAGGTCGTCACGCCGATGAATCAGGCTGCCGGCTGATTGGATGCTCCTTCCGTTCGCGGAAGGAGATCAGGGGAGGGATAGCGTTCTTTCCTCAGAAGGAAATAAAAGGCGGGACGAGGGCATAGCCCCCTCTCCCTACGCAGTGGGGAGAGGGCTGGGGTGAGGGGCCGCTTTCACATGAATGACACCCACCTCCGTTCGCCCCGAGTGCCCGCGCAGCGGGTGTGCTTTTCCGAATGTCCCGAGTGAATCGCGAAGCGATTTGTATCGAGGGAGGGGCCAAGCGCCGACCCATCCCCCAGCGTCATTCCCGCGAAGGCGGGAATCCAGTTTTGCTTTTCCCTTGTCATCCTGAGCGCAGCGAAGGATCTGGCCTCGCAGCTCTGAAACCTTCGTGTTCGCGCTTGCGCGCGAGGCCTTGGAGTCGCAGATTGAAATTGCGGTTCCGCCTTGAAGGCGGGTTACTTTCTTGTCTCCAGCGACAAGAAAGTAACCAAAGAAGCGCCGCCCCGATGTCTGCGCCGATCAATCACCTATCGGTGATTGATCGGTCCCCTGCGCTTCTCGGCCAAGGTGGGGTTTTTGTACAGGCCATCCCTGGCCTGTACAAAAACGCTTCGGCATCCTGCCTCGCCTCGCGCCAAACAGGCGCGAGCCTATGTCGCGGCGGACTCCGATGCTCGGCGCAGCCAGACGGGGGGAACATCAAAAGCACATCAAAAGCCGAAGCAAAGCAAAATCAAAAGCACGGTGCGGTGCTGTGACCGCCATTCTCGACAACTCCGCCGCCCTCCCTATCACCCCGCCTCCCCTCGCGCCGGGCGCCATCGTCCACGTTGCCTACAGCGGCGGTCTCGATTCCACCGTACTGCTCCACTTCCTCGCCCACTACAACCCGCGCTTCCGCCTGCGCGCGGTGCACATCCACCACGGCTTGCAGGCGCTGGCGGACGAATGGGCCGAAAAGTGCGCCCGCTTCAGCGCCACGCTCGGCGTGTCGTTCGAATTGCTGAAGGTGCAGATCGACGGGCTCGATCCCGCGGGACCGGAGGCGGCGGCGCGGGATGCGCGCTACGAAGCCTTGCGCGGCCTGATGCAGCCGGGCGACTGCCTGGCCACGGCGCATCATCGCAGCGACCAGGCGGAGACGGTGCTGCTGCGGCTGTTGCGCGGCAGCGGCGTGCAGGGGTTGTCGGCGATGCGGGTGCTGCGCCCGTTTCCTCCGGGCTGGCTGTGGCGGCCGTTTCTTGAACTTCCGCGCGAGCAGCTCTACGGCTACGCCCAGGAACATGGGCTGCGCTGGATCGAGGATCCGCACAACCGTGATCCGCGTTATTCGCGCTCCTGGCTGCGCAGCGAGTTGACGCCCCTGCTGCGTGAACGCTTTCCGCAGGTCGAGGAAAGCCTGGCGCGCACGGCGCGGCTGTCGGCCGAAGCGTCGATCTTGCTGGATGAACTGGCGGTGCAGGACCTGGCGCAGGCGGGGCAGGGTGAAGCGCTGGGCGTGAGCGCGCTGCTGGCGCTGAGTGCGCCACGGCGCCACAACCTGCTGCGCTACTGGCTGCGCCGGCAGGGCTTCGAGATGCCCGCGGCGGACATGCTGGATCGCGTCGAGCGCGAAGTGCTGGCCGCGGCCGAAGACGCGGAGCCCCTGCTGGTCTGGGCCGGCTGCGAGTTGCGCCGGTATCGCGACCGGCTCTATGCGATGGCGCCCCTGCCGCCGCCGCCCGCGGTGGACACGCCCCTGGCCTGGACCAGCGAGCAGTTAGGGCTGCCCCCGGGCTGCGGCCTGCTGCGCCTGCCAGTAGCGCCGCCGCCGGGCCTGAGCGTGCGCTTCATGCGCGGCGGCGAGCGCTTCCGCCCGGCGCAGGGTGCCTACAGCCGCACCTTGAAGAACCTCTTCCAGGAAGCCGGCGTGCCGCCCTGGGTGCGCCTGCGCACGCCGCTGGTGGAGGCCGGTGGCGAGTTGATCTACATCGCCGGCGTTGGCGGCAACGCACGCTGGCGCGAGCTGTTTCCGGGCACGGCGGAGCAGCCCGCATGGTTGCAAGCGCCGGTGGGCGCCGCCTCCGGCTAAAATGCCGCGCCGGCCTTCGCGCCATATGCGGTGCGGGCCTTTCGCAGGCTCGCGCAGCCGGCAATCCCGTCAGTCTCTTCCAGGTACTTGAATGTCGCCGGTCACCAGCCCCTTGCAGATCAGCTCCTTCGTCCGCGATGTCCCGGACTTCCCCAAGCCGGGCATCCTGTTCCGCGACATCACGCCGCTGCTGGCGAACGCGGCCGCCTTCGGCGCGGCCATCGAGCAGTTCGCCGCCGCGGTCGGGCCCCATCGCGTCTCCGCACTCGTGGCGATCGAATCGCGCGGCTTCATCTTCGGCGCGGCGCTGGCGCAGAAGCTGGGCCTGCCGCTGCTGCTGGTGCGCAAGCCGGGCAAGCTGCCGCGGCGCACGGTCAGCGTCTCCTACGAACTCGAATACGGCACCGACCGCGTCGAGATGCATGCCGACGAGATCGTCGCCGGCGCCCGCTACGCCGTGATCGACGACGTCATCGCCACCGGCGGCACCGCGGTGGCGGCGGCCGAACTGGTCGAGAAGCAGGGTGGTACGGTGGTCTGCTGCGCTTTCCTGATCGAGCTCGATTTTCTCAAGGGGCGCGAGCGGCTGGGCGGCCGGCCTGTGGAAAGCCTGCTGCATTACTAGCGGAAAACTGACGTATTGTTCAGTTCACTTAACAAAACTTAACTGTTGTTTTCGTGATGGCCTATTGCAACTTCTGGAAATCCAACCCCGGAAGGGGTAAGAATTGGCTCCAGGGGAGTTACTGCACAGCGGATGGTCGCTCATGTTGCGTACAGGGCTGGTTGAAGATCGTATTTCGATGACGGCGGGCGGACCGGTCCGCCAGGGCAGTTCCTTGGCGTTCGCCATCCGGCAGGAGTCGCACCATGGACTTTGAAGCCGGCCTGCCCATCCTGGTTGCTTCCTTCATGGCCGTGGTGCTGTTCACCTGGCTGCAGCTGGAGCGGCGCGCCATCCAGCACAATCTTTTCGTCTATTCCGGCAGCCGCCAGTCGCCCAACGTGACTGCGCGGCTGGAGCGGACCTATGCCCGGGTGCGGCAGGTAGTGCTCTGGTCCAGCCTGGCGGCGCCATCGGTGATGGCTTTTTCCGGGCAGCTCGACGAACACGGCATGGCCCAGGCCTTCAGCGGCGCCCTGCAGATCATCGCCCCCTTCACCTCGGCCTGCTTCTCGGCCGCGGTGGTGTGGCTGATCATCGCCTCGGCCCTGGTGGTGCACGCGTCCCACCTGCGCCTGCTGGAACTGTTCCGCTGCCCCTGCCAGCGCAAGGAATTCTGGTAAATCCGGGCGAATCGCGCCGGGAAACAAGAGGATGGATATGGAAATCCAGATTACCAGAATCGTTTTGCCGCCCGCCCGGTCATGCTGCAGCGCGCTATAATGGGGTTTATCGCTCAGGTCGCGCAGCGGTTTTTCGCTGGTTACCAGCTTCGCAGCAGCGTCCCCCGACCCGTTTTCTCTACATGACCGACAGCCCACTCAAAGAGGTTTGGCCAGGTACCGCTGAGGCATACCAGGACTACGTCCTGCCTCTGGTCTCGCGCACCTTTGCGCTGACCATCCCGCAGTTGCCCGGTGCCCTGCATCGCGTGGTGGCCAACGCCTACCTGCTGTGCCGCATCGCCGACACCATCGAGGACGATGCCGCCCTCTCGGCCGCCGACAAGCGACGCTACGAGGAAGCCTTCGTCGACGTCGTCACCGGCCGCGCCGACGCCGCGCAGCTGGCAGCCGAACTGAGCCCCAAGCTGTCCCTGGAAACCATCGAAGCCGAGCGCGACCTGATGCGCCGGCTGCCGTTGGTGGTCGAAGTGCTGCGCGGCTTCAACCGCGCCCAGCAGGCGGCGATCGAGCGCTGCGTCACCGTCATGTGCCGCGGCATGCACCGCTTCCAGCAGGGCGCCGGCATCCACGGCCTCGCCACCCAGCGCGAGATGGACGACTACTGCTACTACGTCGCCGGCGTGGTGGGCGAGATGCTGACCGAGCTGTTCTGCGACTTCGACCCGGTCATCGCCTCCCGCCGCGAGCAGATGCTGCGCCTGGCGGTGTCGTTCGGCCAGGCCCTGCAGATGACCAATATCCTCAAGGACCAGTGGGAAGACCGCTCGCGCGGCGCCTGCTGGCTGCCGCGCGAAGTGTTCCAGCGCCACGGCCTGGATCTGTCCAGGCTGCAGCCCGGCCAGTACACCCCGGCCTACGGCGCGGCCCTGTCCGAGCTGATCGGCGTGGCGCACTCCCATCTGCGCAACGCCCTGTCCTACACCCTGCTGATCCCGCCGCAGCACACCGGCATCCGCCGCTTCTGCCTGTGGGCCACCGGGCTTGCCGTGCTGACCCTGAAGAACATCCAGCACCGTCCGGATTTCGCCGGCGGCGCGGACATCAAGGTCACCCGCGGCGCGGTGGCCCGCACCATCATGGTCACCAACGTTTCGGTGAAGAGCGACGCCCTGCTGCGCCGCCTGTTCGATTTCGCCTGGCGCGATCTGCCGTTGACGCCGCTGGCGCCGGTATGGAGCGAACCCTCGCATCACCCCGCCCGGGAAACGATGCAGCACGCCTGAGTGCAGCCCGTCCGCGCCGGCCCGCAAGGCCGCGCGGATGCGGTGTCGAAGCTGAATGAAGGAAGCCCCGATGACCCCAGTTGCCCTTGCCCGCGCCCCGGCGCAGACGACCCTTGCGCCGGAAATCGGCCCCAACCTCGACCAGGCCATCGAGCGCGCCCGTGAAGCCCTGCTCGGCCTGCAGCAGAAGGACGGGCACTGGTGTTTCGAGTTCGAAACCGACTGCACCATCTCGGCGGAATACATCCTGATGATGCACTTCCTCGACGAGATCGACGAAGTGCTGCAGGAAAAGCTGGCCCGCTACATCCGCATCAAGCAGCGGCTCGACACGCACGGCGGCTGGCCCCTGTACCAGGACGGCGCCATCGACCTGTCCTGCACCGTCAAGTCCTACTACGCGCTGAAAGCTGCCGGCGACTCCATCGAAGCGCCGCACATGCAGCGCGCGCGCGAAGTGATCCTGGCCCACGGCGGCGCGGCCAAGAGCAACGTCTTCACCCGCATCCTGCTGGCCATGTTCGAGCAGGTGCCGTGGCGCGCCGCGCCCTACGTGCCGGTGGAGATCATGCTGCTGCCGAAGTGGGCGCCGTTCCACATCGACAAGGTGTCCTACTGGGCCCGTTCCACCATGGTGCCGCTGTTCATCCTGTGCACCCTGCAGGCCAAGGCCAGGAATCCGAAGCAGGTCGGCGTGCGCGAGCTGTTCGTCAAGCCGCCGGAAGAAGAGCGCCAGTATTTCCCCACCGCCGGCCTGATCAACAAGTTCTTCCTGGTGCTGGACAAGGTCGGCCGCACCTTCGATCCGCTGATGCCCAAGGCCCTGCGCGCCAAGGCCATCAAGAAGGCGGAGCAGTGGTTCCTGCCGCGCATGAATGGCGAAGACGGCCTCGGCGGCATCTTCCCGCCGATGGTCAACGCGCTCGAAGCGATGGACCTGCTGGGCTACGCCAAGGACCATCCGGCGCGCGCCACCTGCCTCAAGGCCCTGCAGAAGCTGATCGTGCAGCGCGACGACGGCACCGCCTTCTGCCAGCCCTGCGTCTCCCCGGTATGGGATACCGGCTGGGCCGCGATGGCCCTGCTGCGCGCCGGCAAGGATGAGCAGACCCAGGCCGCGGTGACGCGCGCGCTGGAGTGGCTGGCGCCGTTGCAGGAGCTGGAAGTGAAGGGCGACTGGGCCGTCAACGCCCCTGACCTCGCGCCGGGCGGCTGGGCTTTCCAGTACGCCAACGCCTACTACCCGGACCTCGACGACACCGCCATGGTCGCCGGCCTGCTGCACATCGCCTACAAGGGCACGCCGCAGGAAGGCAAGTACCGCGAGCGCGTCGAGCGCGCCGCCGACTGGCTGGTGGGCATGCAATCCGACGACGGCGGCTTCGCCGCGTTCGACCGCAACAACACCCACTACCACATCAACCACATCCCCTTCGCCGACCACGGCGCCATGCTCGATCCGCCGACCGAGGACGTCTCCGGCCGCGTGTTGGCCGGCCTCGGCGTACTCAAGCGCGAGCAGGACCGCGACGCCATCCGCCGCTGCGTCGACTACCTCAAGCGCGTGCAGCAGCCGGATGGTTCCTACTGGGGCCGCTGGGGCACCAACTACATCTACGGCACCTGGTCGGTGCTGGCCGGCCTGGCCCTGGTCGACGAAGACCTCGAGCAGCCCTGGATCCGCAAGTCGATCGACTGGCTCAAGGCCAGGCAGCATGCCGACGGCGGCTGGGGCGAGACCAACGACAGCTTCGACAAGCCGGAGCTGCGCGGCAGCAACTATGGCGTCAGCACCGCCCACAGCACCGCCTGGGCCCTGCTCGGCCTGATGGCCGTGGGCGAGCACCGCTCGGAAGCGGTACGCCGCGGTATCCAGTGGCTGCTCGAAGACCAGCAGCTTGCCGATGAGCACCTGGCCGGCCTCTGGTACCACCCGAGCTACAACGCCCCGGGCTTTCCGCGCGTGTTCTATCTCAAGTACCACGGCTACACCGCGTACTTCCCGCTGTGGGCGCTGACGCGCTACCGGCAGCTCATCGCGCGCAACGCCTGACCGGCCGCCCCGGCCGGTGAAAACCGTCGGCATCGTCATCGCCCTCGAAGCGGAAGCGCGGGCGCTGACCCCGCGCAAGCTGCGCCTCGGCGTGGTCGAGAACCTGGAGGGCGTGCGCGTCCACATCTGCGGCATGGGCATGGCCGCGGCCGCCGCCGCCGCGCAGGCCCTGGCCGAGGCCGGCGTGGAAGCGCTGGCCATGTACGGCGTCGCCGGCGCGCTCGACCCCGAGCTGGCTTCCGGCGCGCTGCTCTGTCCCCGCGAAGTGCTGGACCAGAACGGCGAGCGCTACGCCACCGACGCCGGCTGGCGTCGCCGCCTCGGTGCCGGCCTGGGCAATCTCGTCCTGCGCGATGAAGCGTTGCTTACCGTCAGCGCGCCCCTGCTTACCCCGCAATCCAAGGCCGACGCCCGCCGCGACTACAAGGCCGCGGCCGTGGACATGGAAAGCGCCGCGGTGGCCGACGTGGCGCGCGCCCTCGGCCTGCCGTTCCTGGCCCTGCGCGCCATCGCCGACAGCGCCCAGGACAGCATTCCGGTCCCGCTGGCCGGCGCCATCGATTCCTGGGGCAGGGCGCAGGCGTTGAACATGGCCGCCGCTTTGTTGCTCCATCCCACCCTGATCCCGCGACTGCCACATCTCGCCGCTACCATGAACCGCGCCAGTGCCGCCCTGCGTCGTGCCACGCAAGCCGCAGGCATCGGCCTGGCCTTTGACCATTGAGCATCCGATGAACGCATCCGCATCCACCGCAAAGCCCCGCGCCCTGGTCACCGGCGCCACCGGTTTCGTCGGCTCCGCCGTGGCGCGGCGCCTGCTCGCCGAAGGCTTCATCGTGCGCGTGCTGGCGCGCCCGGGCTCGGACCGCCGCAACCTCGCCGGCATCGAAGTCGAAGTCGCCGAGGGCAACCTTACCGACGCCGCGTCGCTTGAACGCGCCTGCGCCGATTGCGACGCCCTGTTCCACGTCGCCGCCGACTACCGCCTGTGGGCGCCCAAGCCCGAAGAGCTGTACCAGGCCAATGTCGAAGGCACCCGCGCCCTGATGCAGGCGGCCAGAAAGGCCGGTGTGAAGCGCATCGTCTACACCAGCAGCGTCGCCGTGCTCGGCATCCCCAAGGACGGCACCCCCGGCAACGAGGATACGCCTGTCACCGTCGACGACATGATCGGCCACTACAAGCGCTCCAAGTTCCTCGCCGAGGAAGTGGTGCGCGAGATGGCGCGAGACGGCCTGCCCGTGGTCATCGTCAACCCGTCCACCCCCATCGGCCCGCGCGACCTCAAGCCCACCCCCACTGGCCGCGTCGTGCGTGACGCCGCCGCCGGCAAGATGCCGGCCTACGTCGATACCGGCCTCAACCTCGCCCACGTCGAAGACGTCGCCGAAGGCCACTGGCTCGCATACCAGAAGGGCGTCATCGGCCAGCGCTACGTCCTCGGCGGCACCGACATGAGCCTGCGCGAAATCCTCGCCATGATCGCCGACATCGTCGGCCGCAAGCCGCCCAAGGTGCGCCTGCCGCATGGCGTGGTGCTGCCCATCGCCTACATCTCGGAAACCTTCGCCCGCCTCACCGGCATTCCGCCCGTGGCCACGGTGGAGGAAGTGCGCATGTCGAAGAAGCTCATGTTCTTCTCCAGCGAGAAGGCCAGGCGCGAACTCGGCTACACCCAGCGCCCCGCGCGCCAGGCCCTGGAAGACGCCGTGCACTGGTACCGCGACAACGGCTACCTGGGCTGAGCGGGCCGGCGCATTTCCCATGCGGCACCCGCATTCCCCCGTTGTCTTCGCACTGGCCCTGCTCAGCCTGTGCCTCGCCGCATGCAGCGCCGTCCCGCTGGAAACCACGCGTGCGCCCGCGTCCCAGGTGCAGCACGCCGATGCCGATATCTATGTCTACGTCCTGCGCCGCGGCCGCCACACCGACCTCGTCCTGCCGGTGGCGCAACTGCGCAACCCCTTGCGCACCCTGGCCGTCGAATTTCCGGACGTGCATTACCTCACCTTCGGCTTCGGCGACCGCCAGTACGTCCTCGCCACCCACAAGAACCTCGCCCACGCCCTCCTGGCCCCATTCCCCGGCGCCGGCCTGCTGCTCGTCACCGCCCTGGAAAACCCGCCGATGGACGTCTACGGCCGCGACCACCTCGTGGCCCTGCCGGTAACCCAGGAACAGATCGACGCCATCAGCCGCTTCGTCTGGGATTCACTCCAGCAGAACGAGCAAGGCGAAGTTCCGCCATACCTGCCCGGCATCTACCCCGGCAACATCTACTACCCCTCGACCCACACCTACTACGGCCTCTACACCTGCAACACCTGGACCGCGGATGCGCTGAAGAGCGGGGGGCTGCCGTTCAGCACCTCCGGCGTGATCCTGGCAGGGCAGGTGTGGGATCGAGCGCATGCGATCGCGGCGGATGAAACGAAGACCGCAAATTGATCCGGCATAATATTTACAGTCGGTGAAATTTCAAAGGTTGCGGTATGGCTTGTTGGATTGGACCGAACCAAAAATATTTCTCATTCGATTCAATGAGTACTGGATCGCACTGTGAGTGAGTTGCAGATATCTGCTGACGAGGTCCATGGTGACGCTCGCGATGCTGATGTTGCTGCAGCGCTGGCGAACATCATTCGTGACCTCACCGGGCGACCTGCCGTGTTTGTCGATCCGGCAACGCTCACAGCCCTTGTCTCGTTGCAAGACTTTTCTGCCACTCAAACTGAGCATTTCGTGAATGAACTGCTGGCGTTGTCGCGTTCTACCACCTACACGTTTACCATCACTGCAACACTTGATGAGCATCGGCGCCGGGCCCTTCTGGCAAAGAGGCCGGGGCGGTTTCTTGGTGACGGCGAGGTTGTTCACGTGCGGCCAGACGAAGGGGCGGTTTTACATGCCTATTTTCAGTATCTGCTCGGCGATTTCTAACAACGCACTCCAATGCGGTGCGCCAGCAAGCGTAGGGGCTTAACACACTCGCGGCCTTCTTCATGTGCAGCCAAAGAATGGAAGCTCAGGATTCCGGCTCCCTTCACCACCAAGCCCGCCCCGGAATGCCGGGGCGGACTGTGACTAGCCTCAGTACGGCTGGCGCCCCTGCTCGATAACGAAAGGCGAGGGCGGTGCAAAGACCCCGTTCACCATGGTGCCGCCGTGATGGATCGACGGGAACATGGGCTGCATGTTCTGCGGGAAGCCGAATACCGGCTGGGTCAGGGAATCGAGGCGTGAGCGCTGCTCCGCGCTCAGCACCAGTTCCAGTGCCTTCACGTTGTCTTCGAGCTGCGCCATGCGGCGCGCGCCGATGATCGTCGAAGTCACGCCCGGGCGTCCCTGCACCCAGGCCAGCGCCACGCGGGCCGGCGTGCTGTCGTGGGCCTTGGCGATAGCTTCCAGCTCGTCGACCACGGCATAGGCCTTCTCGTTGAGGAAGGTGCCGGCAAAGGCGCGGCCGTTCTCGACCTGGCCGGCGTTGCGGCGGGTGTACTTGCCGCTGAGCACCCCGCTTTTTAGCGGTGACCAGGGCGTGATGCCCAGTCCGAATTCCAGCGCCATCGGCACCAGCTCCTGCTCCACCGAGCGCTCCAGCAGCGAGTACTCGATCTGCAGGCCGATGAAGGCCGACCAGCCGCGGAAGCGCGCGAGCATATTGGCCTCGACGATCTTCCATGCCGGCGTGTCGGACACGCCCAGGTAGCGCACCTTGCCGGCGCGCACCAGGTCTTCAAGGGCCGCCATGGTCTCTTCCATCGGCGTGTGCACATCCCAGTTGTGCAGCCAGTAGAGATCGATGTAGTCGGTCTGCAGGCGGCGTAGCGAGTTTTCACAGGCGGCGACGATGGACTTGCGGCCGGAGCCGCCGCCGTTGGGGTCGCCGGGGTAGAGGCTGCCGCTGAACTTGGTGGCGAGGACCAGGCGGTCGCGGCGCGCCGGGTGGCGGCCGATGTGGTCGCCGATGATTTTCTCGGAATGGCTCGCGGTGTAGAAGTTCGCGGTATCGATGAAGTTGCCGCCCAGCTCGATGTAACGGTCGATGATCTGCTGCGACTCCTCGACGCTGGAGCCCCAGCCGAGGTCTTCGCCGAAGGTCATCGCGCCCAGGCAGAACGGGCTGACGCGGAGGCCGGAGCGGCCGAGGGTGACGTAATGGTTCAGGGACATGACGAAATCCTTTAAAATGGGTGATTGTTCAAAAACAAATATAGTTTATTTTTAAACATTATTTACCGATCAACCGGATCAGCGCAAGTCCCATGGCCAAAATCGACGCGGCGAAACTGTGGTCCCTGCATTACCGCCTGCTCAACACCATCATCGTCGGCGTGGCGCCGCAGCTGGAGGCCATGGGCATGGAGACGAAGGAACTGTTCATGCTGGCGGCGATCGACGAGCACCCCAATCCGGCGGCGCTGGCGGACACGCTTTGTATGCCCAAGCCGACGGTGACGGTCTACCTGAAGCGGCTCGAGGCGATCGGCTTTGTCCGCCGCGCCATCGACCCCGGCGACCTGCGCCGCCACCGCCTCAGCGTGACCCCGGCGGGCCGCAAGGTGTTGACGCAGGGCCAGGCGCTGCTGACCGAGGCCTTGGGCCTGCGCCTGGCGCGGCTCAGTGCCGCCGAGCAGGCGCAGCTGGCGGCATTGCTCGAAAAGCTGGGCTGAGCTTCGTCTTGGCAGGAATAGGGTGGGTGCCAAAGCATGCGCCTCCAGGCGAAGCGCAACGCGTCCACTGGTTGCCGATCGGCGGAGGCACGGCCTTCGGTCCTTATCGACCCTACGCCCGCTGATCTCCATCCACGTACAACCACCGCCCCTCTTCACGCACGAAGCGGCTGCGCTCCTGGATCCGCACCGCCGAGCCGCCGCCGATGCGGTAGCGCGCCACGAACTCCACCTCCGCCCGGTCAGGGCCCGTGTCACGCGCGCTCTTCACGGTCAGGCCCAGCCACTTCGTCCCCGCTTCGAGACCGACCGAGGCTGGCCGCGTGCTGGCGTGCCAAGTGGCCAGCAGGTAGGGCTCGTTGTGCAACACGTAAGCGCTGTAGCGGGAGCGCATCAGTGCCTCGGCGGTCGGTGCTTCCATCGTGCGATGCCAGCGCGCGCAGCAGGCATCGAGCACATCGCCGCTACCGCAGGGGCACAGCCCCGCCGATTCCTTGCTCAAGGCTTCGGCCCCGGCGAGGGATCGCGCCAGTTGGCGTTGCGTTCCCAGAATTCCACGCTGCGCTGGTAGGCCGCGCGATCCAGCGCAACGCCCGAGCCGCCTTCCGTAACGCCGAGTGCGTTGCGCATCATCGTGATCGGCGCCATCGGAATCTCTTCAGGCTCCAGCGTATAGAGGCAGCCGACGACACCCCAGTCCGCCTGGATCTTCCCGCCTTCCTTGTGCAGCTGCTCGCGGCTGTACAGGATCGGGATCAGGTAACCGGCGACGGGCGCTTGCACCCCTTCGAACCAGCGCACGAGGACCGGCAGTTCCGCGGGGCTGCGCGACTCGTAGCCGGAACGCAGCAAATGCCGGTTATCCGGCGTGATGGGGATCGTCAGGCAACGCGTGGACGTCCAGTTGGCGTGGACATGGAGCTTGCAGAATTCGGCGTAGCCGTCGAGCACCTTCAGCGGCGCGTGCTCGTTCAGGTAGCGCTCGAATTCCTCCGCCGAGCAATCCTGGATCGTATTGCCGCGCTTCTGCCTGGGAAACAGGCGGCCGATGGCGAAGTCCGTCAGTGCGATGTTCATGGGAGGTGGGATGAACGGATCATGGATGGCACGAGGGTGGGGCAGCGCCCTGGCTGCTGATTCCGGCGCATCTTATCGCGGAACAATCGCTCCGCGGCGGCCTTCGAGCCTGGCTCGTCGGTGCTCGTTTGACTTGAATATACTCGTATGGTTATATAACTGATATGGAATCAACCTTCGCCATCATTGCCGAGCCAAGCCGCCGCGCCATCCTGAGCCTGCTCGCAACGTCCGAGCGCTCCGTGGGAGATCTCGAGGAGGAATTGAATCTCTCGCAGCCCTCGGTCTCGAAGCACCTGCGGGTGCTGCGGGAGGCCGGATTCGTGGAGTCGCGCATCGACGCGCAGCGGCGCCTGTACCGGATCAAGCCGGAACCGCTGATGGAGATCGACGCCTGGCTCGCGCCATTCCGCCGCTACTGGTCGGCTCACGTCGATGCCCTGGAACGCCACCTCGACCAGATGAATCCCGCGCCACGCCGCAAGGGGAGGAAATGATGAGCAACCGTGATCAATACCTGCCGGGCCCTGCTTTCGGCGCCGAAGCCCGCAACGATGGGGAGAAGTGGACGCTCGTTCTTGTCCGCGAGCTGCGCCATCCGCCGGAGAAAGTCTGGCAAGCGCTGACTGAACCGGCCAATCTGCGCGAGTGGGCGCCGTTCGAGGCCGATCGCAGCCTCGCTTCCGTCGGCCCCGTCAGGCTTTCCACGGTCGGAACGCCGACGCCGCTGATCTCGGAAACGCAGGTGACGCGCGCCGAAGCGCCCAGCCTGCTCGAGTACCGCTGGGGCGACAACGACATGCGCTGGCAACTCGAGTCGTTCGGCGAGGGCACGCGCCTCACGCTCTGGCACAGCATCGGCCGCGACTTCATCTCGATGGGTGCGGCCGGCTGGCACATCTGCCTCGACGTGTTCGATCGGCTTCTTGCCGATGAACCCATCGGGCGTATCGTCGGTGGCGAAGCGATGAAATTCGGCTGGCCGCGCCTGAAAGCCGAGTATGGGAAGCAGTTCGGTACCGATACGCCCGGCGGGGCGCCCGGGACCGCCAAGAAATCGTGAATCGAGGGAACCGCCAGGTCCCGTCTTCGGAGGAGCTCGCCTTGAACTGGAACAAATGGAATCGGCAGACCCACCGCTGGCTGTCCATCGTCTTCACGGCGACCGTTGCCGCCAACTTCGCCATCCGGGCACAGGGCACGCCGCCGGACTGGGTGACCTACTCGCCGCTGCCCCCGCTCGCCTTGCTGCTCTTCAGCGGCCTGTACATGTTCGTGCTGCCCTATGCCGTCCGGTGGCGCGGCGGACGCGCTGAATCCCGCGCGGATTCCCAGCCGGGGATGAGGACATGAAGAAGCCGGCGAAGAAAGCGGACTCCACCACGGGCCAGCCGGCCTCCGTGCTGATCGACAGGAGAATCGCCGATCTCGGCGACTGGCGCGGCGAGACCTTGAGCCGGATGCGCAAGCTCATCCAGGAAGAAGACCCGGAGGTCGTGGAGGAGTGGAAGTGGATGGGCACGCCCGTGTGGTCGCACGACGGGATCATCTGCACCGGCGAATCCTACAAGGCGATCGTGAAGCTGACCTTCGCCAAGGGCGCGTCGCTGAAGGATCCGTCCAAGCTCTTCAACTCGAGCCTGGATGGGAACACCCGGCGCGCGATCGACATCCACGAGGGAGAGGAAGTCGACGCGGGCGCGTTCAAGACACTCATCCGCGCCGCGATCACCCTCAACACCTCCGGCGGCAAGGCGAAGCCAAAGCGGGCGAAGTAGGCCGCTCGCGGCTGTTCATGCTGGATCGTTGCAGCCGCGGACGCATTGACGACCGCGGCAGCTTATCGCTGCTTCCCCAGCGCCAGAGATTGGTCCGTGCCAGGGAATCAAGGGGGGGCAAATCAAAGCTTACTGCATATGGCTGGAGCTTGCCGTTTCCGGGCTGAACCTGATTTTCAGATGCCTTATGGCATCGTCGATGGGGATGAACAGGTTCAAGCTGCCCGTCTGATCCGGATGCAGTCCCTTCTCGGTCAAACCCACCACGGCACCGGATTTGTCCAGCAGCGGCCCGCCGGAATTGCCGTGCGTGACAGCCACATCGCATTGAATGAATTTGAATCCTCCATCGTTGCGATAGGCGCTGACAATGCCCCGTGTAACCGTGGTATCCAGCGCCAAATCCAGCGGCGTGCCAATGGCGAACACCTCGTCGGCCACTTCGGGCGCGGTGGCAAGCCGCAGATTCAGCGCGGGAAGATTGGATTCCGCCAGACGGATCAGGGCGACGTCGCGCGCGGCGTCGGTCCTCAGCACTTCCCCGATCACATCCCGTCCCGAGGCGAGGCGGACCTTGACCACATGTGCCTGCTCCACCACGTGCTGGTTGGTCAGCACGTAGCCGTCCGGGCTGATGATGAAACCGCTGCCGTGCCCGGTGGAAGTGATGACAGTAACCGTCCCGGCCCGGGCATCGCTGACGCCTGTGGGCGGTGTGGTGGCGGCGCGCAGCTGGATCGGCGGAAGTTCGGTTGATGTGGACTGGGCATTCCGCTTGCGCATCACCAGGTCATGAAACCCCTGGTTGGCCACCAGGTTGCGCACGGCAACATCGAAGGCCCCGGTGATGAAGGTCGGGATGCCGTACGTGCTGGTGGAATCGTTTTTGTATGCGCCTTCGGTGGAGACTTCATAGACGACCTTGCGTGTCAGGACGTCGTAGATTTGCCAGTTGACGTGGATGTAGGCGCCGCCTTTGGCGTATTCGTAGTTCTGCGAATTATCGTCGGGATAACAGGCGTCGATCTCCAGTTTATCGATCTGGCCGGCGACCTTGAGTTCCGCCTGGGATGCGCCGGCATCGTCGAACAGCGCATCCGGGTCCCCCACTACCGGATAGTTGGATTGTTTCAGGACTTCCTGGAAAGTCTGGGCCAGTTCCTCGTTGCCTATGTCGGCGCGTCCCGCGCGCCAGATCAGGCGGCCGCGGGTTTTGCAGAACAATCCACCCATCTGCTTGCCGACATCGTCGCCGCGATGCAGCTTTATCACCACCCGGCTCAGAAGCAACGGCTTGGCATCGCTGCCTTCGGTCACATCGAGCGCCGCCTGGGTGGTAACTACCGGTATCGAGCCAGTGGCGGAACAGCCGAACAGCAAAATACTGCCGAGTGCGGCAAAAAAAGTTCGCATCACGACTTCCCCCTTCCCCAAGTGGTCGCAAAATTCCCCGATTTGCGATCAGTTTAGCTTCCGTCGATGAACGGCGCTGTGGCCTGGTTCGCACCGGGACCTTGCACCCGGCACCCCCCTTTGCGCCGGCTCAGGCGAGGTACGGGCACCCCGACTGAGCCATCACTGAAGCCCGGCGGGCATGGCGCTCAGGGCGACCCATGGATTCCTCGGGGCCGTAACCGGGTTTGCCGTCTGGCTATTGAAGCGTGCCGGTGGCGCGAAGATGCGCCCGTCTGGCGCACGCGCCAACAGCCGCTACCCGGCCCCAGTCGAAGGAGAGTCTCCCGTCCCGCCAGAGATTAGTCCGTGCCAGGTCGAGCACTTCATCGCCCCGGCCGCTCATCACCGCCTTGAGCATGTAGAGCGTGAAGCAGGTGGCCATCTCGCTGCTGATCTTGGGCGGAACGGCGAGCCCCTGCCGGTTCACCACCGCGTCGACCAGCACCGGCCCGTCGTGCGCCAGCGCCGCCTTGATCCCGGGCTCCACGTCGGCCACGTCTTCCAGGCGGATGCCCTTGATGCCTGCCGCTTCTGCCGTCGCGGCGAAATTCGGTTGAAACCGGTGCCGCAGTCGAGGAAGCCGGTCGGCTCAGGCTGTCGTCGACGATGCCGTAGATGCGTTTGACGCCCGCGGCAGCCAGTGTTTCCGCGAATTGATCTGCAACCTTGGCCATGATGCCGCTCCTTGTTCAGTGAACTGTTCGGACATTCCGGCCAGCACAGCGCGGTGGGCGACCCGGGGTAGCGATCCGCGGGCCCGCTGCCTTTCTTGGATCCCGTTACAGGCTCCTAGCCCTTCGGCAGCAGCTTGCGCGCCAGGCGGGCGAGTCGCGGTACCGTCATCGGCCGCAGCAGCCGCGGGTCATATCCCGCCATGCGCCGGTCGTTCTCGGCCAGGCACAACTCCATCAGTTCGCGCGGCTTCAGTTCGATGCCCACCGCGCCGCTGCCGGTCAGGGTGAAGTTCGCATCCTGCGCTTCGCCGCCGGCATCGATGCCGCGTGCGATGCCGATGCGCTCCCATATGAGGAATGCCCACACCGCCAGCGTCTTGAAGAAGAATGCCGGGCGGCGCCACCACGGCAGATTCTTGCGGTACCAGGCAGCCCAGTTGACGAAGAACAGGATGTGGCGGCCTTCCTCCTGCATCACCGGCTCGAAGGTCTCCACCAGTTCAGGGGGGAAGTAGCCGGAGCGCTTCGCCACCTCGAACAGGCCGAAGGCGAAGAAGCTGTCGATGCACTCGCTGTAGCCGGTGACCATCCAGGCCCACTCGGGGTCCTTCGGCCTGAGGTACTCAGGCTCCGGCGCCAGCTTGATGCCGTAGGCTTCCACCAGCTTGCTCAGCACTACCTTGTGCCGCGCTTCCTCGCCGCCGTCCATGTCCAGCGCCTCGCGCAGCAGCGGATCGCGCACCGTTTCGGCGAAGGTCTGCACGCGGATCGAGGCGCGCCCCTCGGTCTGCACCGCGATGTCCCAGATCGGCAGCGAGGTCACCCGGTGCAGCGCCTCGGGGGAAAGCTGCGGCCAGTCGATCACCGCCGGCTTGTAGGGGTTGTGCGTCTCCAGCAGCATGCGGCAGAACAGCCGCTTGTGCGCCTCCGAGCCGATCTCGATCCGGCCCGGATCGGGCCCGGACCAGTTGCGCATGGCATGGTCGGCATCGGCGATGGTGAAGGCATCGGACATCGGCGGCTCCAGTTCTGGTCGGACCAGGCGATGAAAAATTCCGTCAGGCGTCGGTGCGCGTCTCGGGCTGCACCAGCGAATTGCGCAGGCGCCGCGCTTCCAGCACCTGCCAGCTGAGCAGGGCCGGCACGCCGAACAACACCTCGCGCATGCGCTTGGCCAGCGACAGCGACAGCGCCACATTGCTGTCGATGCCCACGATCTGGCCGAACAGCACCAGCCCGGCTTCCTGGATGCCGAGGCCGGCGGGCACGATGAAGACAATGTGGCGCACCGCCTGGGTGGTCGCTTCCACCGCGATCGCCGCACAGGCGCTCACCGGATGGCCCAGCAGGCGCAGCGCCAGCCAGGTTTCGAACGCGCCCAGCACGTAGCCGGACAGCTGCCACAGCATCGCCACCAGCAGGCGCCCGTGGCGCGCGTACAGCGCGCGGATCTCCGCGTCGAGGCTGGAGCCGTCTAGCAGCGCGGCCATGCCGCCGCCGAGCATGCCCTCGACGAACTTCTCCATCCGCTCGAATACCTTGCCGTAGCGCAGCAGCGCTACCAGTATGATCGGCAGCGGCAGGCTTAGCGCCAAGCCGGCCAGGATGGTCCAGGTCTGCTCGGTGGCCTGCGTCGCCGCCACCAGCAGCACGATGCCCAGCGCGGTGAAAACGTACTGGTTGATCAGGGTCAGCACCACCTCGACGATGATGCTGGCGGTCACCGCCGCGCCATTCGGCACGCGCCACTTGGTCAGGCGGATGCCGACGATCTCGCCGCCGACATTGGCCGTCGGCAGCAGCCGGTTGACCGCTTCGCGTATCGTCGCCACCCAGAACAGGAAGGGAAGGGCCGCGCGCGACTGCGGATCGCGCGGCGCCAGCAGCACCCGCCAGCCCTGCGCGTCGAGCAGCAGCGGCAGCGCATGGAACGGCACCAGCCACAGCAGCGACCAGCCAGCCTCGGAGAGCAGTTGCATCACGTCGTGCAGGCCGTGGTGCAGCACCAGCACCGTGAGGATGGCCAGGCCGATCAGGCCTGCGATGTAGCTGGCGACCTTCATGCGTCGCGGCCGCACAGATCGGCGAAACCGCCCCTCGGCACACCCAGCCCCTCCACCGCGGCGCGCACCCGCGGCGACAGCAGCGCCGCCAGTTCATCGGCATGACGGTAGTCCGGCATCGAGGCGGCGATGCCGCTGCCGGAGAGGGTTGCGGGGTGCAGGTAGATTTCGGTGATGCCCATGGGGAGGTGTTGGAGTGCTTCGAGCAGCGCATTCTCGTCCATCCGGCCGCTGCGCGCGATGCCGATCACCTGATCGTTATGGGCGATGCCGGCGCGATCGAGCCGTCGCGCCAGCAGACGCAGCCAGGGCCGCAGCGGCAGCGGCGCCCCGGCTTCTGCCGGCAGGCGCACCGCGCGCAGCCCGTATTCGCGGCCGATGCGCAGGATCAGCGACAGCACCGTCGGATGCAGGTGGAAATGCTTGTGCGCGTTGACATGATCGAGCGTGAGGCCCGTCGCGGCATACGCTTCGAACTGCGCCCGGATCTCCGCTTCCAGTTGCCGCCGCACCGCCGGCAGGAAGAAGAAGCGCACGCCGTCCAGCGCCATGTTGTCGCCGAACCGGCCATCATCATCGACCAGCGCTGGGATTTGCGCCCGCGGCAGCACCGCGGCGCCATCCGCCAGCACCAGGTGCAGTCCCACACGCAGGCCCGGCAGGCGCCGGGCGCGCGCCACCGCATCGGCAACGGCGGGCGCCCCCACCATCAGGCTGGCGGCAGTCAGCACGCCTTTGCGATGCGCCAACTCCACCGCCTCGTTCACGGCGGCATGCAGGCCGAAATCGTCGGCCGTGACAATCAGTCCGCGTCTACTGGTATGCGACATCGCCATAAATGTAATCCCCTCTCCCTTCGGGAGAGGGGCAGGGGGGAGGGGCACGGGGTCAACAAAGTACTTCACTCGACCGACTTGTGCCCCTCACCCACAGGGAGAGGAATAGTTCCTCACGCCTCGTGCGCGCGCAGGAAGCGGAAGAACTCCACGCCTTCGCGCAGCCGGCGCTTCATCATCTCCCAGCTCGCCAGCATCTCCCGCACGATCTCCCAGATCTTGCTGGGGCGGAAATAGAAGCGCTTGTAGAACACTTCCATGCTGTGGAAGATTTCTTCCTTGGACAGGTGCGGATAGCTGATCGCGGCGAGCTGCACGCCCTTGCTGTTGACCAGGTTGACCGCGTCGTTCTCCTGCAGCCAGCCGTTGTCCACCGCCTGCTTGTACAGGGTGGTGCCGGGGTAGGGTGCCGCCAGCGAGACCTGGATGGTGTGCGGATTGATCGACTTGGCGAACTCGATGGTCTTCTCGATCGTCTCCTTCGTCTCGCCCGGCAGGCCGAGGATGAAGGTGCCGTGGATCAGGATGCCCAGCTTGCGGCAGTCCTCGGTGAAGCGCCGCGCGATGTCCGTGCGCAGGCCCTTCTTGATGTTGTGCAGGATCTGGTCGTCGCCGGACTCGTAGCCCACCAGCAGCAGGCGCAGGCCGTTGTCCTTCATGATCTTCAGCGACTCGTACGGCACATTGGCCTTGGCGTTGCAGGACCAGGTCATGCCCAGCTTGCCCAGGCCGATCGCGATTTCGTGCACCCGCTCCATGTTCGAGCTGTCGGTGAAGGTGTCGTCGTCGAACATGATCTCCCGCACCTCGGGCATGTTCTCCTTGATCCACTTCACTTCCGCGATCACGTTCTGCGCCGAGCGCACCCGGTAGCGATGCCCGCCCACCGTCTGCGGCCACAGGCAGAAGGTGCACTTCGAGCGGCAGCCGCGTCCGGTATAGAAGCTGACGTAAGGGTGCTTCAGGTAACCGATGAAATAGTTCTCGATCTTCAGGTCGCGCTTGTACACCGGCGCCACGAAGGGCAACTCATCCATGTTCTCGATGGTGGCGCGCGGCGTGTTGTGCTTCACCGTGCCGTCTTCGAGCTTGTAGCTGAGCCCCGCGATCTCGCTGTAGGGCCGGCCTTCCGCCACTTCCTTGCAGGTGTAGTCGAATTCCTCGCGCGCGACGAAGTCGATCGCCGCGCTGGCCTTGAGCGAGCCGGTCGGGTCCACCGCCACCTTGGCGCCGACCAGGCCGATCTTGATCCCCGGCTTGCGCTGCTTCAGCAGCTCGCCGAACTTCGCGTCGGTGGGGAAGGACGGCGTGCTGGTGTGCATGATCACCAGGTCGTACTCCGCGGCGATCTTCAGCGCCGCTTCCACGTCGATCTCGTCCGCCGGCGCATCCAGCACCCGGCTGCCCGGCACCATCGCCGCCGGCTGCGCCAGCCAGGTCGGGTACCAGAAAGACTTGATCTCGCGCTTGGCCTGGTAGCGGCTGCCGGCGCCGCCGTCGAAGCCGTCAAAGGAGGGCGCCTGAAGGAACAAGGTTTTCATGATGGAAGTCATCGCACAGAGTCCGGATCGGGAAGGGAATTCGGTGAAGAAGCCGGGGCCTGGCCCGGGGCCCGCGGCGCCATCGGCGCGGCGCGCTCGATGGTGGCATCGAGAACCTGGTTGCGCCAGCGTACCCGCGAGCCGGTATGGGACGCCACCCAGCCTCCGAACAGCAGGGTATCGCGCAGCGGCAACAACAAGACCTCATAGGCGGGCGCGGGTTCCAGCCGCCACTGGCGCTGCAGGTAGTGCAGCACCAGCCGCGCCGTGGCCCCGATTCCGGCCAGCGCCAGGCACAGGCCGGTCTGCGCCAGCGCCAGGCCCCCCGCCAGCACCGGGAAGGTGAAGGTGACGAAGGTCAGGGCGAAGCCGGTCGGCGCCGCGGCGCGGATGGTGCGCAGCCAGCGCAGCTCATGCGCCCACAGCGTGGCGAAGCTGTCGTCGGTCACATCGGTGGTGACCACCACGTTGGACAGCACCGTGCGCAGCCCCTGCAGCCGGGTGAATTCGCCCAGCCAGAAATCGTCCGCCAGCACGTCGTTCAGCGCCTCGAAGCCGCCCGCCGCTTCCAGCGCATCGCGCCGCAGAGCGATGGTCGAACCGAACGAAAAGCGCGTCGAGCCCAGCGCGTGCGATACCTGCACCGAGGGCGCGAACCAGTCGTCGATGAACAGCGCGCCGAAGCGCGACCACAAGCCCGTGCGCGGCACGCCGCGATACAGGCAGGTCACCACCCCCACGCCCGGGTCCGCCAGCGGCGCCGTGACGCGGCTCAGGTAGTCGCTGCTCACGCCGATATCGCTGTCCGCCAGCACCAGCCAGTCATGGCGGGCCTGCGGCAGCATATTGAGCAGATTGCTCACCTTGAGATTGCTGCCGTAGACCTGCGGCTCGATCACCAGCTGGATGTCCACCGCCGGAAACTCCGCCTGCAGGCGCCGCACCACCGCGATGGCGTCATCCGCGGCATCGCGCACGCCGAACAGCAACTGGAACACCGGGTGGGACTGCACGCAGAAACTGCGCAGGTTCTCGTACAGGCCGGGTTCATTGCCGCACAGCGGCTTGAGCACGCTGACCGGCCGCGGGCCGGTGCCGGGACAGACCGAGGCACGCAATCCTTCCAGCGCCGCATCGCTGGCGCGGCGCACCCCGTTCAACACCGCATAAATGGCAAAGCAGGCGTAACCCGCTGCTGCTGCGGCCAAACAAGTCCCAATCAGGATTGGAAGGTGTTGGATCATGGAATTGGACTTAGGGTCCAGCGTAAACTTTACAATAGTTAAGTTGATGCGCCGCCTGAGACTATTGTGACAATTTTCCAGGCGTCGCGCCCCATTTGAAAGCATGGTGTAAGCTTTTGATTGTCATGGCATGTTCCGAATAATGCGGCGGTGCCGGCGGGCGCTTTTTGCCTGCTTCGCGATGCTGCTGCTGATCCCCGCCCTGGCCTGGGCCGACCCGGCCGACGCCATCGTCGGCGACTGGCTGGTGGCGAGCGGGGACGCGGTGATCCGCATCGCGCGCAACGGCGACAGCTACGATGGCCACATTGTCTGGCAACTTCATGACACCTACGGCCCGGAAGACGGCCCCGAGCTGGATGGCAAACCGGTGGTCGACCGCCACAATTCCGACCCGGCGCAGCGCTCGCGTACGCTCGATGGCCTGCGCTTGCTGTGGGATCTGCATTACGACCCCGAGAATCAGGAGTGGAATGGTGGGCGGGTGTATGACGCCGACAACGGCCATACGTTCAGTTGCCAGATGTGGATCATCGATGCCGACCACCTCAAGTTGCGTGGTTATTTCGGCATCAGCCTGATCGGCGGCACCAGCATCTGGAGCCGTACCCGCAAAATCCCGCCCTGAAGTCCCCCGCAACGCGGCTTGCCGCGGCGGCGGTACCAGCCCGTTTTCCCCCAATTAAGGCTCCCGCGCCCTATAGCCGTGCACGGCCCCCCCCGCCTTTGCTAAAATGAAGGAATCATGATTTCCCCAAGCGATGGAGCGCCGGGCGGCGCAAAAACTTGGCAAAGCCCGTGCAAGTGCTTGAATTGCCGCCCCCTGTCGCCCGGATAACGCCCTTGTTCCCCCAAATTCAATGAATTCCGAACCCCGCGCCGTGGTTCTCGGTGAGCATTGCGCCATGGCGCAGGCCCAACCCAACATCGCCCTGATCAAATACTGGGGCAAGCGCGATGCCGCGCTGAACCTGCCGGTGGTCGGCTCCATCTCCATCACCCTCGACGCCCTGTGGACGCGCACCCGCGTCGCCTTCGAGCCGGGACTGGAGCAGGACCGCGTCAGCCTCAACGGCCGCAGCGACGCCGCTGAAGCCAAGCGCGTCAGCGCCTGCCTTGACCTGCTGCGCCAGCGCGCGGGCGTCAACTGGCGCGCCGCCGTCGACAGCCGCAACAATTTCCCCACCGCCGCCGGCCTGGCTTCCTCCGCCTCCGGCTTCGCCGCCCTGATCCACGCCGGCGACAGCGCCCTGCGCCTGAACCTCTCCGACGCCGAGAAATCCGTGCTGGCCCGCCGCTGCTCCGGCTCGGCTGCGCGCTCGGTCTTCGGCGGCTACGTCGAATGGGCCCACGGCAAACTGGCCGACGGCACCGACTCGGTCGCCAGCCCCCTGCTCGAAGCCGATGCCTGGCCGCTGCGCGTGGCGGTGGCCATCACCTCCACCGCCGCCAAGGAAGTCGGTTCCAGCGAGGGCATGCGCCGCACCGCCCAGACCTCGCCCTTCCAGTCCGCCTGGATCGAAACCCAGGAAGCCGACCTCGCCACCGCCCGCGCCGCCATCCTGGCGCGCGACTTCGCCGCGCTGGCCGCCATCTCCGAATACAGCTGCCTGAAGATGCACGCCCTGGCCCTCGCGGCCCAGCCCGGCCTGCTCTACTGGAACGGCGCCTCGGTCGAATGCATGCGCCGCGTGCGCGCGCTGCGCGGGCAGGGCGTGCCGGTGTTCTTCACCGTCGACGCCGGCCCGCAGGTCAAGGCCATATGCGAGCCGCAGGCCGTGGAACAGGTCAAGGCCGCCCTGCGCGATATTCCGGGTGTGCTCGACGTGGTCGAAACCGGCCTCGGCGCCGGCGCCCGCAACCTTACCGAAGCGGAGTACACGGCATGATGGAAGTATTGGCCAGTACCCCCGGCAAGCTGGTCCTGCTCGGCGACTACGCGGTACTCGAAGGCGCCCCGGCCCTGGTCATGGCGGTCAACCGCCACGCCAAGGTGCGCATCGCCGCCAAGGCTGGCGGCGTTGCCGAGGTCAGCGCCCCGGACATGCAGGTCTCCAACGTGCCGCTGCGCATCGGCGCCGGCGGCCAGCCGGAATGGCTCGGCACCCCTGAACAGACCGCAAAGCTGCGCCTGGTCGACCAGACCCTGCGCGGCCTGGCCCACGAAGGCCTGGCGCCGGAGTCCGGCCGCGGCTTCAGCCTGCACCTGGATACCTCCGAATTCTTCGACCAGGGCCGCGACGGCCTGGCCAAGCTCGGCCTCGGCTCGAGCGCCGCGCTGACGGTGGCGCTGGCCTCCGCCATGGCCGTCTTCGTCGGCCGCGGCGCCGCCACCGCCAACCGCCGCGTTTGGCTGGAGCACCTGCTGCAGCTCCACCGCGACTTCCAGGGCGGTCACGGCAGCGGCGTCGACGTCGCCGCCGGCCTCATCGGCGGCGTCATTTCCTACCGCCTGCTCGAAGGCGGCACCCAGCCGCGCTTCGAGCCGGTGAACTGGCCCAAAGAGGTTCATTCCCTCTTCGTCTGGTCAGGCCGCTCCGCCAGCACCTCGGATTTCCTCAGCCGGCTGGCGCAGTGGCGCACCGGTCATGGCGCGGAGTATGCAAGCCATATGGGCATGCTCACCGCCATTGCCAAATCGGCCTCCGACGCCATGATGCACGAGCAGGGCAGGGGCTTCGTCGAAGCGGCGACCGCCTATTCCGCGGCCTTGCGCGCCTTCGGCAGCGCCTGCGGCCTGGATATCTTTTCGTCCGAGCATGTCCAACTGGGGCAACTGGCAGCCCAGGCGGGCGTCAGCTACAAGCCCTGCGGCGCCGGCGGCGGCGATTTCGGCGTGGCCTTTTCGCTGGATCCGGACCGCCTGGCCGCGCTGGAGCGTGACATCGTCGCGGCGGGTTTCCGCTGCGTGCCGCTGGCGGTGGATGAGCCGGGCTTGCATCTGGAATACACGGGTTATTGAGTTTTTAGCTTATTTGAGCAGTCCGGCCAGGATGGCCGGCTTCTTGGGCAGGATGCCCACAGTGCCCGGTCATGGATGGCCGGGAGCTTGGACGGGATGTCCATACGGAGCGGAACGTAATGAATAACAGTGAAAGATCGCGCTTCCCCGAGTTTTACAAGCTGTCGGTGTCGGATCGCGTGCGCATCATCCACGAGCGCGGCTGGGTCTCCGCCGAGGACTACCAGGCGCTGATCTCGGGCGAGCACACCCTGAAGATCCACAAAGCCGACAAGATGATCGAAAACGTCGTCGGCGTGATGGGCCTGCCGGTCGGTCTCGGACTCAACTTCCTGGTCAACAACCGCGACTACATCGTGCCGCTGGTGGTGGAGGAACCCTCCATCGTCGCCGCCCTGTCCTCCGCCGCCAAGGTCGTGCGCGGCGCCGGCGGCTTCACCGTCGAGAGCACCGAGCCGGTGCTGATCGGCCAGGTGCAGGTCGTGGACGTGCCGCACGTCGCCAAGGCCAAGGCCGCCCTGCTGCAGCGCAAGGGCGAGATCCTCAATCTCGCCAACAGCCTGCACCCGCAGATGGTTGCGCGCGGCGGCGGCGCCAACGATCTCGAAGTGCACCTGCACGCCCGCCCCGAGGGCGGCGACATGCTGGTGGTGCACCTGCTGGTCGACACCCGCGACGCCATGGGCGCCAACCTGGTCAACACCATGTGCGAAGGCGTCGCCTCGCTGGTCGAGTCCATCACCGGCGGCCGCGTCTTCCTGCGCATCCTGTCCAACCTCACCGACCGCGCCATGGTGCGCGCCCGCTGCGTCATCTCGGTGGACAAGCTCGGCGGCCGCCAGGGCTACACCGGCGAGGAAGTGCGCGATGGCGTGATCCTGGCCAACGAATTCGCCACCATCGATCCCTACCGCGCCGCCACCCACAACAAGGGCGTGATGAACGGCGTCGACGCCGTGGCCCTGGCCACCGGCAACGACTGGCGCGCCATCGAAGCCGCGGCGCATGCCTACGCCGCGCGCGGCGGCCGCTACACCTCGCTGACCCGCTGGTACAAGGGTCCCAACGGCGAACTGGTGGGCGAACTCGACATCCCGATGAAGGTCGGCACCGTCGGCGGTCCGCTCCAGTCCAACGCCACCGTGGCGCTGAATCTGCGCCTGCTCGGCGTGAAGACCGCGCGGGAACTGGCCGAAGTGATGGGCGCCGTCGGCCTGGCGCAGAACTTCTCCGCCCTGCGCGCCCTGGTCACCGAAGGCATCCAGCAGGGCCACATGACCCTGCACGCGCGCAGCGTCGCCGTTGCCGCCGGCGCCACCGCCGAAATCTTCGACACCGTGGTCGAGCGTCTCGTTGAAAGCGGCGAGATCAAGATCTGGAAGGCGCAGGAAATCGTGGTGCAGGTGCGCAAGGAAGCCCGCGGCGCCGCCGCCGAAGTCATTCCCGAACACGCCGGCCGCGGCTACGGCAAGATCATCCTGCTCGGCGAGCACGCCGTGGTGTACGGCAGCCATGCCATCGCCGCGCCGGTGCCCCTGGCGGTGCGCGCCGCGGTGCAGGACACCAAGTCCGGCGGCGTCGACATGATGATCCCGCGCTGGGGTGTGGAATATCGTCTGCACCGCGATCCGGCGCACCGCGACTCGTTCCAGCGCTCGCTCGGCATCATCTTCGACACCCTGGGCCTGACCGAGCGCTCCGTGCGCATCGAAGTGTTCCCCAACGTACCGCGCGCCATGGGCCTGGGCGGCTCTGCCGCGATGGCGGTGGCGATCATCCGCGCGCTGGACCAGCACTTCAAGCTGGGCCTCAGCGATGTCCAGGTCAACGAACTGGCCTTCAACTGCGAGAAGGTCGCCCACGGCACCCCGTCCGGCATCGACAACACCGTCGCCACCTACGGCAAGTTCGTCCTTTACAAGCGCGGCGAGAAGGCCGACGAAGCGCCGATGATGCGCGAGCTGCACGTGCCCAAGCCCATCCCCATGGTCATCGGCATCAGCGGCAAGGAAAGCCTCACCGCCAAGACCGTCGGCGGCGTGCGCACCGCCTGGCAGCGCAACCCGGAGCTGTACGAGCGCATCTTCCGCGAGATCGACCAGCTCACCCTGCAGGGCGTGGACGCGGTGCAGGGCAACGACCTCGAGCGCCTCGGCGACCTGATGAACATCTGCCACGGCCTGCTCAACGCCCTGCGCGTGTCGAGCTGGGAAGTGGAGGAACTGGTGCAGATCGCGCGCGAGCACGGCGCCCTCGGCGCCAAACTGACCGGCGGCGGCGGCGGCGGCTCGATCATCGCCCTGTGCCCGGAAAACCCCGAGAAGGTGATCGCCGCGATGCGCGACGCCGGCTACCAGGGCATGGAGGTGAGCATTGGATAGCATGGCGCTCGATATGGAAATGCAGGATGCGGACCGCATCGTCTCCTTCGACGACGAGCCCCTGGTGCTGGTCGACGAGCACGACCGCGAAATCGGCTACATGGACAAGGCCTCGGCCCACCTCGGCCACGGCACCCTGCACCGCGCCTTCTCCCTGTTCATCTTCAACGCCAAGGGCGAGCTGCTGCTGCAGCAGCGCGCGGCCGGCAAGCGGCTGTGGCCGGGCTACTGGTCCAACACCTGCTGCAGCCATCCGCGCCGCGGCGAGACCCTGGACCACGCCATCCACCGGCGCCTGGACGAGGAACTGGGGCTGAAGTCCCAGCTGCAATACCTGTTCAAGTTCCAGTACCAGGCCCAGTTCGACGCCGAAGGCGCCGAACACGAGCTGTGCTGGGTCTACGCCGGGCGCAGCGACGACAAAGCCAAGGTCAATCCGAACGAGATTTCCGGTCTGCGCTATATCGCCCCCGACGCCCTGGACGCCGAAATGGCGGCCAATCCGGAGGCTTTCACCCCCTGGTTCAAGATCGAATGGGCGCGGATCCGCCGCGACCATGCGGAGGTTCTGGAGCCGCTGTAGGGCTCTTTAGCGGTGCGCAAGCCGGAAGTGTGACAAAATTGGTAACTTGAGATTGCAGTCAACCCCCTACGAACGCTGTCCAAGCGGACACTGTTCCTGAATTCGGAGTATCCATGGGTATCCCCCTCATCCAGCAGGTCAAGATCGCCAAATATCTACTGGGCAAGAAGCTCAGCGGTCAAACCAAGTATCCGCTGGCGATGATGTTGGAGCCGCTGTTCCAGTGCAATCTGGAATGCGCCGGCTGCGGCAAGATCGATCACCCGAAGGAAATCCTCAAGCAGCGCATGAGCGTCGAGGATGCCCTGCGCGCGGTGGACGAGTGCGGCGCCCCGGTGGTGTCCATCCCCGGCGGCGAGCCCCTGATCCACAAGGAACTGCCGCAGATCGTCCAGGGCCTCATCGCGCGCAAGAAGTTCATCTACTTGTGCACCAACGCGATCCTGATGCCCAAGCACATCGACGAGTACAAGCCCTCGCCGTACTTCACCTGGTCGATCCATCTCGACGGCCTGGAAAAGCGCCACGACGAATCCGTGTGCATGGAAGGCGTGTTCGACAAGGCCGTCGCCGCCATCAAGATGGCGCGCGAGCGCGGCTTCCGCGTCACCATCAACTGCACCCTGTTCAACAAGGAACCGCCGGCCGAGATCGCCGAGTTCTTCGACTACGCCATGACGCTGGGCATCGAGGGCATCACCGTGTCCCCCGGCTACAGCTACCAGCATGCGCCGCGCCAGGACGTGTTCCTCGCCCGCAACGAGAGCAAGCAGCTGTTCCGCGACGTGTTCAAGCTCGGCAAGGAACGCAAGAGCAAGTGGGTGTTCAACCAGTCGTCGATGTTCCTCGACTTCATTGCCGGCAATCAGAGCTACCAGTGCACCCCCTGGTCGAATCCGACGTACAACATCTTCGGATGGCAGAAGCCCTGCTACCTGCTGGTCGATGAAGGCTACGCCAAGACCTACAAGGAACTGATCGAAGACACCGAGTGGGACAAGTACGGCGTCGGCATCAACCCGAAGTGCGACAACTGCATGGCGCACTGCGGCTTCGAAGGCAGCGCCGTCAACGACACCTTCGCCAACCCGCTCAAGGCCCTGCGCGTCTCCCTGTTCGGCCCGCGCACCGAAGGCGCCTTCGCCGCCGACCTGCCGGTCAAGTACGGCGACCGTGCCGCCGCCACCGCGGTGCACATCCCGGTCAGCGCCATCCAGCGCCGCCCGACCAATGCCGGTGACACCAAGTCCAGCTAGTGCTGCCGTTGCCTGGAACGTTGCATCCGCTCAGCCCCGCTCCTCTCCGGAGCGGGGCTGAGCGCTTTACTTCCCTGTATCGAACTCCGTAAATGACCGGCACGGCAGCGCTGTGGCTGGCCGCTCCAGCCGCGATCATCTGGTTCGGCACCCTGCTGGCGCCCTGGCGCCCTTGGAGTACGCGCGAGCGCATCGAGCCCGATGCGGCCGCCGCGGACGGGGCCGATCTCGCCGACATCACCGTGCTGATCCCGGCCCGCGACGAGGCCGAAGTCATCGGCACCACCCTGTCCGGCCTGCAGGCGCAGGGCAGGGGCCTGCAAGTGGTGCTGGTCGACGACCAGTCCACCGACGCCACCGCGCGGATCGCCGCCTCCTTTCCCAATACACGCATCATCAGCGGCAAGCCCCTGCCGCAGGGCTGGGCCGGCAAGCTGTGGGCGCTGGAGCAGGGCAAGGCCGAGGTGCGCACGCCGCTGACCCTGCTGCTCGACGCCGACATCGAATTGCGCCCCGGCCTGCTCGCCGCTCTCCTGCGGCACAAGCGCGCCCACGGCCTGCACTTCGTCTCGCTGATGGCCGACCTGCGCCGCACCAGCTTCTGGGATCGCCTGCTGCTGCCGGCCTTCGTCTACTACTTCAAGCTGCTCTATCCCTTCGCCCTGTCCAACTCGCGCTTCCGCCACGTCGCCGCCGCAGCCGGCGGCTGCATCCTGGTCGATACCGCCGCCCTGGAGAAGGCCGGTGCCTTCGCCGGCCTGCGCGACGCCCTGATCGACGACTGCACCCTGGCGCGCCAGGTCAAGAACGCCGGCCACCGCACCTGGGTCGGCCTGAGCCGCGGCGTGGTCAGCCTGCGTCCCTACGGCAGCCTGGGTTCCATCCACGAGATGGTGGCGCGCTCCGCCTTCACCCAGCTGTACTACTCCAACCTGCTGCTGCTGCTGGTCACCGTGATCTTCGCCGCCGCCTACTGGCTGCCGCTGGCCGCGCTGTTCGTGCCCGGCGCGCAGGCGCTCGCCGCCGCCGCCCTGCTGGCCATGGCCCTGGGTTACTGGCCGACCTTGCGGTACTACGGCCTGTCGCCGCTGTGGCTGCTGCTGGCCCCGCTGGGCGCAACCCTGTACCTGGCAATGACCTGGAGCTCCGCCATCCGCTACTGGCGCGGCACCCGCTCGCGCTGGAAGGGCCGGGTCTACGCCACCGGCGCTGAGCGTACCGAACCGGCCGGTACCGGCCACCAAAGCTGACGCCGGCGTCAGCTTGCCCTCCCGCGCGCCACATCGAACAATCTGGATTTCCCCCTCCGAGGCAACAACAAGAGCGAATGGACATGAATCGCGAACAATTCGGCATCAGCGGCATCTCGGTCTTCGTTCCGCCCTACCGCGTCAGCCTGCAGGACTGGTGCGGCTGGACCGGCAACGCCTGGGACAAGATCAGCGCCGTCGTCGGCCACAGCTTCCGCATGGCCGGCCCCGAGGACAGCGTCTACACCATGGCCGCCGAGGCCGTGCTCAAGCTGATCCTCGACTACCAGGTCGATCCCGCCCGCATCGGCTACCTCGCCCTGGCCACCGAATCCAGTTCCGACAATGCCGTCGGTGCCGTCATCGTGCGCGGCCTGGTCGACCAGGCCCTGGCCGTGCGCGGCCTGCCGCCGCTGTCGCGCTATTGCGAAGTGCCCGAGTTCAAGCAGGCCTGCATCGCCGGCCTCTACGGCGTCAAAGGCGCCATGCGTTATCTCGCCTTCGACGGTGAAGGACGCCAGGCCATCGTCGTCTCCGCCGACATCGCCGAATACGATCGCGGCAGCACCGGCGAGCCCACCCAGGGCGCCGGCGCCGTCGCCATGCTGGTCGATCGCGATCCGCAATTGCTGGCGCTGGACCTGCACACCTCCGGCAGTTCCTCCAGCTACCGCATCGCCGACTTCCGCAAGCCCTTCCTGCGCTTCAACGGCCAGACCCCGGGCGCCAACGGCCGCCTGCGCGACTTCCCGGTATTCAACGGCAAGTACTCCACCGCCTGCTACCTGGACGAAGTGGTCTGCGCCTTCGACGCCCTGTTCCTGCGCCGCGACGGCAAGCGCGCCGCCTTCCTGCGCAGCCTCACCGCCGCCTTCATGCACCGCCCCTACCACCACATGCCGGTCAGCGCCTGGACCATGGCCTACCTGTTCGCCATGGGCGCGGACGGCGGCGAGGAGCACGAGGAACTCAACGGCTACTGCACCGCCGCCGGCGTCGAGCTGAAGCAGCTGCTGGCCGAAATGGCCCTGCGTCCCTCCCTGGTCGACAAGGTCATCAGCGGCCACCCGCCGGAAGAGCCGTACCCGCTCACCGCCCAGGTGATGAAGGCCTTCCGCAAGTCCCCGCGCTACAAGGAGGTGGTCGAAGGCAAGCTGCGCCTCGGCGCCGCCGCCATGATGCACATGGGCAACCTCTACACCGCCGCGCTGCCCGCCTGGATGGCCGCCGGCCTGGAAGAAGCCCAGTCCCAGCCCACCGAACTGAACGGCCACAAGCTGCTGCTGGTCGGCTACGGCAGCGGCGACGCCGCCGAAACCGTGGTGGCCAAGGTCATGCCCAACTGGCGCGCCGCCGCCGCGAAAATCGGCCTGGCCAAGGCCCAGGGCAACGCCGTCACCGTCGGCCAGGACGACTATGCCCGCCTGCACGCCGCCCAATGGCCCCAGGAGGCCCAGATCCCGCAGCGTCCCGGCTTCACCATCGAACGCGTCGGCAAATCCCACGACGCCAAGTTCTACGACCTCGGCCTCGAGTACTACCGCTACCGCGCCTGAGTGGAAGGCAAAAAGCCGCCGCACCCGCAGGGGTGCGGCGGCTTTCTTTTTTTACCCCGGCCTATCCCGAACTCCGTTCGCCTCGAGCTTTTGTAGGGCGGGCCGTGCCCGCCGTCTCTCAATCTGCGACGAATCTCGGTTAACGTAGCCCGGGAAGCGCACCGCGCTACCCGGGACTGCGTCATCGTAAGACTCAGTACGCCAGCGTAAACCGCTGCCGGATGTGCTTCGGCTTCTCCACCTCATCGATCATCGCCACCGCATAGTCCTCCGCCGAGATCTTGCTGTCGCCCTTGGCATCGGCCACCAGCTGATCCCCGCCCAGCTTTTGTAGGGCGGGCCGTGCCCGCCGTCTCTCAATCTGCGACGAATCTCGGTTAACGTAGCCCGGGAAGCGCACCGCGCTACCCGGGACTGCGTCATCGTAAGACTCAGTACGCCAACGTAAACCGCTGCCGGATGTGCTTCGGCTTTTCCACCTCATCGATCATCGCCACCGCATAATCCTCCGCCGAGATCTTGCTGTCGCCCTTGGCATCGGCCACCAGCTGATCCCCGCCCAGCCTGAACTTGCCGGTCCGCTCACCGGGGGCAATGACAGCCGCCGGACTCAGGTAAGTCCAGTCCAGGTCGGCCTTGCGATACACCTTCAGCACCTCGCGGTGCGCCAGCGCCGGCGCCTTGTAAGCGGCGGGGAAGTTGGGCGCGTCCACCAGTTGCAGGCCTGGCGCAACCTCCAGGCTGCCGGCCCCGCCCACCACCAGCAGGCGCGGCGCCCCGGACTGCTTCACGCCCTGGATCTGCGCCGAGGTCGCACGCAGCAACCCTTCCTGGTCCGCTATGCTGATGGCGCTGATCACCGCATCCTGCCCGGCCGTGACACGTGCCACCGAGGCTGCGTCGGACGCATCGCCCGTCACCTCTTTCAGCTTGTCGTGCTTCAGCGCCAGCTTGCCCGGCGTACGCACCACCGCCGTTACTTCATGCCCACGGGACAGCGCTTCCTGGGCGATGCGGCTGCCGATCATGCCGCCGGCGCCAAACAGTGTGATCTTCATGTCCTACTCCTTCTGTAGGAAAAGCGGTTGTCGATGGCGCCATCATGCGCTTATGTATTGATCGGATAAACAGCCTTATCGATAAAATAAAGTTCGTATAATAGATACAATCGGAAAATGAGCCGGAAACGCGGCGAACTCAAACGGCTGGCGGTCTTCGTCGCGGTGGCGGAGGGCGGCGGCTTCACCGCGGCTGCCGCGCGCCTGGGCACCACCAAGGCCATGGTCAGCGCCCAGGTGCGCCAGCTCGAGGCCGAACTCGGCGCCACCCTGTTCACCCGCACCACCCGCCGCGTCACCCTGACCGAAGCGGGGCAGCAACTCCAAAGTGAATGCACGCCCTTGTTGCGCGAGCTCGAAGCCGCGCTCGACCGCGTCGGAAGCGGCGGCGGCGAACTGCGCGGTACCCTGCGCCTCACCGCCGCCCATGATTTCCTCTCCGGCACCCTCGCTGCGCGCCTGGCGCGCTTCGCCGCCCTGCATCCGGCCCTGCATCTGGACCTGGTGGCGACCGACCAGGTGCTGGATCTGGTGGGTGAGGGCATCGACGTGGCCATCCGCGGCGGCTGGCTGCGCGATTCCACCCTGCGTGCGGTCCGGCTCGATGAATTCGAACAATACGTCTGCGCCGCGCCGTCGTACCTCGCCGCGCACGGCATTCCGCGCCAGCCGCAGGAACTGGCCGAGCATCGCTGGGTGGCCCTGACCCTGCTGCGCGCCCCGCTGACCTGGAACTTCAGCCGCAAGGGCACGCGCCGCATCGTCCGCATGCAGCCGGTCGCGCGCGCCAACGCGCCGGGCACGGTCCAGGCCCTGGTGCGCGAAGGCCTGGGCCTGTCGATCCTGGCCAGTTTCGCCGTGGAGCAGGACCTGGCGCAGGGGCGCCTGGTGCGCCTGCTTGGCGACTGGACCTTGCCCCGCGCCGGCATCCATGCGGTCTATCCCGCCACGCGCCATGTCCCGGCCAAGGTGCGCGCACTGGTGGATTTCCTGCGCACACCCGGGTCCACCGCGCCGGCCAAGGACAAGGGGCTGCGCTCATCCGGATAGCGGTCGGGATTTTCACTGTTGACATACAAATGATAATCATTATCATCAAGTACATGTCGCAGACAAAACCCCTCAGCACCGCAGCCACCCCCGCGCCGCAGCGGCCTCCGGCCAATGTCCCGCAGTTCGACAGCCAGGCGCTGTTCGGCGCCGCGCGCGAATTGCTGATCCGGCATGACGGCGCGCTTTACCGCTTGCGTTTGACCCGTGCCGGGAAACTGATCCTGACGAAGTAACAACACAGTAGCGCCAAGCCAGCCACCTGCGGGGAGCCAGCCGGCGCGATCGATCCGATCGCACAGCCGCACACAGGAGGAAGGCCCATGCAACAGATCCTTGATCCGGACCAGCGCTTCGCGTTCGGACAATCCACCCGCCGGCAGGCCATATTCGATGCCGAAAGCCTGCTGCTCGATCCCACCCGCGGCGTGCAGCACAGCCTGCGCTGCGCCCTCTACGACGTCGGTCACAAGCTGCCGGCGGATGCCTTCCGCCACTGGTCGCTGCGCACGCCGCTGCGCGATGCCTTCTCCATCCTGATGCAGACCCGGGACGCCCTGTGCATCGGCGAAGCCTGCGCCCGCTACTTCCACCATTACGACGAAACCGGCCGCTACCTCTGCACCCTGCGCCCCGGCAGCCTGCAACTGCTGTTCCGGCTCGCCGCGGAGTGGCGCGTCGAACTGCATTACCTCACCCATATCGGCGCGGGGGCCGCCGCGCGCCTGCTCGACGTCTACGGCCTGCAGCACTTCCCGCGTTCCATCATCACCCCCGAGCAGCAGTGCGCCCCAGGCATCCGCCTGCCGCTGATGGAACACCTGATCGAAAACAGCGGCCAGCCGCCCTCGTCCTGGCTGCTGCTCAGCGATCACCCCTGCGAACTGCTGGCCGCGCAGCGCCTGCACCTGCGCGCCATCGCCCTCGGCTACGGCCGCGCGCCGCTGCCCACGCTGTGCGAACTGCGTCCCAGCGCCATCGCCGCCAGCGTCGCCGACGTCTCCGCCTGCCTCGGCACCTTCCTGCATGCCGCCCCGGCCGCGGAGGGCCAGCGTGTTCACTGAGCGCTGGCACACCGCCGGCACCGGGCCCGATTTCCTGCCGCAGGCGCTACATCGGATAGAGGGACGGCGGGAACACGAGCAGGCATCCGCCAACGGCAGCAGCCGCGCCGAAGCCACGCTGGCAGCTCTCCATGCTGACGGCAACGGTTGGTCCGGTGTGTGGATGGCCCTGCGCGAATGGTTCGCCGGGTTACGGCAGGCCAGGGCGGCTACGCCCCAGCCCTGTGCCGACTGCCCGCATCGTCCGATCAGCGCTGAATGCGGCGCCCTGCTGTACCAACTGGCCCGCCTCGGCGATGCGCGCCTTGTCGTCACCCTGGGCGCGGGCGATGCCGCCGCCACCATCTGGCTGGCCTGCGCCATGCGCGCCAACCACCGCCACGCCGGCGACCGCGGCATCATCGCCTGCGAACCGACGCACGAACTGGCGCAGCTCGCACGCTGCCGCCTGCGCGCCGCCGGCGTCTCCCGCTACGTCGACCTGCGCGAAGGCCGGCCCGAGCAGGCCCTGTCGCGCATCGACCAGCCGGTGGACTGCCTGCTGCTCAACGGCTACCCGGCGCTGATGCTGCCGGTGCTCAAGCAATTACAGGAAAGACTGCGCCCCGGCGCCGTGGTCCTGGCGCTGCGCCCGAAGGGCGAGCGATACGCTTATGCGGGATACCTGCGCCATGTGCGCGATCCCGCCGGCTGCTTCACCTCCATTTCACTGCCGTACCGGGAATGCCTGGAGATGTCGGTTCGGAAATAAAGGGTTTGGAGGACGGACGTAGGCTGTGTGGTTGAACACCTTTGCGTGAATTACCTTGCAGGTTTTGAGTTGCTCAGTCGATGTAATCGGCAATGGCATTCAGATCGCTTAGCGCGCCGGTTCGATCCAGATTATTCCAGCCTCCGTGCCGTGCGCTTTTTGGCCTGTGCATGGATAACAGTGCGCCCTTCCTCGATTGCCATCTCTCCGCGGGCGATTCCTTCGAGTAGGCCCATGCGACGTTGCAGCGTCTCGTAGGTTTCGACATCCACGAGGTAGGCGCCGGGCTGGCCGTGGTTGGTGATCAGGATCGGTTCCCGATCCCGCTTCAGCTCGGCGAGGAGTTCGCTGGCCCGGCGCTTCAGGGTGGTAACAAGTTCGGTGCGCATGAAGCGATACTGGAATAGCATTTTGCATAACGCAAATCCGGTGATGGGACGCCGCCCATATCGGTGTGGTCTGGTGCATCGAGCCTCATGGAAATCTCGGCATCTGAAGGTTGCGATAACTGGCAGGTGTCCCCTTTACGCGTCACCACGTGTTGCACTTTCCGCCGCGACTGTTTCCTTCCCAACACACCGTCGAAAATCGCGAAAAAGCCTTTTAATCAAAGGCCTGTTCACGGATCGAAGGCGGGACTAGACTGCCCCACGACGGGCGGCGTTCGCCCGCCGGATTCCTATAACAGACATTCGGTGCAAGGAGAGAGAATCACATGAACGTCGTCAGAATGATTGCGGTGGCAGCGCTGCTTTCCGTCGCGGGCAGTAGCCTCGCCGCGGCCCCGCAGCTCAAGGCCAGCGAGAGCGTCACCATCAACGCCCCGGTCGCCGCGGTGTGGGACAAGGTCAAGAGCTTCGATGGACTCGGCAACTGGCATCCGGCCGTGGCCAAGGACGAAATCGTCGAAGGCAGCAACGACAAGGTCGGCGCGGTGCGCCTGCTGACCCTGAAGGACGGCGGCACCATCAAGGAAAAACTGCTCGGCTTCAGCGACACCTCGCACAGCTTCAAGTACGCCATCCTCGAAGGCGTGCTGCCGGTGAGCAGCTACACCTCGACCCTGGTGGTGAAACCCGCCGGCAAGGGCGCCTCGAAAGTCACCTGGTCAGGTTCCTTCAAGCGCAAGGACACCAGCGACAAGCCCGCCGACGGCGCCGACGATAAAGCCGCCACCACCACCATCAGCAGCGTCTACCGCGGCGGCCTGGACAATCTGAAAACGCTGGTCGAAGCGAAGTAGTTTTCGGCGATAGAAAAGGCCCGGAGACGGGCCTTTTTTACGCGCCTGGTGCTTACAGGCTCAACACCAATCGCAAACCATCATCCACCCGGTTCATGATCTGGGCGGGGAGAATGCGGATGCGCTGCGTCAGATATGAATGGTCCACCGTCAAAACCTGGGACACGTTGATGACCGACGGTTTGGTCAAGCCTGAATCCGCTTTGCCGATTCGCACGTTGCCAGGCGCTTCCGCCAAGGCGAGGTTCGAGGTTATCGCCGCGATGACGATGGTGGCGATGCGGCTTTCATTGAACGGATTGGATTGAACGACCACCACCGGACGCCGCATCCCCGGTCCGGAGCCGGCAGGGGCGGGCAGAGACGCCCACCAGATTTCACCACGCTTCATCGGTCAACGATTGAAGCTGAGCCTGTTCCAGGGCACTGTCCACTCCGGACTTCGCGGCGCCATAGACGGCGTTGAGCTTCTCCGTAACCGCAACCGCGCCGCGGGAGCCGACGTAATCTGCGATCGCCTCAGAATACAGCTGGCTGCGCGATTTCTTGAGCTGCCGGGCGAGATGCTCCGCCTGGGCGAATACCGGGTCGGGAATGGAAATGGCTACTTTCATGGGGCAACGGTATCACCAAAGTATGACCCGTGCAATCGTCGCGGCCCGTCGCAATTCGCGCCCCTTGGTTGGGCGCGATAAGCGCAGCGCATTGCGTCGAATTTGATTGACGCAACAACTCGGCATTCAAGAGTGCACCGGCCGATCCCATTCCACCGGCCGCGGCGGCGGCAGCCGCACGCCCTTCCGCGCATGCATCACCAGCTTCGCCTGCCGCGTCCACAGCTTGAGCTGGGCGGCGACATGAGCCGTGTCGTTGAGCAGGTGCGCCTGCGAAGCCAGGCCGCCGAGCAGGCAGGCGAATTGCAGGAACACCGCCTTGAGGTTCTCGCGCGTACCGGGCGCCGGCATGAAGTAATGCTCCACCGCCGGCTCGAACACCTTGCTCACCCGCAGCAGCATGCCGCGCAGGGCTTCGGCCAGCACCGCGTCACGTTGGCTGGCCACCAGCAGTTCGGTATAGGCGCGGTACAGCGGCGTGGCAAACAGCTGTTCCCAGGTTGCCTGCACCAGCATCTCCAGCCGGTTGTCCTCGTCCGCCACCGACAGCAGCACCGCGCCCAGGGTGCGGTAGCTGCTGCGCAGCAGGTCGTCCGCCGCATCGAGCATCAGCGCCTGCTTGTTGGGATAGTGGTGCACCTGCGCGCCGCGCGACACCCCGGCGCGGCGCACGATGGAGCTGAGCGTGCTGCCGGCATAGCCATCCTCGGCCAGGCTCTCCAGCGTGGCGGCAAGCAGGCGCTGGCGCATAGCGTCGCTGCGCTCGGCCTGGGTGCGCCGGGGCAGGGCGGCGCTCAAGGAAGACTTGCTCGGATTGGCATGGGCTTACTATGATACAGTCCAGACTGTATGTAAATGTAAAAAACGATAAAGGATGGAGCCCGCATGATCCCGAGAACCCTGTTCAACTCCGAGCACGACGATTTCCGCAAGACCGTGCGGCGCTTCATCGCCGAGGAAATCATGCCGCACCACGAGCGCTGGGAAGAGCAGCAGCATGTCGACCGCGCCATCTGGAACCGCGCCGGCGAACTCGGCTTCCTCTGCAACACCATGCCGGAGCAGTACGGCGGCGCCGGCACCGACCGGCTCTACAGCGTCATCATGATGGAGGAGCTGTCCGCCGCCGGCGCCTCCGGCATTGGCTTCAACCTGCACACCGACATCGTCGCCAACTACATCAACAATTTCGGCAACGAGACGCAGAAGAAGCAGTGGCTGCCGAAGATGGCCACCGGCGAGCTGGTCGGCGCCATCGCCATGACCGAGCCCGGCACCGGCTCCGACCTGCAAGGCGTCAAGACCCGGGCCGTCAAGGACGGCGACGACTACGTCATCAACGGCTCCAAGATCTTCATCACCAACGGCTATCTCTGCGATCTGGTGGTCGTGGTGGCCAAGACCGGCGACAGCGGCGAAGGCGCCAAGGACATGTCCCTGATCGTGGTCGAAGCCGACCGCGCCGGCTTCAGCAAGGGCAAGCCGCTGAAGAAGGTCGGCATGCACGCCCAGGATACCTGCGAACTGTTCTTCAAGGACGTGCGCGTGCCGCAGACCAACCTGCTCGGCCCCAAGGAGGGCATGGGCTTCATCATGCTGATGCAGGAGCTGGCCTGGGAGCGCCTGATCATCGCCATCATCTCCGTCTCCGGTGCGGAAGCCGCGCTCAGGCACACCCTCGAATACACCCGCAACCGCAAGGTCTTCGGCAAGACGGTGGCCTCGTTCCAGAACTCCCGTTTCAAGCTGGCCGAGATGAAAGCCGAGATCGCCATCGGCCAGGTCTTCGTCGACCGCTGCATCGAACAGGTGCTGAAGCGCAAGCTCGGCGTCGATGCCGCCGCCACCGCCAAGTACTGGTGCTCGGACATGATGTCCCGAGTCATCGACGAATGCGTGCAGCTCCACGGCGGCTACGGCTACATGATGGAATACCCCATCGCCAAGGCCTACATCGACAGCCGCGCCCAGCGCATCTACGGCGGCACCAACGAGATCATGAAGGAACTGATCTCGCGCACGCTGTAAAAGACAGTGGCTAGTGATCAGTGATTGGTGGTCGGTGAAAAGCGCAAGCATCCTGACTCCCAATCTTTTAACTAGCCACTAATCACTAACCACTGGCCACTTCCTACCATGACCAACCCCCTCCTCGCCGGCATCCGCGTCCTCGACCTGTCGCGCCTGCTCCCCGGCCCCTTCTGCACCCTCTACCTGGCCCAGCTCGGCGCCGACGTCATCAAGATCGAGGAGCCCAACGGCGGCGACTACACCCGCACCCTGTCGCCGGAACTGTTCGCCGTGGTCAACCGCGGCAAGAAGTCCCTCACTCTGGATCTGCGCAAGCCCGAAGACGTGCAGCTGTTCCACCGCATGGTCGAGCAGAGCGATGTGGTGCTGGAATCGTTCCGCCCCGGCGTGATGGACAAGCTCGGCTGCGGCTACGAAACCCTCAAGGCGCTCAACCCGCGCCTGGTCTACGCCGCGCTCACCGGCTACGGCCAGAGCGGCCCCTACCGTGACCGCCCCGGCCACGACATGAACTACTGCGGCTACGCCGGCGTCCTCGACCAGACCGGCCTCGCCGGCGGCCCGCCGGTGCCCTCCAACTTCCAGATCGCCGACCTTGCCGGCGGCGCGCTCACCTGTGCCGTCGGCATCCTCGCCGCCGTCATCGGCGCCAAGGCCTCGGGGCAGGGCAGCATGGTCGACGTCGGCATGATGGACGGCACCCTGGCGCTGCAAGTAGTGTCGCTGGCCACCCTACGCACCCTCGGCAAGCCCGCCCCGCGCGGCCAGGACATGCTCTCCGGCGGCCTGCCCAACTACGCCATCTACGAATGCGCCGACGGCAAGCACCTCGCCCTCGGTTCGCTCGAATCCAAGTTTTTCCAGCGTGCCTGCATCCTCGCCGGGCGCCCGGACCTGCTGAAGAAGCCCCTGGCCCCCGGCAAGGCCGGTGAAGGCCTGCGCGCCGAACTGGTGGCCCTGTTCATGAGCAAGACGCGTGACGAGTGGGATGCACTGCTGGCCAACGATGACAGCTGTGCTTCCGGCATCCTCAGCCCCGATGAAGTGCTGCAGAACGAACAGGTCCAGGCCCGCGGCCTGGTCGAGACCACCGGCGGCAAGCCGGCTTACGCCATGCCGATCCAGTTCTCCACGCCCCGTGTAGCGGTGAGCGAAAGTCCCGCACTGGGCGCGCACAACGAGCAGGTGTTGGCGGAGTTCGGCCTGTCGAGGAGCTAGCAACTCCGGCAGCTATTGCGCTCCGTTGTTCTCCCTCTCCCCATGAACATGGGGAGGGAGGGGTGAGGGGCGCTTTTCCCTTGATCCTGTACCAATCTCCGTTCGCCCCGAGTGTCCGCGAATCGGGTGTGCTTTTCCGAATGTCCCGAATGAATCGCGAAGTGATTTGTGGGGAACATCAAAAGCAAAAAACATCAAAGGCCACAACAACATCAAGAACCCCAGCCCCGGTAAACTCCAACCACCACCGGCAACCGACTCCCTCCAATCTTGCGTAACCCCATCCGCAAGCCCCCCACGCGCAGTACCACCAGCCAGCGCCCACCCCAGGCTCCGCGCCATGGCCTGGCCCGCGTGCTGTCCAAGCTCGGCATCTGCTCCCGCAGCCAGGCGGAAGCGATGGTGCGCGCAGGTCGCGTCAGCGTTGGCGGCCGCATCGAGCGCGACCCGGAACGGCCTACCACCCAGGCCGAACATGCGCGCATCGCCGTGGACGGCGTGGACGTACAAGCCGCGGCGCGCGTCTACATCGCCCTCAACAAGCCGCGCAAGATCGTGGTCAGCGCAGCCGACGAGCGTGGCCGCGACACCGTCTATGGTCTACTTGAGAACACGGGCCTGCCCTGGCTCGGCCCGGTCGGCCGTCTCGACCGCGCCAGCGAAGGCCTGCTGCTGCTCAGCAACGACACCGCCTGGGCGGCCGGCATCACCGATCCGGTGACCCGGCTGGAAAAGACCTACCACGTCCAGGTCTCCGGCATCCCCGATGCCACCGCGGTCGCCGCCATGCTCGCCGGCGTCACCGACGAGGGCGAGCACCTGTCCGCCCTGCGCGCCAGCCTGCTTCGCACCGGCGACAAGAACGCCTGGCTGGAAGTGGTGCTCGATGAAGGCCGCAACCGCCACATCCGCCGCCTGCTCGCGGCCCTGGGTCATGAAGTCCTGCGACTGGTACGCGTCGCCATCGGCCCCGTGGTTCTCGGCGACCTGCAAAAAGGCGCCTGGCGCCACCTGCGCCCTGAAGAAGTGGCTCAACTCGGCAAAGCCGCCTCGTAGCCCGGGAAGCGCGCAGCGCTACCCGGGGCTGTGACTCCGCAGGGCTCCCCAGAGCGCTAAGCCCCCCAAAAATCCTTAAAAGCCGTCCGCGCACCTCCGCGGCGCTTTCCACCCACTTTCAACCAGCGCTGCGGCCGCCCCCAAAAGCACCACCAATCGCACGCTCACTGCATGCGTGCCAACAAAAACCCTTGGCACGCATGGCACGCATGGTGTTTTCCGCCATGCGTGCCAGAGTGATCTATAGCAGCCTTACTGCGCCTTCCCCTGCATCAACTGCTCGATCAGCTTCACCGGCGAACTGCCGTAGCTGAGGAACTGCTCATGGAAGCGCTTCAGGTCGAAATTCGTTCCCTGTTCCTGCTTCAGCTTCTCGCGGAAGTCATAGATTTCCGAGTAGCCGGCGAAGTAGCTGGTGAGCTGCACGCTGCTCAGCTGCACCCGGCGCCACTTGGCGGTGGCCTCTTCCTGCGACTGGAAAGCTTCATGCGTCAGGAGCTGGATCGCATCCTCGCGGCTCATGCCCAGCACATGCACGCTGTAGTCGAGCACGGTATTGGTGACCGAGCGCAGGTTCCACTTCGAATACATCAACCAGGCTTCCGGCGTATTCCCGCCGTAGCCGGACTCCAGCATCATGCGCTCGCTGTACACCGCCCAGCCCTCGATCATGGCGCCGTTGCCGAAGATGCTCTTGATACGGCTGGGCGAGCGGTTGGCGTAGATCAGCTGCACGTAATGGCCGGGAATGGCCTCGTGGATGATGAATACCGGCAGGATCCACTTGTTGTACTCGCGTAGGAAGCTCTCGACCCGTTCCGGGCTGTAGCTGTCCAGCGGCGTGACGTTGAAATAGGTCTTCGCGGTCGGATCGTACGGCCCCGGCGCCTCGATGCCGGCGATGGCCACGCCCTGCTCGTAGGCCGGCGTCTGCCGGATCTGTAGCGGCTTGCTCGGGTCGAGGTCGATCAGCTTGTGCTCGGTGACCCACTGTTCCAGCTCGGGGATCATCTGCTCCACCGTGCCGACGAAGTTCTCGCGCGGCGCATGCTGCTCGGACATCTTGTTGATCAGCTGGCCGATCTTGTCGAAGCGGTCCGCCGGCTTCGGCGCATCCGCCATGTACTTCGGCCACAGCTGGTCGGCCAAGCCGTCCATTCGCGACACCAGGCGCTCCTTCTCCAGCTTGGCGCGCTGGTACAGCGTCTCCGCCGTGCCGCCGGACTGGATGTCGTAAGCGAACTTGCGCTCGTACAGCTCGCGGCCGAGGCGGAAGGAGCGGGCCTTGTCGTCCTGCGCCAGCTCGCCATCCAGCGTCTTCAGCCAGGCGACGTAGTGCTGCATCGCCTTGCGCGCCGCCGCGATGCGCGTCTTGAACAGCGCGCGCTCCGCCTTGCTCAGCCCGGAGCCGGCGATCTGCTTCTCCAGCTCCGGACCGAACACGTCGAGCGCGCCCTGGTTCTGCTCGATTCCGAGTTGCGTATGCTCGCGTGTCGGATTGGCGATGTCATGTTCGGCCGCGGCATAGTAAGCCGGCACTGCGGCCAGGCGCTTCAGCACCGTACGCAGCCGCTGCTCCAGCGGCGCATAGTCGGTGTTGAGCAGCAGGGCGAAGGAGTCGGCCACGTTGTAGCCGGAAGGATCCCACTGCCAGTCGCGCAGGCCGTCGATGTGCCAGCGCTCGGACTCCAGCTCGTTCTCCAGCAGTGCCTGGTCGGTGCGATGGGCATCGTCCAGATCCTCCGGCTTGTAGCTGCGCAGGCGCGCCAGCTGTGCGTCGAGGAAATGCAACTCGGCGGTACGCAACTTGGCATCCGGTGCAGGCAGCCTGTCCGCCACCTGGTAATAACCCACCGCGATGGCCGCGTCCGGATGCAGCGGCCAGTAAGCCTTGAAGAAACGGTCGCCGAATTCCTCGGCGAATGCCTGGTTGGCATCGGTGCTTGGTGCCGTCGGTGCCGCCGAGGCGGCGCCGTGGACCAGGGCGGCGGCAGTCAGCATCAGCAAGGCCAAATGACGTGGCAGACGCATCATCGAATCTCTCCCGAAAGTTGTGAACCGCCTGGACGGCGCTACCGCGCGATCCGGGCCATGCATGGCCGGCGGATGTATGGGCGGAAGTCTACACAGCTTGCTGCAGGCGAGGGGGAGCCTTGGGGCGGTACACTGTGGGCCGGACAGCACCGCCAAGGAAAGAGCCGCACCATGCTGAATTACGACGCCGGATACTGGCTGGACATGTCGCTGCGCATCGGCCTGGCCCTGCTGGCCGGTGCCTTGGTCGGGGTCAACCGTGATCTGCACCGCAAGTCCATCGGCCTGCGTACCCTCGGACTGGTTTCCCTCGGCGCCTGCTTGCTGGTACTGACCGTCAGTCAATACGCCCAGCAGCATGGCTTCAACAGCTCCGATGGCGCCAGCCGCGTTACCCAGGGTATCGTCTCCGGCATCGGCTTCCTCGGCGCCGGTGTGATCCTGCGCGGCCCCGACCAGATTCACGTCTACGGCCTGACCACCGCCGCCGCCATCCTGGTTGTCGCCGCCCTGGGCATCGCCTGTGCCCTGGCCGAATGGCCGATTCTGATTGTCGGTTTCGTCGCCACCCTGTTCCTGCTGATCGTCTGCGGCCCGATCGAACACGCCATCCAGATACGCATCGAACGGCACGAGGCGGATGCGGCGGCCAAGGATTCCCCTCGGCGGAAGGCCTAGCCGGCAAGTCTTCCTTCATTCTGGGCGCGGCGAAGAATCCGCCCTGTCCATCGCAGCTTCCGCTGCGGCGGCGCAACTGGGCCGCGGTACGTCAGAACCCGTACTTCTTCCCCAGCGCCCGCAGATCGGCCAACTCCTTCTCATGCTCCACCCGGCGCTGGTCGCTGACGCTGAGCTTGCCGAGGATCGGTTTCAGGATGGGACTGAGCGGATCGTCCGCCCCGAGCAGATCCCCGATCGGCAGGCAGGCATCGATGGCCAGCCCACCGAATGGCCCGAGCGGCACCTTGAACGAAGGCGCATAGCCATTGGGTGGATTGCTGAAGTCGAGGGCATGGGCGATGTTGATCGAATCCGCGCGCGCACCCAGCGGCGCGAAACCGAAGCGCCAGGCGATCATGTTCAGGATCGAGTTGGGGTCATACTGGTTGTGGTCGACCACGCCACGTCGCGCGCGTGGCCCGATCAGCACGCAGGGCACCCGGCAACCAAGTCGGCCATCGTTGCCGGTAGCGGCGAATTCCTGTGCGGTTACCGGAGCGTAGGGCGGCGGCACATGGTCGTAGAACCCGCCCCATTCGTCGTAGTTGATGATCATCAGCGTGGTGGCCCAGTGCGGCCCTTGACGGATGGCGTTGTACACCTGGTTGAGAAAGGCCTGGCCATCGCGCACATCGGCATAGGGATGGTCGTCGCGCGAAATGCCGATCAGTTCATGCACGTCGGTGCCGACGTTGTCGACGAAGGTCAGGTCGGCCAGCTTGCCGCCGGCGACGTCCGATGCGAACTTGCTGAATTTCTGCGAGAAGCTTTTGTACTTGCTGCCCCAGAGCGCGGTATAGGACACATCCTCGTAGTAATAAGCCACGCTGCGCCCGGCGCCGAGCATGCGGTCCCACACCGTGGGCAGGGTCGAGACCGTGGTGGTGTTGGTGATGCGGTCGGTCTGGCCCGCATGCATGTAGAAGCGGTTGGGTGAAGTCGGCGCCAGGATGCCGCTGAAGTAGCGGTCGCAGATGGTCCAGTTATCGGCGCAGCCCTTGAAGAAGGGCAGGCTGGCCGCCGTGTAATAGCCGATGGGAAAGGTGTCACCCTTGGGCTGGGTCAGCAGGAAGCCGTTCATGGCGCCGTCGTTGATCTCGGTGCGTCCGCCTTCGTAGCTGTGGTCGGGATCGGCCAGGAAGCAGTTCTGGTAGCGCGGCGCAAGGTCGTGCGTCTGGTAGACCTTGCCGGAGGCGTCCTTGAAGCTCAGCCCGGCCTGCATGCCGTCGGCCCCCGGCACCCAGCCGAGGAAGTGATCGAAGGAGCGATTCTCCATCATCACCACCACGATGTGGTCGATGCCGCAGGTGGCCGGGTCGGGCAAGGCCGGCAACGCACTGGTTTTGGGAGTGCCCGCGCCCTGTGAGTTCAACGCCAGGCCGCCGACGGCCGCCGCCGCGCCGGCGATGAAGCGCCGCCGGTTCGAGTCGATGGTTTCTGCCGATGCATCAACGGGTGTGTTGCTGCCCTTGCCGCGCTTGCCTGCTGCCATCGCAGATTCTCCCCTTGCCATGCCGGGCCGCTGGATTGCGGCGGTGCCCGATCCTTCCGGCCTGCTGCGACGGGGCGTCAGCGGTCTGCGTCTATGCGCTCTGGATGAGATCGGGCGGCGAGGGGATTGTCATGCCGCTGTAATATTTCTGCAATATTCGGATTCTGCTGCTGCGATGCAGCAAAAACACGAAGTCCGCTATGTCTTCGTGAATCGCTTCAGCCGTTCATCCCGCCACAGCGCGCATACCAGGCCTTGACCCGGGGAAACGACAGGATGCGCTCCGCCACATCGCTGGTGCGGATCATCTCGTCGAGCTGTGCCACCACCGCGATGTCGCCGATGGTTAGCGCCTCGCCGGTAAGGAACGGTTGCTCCAGCAGCAGGGTGTCGAGATCCTGCACGTGTTGCAGCAGCATCTTCACCACCTCGACCTTGGTGTAATTGCCGAGGCCCTGGTTGCCGAGCTTCTTCGGATAGCGCCGGCTCAATACCAGCTTCACCACCGCGCGCTCCCAGCGCGGACGACCGGTGCAGACCAGGTCCAGCGCCTTCTCCATCGCCACCGGATCGAGCATGCGCAGGTACAGTTCGTAGAAATACAGCGAGGTCCCCGCCCAGTCCTCCAGCAGGCGCGACTGCGCCAGCGCCTGCGGATCGGCCGGGTAGAGCAGCCGGTCGGGGTGCTTCTGGTCGAGGAAACGGGCGATGTGCGCCGAGTCCTGCAGGCGTTCGCCGTCGTAATCCAGCACCGGCAGCTTGCCGGCGGGCGACAGCTTTGCAGCCTGCAATGCGCGCAGGCCGTTGTAGTTGACCACCTGGTAACTCAGGCCTTTGAACTCGAGGCAGCGCCGGATCTTGTTGCAGAACGGCGACATCACCCACTGGTGCAGGACGATTTCGGACACTGGCGCTCTCCCTTGTATTCGAAGTCGCCTCGGCAGCCGCCCGAGGCTCTTCCCCGCATCCTACATCAACCCATGCGGGCAACCAGTTGCAGCGGCAGGTTGCGCATGGCGAACCCCATCACGTTCCAGGGCCACGCCGGCACGCAGGCTTCGGCCTTTTCCTTCTCGATGGCCGCGACCAGGGCGCGGCAACCGGTGGCGGTATCGACCATGAACGGCGTCTTCTTCACCTTTTCGTTGATCTCGCTGCGGATGTAGCCGGGATACAAGGTGGTTACCTTGATCTTGGTGCGCATCAGGTCGGCGCGGATGCCCTCGGTCAGCGCCGCCACGCCGGCCTTGGTGGCGGCATAGGTGGTGATGTTGCCGGGCATGCCGCGCATGGCGCTCATCGAGGAGATCATCACCAGGTGGCCGTGACCCTGCTTGCGGAAGATCTCCACCGCGGCTTCGCACTGCGCCAGCGCGGCGACGAAGTTGGTTTCGGCGGTCTGGCGGTTGGCCCAGAAGTAGCCGGTGCCGACCGGCTTGCCCTTGCCGATGCCGGCGTTGACGATGATGCGGTCGAGCCCGCCGAACTCCTCGGCGAACTCGCGGAACACGGTGAAGACCTGCTCGTAGTCGTTGACGTCCAGCGGCTTGATCGAAACGCGGATGGCGGGATTGAGCGTCAGCAGCTCCTGCTTCAATTCCTCCAGCCGCTCGGTGCGTCGAGCGCACAGGGCCAGGTCGCGGCCCTTTTTGGCGAATTCGCGGGCCATGCCGGCGCCGAGGCCGGAACTGGCGCCGGTGATGAGGATGTTCTTGCGCATGGTGATTCTTCGGCTCGTCGGATCAGCGGTAGGTGATGAGTTTATGCTGCGCGCCCTCGAAGTGGGCGTGCTCGTTGAGTGTGCTGAGGTAGCGGGCGCGCTCGCTGTAGATGATCTTGGTCACGCCGCAATTGGCCAGCGTGAGATTCAATCGGTAAGCCTGATGCTCGGAGAATTGCAGCAACTCGCGGCAGATGGCGCTGATCACGCCGCCGGAGGTGAAGACCAGTGCCGTCTTCGACGGGCCGAGGGACCGGATCAGTTCGCTCAGGGCGCGGTTGCAGCGTTCGCGGAACGCCGTCCAGGACTCGCCGTAGTCCGCGTCGTGGCCGCCGTCGATCCAGCGTTCCATCGCCTTGCCGAACATTTCCTGGAATACGCGATGCGGCTCCGGCATCTTCGCCAGCTCGGCCATCATCGCTTCTGGTTTGGCGAAGCGCGGCTCGAAGCGCACGATGATTTCGTCGTGGTCGTATTCGCGAAAGCCCGGCACATCGTGCGTCGGCGCCGCCAGCTGCATCGCTTCGAGGCAGCTGGCGGCGGTCTGGCGGTGACGCTTCATCGCGCCGGTGACGACCGTATCCACCTGCGGCACGCGTGTACGCAGCGCCAGGCCCAGGACACGGCCCTGCTCGACGCCGGTCGGCGACAGCTCGTCGTAGTCGGCCTTGCCGAAGGAAGCCTGGCCGTGGCGGATCAGATAGATGGCACCCATCAGGCCGGCCCGCTCGATTGTCGATACATGCCTGCTCTCCGTTTGGAGGCCACATGCTACGTGCGCGATGGCCGCTAATGAAATGCTCGTTTTGCATTGCAGGCCATGCACCGGATTCATGGCGGCGGCACGCAAATTGCAGCATCCGGCGTACCAAGATTAGGGCTTGGTTGCGAGCCCCCCAAAAAGGCCAGGAGAACGACATTGAAAACCGGTTTGATCCCCACATTTACCTTGCTCGCCGCTGCTGTCCTGGCGGGCTGCGGCGGCAGCGACGTCAGCGTGGGCAATGCCTCCCCGGCCGGAGGGTTCCGCGTGGTCAACGGCATCCCGGATTCGACCGGACTGAGCGCTAGCCTCGGCGGCGGCAATGCGACCGAGAGCACCGGCTTCGGCGCAGTCAGCAAGAACTATGTCGTGGCTACCGGCAGTTATACCGCTACCTTGAGCAGCAATGCCGAGTCCTTTCAGATCGCCGGCGTCGCCATCGCGGAAGACCAGCTGACCACCCTGTTCGGCACCGGCACCATCAGCGGCACCCATGGCGGCTTCACCGCACAGGAGTCCCTGGTCGTGCCGTCGACCGGCCAGCTGCGGCTGCAATGGGCGCATGCGGCCTATGCCGAATCACAGTCGGTGCCGCAGTTTGCCATCTATCTGATCCCCCCGGGCAGCGGCATCGCGGGCGCAACGTCAACCACGGTGCCGTTCGGGACCGCCTCTACCGCCGTGACCGTCGCCGCCGGCACCTACGAAATCGTCATTACCGACCCGAACAGCGGCAACAAGGTGGTGTTCGACAGCGGCAGCAAGGGCGTCACCCTGCCGCTGACCGGCAGCAGCACGTCTGCGTACGCCATCGAGATCGCCGCACTGGATGCTTCCGGCGGCAGCAAGGACGGCTCGGCCATCTCCGTGCTGGTGCTGCAGAACACCGGGGAAAGTCTGCCCCTGTTCAACGGCCAGAACTGAGGCTGGAGTCGACGCGGATTCGAGGAGCTCTCAGGCCGCCGCCGGCAGCGCCGATGTCGGCGACGCATCGATGACCTCAGTTCATTTCATGTAGCCGCGCTTGGCCAGCTCGATGCGCGCGATCAGGCCCTTGTGCACCTCGTCCGGCCCGTCGGCCAGGCGCAGCGAGCGCGCCTGGATGTAGAAGGCGGTGAGCGGCACGTCGCGCGACACGCCGGCGCCGCCGTGGATCTGGATGGCGTCATCGACGATCTTCTGCAATACGTTCGGCGCCACCACCTTGATGGCGGAAATTTCCGTCATCGCGTTGAGCGCGCCGACCTTGTCGATCTTCCAGGCCGCGTGCAGGGTGAGCAGGCGCGCCTGGTCGATGGCGATGCGTGCCTCGGCCACGCGCTCGCGGTTGCCGCCGAGGTTGAGGATCGGCTTGCCGAAGGCCGTGCGCTTCATGCCGCGCGCGATCATCAAGTCCAGCGTCTGTTCCGCCGCGCCGATGCAGCGCATGCAGTGGTGGATGCGCCCCGGCCCCAGGCGCCCCTGGGCGATTTCGAAGCCCTTGCCCGGCCCCGCGATGATGCTGGACAGCGGCACGCGCACATCGGTGAAATGCACCTCGCCGTGACCGTGCGGCTCGTCGTACTCGCCGAACACCGGCACCATGCGCTTGATCTCCACCCCCGGCGCATCCAGCGGCACCAGCACCATCGAATGCTGGTGGTGGCGATCCTTGGTCGCGTCCGGCGTCAACGCCATGAAGATGGCGATCTTCGCCCGCGGATCGCCGATGCCGGAGGACCACCATTTCTTGCCGTTGAGCACCACGGTGTCGCCTTCGACCACGGCGGTCGCCTGCATATTGGTGGCGTCGGAGGAGGCGACGTCCGGCTCGGTCATGCAGAACACCGAGCGCATCTCGCCGGCCAGCAGCGGCTTCAGCCAGCGTTCCTTCTGCTCCTCCGAGCCGTAGCGCCACAGCACTTCCATGTTGCCGGTGTCCGGCGCGTTGCAGTTGAAGATTTCCGGCGCCATCAGGCTGCGCCCGGTCTCTTCCGCCACCGGCGCGTATTCCAGGGTGCTGAGGCCGCCGCCGAGCTTGTCGTCAGGCAGGAACAGGTTCCACAGGCCTTCGGCCCTCGCCTTGGCCTTCAGTTCCTCCACCAGCGGCGGGATGGTCCATTCCTTCCATTCGCCGCCCTTGCGCGCGGCGAGCAGGCCTTCCCAGTGCTGCTGCTCCACCGGCAGGATGTGCTGGCGCATGAAGGCCTTCACGCGCTTGATGATGTCTTTTGCCTTGGGGCTGGGCTCGAAATCCATGGGATGCTCCTCCTGCGGGAGTGCACATCCTAGGCGCCCGCGAGTCAATCATGAAATGATCGTTTTTGATTGCCTGCCATGCGCCGGATTCATGGGCGGCACGCTCCGTCCCCCCCGGCTTTTTGTCACCCTTTGATGCGCTCAGGATGACGGGGAGACGACGGTTACGCCGCTTCGAGCAACGGCGGCCTCGCCACCGCCAGCGCCAGCTCCGCCGGATGATCTTTGGCCCGCAGCACCCGCCCGAAACGCTCGCGCGAGTAAGCCTGGGTGTAAACACCCTCGTTCCACGCCAGCTTGCCCGCGATCATCACCTGGGTTACTACGCCCTGCGGCCGGTTTACCAGCTGTTCGCAGTCGAAGATCTCGCGGCGGATGTATTCGATGGTGCTTTCCGGCTGCCACTGCCGCAGCATCTGCGGATCGACCACGCACAGATCGGCTTGCATGCCGGGCGCCAGGGTGCCGACGTTGAGGCCGAAGAACTCGGCCGGCAGCCGCGTCATGCGCTGCACCGCCACTGCCACCTGTTGCAGGCCATCCTCCTGCGCGATCTTCAGGGTGCGCAGGTTGCCGTCGTAGAAGGCCATGTTGGTCAGATGCGCGCCGGAATCGTTGAAGCCGGGAAGATTCAACGGATGGAACAGCAGCTTCTTCACCACCGCCGGATCGCGATTGGCGGTGGTGGTGTGCCAGCGCAGCCGGGTATCCCATTGCCGCAGCAGGTGCAGGAAGAAATCGGCATCGTCGCCGGCCGGAGTGGGGAAAGTGGCGAAGAAGGCGGCCTCTTCCTCGTTCAGCGCCACGCCCGCGCCGGATTGCCAGGCGAGCAGGCGGCGGTACGCCGTTTCCAGCGTCTCGCCGTTCCAGCAGGTCAACGGGCAGGATTCGACGTGCATGTCGTCGAGCCGGCGGCTCAGCACATTGTCCGCGCGTCCCAGCAGGCGTTTGAGATTGGCCAGATTGAAGCCGCGCTTGCCCTTGTGCCACATGGCGCGGAAGGCGCGGGCGTATTCCGGATCGTTGAGGATGCGCAGGCGCCCGGCGTGGTCGTCCAGTTCGCACTCGTTGAGCACGCGCAGTTCCGGGATCTCCTCGGCGATCGGCGTGATGACGCCGTCGCTCCACAGCTTGAACGGCGCCGACAGGGCCTGGAAGCGGAACAGGCCGCCGACCAGCTTCGAGTTGAGCAGGCGCGACAGCGCCATGCCGAGCTTGGCCAGGGAATGATTGGTGTGCAGGTCGATCGCCGCCACGGCGGTGGTCTTCAACCGGCGGCCGTGGAGACGCCCGCTGCTCAGCAGGAAGGTGCGCAGCGTCGCCAGCGGGCTGTCCTTGGGCGGCGTGGCCTGCCACACCCGGTCCCAGCGGCGCACGATATCGGTCAGCAGCTTCAGCTCGCTGAACGGGGCGAACTGGGTGGGAATCTGCTTGCGCGTATTGGGCCGGTTGGCCAGGTAATGGAAGGGCAGGGCGTCGGTGGAGAAGCCGGCATAGCCTTCCTGCATGCCCTTCTCCAGCAGCGCCGACATCCGCGCCAATTCTTCCGGCGTCGGTTCACGGCTGACCGAAGCCTGCAGGCCCATCACCTCGATGCGCAGCATCGAGTGGGGAATCATCGGCATTACGTTGGGGCCGAGCGGCAGCCGCTCGAAGTGCTCCAGGTAGGCGGCGGAATCGTTCCAGTTCACTACGTCGCCCACCTTGCGCAGCACATGCTTGGGCACGTTCTCCACCCGCGCGAAGCAGTCGACGATGGGGTCGTCGCCATTGCGCCGCTGGTTGCCGTAGGCCACGCCGAGCGAACAGTTGCTCATCACCACCGTGGTGGTGCCGTGGCGCACCGCTTCCGGCAGCTCCGGCGCCAGTTCCACTTCCAGGTCGAGGTGGGTGTGGATGTCGAGCAGGCCTGGCATCAGCCAGCGGCCCGCGCAGTCGATGACGGTGGTTCCCGCCGGGGCGGAAAGGTTCTGGCCGAGTGCCGCGACGCGACCTTCGCGCACCAGCAGGTCGGCCAGTTGCGGCTCTTTGCCGCTGCCGTCGAAAATGGTGGCGTTCCTGAACAGGGTGGGGTTCGCATCCATTGCGCATCCTCTGGTGTTTTCTTTATCTACACCTTAAGGCCTGAGGATGGTCCCACCTAGTAGGAACATTGACCTAACCATGATGGGGCGGCTGGGGCGAATCGTCCTCATGCGGCGGGTTCGTCGAGCAGGGCCTGGATGATCGGGCAGCCGCTGACCTCGCCGTGGCCGGAGCAGTGCCCGGCGTGGTGGGCCAGCACCGAGCGCATCTTTTCCAGCTCGCGGATGCGCGATTCCAGGTCGGCGACACGCTTCTGCGCGATCGCCTTGACCTTGCCGCGGTCATGGCCGTCCTCGGTCAGCCGCAGCAGTTCGGCGATGTCCTCCAGGGAAAAGCCCAGGGTCTTGGCGCGGCGGATGAATTGCAGGCGCTGCGCATCGGCGGCGCCGTAGAGGCGGTAGCCTCCGGCGGTACGCGGGGCGGGTTGCAGCAGGCCCTGGCGCTCGTAGAAACGGACGGTGTCGATATTGACGTCGGCGGCCTTGGCAAGGCGGCCGATGGTGAATTGGGCAGGATGATTGGGCATGTGGGTATCCCGGAAATCTGACGGGCAGCTTGAAGTCTGGAGTCTACTCCGGGCTCAATGGTTCTGCTTCGATCTGGATCGCTTGCGCAGCACACAGCAAAACGCCCCACCGCTGAGCGATGGGGCGTCGGGAAACAACGCTCAAATCCGGCGCCGCGTCAGAATTGATACTTGACGAACGCCTGCGCAAAGTCACGATCAGACAGCACGTTCTGGTCGCCGCCACCCCAGTACCAGGTGTAACCGACGTTGAACGACAGCGAGGCCTTGTAGCGGATCTCGTAGAGGGAGTCGATTTCCTTGCGGCCGCCGACGAATTCGAACGCCGGACCGGGCGAAGTGCCCTGGATGTCCTGGGAGAAGAGCAGGGTGGGGTGAATGCCGATGTTCGGCAGCACGTTTTCGTAGCTGCCGATCACCACCACGCGGTAGCCCCAGGCGAACGACTTCACGAAATCGCTGATCGGCTGCTGATGCGGATTGAAGCGCAGGCCGTCGACGCCGTAGGAGCAGTCCGGGATATTGGAGCAGGCCAGGCGGGAGCGGTCGGCGCCGCTGCCGTCGGCGCCGGCGGTGGCGCTGAGCGGGGTGTTGGGGCCGTCGATCTGCAGCACGCTCTTGTCGGGTAGGTTGGGGATGATGTCCGCGCCGACTTCGCCCAGCACGATGATCTGGTCCGCGCCGAAGGGGTTGTCCGATGCGCCGAGCACCTTGGTTACGCCGACATCGAGCTTGACCAGGCCGAAGCGCTCGTAGCCCTGGATGTAGCCGGGGTTCTGCCGGTTGAGAGGCTTGGTGTAGTCGGTCGGCGCGTTCTCGCCGACCACGCCGCCGCGGTAGGGGATGATGAAGTTGGGGAAGGAGCGCGCCGAGCCGGGCGCGGCGCCCAGGCCCAACAGGTTGAAGGTGTCGGGATACGGATTGGTACCGTTGGCGGTGACGAAATCGCTGCTGCCGTCGGAGGCGACGCCGCCGTTGGCCTGATTGGCGATGTTGAGGCCGGCGGTACCGGTGCAATGCAGGTTGACGTCGCTGCAGCGGGTCAGCGCCGGGCCGGCGGCGGCGAATTCCAGGTCCGCGATCGACACCTGCATCGGCAGGTTCGGGCGGTAGGAGGCTTCACCCTGCACCGAGTAGCTGCCGAAGGTGGTGCTGAAGCTGGCGCCGAGCAGGTCGATGTCTTCCGGATATTCGAGGAACACCTTGCCGCTGTTGAGCGGCACGGCGTCGTCCTTGCGCGAGGTCAGCAGCCCGTTCAGGCCGGGAATGCCGGGGCAGTCGAGCAGGAAGGCGCCGAGGCTGTTGGCGTCGTTGCCGCGTGAATTGCCTTCGCGGCGGGCGCAACTGGCCTTGAGGGCGAAGAAGCCGACGTAGGGCAGGCGCGAGTGGTAGTGCTCGAAGTACAGCGCCAGGTCGGTGCCGTTGTTGAGCTCGTCGGCATAGTAGTCCAGCTTGACGCCGTACTGGCCGCTGGTGCGCGGATTCATGTCGGGCGAGCGCCCGGCATAGGTGGTGGTGTAGGTGATCAGGCCGAGCGGGCTATCCAGCGGCGTGCCGATATTGCTCGGATCGTCGGCGCTGGTGCCGAAGGCCAGGTTGGCGAAGTGCCCGGCGCCGTTGGTGCCCAGGTCGTTGGAGGAGAAGTAGCTGCCCGGCGCCGGTGCTTCCAGCGGTTGCCATTCGAGCTGGTAGAAGCCCTCCAGGGTGGCATTGGAGAACGGCTCGAAGCTGAGGAACACCTGGTTCAGCGGGATGAAATCCTCTTCCAGCTGGTTGCCGACGCGATAGAAATTGTTGCCGTTGATCGGGTTCGCCTGGTTGATGCTGTTGAATACCAGGGTGGTGCTCTCGCCCCAGTTGATCACCTGGCGGCCGAGCTTGAAGGTCAGCTTCTTGTCGTCCGTGAAGGGAATCGGGATCTTGCCGTAGATGTAGCTGTCCAGGTACTGCAGGTTGGTGCCGACCTGCTTCAGCACCGCCGGATCGGTGCGCTTGGTGCGCTCGTAGGCGCCGACGCCGTAGAGGCGCTCGGACAACAACGGGATGTTGCCGCCGCCGATCGCGACCGGAATCTGCAGGGCCGACAGGCCCGGTACCGGCGAACCGACGCGGCCCACCGATTTCACGTTCTGCGGCGTGATGATGTCCGGGTGCCGCTCGTTGAAATCGTTGTTGACGGCGTCATAGAAGTACAACAGGCGCCCGAAGAAGCCGAAATCGCCCCAGGTCAGGGTCAGGTCGGGCGTGACCTTGGCCGGCGCCTGGAAAAAGCTGCCCTTGTTGTAGTTGAGGTCGCCGTCGTCGTGCGCCATCGAATAGGAGCCCGGCACCTGCTGCAGGCGTTGCGAGGTATAGCCCTGGGTGCGGAACACGCCCTGGCAGTTCTGGTAGACGATGAGCCCGGCCGAGCCGGGCGAGGTGCCGCAGGCGTTCGGATTGAGATCCGACTTGCCGATCAGGTCGACGTTCTGGCCCTGGGTGCGGAAGCCGACGCCGGCGGTGGCGGTGGTGTTGAGCTGGCCGTGGATGCTGTTGTCGCTGCCGATCGGCAGCGGAATGTTGAAATCGATGGCCGAGGCTGGTCCACTGATTGTTGCCAAGGCGCCGGCGGCGAGCGCCATGATGATGACGCCACGATGGAATCCCTTCAGCCGCATTACCCCGTCCTCCTTCCTTTACCGAATTCTATTGCCGGATTCTGTGTTCGCGTGGCGGCTGCACGGGCCGCGGCGCCGGCTCCTTGCCGGTCTTGCGCGCATCTTGCCGGATCAAGCTTTTGTGTCAAGCGCCATGGCGACACCGCCTGCGGGATTTCGGCAAATCCGCGCGCAACGCGTGCGCAAAAAAGCGGGACGGCTCAGCGCGCGGTACGCGGCAGGTAGTTCGACAGCAGCCTGGCGAAATCGGGCAGGGCGGCGCCGACTTCGCTCTCGGCGCCGCCGCGCAGGCGGGCGTAGACCGATTTGACGGCGGCATTCTGTGCGCGGGCGGCGCGTTCATCTGTGACCTGCAACAGGGCGCAGACCGCCGCGTCCGATCGCCCTAGCAGAAAGCAGGCAAAATCCTGCTGAGCCGGCGCGGCGACGAAATCCTGGTACAACGGGTCCAGCGCCCCCACGAAATCGGGCAACAGGGCCTGCATGGCGCGCGGCAGGATGTCCGGTCGCGCCGCCTTGAGCAGGGACAGGCTGGTTTTCATGGCGATGCCGCGCAGCCCGCCCCTGGCCGCGATGCGCCCCTCGGTCAACTGCACGCAATCGGCGACAAGCGCATCCTTGTTCTGCACAGTCAATACAATATCGGCCAGCGCCGGCATGGCGATCAATCCCTCAGTGGAAAAATGAAGCGGGAACCTATGGACTCGGGCAACATCAAAAAGCCTACCATGACGTCGATCAAGACCCGCCCCCTTGAACGCAACATTGCGTTGACCAAACTGGGTCTGGGCGCAGGCACCAAGATCGTGGCGCACTCCCTGGTCAATATCTTCCGCGGGGAAGTCGCGCGCAGTTCCGCCGACCGGGAATTCTACGAGAAACAGGCCCAGGTGCTGGCCGATGAACTGGGCCGCCTCAAGGGCAGCGTGATGAAGGCTGGCCAGATGCTGTCCCTCTATGGCCAGTATTTTCTGCCGGAGGAAGCGGTGGAGGTGTTGTCCGCCCTGCAGGACGACACCGCGCCGGTGGCCTGGCGCGTGGTGGCGCCGGTGCTGGAAAAGAATCTCGGCCGGCAGCGCCTGGCCGAGCTGGATGTCGACGAGGAACCGCTGGCCGCTGCCTCGCTGGGGCAGGCGCACCGCGCCGTGCGCCGCTCCGATGGCCTGGAACTGGTGGTGAAGATCCAGTATCCCGGGGTGGCCGACGCCATCGACAGCGACATCAAGACCCTGTCGCGCCTGTTGATGGTGACGCGGCTTTCGCCCAAGGGGCTGGACCTCGCGCCGGTCTTCGCCGAGGTGCGCGAGATGCTGTACCGCGAGGTGGACTACCAGGCGGAGGCCCGTTTCACCGAGGAATTCGCGCGGCGGCTGGCGGACGATCCGCGCTACTGCGTGCCGCGCGTGCTGTCCGAGTATTCCAGCGGGCAGGTGCTGACCACCACCTACGAATCCGGCGTATCGGCGCGCGACGCCGAGATCAGGGCGCTGCCGCAGGCGCGCCGCAACCGGCTTGGTCTGAATTTCCTCGATCTGTTCCTGACCGAATTCTTCGATTGGGGCCTGGTGCAGAGCGATCCCCATTTCGGCAACTACCGCATCCGTCTCGGCGACAAGGCCAGCGAAGATCGCATCATATTGCTCGATTTCGGTGCAACCCGCCGCTTCGAGCGCCGCTTCGTCGATGCCTACAAGGGCATCGTGCGCGGCGCCCTGCTCGGCGACCGCGCCCAGATCCTGCGCGGCGCGGATGCCATCGGATTGATGCGCGGCACCTTCCCCGAACCGGTGCTGAAGGCCTTCACCGAGATGTGCCAGCTGATCGTCGAGCCGTTCAATGCCATCGACGATCCGCGTACGCCGCCGCAACTGCGCAATGCGAGAGGCGAGTACCGCTGGGGGGCCAGCGATCTGCCGATGCGCGCCGCCAATGTCGCCGCGCGCAACGCCCTGTCGGTGCATTTCCGGGTGCCGCCGCGCGAAATCGTGTTCCTGCACCGGCGCCTGGCCGGGGTTTTCATCATGCTGGCGACGCTGGATGTGGAACTGGACGCGCGCGAGCGCCTGCTGGAGCGCCTGGGCCTGGAGGATCTGCTTGGCGGATAAAGGGTGTTGCATCCGGCAAGCATGGACCCGTGTAAACCCGCAGGCGGGCATGGCGCTGAACTTCACCCCTAACCTGACACTCAAACTCCGGGCATTCATCCATCCGGCGCCGTCCGCCGGGCGTCGGTCCGGGCGCTTCTGTCATTGGCGGACGTGCACTTTTTCTGTAGCATCGGGCCCGATAATCCAACCGTACGCTGCCGAACGGTTACAAACACCCTGTTGAGGAGAGTATTAGCGATGAAGAAACAACTCCTATTCATCGGCGCCGTGGCACTGGGGCTGTCCGCCCAGCAGGCCGCGGCCGCTGAAATGACCCCGGTCGGCGCCGAAAAGGGCGCCAACGCCGATGGCACCATTCCGGCCTGGACCGGCGGACGTGCCAAGAGCGGCCCGCTTGCCGGCGAATTCCCCCACGACGAGCAGGTCGACGGCGACAAGCCTGTCTTTACCATCACCCACGACAACTATTCCAAGTACGCCGACAAGCTCACCGAAGGCCACAAGGAACTGTTGAAGCGTTACGCCGACTACAAGATGAACGTCTACCCGACGCACCGCACGGTGGCGTTCCCGGACTTCATCTACAAGGCCACCGCCGCCAACGCTACCACCTGCAAGCTCAACGGCACGGATGAGCCGGACAATTGCACCCTGGGCTTCCCCTTCCCGGCGCCCAAGACCGGCGCCGAGGTGATCTGGAACCACCGCCTGAAGTGGCGCGGTGACGCCGCCCAGCGTTACAACAACCAGTTCATCGTGCAGCCCTCCGGCGACTACCAGCAGACCAAGATCCTGGAGCAGGTGAAGTTCTCCTACGCCAACGACAAGAACCCGGTGCCGATGAAGATCGGCCAGGGCGAGTTCCTCAAGTACCTGTCGCAGACCCTGTCGCCGCCGCGCCTGGCCGGCACCTTCATCCTGGTGCACGAGAAGTCCGGCACCGGCGACAACGGCCGCGCCGCCTGGCTCTACAGCCCGGGCCTGAAGCGCATCCGCCGCGCGCCGACGGTGCAGTACGACAACCCGTACGAAGGCACCGACGGCAACCAGTTCTACGATCAGGTCGACATGTTCAACGGCGCCCTGGACCGCTACAACTGGAAGCTGGTCGGCAAGAAGGAGTTCTACCTGCCGTACAACTCCGACAAGATCGCCGGCAACACCGTCAAGTACAAGGACATCATCCGTCCCAAGCATCTCAACCAGGACCTGCCGCGCTACGAGCTGCATCGTTACTGGGTGGTCGAGGCCAATCTCAAGCCGGGCACCAACCACACCTTCAAGACGCGCCGTTTCTACGTCGACGAGGACAGCTGGAACATCGAAGCGGTTGACGACTACGACAACAAGGACCAGCTGTACAAGTTCCAGGAAGGTCACCTGATCACCGCCCCGAACATCCAGGCGGCCTCGACCGTGCCGGAAATCATCTATGACTTCTTCTCCGGCCGTTACTTCATCACCGCCGCGTTCAATGAAGACAAGCCGGTCGACCTGACCGTCAACTGGTCGGACGACTACTTCACCGCCGCGTCGGTGCAGAAGCTGACCACCAAGTAATAGCGGCTGCTGCTTCATTACAGGCCGCCGGGCGCAAGCCCGGCGGCCTTTTGTTTAATCGAATCCCCCAAATTTCCAAATGAGCACCCAATACGAAGAACGCCAGAGTTTCAGCCAGCCGAAGGACAAGGTGCTGCGCATGTTCTGCGACCGCGCCTATTTCGAGCGCAAGTACGCGGCCAGCGGCGGCTGGGACATCAAGGTGCTGGAGCATGAGCTGAGCGCCAAGCGCTTCCGCATCAAGTGCACCTACCACCGCAAGCCGGATGCCGAAGTGCCGGGTTTCGCCAAGAAGTTCATCGGCGAGTCGGTACAGGTGACGCAGGAGGATGTGTGGGACCTGGAAACCGCCACCGGCCGGTTGAGCATCGAGATCCGCAATGCGCCGATCCGCATGAGCGCCGAAATGCGCGTGGTGGTGGAGAAGGGCGGTTGCGCCAACGTGCTGCAATGGACGCTGAACTGCCCGGTGCCGCTGCTCGGCGGCAAGCTGGAGCAGATGCTGATGAGCGAGATGCGCAACAAGGCCGCGGCCGACCTGGAGATTTCGCGCAAGCTGCTGGCTGATTACTGAAGCCGGGGTATCCCTGGCCGCCACCGGCTGCACAATGGCTGGCGGCTTCCCGGAATCCAAACCCAAACCCCGCGCCGGCGCATCTAACCTTTTATATTTTGGAAAAAAGGGAAGTCGGTCATGTCGAAAACCAATATGACGCGGGGCGCCGCCACAAAGCTGCCGCGGCTCCTGGCAGGGGCCTGTATCGGGGTATTGGCCGCCTGCGCGGCCACCGTGTCCGCCGCCGAGGCGACCGCCGTTCCCGCCTCTCCGGCCTGGGTGGCGGACAGCAACAAGGCGGCGCAGCCCCTGTTGCAGGCCATCGCGGTCTTCAACCCTGAACAGACGGCGCAGCTGGGGGTCGATGGCTATGACGACAAGGTCATCGACCTGCAGCCGAAGATCTACGAGCGCAGCCAGGCCGCCCTGCAGAAGGTCATCGACGGGCTCAATGCCCAGCTGCCGCAGGCGGCCGATCCTTCGCTGAAGCAGGATCTGCAGATCATGATCACCGCGGCCCAGCAGCAGTACGACACCAACAAGCTGCAGAACGACCTGATGCTGCCGTATTTCGCCATAGCCGGCACCGTGTTCCAGGGCGTCCATGACCTGCTCGATCCGCGCATTCCCAAGGAGCGGCAGGCTGCCGCCCTGGTGCGTCTGCGCCGCTATGCCGGCCTGGAGCCGGGCTCGACCGCGCTGACCGAGCTGGCCAAGGCGCGCACTGTGGAGCGCTTCGGCGACAAGGGCCTCACCGGCCCGTTCAAGGACGAAGTGGAGCAGGATCTGGCCGATGCGCCGCGTCTGATGGCCGGCATCGGCGAGCTGTTCAAGGGCAGCGGTCTCGCCGGTTACGAGCAGCCGCTGGCGGCCCTGAACAGCCAGATCGAGGCCTACAACGCCTGGGTCGGCAAGGAAATCGTGCCGCGCTGCCGCGCCGACAACCGCCTGCCGCCTGCGATCTACGCCGACAATCTGAAGCAGTTCGGCAACACCGTGCCGCCGGAGGAACTGATCCGCCGCGCCCTGCTGTCGTTTGCCGAAATCCGCAACGAGATGCGCGCCCTGGCGCCCCTGGTGGCGAAGCAGAAGGGCTACAAGTCCGGCGACTACCGCGATGTCATCCGCGAGCTGAAGAAGGCGCAGATCACCGGCCCGGCGATCCTGCCGTTCTACCGCAAGCGCCTGGCAGCGATCGAGGACATCCTGCGGCGCGAACACGAGATCACCGTGCCGCAGCGCCATGCCGTGATCCGCCTCGCCACCGAGGCCGAGTCGGCGCAGATTCCGGCGCCGCACATGAGCCCGCCGCGCCTGATCGGCAATACCGGTGAATACGGCGAGTTCGTGCTGCCGTTGAAGACGCCGGGCAAGGCTGGTGAAAAGGATCTGAAGACCGACGACTTCACCTTCGATGCCGCCGCCTGGACCCTGACCGCGCATGAGGCGCGGCCCGGCCACGAGTTGCAGTTCTCGGCGATGATGGACCATGGCGTTTCCATCGCCCGCGCCGTGTTCGCCTTCAACAGCGTCAACGTCGAAGGCTGGGCGCTGTACTCCGAAGCCGAGATGAAGCCGTATTTCCCGCTCGACGGGCAGCTCATCGGCCTGCAGCATCGCCTGATGCGCGCCGCGCGTGCCTTCCTCGATCCCATGGTCAATCTCGGCATGATCACGCCGCAGCAGGTGAAGCAGTTCCTGATGGACGAGGTGGTGCTGTCGGAGGGGTTGGCGAAGGAAGAGACCGACCGCTATACCTTCCGCGGGCCTGGCCAGGCCACCTCGTACTTCGTCGGCTACCAGGCCATGATGGAAACGCGTCAGCGTGCGGAGTTGCAGCTTGGAACGAAGTTCAACAAGCAGCGCTTCCACGACTTCGTCATCGCGCAAGGCTTGCTGCCGCCGGGGTTGTTGCAGAAGGCGGTGCTGGAAGTGTTCGTGCCGGCCGAGCTTGCCCGCTAGTCGTTATCCATGCGGCAGGCCGTCACGGGCCTGCCGCATGATGCCGCTGTTTCTCAGCGCATGCCGCCGGCCGGCACGCTCCCACAATCCGCGCCCAGCCACTTCGCGCTGATCTGGCTTTCCATGGCGAAGTCGCCGCCCATGTGGGGGCTGGTGCCTTCCATGTGTGTGGTGGCGGTGTAGGTGGAGTCGTTGCTGAACGAGGCCTTGATGTTGCCGTGCATGTCGCCCTGGCGGCCGTGGCAGATCATGTCGGCCGAGAAGCTGTCGCCCGACCACTTCTGGTTCTGCATCTGACAGTCGCCGTTGCCGGTGTCCGGATGATCGTCCTTGGCGGCTTCCTCCGGCGTCACGCAGTGTTTGAAGGTATGCGGCTCACCGCCCATCATCGGCAGCTTGATCCCCATCTGCTGCATCTTGGCCAGCTGGTCCGGCGGGATCTGTGGCCCGCCCTTGGTGAAATTCATCTGCACCGTGGTATCCCACAAACCAGGCTTGCGATGACCGGCGGCTGAAGCCGCCAGCGGCAGGAGCATGGCGGCAGTGACTCCGAGAATGAGTGTCTTGTTCATGGCATCCCTTTGGTTGAGCGCGAAGGTCCCTGCAAAAGGATACGGTAAGCCCCGCTCAAAAATGCCATCCACCCCGCATATCAGGGGCCTCAGGTCGATCCGGTGTGGGCCTTTTTCAGCAGATAGAGATAGTCCAGCGCTTCGCGCGGCGACAGGGCGTCCGGGTCCAGTCCTTCGAGCAAGGCCAGCACCGGGGCGGGTGCCGGCGTGAACAGCGGCAGTTCCGACTGGGCCGGTGACGCGGCCGGTCCGCTTGCCGCCGGGGCGGCGGCCGCACCGCGCTCCAGTTCGGCCAGCACGGCGCGGGCGCGCGCCGTCACCGGCGCGGGCACGCCGGCCAGGGCCGCCACCTGCAAGCCGTAGCTGCGATTGGCCGGACCGGGCTGTACCCGGTGCAGGAACACCAGCTGCTCGCCGCCGGCGTTGCTGTACTCGGCGGCATCGAGGTGGACGTTGGCAATGCCGGCCATCTCGCCGGCCAGGGCGGTCAGCTCGAAGTAGTGGGTGGCGAACAGGGTCCAAGCGCCGACGCGGGAGGCCAGGTGTTCGGCGCAGGCGCGGGCCAGGGCCAGGCCGTCGTAGGTGGAGGTGCCGCGGCCGATCTCGTCCATCAGCACCACGCTTTGCGCCGTGGCGTTGTGCAGGATGTTGGCGGTCTCGCTCATCTCCACCATGAAGGTGGACTGTGCGCGGGCCAGGTCGTCGGCGGCGCCGATGCGGGTGAAGATGCGGTCCACCGGTCCGATGCGCGCGCTTTCCGCCGGCACGAAGCTGCCGGCGTGCGCCAGCAGCACGATCAGCGCCGTCTGCCGCATGTAGGTCGATTTACCGCCCATGTTCGGGCCGGTGATGACCAGCAGGCGCCGTCCGGGATTGAGTTCCAGGTCGTTCGGTACGAAGGGTGTGGTCAGCACCTGTTCCACCACCGGATGGCGGCCGGCGCGGATCTCCATGCCGGGAGTGTCGTCGAGCCGAGGGCGGTTCCAGCGCAGGGCTTCGGCGCGTTCGGCGAAGCAGGCGAGGGCGTCCAGTTCGGCCAGCGCGGCGGCGGCCTCCTGCAGGGGGCGCAGCTGCGCGGTGAGCCGGTCCAGCAGTTCCTCGTAGAGCTGCTTCTCGCGGGCCAGGGCGCGCTCGCGCGCGCTCAGCACTTTTTCCTCGAAGCGTTTCAGTTCCTCGGTGATGTAGCGTTCGGCGTTGGTCAGTGTCTGCCGGCGGGTGTAGTCCAGTGGGATCTTGGCGTTATGGCTCTTGCCGATCTCGATGTAGTAGCCGTGCACGCGGTTGTAGCCGAGCTTGAGCGCCTCGATGCCGCTGCGCGCGCGTTCGCGCTGTTCCAGTTCCACCAGGTAGCCGTCGGCGTTTTCGGAGAGGCCGCGCAGTTCGTCGAGCAGCGCATCGAAACCGCGGCGGAACACGCCGCCGTCCTTCACCGTCAGCGGCGGTTCCTCCGCCAGCGCGTTGCCGAGGTGGGCGGACAGTTCGGCGTGATCGCCCAGTTGTTGCAGCAGCTCGCGCAGCAGCGGCGCCTCGACCGTGGCAAGCGATGCCTTCACCGCCGGCAGGCCGGCGAGGCTCAGCGACAGGCCGGTGAGGTCGCGCGGACGCGCCGAGCGCAGCGCCACGCGCGCCAGGATGCGCTCCATGTCGGCGACGCTGCGCAAGGCCTCGCGCAGGCCGCGATAGCTGCCGCCGTCGAGCAGGGCCGCCACGCCGTCGTGCCGCGCGCCGACCCTGGCGCGGTCGCGCAGCGGGCGCAGCAGCCAGCGCCGCAGCTGGCGGCTGCCCATGGCGCTGACGCAGCGGTCCAGCACGCCGGCGAGGGTGATCTCGTGCGCGTCCGACAACGAGTGCTCGATTTCCAGGTTGCGCCGCGTCGATGGGTCCAGGATCAGGGCGTCTTCCACCGCCTCGACACGCAGGCCGGTGAGATGGGTGAGGCGCGCCTTCTGCGTCTCTTGCACGTATTGCAGCAGGGCGCCGGCCGCGCCCAGGGCGGCACCGAGTTCGTCGGCGCCGAAGCCGCGCAGGTCGCGGGTGGCGAACTGCTCGGTGAGCAGCCGGCGCGCCGAGGAAGGATCGAAATGCCATACCGGCCGTGCGCGGCTCTTCAGGCCGCCCAGTTCCAGCCCGGCTTCCTCCGGCGTCAGCAGCTCGCTTGGCCGCAGGCGGTGCAGCTCCGCCTGCCAGTCGGCCATGCGCTCGGTTTCCAGCACGGCGAAGCGGCCGGAGGACAGCTCCATCCAGGCCAGGCCATAGCGGCCACCCGAGTGACAGGCGGCGGCCAGCAGGTTCTGCACGCGCGGGTCGAGCAGGGCTTCCTCGGTGGCGGTGCCGGGGGTGACGATGCGCACCACCTCGCGCCGCACCGGTCCCTTGTCCAGGCCCACTTCGCCGACCTGCTCGGCGATCACGGCCGATTCGCCCAGCTTGATCAGCCGCGCCAGGTATTGCTCGATGGCATGGTGTGGCACGCCGGCCATCACCACCGGCGCGCCGGCGGATTCGCCGCGCTTGGTCAGGGTGATGTTGAGCAGGCGCGCGGCCTTGCGCGCGTCCTCGTAGAACAGCTCGTAGAAGTCGCCCATGCGGAACAGCACCAGGGTGTCCGGGTGCTGGGCCTTGATGGTGAGGAACTGCTGCATCAGCGGCGTGTGCGCCGAGAAATCTTCTTTGTGCATTTAAATCGACTGATTATGGGCGGCTGCCGTCGTGGGCACGGCGCGCGGGACTTTGGCCCATTCTAAGGTCATGGGCGCGGCTTGTGCGGGTCCAGATAAATGCGGGCGAACGCCTCGTACACAGCACGGTAGGGATCGCCTTCAAGCGCAGTCAAGTGCTTTTCCACCGCATGGGTGTCGTTGCGGACGATGGGGCCGGTGAGAAAGGTTTCCGGCCGTGTCGGTGCCGCCGCGATATTGCGGCAGACCTGTTCGAGGTAGGGAATGGCGGCCTCCGGCGGGATGCCCAGGGTGGCCGGAAACTGCTCGAACAGCCGGGCCCAGAGGAAGCCGGTGAAATTGCCCGCCATGGCGCAGAGCGCGTGGTAGTGCGCCTTGTCCTCGCGGCGGATGCCGTAGCAGGGGTTCGGCAGCCGGGGAAAGACACTGCGGAACAGGGCCGGGTCCTCGACGACGAAGGGAATGCGTTCATAGTCCGGCAGCGAATACAGTTCGCGGCCGAAGCTCATCAGCGGGTGCATGCCGTGTACGTCGGGGCTGTTGAAGGAGCCGGAGAAATGGATGTGCCTGCGGCCGGGGTAGCGGCTCGCCAGCTCCTCGATCGCGGGGTCCGAGACCAGCAGCAGGATGACCGGACAGTCGGCCAGGTCGACGGTGGGGGAGCGGCGCGACCATTGCCGGAACGGGATGCCGGCAAGCCGGAAGTAATGGGCGAAATGCGTCGCCACGCGGCCGTCCCCGACGATTCCGAAAGGACCTTCGGCGGTGCCCTGCAGGGCCGGGTTCAGGGTCATCTTGGTGATAAGGCCTATAATTCCTGCCCCATTATGGCCGCAAAAGTTCCGCCGTGACCTCCCACAAGACCAGTGACGCCGCGCAAGGCTGGACCCCCGATTCCTGGCAGTCCCGCCCGGCCGTGCAGCAGCCCACCTACCTCGATCCAGCGGCCTTGGGGCAGGCCCTGGCCGAGCTGTCCAGCCTGCCGCCGCTGGTGACGTCCTGGGAGGTGAACAATCTCAAGGCGCAACTGGCCGAGGCGCAGGCCGGCAGCCGCTTCGTGCTGCAGGGCGGCGACTGCGCCGAGAGCTTCGCCGACTGCGAGTCCACCATCATCGCCAACCGGCTCAAGGTGCTGATGCAGATGAGCTTGGTGCTGGTGCACGGCCTGCGCAAGCGGGTGGTGCGCATCGGCCGCTTTGCCGGCCAGTACGCCAAGCCGCGCTCGGCGGATACGGAGACCCGCGACGGCATTACCCTGCCATGCTACCGAGGCGACCTGGTCAACCTGCCGGAATTCACCGCCGCCGCGCGCGCCGCCGACCCGCAGCGCCTGGTCGAGGGCCACAAGCGCTCGGCCATGACCATGAACTTCACCCGCGGCCTGATCGACGGCGGCTTCGCCGATCTGCACCATCCGGAATACTGGAACCTGGACTGGGTGGAGCATGTGCCGCACGCCAACGAATACCGCGAGCGGGTCGAGGCCATCGGCGAATCGCTGCGCTTCTTCGAGACGCTGGCCGGGCAGACCATCAGCGACTTCAACCGCGTCGAGTTCTATACCTCGCACGAAGCCCTGCTGCTCAACGCGGAAGCGGCGCAGACGCGCCGCGTGCCGCGCCAGCCGGGCTGGTACAACCTGGCCACCCATTTCCCCTGGATCGGCATGCGCACCGCCGCCGTGGACGGCGCCCACGTCGAATACTGCCGCGGCATCCGCAACCCCGTCGGCGTCAAGGTCAGCCCCTCGATGAGCACCGAGTGGGTGCTGCAACTGTGCGAGTTGCTCAACCCCGACAACGAGCCGGGCCGCCTGACCCTGATCCATCGCATGGGCAACGGCAAGATCGCGCAGCACCTGCCGGGCCTGATCGACGCCGTCCGCGCCAGGGGTCATCAGGTGCTGTGGCTGTGCGATCCCATGCACGGCAACACCCAGACCGCCGGCAACGGCCTCAAGACCCGCGCCTTCTCCGACATCCTCGGCGAGATCGAGCAGGCCTTCGCCATCCACGCGGATTGCGGTTCGCGGCTAGGCGGCGTGCACCTCGAGCTGACCGGCGAAGACGTCACGGAATGCCTGGGCGGGGCGCGCGACCTCAGCGAGACCGACCTGGAGCGTGCCTATCGCAGCGCGGTCGATCCGCGCCTCAACTACGAGCAGGCGCTGGAGCTGGCGTTGCGGATTGTTTCGCTCAAGGGAGCGGTTGCCGGCGCCTGAAGCGTGGCCGGCGGCAGGTGCGCTTGATGATGATCGTTCATTCCGATCATCAAGCGTCCGAGATTCAGTAAGTCACCGTGACCAGGATCGTGTCCTGGTAGGTCGCCGGCGCGGGCGTGGTTTGCGCCTGCACCCGCCCGCACACGGTGTAGTTCTGCGCCGCGCCGGTGCCGGTGCCGCTGACCAGGGCGCCGGATGTCGTGTCGCCCCAGACCGTGGCGTAGTTGCAGCCGGAGCCGCCGGCGCTGGTGACGGTGGTGGGCGCGAATAGTTGGTAATGCACCACGGCGCTGCCGCTGCCGGCCATCTGCCGGTCGCCGATGCTGGCGCCGGCGGTGGTGCCCTTGTTCAGGGCGATGGTGTAGCTGTCGCTGTTGGTGCAGGTGGCGGCGATGGTGCCCGTGGCGGTGAGCGCGCTGGTGAGGACGCCGACGCTGTTGCCGAAGTTGACCGGCGTGGCGGTGACGCTGCAGTTGTTGATCACCGTGGCGCTGACGTTGAGGGCGAAGGTGCTGCTGCCGTTGTTGCCGCTGGGGCCGGAAACGCAGGAGGGAGGAGTCCCCGGAAGGAACAGGGCTGAATAGGAGTAGTTGTAGGTCAGGGTCGCGGTGGGACTGGCACTGTAGCCGCCAGCGATGGCCGTGGTGTTCTGGCTGGATTTCAGGTTGCCGTAGATGGTGATCGGGCTGCTGCTGGCGGTGCCGCCGAGCAGCAAGCTGCTGACGGTGAGGTTGACCGGGTTCGGCGGGTTGGGAATGCCGGGCGTGGTACCGAAGGCGCCCCATACGGTGCTGTGGGCGCTGTCGGAGTAGAGGTTGTAAGCCACGCTGTTGGCGCCGCTGCTCATGCTGCGCGGCGTGGTGCCGTTGGCGCCTGCGATGTTGGCGCAGGCCGAGACGTTGACGGAGCCGAGGCCGAGCAGGCCGATATTGCAGGTGATGGTGTAGGTGCCGGTGGCGGGATAGTCGGCGCCGGAGACCACATCGACGCTGCCGAACGCAACCGTGGTGGCGCTGGCGGTACACAGCTGCGCCAGCGCGCGGCCGGGCTGCAGCAGTGCCAGGGCCACGCAGACCAGGACGGCAGGCTGCAACAGCCTGCGGCGGAGCTGGATCTTCATATGGGGGCTCATGGTGTGTGTGCGCCGGCCGCCTTGCAGGTCACCGGGCCGATGGTCGGCAGGTCGGTGCTGCCGCCGGCCTGCGCGTAGTCGAAGGTGGCGATGCAGTTCAGGTTCTTGCCGCGGGCCGTGAGGTGATTGCGGCTGTCCAGGTTCTCGATGAAGGCCTGGCCGTCGTAGCCGACCACGAAGTCGTGCCCGGACTCCTGGTGCTTGAGCAGGGTGCCGGTCGGCAGGGGCTGGCCGGCGGCATCCACCAGGATCACGGTGGCGGCTGTATAACGCTGCACCGCGAAGTGCGCCAGCACGCCGGCCTGGCTGCGCGGCGCCACGTCGATCTTGGTCACCGGGATGCTGGCATCCACCGGCAGCACCATGCTGTCGATTTCCAGGTGGTTGTGCTGGTACGAATTGAGATCCGGAATCAGCAGGTGGCCGCCACGGTCGGTATTGCCCATGACGCGATTCTCGTTGAGCACCGGGATGCCGGCAATGCCATCGGTGGAAACCAGGGCGAAGCTGTCGTAGATGTGGCGCGAGGGCTCGAGCACGCCGTCCATGAAGATCAGGCCGCCGTCGGCCTCCAGCGACAGCAGGGTCTGGCCCTGGCTGTCCTGGGCGGAAGCGGAGAGCTGGCCGTAGCGTCCCAGGTAACCGGCACGCGCCAGCCGGCTGTACTGGTCGCCCTCGTTGTCCTGCACACCCCAGTTCCAGCCGCCGTTGTAGTCGGAGGTCTTGACCAGGCTGGCGCCGTAACTGTTCTGGCCGCTATTGCGGCCGCCGTCGATGAAGCCGGTGAGGCGGTGACCGAGATTGAGCGAGGCGCCGAACCAGAAGCCGCGGGAATGGCTGGCATCGACATTTTGATACGCATTGGCAAAGAGGTTGCACCAGTTGGTCAGCTGCGCCGTGTAGGTGAGCGAGACGGTACGCGACACCGCGTTCGAGGCGCTGTCGGTCAGTGGTGTGCCGGCCGTGGCGTCAGTCTGCCCCGGCAGCGGGATGTTCTGCGTATGGATGTAGCTGATGCCGATGCTCTGCGTTGCCAGGATCGGCATCGACAGATTGATCTGGTCGAAGATGCGCGGCGGCGCCGTGCCGCCGATGGCTGCGAGGTCGCGGTACCCGCTGAAGTTGCGCGTGGTCTGGGCGATGAAACTGACGCGCGGCAGGATCAGCTGGTAACCGACGCTGCCCTGGGTGCCGGCGGTCCTGCCGACGTTGCCGGCCAGGGCGGCATTGACCACACCCCACTGTCCCAGGCGCAGCAATCCGCCGAGGCCGGCGTTGTAGAGCCCGGCGGTGGCTTCGCCGTGGCTTTCGAAGGTGAGTGCATCGGACCAGCCGTAGCGATACGAACCGCTGGCGCTGGGCGTGGCGCCGTAGTCGAAGGAACTGGCGCCGTAGTTGCGGCGCAGGAAGCCGGTCTCCACCGAATAATTGCTCAGGCCGCGCGCCACCATGCGGTTGTCGACGTAGATCGGCAGCGTGGTGCTGACTTCGCGGCCGAGCTCGTCGCGCACCACCAGGCGTGCCTGGCCGCCGCCGGTAAGCGCCACCGGATTGTTGATGATGAAGGGGCCGCTCGGTACCTGGCCGCTGAACTGCCGGATGTTGTTGACGTACAGGTCCACCGAGGAGGGTACCGCCGCGCTGCCCGACAGCGTCGGCACCGGAAAGGTGATCAGGTCCGGCCGCAGGGCGAAGTTGCGGCGGAACTGGAAGCCGCCGAGGCGCACCGCGCGCGACCAGTTCAGCGAGGAGGAGATCGAGTCGCCGGCCTGGATGGTGGTGAGGTTCCGCTCATCGTCGTCATGCCACAGGCTGTCCAGGCGGGTGTAGTGATCGAGTTCGCCGCCGGCGCGGGCGACGCCGGTGTTGCTGAAGATACCGAAGCGGTTGAACAGGCGCTCCTCGTTCGCCACGCTCAGCGTGGTGGTGCCGTCGCGGTCCGGACTGCCTTGCAGGAAGGCGTCGTAGTTGAACACCAGGCCGGAATCGGGGGCCGCGGCGACCAGGCCGCCCGGCCGGTCGCCGAGCAGGGTTGGCGGCACCAGCCTGTCGTCGGCGACGAGGTCGATGGTCTGCTTGCTGGCGTCGTAGTGGTAGCTCAGGCCGGGCACCTGATCCAGTGGCGTCACCCTGACGGTGCCGCCTTGCGTCTGGTCGAGACGGATCGACTTGAGGGCCGGCAGGTTTTCCAGGCTGCCGGTCTCCAGGCCGATCTGGTACAGGTCCGCCACGTCCGCCAGCAGGTGCCCGTCCTTCTGGTAGAAGGAGACGATGGTCTGCGTCTGGCGTCCGTTGAGGGTGACTTCGAGATACAGCGCCATATAGGCGGAGCCAGGGGCGGATCCACCGGCGGTGGTATCCGGCGGCGTGGATTGCAGCGGTGTCCGGGTGGCGGCCGCCTTGCCGAGGTCGAGCGTGGCCGGTGCCGTTGCGTCGGCGGGCGCCGCCGTCATGCCGAGCATGCCGACGGCGGCGGCCAGGGCCGCGGCGGCTTGCCTGAAACCGGATGAATGGAGGTAAGGGCGCATGGCGGGCGGCTTGTCGCGTCCATTGCCCCGGGAAACCTGCCGCGGCATCGGGTGGCGAATGCCGCCACGCTTCCGTTTACGGAGCGCCGCCGACTGCGACGGCCGCGGCCGGCTGGGCCACCGTGTTCACCATTGCTTCGACCTTGAGCCCGGCGCCGGCGAGCTTGGCTGGAAATTTTTCCGACAGGCGCCATTCGCGGCCGCTGCCGGCGAGGGCGTAGCCCAGCAGGCCGGAAGAAACCTCGAAGCTTTCACCGTCGGTGCCGGTTAGCTTGACCATGCTGAGCTGCGCATGGGTGGGGCCCTGGTTGCTGGCACCGAGGAACCAGGCGCCGTCATGCTGCTTCAGCGTCCAGCTCAGCTTGGGGTCTGCCGGTGCGCCGGCCATCGGCGCGAATACCGGAATCGAATAGCGCAGGCGGAAATTGACGCCGCCGCTGACGCCGGCCGCGGTCGAGGCTTCTTGGGGCGGCGGCAGTTCGTCGATCAGCAGGCGATAGGTGATTTCATGGTCGGCGGGCTGCCGGCTGGTGCGCACGACGCGCACCAGCTGTTCTCCCTGAGGCGGAATCACCACCATCGGCGGGCTGGCCACCAAGGTCTGCACCGGGTCGAGCTTGTCATCCTTGCCGTCCTGGCTCCAGGCGAAGACGCGCACCTGGCCGGTCAGGGGCGCATCGCCGGTATTGCGCAGGGTGATGCCCAGCGCGGGCTGGCTGGGCTGGAACAGCAGGGTCACCGGCGATACCTGGAGGGACGCGGCCATCACCGGTTGGGCGCAGGCCAGTACGAACAGGCCCAGCGCCGCCGCTGTCCGCAACGACAGTTTGCGAGGCAACTCCGCTGCCGCCGGTCCGTTTTGTCCCTGTGACTGAGCCATGTGCATTCTCCAGAATTAGAAGGTCAGCGAAGCCGTGATGATTGAGCTATAGAGATCCGGGGTGGGCATGCTCTGATCGAGTATACGGCCGTACACGATGTAGGTCTGGGGCGTGCCGGTGCCGGTGCCGCCGACGCTGTTGGAGCTGGCGGAACTGCCGTCGCCCCACAGAATGGAACGCGTCGGATCGGTGTAGAGCTGGTACTGCAGCCGGTCGCCGTTGCCCGCGCTGCTGCCGGCCATCAGGCGCGCATCCACTGTCGAGCCGGCGACGCTGCCCTGGTCCATGTACAGCGTGTAGCGGGTGTTCTTCGAGCAGGTGACGTTCAAGCGTGTGACCTGCTCGGTGCGCAGGAAGGGAAGGCCGGAACTCGAGCCCAGACGGGCGCCGATATGGCCGAAATTCAGCGCATTCGCATTGACGATGACGCAGTCGCTGTCGACGATCACCGACACCATGAAGGTTGCGGTGCGCACGTTGGTCGCGGCGGCCGAGGAGGTCTGCGCGGACGCCGGCAGCATCAGCGCCAGTGCCGCAAGGATTGCCGTCTTGCCCGATCGCTTGCCGTTCATGTCAGCGCTCCCTGTCGGTTGGCACGGACGCATGCTTCAGTAGGTGACCGTGGCGGTGATCGTGGTCTGGTAAGTATCCGGCTTGGGCGAGGTCTGCACCGGTACCTGGCCGTAGACGTTGATGGTCTGGGCGCTGCCGTTGCCGGTGCCGCTGACGGTATTGGTGCCGACGGTATTGCCCCAGGTCGTCGTGTGGCCGCTGTCGGAGTAGAGCTGGAACTGCATGGTGGTGCCGGTATTGCCGGCGGCGGTGCCCGCCATCAGCCGGGTGGCGACGGTGGAGCCGCTGACGGTGCCGGCATCCAGCCCGACGTTGTAAGGCGTGGTATTGGAGCAGGTAACGCTGAGCGTGGAGCTGCCGTTGACCACCGAGGTCAACACGCCCACGCTGGAGCCGAAATTGAGGGTGGTCGCACTGATTGCGCAGCTTGCAATCAGCGTGATCTGCACCTGGAAGGTGCTGGTGGTGGTGGCGGCCTCGGCGTTGAAGGAGCCCGCCGCCAAGATCACGCCTGCAACTGCGCCCAGAGCGCGTAACTTGGTTTTATTATTCATCCGTAAACCTCATCCTGAAGCGCAGACGCGGGCCAAAACGCTCCCCGCCGCTGTATGCGGCCCGTATTTGGACGGGGCTTTAGCGGGCTCTGCGGCTTCAAACGGTGCCGGCTGCCGGATGGAGACTGGCACCGCTTGCGTTCCGAGGCGTACCCGCTCCGAAAATCGCTGGGATCAGGCCTTCGATCAGAAGGTGATCGTCACGGTCTCGGTGGAGGTGTAGGTGTCCGGGGCGGGCATGCTGCCGGTCGACAGCGCCTTGCCGTTGACCGTGATGGTCTGGGCCTGGCCGGTGCCGTGACCATCGATGATGGAGCCGCCGGTGCTGTCGCCCCACACTGCGGTGTAGGTGTTGTCGGTGTAGAGCTGATAGGGAACCGTAGCACCGGTCGCACCGCCAAGCAGCAGGCGGTTGGTGACAGTAGAGCCGGTGGTCGATCCAGCGTCCAGGCTCATGTGATAAAGCGTGGTGTTGGTGCAGGTGACCGTGAAGGTGGTCGTGCCGTTGATCGCGGTGTTGATCAGGCTGCTGGTCGCCGTGCCGAAGTTCAGCGCGTTGCCGGCGGAAATGGTGCAGTCGTCGTGTACGGTCAGGGACACCAGGAAGGTGGAGGACTGGGGGGACGTGCCCGCCTCGGCTGAGAAGGACGCCACGCCGGCCGCGAAGGTGGCGGCAAGGGCGGCACAGGCCGACAGGGCGGGTAAGGCGCGGATCTTGATCATCGAACATTCTCCCAACGAAACTGAAGTTGAAGGGTGCTTCGGAATGAATGCCTGCCCTTACGCCGCGAATCCTATTCAGGGCAGGGTTGCCGGACCGTCAAAACGGATGGGCGGCAGCGCTGATGGGAGGGGTGGCTATAGGACCCCCTAGACGGCAATCCGAAGCAGACGGACGGTAGGCCCGAAACCGCCAGGGGAGGCCTTGCGCGCCAAAAAAATGTCACTTTCCCGGATGAAGCCGGTCGTTTTTCGCCGGCTTCACCGAGGCTGCCGCCGCATCAAGGTGTCTGCCAGCACGTACTACCGGGAGACGCTAATCTGTACGGAGTTCGAGTCCGGCCAGATTGGGGTCCAGATGCAAACAGTGCTTCCACCCGCCCGCAGATTTGCCGCGGGCCTGATGCTGCTTTCGGGCGTTACCCATATCGCGCAGCTTGCGGTCTACAAGGGGCACGCTGATGTCATCGGGGCGGCGATGTTCGGGGTGCTGTATCTGTTGCTTGGCGCCTACCTGCTGACACCCAAGCGGGCGGCGCTGTGGTTGGCGTCGATCTTTCCCCTCATCGGCGGCAGCCTGGGCATCCTGCGGTTTCTCACGGTGCGGCCCAATCCGTTCAGCGTGCTGCACGTTGTGATCGATGTCGCGGTGATCTCGACCTGCGTCTGGCTGCTGACCCGGCGCGAGGCGGCACCCATGCCGGCCTGACGCAGGCGGGCGGCCCGTAAAACCGGAAGCTTTGCCCAAAAGCGTTGCGTTGGGGTGTCCGGATGCCTACAATGCGCGGCTCAAACGGATGGTTAGCTCAGCGGTAGAGCATCGCCTTCACACGGCGGGGGCCACAGGTTCGATCCCTGTACCATCCACCAATTAGAAGTCCGGAGAAATCCGAAGAAGTCCATAACCCCGCGAAAACGCGGGGTTTTTTATTGGATTTTCGTCCGGCGCGGTCCATACCCGTCCGCTTGCATCCGGGGGCAACAGGGGGCAACATCGGGGGCAGGTCATTCAGACGCCTTGGGAGTTGCCCCCAATGTCCCTATCTGACACCGCCTGCCGGAACGCCAGGCCCCGCGAGAGACCCTACAAACTCTCTGACGAGAAAGGGCTTTATCTCGAAGTCACCCCGACCGGATCGAAGTGGTGGCGCCACAAATACCGCTTCGCAGGCAAGGAAAAGCGCCTGTCCCATGGCGTCTACCCTGAAGTGCCTCTCAGGGCCGCGCGGGACCGGCGGGACGAGGCCCGCAAGCTCCTGGCCAGCGGCATCGACCCCTCCCTGCACCGCCAGTTGGAGAAAAGCCGCAAGATCGAAGCTGCGGCGAACAGCTTTGAGGCGATCACCCGCGAGTGGTTCGCCAAGTTTTCGGCGGGCTGGGCGGCCAGCCACTCGGACAAGATCATCCGCCGCTTTGAGCGTGACATTTTTCCGCTGATCGGCGCTCGCCCGGTTGCAGAGATTGCCGCGCCTGAACTGTTGATGGTGCTCCGGCGGATCGAAAGCCGTGGGACGCTGGACACGGCGCATCGGGCACACCAGAACTGCGGCCAGGTGTTCCGCTACGCCGTTGCCACCGGCAGAGCCCTACGGGACCCATCCGCCGATCTGCGCGGCGCCCTGCCGCCGGTGAAGCAGGGTCATTTTGCGTCGATCACCGATCCGGCCGAGGTCGGGCATCTCCTGCGCACCATCCAGGGGTATTCCGGTGGTTTGGTGACGCAATGTGCCCTGCAACTCGCTCCCTACGTGTTCGTGCGCCCCGGCGAACTGCGCAATGCCGAGTGGACGGAGTTCAACCTAAACGCTGCCGAGTGGCGCATCCCCGCTGGCAAGATGAAGATGAAGGCGCTGCACATCGTGCCGCTGTCTGTTCAGGCGCTTGCGATTCTGGAAAGGCTGCGACCAGCCACCGGATCAGGGCCTTACGTGTTTCCCGGCGTGCGCGCCAACCGTCGGCCGATGAGCGAAAACACCGTGAACGCAGCCCTGCGTGCCCTGGGCTACTCCGGAGAGCAGATGACCGGGCATGGCTTCCGCAGCATGGCCTCCACGCTTCTGAACGAGCAAGGCTGGCCGCGCGATGCCATCGAACGCCAGCTTGCCCACGGCGAGCGCAATCGCGTGCGGGCAGCCTACAACTATGCCGAGCATCTGCCGGAGCGCAGGAAAATGATGCAGGCTTGGGCGGATTATTTGGACGCACTCCGAGACGAACGCAAGATTGTGACGGCCAATTTCGGAGGATTTAGTCAGCGCGCCAGTTTGTGAATGGTCAGCTTTGTTCGGTCTCATCTTGGCTTTGCCCGATTTTTGGCATCGGAAATTCGAGGGGCCTGATCTGACAGCTTGGGCTTGAAAGGGGATATTGTGAGGCCATCGGGGAACATTGATTTAACGGTTCAATTGGGGAACAGTGCAACCGACCTTCGCTGGATCAATGCCTCACGGATCTATCAGCCAAGGGAATTGCCTAAATGCAGCAAGTATTTGCTGCCCTAGATCCGTCGAAATCGCGTTTGTCGGAATCGGAAAGAGTGGTTCCGCCTCCGATGGGGCGTCCCGTCGGTATTCGCAGATCGAAATGGGGAGAGAGTTTAATGCGCAGCTTACGACGCGAGGCTGTTATTGTTTTGATGGGTACAATCTTGGCTGTGGGATGCCAACGCCATCTTACGGACGAGGAAAAATCGAAAGTCGCCGCGCTGACAAGGGAGCAGGGCGAGATTGCTAGAAATATCACTGCAACGGAGGAAGAAACAAAGAAATTTGGTGGTCTCGTGCAAGCGCTGGCACAAGTTCGACTTGATATCCTCAAAACGAATGAAGCCCTTGTTACCCAACAAATTCACGCGATCGAGACGGGAGCAAAAGTCGTCATACAAGTGTCTGCGCAGCAACCTGACCCGACTAAGGCGGAGCAAATTCACGAAGAAATGTTGAAGGTTCAAGAGGAGATCGCTAGGACTCGAAGGGAGTCTAGCGGTGGGTTGATCGGTGCTTTGAACCTCGCAAACGTCGCGACACAGGAAAATACTCTGGCAATGCTTGAGCAGGGTTACCTGGCTGCGAAATACGGTCTTGCGCCATTTCAAACACTGCCAACGGCAGTTGCATCTGCATCGCCAACATCTAGCCCACCACCGCCGGAGGTGTCATTAGCGTCTATCGCAGGTGACGGGCCCTTCGGGTTCACAATGGGTATGAAGGCTGACCAGTTCGGGGCGCAGCTTAACGCGTTACAGGACGGATACTATAGTTTGACGACGGCGCCGCGGCCGCACCCGTCCTTCGAGAGGTACATATTGCAACTTACTGACAATCAGGGCTTATGCTGGGTGAAGGGAATCGGCCACGAACTACCGTCAAATTCTTTTGGGTTGTCGATTCGATCGGCCTTTGAGGAGCTTGAGTCAGGCTTGGATGAACGCTATGGTCGCGGCAAGAAGACCGATCAGCTAATTCCTGGCAGCATTTGGAGCGATGGTAAAGACTGGATGATGGCTCTGCGTAAAAAGGAGCGTTACCTGTTCAAGATTTGGGATCAAAAGTCAGGATCATCCCTTTCAAACAGTTTGACGAACATCTCGTTGATGGCAGTTGCCGACAGCGGCGACGAAGGTCACATCGAGGTTGAGTATTCGTTCGCGAACGCTCAAGAATGCGATCGGGCGCTCAAGGAGCGAAAAAACAAAAACCTTTGAGCCCATACGTTGGGGTTCGCAGGCTCACTCCAACCTATCGTGCTACTCCGCCCGTTGGATGTCTGTTTTTCCATTCGCGTCGATTGACAGGCGAAAATATTTGGTCTCCTGCGGATGCAGGACAGTCTCTCGTTGTGTCCAGTCATCTTGCCCGGCGGCACACAATGCCTTGCCCTCGGGGTCACGGCCTGCGCGCAATAGAATCTCTCCCGGCTCCATGAAGAATTTTGCTGTTTCCCCCGTATCAAACCTTGCAGCTAGCGTGCCGTTGATCAATAGCGCGTAGTAACAGCCACCACCCAAAAAACCTTTATCTCGCGTGACCACGATGGAGCTGGGGGTGCCACTAGGCGGTTGCTGGAACGCGAGAACCCTTTCTGCGGGAGTTTGCTTCGCGGCATCCAGTGAAACCGGAGTCGTCGCACATGCTGAAAGCGCCAGTGCTGTGCATACAATGAGTGTTGGTCGAACCATTTTTAGGTCACCGCCCCGGCTTGCTGTGGCTCTGAAGCGCGAACTTAGCTGTTCGCCTGCAAAGCAGTATTTGCTGATCATGTAGATCGTTAAAAAAGGACTCGACTGCTTTGTGGGCATACGAACAGAACTCCCGTTTCATCTCAAGCATGCCGGCCGATGGTTGCGAAATGCCAGGGCTCCTTTTCATCATCGCTGCAATACGGCCTTCATTGCGGTCAGCGTCTACTAGCGCCGCGTTATGAACGATTGAATTCCTCAGCGCGTACAGGTCTCCAATAATTTCCCACGAACTGTGACTTGGCGCGGAGAAATGTGCAAACGCCTCAAGAAATTTCTTGGAACGCGTCAGCATAGATCCCTTCAGATCATCATGACTGATGGGCGTTTGCACAATTGATGCAGCGTCGCGGCTAAGCATACCAAGATGGAACTCGGTTGCCGACATGAGAGATACAAGGAACGATTGCCGAAGCTGGCTGCCAATAATTTGCTGCCACTGGTATGGGTAGTGATCGGCCCAGAAGTCGGGGTATTTGGCGTGCGGTTTGAGAGCCTCAACATCACGCCGTTCCTCGTTTTCAATAAAATTTTCCAGTGTGTCCAAAAACAGGCGCAGCTCTGAGAGGTTGTCCGTGGCGAGCCAGCGCGAGGTTGCGCATTCGTCCTGAATAAGCGCTTCACGAGCAACTTTGGCAAGTGCGACGCTATTCGAGGGTCTCTTTGGCATGAATCGTCTCAAGGATTTGCGCGTTATACCTACAATCAATCTTCCTGCTTCGCCCATTGAGGTAATGTCGCGCGAATAGTCGCCTTCAGTTGTTCGCCGACGGCTTCAAGCGAAGCAAGATCCCAGATAATGGTCAAATGGTGATTTGTGTCAAAGTGGGTCTTCTGCGTGTCAAATTTTCTCTTTTCACATGTATAGATGACGGGCTTGCCGAGCCCTTCGGCATATCCGGCCTCCCAATATGCACCAAGGTTGTCATGGGTGAGGTCGGCGACCAGAAAATCGGATGCCTGAATTTCAACGCGTAGCCGGTCGTCTATTAGGCCCGCCCGTGGAATATCATCAAGACGAAACAGTTCGAAGCCGGCGAGTTTCGCGCTGGGTTTGAATATTCTCTCAAGTACATCGTCAAGAGTCGGATCGCCAAACTTCATCGCCATGAAGGCCTTTCTGTATGTTGCTCGCCCTTGACGTAGTTCTTCGTATCGGTCCCAACCAGAAAATGACAACGTGACATGGGCTCTCCCTGGGGCGCCAATTGCTTCTGACATCTTTCCAGTTACGAGGCCGACGTCGAAAAGGTGTCTAAGCACTAATCCAAACCCTGCAGGAGATTTGGCGCCCATGATGGAGCTGTGCGTACTGGGTTGCACCCAAACGGTCTCTCCTGGTCCCGGAACATTCTCCGCAAGCCATCGAATGAACAGATCAGCTTGCTCGCGTGGACGGGGCAGCGGCTGCTTGACGATTGTTTCTATGGTTGTTGAGTAGAGTTCCACGCCTTTGTTGTTGTACTGCATTAGTCGAAGTGCGTGGCTTAGTTTCGCTGTCGAATCCTTGTGCGCGCCAAGAATGCTCGGCAAAGACGCCAGTGAGCTATTTGACAGCGTGAAGTCTCCGCATAAGGGGCACGAAAATAGTGAGGCATCACGGCCGTTCGTATATTGCTTTGCGTCTCGGAGTTCCGAGCCGCACACAGGGCAAGCATTGGACATTTGGCCGCATCCTCTCAGAAGTTGTAACACCGGTAGAGTCATTACGAGAACATCTCCCGGCCCTGTTACAACTGAATGCGCAAGGCCGAGCGTGCCGATCTGACAAAAGATACGAAAGTTTGCGCCGAGTGAAAGTTGCCCCCATGGTATCAGGCACCCCCGGTGCCGACGCTGGCGATCGGTTCCATATCTATCTGACCCCGTGTCGCGCCTCGATTGGTGGGTAAGCGTTGCTGTGGCGATTCTTCGTTTGCAGGCGGCTTCGCCGTGCCACGGGCGGTGACGCCAGCGTCGCTTCGCGCCGCAAAGGCCTTGATACAGTACGCAATCTCCGATAGCGGCTGCGGCTCTTATCTGGCGCGGGTTTGCGTGTATTCGGGGTCCCCTGCCAATGTATGCGCGCACCCCGAAAATCCGCCACAAGCGCCGGATTTTCCGGCCGTTCAGGTGTATTCGGGGGCACCCGTGTCGCCACCCTGCCCGGAACAAGCCTACCCTCCACTGCGGCAGCGTCAAGATCGAGCCCTGCGGGTGCGGGCTGCGCCCGCAATCTTGACCCTGCCTCCGTTCCGGGTCACCGGTTTTCCGTGCAGGATGGCGGACTCAGTGCCGGTCGGTACGCGCACCGAAATGGCGCCGGTTCGGTAGCGACCCGAAGACTAGCGGCAGCGCATTTCTCGTTTCGCCCGGCCGTGAACTGTTCTCGCCTCAGCGGTCAAACCAGCACAAGGATCGTGCAGGCGGTGCGGCATGGCGAGGCCAAAAAACATCAGCGCGTCGCAGGCGAGCGGCTACTACGACAAGGATGACTATTACACCAAGGACTCGGCGTCGCCGTCGTCCTGGCACGGCAAGGGCGCGGAAGCGCTCGGGTTGTCTGGGCCGGTCAGACCCGACGACTTCAAGGCCCTGGTTCGCGGCGAGCTGCCGGACGGGACCGCACTACACCGCGGCGGCATCAACGAACGGAGGGCCGGTACGGATTTTGAGTTCTCGGCGCCCAAGTCGTTTTCGATCCAGGCCCTTGTCCTCGGCGATGACCGACTCGTCCGAGCCCACCAGGAAGCCGTCGCTGTGGCCCGCCAGCGCATCGAAGCCCTGACCGCTACCCGCGTCACCCAGGACGGCAAAACCACCGTGGAGACCACAGGCAACGCCGTCATCGCTGAATTCCTGCATACCACCAGCCGCGCCGGCGACCCGGACCTGCACAGTCATGTCGTCGCCCTCAACATCACCCAGCGCGCTGACGGCCAATGGCGCAGCGTGGACAACACGGCGATGTTCAAGGAACAGCGCCTGATGTATGAGATTTATCTGTCCGAGCTGGCCCGAGGTGCCCACGAGCTGGGCTACGACATTACCAAGGGTAAGCATGGCAATCCCGAGTTGGCCCACATCAGCCGTGAGCAGATCGAGGGATTCAGCAACCGGGCGGCCGAGATCGAAGCCGCCCTGGCTGCCCAGGGGTTGACCCTGGAAACGGCAACAGCAGTACAGAAGAAAGCGGCGGTCATGGCGACGCGCGACGCCAAGCAGGACTACGACCGGGAGGAGCTGGCCCGACAGTGGCAGGCGCGCGCAAAAGAGCTTGGCGTCGCCGACGTGCGGTCTACGCGCGAGCGCAATCCGGACAGAGAGGCGGGTTTGGCCGCGTCCGAACGCCAATCCGCCCGCGCCGCCCTGGACTTCGCCCTGACCCACCTGGGCGAGCGCGAGGCCGCGTTCGACCGGCACGAAGTCCTGGCCGTAGCTCTGCGCGAATCGCGCGGCGATGCCGGGTACAAGGCCATCGAAACCGAGCTGAAGCGGCGGGAGTCCAGCTTCGAGGTGCTGCACTCCCACGGCGGACAGCGGCTGACCACACGGCAGGCGACGGACATCGAGCGGCGGATATTGGCAATTGAGGAAGATGGCCGCCGACAGGTCGCGCCCATTGCGAGCGCAGAGGCGACCGCCCGGCACTTAGCCGAGCGGGAATTGACCATCGGCCAAGCGCAGGCGGTGGAGCTGGCTGCCACTAGCGGAAATAGCATCAACGGCGTCCAGGGCGTCGCCGGCAGCGGCAAGACCACCGCGCTCCGGGAATTCCAGGAGCTGGCCGAACGGCAAGGCTACAAGGTCCAGGCCGTCGCACCCTCGCACAGTGCCGTCAAAGCTCTTAACGAGTCCGGCATCGAGGCCCGTACGCTGCAAGGCTGGCTGGCTGACCGGGAAGCGACCAAGACCTTGAACAGCCGGACGGTCCTGGTGGTGGACGAGGCTGGACTGGTCGGCAACCGGAACTTGCTGTCCACCCTGGAGCGAGCGCGGAACCACGACGCGCGGGTGTTGCTGGTCGGGGACAACCGGCAGTATCAGTCCGTCGATGCCGGCAGGGCCTTCATCGAGTTACAGAAGCACGGCATGGCGACGGTCCGGATGTCCGAATTCCTGCGCCAGCGGGACGGACGTATCCGGACGGCTGCGCGACTCTCGCTGGACGAGCCGGCCCGCGCGCTGTCGTATCTGGAAATCCGGGAGATCGCCAACGCGGGCGAGCGCTACCAGCGGATCGCCCAGGACTATGCCGGACTGTCCCGGACGGGACGGGACGGCACGCTGATCCTGACCGGCACCAACGAGGCGCGGGCGCAGATCAACCAGGCCGTCCGGAGCGCACTGAAGGAGCGCGGCGAGCTGGACGGCGCGAAGGCGACCATTCAGACCTTCCAGCGCAAGGACATGACGACGGCCGAACAGAAGCGGCTGGATCGCTTTAGGGAGGGCGATGCGCTGTGGTTCCAGCGCTCGTATCGCTCGCTTGGCGTCGAGCGCGGTGAGGTTTACAAGGTGACGAAGATCGCCGATTACCAGCTCATCGCGCGCAACGAGGCGGGCAAGGAGATCGCCGTGCAGCCAGCCCGGCTCAGTGGCAGGGGCTTGGTGATCGGGCGCATCGAGACGCGGGAGATCGCCGCCGGAGAATCCCTGCGCATTACCGGCACGGACCGGGTGCTTGGCGTCCGGAATGGCGAACGCGGCGTCGTGGAATCGGTGTCCAGGGACGGGATCACGCTGAAAGCGGCCGACGGCACGCGCCGGATGCTCACGGCAGATCGCGCGTTGCCGGTCGAATACGGCTACGCAGCAACCGGCCACAGCTCGCAGGGACTGGGCGCCGAACGTGTATTGCTGGACAAGGATACGAAGGCGCGCACAACCGATCACCGCAGCTTCTATACGGACCTGACGCGGGCGCGGGAAGCCGCTGTGATCTATACAAATGACCGCCGCGCGCTGCCGCAGGCAATTGTGCGGCAGTCCGAGAAAACGGCAGCGCTTGATGTATCGGGGGAGAACGTGCGGCGTCAGCGTGCTGGCGCTTCCCACGAGGCGAGCAACGCACGCTCAAAGCAAGGGCCATCCCCGGCGCCGCCTACGATGGGGCGGCCATAGGATTCGCCGATGTCTGTAGACATCAGCGACCTGAAACAAAACAAACGGACGTTAGCCCATAGAAAGCTTTTGTGTGGCCCTATTCATGCCGATGTCCGATTTCTTGCAGAAGTCCCCGACGATATTTAGCCCTTCGGTCTCGTACTGGACTCTCATCGTTGCCAGCTTGTGGTCAACCTTCAGCTCAAACATCTTGTTCACTCGCTTGGCGAGTTCGGGGAGCGTTATTCCGCCCAAGGGAACGTTGTCTTCGAGTAGCGTGGAATTTTGGGCTTTCACGGCTCTGCGCAGCGGGGTATCGAGTTCGTTTGATCCTTGCTTGATCAGAAAGCCGTTGTCGATTCGTACCATCGTCTCATCCAGGGCAACTAGGGTTCGATGCTGATTGATGACTATCGAAAAACCATCGCTGTCCACCGTGGCATAGCGCAGCATGAAACCCCGTTTGAGATACCTTAGAAAATCCGGGTCCAGCGCGTTGTACAGGCTGGGATACAGTTTCTCGATACCTTGCAACAGGCCGGATTCAAGGTGTTTCTTAAGGTAGTAATTCTTCAGCGCCAATGCCGCTTTTAGATGTTTCTCCACGGCGGTCGCTGCAACCGCCAAGCCTTGAGAAAGCAAGCCAGAACGCAGAAGCAGCCGGGCCGCCAGATAGTCGTCAAGCGCAAGATCGAGAAAGTCCGTGGATTTCCGAGTATCAGACATGGATTACAGCCCTTTCCTTACTCACTTCAGGCCTTTCTCGCCCCGCTTCAAACGGGCCGCTAGCAGCCATTTGCTCCCATGGCGGGAGCGGTGTAAAATGATTCATGCGAGTGATTGCGTTGAGCAGACTACGCGAATTTTGGGCGAAGCATCCGCCTGCCGAAACGCCGCTGCGGGGATGGTATGCGGAAGCCAGCCGTGCGGATTGGACCAGCCCGGCGGCCATCAAGAAAGCCCATCGTAACGCGAGTTTCCTGGCAAACAATCGCGTGGTATTCAACATTAAGGGTAACGATTATCGGCTGGTCGTCGCCGTGCACTACAACCGCGGAATGATGTTTGTGCGCTTCGTAGGCACGCATTCTGAGTATGACCGCATCGACGCTGGAACGATTTGAGGTGTGATATGGAACTGAAGCCGATCAAGACCGAGCGCGACTACCGGGCCGCGCTCAAGCTGGCGGATACCCTTTGGGATGCACCGGAGGGCAGTGCGGAGGCTGACCGTCTCGATGTGCTGACGCTGCTGATCCAAGCTTATGAAGCCAAGCACCACCCGGTGCGCGATCCTGAACCGGTGGATTTCCTGCTCTATGTGATGGAACAGCGCGGACTCACCCGCAAGGATCTGGAGCCCTATATCGGTTCGCGGGCGCGGGTTGCCGAGGTGCTGAACCGGATACGCCCGCTGACGCTGGAGATGATCCGGCGGCTGTCGGAAGGGCTGGGACTGCCGGCCGAGGTATTGGTGCAGCGGTACGAGGTGAAGCACGCCGCGTAGCCAAGCTGAGGTCCGGCACCGTCCGATAGAGTCCGGAAACTTCCGGCAATCCACGACCCGACCCTCCCTCGAACCCGTGGTTTTTCCAGTACCAATTTCGTGGGGGCAACAGCAGGGGCATTGATGAATTCGGACGGACCTGTTTTGCTTTTAATTCAAACAGATAGTCCTACTTTTCGAGGGATGTACCACCACCAGATACCAGACTCAGGCAGTCTCGCGGAGTCTCATAACCCCATGGAAACGTGGGGTTTCTTGTTTCTGGAGTATTGTATCCAGCCTCATCCGCGCGCAGCGAGCGCATCCGGTTGCCCGTTACCTTCCCGGCTATGCTGGAATCCCGAAAAAGCTCTGCTCGATATGAACCTGGCAGACGCACAGCACTTGTCTCCAGGCGGGTGCAGACATCGAGTCATGACGCAGTGGATGGGCTGCGCGATGTGGGTGTTCAGTTTCCTGAGGCGCGCTTTTCTTCCGCGATCCTGGTGCGGGCGGCCTCCCACCAGCCGTCGATCGGTGATTTCCCTCGGGTTCAAGGGCAACCAATAAGAGATGGCGCATCGAGCAGACCGACAGCCGCACGAGCAACAGGACGATGGCGGCGAGGCCGCATCAACAGCAGGGCGCACAAGGGAACCACACCGACAAAGCACTCGTGAAATGCCCACCCTCAAAGCGATAGTCAGCGGCGGTCAAACAGGAGTCGATCGGGCAGCTCTCGATGCTGCCCGCTGCTCAGGCCTTGAGGCTCGTGGCTGGTGCCCCGCCGGCCGTCGTGCCGAGGACGGTGCTATTTCGCCGGAATACCTGCTCATTGAAACTCCCAGCCGCGGCTACAGGCAGCGGACGAAGTGGAACGTGCGCGACAGCGACGCCACGCTGATCTTATACCGCGGAGAAATGACCGGTGGAACCGCGCTGACTGTGAAGTTTGCGGCGGAACTTGGGCGGCCGGTGCTGGCGGTGGAGCTGGGCCAGGCCGATGCCGGTGCCGTGCGGCGATGGCTGGGTGAGAACCACGTTACGATCCTCAACATCGCCGGGCCCAAGGAAACCAAGAACCCCGCGATCTACGCCGAGGCCAGGGAATTCCTGCGCCTGGTGCTGCTGGCGGGCCAAGCCTGATGCCACAGCCGCCGCCCAGAGCCGGCTGTGCCGGCCTTACCCGCATAGGGGTCGATGTTGCGATGGGGCGAGCAGTTGTCTGCCGTGGTGGCATTGGTGGCGTAGTAACCGGCGACGTGTGATCCGTTCTTTCGGGTATGCCCATGAACGTAGTGAGAATTGGCCGTGCTCAAACCCGGCGCACCTGCACTGCCGCCGCTTCCGGCGCCGTCGTCATTCTCCTGTTTCGGGAGCTTGCCCTGAAAGAGCGGTTTGCTGAGGGCGCACATTGCATGCGACGAAGATCACCGAGGCCGGTTTCCGCGTCAGCGGGTGCAGGGGTTCGTGCATCCGGCGCAGTTCGAAGCCGTGCCGCCGGAACAGATCGACCCAGCTTCCGAGCGTCCTGAAATACCACGGTGCCGGATCGGTGAAGTCGGCACTGAATCCATTCCACGATCCTTCGCGCCAGCCGTCCACATAGGCGGCATCGCCGCAGGCGCTTACCGGATGCAGGGTCTGCACGATGAAGCAGCCGCCGGGGTTGAGCAGCCTGGGTATGGCGCCGAACAGGTCTTCGACCGATTCCTTGCCCAGCAGGGCGAAATTGCACACGGCGAGGTCGAAGCGCCGGTTGAACCTGCCGGCGGCGAGATCCTCGTAGGAAACAACTTGGAAATCGCCCCCGCCGGCTTTGCGAGCCTGTTCGACAAGGGCGGGAATCGCATCGACGCCAGTCGCCTGGATATCCCGCGCAGCCAGTTGGCGCACCAGCCAGCCTTCGCCGCAGCCGATGTCCAGCACCGAACGCGGGGCGGCGTCGAGTATCGCGTCGACGATGGCGCGGTCGGTGACCAGCTTGCGGCTCTCGATCGCGCTGTGCCGCACCGCATCGGTCCAGGCCGATACGTTTTTCGACCAGGAGGCGAGGATGCGCGCTTCTTCGGGAGAGCGGGGTTCCATGCCTGCGTCAGCCGGCGACGAACCGGACTTCAGCTCGCCTCCGCTTCAGGCATGTCCAGGCTGAAGGCTTCGGCCGCGTCGTCATAGGTGAACAGCTCGGCGTAGCGGCCCCACTGGGTGACGGCGCTGAGGGTGTGCTCGGCGGCGCTGTCGCTGAGGTAGTCCTCCAGCTCGGACAGGAAGCGCACCGCCGGTGCGCGGTGGCCGGGGCGTTCGTCGAGCACGCTTTTGATGTGCGCGGCCAGGGGGATGCGGGTCAGCATCTGCTTGGCGAAGCCGACCTTGCGCACCTGGGTGTCGGCCTGGGCGAATTGCAGGCCCAGCGGGGTCAGCTGCACGTCGCCGGATTCCAGTTCGGCATAGCCGAGCATCTGCAGCGACTCGGCCAGGGGGAACAGTTCGTCCACTTCCAGCGCCAGGGCCTGGGCCAGTGCCGGCATGTCGGCGCGGCCCTTGTAGGTTTCCGAGGCCAGGGTTTCGATCAGACCGGCCATCAGGTTGGTGGAGACCTCGGGCAGGCGTTCGCCGATCGACAGCACGGTGGCCTTGCCGGTGGCATGGCGCACCGTCATGCGCGAGTAGATGTCGTCCACCAGCTGGCGGAAGCGCGGGTCGAGGCGGTTGCGCGGGTGTTTGAACGGCACCTTGATTTCGGCCACGACGCGCCCCGGGTTGGCCGAGAACACCAGGATTCGGTCGCACATGAACACCGCTTCCTCGATGTTGTGCGTCACCAGCAACACCGACTGGATCGGCAGCTTGTTTTCCGTCCACAGGTCGAGGAAGTCGGTGCGCAGCGTTTCCGCGGTCAGCACGTCCAGCGCCGAGAACGGCTCGTCCATCAGCAGGATGGAGGGATTCATCACCAGCGCGCGGGCGAAGCCGACACGCTGGCGCATGCCGCCGGACAGCTCGCGCGGATAGGCGTTGGCGAAACCGTCGAGGCCGATGACGTCGATGGCGCGCAGGGCCTGCTCGCGGATCTCGTCGGGCGGCAAGCCCTGCGCTTCCAGGCCCGCTTCCACGTTCTGCAATACCGTCAGCCAGGGGAACAGGGCGAAGGACTGGAACACCATGGAGATGCCTTCGGCGGGCCCGTGCAGCGGCTCACCGCGGTAGATGACCTCGCCATCGGAGGCCTTGATCAGCCCGGCGACGATGCGCAGCAAGGTCGATTTGCCCGAGCCGGAGCGGCCGAGCAGGCCGATGATCTCGCCCTTGTGCAGGTTGAGGTTGACCGATTCCAGCACCACCAGGGGTTCGCCGTGCGGGCGCTTGAAGGCGCGGCGCACGCCGCGCACTTCCAGCACGGTATCGGCCAGGGGGGGATCGCCGGGGGCGGCCATGGGGGCAGATTGTTTGTACTCGTCGTTCATCAACTGCCTCCGGTTATTCCTCGACGCCGGCCAGGCGCTCGGCGCTGCGATACAGCGGCCGCCACAGCACGCGGTTGAAGCCGACCACGAACAGCGACATGATCGCCACGCCCAGCACCACGCGCGGATAGTCGCCGTCGTTGGTGGCCTGGGTGATATAGGTGCCGAGGCCGTGCGCCTGGATGTGCTTGTCGCCCCAGGTGACGATTTCCGAAACGATGCTGGCGTTCCAGCAGCCGCCGGCCGCCGTCATGGCGCCGGTGACATAGTAGGGCAGGATGCCCGGAATCATCGCCCGCTTCCACCACAGCCAGCCGCGCAGGTGCAGATTGTCGGCGGCGTCGCGCAGATCGTGCGGGAACACGCTGGCACCGGCCACCACGTTGAACAGGATGTACCACTGGGTGCCGAAGATCATCAGCGGGCTGAGCCAGATGTCCGGGTTGAGGCCGAACTTGACGATCAGCACCACCGCCACCGGGAACAGCAGGTTGGCCGGGAACGCGGCGAGGAACTGCGCCACCGGCTGCACCATCGCCGCCAGCCGTGGCCGCAGGCCGATGGCGACGCCGATCGGTACCCAGATGAGGCTGGCCAGCGCCACCAGCAGGATCACCCGCGTCATGGTGATCAGGCCCAGCAGGGTGACGTGCCCGAGTTCGCCGAAGCCCAGGCTGTGGCTGATGTAGCGCACCGTGGTCCATGCGCCGTAGGCGGCGGCCAGGACGATCAGGCCGTACCAGGCGATGTCGATGGCCAGTGGCGTCCAGGGTGGCAGGTTGAGGCTGGTTTCGGCTTCCACCTTCGCGGCACGCCGCTGGCGCAGCACGTAGCTGATGAACGCTTCGGTCGGACGCCACAGGGTGCCGACGAAGCGCGAGCGCTGCAGCATGCGCAGCACCCAGGATTCCGGCTCCACCTCGCCGGGTTCGTTGTCGGCGCGGAATTTCTCGCCCCAGGCGATCAGCGGGCGGAACAGCAGCTGGTCGTAGAGCAGGATCACGATCAGCATGGCCAGGATGGCCCAGCCGATGGCACCGAGGTTCTTCTCGGCGATGGCGGTGGCGACGTAGGAGCCGACGCCGGGCAGGGTGATGGTCTGGTTGCCCACCGTGATCGCTTCCGACGCCACCACGAAGAACCAGGCGCCGGACATGGACATCATCATGTTCCAGATCAGCCCCGGCATGGCGAAGGGTAGTTCGAGTCGGCGGAAGCGCTGCAGCGGGCTGAAGCGCAGGCTCTTGCAGGCCTCCACCAGATCCGGCGGCAGGGTGCGCAGGGACTGGTAGACCGAGAAGGCCATGTTCCAGGCCTGGGCGGTGAAGATGGCGAATACAGAGGCCAGTTCCGCGCCCAGCACCTTGCCGGGGAACAGGCCGAGGAAGAACGGCACCAGGAAGGTGAGGAAGCCCAGCACCGGCACCGACTGCAGGATGTCCAGCACCGGGATCATGATGCGCTCCGCGCGCTTGCTCTTCGCCGCAAGGCCGGCGTAGGCGATGCTGAAGACCAGCGACAGGACCATCGCCGCGCCCATGCGCAGGGTGGTGCGCAGGGCGTAATAGGGGAGGGCCGAGGGACTCAGGTCCACCGGTGTCTTTTCCAGGGCCGACAGCGGGGCGCCGAACTGCGAGGTGCCGACCGAGATCAGGACCAGGGTGCCGAACAGCATGGCGAAGGCGACGATGTCCCAGGGGCTGGGCAGATTGCCGCGGGCAATGCCGCGCACGGCCAGGTAGGGATGGGCGACGATGCGACGCACGGCGGCCGGCGCACGGGCCAGCTCGTTCAAGGTGATTTTCGGGTCGCCAGCGCCGGTCCTGGAATCCAAGGGCGGCCTCGTCGCAGATGCTGATGGAGTTGAGTGCGCCGGCCACGCCGGTCCGGCGCATAGTCTAGTGCAAGACCATGCTGCGGCAAGGATTTTTTTGTTGCAGTCCGGTGACTCCCGGATGCCTTGCAGCATCCGGGAGGAGGTCCGGTGTTCAGCCTGCTTTCAGCGCGCTTTCAGTCGGCCCGCTTCAGGCACGATCGCCTTCGATCAATGCTTCTGCACCGGCCGGCCGACGCAGTCGTAAACGAAACCTTCGCCGCGCACCCAGGCCGGGTCGTAGAGGTTGCGGCCGTCGACGATCACCGGCTGCTTCAGCAGCTGCTTGAGCTTGCCCAGGTTGGGGCTCTGGAACACGCGCCACTCCGTCACCACCGCCAGCGCGTCGGCGCCTTCGGCCGCGGCCATCGGCGAGTCCACCAGGACCAGGTCGGCGCGCTCGCCGTAGATCTTGCGGGCCTCGTCCATCGCCACCGGATCGTAGGCGCGCACCTTGCCGCCCTCGGCCCAGATCGCCTCCATCAGGGTGCGGCTGGGGGCTTCGCGCATGTCGTCGGTGCGCGGCTTGAAGGCCAGGCCCCACAGCGCGATGGTCTTGCCCTGCAGGCTGCCCAGGTGTTTGTGCAGCTTGCGGTGCAGGGTCTGCTTCTGCTTGTTGTTGACCAGTTCCACCGCCTTGAGGATGGCGGCGTCGAAGTCGGCGTCGGCCGCGCTCTTCACCAGGGCCTTCACGTCCTTGGGGAAGCAGGAGCCGCCGTAGCCGGCGCCCGGGTAGATGAAGTGATAACCGATGCGCGGATCGGCGCCGATGCCGATGCGAACCTTTTCGATGTCCGCGCCGATCTGTTCGGCCAGGTTGGCGATCTCGTTCATGAAGCTGATCTTGGTCGCCAGCATGGCGTTGGCGGCGTACTTGGTCAGCTCGCTGGAGCGCACGTCCATGACGATGACGCGGTCGTGGTTGCGGTTGAAAGGCGCATACAAGGCCTGCATCAGCTTGGCGGCGCGGGGGCTGTCGGCGCCGACGATGATGCGGTCCGGCTTGTTGAAGTCGACGATGGCGTCGCCTTCCTTGAGGAATTCCGGGTTTGAGACGGCGTCGAATTCCAGCGCCGCGCCGCGCGCGGCCAGCACCTCGCGCACCGCGTCGCGCACCTTGTCGGCGGTGCCGACCGGCACGGTCGACTTGGACACGATCAGGCGGTAGTCGCTCATGTGGGTGGCGATGGAGCGCGCCACGGCGAGCACGTACTGCAGGTCGGCGGAGCCGTCCTCGTTCGGCGGCGTGCCGACGGCGATGAACTGGTACAGGCCGTGGGCCACTCCTTCGGCGGCGTCGGTGGTGAAGCGCAGGCGGCCTTCCGCGGCGTTCTTCAGCACCAGCTCGGTCAGGCCCGGCTCGTAGATCGGGATCTGTCCCTGGCGCAGGCGTTCGACCTTGCCGGCGTCGATATCCACGCATAGCACGTCGTTGCCGACGTCGGCGAAGCAGGCGGCGGTGACGAGTCCGACGTAGCCGGAACCGAAAATGGTGATATTCATGAATTTCCGAAGTTCAAATTTCTGTTCGCCGCCTGAAAATCGGCAGCAATCCACTAAATGGTAGCACTGGGGCGGCGAAAAACCTGTGACTGCGTGTGACCGGGTTGTCGGTTGGCTCGCGATGGGCGACCATATTGATTGAACAAATGTTTGATTTAAGTGGAGGCGGTCTTGGATTCACGAGCGCGTGAGTGCCGGCTGGCGATGCGCAATGCCACCGACTACGCCACCTGGCGGGAAGCGGCGACGGATTTCGACCGCGCCACCGGCCGCGAGGACTGGAAGCAAGAGGAAGAGTCCGATCAATACGACTGGAAACTGGTCAAGAACCGGCTGCGCCAGATCCGCCAGCTGCGCCAGGACGGGCAGGTGGTCAAGCTGGTGCACCACCTGCGCCAGGGCCTGTACTGGAACCTGGGCAACCTGTGCAATCCGGCGCTCTACGGCAACGCCCTGGTCGGCACCAAGCAACTGATCCATGATTACGTCGCCGAAGTGGTGATCGCGCTCAATTATCTCAGCGACGGCGATTTCCCCGAGTTCGACAGCGCCGCCAAGCGCCGCTTCTTCCACGATACGGCGGCGTCCTATGGCCGCTCCGCCCTGATGCTATCCGGCGGCGCCACGCTGGGCCTGTTCCATGTCGGCGTGGTCAAGGCCCTGGTGCTGGAGGATCTGCTGCCGGATGTGATCTCGGGCTCCAGCGCGGGCTCGGTGGTCGCCTCCACCGTCGGCACGCGCACTCCGGACGAACTGATCGACCTGCTCGATCCGCAGAATGCCTACTACCACTTCTGGAAGCCGCTGGGCCTGCGCGAAATGTGGCAGAAGGGCGTGCTGATGGACCAGCGCCAGATCCGCAAGGCCATCGCCTCCAACATCCCGGACCTGACCTTTGAGGAGTCCTACCAGCGCTCCGGCAAGATCATCAACATCACCGTGTCGCCGGCCGGCAGCAACCAGTCGCCGCGTCTGCTCAACTATCTCACTTTCCCCTACCTGTACCTGCGCGAGGCGGTGCTGGCCTCCAGCGCGGTGCCGTTCCTGTTCGAACCGGTGCTGCTGATGACCCGCGACGAGAACGGCCGTCGCGTACCCTACATGCCTTCTCTGCGCTGGACTGATGGTTCACTCAAGTCCGACCTGCCGGGCATGCGCCTGCGCCGCCTGCACAACGTCAACCACTTCATCGTCAGCCAGACCAATCCGCACGTCATTCCCTTCGTGCGCGGCTCGCTGGAAGAGCAGGGCCTGGTCGGCAATCTGCGCGACTTCGGCTATTCGCTGGTGCGCGGCTCCGCGCAGTACGCGATCGGCGTGGGCCGCATCAGCGTGCCGGTGCAGAAGGTGCGGCACACGCTGGATTATGCCTCCTCGATCCTGGACCAGGATTACCGCGGCAACATCATGATCGTGCCCAAGCTGACGGTGTGGCGCTACGCCAACGTCACCGCCAATCCGCGCATGGACGTGATCCAGCGCTTCATCAGGGAGGGCGAGCGGGCCACCTGGAAGCGGATCGAGATGGTGCGCAATCAGTTGCTGATCGCGCAGACCCTGGAGCGCTGCCTGCGGCGGCTGGAGCCGCAGCGGCTCAACAAGAGCGTGCGTGGTGAAGCGGCGAAGAAGCCGAATCTTAGCGTAGTGCGCAGCAAGGACGCGTAAGGCTGCGTTGCACTCCGGAAGCAAGGAAGGCAGCGCATCGATCGCAGGGCGGCCGTGGGCCGCCCTGCGATGTTACAGGGCTTCGATCTTCCCGATTTGCTCGTTCAGCGCCGCCAGTTCCTGCTGTTGCTGAGCGATGCGGGCACGTTCGCGTTCCAGAACCTCGGGCGGGGCGCCGTTGACGAACTTCTCGCTGCCCATGCGCGCCAGGTTCTTCGCCAGGTCGGACTCGGTCTGGGCCTTCTTCTTGCGCAGGCGTGCCAGTTCGGCTTCCTTGTCGATCAGGCCGGCCATCGGCACCAGGATCTTCATGCTTCCCAGCAAGGAGGTTGCTGAAACCGGTGGTTCCTCGCCGGCGGCGAGCAGGCGTGGTTCCTGGACGTTGGTCAGCGCCATGATCGAACCGGCGAGGCGGGCGATACGCTCCGCGTCTTCGGTTGCCGCGTCCTGCACCAGCAGCGGCAGCGTGATCTTCGGCGAGATGTCCATGCCGCTGCGGATCTGGCGCACGCCGAGGATGAAGGCCTTGAGCCATTCCACATCGGCTTCCGCCGTCTCGTCGATCTTCTCCGGCTGCGCCGTGGGGTAAGGCTGCAGCATGATGGTCTTGCCCGCCTTGCCGGCGAGCGGCGCCACGCGCTGCCACAGGTCTTCGGTGACGAAGGGCATCAGCGGGTGCAGCAGACGCAGGATCGTTTCCAGAACGCGCAGCAGGGTGCGGCGCGTGCCGCGCTTGGCCGAGTCGTTGTCGCCGCGCAGGGTCGGCTTGGTCAGCTCCAGGTACCAGTCGCAGTACTCGTTCCACACGAACTGGTATAGCGCCTGTGCCAGCAGGTCGAAGCGATAGGTGCGGAAATGCTCGGCCGCCTCGGCCTCGACCTTCTGCAGCCTGGAGATGATCCAGCGATCGGCCTCGCTCAGCCAGGCTTGCCCGTCTGGATTCGGATCCTGTTCCTCGCAGTTCATCAGCACGTAGCTGGTGGCGTTCCAGATCTTGTTGCAGAAATTGCGGTAGCCGGCGGCGCGGCTGAAATCGAAACGGATGTCGCGGCCCGGACTGGCCAGCGAAGCGAAGGTATAGCGCAGCGCATCCACGCCCACCGCCTCGATGCCGGCGGGGTAGTCCTTGCGCGTCGCCTTCTCGATCTTCGGCGCGGTCTCCGGCTTCATCAGGCCGGTGGTGCGCTTCTTCAGCAGCTCGTCCAGGCTGATGCCGTCGACCAGGTCCAGCGGGTCGAGCACATTGCCCTTGGACTTGCTCATCTTCTGGCCTTCGCTGTCGCGGATCAGGCCATGTACGTAGACCTCGCGGAACGGCACGTCGCCGTGCAGTTTGAGGCCCATCATCACCATGCGCGCCACCCAGAAGAAGATGATGTCGAAGCCCGTCACCAGCACGCTGCTGGGGTAGAACTTCTTCAGCTCCGGCGTTTCCCGCGGCCAACCCAGCGTCGCCAGCGGCCAGATGTCCGAGGAGAACCAGGTGTCGAACACGTCCTCGTCCTGCCGCAGCGCCAGGTCGGCGGCCAGCTTGTACTTGCTGCGCACCTCGGCCTCGTTGCGCGCCACGTAGATGTTGCCGTCCGCGTCGTACCAGGCCGGGATGCGGTGCCCCCACCAGAGCTGGCGGCTGATGCACCAGTCCTGGATGTTGCGCAGCCAGTGGAAGTAGGTATTGCTCCAGTTCTCCGGCACGAATTTGATGCTGCCGCCTTCCACCGCCTGGATCGCCGGCTCGGTGATCGCGGTCCAGCCGCCGGGACGGCCGTCGTCCAGGGTCTTGCGGGTCAGGTCGACGAACCACTGGTCGGTAAGGTAGGGCTCCACCACCACGCCGGTGCGGTCGCCGATCGGCAGCTTGAGCTTGTGATCGTCGATCTTGGCCAGCAGGCCCTGCGCTTCCAGGTCCGCGACAACACGTTTGCGGGCCTCGAAGCGGTCGAGGCCGCGATAGGCGGCAGGCGCCTCGTCGTTGATGGCGGCCGTGGGTGTGAAGATATTGATGACCGGCAGCTTGTGGCGCTGGCCCAGGGCGTAGTCGTTGAAGTCGTGCGCCGGGGTGATCTTGACGCAGCCGGTGCCGAACTCGCGGTCGACGTAGTCGTCGCCGACGATGGGGATTTCACGGTCCGACAGCGGCAGCTTCACCCTTCCGCCGATCAGGTGCCTGTAACGCTCGTCCTCGGGATGCACCGCCACCGCGGTATCGCCCAGCATGGTTTCCGGACGGGTGGTGGCGACGACGATGTAGTCGAGGCCGTCCTGCGTCCTGGCGCCGCCGGCCAGCGGGTAGCGGAAGTGCCACAGCTTGCCGTCCTTCTCCTCCTGCACCACTTCCAGGTCGGAGATTGCGGTCTGCAGCACCGGGTCCCAGTTGACCAGGCGCTTGCCGCGATAGATCAGGCCGTCCTCGTGCAGGCGTACGAAGTGCTCGATCACCGCTTCGGAATAGCCGGGATCCATGGTGAAGGCCTTGCGCGACCAGTCCACCGAACTGCCCATGCGGCGGATCTGGTTCTCGATGGTGTCGCCGGAGTATTTCTTCCACTCCCACACCTTCTCGACGAACTTCTCGCGGCCCAGGTCCAGGCGCGAGCTGCCGGCCAGCTTGAGGTTGCGTTCCACCACCATCTGCGTGGCGATGCCGGCGTGGTCGGTGCCGGGCTGCCACAGCGTGTCGTCGCCGCGCATGCGGTGATAGCGCGTGAGCGCGTCCATGATGGTGTGCTGGAAAGCGTGTCCCATGTGCAGCGTGCCGGTGACGTTCGGCGGCGGGATCATGATGGAATAGGGCGTGCCGCGGCCCTGCGGCGCGAACCAGCCGCTGCGTTCCCAGGTATCGCGCCAGCGTGCTTCGATGGCGCGAGGGTCGAAAGTCTTTTCCATGTCGGGGTCTGTCGGCGCGAAAGGCGCGAATGTACCGGCCGCCGCTGCGGCCGCCGTGCGGGGGGTATTTTACCGCGCGCCCGGCGCGGGGGCGGGCGGCAAGGCTCAGCTGGCGTTGTTCGGCGTCAGCGCTGGGCCGGGCGTGCGGTCGCAGTCCGGGCCGCGTACCACGTCGACCTCGTCGACCACGCCGCCGCTGGGCAGCACCACGACCTGGTCGCGGTTCTCGCAGGCGAAGCTGAGCTTGCCGGCACGCTGCACGCAGGACAGGAAGCGCGAGGCGCTGCGGTTGCGGCCCAGCTCGTCGGTGAAGTTGCCGGTGCGCGTGTCGCAGTTGTAGCCCTGCGAGGACAGGGTCGCTTCGGCCGCCACCATGGTGGTGCCGATCGGCACACTGCTGTGCACGTGGTCGCTGATCTTGGGATCGACGGTCTGGCTGAAGGTGCTGTTGACGTAGTCGTGCAGGCCGCTGAAGGTGCTGCAACCGGCGATCAGGAGGCTGGCAGCGAGCCCTGCGGCGAAACGGGCGGAATGGGGGCTCATGGAATGCCTTGGTCTGAACTTCAAAGATTGTGGGAGGACAGCTCGTAACCGCGGTCCCGGTAGAACTTGTACCGTTCGCGCGATTTTGCGCGCTGTGCGGCATCGCCGTCGACAATTTCCAGCACCCGTTCGAAACTGCTGAAGAAGGGCGGCACGTCGAGGCCCAGGTTGATCATCACCCCGTGGTGGCTTTCCGGCGGTTCGCCGTCGCCGATCAGCACATAGGGCAGGGGTTCCTGCAAGGGCGCGCCGAGCCGTTCGTGGGCGATGAAGCTGCCCTGGCGGAAGCTCCACAGCAGGCTGTCGACGGCGTTCGACACCGCCGCGTCCGGCGCGTAGACATAGACCCGCTGGCCGCCCGCAGCCGCCTTGTCGCACAGTTTGCAGGCCGTCATCACCGCACCCTCGGGCGGCTTGCCGCCTTCGGGGAGGATATAGAAATCGACGCGGGTCATTGGAATGCAGGGATTAGTGGTTGGTGACTAGTGGCCGGTCAAGCGGAGATTGTCGCCGCGCGCGCTTTTACCAGCCACTGATCACTAGTCACTGACCACTGCTTATTCTTCATGCTTCGCCGCGTAATTCAGCAGGTACTGCACCAGCAGGGGCACCGGCCGGCCGCTGGCCTTCTTGCCGGTCCAGGCGGTGCCGGCGATGTCCAGGTGCGCCCACTTCAGCTTGCGGGTGAACTTGTGCAGGAAGGTGGCGCCGATGATGGCGCCGGCCTCACGCGCACCGACGGTGGCGATATTGGCCACGTCGGCGAATTCGCTCTTGATCTGCGGTTCGTATTCCGGCCACAACGGCAATTCCCAGGCGCGGTCGCCGATCTGCTCGCCGGCGCTGAGCAGGGAGCGGGCCAGGCCGGACTGGTTGGCGAACAGGCCCGAGGCGTGGCTGCCGAGGGCGACGACGCAGGCGCCGGTGAGGGTGGCCATGTCGATGCACACCGCCGGGTCGTAGGTCTTCTCGGCATAGGTGAGGGCATCGCACAGGATCAGGCGGCCTTCGGCGTCGGTATTCAGCACCTCGATGGTGATGCCGGCCATGCTGGTGACGATGTCGCCCGGCTTCACCGCTTCGCCGTTGATCAGGTTTTCGGTGGAGGGAATGATGCCGATCAGGTTGATCGGCAGCTTCAGCTCGGCCACCGCGGCGAAGACGCCGAACACCGAGGCGCCGCCGCACATGTCGAACTTCATCTCGTCCATGGCCGCCGCGGGCTTGATCGAAATGCCGCCGGCGTCGAAGGTCAGGCCCTTGCCGACCAGGGCGATGGGTGCTTCACCCTTGGGCCCCTTGAGGTATTCCATCACGATCAGCTTGGGCGGCTGGCTGCTGCCGCGGGCCACCGAGAGCAGGGCGCCCATGCCCAGCTTCTCCATGTCGGCTTTCTCCAGCACCTTGGCCTTGAAGCGGTAGGCTTCGGCCAGCTTCATGGCCTGGTCCGCCAGGTAGGCCGGCGTGCAGTAATTGCCCGGCAGGTTGGCCAGGTCCTTGGTCAGGGCCACGCCGTGGCCGATGGCCAGCGCTTCCGCCAGGCCTTTTTCACCCGCCGGCAGGTCGCTGCGGCGCGGTACGTCGAAGGTCAGGCGCTCCATCTTCGGCTTGGGCAGGTCTTCCCGGGCCCGCTCGCCGCGCATGGCGTCGAAACGATAGTTCTCGTTCTCGATGGCCAGGGTGGCCTGCTGCACGTTCCAGTGGTAATCCCGTCCCTTCACCGCCAGATGGGTCAGGTAGATCACGGCGTCGATGGCGCCGGTGGAGCGCAGCGCCCGGGCCACCGAGGCGTGCACCTTGCGGAAGGCGCCCTCGTCGAAATCGCGCTCGCGGCCCAGGCCGACCAGCATGACGCGGTCGCAGAACACGCCGGTAAGGTTGTGCAGCACCAGGGTCTGGCCGAGCTTGCCGTCCATGTCGCCGCGACGCATGATGCTGCCGATGGCGCCTTCGGTGACCTGGTCGATGGTCGTTGCCGACTCGGTCGGGTTGCGGCGGTCGAAAATGCCCACGACGACGCAGGCGACACGCTGCTTCTCGGGATTGCCGCTTTTTACGAAATATTCCATTTTTTCTCTGAATCTGGCGGTAGAACGCTTGAAAACAGGCAAAAGCCGGTGTGGGGCTGCAAGCCTCGTGCCGGGCGGCCCGGGTGAGCGGGGCGGCCTGGAGTATTCCTGATTTTTACCGGCTGTTTCGGATGCGGCGCTGATTGTAAGCCATTCTTCGAAAATCGCCAGAGGCGGCGACCACTTTGGCCCGTCCGCACCGGCCAGGTGCAAGAATCCGTTTGCCCGTTCGCTCCCCATCCCCGCTGCCGGTCGGCAGCAGTTAAACTTCCCGGCTCATGAACCGACTGGTCCTCGACCGATACCTGATGCGTGAAGCGGCGACCGCCTGGTTCGCGGTCACCTTCGTGCTGCTCGCCATCATGCTGTCGACTCGTTTCGCCAGCGTGCTGGGCATCGCCGCCAAGGGCGATCTGCCGCGCGACCTGCTGCTCAACGTGGCCCTGCTGTCGACCCTGCGCTATCTCGTCATCCTGATCCCGGCTTCGTTGCTGCTGGCCATCATGATGTCGCTGGGTCGTCTTTACAGCGATAACGAGATCGCCGCCATGACCGGCTGCGGCGTCGGCCTCGGCCGGCTGTACCGGCCCTTCCTGTGGCTGGCGGTGCTGCTGGCGGGGCTGACCGCGGCGCTGTCGTTTTCCATCGGTCCCTGGGCCGGGCGGCAAGCCGACTTCCTGGTCAAGGACGCCAAGCGGCTGGTGCAATACACCCCGTTCGAGCCCGGGCAATTCAAGCCCACCGCCGGCGGCAAGGCGGTGTTCTATACCGCTTCGATGAATCCCGACGGCACCCAGTTCGGGCAGGTGTTCGCCCAGATCGAGGAAGCCCACGGCAGCAGCGTGGTGGTGGCCACCCGTGGCGAGCAGAACAGCGACCCCGCCACCGGGGACCGCTCGGTGCGGCTGTTCGACGGCTACCGCTATTCCGGCATCCCGGGTACGGCTGAATACGATGTGGTCAAGTTCAAGGAACTGACCCTGCGCCTGTCGCCCCCGGCCTTCGACTACATCAACAACCAGCGCGTGCTCAGCCCCACCAGCGACCTGATGGGCAGCGCCGATCCGCGCGACCAGGCCGAATTGCAGTCGCGCCTGGCGGCGCCGCTGTCGGTGCTGATCCTGGCGCTGCTGGCGGTGCCGCTGTCCCATCTGCGGCCGCGCCAGGGCCGCTACGGCAAGTTGGTGCTGGGCATCCTGGCGGTGCTGGTCTACCTCAACCTGATCAGCTTCGGCGCCACCTGGGTCGGCAAGGGCAAGGTGCCGCCGATGCTGGGCCTGTGGTGGGTGCATGGCCTGATGCTGAGCGTCGCCCTGGTGCTGATCGCGCGCCGGCAGGGGTGGCTGCGATGATCAACCGTCTCGACCGCTATGTGATCAGCCACGTATTGCAGCTGACCGGCATCGTCGCGCTGGGCCTGGTTTCGATCTACACCCTGGTGGTGTTCGTTTCCGACGTCAACGAGACCGGCAAGGGCAGTTACGGCGTGCTGCAGGTGCTGGAATACAGCCTGCTGATGATTCCCAGCAGCCTTTACATCCTGATGCCGATCGTGGCGCTGCTCGGCACCCTGATGGGCATCGGCGCGCTGTCGCGCAGCGGCGAGCTGACCGCGATGCGTTCGGCCGGCGTGTCCTTGTCCCGCATCGGCGGGGCGACCCTCATCGCCGGGGCGGGGCTGGCGGTCTTCGCCTTCTTCCTCGGCGACTGGCTGGCGCCGACCAGCGAGGCCGTGGCCACCGAACTACGCGACAGCTCGCGCGGCAGCGGCGGCAATGCCGGCAAGTCGGTATGGCTGCGCGATGCCGACCGCGTGGTGCGCATCAGCAAACTGCAGAGCGAGGACCACATCGGCGACGTCACGGTGTTCAGGCTGGGCGGCGACGGCCGCCTGGAAGCCGCATTGACCGTCGACGAGGGGGTCTACGCCGATGGCCACTGGCGGCTGTCGGGGGTGAAGCGCACCGATTTCGCCGATGACCACACCACCGTCACCGTGCTCGACCAGATGGATCTGGGCAACGGCATCAGCCCCAACGTACTGAAGCTGTTCATCCTCGAAGCCGGCAGCCTGTCGGCGCACGGTCTGGTGCGGCTCATCGGCTACATGGACGAAAACCACCTCGACGCCTCCAAATACCGCTTGCTGTTGTGGCGCAAACTGACCGAACCGCTGACGGTGATGGTCATGATGCTGTTTGCGGTGCCATTCGTCATCGGCCAGCTGCGCGACGCGGGGGCCGGCCAGAAACTGCTGGCGGGCGCCCTGGTCGGCATCGTCTTCTATGTCGTCAACAAGGTGTCGGTCAGCCTCGGCGATATCTACCAGTGGCCGGCGCCGCTGGCGGCCGGATTGCCGACCCTGGGACTGGCCCTGCTGTCCTGGTGGCGGCTGTCGCGGTCGCGTTAAGCCGGGCGGGGCAGCACCACGATCTCGGTGCTGGTCAGGCGGTCATAGAATGCGCGGCGCCTGCCGTCGAGCAGCAGGAACGCCACCGCAATGAAGGTGTAGGCCGCACAGGCGCCCGTCGCTTCGACGCGGTACGGCATGGTCGCCGTGACGGCGACAGGCAGCGCCGGCAGTATCGGCACCGCCAGAGCGATCAGCCAGCTTGCCAGCATCAGGGTATAGCGCACCGCGGCCACCGGCCAGCGCACGGCCGCGCCGTCGGCGCGCACCAGTTGCAGGCGCCAGGAGCGCATTCCCAGCGTCTGTCCCCCGTGGGTCCAGGACCAGCCGAAAAAGGACAGCCCGGTGAGGAACAGGAGCAGCGAATTGGCATGGTCGTTACGGGCCACTCCCAACAGGCTGTGCGCGAACAGGCTGGCGAGCAGGACCACCATCCACAGCGCTACCAGCAGCAGGCCGTCGTAGCAGGCGGCGGCCAGGCGTCGCCAGGGCGAAGCGGGGAGGGCGGGGGCTGTCATGGTGTGGTGCGTCGCAGAAGCGTAGGATGGGTGGACTACTTGCCACGATTCCAGCAGCTTGCCGGAAGCGGGTATTGTACAAACTGGCGGTTGCGCTCTGGGGGAGAACATGGCGGACGACGATCCTTCACTGCTTGATCGTAGTGGCATTTTCTATATCAGCCCGCGCGAGCATCGCCGCAAATTGACCCGGCGCGCGCACTGGGCCTTGTGGGCCCTGCTGGTCGGTTTCGCTACGGGTTTCGTGGTGGTGCGCCTGTTTTTCTGAAGTCGGCGCAAAAACGACCGGCCCAAGCCCCGCCGACGTTCCCGAACCTGGGCGGCTTCCGGGCCGCATGCCGGCTGCCCTTGCCGGGAGTCCGCGACTCGATTGCCGCCCGGCGGGCCGGCCGTCATATTCCGTTCGCATCAAACCGGTATACGGTACCAGCCGGGACTCCCGATGCCTGGATCCGCCCATGACGGCCCGGTTCCTGCGTTAGGATTGGAACCCAGGGTCGCGTGACGGGACGCAATCCGGCATCCACCAGGGCATTCCGGCGGGAGCTGAATTCAAAATGGGAGATCGCTGGCCGATGGCCGTGCGTAAAAAGTACCTTTTCGACTCCTTGTCGGATTTCATCGGCAAGGAACTGGGCGTCACCGACTGGACCGTGATCAGCCAGGAGCAGATCAACCTGTTCGCGGACTGCACCGGGGACCGGCAGTGGATGCACGTCGACGCCGAGCGTTGCCGCCGGGAAAGCCCCTACGGCGCGCCGGTGGCGCATGGCTTCCTGGTGCTGTCGGTGCTGGCCAAGCTGGTGGCGGACCTCGGTGGCATTCCGGAGGACGCCACCGGCGCCATCAATACCGCCGTCAACAACGTACGTTTCCGGGCGCCGGTGCTGGCCGGGGCGCGGGTTCGCGCCCGCGCCGGCATCGCCGGGGTTGCGCCGCTCAACGAGACCCAGAGCCTGGTTACCGCGGCGGTGGAACTGGAAGTGGAGGGCGGGGCCACCCCGGCCCTGACGGCGGACCTGATGGTGCTGATGTTCCGCTGAAACGCGCCCGGCCGCCGCGGCCCGCACGCTTTTTGTGTCGCGCCGCGGCCTCCCCTATAATGCGCGCCTTGCAACGCTCCTATCGTCTAGAGGCCTAGGACGGAGCCCTCTCAAGGCTTAAACCCGGGTTCGAATCCCGGTAGGAGCGCCATTCTTGCCGGGTCCATCCCGGTATTACTGGCCGAAACCATGCACCGCGATGAAGCGGCGGTGCGGTTCCTTCATTTGGTCGCGGCGCCCGGTGTAATACCGGGTTCGCAGAATCGCGGCTAGGGCTTGACTCCGGCCGGTGCGGCGGAAGCCGGTTCGCCTATATTGTCCTGGACGATCTTCGCCACCAGTTCATCCGCCTTGTGCGCTTCCAGCGCGTAGACATCGGTCTGATGGACAGGCACGGCCGGGGCAGTGGCGATGTCCTTGCCGCTCAGGTCATGTACGTCGATGGTCGCCCGCATCGACAGGCCGATGCGCAACGGATGATCGATCAGTTCCTGCGGGTCGAGGCTGATCCGCACCGGCAGGCGCTGCACCACCTTGATCCAGTTGCCGGTAGCGTTCTGGGCCGGCAGCAGGGCGAAGGCGCCGCCGGTTCCCGGGGAGAAGCCGGCAACCTTGCCGTGATAGCGCACGTCACCGCCGTACAGGTCGGCGGTGAGCGTCACCGGCTGGCCGATGCGGACGCGCTCCAGCCGCACCTCGGTGAAATTGGCATCGACCCAGACCTGGTTGAGGGGCACCACGGACATCAGCACGCTGCCGGGCGCGACCCGCTGGCCGACCTGCGCCGCGCGCTGCGCCACATAGCCGTCCACCGGTGAGGGTACATTGGTGCGGACATAGTTGAGATAAGCATTGCGCACGCGGGCGGCAGCCTGCAGCACGTTTGGGTGCTCGGCGACGGCGCCTGAGCCGCTGAGCGCCTGGTTGGAGCTGAGCTGTGTCCTGGCCACGACCAGGTTGGCGTTGGCGGCCTTCACCGCGTCGCGGGCGTGATCGAGTTCCTCGCGGGATACTGCGCCGCCCGCCAGCTGGCGCCGGCGGAAATCCTCCTGCGCCCTCGCCAGTTCGGTTTCGCGCGCGGCCACGGTGGCGCTGTACTGGTCGTTATTGCCGTAGAGCGTGCGCACCTGCCGAACTGTCTGCGCCAGGTCGGCCTCGGCCTGTGCCAGCGCCACCTGCGCGTCGGTAGGATCGATCTGCACCAGCGGCTGACCGGCCTTCACCGGCTGCGTGTCGTCGACGTTGACGCCGACTACCATGCCGCCGACCTGCGGCGTGATCTGCACCACGTTGCCGCTGACATAGGCGTTGTCGGTGTCTTCGTAGAAGCGGGCGTGAAACAGCCAGTACAGGCCGTAAAGCAAGCCGGCAATGACGACGGCTGCGCCGAACGCCAGCATGGCGCGTTGCCGCCTGCGGTCCTCGAAGCCGTTCTGCTCGGGCGCTGCGGACTCACTCATCGTTCATGTTCCTGGATCGGCAATGCGTCATTGTTTATTGGGGCGGTGCTGCGCATCCGCAGGCTCGTTCAGGGCCAGGCCGGCGGCCCGCGCGTCGAAGCCGCCGCCGAGCGACTTGATCAACGCGATCTGCAGGTTGCGGCGGCGTGCTTCCAGATCGATGCTGCGCTGCCGCGTGCCGAGCATGCCGGCCTGGGCGTTGAGCAGGGTCAACTCCGAGGCGAGGCCGGCGCCGTAACGCTGCCGCACCATGGCGTAGCCGCGCTCGCTCTGTTGCAGGGCCTGGGTCTGCGATTGCAGTTGCAGCTCCGCCGCGCGCACCGAGGCGATCTGATTGGCGACGTCGGTGAGCGCGCTGTTCAGCGTCTGGTTGTAGCTGGCGACGGCGGTATCGTATTGGGCGTATTCGCCCTTGAGGTTGGCGCGCAACTGGCCGCCTTCGAAAATCGGCAGCGTGACCGCGGGCCCGACTCCGAAGCCCTTGGCATAGGAGTTACCCAGATCGCTGAGGCCGAAGGAGAAGTAGCCGGCGAAGGCCGACAGATTGACGTCCGGATAGAAGCGCGCCTTCGCCACCCGCGTCTGCTGGTTGGCGGCTTCCACCTGCCAGCGTGCGGCAACGATGTCCGGACGGCGTCCAAGCAGGTCGAGCGGAATATTGTCCGGCAGCCTGGGCGGCGGCAGGTTGGCCAGCTGCGGTCGCGCGATGCTCAGGCCGCGATCGGGGCCCTGGCCGAGCAGGGCGCCGAGCTGGTAACGCGTGAGCAGGATCTGCTCGTCGAGCTGAGCCAGCTGGGTGCGCATCTCGGCGGCGCTCTGCGCCGCCTGGCTTTGTTCCAGCTCGCTGTCCAGCCCGGCTTTCAGGCGCGTGTCGGAAAGGCGGCTTAACCCTTCGCGCTGTTTGGCGAGCTGCTCAATCACGTCGCGCGTGGCGTATTGCTGCGCCAGCTGGTTATAGGCGCTGGCCAGCGCGGCGGTCAGCGACAGCCGCGCCTGTTGCTCCTGTGCTTCTGCGGCCTTGCCCTGCGACACGGCGCGCGCCAGCGTCGCGCTGTTCTTGCCCCACAGGTCGAGCTCATAGGTCAGGCCGAGCAGCGCCTGGCCGGAATTGGACCAAGTGCTGCCGGGCTGGGTAGGGCCGGAGGGCGTCTGCAGTCCGATGTCCTGATAGATATAGCTGCGGTCGGCATTGGCCGAGATGTAGGCGCTGGGCAGGGCAGCGCCATGCGCACCCTCGGCCTGTGCCCGCGCCGCGGCGATGCGCGCCCGCGCACTCTGGATGTCCGGATTGTGCGCCAGCGCTTCGGCGGTCAGCGCTACCAGTTGCGCATCGCCGAACTGTTTCACCCAGCCGGAATCCGGCCAGGTACCGCCGCTGCCGGCCAGGCTCGAATGAGCCTGGTAGGTCCCAGGCTGCGCCAGCGGCTCGATCGCGTGGATGCCGAAGTAATTGGCGCAGCCCGACAGGCCGAGCAGCAGCATTGCTGCCGCCAGGTGCTTGAAGCGCAGGTGCTGCCGGGGCGAAGCGGGGCGGGACAGGGTCATTGAGGTCTTGCGTGATGCGGATACAGGCCTGACGGCATGGCAGAGACGGTTCGGTGGTGGCTGGATAAGCTTCGCAGCCGCCGTGCCAAGCCCTGACCGGATGATCCGGAAGCGGCGGCATTCTATGCCGGAATGCCCTAAGGCCGGCAGGATGTTAGTGCGCGCCCGCCGTTGGCGCCAGTGCGTAGTACCGGCTGCGCATGACGCGCATATGTCAAAAAATAATTCTTAGTAAAGCCCTGGCTGCGACGATTGCTCGCGGGTAAAGTAGCGCCCGCTGCCGGCCAGCAGGCTGGGCGCAAGGAATGAAGCCCAGAAGGCGCCAGCTTGGCGCGTCCAAACTGGCGTGAGCGCGACGTGCCGTCCGGCGCCTGCGATCGGTGATGGGGGGTGCGCCTGAGTCGAACGTCGGACTGTTCAAGAATTGTAAATATTCGTCCCGTAAGCTGCGTGTAGTACTAGGCTGGCAGAGTGGCGAGGCGATGTGGCTGCATCGCAGCGCATGTCGGAGTGTGGGTCATTTTCGGATTTTTTGCATGGCGCGCGCCTGTTGCTGAGCGATGATTCAAATCTTGGCACGCGGCATGCAGTAGACGAGGGGGATCGCGGGAAATTCTTCCGCGGTTACCCGAGGCGGTCAACTGCAGGCCGTCCGCGGTCGCGCCATCCGGCGTCCGATCGTGACAGTGCGAGCGAGGAGGACGTGCGGTAGCCGCGGGTACGCGCGGGTTACCAGCTGTCCTGTTAGAAAAACAAAAAAATCAAGAGCGCGTTTGGAAGCGGTAAACGGATTTTGAACCGTTTTTAAGCACTGTCGTGGCGAAGGGAAACTAAACATATGGAACCGGAAACTCTGCTGATCAGCGTCCCGGGTGGGTTCAAGGTTTACGTTGAACACTACCGGATCAATCCTTCATTCGAGACGGTCATCCTGGTGAACGGCGCCCTGGCGACCACCACCTCGTTCAATCAGACCGTCAAGTATCTGAAAGAAAACTTCAACGTCGTGCTCTACGACCTGCCGTATGCCGGCCAGTCGAAGCAGCACAACGCCAACAGCGCCCTGCTGACCAAGGACGACGAGGTCGATATCCTGTCGTTCCTCATCGGCCGCTTCGAACCGAGCCATCTGATCTCCATTTCCTGGGGCGGCGTCGCGGCGCTGCTGGCGCTGTCGCGCGCGCCGAAATCGGTGAAGAAGGCGGTGATCGGCTCGTTCTCGCCGAAGCTGAATGCGGCGATGCTGGATTACCTGGACAAGGGCCAGCAGTACCTGGAGTCCAACGACCAGGCCGGCGCCTCGGCCTTGCTCAACAGCACGGTGGGCAAGTATCTGCCGCGGCTGCTCAAGCTCTACAACTACCGCTACCTGAGCAATCTGGCGGAGCACGAGTACGCGCAGATCGCGTTCCACATGCAGCAGATCCGCCAGCTCGATTCGCAGCGCTACGTCAATCGCTTTGTCGGCATCAAGATTCCCGTGCTGTTCGTCAACGGTGAACTGGACGAATACACGACGGCCAGCGATATCCGTCCGCTGTCGCAGTACATTCGCCACAGCCGCTTCGTCACCGTGCCGGCTACCGGGCATTTCCTTGACCTGGAAAACAAGCGCAGCTGGGGGGAGGTGCGCCGCATCACCAACGAATTCCTGCTCGATGCGGCGGAGGCCAAAGCCGAAGCCAAGGCAGAGAACGCGGCGGAAACGGCGGCCAGCGCGGTGGACGTAGTGCGCTCGTTCGGGCCGGCGTTTGCCACTAGTTGAAAATTATTGTCACTGCCTGAGCGGCTCGCCGACACGATGTCGGCGGGCCCGTGCCTGATATCGGGCTGAAGTTTCCAGATCAATTGGCGCTATGCATATTCTCATCATCGCAATCGGTTCCGCCGGCGACGTCCATCCCTTCCTGGGCCTGGGGCGCAGCTTCAAGGAGCGAGGCCATCGCGTCTCGTTCTGCGCCAACCCGGTGTTCCAGCCCCTGGTGGAGCGTTGCGGCCTGCGTTTCCTGCCGGTCGGCACGGCGGAGGAATACAACACGGCGATGGGCAATCCGGCGCTGTGGAATCCACGCACCTCGCTGCCGACCTTGTGGCAGGTCATCGCCTCGACCCTGCGGCCGCTGTTCGAAACCCTGGTCGCGGAATGCGACGACGACACCGTCCTGGTGGGCTCCCTTTGGGCATTCAGCGCCAGGCTGGTGCAGGAAAAGCTGGGCGTGCCCCTGATCACCGCGCAGGTGTCGCCGTCCACCATCCTTTCCGCCAAGTCGCCGCCGGTGCACAAGCGCTTCACCATTCCGGACACGCTGCCGGACAGCCTCAAGTCCGCCATCCTGTGGCTGATCGAGCGCGGCGTGCTCGACCGCATCTGCGGCCCCGAACTGAACCGTCTGCGCGGCGAGCTGGGCCTGGCGCCGGCTTCGCGCATCATGGGGCGCTGGATGCACTCGCCGCAGGGCGTGCTGGGCCTGTTCCCGGACTGGTTCGCGCCGCCGCAGAGCGACTGGCCCTCACAGATCGCACTCACCGGCTTTCCCCTGTTCGACGAGGCCGGCTTTCACCAGATGGACGCCGGACTGGAGGAATTCCTCGCGGCCGGTTCCGCGCCGGTGGTGTTCACGCCGGGCTCGACCATGCTGGAAGGGCAGAGCTTCTTCCTCACCGCACTGCAGGCCCTGCGCAAGCTGGGCCGCCGCGGCATCTTCCTGACCAAGGACGAGCGCCAGGTGCCGCCGCTGCCGCCGGAAATCCTGCTGCGTCCCTATGTGCCGATGAGCGTGCTGCTGCCGCACACCGCGGCACTGGTGCATCACGGCGGCATCGGCACCACCGCGCTGGCCTTCGCCGCGGGCATTCCGCAACTGGCCACACCCTTCGCCCACGACCAGTTCGACAATTCCACGCGCCTGGAGCGCCTGGGTTGCGGCGTGCGGCTGGATGCGCCGGCACAGGCGCAGCCGCTGACTGAAGCGCTGCAGCACTTGCTGGAAGATCCCGCGGTGACGGCGAAGTGCAAGGAATTGCAGGCGCGCGTCGACAGCAGCGAAGTGGCCTGCGGCAAGGCGGTCGATTTTGTCGAGGCGGCGAGCAGGCCCGCGGTCCGGCAGGCATCGGCTGGACGGTGATGACGCGGTCCCGCCCGCGGGCCGGCCATCGCTGTACCGTCTGTTGTGCTGACGACGTTTCGGCCATGCTGAGCGCATGAGCACCATTGCCCTCGACCCGGCCGCTGCCGCTCCTTCGTCGGTGCTGCAGCCCCTGCGCGGCTTCAACCTGGCCCTGCTCACCCTGGGCCTGTCGCTGGGCACCTTCATCGAAGTGCTGGACGTCACCGTGGCCAACGTGGCGGTGCCCACCATCGCCGGCAGCCTGGGCGTGTCCAACAGCCAGGGCACCTGGGTCATCAGCTCCTACTCGGTGGCGGGCGCCATCGTGGTGCCGCTGACCGGCTGGCTGGCGCGTCGCGTCGGTGAAGTGCGCCTGTTCCTGCTGTCGGTGTTGCTCTTCACCATCGCATCCATGCTGTGCGGGCTGGCCCCGAGCTTCCACGCGCTGGTGGCGCTACGCATCGTGCAGGGCCTGGTGTCCGGGCCGATGATGTCGTTGTCGCAGACCATCCTGGTGCGAAGTTTCCCCGAAACGCAGCGCAACCTGGCGATCGCGCTATGGGCCATGACCCTGGTTATCGCGCCGATCCTGGGGCCGGTGGTCGGCGGCTGGATCATCGACACCTATTCCTGGCCGTGGATCTTCTACATCAACCTGCCGATCGGCCTGTTCTCCTTCGCCAGCTGCGCCATCCTGCTGAAGGGACGCGAGACGGCGATCGAGAAGCCGCCGATCGACGCCATCGGCATCGGCCTGCTGGTCTTCGGCGTCGGCGCGCTGCAGATGATGCTCGACCTGGGGCGCGACCGCGCCTGGTTCCAGTCCTCTTTCATCGTCACCCTGGCCATCATCGCCTTCGTCTGCATCGGCTTCCTGCTGATCTGGGAATCGTACGAGAAGCACCCGGCCATCGACCTGAGCCTGTTCAGGGAGCGCACTTTCGCTTCATGCGTGGCGGTGGCCTCGCTCGGCATGATGGTGTTCTCCACCGTGGCGGTGATCTTCCCGCTGTGGCTGCAGACGCTGATGGGCTATACGGCGGAGCAGGCCGGTCTGGCCACCGCCCCGGTAGGGCTGCTGACCCTGATTTTTTCGCTGCTGATTGCGAAAAACATGAGCCGGCTCGACCTGCGCTTGCTGTCCTCCTTCGGCTTCTGTGTGTTCGCCGGCGTGCTGTTCTGGAATTCGCATTTCACCCTCGACATGTCGTTCGGCCAGGTGATCCTGCCGCGCTTCGTGCAGGGCCTCGGCGTGGCCTGCTTCTTCATTCCCCTGACCACGGCAACCCTGTCGCGCGTGCCCAGCCATCGCCTGGCGGATGCCTCGAGCCTGTCCAATTTCATGCGCAATCTGTTCGCCGCGTTCGGCACGGCGATCAGCGTTACCGTGTGGGACAACCGCGCCACCTATCACCACGCCGTGCTGACCGAGTCGGTAACCCATGCCTCGGCCGCCACCCGGCACTATCTGGACGTGCTGCATGCCGGCGGCATCGGCTCCGGCCGCGACCTCGCGCTGATGGATCAACTGGTGACGCAGCAGGCCTACATGATCGCCACCAACGAAGTGTTCTACGTTTCCGGCGCACTGTGCCTGGTGCTGGCCGTGATGATCTGGTTCGCGCGGCCGCCGGCCGGCGCCACCGCCTCCATCGGGCATTAGGCCCTGCTCCCAGCATCCGCATGAATATTGTCCTGGTCAACGACGGCACCTCCGGCGACATGCACCCGTTTTTCGCCGTCGGGCGCGAACTGGCGCAGCGCGGCCACCACATCGTGGTCTGCACCAACGACGTGTACCGCGCGCCGGTCGAGCGCCTCGGCTTCCGCTTCGTCTCCACCGGCACCGAACAGGAGTACGAAGCGAATACGTCCAATCCGGACATGTGGAGTTCGAGCAAGGCCCGGGTTACCGCGTGGAAGGAAATCGTGGTGCCGCGGCTGCGGCCCTTGCACGATCTGCTGGACGGCCAGGTGCAGGGCGACACCTTGATCCTTTGCGGCCTGCTCACCGCGGCATTCGCCCGCGCGGTGCAGGAACGGCGCGGCGTGCCGCTGCTGACCGTGGTGCTGTCGCCGCAGGTGTTCTTTTCGGCAAGAAGTCCGGCCAAGGGTCTGCCGGTGCCGCCCTGGTTGCCGTATCCGGCGCGGGCCGCCCTGCTGCGTGGGCTTGATTTCGCCATCGACAGCGTGATGGCGCCCGATCTCAACCGCTTCCGCGCCGAGCTGGGTCTGTCGCCGGTGTCGCGCATCCGCAGCCGGCGGGTGTTCTCGCCGCAGGGCACGCTGGGCCTGTTCCCGGAGTGGTATGCGCAGCGGCAGAGCGACTGGGCGGAGAAGCTGTCGCTCACCGGCTTTCCCTTGTTCGACGAAGGCCGTCATACCGCCGATCCGCTGCTGGAGCAGTTTCTCGCCGCCGGCACGCCGCCGGTGGTGTTTACCGCCGGGACCGGTATGCGCCATGCCCATGCCTTCTTCGCCGCCGCGGTGGAGTTGTTGCGGCGGGTGGGCCGGCGCGGGGTTTTCCTCAGCAAATCCGCGCAGCAGATTCCCGCCGCCCTGCCGGCGGAAATCCTCTATCGGGAATACGCGCCGATGAACTCCCTGCTGCCGCGCAGCGCCGCGCTGGTGCATCACGGTGGTATCGGCACCACGGCGGAGGCGCTGGCGGCGGGCATTCCGCAACTGGTGGTGCCCTATGCGTACGACCAGTTCGACAACGGCGAGCGCCTGCGCCGTCTCGGCTGCGGCGACAGCCTCAAGGATTTTGGCCAGTTGCCCGCGGCGGAACTGGCCCTGGCACGCTTGCTGGAGAATGACGGCGTGCGCCAGGCCTGCAGGCGCTACCAGGGGCTGATCGAGCCGGGACGGATCGCGGCGGCGCGTGCGGCGGACGTGGTGGAGCAGCTCGGACGGGATTCATTCGGGGGACGGACGCCACAATAACGAACTGGCGGCTACCGCTGCGAAATGGCGAAGACCGCTGTATCTTTGCCGCGAAACGAAGATTTCGCGCTGGATATCAAGGACAAGGGGAGAAAAATGCGGCACTACAAACACCACAGGGGCTATGGGACATTGGGGATGAAACTCAGGCAGCACAGGACTCTGGTTTTGCTGGCGGCGGCATTGCTGCTGCACGCCTGCGGCGGCAGTTCCACGCCTGCCGACAGCGCAGACGCCGGTCCCCCGGCGGTGGATGCCAAGGGCTGCACCGCATACGGCGCGCCGCCGCGGCCGCTGGCGCCGCTGTCGCCGGACGGCTTGATCAACGACGCCCTCTCGCTGCTGGTACAGGTGTGCAACAACCAGGGCGGCGATACCCTCGACTGGACCGACTCCGAGGGTACGCCGCGCCATGCCTGCCTGATCACTCCGAAAGCCGCCAGCACCAGCAAACCGCTGCCGATGCTGGTCTGGCTGCATCCCACCCTGTTCGGCCAGGACTCGATCCTCGCCACCGGGCTGCTGGACAAGATCAACAGCGCCAATCTCAGCGGCGACGCGTCCACCCCGGGCTTCATCCTGCTGCTGCCGCTGGGCCGCAACATCCAGCAATTCCTGCCGGCGCCGCTCAACACCGGTGTGGGCTGGGACCACTGGTACCGCAACGTCGATCGCAGCAGCCCCTATCTCAATGTCGATTTCGCCACCATCGACCATTTCATCGCCGTGGCCAAGCAGCGCGGCAATGTGGTCGACAACCGCGTCTACGTCTCCGGCTGGTCGGAGGGCGCCGACATGGGCAGCTTCTACGGCCTCAACACGCCGGGTGTCGCCGCCACCGGTGTCTACTCGACCACCAGCCCGTTCGACGATCCCTCCGATCCCTGTCCGACGGCGGCTTTTGCCCTCAACAACAAGCGGCCGTTCTACCTGATGGCGCGCGCCTGCGACATTGGCGGCGCCTGCCCGGGCGAGCAGCAGTTCCTCAGCGATCTGCGCAGCGGTGTTTTGGCCCCGTCGCTGGTGTCGGGGGTGATTCTGGACAGCAGTACCAAGGCGGTGAATCAGTGCAATGCCCAGTGCGATCCCGGCACGGCGGCGGGCGACGCGCTGGGCCAGCTGGAGCACATCACCTGGCCGCGACAGTGGAACGATACTTTGCTGGAATTCATGCGCGACAACCCGGAATGAGCCATGGCTGCATCTTTCGGGCGAAGCCGGCGACCGCGCAGGGACGAAGGAATACAGTGATTCTTCAAGCGCAAACGGAGCATTTGTGATTCTAGTGACGGGCGGTGCCGGCTTCATCGGCTCGAATTTCGTGCTGGACTGGCTGGCGCACAACGATGAGCCGGTTCTCAATCTGGATGTGCTGACCTATGCCGGCAATCTGGAAAACCTGGCGGCTGTCGAAGCCGACCGGCGCCATATCTTTCGCCGCGGCGACATCTGCGATGCGGCGCTGGTGAGCGGCCTGCTGGAGGAATTCCGGCCGCGCGCCGTGCTGCATTTCGCGGCGGAGAGCCACGTCGACCGCTCCATCCTGGGGCCGGGCGATTTCATCCGAACCAACGTCAACGGCACCTTCACCCTGCTGGAAGCCGCGCAGCGCTACTGGTCGGGGCTGGACACGGTGGCGCAGCAGGCGTTTCGCTTCCTGCACGTCTCCACCGACGAGGTTTACGGCTCCCTGGGGCCGGGCGACGCGCAGTTCAGCGAGACCACACCCTATCAGCCGAACAGCCCGTATTCAGCATCGAAGGCCGCCTCCGATCACCTGGTGCGGGCCTGGCACCACACCTATGGGTTGCCGGTGCTGACCACCAACTGCTCCAACAACTACGGCCCGTACCAGTTTCCCGAAAAACTCATTCCGCTGGTCATCGCCAACGCCCTGGCCGGCAAGCCGCTGCCGATCTACGGCGACGGCATGAACATCCGCGACTGGCTCTACGTCGGCGACCACTGCGACGCCATCCGCCAGGTGCTGCTGCGCGGCCGGGTCGGGGAAACCTACAACGTCGGCGGCTGGAACGAGCAGACCAACATCTCCATTGTGCGCCTGATCTGCGCCATCCTCGACGAACTGCATCCGGGTTCGCCGGTGACGCCGCATGAGCAGTTGATCACCTACGTCAAGGACCGGCCCGGCCACGACCGCCGCTACGCCATCGACGCGCGCAAGATCGAGCGCGAACTGGGTTGGCGACCGGCCGAAACCTTCGCCAGCGGCATTCGCAAGACCGTGCACTGGTACCTGGACAATCAGCCCTGGGTGTCGCGCGTGCAGAGCGGCAGCTATCGCGACTGGATCGACCGCCAGTACGGCCCCTGAGGCTCACCCGCCGGCCGCACAAGCAGCACCACAGGCTTCCACTCACCACTTTTTCGCGGACCTCCACGCCCATGCCAAACAACACCGCTACGCCCGCACGCAAGGGCATCATCCTCGCCGGCGGCTCCGGCACGCGGCTCTATCCGGTGACCCTGGCCGTATCCAAGCAATTGCTGCCGGTATACGACAAACCGATGATCTACTACCCGCTGTCGACGCTGATGCTGGTGGGAATCCGCGACATCCTGATCATCTCCACGCCGCAGGATGTGCCGCGCTTCCAGCAGCTGCTCGGCGACGGCGGGCAGTGGGGGCTCAATCTGAGCTATGCCGTCCAGCCTTCGCCGGACGGTCTGGCCCAGGCCTTCATCATCGGCGAGTCCTTCCTCGGCGATGCGCCGTCGGCGCTGGTGCTGGGCGACAACATTTTCTATGGTCACGACCTCGCCGACGATCTGAAGGCGGCCGACCGGCGCGCCGAGGGCGCCACCGTATTCGCCTATCCCGTGCACGATCCGGAGCGTTATGGCGTGGTCGAGTTCGACGCCGGCGGGCGTGCGGTCAGCCTGGAGGAGAAGCCGGCCAAGCCGAAATCCCGCTACGCCGTCACCGGCCTGTATTTCTACGACAACCGCGCCGCCGAAATCGCCAGGTCGCTGCGGCCATCGCCCCGCGGCGAGCTGGAAATCACCGACCTGAACAGCCGCTACCTGGAGATGAACCAGCTCCAGGTCACCATCATGGGGCGCGGCCATGCCTGGCTCGACACCGGCACCCATGATTCCCTGATCGAGGCGAGCCAGTATGTGCAGACCATCGAGAAGCGCCAGGGCCTGAAGATCGCCTGCCCCGAGGAGATCGCCTACCGTCTCGGCTACATCAACGGCGAGCAGCTCGAAGTGCTGGCCGCCAAGCTGGGCAAGAGCGGCTATGGCAAGTACCTGAAAGAGCTGCTGCACATCAATATCTTCTGAATCCTTCAAGAGCAGGCCATGAACTTTATCCGCCTGGAACTACCCGATGTGGTGCTGATCGAGCCGAAAGTGTTCGGCGACGATCGCGGCTTCTTCTACGAGAGTTTCAATCGCAAGGTGTTCGCGCAGGGCACCGGCGTCGATCCCGACTTCGTGCAGGACAATCATTCGCGCTCCAGCCGCGGCGTGCTGCGCGGCCTGCACTACCAGATCCAGCAGACGCAGGGGAAGCTGGTGCGAGTGGTGCAGGGACGGGTGTTCGATGTGGCGGTGGACCTGCGCCGTTCCTCGCCGACTTTCGGTCAATGGACCGGCATGGAACTGTCCGGCGAGAACAAGCGCATGCTGTGGGTGCCACCCGGCTTTGCACATGGCTTCGTCACGCTGTCCGACACGGCGGAATTCCTCTACAAGACCACCGATTACTACGCGCCGGCGCATGAACGCAGCATCATCTGGAACGATCCGCGGATCGGCATCCATTGGCCGATCGATTTCGAGCCGGTCCTGGCCAAGAAGGATGCGGCAGGCAGCTTGCTGCGCGACGCCGAGGTGTTTCCCTGATGACCATCGATGGTGCCAGGATCCTGCTGCTCGGCCGCAACGGCCAGGTCGGACATGAGTTGCTGCGGACGCTGGCGCCGCTGGGGGAAGTGATTGCCGCGGACCGGGCCACGCTTGACCTGTGCGACGAATCAGCCATCCGCGCCCTGGTGCGGCGGGTGCGTCCCACGCTGATCGTCAATGCCGCCGCCTACACCGCGGTGGACAAGGCCGAGAGCGAGCCTGACCTCGCGTTTGCCGTCAATGCGCGCGCGCCCGCCGTGCTGGCACAGGAAGCGGCTGCCCTGGGCGCCTGGCTGGTGCACTATTCGACCGACTACGTGTTTGCCGGGGACAAGCCGCAGGGCGCCTACCTGGAGACCGATGCCACGGGTCCGATCAATGCGTACGGCCGCTCCAAACTGGCGGGCGAGGCCGCCATCGCGGCGGAGGGCGGCGCCCATATCATCCTCAGGACCAGTTGGGTCTACGGTGCGCACGGTGCCAATTTCGCCAAGACCATCGTGCGGCTGGCGCGGGAGCGCGAGAAGCTTTCCATCGTCGCCGACCAGATCGGCGCGCCCACTTCCAGCCATCTCATCGCTGAAACCACCGCGCAACTGATCTGGCAATTAGCGGGCGCCGGCGAGGCCGCGATCAGCGGCCTCTACCACCTGCAAAGCGCCGGCGAGGCAAGCTGGTATGAATTTGCCGGCGCCATCGTCGAACAATTGCGCGCCATGGACGCAGCGGCGGTCCGCTGCCGCGAGATCCTGCCGATCCCCGCTTCGGCCTATCCGACGCCGGCTCGGCGGCCGGCGAACTCCCGCCTGGACTGCGGCAAGATCGCGCGCACCTTCGGATTAAGCTTGCCGCATTGGCGTGATGATTTCGGGCCGCGGTTCAGGGAAATCCTGGGGCTTTAGAGCGGCTTCTCCGGCCGGTGCCATAGGGATGGGCCATATCGCCAGGACGGGCTGTTTCGTTTAAATCGGGGGTGCGGTACCGGCGCGGGTAGGGGGCTCCCGCCGCGCCGCGTCTTGTTCCGGAATCCGTCCGTTCGCGACGGCCCTCCCCGGAGAGACCATGCACCACCCGTTGCGCGCCCCCGTCCCGTCCCTGCCTACCCGCCGGCTGCCGGCCCTCATCGGCGCGGCCCTGCTGTCCCTGACGGCGGCGCTGCCGGCACAGGCGCGGACCATCGACATCACCAACGCCACCATTGCCGAGGTCGAGGCGGCGATGCGTGACGGCTCGGTCAGCTCCGAGGCTTTGACCCAGGCCTATCTCAAGCGCGTCGAGGCCTACGACAAGGCCGGCCCGAAGATCAACACCGTCATCACCCTCAATCCCAAGGCGCTGGAGACGGCGCGGGCGCTCGATGCCGAGCGCAAGGCCGGCAAGGTGCGCGGTCCGCTGCACGGCATCCCGATCCTGGTGAAGGACAACTACAACACCTACGACCTGCCGACCACCGGCGGTTCGCAAACGCTGCTGGGCTCGATCCCGTCCAGCGATGCCTTCATGGTGAAGAAGCTGCGCGACGCCGGCGTGGTCATCGTCGCCAAGGTCAACCTGCACGAATTCGCTTATTCCGGCGGTGCGCCGAACGGCTACAGCTCGCTCGGCGGCCAGACCCTCAATCCCCACGATCTGACGCGCGGCCCCTCGGGTTCCAGCGCCGGCACCGGTGCCGGCATCGCCGCCGCCTTCGCCCAGTTCGGGCTCGGTACCGACACCGCCGGCTCGATCCGCAATCCCTCTTCGGCCAACGGCATCGCCGGACTCAAGCCGACGCGCGGGCTGCTCAGCCGCAGCGGTATCATCCCGCTGGCGCTGTCGTTCGACACCGGCGGCCCGATGGCGCGCAACGTCAGCGACCTGGCCGTATCGCTCGGCGTGATGACCGGCGTGGACAAGACCGACCCGGCCACCGCGGCCAGCGCCGGCCATTTCGAGACGGACTACACCAAGTACCTGAAGGCGGGTTCGCTCAAGGGCGCCCGCATCGGCGTGATGCGCGACTACATGGGGCAGAGCCCCGGCACCGATTTCGTGATGGAGCAGGCCATCGTGCGGCTGCAGCAGCTCGGCGCCACCGTGATCGACCCGGTGAAGCTGCCGGACTACCTGCTCAAGGGCATCGGCCCGCTGCACACCCTGATCATCGACGCCGAGTTCAAATCGCAGCTGGCCGATTACCTGGCCACGCTGGCGCCCGGCTTCCCGCGCACCCTGGCCGAGGTGGTGGCCAAAGCGCGCGATCCGCATACCGGCTACACCAGCCCGTGGAAGCGCGACGCCATGGCCAAGATGGACAAGGAAGCCCTGGCGCTGGACGATCCCGCCTACCTCGCGGCGCGCGACCAGGGCCTGGCTTCGACCACGGCGGTGGCCGAGAGCCTGTTCGCCAAGTACAAGCTCGACGCCATGGTCTACCCCTCGGTGCCGCGCCCGGCGTCGGTGATCGACGAACCCCGCCCGGCGCCCGGCGCGGGCAGTGGCGGCGCCTCCCCGGCGGCCCTGGCCAGCCAGACCGGCTTTCCGGACCTGATCGTGCCCGCGGGCATGACCGTCGAAGGCCTGCCGGTGACGATCTCCTTCATGGGACGCGCCTGGAGCGAGGGCAAGCTGCTCGGCTACGGCTACGATTTCGAGCAGGCCACGCAGGCCCGTGTGCTGCCGAAATACACGCCGGAGCTGCCCGGCGACCACCTCGGCAACTGAAACCGCGACGGGTGGGGCTGCCGGCCTGCCGTTGGCCGCGCAGCCCATGTTAGACTGCTGCTCAGGAATTTCCCTCGTGGACGCGCCCAATGGCGGGCGTTTCCGCCGATGCACCGCATCCGACGGGGGCTTGTGGCTGGAACGGCGATGTCGGCCGGGCGCCGAGGAATGAGTGCCGGTTTACACGAGGGCCCGCGCGCGCGGGCTTTTTCGTTTGACCGGCCAAGGGGGCTTTATCGTAAAGTTTTTCACACGCGCGGCGGCTTGGTTCGGCGCGCAATCGGGCAACGAGGTCAAGGAAGACAAGGAGCCGATCATCATCGAGCCGCTCCGCATTCCGCGGGATCAGCATCCGATCTCGCGTTCGAATATCTCCAACGGCAGCCTCAAGGTCCTGTACACGCTGAAGGACGCCGGCCACGAAGCCTACCTGGTGGGCGGCGCGGTGCGCGACCTGCTGGCCGACATCGAGCCGAAAGACTTCGACATCGCCACCAGCGCCCATCCCGACGAGATCCGCCGGCTGTTCCGCTCCTGCCGCCTGGTCGGCCGCCGCTTCCTCATCGCCCACGTGCGCATGGGCGAGGAGATTCTCGAAGTCACCACCTTCCGCGGCCCGATCACCGACAGCCACGAGCGCGACGAGACCGGCCGCATCCTGTCCGACAACGTCTACGGCACCCTGCAGGAAGATGCGTTCCGCCGCGATTTCACCGTCAACGCCCTGTATTACGACATCCGCGACTTTTCCATCGTCGATTTCGCCGGCGGCGTCGAGGACCTGCGGCAGCGCAGCCTGCGCCTGATCGGCGACCCGGAGCTGCGCTATCGCGAGGACCCGGTGCGCATGCTGCGCGCGGTGCGCATCGCCAACAAGCTGGGCTTCTCCATCGCCAAGGACACCGCCGAGCCGATCCACCGGCTGGCGTCCCTGCTGCGGGAAATTCCCCCGGCGCGCCTGTTCGACGAGGTGCTCAAGCTGTTCCTCAGCCGCGATGCGGTGGCCAACCTCAAGGGCCTGCGCAAGTACGGCCTGTTCAGCCACCTGCTGCCGTTGACCGACGAGGCGCTGGACGCGGACGGCCCCAGTGTCGAGACACTGATCAACCGCGCCCTGGCCAACACCGCCGCGCGCATCGTCGCCGACCAGCCGGTGACCCCGGCCTTCCTGTTCGCCGCCATGCTGTGGCCGGCCTATGCCAAGCGCCTGGAGCAACTGGAGCGCAAGCAGGGGCATGCGCCGCCGGTGGCGCAGGTGCAGGCGGCCGAGGAAGTCATCGCCCACCAGCAGCTGCGCATCGCCATCCCCAAGCGTTTTTCGCTGCCGATGCGCGAGATCTGGTCGTTGCAGCCGCGCTTCGAAAACCGCCGCGGCGCCCGGGTCAAGCGCCTGCTGAGCCATCCGCGTTTCCGCGCCGCCTACGACTTCCTGCTGCTGCGCGGCCAGTCCGGCGAACCCGGCGCGATGGAGCTGGCGGAGTGGTGGACGCAGGCGCAGAAGGGCGAAGACCTGCCGCCGCTGCCGCGCGAGGACCACGGCCGTGGTCCGGCGCCGGAGCAGGACGAGGCCCCGGGTGCACCCGGCGAGGCGCCGAAGAAGAAGCGCCGCCGCCGCGGTGGCCGTCGCCGCCGCAAGCCGGGTGAAGCGCCGGGTGGCGGAGAAGGCTAGAAACAAGACCAGGGCGTATATCGCCCTGGGCGCCAACCTGGGCGATCCGCCGGCACAGCTGCAGGCGGCGTTGCGCAGCCTGCGCAGTGCACCGGCGCTCGAAGTTGTTGCCGTCTCGCCGTTCTACCGCACGCCGCCGCTCGGTCCGCCCGGCCAGCCCGACTACTGCAACGCCGTCTGCGTGGTCGAGACCGCGCTGGAGCCGGAGGCGTTGCTCGACCTGCTGCAGGGCATCGAGAACGCCGCCGGCCGCAAGCGCGACGGCGAACGCTGGGGCCCGCGCCTGCTCGATCTCGATCTGTTGCACATGGAGGGCAGGGTGTCGCGGACGCCGCGCCTGACCCTGCCGCATCCTGAATTGCAGCGCCGTGCCTTCGTGCTGGTGCCGCTTGCTGAAATTGCCCCTGACCTTCTGATCCCAGGCCTTGGCAAAGTGCGTGATCTTGTCGCAGCAGTGGACCGATCGGGGGTTAAATCCGGGTTCGAATCCCGGTAGGAGCGCTACTTCCACCGGTTCGATCGTTGCGTTGCCGGTGTGTGTGGTTACAGCGCGATCAAGTGACGAGCCTGGGCTCCCATCACGGTAGCGAGCGAAATAGCGCGATCGAAGGTGACGAAACGGCCGTCATGAGCAACAGCCAGGGCGAGCAAGTAGGCGTCGGTCACCTGCTTGGCGTTGAGCAGTCTGGAGCGGTCGATTATCGCTGGATTCAGGAGGCTGACACTGTCTGCCCAAAATTCGTGATGCGGCGTCGCTGCGGCTGTCGCGAGCCTTTCCGCTACCTGCGCCGCCGGCAGTGGATTGGGGTATCTGGGCTGGGCGAGAATGCGAACGCAGCCGTTTTGCGTGATCGGACAGGATGCCCAGCCCCGATCGATATTTCCCGCGAGCCAGTCGGTAGCTGCGTTGTGATGGATATGATCGGCATCGAGCAATGCGATCAATACGTTGACGTCGAGCAGGGCTCGCATCAAGCACCCTCTTCGTCGCGCAATTCATCGATACGTGCATTGGTGACGACACCGCCGCGTGACGCGAACGGTTGAAATCCGGGAATTCGCTGCCCCTTCCCGGGTGCAGGAGCGGCCACGGCACCGGACAGTGCGCGGCGTCCAAGCTCGGAGATGATCGCGCCTGCGGTCTTGCCTTCGCGACGGGCCAGTTCCTTGGCCGCCGTCAGCACATCTTCATCGATGTCGAGTGTGGTGCGCATAGAGTTTGTCCGCGTGATATTGCATCTGATGATTGTGCATCAAATGCTAGGCTTCTGTGAGTAAATCCGCAATTTCCTGGGGGCAGGTGATTGATTTTGCGATGATTTGGTATCTCGGGAGCAGGCCGTTACACTTCTGCCGCAATAACGTGGCAAGAGGCCACGTCAACGGGCGCATGCCTTGGTGGGCCGCCCTCAGCTGTTCAAGCAATTCGATGCCGGGTGCATGTCTTGGTGGGCCACCCCGCATTGCCGATCCAGGTAACTTCCATGCAACCGACTGTGATTCAGTACGGCCAGCCCCTGTTTTGTTTTGAATCTTGCGGCGCCCTTTCCACCAGCCCGACCGGGAGACACCCATGAGCAGCCAGGCCAAACCCAGTTCCGCCATCCAGGTCGCCGAGTTGCGCCGCATGCGCGAGGCCGGCGAGAAGATCGTCGCCCTGACCTGTTACGACGCCAGCTTTGCCTATCTCGAAGACCGCGCCGGTGTCGACGTGGTGCTGGTGGGCGATTCGCTCGGCATGGTGATCCAGGGCCGTAACTCCACCACCGCAGTGACGGTGACCGATATCGCCTACCACTCGCGCCTGGTGGCGCCGTTCCTGCAGCGCGCCTTCCTGGTCTCGGACCTGCCGTTCCTCTCCTTCGCCACGCGTGAGCGTGCGCTCGACGCTTCGCAGCGGCTGATGCAGGAAGGCGGGGCCAAGATGGTCAAGCTCGAAGGCGGCCGTGAGCAGGCCGATATCGTCGAATATCTTTCGGTGCGCGGTGTGCCGGTGTGTGCGCATCTGGGCCTGCAGCCGCAGCTGATTCACAAGATGGGCGCCTTCAAGGTGCAGGGCCGCGAGGACGCCGCCGCCGAGGCGATGGTGCGCGACGCCAAGATATTGGAGGAAGCCGGCGCCGACCTGATGGTGCTTGAGTGCATCCCCAGCAGCCTGGGCAAGCGCATCACCGAACAGGCGCATATCCCGGTGATCGGTATCGGCGCCGGCCCGGACGTGAGCGGCCAGATCCTGGTGCTGCAGGACATCCTCAACATCTCGCCCATGGTCACGCTCGGCCACAAGCCGCGCTTCGTCAAGAACTACATGGAAGGCGCGCCGGACATCGAGGGCGCCATCCGCGCCTATGTGCAGGAAGTCCGCAGCGGCAAGTATCCTGCGCCGGAACACTGTTTCCAGTGACATAAGTCATAATTTCGGGTGTTCCCACGGCGCAGACCGGACCGAACTGGTCTGCGCCTTACCTGCCTGAATCCATGCGCATCGTCCACAAAGTTTCCGAACTGCACACCGAACTGGCCGAATGGCGCAGCCGGCGTGAAACCGTTGCGCTGGTGCCGACCATGGGCAATCTGCACGGCGGCCACCTCAGCCTGGTGGAGCGTGCACGCCAGCTCGGCGAATGCGTGGCGGTCAGCGTCTTCGTCAATCCGCTGCAATTCGGTCCCAACGAGGATTTCCAGCGCTATCCGCGCACCCTGGAAGCCGATGCGAAGCTGCTGCGCGAAGCCGGTGCCGACCTTTTGTTCGCGCCCGCCGTGTCGGATGTTTACCCGGCGGGCTATCCGCCGGCCACCACGGTGCGGGTCGGCGGTGCGCTCACCGAAATCCTCGACGGCCATTTCCGTCCGGGCCATTTCGAGGGCGTGGCCACGGTGGTCAATATCCTGTTCAACCTGGTACGGCCTGACGTGGCCGTGTTCGGCGAGAAAGATTGGCAGCAGCTGCAGGTGGTCCGCCGCATGGTGGCTGACCTCGGCATGCCCTTGCGCATCGCCGGTGCGCAGACCCTGCGTGATGCCGACGGGCTGGCGCTGAGCTCGCGCAATCAGTATCTGAATCCGCGGGAGCGTGCCCTGGCGCCGCGTTTGTATGCAGCCCTGGCGGCGATCGGCGAAGGGCTCAGGGCCGGCCGCCGCGATTTTGAGGCCCTCTGCGCCGAGCAGTGGGCGGCGCTGGAAAGCGCTGGATTCCGTCCCCAGTATCTGGAGGTGCGGGCGCCCGACCTGGGTGTGCCGCAGGCGGATGCGGCGGCCTTCGCGATCCTGGCGGCGGCGCATCTGGGTACCACGCGGCTCATCGACAATTTGCAGATCAGGGTTGACGGACCGGCCTGAGGTTCATATTTCAAGGCCCTGATTTATTGAATGTTTGTGCGAGGTTTCTGAAGGTTGTGGGAGTTTTTTGCCACTGCCGCCGTTTGTCGGACCGGTTCTATGCTTAGGTCCGCAGGGTTGGCGTCCGCGATCCGGACGGTTACACTTTCGTTATTGAACTGTGACCGATGTCACAGCCGATGGGCGTATGTCTTTTTGGGCCGCCCTTGATGTTATCTGTAGTCGATTTCGGGTGTATGTCTTCGTGGGCCGCCCGGGGTCTCCCAAACATCCAGGAATACGCCATGCAACTGACTATGCTCAAGTGCAAACTGCACCGCGCCCGCGTGACCCACGCTGAACTCGACTACGAAGGCTCCTGCGCCATCGACGGTCGCCTGCTCGATCTCGCCGGTATCCACGAATACGAGCAGATCCAGATCTACAACGTCGGCAACGGCGAGCGCTTCACCACCTACGCCATCCGCGCCGAGAACGGCAGCGGCATCATCTCGGTCAACGGCGCTGCCGCCCATAAGGCCCGCGTCGGCGATCGCGTCATCATCTGCAGCTACTGCGATGTCGATGCGCGCGAGGCCAAGGTGCACAAGCCGAAGCTGGTGTATCTCGACGAAGGCAACCGCGTGACGCGCACTGCTAACACGATCCCGGTTCAAGCCGCCTAAAGACGTTTTCGCTAGATATCGGAGGTCCAGGCCCAGTAAGCTTGGACCTCTTTTTTATTGCCTGCGATCTTGTGATGTCCTCTTTGACCGAAAGCCCGGCCTGGATAGCCTTGCGGAAGCATGCGGCGCAGCTGGCCGAAGGCAATATTTCCGACCTGTTCGGCGCCGATGCGCAGCGGCCGCAGCGCTTTTCCGCCGAGGCGGCGGGAATCTATCTCGATTATTCCAAGCAGCAGGCTGACGAGCAGGCGCTGAAGCTGCTGCTGGTGCTGGCGGAACAGCAGAACTTGTCGGGCTGGATCGGGCGCATGTTTGCGGGCGAAGCCATCAACCAGACCGAGAATCGCGCGGCGTTTCACGTCGCCTTGCGCGCGCCGCGGGATGCCGCTATGCGGATCGGTGGGCGCGATGTGGGCCCGCAGGTGCACGGCGTGCTGGATCGGGTCTGCGCCTTCGCCGAGCAGGTCCGCTCCGGCAACTGGCTCGGCGCGAGCGGATGCGCCATCACCGATGTGGTCAATATCGGCATCGGCGGTTCGGATCTGGGTCCGCGCATGGTGTGCCGGGCGCTGACCGGGCATGCGGATGGTCCGCGGGTGCATTTCGTCGCCAACGTCGACGGCGCCCAGCTGACCGCGGTGCTGCATGGCCTGGAGCCGGCGACGACGCTGTTCATCGTCACCTCCAAGATGTTCACCACGCTGGAGACCATGGCCAATGCCGGCGCGGCGCGGCGCTGGCTGGTGGCGGCACTGGGCGAGGGCGCGGTGGGCCGCCATTTCGTCGCGGTATCCACCAGCAGCAAGGAGGTGGCGAAGTTCGGCATCGACGCCGCCAACATGTTCGAGTTCTGGGACTGGGTCGGCGGGCGCTATTCCTTGTGGTCGGCGGTGGGACTGTCGATCGCCGTCGCCATCGGCGCCGCGCGTTTCCGCGAGTTGCTCGCCGGTGCGCATGCCATGGATGCGCATTTCCGCAGCGCACCGCTGGAGAAGAACCTGCCGGTGCTGCTGGGCCTGTTGGCGGTGTGGAACCGCAATTGTCTGGGCGCCCGCTTCGGCGCGCGCAGCCAGGTGGTCGCGCCGTATGCGCAGGACCTGGAATTCTTCGTGCCCTGGCTGCAGCAGCTGGAGATGGAATCCAACGGCAAGAGCATCGACCGCCAGGGACAGGCGGTGGACTACGCCACCACTCCCGCGCTTTGGGGCGATGTCGGTACCAATGGCCAGCATGCCTTCTTCCAGATGCTGCACCAGGGGCCGGCCATCCACCCGGTGGATTTCATCCTGCCGCTGCGCGCCGCGCACGCGCTGGAAGAGCAGCAACGCATGCTCATCGCCAACTGCCTGGCGCAGAGCGCCGCGCTGATGCTGGGCAAGACGCCGCAGCAGGTACGCACCGAACTTCAGGGCAAGGGCCTGGAGGGAGAGACGCTGGAAGCCGCGCTGCCGCATCGCGTGTTCAGCGGCAACCGTCCCAGCAATACCCTGTTGCTGCCGCAGCTCGATCCGCATCACTTGGGCGCGCTGCTGGCACTGTACGAACATCGCACCTTCGTGCAGAGCGTGATCTGGAACATCAACGCCTTCGACCAATGGGGCGTGGAACTGGGCAAGCAGCTGGCGCAGTCGGTGTTGGCGGCGATGGCGGGCGACGCCGGCGTCAGCCTGGACCCGTCGACCCGCACTTTGCTGGCGCGCAGCGGTCAATAGTTCTCTCCCCTGTATTTTTGACAGGATTGCCCCGTGCTTCCGTCCCATTCCAATTCACGCCTTGTCCACGCCCTTGCCTTGTGGTGCCTGGCCGTTCTTGCCGGATGCGCAGCCGGTCCGCAGCTGCGTGACTACCACGTCAACGGGGCGGCGGTGGATCTGAAGGAAGTGCCGTTCTATCCGCAGGAGGGTTACCAGGGCGGTCCTGCCGCGCTGGCGATGATGCTGGCGGCGAACGGCGCACAGGTGGCGCCGGCCGATCTGGTCAGCCTGGTCTACGAGCCCAAGACCAACGATACCCCGCAGGGCTATATGCACAGCGCCGCGGCCCATTACGGGCGCGTGCCCTATGTGCTGAAGTCGAAACAGCTCGACCTCGACGTGGTGCACCAGGTGCAGGCCGGTCATCCGGTGCTGGTGCTGCTGCGGGAAGGCCTGGTGCTGAAGCAGTGGCAATACGCCGTGGTGCTGGGTGTCGATCCCGGCGCCAGCACGTTCACGTTGCGCACCGGCACCGAGCAGCGCCGGGTGATGAGCTACGGCGATTTCCTCGCTGCCTGGCACGACAGCAGTTACTGGGCCATGTTGACCGCGCTGCCGGCTGAAATTCCGGAGGCGGCCTCCGCGCAGGACTGGCTGACCGGCGCTGATCTGATCGAACGGGAGGGTAAGCCCGACGCCGCCGCGCAGGCCTATGCTGCGGTCACGCGGCGCTGGCCGAATGAGGCGCAGGCCTGGGCCGGGCTGGGCCGCAACGATTACGCCATCCACAACCTGCGTGGCGCCACGCTTGCCTTCAACACGGCCATCACCTTGCAGCCGGATAATGCCGCCGCGCATCACGGCTTGGCCAAGGCGCTGCTCGACCGGCAATGCGCCGATCAGGCCGAGGACGAAGTCAATCGCGCACTGGAACTGGAGCGCACGCCCAATCTGCGCGCCTCTTACCAGCAGACGCAGCGCGAAGTGGCAAAGCATTCGGGGCCGTCGGTGGTGTGTCCGCTGGAGTGAAGCCGGAAATCGGGAATGGAGAATCGGGAATCGCAAAGCGCTGACGCTTCAGCTTTTCACGATTTCCGATTCTCCATTCCCGATTCCCATGCGGTTTGCTGCCTGAGCGCCCACTGCGTGTGTTCGCGCACCAGCTCGTCGTTGTCCTGCGCGCGCGCATTCAAGGCTGCAAGCACCGCTGCGGTGGCTGGTGCATTGCCCAACGCCACGGCGATGTTGCGCAGAAAGCCGTGGTAGCCGGCGCGTCGCATCGCCATCCCCTCGGTTTTGCGCGACCACTCCTCCTCGCTCCAGGCGAACAGTTCGGTCAGCTTGGCCGTGTCCAGCCCATGCCGCGGTGCGAAGTCGGGATCGGTGCTGACCTGGGCGTAGCGGTTCCAGGGGCAGACCAGCTGGCAGTCGTCGCAGCCGAAGATGCGGTTGCCCATCAGCGGCCGCAGTTCCTCCGGAATCGGGCCGCGATTCTCGATGGTGAGATAGGAAACACAGCGGCGCGCATCGAGCTTGTAGGGGCCGACGATGGCCTGCGTCGGGCAGATGTCGATGCAGGCCGTGCAGCTGCCGCAGAGATTGGTCGGCGCTGCGACATCGGCGGTGAGAGGCAGGTCGGTGTAGATCTCGCCGAGGAAGAACCATGAGCCGGCTTCGCGCGTCAGCAGCAGCGTGTTCTTGCCGATCCAGCCGAGGCCGGCGTTGCGCGCCAGGGCTTTTTCCAGTGAAGGCGCGCTGTCGGAAAATACGCGGTAGCCGTGCGGGCCGATCTCCACGGCGATGCGCTCGGCCAGCTTCTTCAGCCGCGAGCGCATCAGCTTGTGGTAATCGCGGCCCAAGGCATAGCGCGAAATGTAGGCGCGCTCGCCGTCCGCCAGGTTGGCTTCAGCCGCGTCCGCCGGCGGCTGGTAGTCGAGCCGCGCGCTGATCGCCGACAGCGTGCCGGGGCGCAGCTTGGCCGGATTCGCGCGCATCTCCGGATCGCGCGCCATGTATTCCATTTCACCGTGCCAGCCGTCCGCCAGCCAGCGTTCGAGTTGCGCGCGGTCCGCTTCCAGGGACAGCGGCGCGATGGCGGCGTCGGCGAAGCCGTATTCGCGCGCCCAGGCTTTAATTCGCGCGGGCAGGTCGGTGGGAAGGGAAGCGGAGGTCACTATACTGATGTCATGACGATGATCGACCACCGATTGTATGCCGCCGCACAGGTGCGCGAGCTGGATCGCCGCACCATCGAGGACCACGGTATCCCCGGCTATACCCTGATGCGCCGCGCAGCGGCGGCGGCCTGGAATGCGGCGCACGACCGCTGGCCGCTGCTGCGTACGGTGGCGGTGGTCGCCGGATCCGGCAACAACGGCGGCGACGGCTACGAGATCGCGCGTCTGGCGCAGGCCGCCGGTTGCAAGGTGCGCGTCTGCGAGATCGACGGGCATGCACCCAAGGGGGATGCCGCTACGGCCCGCACGGCCTGGCTGGGGCAGGGCGCCATCGAGCGTTTTGAGGATGCCGGTGATGACTTCTTCAAGGCCGATCTGATCGTCGATGCCATTTTCGGCACCGGCCTATCGCGCCCGCCGCAGGGCGCGGCACTCGCCGCAATCGAAGCCATCGCGCGGGCGCGCGGGCAGGGTGCCCTGGTGCTGGCGGTGGACATTCCTTCCGGCTTGCAGGCCGACACCGGGGCGATTCTCGGCCAGGCGGTTCGCGCCGACCTCACCGTCACCTTCATCGGCCGCAAGCTGGGCCTGCATACCGGGCAAGGGCCGGGTTGCACCGGCCCCGTCGTGTTCGATGCACTGGAAGTGCCCGCTGCGGTCTACGGGGATATCGCGCCGCTGGCGCGCCTGCTGGATGCGGACGATCTGCGCCGTTGGCTACCGCCGCGGCCACGCACCTCGCACAAGGGTGACAACGGCCATGTCCTGGTCATCGGCGGTGACGCCGGCACCATCGGCGCGGTGCTGCTGGCGGCCCGCGCCGCCATGCGCGCCGGCGCCGGCCTGATCAGCGTCGCCACCCGCGCCGCGCACGCGCCGCTGCTGACGGCGGCGCAGCCGGAACTGATGTGCCGCGGTGTCGAAGCGGCGGGTGAGCTGCAAACCGCCATTGGCCGCGCCGACGTGATCGCCATCGGCCCGGGCCTTGGGCAGGGGGAGTGGGGGCGCATGGCCTGCGCCGAAGCCTTCAGCGCCGGCAAGCCCCTGGTGGTCGATGCCGATGCCTTGAATCTGCTGGCGCAGGCTCCTCAACGCAACGAACGGTGGATCCTGACGCCCCATCCGGGCGAGGCCGGGCGCCTGCTTGGCATCTCCACGGCCGAAGTCCAGGCCGACCGGTTGAAAGCGACGGGCGAACTGCGGCAGCGCTACGGTGGGGTGGCCCTGCTCAAGGGCGCCGGCACCCTGGTGCAGGGCGCGGACGAACCGGTACTCTGCCCTTACGGTAACCCCGGCATGGGCGTGGGAGGTATGGGCGACGCCCTGACCGGCATCGCCGCGGCTTTCCTCGCCCAGGGCTTGAATCCCGAGAACGCCGGCGCCGCTGCCGTCCTGGCACATGCGCTGGCCGGCGATCGTGCCGCTCGCGACGGCGAACGCGGCCTGGTGCCGTCGGACCTGATCGAGGCCCTGCGCGCGGTGGTGAATCCTTGAGCGGAACGTCCGTCCGCCTCGACCTGGCCGATGCCGCAGCCACCGAGGCGATGGGCGCACGGCTGGCGCGCGCCCTCATCGGCTGCGCCGGCCTCGTAGTGTTCCTGCACGGCGACCTCGGCGCCGGCAAGACCACCCTGGTGCGCGGCTGGTTGCGCGAACTGGGCGCCAGCGGCGCCATCCGCAGCCCTACCTACACCCTGGTCGAGCCCTACGAATTGGCCGGTCGCAGCCTGCTGCATCTGGACCTTTACCGCCTGTCCGATGCCGCCGAACTGGAGCAGCTGGGCGTGTACGATACGCCCCCCGAAAGCTCGGTCTGGCTGGTGGAATGGCCGGAACGCGGCGCCGGCCAGCTGCCGACGGCGGACTTGAAGATCTTCCTGCAAGCCGCTGGCACGGGCCGGGAAATCCGTCTCGAATCCACTCCGGCGCTGGCTCCGATTTTGGCCGCCGCGGGCCTGTTGCCGGGGTGATTTCCCGCCTTCCGGCCCACAATAAACTTGAAGTGTCTGGCAGTACTTGTTGATTAAGCAAAGAAAATTGTTGAATTATCCGGCTGGCGGCGCTATCTTTCCCAGGTCATCGCCCGTCGGGGGCTTCATGCGTCGGTACGTTGGACCTGCAATCATGCTGCTGTTCGTCGCCTGCGCGCACGCAGGCGAGCTGCGTGAAGTGCGCCTGCTCGACAGCGCCGAAAGCACCCGCGTCGTGTTCGATCTCGACGCCCGCGCCGACAACAACGTCTTCACCCTGAGCAACCCGGACCGGGTGGTCATCGACATCGCCGATGCCAGGCGCGGGCGTGCGCTCAATCTCAACCAGGGCCCCAAGGGCATCGTCAAGAGCGTGCGCTCCGGCCCGCATGAGGGCGGCCTGCGCGTGGTGCTGGACCTGAGCCAGGCGGCCACGCCCAAGAGCTTCGGCCTGCAGCCCAGCGGCGGCTTCGGCTACCGTCTGATTCTCGACCTGTACCCGCAGGGCGCTGCTTCCATGCCGGCGATGGTGACGGCCTCGGCCGCTCCGGCCGGTGCCTCCGCTGGCCTGCCGCCTTCCGCAGCGACCGCCGCCGCCCCGGCGCCGGCTGCCGCCCCGGCGCCGGCTGCCGCCCCGGCCGGCGCGCCCGCACAGTTCGCCATGGCCGCCCCCGCACCGCCGCCGCCCCCGGTATCGGCGCCGCAGCCGGCCGCGCCCACCAGCGCCGCGGTCAATGCGCCCATCAATGCCAATACGCCACCAGTCGCGGTGCCCAGCGCTTCGGCGGCGGCGAGTGCACGTGACGCCGTGCCACTGGGTGTGAAGCCCATCGTCATTGCCGTTGACGCCGGCCATGGCGGCGTCGACCCCGGCGCCCAGGGCCGCAGCGGCCTGCAGGAAAAGAACGTCACCCTGGCCATCGCCCGCCAGCTGGCCAGGCGCATCAACGCGCAGCCCGGCATGCGCGCGGTACTGACCCGCGACGGCGACTACTACGTCGACCTGCGCCAGCGCACCATCCGCGCCCGCCAGGCCCAGGCCGACCTGTTCGTGTCGATCCACGCCAATTCCTACCGCGACCGCGACATGCGCGGCACCGCGGTCTACGTGCTGTCCGACCACGGCGCCACCACCGAGCAGGCGCGCTGGCTGGCCAACCACGAAAACGCGGCCGACCTTGTCGGCGGCGTCGACCTGCACGACAAGGACGACCGGCTGGCGGCGGTGCTGCTCGACATCTCGCAGTCGGCCACCATGGATGCAAGCTTCGACCTCGGCAACCGCCTGTTGGACTCGCTGCACAAGGTCAACGAATTGCAGAAACCGATGGTGCAGCAGGCCGGCTTCATGGTGCTGAAGTCGCCGGATATCCCCTCGGTGCTGGTGGAGACGGCCTTCATCAGCAATCCGCGTGAGGAGCAGATGCTGCGCAGTCCGGATTACCAAGTGCAATTCGCCGACGGCATTTTCGAAGGCATCAAGGGCTATTTCTCGCGCTACCGTCCGCTGCAGCAGCAACAGCTGGTGGCGGTGACGCAGCCGGATCGCCCGGCCGAACCGCGGCGCCGTGCGCGCGGCAAGGCCATGCCGGTGAGCTACGAGCACAGCGCGCGCAGCGAAAGCGACAACTAGAGCTATCTTCGTAGCCTTAAGGCCCGGGCACAGAATGCCCGGGCCTTCCTTTATCCTAGGCGCCATGATTCAGTCGAGCGCGCCGTGACCATCCCCGCTGTGACCATTCAGGTTCTCCCTGACCAGCTCATCAACCAGATCGCGGCAGGTGAGGTGGTCGAGCGCCCCTCCGCCGTCGTCAAGGAACTGGTCGAGAACAGCCTCGACGCCGGCGGCCGCCATATCGAGATCGAAGTGGAGCAGGGCGGCCTCGGGCTGATCCGCATCCGCGACGACGGCGGCGGCATCCCGCGCGAGCAGCTGGCCACGGCCCTGCAGCGCCACGCCACCAGCAAGATCGCCTCGCTGGAAGACCTGGAGAGCGTCGCCAGCCTCGGCTTCCGCGGCGAGGCGCTGCCCAGCATCCTCTCGGTGTCCCGTTTCGCCCTGACCTCGCGCACCGCGCAGGACGCGCATGGCTGGCGCATCGGCGGCGCGGGCGCGGTCGATGCCAGCGAGCCGCAGGCCGCCGCGCACGCGGTGGGTACCACGGTGGAAGTGCGCGACCTGTTCTTCAACACCCCGGCGCGGCGCAAGTTCATGCGCGCCGAGTCCACCGAATTCCGCCATATCGACCAGCTGGCACGGCGCCTGGCCCTGGCGCGCTTCGACCTGCGCCTGGCCCTGCGCCACAACGGCCGCCGGGCGCTGGATCTTTCGCCCGCGACCGACGATGCCGCGCGCGAAGCGCGCATCGCCGAGGTCTGCAGCGAAGAATTCATGGCCAATGCGGTGATGCTGGACGAATCGCGCCTGGGCTTCCGCCTGTGGGGTTGGGTGGCGCTGCCCAGCTTCGCGCGGGCACAGCCGGACCTGCAGTTCCTCTACGTCAACGGCCGCATGGTGCGCGACAAGCTGCTCGGTCATGCCTTGCGCCGCGCCTATGCGGACGTGCTGCACTCCACCCGCTACCCGGCCTTCGTACTGTTTCTCGAACTCGATCCCGCCGGCGTCGATGTCAATGTGCACCCGGCCAAGACCGAGGTGCGCTTCCGCCAGTCGGCACAGGTGCATGACTTCCTGTTCGGCTGCGTGCACCAGTTGCTGCGCCGTATCCGTCCCGATCCGCTGCAGCACCACCGGGTGGAACTGCATGCGCCGGCCGAGGCGGCGCCCGATCCGGTGCAGGAGCCCCTGCGTTACGCTCGCCCGGCTTCATATGGCGGCAGCGCAAGTCAGTTCGGCGGCAGCAATTTTTCGGAAATCCGCGAGCCGGCACCGACACTGGCTTCCACCGCCTGGCCGCTCTACGCCGGCGCGAATTCACCTGCGGCGGATGGCAACGGCGCCATGGCGGTGGCACAGCAGCCACTGGGCCGCGCCCTGGCGCAGCTGCACGGGGTCTTCATCCTGGCCGAGAACCGCACCGGCCTGGTGCTGGTCGACGCCCACGCCGCGCACGAGCGCGTGCTGTACGAACGTTACAAACACCAGCTCGAAAGCGGCGGCATCCCGGCGCAAGCCCTGTTGGTGCCGGAGGTGGTGCGGGTGGGCGAGGCCGAGGCCGACCAGCTCGAAACGCAGCGCGAAGCGTTGTCGAGGCTGGGCCTGGTCATCGACCGCGCCGGACCGGAAGCGGTGACGGTGCGCGCGCTGCCGCCGCTGCTGGCCAAGACCGATCTCGGCGCGCTGCTGCGCTCGCTGTGCGGCGAGGACGGCGACAGCGAATCGCATTTCGGCGAAGTGCTCGATGCCCAGCACCGCATCCTCGCCGACATGGCCTGCCGCAGCGCCATCAAGGCCAACCGCCGCCTGACCCTGCCGGAAATGGACGCCCTGCTGCGCGACATGGAAACCACCGAACTCTCCGGCCAATGCAATCACGGCCGTCCGACCTGGGTGCAGGTCGGCGCCGAGGACCTGGATCGACTGTTTTTGCGAGGCCGCTGAGCTACTGCGCCGGACGATGGCGTTGTGATTGCATTAATATTCTCCAGAGGCTGAAAGAGTTTTGAGAGGTTTCTCCATGTCCGCACTCGCGCCCGAATTTGCAAAACTGTCTGTCGCCGAGCGTATTCAGCTGGCCGAGGACCTGTGGGATAGCATCGCGCAGGATGCGCCGGAAGCCCTGTCTTTGGACCAGGCGAAACTGGCGGAAATCGAGCGTCGGCTGCGTGAGCACGATGCCGATCCATCCACCGCGGTTGCCTGGGAGCAATTACGCACGGAGCTGTTCAAAGGCAAGCCTTGATGAAGGTTGTATTCCGTCCAGAGGCTCGTCTCGAGGCTTTGGCGGCGCAGAATTGGTTCGAGAAGCGCTCTCCCGGCCTGGGATTCGATTTCGCCCGTGCTGTTGAAGCTTCGGTGGCGCAGGTTCAGCGAAATCCAGAGGGCTTTCGCCCAATCGAAATGGGGTGCCGACGTATCGCCCTTAGGCGCTTTCCGTACGCGTTGATTTATCGCCTAAGGGGCGATGAGTTATTGATCGTCTCCGTTTTCCATCATCGTCGACACCCGGACCATTGGCAGAGCCGCATTAGTGTTGTTTGAAATATTCCACCGCTCGTGACCCCGCCACCCCTCATCGCCATTGCCGGCCCCACCGCCGCCGGCAAGTCGGCGCTGGCTCTGCAATTGTTCGAGCGCCTGGAGGGCAGGGCGGAGATCGTCAGCGTCGATTCGGCGCAGATCTATCGCGGCATGGATATCGGCACCGCAAAACCGGATGTTGCGACACGGGCGCGGGTGCCGCACCATCTCCTCGACCTGATCGATCCGGCCGAGGTCTATTCCGCGGCGCGCTTCGCCGCCGATGCGCGAAGCCTGATCGGTGAAATCCACGCCCGCGGCAACCAGCCCATCCTGGTGGGCGGCACCATGCTCTATTTTCGCGCTTTGTTACATGGCTTGAGCGAACTGCCCTCGGCAGACGCGGGGTTCCGCGAGCGCACCGAAGCGGAAGCCGCGCAGCTCGGCTGGGGCGCATTGCACGCGCGCCTGGCCGAAGTCGATCCGGAAAGCGCGGCGCGCCTGCACCCGAACGACGCCCAGCGCATCCAGCGTGCGCTGGAAATCCATGCGCTGAGCGGCGAGTCGGCCAGCCGGCAGTTCCTGCGGCCGCGTGGCGAGGGCTGGACCGGCGTTGTCATACGGGTCGCGGTCTGCCCGCCGGATCGCCCGGCTTTGCACCAACGCATCCGGGAGCGTTTCCGCATCATGATGGAGCAGGGTTTTCTCGGTGAAGTCATGCGCCTGCGGGCGCGCGGCGACCTGCATCTGCAACTGCCGTCGATGCGCGCCGTGGGCTACCGCCAGCTGTGGCGTCACCTGGACGGCGAATACGGCCTGGAACAGGCGATCGAGATGGGCATGAGCGCTACCCGGCAATACGCCAAGCGCCAGCTGACCTGGCTCCGCGGCGAATCCGGATGGGTATGGATCGATCCCACGGAACCGAACGCCGCCGGCGCGGTCTTGAATCTAGTCAAATCAGCCTGAACTTGGCATACGGCCCCATGGACCAGACGCGTGCTACACTTTCTCTGTATAGACAGGCAACTGTCGTTGTTCAAAACGAAAAAGGATTAAAAATGTCTAAAGGACAGACTCTGCAGGAGCCGTTTCTCAACGCCCTGCGCAAAGAGCGCATACCGGTTTCGATCTACCTGGTGAATGGCATCAAGCTGCAAGGCCAGATCGAATCCTTTGACCAGTTCGTGGTCCTGCTGAAGAACACCGTCAGCCAGATGGTCTACAAGCACGCGATCTCCACCATCGTGCCGGCCCGTGCCGTGCGCATCGCTGAAACCGACGACGGCGAAGCCCAGCCCGCTGATGCCTGAGTTGCGAGAGTCAAGCCGCTGAGCACCAATCCGGATTCCAACACTGCACCGGCCGCCAACGCGGCCGGCAGGCAGAAAGCGGTATTGGTGCACCTGGAATTCCCGGGCACCGACTTCGAAGCCGATCGCGCCGAATTCCTCGAACTGGCCCGTTCCGCCGGCGCGGAAGTCGTGGCCGTGCTCGGCGGCAGCCGCGACCGTCCCGATGCCGGGCTGTATGTCGGCAGCGGCAAGGTCGACGAAGCGGCCGCCGCGGCCGCCGCGGCCGAAGCGGAACTGGTCATCTTCAACCATGACCTGTCGCCCAGCCAGGAGCGCAATCTCGAACGGCGCCTGAAATGCCGGGTGCTGGACCGCGCCGGCCTGATCCTCGACATCTTCGCCCGCCGTGCCCGTTCCCACGAGGGCAAGCTGCAGGTGGAACTGGCCCAGATGCAGCACCTGGCCACCCGCTTGGTCCGTGGCTGGACCCATCTGGAACGCCAGAAGGGCGGCATCGGCCTGCGCGGCCCGGGCGAATCCCAGCTCGAAACCGATCGCCGCCTGGTACGTGCCCGCATCGACACGCTGAAGCGGCGCCTGGAAGAAGTGCGCAGCCGCCGCGCGCAGAACCGGCACGGCCGCGAGCGCAGCGAAATTCCCACAGTGTCCCTGGTCGGCTACACCAATGCCGGCAAGTCGACCCTGTTCAACGCCCTCACCGGCGACGACACCTTCGCCTCCAACCTGCTGTTCGCGACGCTGGACACCACCGTGCGCAAGGTGGCGCTGCCCACCGGCGAGACCGCGGTGCTGGCGGATACGGTCGGCTTCATCCGCGACCTGCCGCATGATCTCATCGCCGCCTTCCGCGCCACCCTGGAAGAGTCGCGCGAGGCCGATCTGCTGCTGCACGTGGTCGACGCCGCGGACGCCGAGCGGGTCGCCCGCATGGAACAGGTCGATGCGGTGCTGCGCGAGATCGGCGCCGACGAGGTGCCGCGCCTGCTGGTCTACAACAAGATCGATCTGCGCAAGGAAGGCACCGAGCCGGAATTGGCGCGCATCGAGCGCGACGAGGAAGGCCGCCCGGTTCGCGTCTTCGTCTCCTCCCGCACCGGCGAGGGACTGGACCTGTTGCGCACCGCCATCGCCGCCAGCCTCTACCCCGACCTGATCGAGGAAGAAATCCTGCTCCCGCCCAGCGCCGCGCGCCTGCGTGCGCAGCTGTTTTCCCTCCATGCGGTGCGCTCGGAAAAGGTCGATGACGATGGCGGCTTGCGCCTGACCGTGCGTCTGCCGTACTCGCGCCTGGAGCGTCTGTGCCGGGAAGCCGGGGTCAAATTGCCACCCCGCGCGGTTGCCGCAGTCGCCGCCGCTTCCTAAAATCCCGCTTTCAAACACGATTTTCCTGGGATTATTTCCCGTAAGCTTTGCGTCCACGAAAGACGCTATTCCCCTTGAGCGGAGCAGAAATGGCCTGGAATGAGCCGGGTAACAACAACCGCGACCCCTGGAACCAGGGGTCGGGGGGCAAGCGCGGTGAGCTGCCGCCCGACCTCAGCCAGCTGCTCAAGCGCTTCAAGGAGCGCTGGGGCGGCGGCAAGGGGCTGGGCGGTGTGCCGGTTCTGCTGTTCGCGGCCCTCCTGGGCCTGATCTGGCTGCTGTTCGGGTTCTACAAGGTGGAAGAGCAGGAGCGTGCCCTGGTGATCCGCTTCGGCGCCTACGCCCGCACCGAGAATCCCGGCCTGCACTGGCACCTGCCGCCGCCGTTCGAGCACGTCAAGATGGTCAACGTCGGCGTGCCGCGCCAGGCCCCGGTGCAGAGCGAGCTGTTCACCAAGGACCAGAACCTGGTCGATATCGGGCTGACCGTGCAGTTCCGCGTGTCCTCGGTGGAGGAGAATGCCTTCAACGTCGACAGTCCCGACGACACCCTGCGTTATGCCGCCAAGAACGCCTTGCAGCAGGTGGTCGCCGGCTACACCATCGACGAGGTGGTGGGAAAAAGCGACCTGCGCAACAGCCAGGCCGAGATCGTGGCCAAGACCCGGCAGCTGCTGCAGCAGACCCTGGATGGCTACCATTGCGGCCTGCAGATCACCGAACTCACCCTGAGCAAGGTGTCGCCGCCGGATGCCCTGGTGCCGGCCTTCGCCGACACCATCAAGGCCGCCGACGACCAGAAGCGCGCCCGCAACGACGCCCAGGCCTACGCCAGCAGCCGCGTGCCGGTAGCCCGGGGCGAGGCCGCGCGCAGCGTCACCGAGGCGCAGGCCTATCGCGATCAGGTCATCGCCCGCGCCGAGGGTGACGTGGCGCGCTTCAACGCCGTCCTGCAGGAATACCGCAAGTCGCCCCAGGTGACGCGCAAGCGCCTGTATCTCGACACCATGACCGAGATCTATTCGAAGTCCGGGACCGTGCTGATGGATGTGGACAAGGGCAACCCCGGCATCACCGTGCCGCTGCAGCAGATGCTCAACGCCGCGCCGGAAACTCCGGCGCCGGCCGTCGCTCCCCCGAGCGCCGCGGCGCCGCCGGCCTCCGGCAACGACGACAGCGGTGCCCGCTCGCGCAACCGGGAGGGTCGCTGATGAACCGGAAACAGAGCCTGATGCTGGGCGTCGCCCTGCTGCTGGTGCTGCTGGCTAACAGCATCTTCGTGGTCGACCAGCGCGCCGTCGCGGTGGTGCTCGAGTTCGAAAAGTTCAAGAGCGCGGTGCCGGCCCCGGGCCTGCACTTCAAGGTGCCGTTCGCGCAGACCGTGGAGAAGTTCGACCGGCGCCTGCTCACCGGCACCGAGACCGAAAGCATCCCCACCGGCGACCAGAAGACACTGAACGTGGAGTACTACGTGAAGTGGCGCATCGCCGACGTTGCCACCTACTATCGGGCCACAGCCGGCAAGGACCTGGTGGTCGGCGACCGCCTGATGAAGGTGGTCAAGACCAGCCTGCGCGACGTGCTGGGCAGCCGCAGCCTCGAACAGATCATCTCCGGCAACCACGACCAGATGGATGAAGTGCTGCTCCGCGAAGCCCAGGACAAGGCCCGCGACCTGGGCATCGAGGTCGCCGACGTGCGCATCGAAAACCTGAGCCTGCCGAAGGAACTGGCCGACGCCTACTTCGACGGCATCCGCGCCGACCGCAAGCGCCAGGCCGACGACCTGCGCGCGCGCGGCAACGAGGAGGCCGAGTCGATCCGCGCCGCTGCCGACAGCGAGGCGCAGACCACCCTGGCCGAGGCCTACCGCAAGGCAGAAGCGCTGCGCGGCGAGGGCGACGGCAAGGCCGCCGAGATCTACGCCAAGTCCTATGGCCAGGATCCGGAATTCTTCGCTTTCTACGGTTCGCTCAACGCCTACCGCGAGTCCTTCACGGGCAAGCGCAATGTGCTGGTGCTCGAGCCCAAGGGCGAGTTCTTCAAATATTTCAAGGACGCGGGGAGCGGCAAGTGATGCCGGCTGACGCAACATGATGATCCAATGGCTCGACGTGGTGCGCGCCCTGTCGCTGGTGATGGTGATCGAGGGCATCCTGCCGTTCCTGTCGCCGGTTCGCGCCCGCGCCATGTTCACGCGCATGGCCACGGTCGACGACCGCGGCCTGCGCACCGTCGGCTTCCTCAGTATGCTCAGCGGCCTGCTGGCGCTGCAGCTGATCCACTGGCTGGCCTGAGATGAGCACCCCATGGATGCTTCCCGAAGGCGTGGAGGAATCGCTGCCGCCGGTGTCCTGGCGCATCGAAGCACTGCGCCGCGCCCTGCTCGACCGCTACCGCGAGCAAGGCTATGAACTGATCCTGCCGCCGCTGCTGGAGCACCTCGACACCCTGCTGACCGGCGCCGGTTCCGACCTGGAAAGGCAGACCTTCAAGCTCACCGACCCCGCCGGCGGGCGCTTGCTCGGCCTGCGTGCCGACATGACGCCCCAGGCCGCGCGCATCGCCACCCGCCATTTCGCCGACCAGGCGGTGGTGCGCCTGTGCTACCTCGGCACGGTGTTGCGCACCCGCCCCGACAGCCTCGGCGGCTCTCGCGCGCCGCGCCAGGTGGGTTGCGAGATCTTCGGCGAGGCCAGCATCTCCGCCGACCTGGAAACCCTGCACCTGATGCTGGAAACCCTGCGCCTGGCGGGCATCAAGACCGGGCACCTGGATCTGGGCCACGTCGGCATCTACCGCGCCCTGGCGGCCAAGCTGGGTCTCGACGCCGCGGCCGAAACCGCGGTGTTCGACATCCTGCAGCGCAAATCGCAGCCGGACCTGCGTGACTTCGCCGCCGCCCGGCGCCTGGCCCCTTCCTCGCTGGCCGGGCTGGCGGCCCTGATGGAGCTGAACGGCGATGTCACCGTTCTACAACGTGCGCGCCACACACTGGATCTGGGCGATGCCACGGTGGCGGAAGCCCTGGCGGCGGTGGAACAGGCGGCGGCCGAGCTGAAGCGGGTGGCGCCGGACGTGCCGCTGCACATCGACCTGGCCGAGCTGCGTGGCTACCGCTACCAGACCGGCCTGGTGTTCGCCGCCTTCGTGCCCGGACACGGACGCGAGGTGGCGCGCGGCGGGCGCTATGACGGCGTCGGCAGCGAGTTCGGCCAGTCGCGGCCCGCCACCGGATTCTCGGCGGATTTGAACGAATTATTGCGGTTGGGGCAGTGAGCTCGAACAGCCTCGCCAAACTAGTGAACAGGAAAAACAATGGGTAAGTCAGTCGTAATCATCGGCGCGCAATGGGGTGACGAGGGCAAGGGCAAGGTCGTCGACCTGCTCACCGACCGTTGCCAGGCAGTCGCTCGTTTCCAGGGCGGACACAATGCCGGCCACACCCTGGTCATCGACGGCGTCAAGACCGCGCTGAACCTGATCCCCTCCGGCATCATGCGGGCCGGCGTCGACTGCCTCATCGGCAACGGCGTGGTGGTCTACGTGCCGCGCCTGCTGGAAGAAATCCGGGGCCTGGAATCGCGCGGCATCCCGGTGCGTGACCGCCTCAAGGTATCCGAAGCCTGCCCGCTGATCCTCGAACACCACATCCGCCTCGACCAGGCCCGTGAACGGGCCCGCGGCGACGCCAAGCTCGGCACCACCGGCCGCGGCATCGGCCCGGCCTACGAGGACAAGATCGCCCGTCGCGCCATCCGCATCGGTGACCTGTTCCACCGCGAGCGGCTGGCCTCCAAGCTGGGCGAAGTGCTGGACTACCACAACTTCGTGCTGCAGCATTACTTCAAGGAGGCTCCGGTCGATTTCCAGAAAACCCTGGACACCTGCCTGGCCTTCGCCGATGAAGTGAAGCCGATGGTCGCCGACGTCACCGAGCTGCTGCGCCGCCACATCGTCGCCGGCCACAACATCCTGTTCGAAGGCGCCCAGGGCGCCATGCTCGACGTCGACCACGGCACCTATCCCTACGTCACCTCCAGCAACACCACCGCCGGCGGCGCCGCCACCGGCACCGGTGTCGGCCCGCGCGAATTCAACTACGTGCTGGGCATCGTCAAGGCCTACGCCACCCGCGTCGGCAGCGGCCCGTTCCCGACCGAGCTGGACAACGACCTCGGCCAGTCGATCCGCGACAAGGGCGACGAATACGGCACCGTCACCCGGCGCCCGCGCCGCTGCGGCTGGTTCGACGCCGTCGCCGCGCGCCGCTCGATCTTCAACAACAGCGTCACCGGCCTGTGCGTGACCAAGCTCGACGTGCTGGACGGCATGGACGCGGTGCGCATCTGCACCGGCTACAAGGTCGATGGCGTGGAAGTGGACACCCCGCCGATCGGCGCCGAAGGCCTGGCCTGCGTCGAGCCGGTGTACGAAAGCCTGCCGGGCTGGAGCGAATCCACCTTCGGCGTGCGTTCATTCGACAAGCTGCCGAAGAACGCACAGGCGTACCTCAAACGCATGGAGGAGGTCACCGGCGCCGAAGTCGCCATCATCTCCACCGGCCCCGACCGTGAGCACACCATGGTGCTCAGGAACCCCTTCGACTGAACCGTCGAACCAGAACAACAAGGATTATTTTGACCATAAGCGTAAAGAACAGTCCCTCTCCCCGGCCGCAGGCGGGGGAGCAGTGGACCCAGCAGAGTTTGAATCTCGGCGGGCTGTGCCGGCACTCCAACCCCTCTCCGGCCCTCTTTGAAGCAGGGCGGGCGGTGGATTCGTCGCAAACGGATGCGGCGGAGTTGCGGCTCAACGGGCCCGCTGCAAAAGCAGCAGGCAAAAAAATAGCCCGGCAGGGCCGGGCTACTTTTTTATTGGTGCCGAGAAGAGGACTCGAACCTCCACGGTGTTACCCGCCAGTACCTGAAACTGGTGCGTCTACCAATTCCGCCATCTCGGCATGGGGTGCGCAGACTAAAGGCGCAGCCAGGGTTTGTCAATGAAAATGAAAAGAAACAAGAAAAACAGGCGTCAAGAGCATAACGACAAGACGGAGCCGCAGTTTCCGTCCCAGAAATCCGGCCCCAGGGGCCAGCACCCGCCCGGCGTCAAGGCCCGCGGGGTTGAAGGCGACTGGCGCGCCAGCGATCCGGACCATGCGTCCGAGTCCGCCCGCTATGCCAACCCGCTGCCCAGCCGCAACCTGATCCTCAGCACCCTGGAAGAGAGCGCCGAGCCGCTGACCCTGGACGAGCTGATCGCCCATTTCGGGCTGAAGAAGCTGAACGAGCAGGAAGCCTTCATCAAGCGCCTGGTGGCCATGACGCGCGAGGGCCAGCTGTTTCCGGTCGACCGCCGCGGCGCTTACCGCGCCACCGGCCAGGAGGCGGTGAAGACGCCGCCGCCGAACACGGTCGAGGGCAAGGTCAGCGTGCACCGCGACGGCTACGGCTTCCTCGCTTCCGAATCCGGCGGCCCGGACGTGTTCCTGCCGCCCAAGCAGATGCGCGGCCTGATGCACGGCGACCGCGCCCGCGTGCGCGTCACCGAGACCGATGCCCGCGGCCGCCGCGAAGGCACCCTGATGGAAGTGATCGAGCGCGGCACCACCACCGTGGTCGGCCGCCTCCATGTCAACCAGAGCGCGGGATCGCCGGTATTCACCGTGATCCCGAGCAATCCGCGCCACCCCGAACTCATCGTTCCCGCCGCCGACCGCGGCGGCGCCACGGAAGGCCAGATGGTGGTGGCCGAGCTGGTGACCCCGCCGGGAGACCGCTCCCTGCCGGTCGGCAGGGTGATCGAAGTGCTTGGCGAGCACATGGCGCCGGGCATGGAAATCCAGGCCGCGATCCGCGCCCACAAGCTGCCGTTCGAATGGCCCGAGGCGGTGGAACGCGAAGCCGCGGCCTACAAGCCGACGGTGCAGCCGGAGCAGATGGAAGGCCGCGTCGACATCCGCAAGCTTGGCCTGATGACCATCGACGGCGCCGACGCCCGCGACTTCGACGACGCGGTCTACGCCGAAACCGTGCACGGCCTCAAGGGCGGCGGCTGGAAGCTGTGGGTCGCCATCGCCGACGTCTCCGCCTACGTGCGGCCGGGCACTGCGCTGGACGCCGAGGCGCAGAATCGCGGCACCTCGGTGTACTTCCCCGAGAACGTCATCCCGATGCTGCCCGAGGCCCTCTCCAACGGCCTGTGCTCGATCAACCCGCAGGTCGACCGCCTGTGCATGGTGTGCGAGATGCGCGTCAGCAAGAGCGGCGAGATCGGCAAGTCCAAGTTCTACGAAGCGGTGATGCGCTCGCATGCGCGGCTGATCTACGACGACGTCGCCGAAATCCTCGAAAACCCCAAGGGCCCGCAGGCGCAGGAGCGGCCCGAGCTGGTCAAGCCGCTGCAGACCCTCAAGGGCGTGTTCGACGCGCTGTTCGCCGCGCGCGAGAAGCGCGGCGCCATCGACTTCGAAGGCACCGAGACCAAGATCGTGTTCGGCAGCGAGCGCAAGATCGAGAAGATCGTGCCGGTCAAGCGCAACGTCGCCCACCGCCTGATCGAGGAGTGCATGATCGCGGCCAACGTCGAGTCGGCCAAGCTGGTGGAGAAGCACGAGATGCCGGCGCTGTACCGCGTCCATGCCGAGCCCGACGGCGACAAGGTGGCGCTGCTGCGTGAATTCCTCGCCGGCCGCGGCCTGAGCCTGTCCGGCGGGTCCACGCCGCAGGGTGCCGACTACGCCAAGACCCTGAGCCAGCTCAAGGGCCGCGAGGATGCCGGCCTGGTGCAGAGCGTGATGCTGCGCTCCCTGATGCAGGCCCGCTACAGCCCGCAGAACACCGGCCATTTCGGCCTGGCGCTGACCCACTACGCCCACTTCACCTCGCCGATCCGCCGTTATCCGGATCTGCTGCTGCACCGGGCGATCAAGCACGTGCTGCTGAAGGGCAAGCCCAAGACCTTCGAATACACCCTGCAGCAGATGGAAACGCTGGGCACGCACTGCTCGATGGCCGAGCGCCGCGCCGACGACGCCACCCGCGACGTCTCCACCTGGCTCAAGTGCGAGTTCATGCGCCACCACGTCGGCGCGGAATTCGCCGGCGTCATCACCAGCGTCGCCTCCTTCGGCCTGTTCATCGAGCTGGAAGGCCTGTACATCGAAGGCATGGTGCACGTCTCCAACCTGCAGGACGACTTCTTCGAGTTCGACGCGCGCCACCAGCGCCTGGTCGGCAGCCGCAGCAAGAAGGTCTACGCCCTGGGCGAGCGCCTGCGCGTGCGCGTGGTCCGCGTCAGCCTCGACGAGCGCAAGATCGACCTGGAAATCTCCAACGCCGGCGGCGGCGCGGGCCGCGGCAACACGGCGGGAGACGCACAGGGCCGTGGCCAGGGTCGCGGCGCACCGGGCAGGGGCGGTCAGAACCGTGGTGGCGGCGACAGAGGCGGCGGCGACCGGGGCGGCAAATCCGGCAAGTCCGATCGCGCGCCGCAGGGGCAGGGCAAGCCCGGCCAGCGTGGCAAGGGCCAGTCCGGCGGGCCGTCCAGGGGCAAGTCCGGCGGCGAGGGCGGCAGCAAGCCGAAAAAGCATTGAGGACGGGCTTGCCGCTAAAATCCGCCCATGGCTGAAACTTATATCGGTGGGTTCCACGCGGTGATCGCCGCGCTGGAAGATGGTGAGCGCAAACCGCGTGAGATCCTGCTGTCGGATACGCGCAAGGACCAGCGCGCGCAGCGCATGCTGGAGATCGCGGCCAAGGCCAAGGTCACCGTGCGCAACGTCGGGCGCGACACGCTGGATCTGTATGCCCCGGGGCTGAAGCACCAGGGGGTGCTGGCGGCGATCGAGGCGGCGGGCGTGGTGGGCGAGGACGTGCTGGACGTGCCGGCCACCGCCGACCGCATGATCCTGGCGCTGGACGGCGTGCAGGATCCGCACAACCTCGGCGCCTGCCTGCGCAGCGCCGAAGCGGTGGGTGTTTCCGCCATCATCATTCCCAAGGATCGTGCCGTGGGCCTCACCCCGGCCGTGCGCATGGCCGCCGCCGGCTCCGCCGAGCGCGTGCCGGTGGTCGCCGTCACCAACCTCACCCGCACCCTGGAAAAGCTCAAGGGGCTCGGCTACTGGATCACCGGGCTGGCGGGGGAGGCGGAAGAGTCGATCTACGACATCGACTTCACCGGTCCCCTGGTGCTGGTGATGGGCGGCGAGGCGGAAGGCCTGCGCCGGCTCACCGCCGAAACCTGCGACCGCCTGGCGCGCATCCCGATGGTCGGGCGCATCGAGAGCCTCAACGTTTCGGTGGCGGCGGCGGTGTGCCTGTACGAAGCGTTCCGTCAGCGCAGCTGATGCGGAGACGCCGGCTCCTCCCGCTGGCGGCCCTGGGGGCCGCCTTGCTCGGAGCCTGGTACTGGTTCGGCGGCACCGATAGCGGCGCGGGCCCCCATCCACAGGCGGCCACGGTCGTCCAGACGAGCCCGGCGGCGGCAAATCCGGCGCCGAAGCCCGCGCAAATCACCGTGAAAGAGGTGGTGTCGGCTTCCGGCGTCACCATCCGCCTGCAGCGCCGGCCTCGTCTCAGCGTCCCGGCGCCGCCTTACGGGCCGGCCTATGCCGAACTGGAACCGGCGGCCAAGGCCGGCGACCGGCCGGCGCAATACCGCCTCGGCCTGTTGCTCTACGAATGCCGCGATGTACCCGCGGACAAGGCCGGCCTGGAACAGACCATCGAACACACCTACGAAACGCGCCGCCGCGGCGGTTGGGACGTCGACGATCCCGCCAACGAGGAACGGACCTTGCGGCGCCGCTACCAGGAATGCGACGGGGTGCCGGCCGAGGAGCGCGGCCAGTATCGCGACTGGATGAAGCAGGCCGCGGACGCCGGCCTGATGGAAGCCCAGCTCGACCTGCCGCTGCATCTGCCGCAGGGGGAGTATTGCCAGTACATCTCCGAATGCAGCCCTGAGCAGCGGGCCAAGCAGGAGGGGCTGGACCAGGAGGCGGTCGACTACCTCGGGCGGGCAAGGGACGAGGGCAGCGCGACCGCCCTGTGGACCTTCGGCTCCTGGTACGCGGAGGGCGATGTGCTGCCGCAGAACAACGTCGAGGCCTACGCCAGCTTCAGTGCCCTGGACCAGGTGTTCGAGGCCGCCGGCGAGCAGAAGCGCTTCGACGCCATGCTGGCCGACCTGCGCAGCCGCATGCGCCCCGCCGACCTGGCCCAGGCCGATGCGCGGACGCGGGAACTGCTGTCCAATCCGCAATGCTGCGCCCTCGGCCCCTGAGCCGTGGCAGGGTTGCTTGCAGCGGCCAAAATTCCAGCCAAAGCAGGTATTTGCGTCGCGCCGCCGCTTCGCGTAAAATCCGCCCCCTTTCGGGTCGCTTTGACCCGTGAAGCCGTTTTTCCGGCCTTGGCCGGAAAAACTTGAGTCATTACTCGGCCCATGCCGGGGAAAACTTGTCCCACCGGTTACGTCACGGGGGACTGACCGGAGCCCGGTTTTCCGACCAGGCTCCATCATCCACAAGGAGACTACATGCGTCACTACGAGATTGTGGTCATGGTGCACCCGGACCAGAGCGAACAGGTCCCGGCCATGATCGAGCGTTACAAGGCTATGGTTGAATCCGACGGCGGCAAGGTCCACCGTATGGAAGACTGGGGCCGCCGCCAGCTGGCCTACCCGGTTGCCAAGCTGCACAAGGCGCACTACGTGCTGCTCAACGTCGAATGCTCCGACGCCGTGCTGAAGGAACTGGAAAGCGCCTTCCGCTTCAACGACGCGGTGATCCGCAAGCTGGTCATCCGCAAGGAAGCCGGCGAGACCGAGCAGTCGCCGCTGTTCAAGGTGCCGGAAGAAGACAAGAAGCCGGAGTACAAGTCCCGCTCGTCCGATTCCGCCGATGGCGATGCCGGCGAGTCCGCCGACGCCGAGCCCGCAGCCGCCACCGAGGAGGTCTAAGCCATGGCCCGTTTTTTCCGCAAGAAGAAGTCCTGCAAGTTCACCGCTGAGGGCGTGGTCGAGATCGACTACAAGGACCTCGCCACCCTCAAGCAGTACGTCGCCGAGAACGGCAAGATCGTGCCGAGCCGCATCACCGGCACGCGTACCCGCTATCAGCGCCAGCTGGCCGTCGCCATCAAGCGCGCCCGCTACCTGTCGCTGCTGCCGTACACCGACCGTCACGAGTAAGCCAGGAGAACCACGATGGAACTGATTCTGCTCCAGAAGGTGAAGAACCTCGGCGACCTCGGCGATACCGTCAAGGTCAAGTCCGGCTACGGCCGCAACTTCCTGTTGCCGCAGGGCAAGGCGTTGTCCGCCACCGAAGGCAACCGCAAGGTGTTCGAAGAGCGCAAGGCCGAGCTGGTGAAGAAGGCCAACGACTCGCTCAACGGCGCCAAGCTGCGCGCCGAGAAGCTGGCCGGCGTGGTCATCAAGGTCCGCGCCCTGGCCGCCGAGGAAGGCAAGCTGTACGGCTCGGTCGGCCCGAACGAGATCTCCCGTGCCGCCGACGCCCAGAAGCTCGATCTGAAGAAGAGCGAGATCGACATGCCCGATGGAGCCATTCGCACCATCGGCACCTACACGATCGTCGCCCGTCTCCACACCGAGGTCGAAGTCGCCCTCACCGTGGTGGTCGAGGAAGAGAAGGGCTAGGTCCTTACGCAGCGGCCTTACAGAAAATGGCCCGCTTCGGCGGGCTTTTTTTTGTCCGCATGGATCGCCGGGCGGCGGTTTCTCCGCGCGTCCGGCATAAGCGCAAGTGCTTATTTGTACGAATGTTTATCCGTTTTCCAGAGAGAGTCCGCTGGATCTGGCCATGTCGTCCCGACTGCCGGGCACTTGCCGTTCGGGGCGAACTTATACACAGTGTGTTCCAGGACTTTTCCACCGCTGCCGCACAGGCTTATAGGGCGTCGATTCCACCGTCCGTTCCAGCGCACCCGCAACGACAAAGGTATCTAATCGCAGCTTCATGGCTACCCCACTACAACCTGTAACGCTCGGCGGCGGACAGGGCAAGCTCGCGCCCAGCCCCAAGCAGCCGCCGCATTCGATGGAAGCGGAACAGTCGGTGCTGGGCGGCCTGCTGCTCAACAACCGTGCCTGGTACGACCTGGTCGATCAGGTCTCGGAAGAAGATTTCTACACCCAGGATCATCGGGTGATCTTCCGCGCCATCGGCGAGCTGATGGGGCAGGGCAAGCCCTGCGATTTCGTCACCCTGTCCGAACACCTGCGGCAGCAGAACAAGCTGGACGATGCCGGCGGCGTGTCCTACCTCGGCACCCTGGCCGCCGACACGCCCAGCGCCGCCAACGTCAAGGCCTACGCCGAGATCGTCCGCGAGCGCTCGGTGCTGCGCGCCCTCATCGCCACCGGCCAGGATGTGGCCGAACTCGGCTACCAGCCGGCCGGCCGCCACTCCGGCACCCTGATCGACGTCGCCGAGCAGCAGATCTTCGCCATCCGCGCGCGCGGCAGCAAGGCGGCGAGCCAGGTCAAGGGCATGCCGGTCCTGATGGACGCCATCGAGGACCGCCTCGAACGCCTGCGCGCCAATCCGGACGCCTTCGCCGGCACGCCGACCGGGTTCATCGAACTCGACAAGATGACCCAGGGCATGCACGAAGCCGACCTGATCATCGTCGGCGGCCGTCCCGGCATGGGCAAGACCAGTTTCGCCATGAACATCGCCGAGCACGTCGCCATCGAGCGCAAGCTGCCGACGGTGGTGTTCAGCATGGAAATGTCCGCCGAGCAGCTGGCCCTGCGCGTGCTGTCCTCGTTCGGACGCATCGACCAGCAGGCGCTGCGCAGCGGCCACCTCGAGGATCACGACTGGAGCCGCCTGGTCTCGGCCAGCGGCCTGCTGCGCGAAGCGCCCCTGTTCATCGATGAAACCGGCTCGCTGTCGCCGCAGGAACTCGCCGGCCGCGCCCGCCGCCTCGCGGCCAAGCACCCGCTGGCCCTGATCGTGGTCGATTACATCCAGCTGATGCAGGTGCCGAACAATCGCGAGAACCGAACCAACGAGATCTCCGAGATTTCACGCTCGCTGAAGGCGCTGGCGAAGGAACTGAAGGTGCCGATCATCGCCCTGTCGCAGCTGTCGCGCACGCTCGAAAGCCGTACCGACAAGCGCCCGATCATGTCGGACCTGCGCGAATCGGGCTCCATCGAACAGGACGCAGATGTGGTGCTGTTCGTCTATCGCGACGATTACCACAACAAGGAATCGCTGGCCCCAGGCACCGCCGAGATCATCATCGCCAAGCAGCGTAGCGGCCCCACCGGCAAGGTCAAGACCGCCTTCCTCGGCAAGTACACGCGCTTCGACAACCTGGCGCCGGAATACGCCTACAACAACTGAAGCAGTTTCCGGTAATAACCCGATTCCCGGTTTTCAGGGAACAAATAACCCGGCTGCATCTCTGGAAACCGGGAGCAGGAAGCCGGAAACTACGCCGCAATGACTTCCCCTTTCACCCCCCGCGTCACCGCCACCATCGATCTCGCTGCCATCCGCCACAACCTGGCGCGGGTGCGCGAGTACGCGCCGGGCTCCAAAGTCATGGCGGCGATCAAGGCCGACGCCTACGGCCATGGCGCTGTGTCCGTTGGCCGCGCCCTGCAGCAGGCCGGCGTCGATGCCTTTGCCGTCGCCTGCCTGGAAGAGGCCCTGGTCCTGCGCGAAGCGGCGCTGACCGCGCCGATCACCCTGCTCGAGGGCGTGCTGTCGCTGGAAGAAGCGGAAGAAGCGGCCCGGCTGCAGTTGCAGGTGGTGGTGCACGATTTCTGGCAACTGGAGTTGCTGCGGCGCCTGCCGCAGGAGCGGCCGCTGACCCTATGGTTCAAGCTCGACAGCGGCATGCACCGGCTCGGCTTTCCGCTGGCGGCAGCGGCGGAACTGCTGGCGGCACTACAGGCACGCCCGGCCTGGACCCTGGCGGGCTGGATCACTCACCTGGCCTGTGCCGACGAGGCCGACAACCCGATGACACAGCGGCAGGTGCAGGCTTTCGAACAGGCCTTGCAGGGCATTCCGGGGCCGCGCTCGATCGCCAATTCCGCCGGCCTCATCGTCTGGCCGCAGGCGCGCGTCGACTGGGTGCGGCCGGGCCTGATGCTGTACGGCGCCAGCCCCCTGCCGGGCGGCAGCACCGGGGCCGAGCTGGGACTGCGCCCGGCGATGTGCGTAGAGAGCCGCCTGATCGCGGTGCATGAGCTGGAGGCTGGTGAAACAGTGGGCTATGGCGCCACCTTCCGCTGCCCGGAACGGATGCGGGTCGGCGTGGTGGCGGTGGGGTATGCCGACGGCGTGCACCGCATCCTGCCCACCGGAGCCCCCGTGCTGATCCACGGCAAGCGCGCGCCCATCGTGGGGCGCGTTTCCATGGACATGATCAGCGTCGACCTGCGCGGCCTGCCCCAGGCCCGGGCGGGCGATACGGTGGTGCTGTGGGGCCCGGGGCTGCCGGCGGAGGAAGTCGCCGGCTGGGCCGGCACCCTGGCTTACGAACTGTTCTGCGGCCTGACCAACCGGGTCCATTTCATCCACCGGAATTGAATGGGCGGCGAGAGCTCCGCCCCGTCTCCAGGATTCCCGTAGGGCGGGTCTGCGACCCGCCTGTCGCGGCAAGCGGCGGGTCACGGACCCGCCCTACACCAGATGCTGTAGTTTCTATTTCGCCTGGCTGGACGGATCAATCCAGCGCGCCAGCAGGTGGTCCAGCGACAGCTTCCCGGCACCGGCGATGGCCAGCCAGGTGAACAGCGCGAAATACTCGCTCTCGTCGAAGCCCAGCAGGGTTTCCAGCGAGTCGACGTCATCCCACTTGGCCGACTTGATCGCCACGATCATGGTCACCGCCAGGGCGCCGGCGGAGATGCGCGTGAACAGGCCCAGCAGCAGGAAGATGCCGCCGAAGAATTCCACCCCGGAGACGAAGGGGGTGAGGATATGGGGAAAGGGAATACCCCAGCTGGTGAAGTTCTCGATCATCTGCGGCAGGTTGTTGAGCTTGCCCCAACCGCTCCACAGGAACACCCAGCCCGTCACGATGCGCGCCAGCAGCGGCCCCAGCGGCAGCAGGTATTGGGCGATGCGTTCGGGCCAGCCGAGCAGCAGCTTGTAGAGGGCGCGCATGACGAATTCCTTGACTTGAAGTGCACGCAGCTTAAGATCCCCGGCTGGAGGGAACTATGCCGCTTCGTCCGCGCTTTATGTCACGCCGTCCACTGCCCCGATGGGCAGTTACGGCCGGGCGTGTACTAGGCGCCGAGTAGGAACGTCATCTTGGTGCCGACCAGGTCGATGGTGTCGCCGTTGTTCAGCTTGCGCGCCTGGGCGTCGATTTCCTGGCCGTTGACCAGGGGGTGCTGGCCGCCGCTGCTGCCGCCGACGTGGACGATGTAATAGCCGTCGGCGCGGCGGGTGATTGCCGCCACCTGCACGCCGGGGCGGCCGATGGTGGTCAGCGCCTTGGTCAGTTCCAGTTCCTTGCCGGCGTTGGGGCCGGAGGCGACGCGCAGCTTGCCCACCAGCGGCTTGCCGCCGGCCGGAGGTTCGTGACCTGGCGCGGACGCCGCCGCCTTGTTGACCTGGGACTCGAACGCCGCGCCCATCTGGCCGGGACGCAGGATCATGGTCCGCTCGAAGTCGTCATCCTCACCGGCGACGACTTCCGACTGGTATTTCAGGGTGTTGCGGCCAATGCTGATGGTGTCGCCGTTGGACAGCGGGTGCTTGGCGATCTGCTTGCCGTTGACTTGGGTGCCGTTGGTGCTGTTCAGGTCTTCCAGGAAGGAGTCGCGCAGGATGGTGATGACCACGGCATGGCGGCCGGACACCGCCTTGTCGTTGAGGCTGATGTCGTTGTCGGGATGGCGCCCGATGCTGACGCGCTCCTTGCTCAGCGGGAAATCCCGCGTCGCGCCCTCGGCGTCGGTAATGATCAGCTTGGCCATGTCAGACAGTCCCCATTCCCATTTGTATGCTCAAAACCATTCGATCAGGCGCTCGTACCACGGCCGCTTGTGCGGAAATGCGGCGTCCACCCGTGCCAGCACCACTGAAACGTTGTCCCTGCCGCCGCGCTCATTTGCTTTGCGGACAAGCATTTCCGCCGCGGTGTTGAGATTATCAGCAAACTGCACGAGGGTTAAGCGGATCCCCTCGTCGTCGATCATGTCGGTGAGGCCGTCCGAGCACAGCAGCACCACGTCGCCCGGCTCCACCCCTTCCTCGATCAGGTCCACCTCCACGGTGGGTTCGACGCCCAGGGCGCGGGTCACGATGTTGCGGCGCACCAGCTGCATCGCGTCCTCCCGGGAGTAGTGGCCGCGGGCCACCAGTTCCTCCACCAGCGAGTGGTCCCGCGTGATCTGTTCCAGCTTGCCGCCGCGCAACCGGTACAGGCGCGAGTCGCCGGCATAGGCGATGGACAGGCGGTCGTCGTAGAGCAGGCAGACCACCGCGGTGGTGCCCATGCCGGCGCACTGCGGCTGGCTCTGCGCCACCTGGTAGATGGTGGTGTGGGCGTTTTCCAGGGCCTGCCGCAGCAGCAGGGATTCCACGCTGTAGCCGCTCTCGCCGTCGACCTGACCGTGCTTCAGTTTCGGCCATTCGCGCCGCACCACGTCGAGCACGGTGGCGGTGGCGATGCCGCTGGCGATCTCGCCAGCGTTGTAGCCGCCCATGCCGTCGGCGAGAATCAGCAGGCCGATATCGCCGTCCTCGGCGATGGCGTCCTCGTTGTTGTCCCGCACCTGGCCGACATCGGTCAGCAGAGCGGTCGCCACCTTGCCCTTGAGCGCCATCGGCATACAGCCGCGGGTTAGCGGAGCAGCCCGCGCAGATCGCGCGCGAAATCACGGCCGGCCGCGTAGCGGGCCTCGAGCTGCTTCTGCAGGGCGTGGCTGATGATCTCCTCGAGTTCCGGCGGCAGGTCCGGCCGCAGCGTCAGCACCGGTGCCTGCGGCTCGTTGGCGATCTTGAACATCAGCGTCGCCATCGAGTCGGCCTGGAACGGCAGCGCTCCGGTGAGCAGCTGGTACAGCGTCACGCCCAGCGAGAACAGGTCGGAGCGGCCGTCGACCTTCTTGCCGGACAACTGTTCCGGCGACATGTAGCTGGGCGTGCCCAGCACCATGCCGGTCTTGGTCTTGCTGCTGTCGGTGATGCGGGCGATGCCGAAGTCGGTGACCTTGATCACCCGTGTGTCGGTCAGCAGCATCATGTTGGCCGGCTTGATGTCGCGGTGGACCACGCCGTTGCCGTGCGCATAGTCCAGCGCGTCGGCGGCGTCGGCGATGATCTTGAGCACCTCCGGCACTTCCAGCAGGGCATTGGGCTTGGTGTGGCGCACCAGGTCGTAACCCTTGATGAATTCCATCGCGATGTAGGCGAGATCGTGCTCCTCGCCGGCATCGTAGATGGAGACGATATTGGGATGCGACAGGCGCCCCGCGGTTTCCGCCTCGCGGAAGAAGCGCTCCTTCACTTCCTTCAGTTCGTCCGGCTCGAATTCCTGCGACAGGGCCATGGTCTTGATCGCCACCATGCGGCCGATCTTCGGATCCTTGCCCAGGTAGACCACGCCCATGGCGCCTTTGCCCAGCTCGCGCTCCACCTGGTAGCGGCCAAGCATGGGCTTTTCCACCGTGTTGTCGCCGCCCATGATCAGGGTGCCGCCGGCGGTAGTGGCGCCGCCGCGGCTGCCGCCGCCGAGAATGATGGTGCTTTCCATCTTCTTGGCCCGCGACAGCTTTTCCTGCACGTCCTTGAACTTGGGATTGTGCTTGGCGATGTATTCGTAGACCGCGCCGGACTTGTTGAACTGGCGCTTGCGCTCGAAATCCAGCGCCAGGTTGTACATCAGGTCGAGCAGGCGGTCGTCGACGTTGTCGACGCGCTTGAACTTCTCGAACGCCATGTCGAGCTGGCCCTGGCCCTGGAAGGCCAGGCCGAGCATCTTGTTGCTCTCGGCGCTTTCGGCGTCGGAGCTCTTCTTCAGCTTCTCGGTGATGCGGAACTTCTTCACCGTCATGAACAGGTGCCCGAACACCAGCAGCAGCGCCGGGGTGGTCAGCTTGAGCCACAGGGCGTCGCCGGTGAGCAGAACGAATTCGGCCACGAACAGTGCCACCACCAGGCCGGACGTAACCAGTGCCGCACCGACTGCCGGCAGCTTCGGCACCGCGAAAGCCAGGTAGGCGGCCAGCAGCAGGTACAGGGCCAGCTCGGCCCAGCCGGCCCAGGACGGGCGCGCGTAGTAGTCCTGCTGCAGCAGGCTCGATACGGTGTGCGCCAGGGTCAACACCGGCGCCATCGCCGCGGATACCGGAGTGGGGAAGCTGGTGCCGACCCCGCGCGCGGTTGCGCCGATCAGCACGATCTTGTCCTTGTACTTCTCCACCGGAATCTTGCCGGCGTAGACATCGTAGAACGAGTCCACCGGGAACGGCGCCTGGTCGTCGCGGCTGTTGTAGAAATGCGTGTACATGCGCAACTGGGCATCGGTGCCGATGTTGAGGCCGCCCAGCCCCACGCCTTCACCCAGGCGTACCTCGATGTCGGCAGGCTTCAGGTTCAATGCCTGCGCCGCCAGCAACAGCGACAACGAGGGATAAAGCTCGTCGTAGTACTGCAGCACGAGCGGCTCCTGGCGGATGCCGCCGTCCAGGTCGAGGGTCGAGTTGAGCGCACCGACGCCGGCGGCCACGGTACCCAGTTCGGGCACCGGTATCTGCACGCTGATGGTCGGGATCGGGACTGCGCCGTGGCTCTTGGCGTCGACGCGGTCGACGATGTGGCTGAGGGCGAAGCGACGGATGTAATCGGGCAGGGGCTTGTCCGGACGCCCCTGCGGGCGGCCCAGTTCGAAGCTCATCGGCAGCAGCACGTCACCGGCGGCGGTGAAGGACTGCGCCAGCGAGTTGTCCGCGGCCAGGCGTTTGCGCGCCGCATCCAGCTTGGCGCTGAACGCTTCGATGCTCTTGCTGTAGTCGGTGGCCAGCGAGGACTGACGGTAGGCCTTGGCGATGCCGGCGACGGCGCGGTCGTGCTGCGCGGTGTCCTGCAGCATGACGTTGAAGCTGTCGATCTCGGCCGGGATCTGCTGCGTCAGCGGCGAAGCCTGCAGCGACTTGGCCAGGTCGTCGATCACCACAGCGCCGGCGTCCTGCTCCGACTCGGAATAGAACACGGTGCTGCCGATGACCTTGGCGCCGCCGGCGCGCAGCTTGTCCACCAGTTGGGCGTGCAGGGTACGCGGCCAGGGCCAGCGGCCCAGGTTCTGGATGCTCTGATCGTCGATGGCGATGACCGCCACGCGATCCGACGGTGTGCGGTTGCGGTGGCTCACCCCGAAATCGTAGGCCGAACGTTCCACGCTCTGGAATGCGTTGCCGAAGGCCAGATAAGCGACCACGGCAAACACCAACGCGAAGGCCAGCGCGGCGAACCAGTCGGAGCGAAAGAATCCTTGCTTCATTCAAATCCCCATCGGACTTTCGTTCTTGTCCCCGTCCGCTTGCCAAATCAAATTGACGGGAAACTGCCCCCCGTCAACTTGCAGGCTGTGTCGATGGGGGCTGTTCCCCGCCCACATCCAGATTCAACATTGTTGACGGGCACTTGTCGCCCGCATACTACCGTTTTTCCGGGTAATCAACGCCCCCTATCTGAGACAATCGCGTTTCTATGGAGAAGTCCGTCACGTCCCGCAAAGCTGCCCGCAAAACCGTGTTCTTTTGCCAGAACTGCGGGACCGAATATCCCAAGTGGTCGGGACAATGCGGCGAGTGCGGTGCCTGGAACACCCTGGTCGAGGGCATGGCCGCGCCGAAGGCGCGCGGCCGCGCCGCGCCCGGCCTGGTGGCGCCGAGCAGCGCGGTGCAGCGGCTGGACCAGGTGGCGGAAGAGGATACCGCGCGCATTCCCACCGGGCTGAGCGAGCTGGACCGGGTGCTGGGCGGCGGCATCGTGCCCGGCGCGGTGATCCTGATCGGCGGCGACCCCGGCATCGGCAAATCGACCCTGCTGCTGCAGGCCCTGGCCGCCTTGGAAGGGCGCCTCGATACGCTCTACGTCACCGGCGAGGAATCGCTGACCCAGGTTTCCCTGCGCGCGCGCCGGCTCGGGCTGCCGCGGCTGGACCTGCCGGTGCTGGCGGAAACCATGCTCGAGACCATCCTCGATACGCTGGTCCGCACCAAGCCGGGCTTCGTCGTGCTGGACTCGATCCAGACCCTCTACACCGATACGCTGGAAGCCGCGCCTGGCTCGGTTTCGCAGCTGCGCGAGTGCACCGCGCAACTGGTGCGCTACGCCAAGGCCAGCGGTTGCGCCATCGTGCTGGTCGGCCACGTCACCAAGGAAGGCGCCATCGCCGGGCCGCGGGTGCTCGAGCACATGGTCGACACCGTGTTGTATTTCGAGCACGACGTCGGCAGCCGTTACCGCATCGTGCGCGCGGTGAAGAACCGCTTCGGCGCGGTCAACGAGCTGGGGGTCTTCGCCATGACCGATGGCGGCCTGCGCGAGGTGAGCAATCCTTCCGCCCTGTTCCTGTCGCGGCATGAGCAGCCGGTACCGGGCAGCGTCATCACCGTGACGCGCCAGGGCAGCCGGCCGCTGCTGGTGGAAGTGCAGGTGCTGGTGGATGCTTCGCAGGCCGGCAACCCGCGCCGCGTCGCCCTGGGCCTTGAAGGCAACCGGCTGGCCATGCTGCTGGCCGTGCTGCATCGCCATGCCGGCATCGCCCTGTCCGATCAGGATGTGTTCGCCAACGTCGTCGGCGGCATGCGCATCCAGGAAACAGCGGCCGACCTGCCGCTGCTGCTGGCCGCGCTGTCCTCGTTCCGCGGCCGCCCGGTGCCGCACGACATGGTGGTGTTCGGCGAGGTGGGGTTGGCCGGCGAAATCCGCCCGGTGCAGAACGGCGAGGAGCGCTTGGTGGAAGCGGCCAAGCACGGCTTCAAGCGCGCCATCGTGCCCGAAGCCAACCGGCCGCGGCGCACCGTCAAGCTGGATATGGAAGTGTTCGCCGTACCGCGCCTGGATCAGGCGCTGCTGCACATATAAGAGCCAACAAAAGGCCTCCAGGGGCTGTCCGAGCCGTCAAGGCACAGGGGAGAAGGGCGATGCATCCGAATGTCGAACTGCTGCAGCGTTTCTATCTGGCATTCTCGCGCCGCGACTACGCCGCCATGGCGGCCTGCTACCACAGCCAGGCGCATTTCACCGACGAAGTGTTCGATCTGCACGGCTGGCAGGTCGGCGCGATGTGGCGCATGTTGTGCGTGCGCGGCACCGATCTGCGGGTGGAGTTCGGCAACCTCCAGGCCGACGACACGCGCGGCCGCGCCCACTGGGAAGCCTGGTACAGCTTCAGCATGACCCGGCGCAAGGTGCACAACATCATCGACGCCGAATTCGAATTCCGCGACGGCCTGATCCTGCGCCACGTCGACCGCTTCGATTTCTACCGCTGGTCACGCCAGGCGCTCGGCCTTCCCGGCTTGTTGCTGGGCTGGACCGACAAGCTGCGCACCAAGGTCAAGGCCACGGCCGCGAACGGATTGCAGGAATTCATCGCCAGGGAAAAACTCACTCCGCCGTAGGGAGGCGGGAGTAGGTCGGTTCAAGAGCGCGTAGCGCTCGGAACCGACAGGCACAGATGATTCACTGCGCTGTCGGCTCCGCTTCGCTTGAGCCGACCTACAGTATTGGTCAGCGGCTACCAGCCGCAAGCGCCGCGGTAGCGGCAGCCACCGGCCGGATGCGCGCCGTCTTCACCGCGTTGGCGCGCGTGTCGGTGATCTCGATCTGGTAGTTGTTGATCTCCAGGCGCCGGCCCGGCTTGGGCAGTTCCTGCAGCTTCTCCAGCACCAGGCCGTTGAGCGTCTTCGGTCCCCCGGTGGGCAGCTTCCAGCCGAGCGAGCGGTTGAGCGAGCGCACCGTCACCGAGCCGTGCACCAGCACGCTGCCGTCGGCGTCGAGGTAGACGTTCTTGACCCGTGTCGCCGGGTCCGAGGTGAACTCGCCGACCACCTCTTCCAGGATGTCTTCCAGCGTCACCAGGCCCTGGATGTCGCCGTATTCGTCGACGACGAAGCCGATGCGGCGCTTCTGGTCCTGGAAGTTGAGCAGCTGCTGGTTGAGCGGCGTGCCCTCGGGGATGAAGTAGGGGTCGCGCACCTGGGTCATCAGGCTATCCAGGTTCAGCTCGTTGCCCACCGCCAGGCGCACCAGCTTGCGCAGGTGCACCACGCCTTTCAGTTCGTCGATGGAGCCGTCGAATACGGGCAGGCGCGTGTGGCTGCTGCCGGTGATCACTTCCAGGGCCTTGTCCCAGGGCTCGGACAGGTCGATGCCCAGGATCTCGTTGCGCGGGATCATGATGTCCTCGACGGTCGCCCGCTCCAGGTCGAGGATCGACAGCAGCATGCGCTGGTGGCGCTGCGGAATCATGGCGCCGGCCTCGGCCACCACCGAGCGCAGTTCCTCGGCGGACAGCGAGTGCTGGGCGGCGTCTTCCGGGCTCACCCCGAACAGGCGCAGCAGGCCGTTGCTGAGCATGTTGACCAGCACCAGCACCGGGAACAGCAGGCGCTGCAGCGGCCAATAGACATAGGCCGAGGGCAGGCCGACCCGCTCCGGGTAGAGCGCGGCCAGGGTTTTCGGCGCGGCTTCGCCGAAAATCAGCAGGATGAAGGTCAGCGCCAGCGGCGCCACGGCGGCGCCGGTCTGGCCGCCCAGCCGGTAGCCGATCAGCAGGGCCACCGAGGCGGCGAGGGTGCTGGTCAGCACGTTGCCCAGCAGGATCAGGCCGATGAGGCGGTCGGGGCGTTCCAGCAGGCTCTGCGCCAGCTGCGCGCTGCGGCTGCCCTGCTTGGCCGAATGCCGCAGCCGGTAACGGTTGAGCATCATCAACCCGGTTTCGGAACCGGCGAAGAAAGCGGCGAGACCGACCAGGAGTATCAGCAGGCCAAACAGCGCGGATAGGGGTATATCGTCCAAAAAACGCTCTTGGGGGGCGGAACGCGGACCACCATAGTTACGGAAACCTACCGTCTGCTGTCAAGCGCTGCGGCGCAGCAAATGTGCTTCAGGTCGGCTTTTCGTGGCGGAACCCGCTCAACTCCAGTGAATGTTGAAAATCTGTTCCAGCACCAGCTTGCTGCCGAAATACGCCGCGACCAGTGTGGCGTAGCCGGACAGCGCCCAGCGGATGGCGGTGCGGCCGCGCCAGCCATAGCGCAGGCGCCCCCACAGCAGCACGCTGAAGATCAGCCATGCGCTGGCGGTGAGGATCAGTTGCGCCAGGTGTTCGCCGTGCAGGTCGGGAATGATCAGCAGGCCGCTGCACAGGGTCAGGGACAGCAGGAAGAAGCCGACGAAGATCAGCTGGAACAGCAGCTTCTCCATGGTCTGCAGCGGCGGCAGCCGCCGCGCCAGGGCGATGCTGTCCGGGCGGTGCAACACCCGGTCGAGGATGGCGATGGCCAGGGCGTGGATCGCCGCCAGGGTCAGCAGCCCCGCGCTGAGCAGGGACAATACGATATGCACGCCCAGGCGCCAGTCGTCGAGCGGGATCGGGTTGATCTCGCCGCTCACCAGCGCCGGCCACAGCGCGCACAGCGCCGTGAACGGGTAATTGACCACGCCCAGCGCCTGCAACGGCTCGCGCAGGCAGAACACCCACAGCATCAGCGCCGACAGCCAGGCCAGCAGCGAGGCGGCCTCGCCGACGCCGATCTGCAGCTTGGCGCCGAATACGGTTTGCAGCAGCAGGGCTGCGGCGTGCAGCGCCAGCGCCACGGGAATCAGCCCGCGCTGCGACAGCACGTCGGCCTGCGTATTGCGCGCGGCTCTCCAGGCGGCCCCGGTGTAGAGCAGGGCGGCGATCAGGCTAAGGATCAGGTGCATGGGGAAACAGTCTTGGACACCCTCCACGATAGCATCGGCGCGGCGGATTTACACGGACCCGGTGCACGGTTCGGGGTCGAAATGCTGTGCTAGTATCCGGTCTAACTTCTAAACAAATCGCAATGCGCATCAAAGTCTTGGGGTGCAGCGGGGGAGTGGGGCCCGGGCTGCGGACCACCGGTCTGCTGGTCGATGACGAGTTGCTCGTCGACGCCGGGACCGGCGTAGGCGATCTGAGCCTGGCCCAGATGGGCCGGATCAGCGACGTGCTGCTGACCCATTCCCACCTCGACCACGTCTGCGGCCTGGCCTTCATGGCCGACAACCTGTTCGGCCTGATCGAGCGCCCCTTGCATGTCCACGCCTCCCGCGAAACGGTCGAGGCGCTGCAGGAGCACCTGTTCAACTGGAAGCTGTGGCCGGACTTCACCAAGCTACCCGATGCCGAGCATCCCCTGATGACCTTCCACGCCCTGGCGCCGGCGGTCACCACCCGCCTGGGCGGCCTCAAGGTGACGCCGTTCGAGGTCCTGCACACGGTGCCGGCGGTCGGTTACCTGATCGACAGCGGCGAGGGCGTCTTCGCCTTCAGCGGCGACACCTATGCCGACGACCGCCTGTGGCACTTCCTCAATGCCCAGCCGCGGCTGGACCGCCTGATGATCGAGATCGCCTTTCCCGACGAGGACGCCGCGCTGGGACAGATCGCCAAGCACTTCACCCCCAGCCTGCTCGGCCACGAACTGGCCAAGCTGCGCCACCGCCCCAAGCTGTTCCTGACCCACCACAAGCCCGGCACCGAGCGCGCCATCGAGCAGCAATGCCTCACCGCCCTGGCCGGCTGGGACTACAGCCACCTCAAGCGCGGCGACATCATCCTGTCGTAGTGTCGTCCTGACAAGAAAGGCGCCATCCATGGCGCCGACTATTCAAACAAGCAGGCTGCGCAGCGCGTAAAATGGTCCATCTAACGTCTCTGCCTTGCGCCTCTCCATGTTCGAAAATCTAAGCAGTCGCCTGACCCGCACGCTCGACGCCCTGCGCGGCCAGGGCCGCCTCACCGAGGACCAGGTCAACACCGCCGCGCGCGAACTGCGCATGGCCCTGCTGGAAGCCGACGTGGCGCTGCCGGTGGTGCGCGACTTCGTCGAGCGGGTCAAGGCGCGCGCCGTCGGCCAGGAAGTCACGCAGAGCCTCACCCCGGGCCAGGCCCTGCTGCGCATCGTCCAGCAGGAACTGACCGAGGTCCTCGGCGGCACGGCCGAAGCGCTCAACCTGCGCACCCAGCCGCCCGCCATCCTGCTGATGTGCGGCCTGCAGGGCTCGGGCAAGACCACCACCACCGGCAAGCTGGCCCTGCGCCTGCGCGAGGTGGACAAGAAGAAAGTGCTGGTGGTGTCCTGCGACGTCTACCGTCCGGCCGCCATCGAGCAGTTGAAGATCGTCGCCGCCGGCGTCGGTGTCGAATGGTTCCCCAGCGAGGCGGGGCAGGATCCCCTGGCCATCGCTGCCGCCGCGGTGGAATACGCGCGCAAGCAGTATCTCGACGTGCTGATCGTCGATACCGCCGGCCGCACCTCCATCGACGGAGCGATGATGAAGGAGATCGCGGCCCTGCACGCCGCGCTCAACCCCATCGAGACGCTGTTCGTGGTCGACTCGATGACCGGCCAGGACGCCGCCAAGACCGCCAAGGTCTTCTCGGAAACCGTGCCGCTCACCGGCGTGATCCTGACCAAGGCCGACGGCGACTCCCGCGGCGGCGCCGCGCTGTCCGTCCGCCACGTCACCGGCAAGCCGGTCAAGTTCATCGGCGTCGGCGAGAAGTCGGCGGCGCTGGAAGTGTTCCATCCGGACCGCATCGCAGCGCGCATCCTCGGCCAGGGCGACATGCTCGGCCTGATCGAGGAGACGGCGCGCAAGGTCGACGCCGAAGCGGCCGCCAAGCTGGCCGGCAAGCTCAAGTCGAAGAAGAGCTTCGACCTGGGCGATTTCCGCGAGCAGATGCAGCAGATGCAGAACATGGGCGGTGTCGAGTCCCTGCTGGAGAAGCTGCCGGGCGGCGCCAAGATGCAGGCGCAGCTGCAAAAGGCCCAGCCGGAACGCGAGATCAAGCGGGCCGTCGCCATCATCAACTCCATGACCCTGCAGGAACGCCGTTTCCCGGACCTGATCAAGGCCTCGCGCAAGCGCCGCATCGCCGCCGGCGCCGGCATGGAAGTGCAGGAGGTCAACAAACTCCTGCGCCAGTTCGACCAGACCCGCGAGATGATGAAAAAGCTCTCCGGCGGCGGCATGGCCAAGCTGATGCGCAGCCTCGCCGGCCGCATGCCCCCGGGGATGATGCGGTAGGCCACCGGACGGAATCGCCCCAAATCGGGGTGCCGTTTGGCCGAAACAGCGCCAAGCCGGCGTCTCCAAAGCAGAAAAGCCGGTTTCCGGCTTTATTTTTCGTGCAACGACAGCTAAAATCGCACGCTTTCGCGCACGCAGTCGCGGATATTTTCGAGAGTTGAAACCATGGTAAAAATTCGTCTGGCTCGCGCTGGCGCCAAGAAGCGTCCGTTCTATCACCTCGTGGCGACCGAAAGCCGGTCCTCGCGCGACGGCAAGTTCATCGAGCGCCTGGGCTATTACAACCCGAACGCCAAGGGCGGCGAGCAGAAGTTGGTGGTCGACACCACCCGCGTCGAATACTGGAAGGGCCAGGGCGCGCAGATTTCCGAGCGCGTCGCCTACCTGGTGAAGGGCGCTGCCGCAGCGGCTCCCGTGGCGGAGAAAGCAGCCTAAGTGACCCATCGGGTCACGCTTGGCCGCATCGCCGGCGTTTTCGGCGTCCGTGGCTGGGTCAAGCTGCAGTCCTACACCCGCCCCGCCGAGAACCTGCTGAATTATTCGCGCTGGTGGTTGCTCACCGCGCAGCCTTATGAAGCCCGTCTGATCGAGGGCAAGGCGCAGGTAGCCGGCCTGGTGGCGAAGATCAGCGACCCCAGCGGCGCGCCGATCGAGGATCGCGACATCGCGGCCATGCTGCTCGGCGCCGAGATCCAGGTGGATCGGGCCTCGTTGCCGAAAGCCCCGCCGGGTAGTTACTACTGGGACGACCTGGTCGGCCTGGAAGTCGTTTCAAGCGCCGGCGAAGCGCTGGGCCGGGTGGTCAGCGTGATGGAAAACGGCGCGCAGGACGTGCTGGTGCTGGAACAGGGCGAGATCGAGCGGCTGATCCCGTTCGTGGTCGGGCCGATCATCCAGTCGGTCGACCTGGAGCAAAAGCGGATCGTCGCCGAATGGGCGCCGGACTACTGAAGTGAAGATTGAGATTTTGACCCTGTTCCCCGAACTGGTGGAGCAGGTGGTGCGGTTCGGCATCCCCCGCAAGGCGGTGGAAGCCGGCATTCTGGAGCTGAAGGCGCGAGACATCCGCGACTACAGCGAGGACCGCGACCGGCGGGTGGACGACCGGCCTTACGGCGGCGGCCCCGGCATGGTGATGGAAGCAGAGCCGCTGACTGCGGCGATCGCCGCCGCCAAGGCCGCGATCGGCGAGGCCAGGGTGATCGGCCTGAGCCCGCAGGGCGAGCCGCTGACCCAGGACTGGGTCCGGCGTCTGGCGCTGGAGCCGGGCCTGATTTTGCTGTGCGGCCGCTACGAAGGGCCGGACGAACGCGCGATGCGCGCGGTGGATGTGGAGCTGTCGCTGGGCGATTTCGTGCTTTCGGGCGGGGAGTTGCCGGCGATGGCGCTGGTGGATGCGATCGCGCGCTGGTTGCCCGGCGCCCTCGGCCACGAGCAGTCGGCGCCGAACGATTCGTTCGCCAGCGGCCTGCTCGACCACCCGCATTACACGCGGCCGGAACACTGGCGCGGTGAGGCGGTGCCGGAGGTGCTGCTGTCGGGCGACCATGCGAAAGTGGCGCGCTGGCGGCTGAAGCAGGCCCTCGGCGCCACCTGGTTGAAGCGGCCCGATCTGTTGGCGGGCCTGGAGCTGAACAAGGAACAAACAAGGCTTCTGCGTGAATTCATCGCCGAAGCCGGATTGGACAGCCCTGATTCGGATGTCCTGTAGTAGTTGAGCAGTCCGGCCATGGATGACCGGTATTTCGAACAGGACGTTCGACTTTGAGACAACGGTGAGGTGGAAACATGAACATGAGCAACATCATTCAGCAGCTCGACGCGGAACAGATGCAGTCCAAGAAAGTCCCGGACTTCCGCGCCGGTGACACGGTCGAAGTGAAGGTCAAGGTCAAGGAAGGCGACCGCGAGCGCCTCCAGGCGTTCGAGGGCGTGGTCATCGCCATTCGTTCGCGCGGCATCAACTCCGCGTTCACCGTGCGCAAGATCAGCCACGGCGAAGGCGTCGAGCGCGTGTTCCAGACCTACAGCCAGCAGGTCGCCGAGATCTCGGTGAAGCGCCGCGGTGACGTCGCCCGAGCCAAGCTGTACTACCTGCGCGGTCTGGCCGGCAAGGCCGCCCGCATCAAGGAAAAGCTCGGCTGATACCGCTGTCCGGCTGCGGCCGGATTGCGCGGGTCAATTGGCTCGAAGCCGGCGCCGCATCGCGGCGCCGGCTTTTTTGCGCGCGTAAGAAACAGGTCAACGGTAAAACGTCCGGGTCTAGCGCAGCACCCGCACCGCCCCCAGGAAACGCCCCGGCCACGGGTTGTCATCGGTGTGGATCACCGAAACCTGCTTGCCGTGGGCCGGCGCATGCACCATCTTGCCGTGACCCAGGTAAATGGCCACGTGCAGCGAGGACGGGCTGCGGTCGAAGCGATAGAACAGCAGGTCGCCCGGACGCGCATCGTCCAGGTCGATATGCGAACCGCTGCCGCGCAAGGCCGAAGTATTGTGCGGCACCTTGATCCCGGCCTCGGCATAGCTGTATTCGACCAGCCCGCTGCAATCGAAGCCATCGGGCGAATCGCCGCCGTACCGGTAGGGACGCCCCACCTGGCCCAGCGCGGTTTCGATGATGGCCTCGCGCTTGGCCCGCTCCGGGGCGGGGCCCCAGCTGGTGCAGCCCTGCAGCAGCAGGGCCGCGAGCAGTGCGAGGAAGACCGGCAGGCGCAGGACCATTCAGGCTCCGGCGGGCGGTTGCGTGGACTGCATCGAGGGACGCTGCGCGAAACTGAAATACCAGCTGGCCAAGCGCTCCCGGTCCTGGCGCCACTGCAGCTGCGGATGACGGAAGTCGAGATAGCCCAGGGCACAGCCGAGGGAGATTTCCACCATGCGCACCGGGCCGTCGTGCAGCAGTTCGGCCGCCTCGGCGTTGAGTGCATCGAGCGCGCGGTTCATGGCGGCGGTCTTGCGGTCCACCCAGCCCTGGTTGAGCAGTTCCGGCGGCCGCAGCTTCTCGCGGCGGCTGGAGACGGCGGCGCTCATGATGCCGTCCGCCAGTTGCAGGCGGCGCAGCAGGGCCCAGCGCTGGCCGCCGCGCGGCATCGGTGCAAGGCCGCGGCCGCGGGTCAGCAGGTATTCGGCGATCAACTGGCTGTCGGGCAGCTTTTCGCCCTTTTCGGTCACCAGCACCGGCACCTTGGACAGCGGGTTGGCGTCGAGGAAGTCCTCGGGTGCGTTGTAGGGATCGACCAGGACCTCGTTGACCAGATCGCTCAGGCCCAACTCCTGCACCAGGATGCGCACCTTGCGCGCAAAAGGCGAGGTGAGGCTCAGGTAGAGTTTCATCTTCATGCCGTGGTTCCAGGTCGGGGCGGCCCCGTTCTGGAGAGGGCCTGCAACCAGAGCTTGCCCGGACCAGCGGCGAATGGCAACGCCGCCGGACGTTTGCGCCGGGCAAAAAAATCCCGGCCATGGCCGGGATTCTGTTTTGCTTCTCTGAATGGTCCGGTCACGAACGACCGGCTCCTGCATGGAGGTTCTATTCCCCGACAGGCACTGTTTCCGGAATCTTGTCCAGGAACTTCTCCGCATCCAGCGCCGCCTGGCAACCGGTACCGGCCGAGGTGATGGCCTGGCGATAGACGTGATCCATCACGTCGCCGGCGGCGAACACGCCCGGCACGCTGGTCTCGGTGGCGCCCCCGTTGCTGCCGCTGCGCACCTTGAGGTAGCCGTTGTGCATTTCCAGCTGCCCTTCGAACATGGCGGTATTGGGCGAATGGCCAATGGCGATGAACACGCCCTTGAGCGCGATATCGCGGGTCCTGCCGTCGCTGTCCTTGACGCGCGCGCCGGTGACACCCGAAGGATCGCCCAGCACCTCGTCCAGCGTCGTGTTGAAGGCCACTTCCACCTTGCCTTCCGCCGCCTTCTTGAACAGCTTGTCGTGCAGGATCTTCTCGCCGCGGAACTTGTCCCGGCGATGCACGATGGTCACCTTGTTGGCGATGTTGGACAGGTACAGCGCCTCTTCCACCGCCGTGTTGCCGCCGCCCACCACCATCACGTCCTGGCCCTTGTAGAAAAAGCCGTCGCAGGTGGCGCAGGCGGAAACGCCCTTGCCGCGGTAGGCCTGCTCCGAATCCAGGCCCAGGTACATGGCACTGGCGCCGGTGGCGATGATCAGCGCATCGCAGGTGTACTCGCCCTGGTCGCCGCGCAGCTTGAACGGGCGCTGCTTCAGGTTCACCTCATGGATGTGGTCGAACACGAACTGCGTATCGAAACGCTCGGCGTGCTGGCGCATCCGCTCCATCAGGTCCGGTCCCATCAGCCCGTGCACGTCGCCCGGCCAGTTATCCACCTCGGTGGTGGTCATCAGCTGGCCGCCCTGCTCCAGGCCGGTGATCAGCACCGGCTTCAGGTTGGCGCGCGCGGCATACACCGCGGCGGTGTAGCCGGCGGGGCCGGAGCCGAGGATGATGAGGCGGTGATGGTTGCTCATTGTTCCTGAACGAAGGGTAGGGGATCGGATGATCGTAGCAAGGGAATGTAGGGGCGGCATCGCGCTTTGCCAGAGCTGCCTTGCAACGCCTGCGGCGGCTGACGCATCCAACCCGGATTGAACTTTGCCCGGGCCGACGGTCGAAGCCTGGCCCCGAGCTTGCGATCAGCATTCTAAGGACGCCAAAGCGATAAAACCAGTTAAATGTTCTTAATCCCTGTATAGGCGGCAACTATCGGAAAGCATTCACTTTCCCGCCGGCCCGGCGCCACCTTCCGGGCCGCTGGCGCCGCGCCGGCCCAGCGCTTGCGCCGCCGTTGAAAGGCGCGCCGCGGCAAGGGCATGCGATACTCCTGAACACCACTTATTTCCCTATTTTTCTTCCGGCATTTCGATGAGCGAGTCCAAATCTCCTGTATTGCGTTTTTTCGGCTGGATCTGGCGGCTGGTCGTCGGCATCTACCGCACCATCTTCGTCATCGGCATGCTGATCTCCCTGATGCTGGTCTGGTTCGCCTTCCAGGGCGGCACGCCGGTACATGTCGAGAACAACATCGCCCTGACCCTGATTCCCACCGGCACCGTGGTCGAGCAGGTTAACAGCACCGGCCAGAACGTCCTGCGCCAACTGGGCCAGACGCACCCCTCGCAAACCCTGCTGCGCGACCTCACCGACGCCCTCAAGCTGGGTGCCACCGACCCGCGCATCCCCTTCGCCGTGCTGCGCCTCGACGACCTGCAATCCGCCGGCCTGCCGCAGCTGCAGGAGCTGGGCGTCGCGATGAAGAAATTCCGCGCCGCCGGCAAGCCCATCTACGTCTACGGCGAATCCTTCGATCAGGCGCAGTACTACATCGCCGCCCAGGCCGATGAAGTCTCGCTCGATCCCATGGGCATGCTGATGCTCCAGGGCTACGGCATGTACACCAACTACTTCAAGGACGCGCTGGACAAGCTCGGCGTCCAGATCAACGTCTTCCGCGTCGGCGAGTACAAGTCCGCGGTCGAGCCGTTCCTGCGCAACGACATGTCCCCCGAAGCCAAGCTCGCCAACCAGGCCTGGCTCGGCGACCTGTGGGACGTCTACAACCAGCAGATCTCCGCCGCACGCAAGCTGCCCGACAAGGCCGCCGATACCTACGCGCGCGACTTCGCCCCCGAGCTGCTCAAGCGCTCAGGCGACGCCGCGTCCTACGCGCTCGATGCCCACCTGGTGAACCACGTCGAGACCCTGTCCCAATTCCGTAAACGCCTGGCCGACAAGGTCGGCTACGACAAGGACAAGGGCACCTTCCGCCAGATCGACTTCTCCAGCTACCTGCGCGCCACCCGGCACGAGCAGAAGCCGCAGTCCTCCACCCGCATCGCGCTGGTGGTGGTGGAAGGCGAGATCGTCGACGGCGAGAGCGACAACGACACCGCCGGCGGCGACACCATTTCCGGCCTGCTCGAAGAAGCGCGCCACGACGACGACGTCAAGGCCGTGGTGCTGCGCGTCAACTCCCCCGGCGGCAGCGTCACCGCCTCCGAGAAGATCCGCCGCGGGGTCGAGGCGCTGAAGGACGACGGCAAGCCCGTGGTGGTGTCGATGTCCACCCTGGCCGCCTCCGGTGGCTACTGGATCTCCATGGCCGCCGACCAGATCTGGGCCGAGCCGTCCACCATCACCGGCTCCATCGGCATCTTCGGCCTGATCCCCACCATCGACCAGCCGATGAACAAGCTCGGCATCCACACCGACGGCGTCGGCACCACGCCGCTGGCCGGCGCCTTCCGCGCCGACCGGCCGCTGTCGCCGGAGATGAAGACCATCATGCAGTCCAACATCGAGCACGGCTACCACCAGTTCATCGCCGGCGTTTCGAAGGGGCGCAACATTCCGGTGGACAAGGTCGACAGCATCGCCCGCGGCCGCGTCTGGAGCGGCGTCGCCGCCAAGGGCCTGGGCCTGGTCGACAGCCTCGGCGGCATCGAGGACGCCGAAGCCGCCGCCGCCAAGCTGGCCGACCTCAAGCCGGGCGGCTACCGCATCGACGAGTTGCAGCCGCAGCGCGACCTGCTGGCGCAGTGGCTGGGCAAGATCCTCGGCGGCTCGCATGCCGATCTATCGTTCCTCGCCGCCTTCCTGCCGCAGCACGCCAGCCTGCTGGTCCAGCCGGTGCAGGACGCCGCCCTGCTGTTCAGCCGCTTCAACGATCCCAACAACGCCTACGTCTACTGCTTCTGCACGCCCACCACGGCGGGCGGGAGCCGCTGAGGGCGGGGCGTGCCCTACGCCGAGCTACCCGGCGTCCGCCTCCATTACGAGGAGGCCGGCGCCGGTCCGCCGCTGGTGCTGCTGCACGGCATCGGCGCCAGCTGCAGGGATTGGGAATACAACATCCCGGCCTTCGCCGAGCACTACCGCGTCATCGCGCCGGACCTGCGCGGCTTCGGCCGGAGCGAGCGTTCCGGCAACTACGGCGTCGCCACCTTCGCCGGCGACATCTGGCACCTGCTCGAGCAGCTCCAGGTCGAGCGCTTCCACCTGATCGGTCATTCCATGGGCGGCGCGGTGGCCTTGCAGATGGCGGTGGACCGGCCGCAGCGGATCGAACGCCTGATCGCCGCCGACACGCTGCCGAGCTTCCGCACCAACACCTTCGGCAAGCGCATCCTGTTCGCCTACCGTTACCTCATGATGGGCGTGCTGGGGCCGCAGCGGCTGTCCAGCGCCGTCGCCGGCAAGCTGTTCCCGGGGCCGCACCAGCAGGCCTTGCGCGACCGCGCCACCGCCGGCGGCATGGCCAACGACCGCGGCGTCTACCTGGAAACCCTGAAGCAGCTGCTGGGCTGGAGTGTGCTGGAGAAACTGGACCGGCTGATCATGCCGGTGCTGGTGCTGGCCGCCGAGCACGACTACTTCCCGGTGACGGACGCCGAGGTCTTCGCCAAGGCCCTGCACGACGCGCATCTGAAGATCTTCGCCGGGATGCACCATGCCGTGCCGCTGGAGGCGCCGCAGGCTTTCAATACGGCGGTGCTGCGCTTCCTGTCCGGACGACCTGTGGGTCATGGTGCGAGGAAAGGGACAAAAGGACAAATTGTTTAACGATTAGGTGCCAATGAGCGCCGTTGTAGCTGGATTGTGAGCATTGCCCAGACTGCTAGAATGAAGCCGTTAAGAGCCTGTAACAGAATGAATCGCGCCTGCGACGGCGGTCATTTTTGCGCAGTGCAAGTCGGACAGAGTGCGGCATGGTGATTCCATGGTGCGCTCTGGCCGGCGCAGCACTGCGCAAAAATGGCCCCGTCCCGGAGGGTTGCGCCCAAAATCGCGCCAGACTGCGTTGTCAGCCCCAGCCATGGAATCACCATGGCTGGGGCCTCCGCCTTGCCTGACGCGATTTTGGACTGCAACGCAGGTGCGATTCATTCTGTTACAGGCTCTAAGGAGGATTCGCAGATGGCCAATATCGCACCTACCCTCAAGCAGAAAGCGCATGAGCTGATCGATCATTTGCCTGACGATGCTACTTGGGAAGATGTGGCTGAGGCTTTGGCCGTAATCGAAGACATCGAGGCCGGCATTGCTGACAGCGATGCCGGCAGGGTGGTGGACACTGCCACCCTGCGTAAACATTTCGGATTGCCTGAGTGAAGGTCGTCTGGACTGTGCGCGCACAGCGCCGTCTGCAGGAAATCCACGACTACATCGCCCAGGACCAGCCTGTGAATGCGGCACGTTGGGTGGCGCGCGTGCTTGATCGCGGCGAACAAATCGGCGAGCAACCACACAGCGGGCGCGTCGTGCCGGAGTATCAGCGGGAAAGCATTCGCGAAATCCTTGAAGGCGACTATCGCATTATTTATCGCGTCCGCAGCCGAAGTGTAGAGGTGCTGAGCATACGCCACGGCGCAAGTCGGTTACCGCTGCCGCGCCAACTCTGATTTCCTAACCGCCGCTGAACCGCATCGAGATATCCACCGCGTGCACATGCTTGGTGATGGCGCCGACGGCGATGCGGTCCACCCCGGTCTCGGCGATGGCGCGCACATTGCCCAGCGTGGTGTTGCCTGAATACTCCAGCACCGTCTTGCCGCCGCCGGCGCGATGCGCCCGCACCAGCTTCACCGCCTCGCGCAGCTGCTCCAGCGGAAAATCGTCCACCAGCAGCAGATCCACGTCCGCGGCCAGCGCCGCGCGCGCCTCCTCCAGGTCCTCCGCCTCGGTCATCAGCGGCACACCGGCCTTCAGCGCCTGCGCGTTGGCGATCGCCTGGCGGATGCCGCCCGCCGCGGCGATATGGTTCTCCTTGATCAGGATGCCGTCGTACAGGCCGATGCGGTGGTTGACTCCGCCGCCGAATACCACTGCGTACTTCTGCGCGTTGCGCAGGCCGGGCAGGGTCTTGCGCGTATCGACGATCTTGGCATTGGTGCCGGCCACCGCGTCGACATAGCGGCGTACCGCCGTGGCGGTTCCGGACAGGGTCTGCAGGAAATTGAGCGCCGTGCGCTCGCCGGTAAGCAGGGCACGGGCCGGCCCATGCAAGGTGCACAACAGTTGTTCGGCCTCCACATGCGCGCCTTCCTGCACCTCCCAGCGCACCTCGACGGTGCGGTCCAGCCGGGCGAACACATCGTCGAACCAGGGCTGGCCGCAAATCACCGCCGCCTCGCGTGCGATCACCCGCGCCGAGGATTTCTGCTCCGCCGGAACCAGCCGTGCGGTCACATCGCCGCTGCCCACATCCTCGGCCAGTGCATGCTGCACCGTGGCATGGAGGTCGTCGGGAACAAAGGGGGCGCGTGTTCTCATGGGGACAACCTCCGGAGACGTTGAGTGGGGAAGAGCTTCAGGGAACCAGCAGGAACTCCAGCAGCGCCATCTGCGCCCACAGGCGATTCTCCGCCTCGTCGAACACCACGCTCTGCGGACCGTCGATGACCTCGGCGGTGACTTCCTCTTCGCGATGCGCGGGCAGGCAATGCATGAAGATGGCGTCCTTCGCCGCCAGCGACATCAGCTTGCGGTTGACCTGGAACGGCGCCAGGATCTGCATGCGCTCGGCGCGCTCCGCCTCGCGGCCCATGCTGGTCCAGGTATCGGTGACGACCAGGTCGGCGCCGGCCGCCGCCTTGGCCGGATCGTCGATCAGCTCCACCGACTTGCCGGCGAACTTCAGCACCTCCGCCGCGGGGCGGTACTGGTGCGGCGTCGCGGCGCGCAGGGTGAAGCCGAACAGCTTCGCCGCCTCGATCCAGGAATTGCAGACATTGTTGCCGTCGCCCACCCACACCGCGACCTTGCCCCTGGGATCGCCGCGGTGCTCGAACCAGGTCTGCACATCGGCCAGCAACTGGCAGGGATGGTGCAGCTCGGACAGGCCGTTGATCACCGGCACGCGCGAATGGTGCGCCAGCTCTTCCTGGTCCGCCTGCGAATCGTTGCGGATCATGATGGCGTCGCACATGCGCGACAGCACCTTGGCCGTGTCCGACAGCGGCTCCTCGCGCCCGAGCTGGGTCTGCGCCGTCGCCAGCATCAGCGCATGGCCGCCGAGCTTGGACATGCCGACTTCGAAGGACACGCGGGTACGGGTCGAACTCTTGGCGAAAATCATCGCCAGCGTGCGGCCGAGCAGGGGCCGGTGCTCCGGCCGGGCGGTTTTCAGCTCGATGGCGCGCGCCACGATGCGCCGGGCTTCATCCGCCTGGAGGGCGCTGAATTTCAGAAAATGTCTTGCCGCCATGTGAGGCTCCGCATGGGCATCCTGCCCAAGATACCAAGCAAATTAGTATGCATCCTGCCCAAGATGCCAGGCATCCATGCCTGGACTGTTGAAACAAGCACCCAACAAACACCCCTAAAAAAACAAAAGGGCCGCCCCATTACGGGGCGGCCCGTACAATTCTAACAGTCACTTGCCATCCCTGGCGCGAAGGAGGCGGTTTTCCAACCCCCAGCCCGGCCATCCATGGCCGGGCGTTCGGCCTCGCAGGCGATGACATTTAGTCATCGCCTAGGCGCGAGTCCTCACCCCAGATTCTTCTCGGCGAAAGCCCAGTTCGCCAGGCTCCAGTAATGGTCCAGGTAGGTGGCGCGGGCGTTGCGGTAATCGACGTAGTAGGCATGCTCCCACACGTCGCAGGTGAGCAGCGGCTTGTCGGCCGTGGTCAGCGGGGTGGCGGCGTTGGAGGTGCTGACCACCGCCAGGGAGCCGTCCGGCTTCTGCACCAGCCAGGCCCAGCCGGAGCCGAAAGTGCCGATGGCGGTCTCGGTGAACAGCTTCTTGAAGTCGTCGATGCCGCCGAACTGCTTGACCAGGGCGTCCGCCAGCTTCTTGCCGGGGGCGGCCTGCTTCGGCGTCAGGCTGTTCCAGAAGAAGGTGTGGTTCCAGATCTGCGCGACGTTGTTGAACAGCTTGCCGGACGACTTCTTGACCGCCTCTTCCAGCGAGGCGTTTTCGAACTCGGTGCCGACGATCAGCTTGTTGGCCGTATCGACATAGGTCTTGTGGTGCTTGCCGTAGTGGTATTCAAGCGTCTCACGCGACATGTGCGGCTCAAGTGCTTCGCGTGCGTAGGGCAATTCGGGGAGGGTAAAGGCCATGACGTTCCTCTTTTTGAACGTGGAGTTCGATGGGGGTTCGAAGTTTTGTCCGCCGCACACCTTAGGGCAGGGGCCGTGCAAATTCAATACCGTATACGGTGGACCCGGCCGCGGCGGCCGAAGTTCCGGCATGAAAGGCAAAAAAATCCTCGGCTTAGTCGTAGGAGTTATTAACCATGCCATGTGTGACGGTGCCGGTGGTGGTAAAATAAGCATCTGGGTTTCAACGCGAGCGCACGATGGACGTCCTTGAACGGATCAAACAGCAGGTCACCGACAACCCGATCATCCTCTACATGAAGGGCACGCCGGACTTCCCCCAGTGCGGTTTCTCCGCACGCACGGTGCAGGCGCTCAATGCCTGCGGGGTGGAATACGCCTACGTCAACATCTACGAAGACGAAGAGGTGTACCGCACCCTGCCCAAGTTCGCCAACTGGCCCACCTTCCCCCAGCTCTACGTCAAGGGCGAACTGGTCGGCGGCTGCGATATCACGCTGGACCTGTTCCAGGCCGGCGAGCTGAAGAAGATGCTGGAAGAAGCGGTGTCGAAGAAGCAGGCCGCCTGAGGCTCGCTTTGCGGTGAAAACGCCCGCTTTAGCGGGCGTTTTCGTTTGAGCCGGACTTTATGTACTTCATAACAGGAGGCCCGCCGCCACCTCCCGGCTCTTCGCCGGTCCCGCCAGCAACTCCACCAGGATCAGGGCGAAGGTCATCGCCGTGCCCGGTCCCTGGCTGGTGACGATATGCCCGTCCACCACCACCGGCTGGTCGACGTAGCCGGGCAATCTCGCCTTGAACGCCGGGAAACAGGTCGCCTTGCGCCCGTCGAGCAGGTGATGCGGCGCCAGGGTCAGGGCCGGCGCGGCGCAGATCGCCGCCAGCCAGCGCTTCAGATCGTTCTGCTGTTGCAGCATCTCGATCAGCGGCGCATGCCGGTTCAGCGCCTCCGCGCCTTTTTCGCCGCCGGGCAGCACGATCAGCTCGTACTTCTGTCCGAGGGTATCGAGCAGGCGCTTGTCCGCATGCAGGCGCACGCCGCGCGTGCCGGCGACGACGAGTTCGGTCTCGATGCTCGCCACCGTCACCTCCACCTCGGCGCGGCGCAGCACATTGATCAGGGTGACGGTCTCCAGGCTCTCCGAGCCGTGGGCCACCGGAATCAGGGCGGTAGGCGATTTCAAGGCGATCCTCCTGGGCATTCTCCGCTGCGATTGACGCCCAGCCTACGCCGTTTGCGCGCGCCGGGCGACGCCCCCTCCGATGCTAGAATGCCACGATCGCGTGACCACAAGACACGGCCAAAGGCGACCGGGGCAGCATCGGCGCAAGGCTGAGGAGAAGGATTCCCCATGAGCACCGCGTACCGCCATATCAAGATCCCCACCACCGGTGAGAAAATCACCGTCCGCGACGGCAAGCTGCACGTGCCGGAGCAGCCCATCGTCGGCTACGTCGAGGGCGACGGCATCGGTCCCGACATCACCAAGGCCTGCCTGCGCATCTGGGATGCGGCGGTGGCCAAGGCCTACGGCGGCAAGCGCAAGATCCACTGGTGCGAAACCTTCCTCGGCGAGAAGGCCGCCGGCCTCTACGACGGCAACTACTGCCCGGACGAAACGCTGAAGGTGCTGCAGGAACTCGTCGTTTCGATCAAGGGCCCGCTCACCACCCCGGTCGGCGGCGGCTTCCGCAGCCTCAACGTGGCCCTGCGCCAGGACCTGGATCTCTATGCCTGCGTGCGCCCGGTGCGCCACTACGCCGGCGTGCCCAGCCCGCTGAAGCGCCCGGACCTGGTCGACATCGTCCTGTTCCGCGAAAACACCGAGGACGTCTACGCCGGCATCGAATACAAGTCCGGCACGCCGGAGAACGCCAAGGTGGCGGATTTCCTGCGCAGGGAAATGAAGGCCAAGTTCTTCGAAGGCGCCGGCATCGGCATCAAGCCCATCTCCGAATTCGGCAGCAAGCGCCTGGTGCGCAAGGCCATCCAGTACGCCGTCGACAACGGCCGCGAATCGGTCACCCTGGTGCACAAGGGCAACATCCAGAAATTCACCGAAGGCGCCTTCCGCAACTGGGGCTACGCCGTCGCGCGCGAGGAATTCGGCAAGGTCACCATCACCGAAGAGCAGCTCTACGGCGAGTTCAAGGGCAAGGTGCCGGAAGGCAAGATCGTCATCAAGGACCGCATCGCCGACATCATGTTCCAGATGATGCTGCTGCGCCCGGACGAGTTCGACGTCATCGCCACCACCAACCTCAACGGCGACTACCTGTCCGACGCCATCGCCGCCGAAGTGGGCGGCATGGGCATCGCCCCCGGCGCCAACATCGCCGACAACGTCGCCGTGTTCGAGGCCACCCACGGTACCGCGCCGAAGTACGCCAACCAGAACAAGGTCAACCCCGGCTCGCTGCTGTTCTCCGGCGTGATGATGCTGGAGTACATGGGCTGGAAGGAAGCGGCCGACCTGATCACCCTGGTCTACCCGGAAGTGGTCAGCGACGGCATCGTCACCTACGACTTCGCCCGCCAGATCGACGGCGCCACCGAAGTCGGCACCTCCCAGTTCGCCGATGCCCTGATCGAGCGCATCGAGGGCGGCATCGACCTCGAGGCCAAGCGCAAGGCGCAGCAGGAGCAGCTGGTGAAGGAGCGCAAGCAGCGCGAAATCCGCCGCCTGCTGCAGCCGATGGAGGAGATGCTGGAAACCGGCCGCGTGCCGCACACCGTCGCCGACCTGATGACGCGCTCGCTCATCACCGTCACCGACGAAGAGACGGTGGAGCAGGCCATGCACCTGATGACCGACAACAACATCAGCTCCGTCGTGGTCGAGCCCGACCAGGACGGCGTGTGGGGCATCATCACCCGCCGCGATATCGTCGCCAAGATCGTGCGTGGCAAGGGCAGGAATCCGGCGACCACCAAGGTCCGCGATGTCGCCAGCCGCCCCATCGTTTCCGTCACCGCCGAAACCAGCATCCGCGAGGCGGCCAGCAAGATCACCGACAGCAACCTCAGCCGCTTCACCGTGGTGCAGGGCAAGGATGTGATCGGCATCGTCACCGAGACCGACATCTTCAACGCGGTCGAGAAGTACGGCTGGGCGGTGGAGTAGGGCCCCCGGCAATGCAGCAACTCGGCCTGCTGGTCATCGGCGACGAACTGCTTTCCGGCAAGCGGACCGACCGCCATATGCCCCACGTGATCGGGCTGCTTGCCGCGCGCGGCATCGCCCTGGCCTGGGCGCAGTTCCTGGGCGACGACGAGGCGCAGATCGCCGCCGCCATCGCCCAGGCGCGGGACCGCGGCGACGCGCTGCTGTCCTGCGGCGGCATCGGCGCCACCCCCGACGACTGCACCCGCCAGGCGGCGGCCCGCGCCTTCGGCGTGCCGCTGCTGCCGCACGCCGAGGGCATCGCCCTGATCGAGGCCGAGTACGGCGAGCGGGCGCTGCCCAACCGCGTGCTGATGGCACACTTCCCGCAGGGCGCCGCGCTCATTCCCAATCCCGTCAACCGCATCGCCGGCTTCTCCATCGGCGATTGCTACTTCGTGCCCGGCTTCCCCGAAATGGCCTGGCCGATGCTGCAATGGGTGCTGGACGGGCCCCTGCGCCGCCTGCACCGCGCCGATCCCCCGGTGGAGTTTTCCCTGCGCGCCTACGGGTCCAACAGCGAGGGCGACCTGCTCGAGCTGATGGAAGGCACCCTGCGTGAATTCCCCGCGGTGAAGCTATCCAGCCTGCCGTACCGCGGCGACGGCAGCCGCCCCCGCCACATCGAGTTCGGCATCAAGGGCCCCGCGCCCGACGCCAGCGCGGCCTTCCTCTGGTTCCGCCAGCGCCTGGCGCTGCGGCCGGACATGACCATCGAAGACCTGCGCGTCCCCTGAAACCGGCCTCAACCGGCCTGTGCCGGGCATTTACCGACGGACGGTCGCCATGACATCGTTGTCCGGCCACCGCCGAGGCGCTCCTGTGGCAAATCCCGGTTTCCGGTTCGACTCTTGCAGCGCTAAACTGCAGCCAACGGATGTGGTTGCCAGGGATGGGGAGGGATGGAGTTGCGCATGCGCTTGCCCAGGTTTGCCTTTACTTGCGCATTGTTCGCCCTGGGCGCGGGCGTGGCCTTGCTGTTGGCCTGGAAATTCGGCTGGACCTGGCTGATCCAGGTAGTGCCGCATCAGCCGGCCGAGGTGCCGCTGACCGGCCTGTGCCTGTGCCTCGCCGCTCTGACCCTGGCCGCCTGCACCGCCAACGCGGTCAACAAGCGGCCTCTGCCGCTGCGCGGCGGCCAGTTCCTCGCCATGATCCTCGCCGCCATCGGCGCCCTGGTGCTGGCCGAATACATCCTGGGCCTGGAAAGCGGCCTCGGCGACCTGCTCTACGCCCGCCAGATGCATGAAGTCGACATCGACTTCGACGGCCGGCCCTCGCCGCAGACCGCACTCACCTTCGTCCTCTTCGGCATCGCCGCCTGGCTCTACTTCGGCCGGCGCCGCGACCGTTTCGACCTGGCGGACGTCGCCGCCGCCGCCAGCCTGTTCCTGCCCGCCGCCGCCCTGCTCAGCTACCTGTTCGACCTCGACCGCCTGGGCCAGGCCCAGGCCGGCATCCGCTTCGGCATGCCGCCGCTGGCGGCGCTGAGCATGACCCTGCTCGCCGCCGGCCTGCAGAGCCTGCATCCCGGCCGTGGTCTGGCCAGCCTGCTCTCGGCCCAGCCCGACGGCGGTCTCGCCAGCCGGCGCATGCTGCTGGCCGCGGTGCTGGTGCCGGCGCTGTTCGGCTACCTCCAGGTGTGGGCCATCCGCCAGGGCATCATCGACCTGTCGCTCGGCGTGGCCATCACCGTCGCCGCCAGCGTCATGGTGTTCGTGGTGCTGCTGATCTGGAACGCCGAACTGATCATGCGCCTCTACGTCGAGCAGCGGCAGCAGCTGGCCCTGCGCGAGGAGCAGGCGCGCCGCGAGGCCGCCACCGATTCCCTGACGCTGCTCTACAACCGCCGCGGCTGGGAACAGTGCCTGCTGATCGAGGAGCAGCGCAGCCAGCGCGAAAACCTCGACGCCGGCATCTTCGTCATCGACCTGGACGGTCTCAAGGCGGTCAACGACCGCGAGGGCCACGCCAGCGGCGACGCCCTCCTGCAGCGCGCCGCCCAGGCCCTGCGCGGCTGCGTGCGCCGCCGCGACGTGGTGGCCCGCGTCGGCGGCGACGAATACGCCTTCCTCGCCACCGACATCGTGCCGGAGGTGGCGCCGATGGTGGAGGAGCGGCTGCGCCGGGCCTTGCAGGCCGTGGGCGTCTCCGCCTCCATCGGCCATGCCCTGCGCAGCGTGCATGGCAGCCTGCCCAGCGCTGCCGAAGTGGCGGATCGCGCCATGTACGAGGACAAGCGGGCGCGCAAGGTCGGGCGGGATGCCATCACGACTCTGCTGCCTTTCAGCGGCTCCTGATTTCGTTCCAGTTGAAGGCTCGATCGTTTTAAGCGCGAACCTTTCAAGCCCGTCATTCCGGCGAAAGCCGGAATCCAGGGGGCAGCGACGTACTTGCCGTCAGCGCACCGGCCGCAACACCGTACTACCCCCGCACTCATCACGCACATCGGACCCACAGGTCCGTGGACTCAGTTCACGCGTCAGGCACACCCGCACTTCCTGCAGGTAATGCCCCGAGCACTGCACCGCCAGGTCCGCTTCGCGCAGTCCCGGATTGGCACCCACGAAATCCCGCTTCAACTGCGCCGGATCAACCGTGAGGTAATGGTCGAGCGAACGGTAAGTCTCGGGAATGCGCACGCTGCGGTAAGCCCGCGTCACCGTGTCGAAATAGTCGTCGGCGCCCAGGCCACTGCAGGCGCCGTGGCTGCGCCACTCGTGGATGATCAGGCCGCGGCTGGGCATCAGCGGCAGCATCCGCGCGATGGTGTCGTCGCCGACCCGCTCGCGGCCGCCGCAATCTTGCGGATAGCCGCGCTCGTTCTGCGGCCACAGCCCGTGCGCGACGAAAGCGTAAGGGCGGCTGCACTGCAGCCCGTCGTCGCGGTGCGAGCCGGCGCAGTATTGCGGCGACCAGGACAGGCTGAGGAGGTAGTAGTCGAAGCGGCCGGACTGGTCGGCATGAGCCGTGGAAGTGGCCAGAGCCACCACGCCGAAGGCGAAAAGGCGTTTCGCCCCGAACCACAAAGACGCAAACGGAAAAAAACGAAACAGACTCAATTCCCCTCTCCCACCTGCGGGAGAGGGGCGGGGGAGCGGGAGCGCGCAGCGCGCAAGCACCAATCCGGAAAGACGAAGGCCATGGCCAGCCTACTCCGCGCCGGACTCGGGCAACTGGAACACCAGCTGTTTGTGTCCGCCACGTTTGAGCTCCACCGCCTGGGTCTTGCTCCACGACGCCGAACCGGCAGTGATGCGGTACTTGCCGGCCGGCAGGTCCACCAGCATGAAGGGACCGTCGGGTTTGATTTCCAGAATCGGCGCGCCATCGGCCTTGAGAATGGTCACCAGCTCGGGCGCGCTATAGGTTTCGTGCTGGTCGATGCGGGCGACAAAGGTCAGCGACAGCGGATACTTCGCCGCCGCCGCTCTGATCGCCTGTGACTCGTCCAGGCCGATACCGCCGCTCAGGTAACTGATGTCGCCCGAGTGCTGCAGCGGCGGCAGCGCACCGTCGTCGCCATGGGCGGCGAAGCCGAGCAGCAGGGCCGCCGCGGCGAGCCATGCGCCGCTTCGACCATGCCTGACCGGGTTCATCGCGCCCATCCCGGCATCAGGCCTTTTGCCCCGCCAGGAACAGCCAGGTCTCGACCACCGTGTCCGGGTTCAGGCTCATGCTCTCGATGCCCTCGTCCAGCAGCCAGCGCGCCAGGTCCGGATGATCGGAAGGGCCCTGCCCGCAGATGCCGACGTACTTGCCCTGGCGGCGGCAGGCGGAGATGGCCAGGTGCAGCATCTTCTTCACCGCCGGGTCGCGCTCGTCGAAGCCCGCGGCCACCGTGGCCGAGTCGCGATCGAGGCCCAGGGTCAGCTGGGTCATGTCGTTGGAGCCGATGGAGAAGCCGTCGAAGTACTCGAGGAATTCGTCGGCCAGGATGGCGTTGCTCGGCAGTTCGCACATCATGATCAGCTTGAGGTCGTTCTTGCCGCGCTCCAGGCCGTTTTCCTTGAGGATCTCGCAGACACGCCTGGCTTCGCTCAGGGTGCGCACGAACGGTATCATCACCTGCACGTTCTTCAGGCCCATCTCGTCGCGCACGTACTTCAGCGCCTTGCACTCGAGGTCGAAGCAGGGGCGGAAGGCCTCGGAGATGTAGCGCGAGGCGCCGCGGAAGCCCAGCATCGGGTTTTCCTCGTGCGGCTCGTAGCGGCTGCCGCCGACCAGGTTGGCGTATTCGTTCGACTTGAAATCCGACAGGCGCACGATCACCGGCTCCGGCGCGAACGCCGCCGCGATCATGCCGACGCCTTCGGCCAGGCGCATCCAGAAATAATCCAGCGCGCTGGGGTAGGCGGCGATCATCGGGTCGATGATGCGGCGCACGTCCGCCGGCTGCTTGTCCAGTTCCAGCAGCGCCTGCGGATGGATGCCGATCTGGCGGTTGACGATGAACTCCAGGCGCGCCAGGCCGACGCCGCGGTTGGGCAGGCTGGCGAAATCGAAGGCCTGCTCCGGCGTACCGACGTTCATGGTGATCTTCACCGGGATCTCCGGCATCTTGTCCAGCTCCACCTCGTCGACGGCGAAGTCGATGTGGCCGTCATAGACGAAGCCGGTATCGCCCTCGGCGCAGGACACCGTGACCTCGACCCCGTCGCGCAGGCGCTCGGTGGCGTCACCGGTGCCGACCACGGCGGGGATGCCCAGCTCGCGCGCGATGATCGCGGCGTGGCAGGTGCGGCCGCCGCGGTTGGTGACGATGGCGGAGGCGCGCTTCATCACCGGCTCCCAATCGGGATCGGTCATGTCGGTGACCAGCACGTCGCCGGGCTGTACCCGCGTCATCTGGTCCAGCGAGGTGAGGTTGCGCACCTTGCCGGCGCCGATCTTCTGGCCGATGGCGCGGCCTTCGGCCATCACCTTGCCGCGGCTCTTCAGCTTGTAGCGGCGCAAGGTGTTGCCGGAGGCGCGCGACTTCACCGTTTCCGGACGCGCCTGCAGGATGTAGATCTTGCCGTCGAGGCCGTCCTTGCCCCACTCGATGTCCATCGGACGGCCGTAGTGGGCCTCGATGGTCACGGCCTGGGTGGCGAGATCGGTGATGTCGGCGTCGTTGAGCGAGAACTGGCGGCGCTCGGCCTCGGCCACCGGCACGAACTCGACGGCCTTGCCGCCGCTGTTGGCGTAGACCATCTTCTTGGCCTTCTCGCCCAGGCCGCGCTTGATGATGGCGGGGCGCTTGGCCTTCAGGCCCGGCTTGTAGACGTAGAACTCGTCCGGATTCACCGCGCCCTGCACCACGGCCTCACCCAGGCCGTAGCTGGAGGTGATGAACACCGCGTCGCGGAAGCCGGACTCGGTGTCCATGGTGAACATCACGCCGCTGCTGCCGATGTCCGAGCGCACCATGCGCTGCACGCCGGCCGACAGCGCCACCTTGGAGTGGTCGAAGCCCTGGTGCACACGGTAGGCGATGGCGCGGTCGTTGAACAACGAGGCGAAGACTTCCTTCATCTTCTCCAGCACGTCCTCGATGCCGCGCACGTTGAGGAAGGTTTCCTGCTGGCCGGCGAAGGAGGCGTCGGGCAGATCCTCGGCGGTGGCGGAGGAGCGCACCGCCACCGAAATCTCGACGCCGGCCTCGTCCAGCAGCTGCTGGTAGGCGGCGCGGATCTCTTTTTCCAGCGCGGCGGGGAAGGGCGCCTTGACCACCGCCTCGCGGATCGCCTTGCCGGTCCTGGCCAGGGTCTGCACATCGTCGACGTCCAGCGCCGACAGCTGCGCGTTGATGCGGTCCGCCAGGCCCTCGTGGGCCAGGAACTCGCGGTAGGCCTCGGCCGTGGTGGCGAAGCCATCCGGCACGCTGACCCCGGCCTTGCTCAGGTGCTGGATCATCTCGCCCAGGGAGGAATTCTTGCCGCCGACGAGTTCGACGTCGTGCATGCCCAGCTGCTTGAACCAGAGTACGGTCGGGGTGCCCATGCTTATTTCATCCTTTGTGCCGCCGTCAGGCCACCGCGGGCGACGCGGCGGCGCTGCAACGGGTTGTTGCGGAATTGCCGAATGGGACTGGTTGATCATTATTTGACCGTACCGGCCAAACGTATGACCACCAGGCTCTACACTAGTTTAAGGCCGATGATGGAGATCAGCAGCATCGCCATGAATACCAGCCGGGCCGGGGTGGTCGGATCGCCGAACCAGACGATGCCGACGATTACCGTGCCGAGCACGCCGATGCCGGTCCAGATGGCGTAGGCGGTCCCCAGCGGGATACCCTTGATGGCCAGGTTCATCATGCTGAAGCTGGCCAGGGCGAAGAGGCAGAATGCCACCACATAGCCCGGCCGTTCCATCGAAAAGCCGTTGGACAGCTTCATCATCGTGGTAAAACCGATTTCGAATACGCCGGCGAGAAACAGGTACAACCAGGGCAACTGAGTCGTCATTATGAGTGTGCAGAGAACCGTATTTTTCGTGTCCGACGGCACCGGCATCACCGCCGAAACGCTGGGCGGTACGCTGCTGACGCAGTTCGAGGGAGTGGACTTCGCGAAGACCACCTTGCCGTTCATCAACACGCCGGAGAAGGCGCGGGTGACGGTGGACTATATCAATCACCTCGCCGCCACGGCCAGCGCGCGGCCGATCGTGTTCAGCACCACGGTCAACGAGGAGGTGCGCGCCATCCTGCGCGGCGCCCAGGTGCAGTTCCTGGACCTGTTCGACACCTACGTCCCGCCGATCGAGGCCGAACTGGGCCTGAAGTCCAGCCACGCCCAGGGCCGCGCCCACGGCATGGCCGACGCTGACCGCTACCATGCGCGCATCGACGCGATGAACTACGCCATGGAGCACGACGACGGCCAGAGCACCCGCGCCCTGGGCCGGGCCGACGTCATCCTGATCGCCCCCTCGCGCTGCGGCAAGACCCCGACCACGCTCTACCTGGCTCTGCAGCACGCCATTTTCGCCACCAACTTCCCGATTACCGAGGACGACCTGGAGCATCTGCGCCTGCCCAAGGCGCTGGAAGGCTTCGAATCCAAGCTGTTCGGCCTGTCCTCCGACCCGGAGCGCCTGTCCCAGGTGCGCAGCGAGCGCCGCCCGGGGTCCAAGTACGCTTCCCTGGCCCAGTGCGGCTACGAACTGCGCCAGGTGGAGCAGCTCTACCGTCGCCGCAACGTGCCCTTTGTCAATTCGGCCAATATGTCGATCGAGGAGATCGCCGCCACCGTGATCCAGGAAAAGGGACTGCGGCGGTAAGCACTCCGGTAACCTCGGTTGCGCAGGGATGTAATGGCCCCGTAAGAGAGGCCGCTTAGCCTCTCTTTCAAGGGACTACAGGCCCAGGGACGGGCACCCCCCGCTTCAATCTTGTTCCGCGGCGCGCAGCCGGATTCCGGCGCGACTACGCCCAACGGATGATCCCCGCTGCGTCACAAACGCTAGAATTGGGAGACTTGGTGGACGTCCTGTCCAAGAACCGGTCACGGTGTACATCCTGTACAAGATACCGGTCATCCATGACCGGACTTTTCAAACAAGCAACGGCTCTAGCGGGCAGAGCGATCAACTGGCATAGGAAATCATGATTCAGACTGATGTCGTCATCGTCGGCGCAGGTCCTTGCGGCCTGTTTCAGGTATTCGAGCTGGGCCTGCTGGATTTGCGCGCCCATGTCATCGATGCGCTGCCCATCATCGGCGGCCAGTGCGCCGAGTTGTATCCCGACAAGCCGATCTACGACATCCCCGGCTTCCCCACGGTCGGCGCCCTGGAACTGGTCGACCGCCTGGTGCAGCAGATCAAGCCGTTCTCGCCCACTTTCCACCTTGGCCAGCAGGTGCAGGAAGTGCGCAAGCTGGAAGACGGCAGCTTCCATCTCGTCACCTCCACCGGCACCGAGTTCAACACCAAGGCCGTGATCATCGCCGGCGGCGTCGGCGCGTTCCAGCCGGTGCTGCTGCGCCTGGAAGGCCTGGAGAAGTACGACGACAAGCAGCTGTTCTACCGCGTCAAGGACCCCAGCCTGCACCAGGGCAAGAAGGTGGTGGTCTGCGGCGGCGGCGACTCGGCCCTGGACTGGGCCCTGCAGATGGTCGGCAAGGCCAGCGAAGTGACCCTGATCCACCGCTCCGCCGCCTTCAAGGCGGCCCCGGCCTCGGTGTCGAAGTTCAAGGAACTGGTCGACGCCGGCAAGGCCAAGCTGCTGCTCGGCAGCGTGCTCGGCTACGGCGAGACCGAGGGCCGCCTGACCTCCATCAACGTCACCGGGATCGACCAGGTCAAGCACGTCCTGGAAGTCGACCACGTTCTGGCCTTCTACGGCCTCAGCCCCAAGCTGGGACCGATCGCCGAATGGGGCCTGACCCTCAACAAGCACCAGATCGAAGTCGATACCGAGAAATTCCAGACCTCCACCCCCGGCATCTACGCGGTGGGCGACATCAACTACTACCCCGGCAAGAAGAAGCTGATCCTGTCCGGCTTCCACGAGGGCGCCCTGGCCGCGTTCGCCATCAAGCACCAGCTCTTTCCCAACGAGAAGATCAACCTGCAATACACCACCACCAGCACCTCCATGCACAAGAAACTTGGGGTGCCGGACTAGTGTCTTAGGCGCGACGGGCTAAAAACCGCGCCAACAGCCGAATCTGCGGCATAATTCATGCGTCGGGTACTAAAGCCCGTCGCCACTGACCCATGGAGGGATGTCCGATGAAGCTGAACAACCGCATTGCCCTGACCCTTGTGTTGAGCGCCGCCTTGTTCTCCGCATCGGCGCTCGCCCAGGATGCCGGCGCCACGCCCGCAGCCGATGCCCCGGCCGCCCACGCCCACAAGCACATGAAAAAGGCCGGCAAGGCCTCGGCCCACGGCGCCAGCTACGAAAGCTGCCTCAAGCAGAAACTGGCCGTGGCCGAATACTTCTGCAGCATCCATCCCGATGCCTGCCAGGCCGAGAAGGATGGCGCCGCCACCCAGTGCCGCAGCGAAGCCCGCGGCGAGCGGCAGAAGGGGTAAAAAGGCAGTGGCTAGTGATTAGTGGTTAGTGACTAGTCAAACGGCTGCTGCGCCGGGCGGGGCTTTTACTAGCCACTGATCACTAGCCACTAACCACTGCTTTATGTAATCACATTCGGCGCCTTGCGCCCGGTCAGCTCGCCGATCCGCACGATCTGCTCCGCCGCATTGGCCAGTGGCGCCACCGCGCTGTCCGTCTCCCAGCCCAGCGCCGTCTCCAGCTTCTCGTAGCGCTCCAGGTAGAGCCGCAGGGTGGCGCCCTCGGTGCCGGTGCCGGACAGGCGCAGCACGATGCGCGCCGCGTCCCCGAACACCACGCGCAGGCCCTGGTGCACGGCGATGCTGCCGTCCACCGGGTCGTGGTAGCTGAATTCGTCCGCCTGGGTCACCGTCCAGTCGCCATAGGTCTTGCCCGGCAGGTGCGCGTTGGCGTCGGCCAGGGCCTGGGTCACGCTGGCGGCGGTGGCGGTGGACAGATTCTCGTAGTCGTGGCGGGCGAAGTAATGACGGCCGAAGCGGCGCCAGTGCTGCTCGGCGATCTCCCGCACCGACAGCCCGGTGACCGCCAGCACATTGATCCAGGCCAGCACCGCCCACAACCCGTCCTTCTCGCGCGCATGCGAGGAGGAGGTGCCGAAGCTCTCCTCGCCGCACAGGGTCAGGCGGCCGGCGTCGAACAGGTTGGCGAAGAATTTCCAGCCGGTGGGCGTCTCGTGGAATTCCACCTTCAGCGCCTTGGCCACCTGGTCCACCGCCCGGCAGGTCGGCATCGAGCGGGCCAGGCCCTTGAGGCCGCCGCGATAGCCCGGCAGCTTGTCCAGGTGCGCCGCCAGCATGGCCAGGGAGTCCCCCGGCGAGATGAAGATGCCGCGGCCCAGGATCATGTTGCGGTCGCCGTCACCGTCGCTGGCGGCCGCCAGGTCGGGCGAGGCCGGGCTGTGGACCAGGTCGACGAGGTGCTTGGCGTAGATCAGGTTGGGGTCGGGGTGGCCGCCGCCGAAATCCTCCAGCGGGGTGGCGTTCATCACCGCATTCGTCGCCGCGCCGAGCTGCTCCACCAGGATGCGCTGGGCGTAGGGGCCGGTCACCGCGTGCATGGCGTCGAAGCGCAGCGTGCCGCCCTTCTTGATCCACTCGCGGATGCGGTCGAAGTCGAACAGGCTCTGCATCAGGGCCGAGTAGTCCTCGACGCAGTCCACCACCTCGATTTCCATCTCCTCCAGCTTCTGCAGCCCGCGCCGGTCGAGGTCGAGATTGGCGCCCTCGGCCACCCGGTAGCGCTGGATGGTCTTGCTGTGCTCGTAGATGCGGGTGGTCAGCCCCTCCGGGGCCTGGCCGCCGCCGGCGACGTTGAACTTGATGCCGAAGTCCCCGTCCGGCCCGGCCGGGTTGTGGCTGGCCGTGAACAGGAAGCCGCCGCCGGCCTTGCGCAGGCGGATCAGGTGCGAGGCGGCCGGGGTGGAAAGCAGCCCGCCCTGGCCGACCACCACCTTGGCCACGCCGTTGGCCGCGGCCATGGCGATGGCGGTGAAAATCGCCTCACGGTTGTAATAACGGCCGTCGCCCCCAATGATCAGGGTCTTGCCGCGCAGACTGGTCTCGACGTCGAAAATGGACTGTAAAAAATTTTCGAGATAATGCGGCTGCTGGAACACGGCAACCTTCTTGCGTAATCCAGCAGTGCCGGATTTCTGGTCGTTATAGGGCTTGGTCTGTAGTTCGCGGATTGGCATGCTTCTTCTCTTGGGCGCGCATATTTGTCGCGCGTTGAAACCGTATCTTATAGTCCGAACATGCAACTCGATACGACATTCGCAGATCGCTGTCCCTGCTGCGGCAAGCCGCGGCGGATCGCACATCTGCTGGACCTTTACGAGCGCAACTACCAGCTGCTCGAACGCCTGGTTCCGGAACTGGAACTGCCGTTCGAGCGCGCGGTGTCGCGCAGCGCCACCGATCTCCCCTTGATCCTGACCATGGTGGAGCGGGCGCCGTATACCTCAGAGCTGCGGCTGACCTACGAGTTCAATACGCCGGAGGGGAAGCGGCTGGAGCCGGATATGTGGGTCAAGGTCTACCGCGACGCCCGCGTGGCCGAGGCCCTGCATTGCGGCAAGCGGCTGCCGTGGCTGGCGGTTGACGAGACGGATCCGGAGGTGGGGAAGTTCCTGCATGACCAGTGGGCGCGCAACCACATGCTGTCCCGCTGGCTCGAATACCTGCTCGAACACGGCCATGGCTTTTCAGTTGCCGCGCGCCCGCGCACCAAGCCTGCGAATCTGCAGCAGTAGAGTTGTAGCCGAAACCCGGGGCAGCCGCCCCGTTCGCATCCGCGCTGCTCCCCCTCTCCCTACGAAGTGGGGAGAGGGCTGGGGTGAGGGGCGCTTTTCTATTTGAATTGCACCACCCTCCGTTCGCCCCGAGTGCCCGCGAAGCGGGTGTATCGAGGGGCCAGGCACACACTCGCCGCCATCGTCATCCCCGCGAAGGCGGGGATCCAGTTTTGACATCCTCACCGCACGGACAAACCACGGTAAATACACGTCGCTCGCCGCATGCGTGCCAACAAAAAACCTTGGCACGCATGGCACGCATGGTGTTTTTCAGATCCTGAACTTACAACAGCCAAACGCGAGCTCGCAATGGCCATCCCTGGCGAGACCTCGCCAGATTTCCTAACCCCGCCCGGCCATCAATGGCCGGGCGTTCGGTGCCACGCGAATGACATTGAGTCATTCGCGCAGCCCCTCACCATGGTGTTTTTCGGCCCTGAAACCTAAAACAGCCCGCCCTTGTCCTTCGGCAGCATCTGCTCCCGCACCAGCGGAATCGGCGGGCCGCCATACGACAGGAACTGGTCATGGAAGTCATGCCAGCCGGCCCGGCCGCCGTGGCTGGCGGTCCAGTCGCCGCGCAGTTTGCGGATCATCAGCTTGCCCAGGGTGTAGTTGAGGTAGGCCGGGTCGTAGGTGCCGCGGGCGGCTTGCTGGCGGGCGTTGCCGGCGTCCTGGTAGGCCTGTTCGCGGAACATGGTTTCGCAGGTCTGCACGGTCATGCCCTTCGTGTGCATGCCGATGGCGCAGAGGAAGCGCACGTCGCGCAGCAGGGCTTCGGAGAGCTGGCCGACGTGGACATCGGGGGCGCCGTCGCCGAGGCCGGCTTCCCACATCATTTCCTCGGTGTAGTGGGCCCAGCCTTCGGCGTAGGCGTAGCCGACGAAGATCTGGCCGAACTGGAACGGCGAGCGGTTGGCGTGCAGGAACTGCAGGAAGTGGCCGGGCCAGACTTCGTGCGCCGAGGTGAACAGCAGTACCGATTTGCCCGGCACGTAGGCGTCCTGCTCTGCCTTGGGCCAGGCCGGGTCGGGCGGGGCGATGTAGTAGGTCGAGGGCATGCCCTTGTCGTAGGGGCCGGCGATGTTGATGTAGGCGAAGTTCCAGCGCTGGTAGGCCGGTGCTTCGTTGACCAGGGCTTTTTCCTCGCTGGGGATGGTGACGAGGTTCTTGTCGAGGATGAACTGGCGCAACTGGTCGAGCTGGGCCCGCGCGCCTTCCACAGCGCCGCCCTGCGGCTTGTCGGCTTCCACCTTGGCGACGCAGGCCTCGATGCCGCCGCCGGGCAGCAATTCGGCGCAGGCTTCCTTCAGCGCCGCCAGGTTGCGCGCCAGGTCGGCCTTGCCGACCTTTTCCAGCTCGGCCAGCGGCGTGCGCACGCGCTCGGTGCGCCACAGCATGTCGGCGAACAGCTTCGGGCCGAGGGCGAAGTTGTCGGTGGCCTTGGGCTGCTCGCCCTGGAGCCAGTCGGCGACGCCGAGCATCGCTTGCGCGGCGGGTTCGATGGCGGCCTTCAGATTGGCCTGCAAGGCCTGGTCGCTGACCCCGGCGAAAGCCTGCGGCGCATCGTTGCGGAAGAAGTCGGCGTAGCCGGAAAAGGCGGCGATGCTGCGCGCGACATAGGTCTTCGGCAGCGGCGTCTTCAGGTTGGCGCGGATCTGCGCGGCCGCGGTGGGAATGGCCTTCAGGTAATTGGTGAACGCCTTCATCCGCGTCTCGAGCGGCGCGTAGGGCCGCTCGAAATAGACGCTGGGATCGAAGCTGCCGTCGAGATAGTAGGACGGGTTGTGGAACGGCTCCTGCGCCTCGTCGCGCCAGAACAGTTCGCCGTCGATGCGCGCCAGCAGGTATTCCCGCTCGAAGCGCTGCTGCGGTGACAGCGAAGCCTGCTTGAACGCTTGCGCCTGCTTCTGTTCGGCCTTCAGCCAGGCGACTTCCTTGCCGATACCGGCGGCGCTCCAGTCCGGCAGCTTGCCGTCGAATTCATGCCGCCCGGCCTGCACGGCGGAAGCCGGCTCGAGCTGGAAATAGCCTTCCTGGTAGCTGTCGAGGAACCCGGCCCACTTCGGATCGGCTGCTGCGGTGTCGGCGGCGAGCGCCGGCGTCGCGGCGGCGAGCAATGCTAGCACCGAGCAACCGGCAAGCAGCTGCCTGCTTGTCTTGCGAGGAATCATGGTCACACCCCTTTTTTGGCTGCGGACGAACCGGGCCATGCGCTGGCCCATGAGGGACGCCGCTTTGTAGTCACAGCATACAACGCTGCCGTTGCCGCGAATCGGCCTGCAACAGTTTTAGATCAGGATGATGGTAGCCAGGCCCAGGAACAGGCTGATACCGACGATATCGGTGGTGGTGGTCAGGAAGATGCTCGACGCCGTCGCAGGGTCGGCGCCGAAGCGGCGCAGGATCGAAGGCACCGCCACGCCGGCGATGCCGCCGGTGAGGCAGGCACCGGTCATCGCCATCATCACCACCAGGCCGGCCCGCCAGGGATGCACGGCGTGCTCGCTGACCGCATAGAAATACATCACCGCCCCGGCGACCAGGCCGATGATGGCGCCGTTGAGCGCGCCGAGCAGCAATTCCTTGCGCAGCAGCCGCCCGGCCACGTCGCGCTTGTATTCGTCCAGGGCGATGCCGCGCAGCGTCACCGCCAGGGTCTGGCAACCGGTGTTGCCGGCCACGCTGGAAAGGATCGGCAGGAAGGCGGTGAGGATCACCAGCTGGCTCAGCGTGGTACTGAACAGGCTGACGATGAAGCCGACCACCAGGCCGGTGAGCAAATTGACCTGCAGCCAGGGGTGGCGCAGCTTGAGGCTGCGCGGCCAGGGCGACAGCAAGCGCTCCTCGCTGCCCACACCGACCATCAAGCCGCTCTGCGCGCTGATCTCGTAGGCGCGCGCCTCGAACAGCGCAGCGCCGGCCACCGTGCCGAGCAGGGCGCCCTGCTCGTCGCACACCGGGTACAGCGGATAATGGCGGCGCGCGGTTTCATGCATCGCGTCCTCCACCGTCATCTGCGGCGTCAGGGAAAACGGCTGCGCCAGCATGACGTCCTCGACCCGGGCTTCCGGCGTGGCCAGCAGCAGGTCGCGCATCGTCACCAATCCACGCAGCCGGTTCTCTTCATCGACCACATAGGCGTAGATCACCAGCACATGGCGGTCCGCGAGCGTACGGACCTTGTCCACGATCTGCGCCACGTTCACGCCCAGCGGGAACACCGCTTCCGGCGGCATCATCAGGGCGCCGACGCTGTCCTCGTGGTGGTGCTGCGCCGTTTCATCCGGTGCCTGCAACCGCCCGTCGATGGCGCACAGGATCGCGCGATGCGTTTCGGAATAGCGTTCCAGCAGGGCCTTGCGCGTATGCGGATCGAGCTCACCCAGTACCGCCGCCACCAGCGCGTCGGGTTTGCCCTGCAGCAGCATGAAGGCATCGGAAGGTGCGCGCTGACGCACCGACCGGGTGAGCATGCGCACTTCGTCTTGCCGCGGTGATGCGGGAGTCTTCGGCTGCGACATCGGGCTGCCTCGTTCGGAACGGCGTTCCGCCCGATCTTACCGGCCGCAGACAGCCAGCGGCAAAGCCCGGGTGCGCCGCAGCGCACACTTGCCCGCGGGAAATTTCATGGCGGGAAAAGGGCGGTTTGGGCGTATCCCGCGCCGCGGCGCCACGCCGGATTTCCCGGAGGCAGTCAGCTTCCGGCCTGTCCCGCCCAGGATCTGGCGAACTGGTGCGCCACGCGGCCCGAACGCGAAGCGCGCGCGAGGGCCCAGCGCAGCGAGGCCTTTTCGGTTGCCTCGTCCCAGGCGGTATGGCCCAGTCGCTTGAGGTGCAGGCGCACCAGTTCCAGGTACATCTCCTGGTTGAACGGCGGAAACGACAGCCACAGGCCGAAGCGTTCCGACAGTGCGATCTTGTCCTCGGACGATTCGCCCGGATGCAGTTCGCCGTCGACGAACTTGAACTCCTCGTTCTCGCTGCGGAATTCCGGCATCAGGTGGCGGCGGTTGCTGGTGGCGTAGATCAGCACATTGTCCGGCGGTTCCTCGATGCCGCCGTCGAGCGCGGCCTTCAGCGCCGCCAGGGCGGGATCGTTCTGCGCCACGGAGAAATCGTCGACGTAGAGCACGAAGCGCTCGGCACGCTCGCGCAGCGGCGCCACCACGTCGGGCAGGTCGGTGAGGTCGTGCGGATGCACTTCCACCAGGCGCAGCCCCTGGCCGCTGAATTCGCCGAGCAGGGCTTTCACCAGCGAGGACTTGCCGGTGCCGCGGCTGCCGGTGAGCAGGGCGTGGTTGGCGGGGCGGCCGGTGACGAATTGGCGTGTATTCGCCAGCAACTCGGTCTTCTGCCGCTCGATGCCGAGCAACTCGTCGAGGCGCCCGTGGGACGGGAAGGTGATCGGTTGGAGGGAACCGTTGCGCCAGCGGTAGGCGAGGGCTTGATCGGCAGCCATGTCCAGCTTTTCTCCTGCGAACGAGAACCAGCGCACAGTTTGCGCCCTGAAATCTTCCAACACCCCTCAGCCGGGGGATACCGCCGCGTAGCCGTCCCGCCCTACTGTGATCCCAGGGGCGGAAAGCGTCCGCGAATGATTCATCGGACGCCAGAGTTGGCGCGGCACCGCAAGGCGCCGCGCTTTTTTTATGTTTGTTAAGCCAATTTTTTATGCCGCGAGCGGCGGTTGACGCCGGGCTCGGAGCCGGTGCGGCGGCGGAAATCGTCTTCGTACTCGCGGTAATTGCCTTCCAGGTACACCACTTCACCGCTGTCCTCGAAGGCCAGGATGTGGGTGGCGACGCGGTCGAGGAACCAGCGGTCATGCGAGATGATCATGGCGCAGCCGGCGAAGCCCAGCACCGCTTCTTCCAGCGCGCGCAGGGTTTCCACGTCGAGGTCGTTGGTCGGTTCGTCGAGCAGCAGCACGTTGCCGCCGGCCAGCAGCAGCTTGGCCAGATGCAGACGATTGCGCTCGCCGCCGGAGAGATCCTTGATGCGCTTCTGCTGCGACTCGCCCTTGAAGTTGAAGCGGCCGATGTAGGCGCGCGAGGGCATTTCGAAGCTGCCGGCGCGGATCATGTCGTTGCCGCCGCTGATTTCCTGGAACACGGTCTTGTCGCCGTCCAGCGAATCGCGCGACTGGTCGACGTGGGCGAACTTCACCGTCTCGCCGACGCGGATGGTGCCGGAATCCGCCTGTTCCTGGCCCAGCAGCATGCGGAACAGGGTGGTCTTGCCGCGGCCGTTGGCGCCGATGATGCCGACCACGGCGCCGCGCGGCACCTTGAAGGTCAGGCCTTCATACAGCGTGCGGTCGCCGTAGGACTTCTTGACGTCGTTGACCTCGATCACCAGGTCGCCCAGGCGCGGGCCGGGCGGGATGTACAGTTCCCGCGTCTCGGCGCGCTTCTGGAATTCCTGCGAAGCCAGTTCCTCGTAGGCCTGCACGCGCGCCTTGGACTTGGTCTGGCGGCCCTTGGGGTTCTTGCGCACCCACTCCAGCTCTTCCTTCATCGCCTTGCTGTGGGCGTCCTCGGTCTTCTGCTCCTGCTCGTGGCGCCTGTCCTTCTGCTCAAGCCAGGAGGAGTAGTTGCCCTGCCAGGGAATGCCGTAGCCGCGGTCCAGCTCCAGGATCCAGCCGGCGACATTGTCGAGGAAGTAGCGGTCATGGGTGACGGCGATGATGGTGCCGGGGAAGTCGTTGAGGAACTTCTCCAGCCAGGCCACCGATTCGGCGTCCAGATGGTTGGTCGGCTCGTCCAGCAGGATCATGTCCGGCTTGGACAGCAGCAGGCGGCACAGCGCCACGCGGCGGCGCTCGCCGCCGGACAGCTTGGTGACGTCGGCGTCCCAGGGCGGCAGGTTGAGCGCCTCGGCGGCCTTGTCCAGGATCACGTCGAGGTTGTGGCCGTCGCTGGCGGCGAGGATGCCTTCCAGCTCCTGCTGGCGCGCCGAGAGCTTGTCGAAATCGGCGTCCGGCTCGGCGTAGGCGGCGTAGACCTTGTCCAGCTCGGCCTGGGCGTTGGTGATGTCGGAAACGGCTTCCTCGACGTTGCCGCGCACGGTCTTGGTCGGGTCGAGCTGCGGCTCCTGCTGCAGGTAGCCGATCTTCAGGCCGGGCATCGGCCGGGCTTCGCCGCTGAATTCCTTGTCGACGCCGGCCATGATGCGCAGCAGGGTGGATTTGCCCGCGCCGTTGTAGCCGAGTACGCCGATCTTGGCGCCGGGAAAGAAGGAGAGCGAGATATCCCGCAGGATCTCTTTCTTCGGCGGGACGGTCTTCCCGACCTTGTTCATGGTGTAGACGTACTGGCTCATGGCTTCTGGCGCACTAAAAGGTGTCGAATTGGAGGTGCCGTCGCGGTAACGCAGGCGGCCGGGGGCGAATTGTAGCGGAGCCGGCAGGGGTGGGCGCAGGCACACGCCCCAAACCGTATAAGCGATACTAGTGCCAATCCTGCATTTCTCAATATCCATGACCGAATTGGCCATCACAGCGGACGATGTCCGCGATGCCGCCCGCCTGATCGAGGGACAGGTGCTGCGCACTCCTTGTACCCCCTCCAAGGTGCTGTCCAAGCTCACCGGGGCCGAAATCTGGCTCAAATTCGAAAACTTCCAGTTCACCGCCTCGTTCAAGGAGCGCGGCGCGGTCAACAAGCTGGCGCGGCTGTCCGAGGCCGAGCGGCGGGCCGGCGTGGCGGCGATGTCGGCCGGCAACCATGCCCAGGCGGTGGCCTACCACGCCACCCGGCTCGGCATCCGCAGCGTCATCGTCATGCCGAAGAACACGCCCTTCACCAAGGTGCGCAATACCCGCGACCTGGGCGGCGAAGTGATCCTGCACGGCGAGACCCTGGCGGATTCCTTCGATTTCCTGCTGCGCGAGCTGATCGAGGGCAAGGGCATGACCCTGGTGCACCCCTATGACGACAAGCACGTCATGGCCGGGCAGGGCACGGTGGCGGTGGAAATGCTCGAGGAGGTGCCGGAGCTGGATACCCTGCTCATCCCCATCGGCGGCGGCGGCCTGTTTTCCGGCAATGCGGTGGCGGCGCACGCCATGCGCCCGGACCTGCGCATCGTCGGCGTTGAATCGGCCGGCTACTGCTCGGCCTATGCCGCCATCCAGGGCGACCACAGCCTGGTGCGCGGCGGCCCGACCATCGCCGAGGGCATCGCGGTCAAGGGCATGGGCAAGCTGACCCTGCCGGTGATCCGCGCCCATGCGCATGAGCTGGTGCGGGTAGAGGAGTCGGCCATCGAGCGTGCCGTGGGCCTGCTCGCCAACGTCGAAAAGGTGGTGGCGGAAGGCGCCGGCGCCGCGGGCCTGGCGGCCCTGCTGGCCGATCCGGCCAAGTACGCCGGGCGCAAGGTCGGCCTGATCGTCACCGGCGGCAACATCGATCCGCGCCTGCTGGCCTCGGTGCTGCTGCGCCAGCTGGTGCATGAATCACGGCTGGTCAGCCTGTCGATCGAGATCGAGGACAGCCCGGGCTTCCTGGCGCGGGTGGCCGGCAGCGTCGGCCAGAGCGGCGGCAACATCGTACAGGTGCACCATGAGCGCCTGTCCGCCGGCCGGCATGCCAAGAGCGCGACCCTGGAAATGCTGATCGAGGCGCAGGACGAGGCCCATTCCAACCAGATCATCGCCGACCTGCAGGGGGCGGGGTACGTGGTGCGCCGGGTTTACGGCGGTTACGGCGAATTCGAATAGAGGGTGAGGGAAGCTTTGGTGGATGTCCGGCTTTTTGCGTTGCGTGTGCTGTACTCGGCGCCCAACTGGGCGCTGATGTCGCGCCTGCTGCTGTTCGTCGCGGTGTTCCTGGCGGTGCAGCAGTTGATGCTGTGGCGGAGCAGGGACCTGACGCCCGAGCAGGCGGCGGCTCGTACCCACGGCCGCTGGGCGCTTGGGGCGGTGCTGGCCGCCTGGGGTGTACTGACCGTGGTCGGCTACCAGGGCGCGGCCACGCGCCATGGTCACTTCGCAGCCGCGCAGTCCGCCCCGGTGCGGGTGACCTATGGCGATCCGGCGCATGCGCCGGTGATCCAGGTCTTCACCGCGCCCGGCTGCGGGCCCTGCAAGTCGCTGGAAGGGCGCCTCAAGGCGGTCATCGCCCAGGGTTATGCGGTGCAGTACATCCCGAGTTCGCTCGGCGACAACGACTGGGACGCGATCAACGCGGCGATGTGCGAGCCGGACCGCAGGGCCGGCTTCGAGCGCCTGTTCGGCATGGGGTTCACGGTGCCGGCCGCGCCGGCGCCTTTGTGCATCAGCGGCGTGACCGACAACGAAGCGGTGCTGCGCAAGCTCGCCGGACAGCTGGTATTCCCCACGGTGATCATGCCGGACGGTTTCCTGGTGATCGGCGCGCCCTCGGACGCCCGGCTGCGCAGCTACCTGGGGGCCGCCGCGCCGTTGCCGGCGGCCAAGGCGGGAGGGCAGGCGCTTTGAGCAAGGGTGGTTCGCAACTGACGCTGTTCCCCGAGCCGATTACCGGGGCGCGGCGCTCGCGCGTGGCGCGCACGCGCATGTTCTTCGCGCTGTGGCCGGACGAGAGCGTGCGCCTGGCGCTGGCGCGGGCGGCCATGGTGATTCCGCCGGGCGATGCGGCGCGTGCCTCCTGGGTGCGCACCGAGCGCTATCACCTGACGCTGGCCTTCCTCGGCGAGATCGAGCCGCGCCAGGCCGAGGCGGCCGAGCGGGCGGCTTCGGAAATCCGGGTGCGGCCGTTCCGGCTGCAGCTCGACACGGTGGGCCACTTCGAGGGACCCAACGTGGTGTGGATCGGGCCGCAGAGCTTGCCGGCGGAGCTGACCCAGCTCAAGGCCGAGCTGGACCGCGAGCTGCTGCGTTTCGGCCTGCCGGTGGTGGCCGGAAAATTCACTCCGCACGTCACCTGCATGCGCGGCGTGCGCGAGGCGCCGGACGCGCCGCCGGTGCGCATCGACTGGCCGGTGAGGGAGTTCGTGCTGGTGAAGAGCGTGCTCAAGCCGGGCATGTCGCGCTACAAGATCGTGCAGCGCTGGCCGCTGCGGCTGGATCACGGCAAGCTGGCGCTTGAATTTCCCGAGCCGGAAGTTCCGGAGCCGCAGGCCCAGGAACCGGAGGCGTCTCAACCGGACGCTCCAGAACCTGAAAGGGATTCCGGCTAGGTAGCCCGGAAAGCGCGTAGCGCTACCCGGGAGACTCCCGCACCGAATCCCCGGGTAGCGCTACGCGCTTCCCGGGCTACGGTTGTTGCGCGCTTCCCGCACTTCGGCGGTTACGCTGCCGCGCGCCAGCTGCGCTTCGATGACCGAGCCGGGGCGGGCCTGCGCGGCATCCTGCAGGACGGCGCCGTGTTCGTCGCGCACGATGGCGTAGCCGCGCGCCAGCACCGCTTCCGGATTGAGGCTGTCGAGCAGGGCCTGGGCCTGCGTCAGTCGGGCGCCGCGGTCTCCCAGCAGGGTTTGCATGCGGCTGCGCAGCAGCATGGCGAGCGAATCGATGTGGCGTCGTTCGCCCTGCAGGCGCAGCGAGGGATCGGCGCGCAGCAGGCGGCCGGACTGGGCTTGCAGGCGATCGCGTTGGGTGCCCAGGCGTGAAATCCAGGCGTGGCGCAGTCGCTCGTCCAGCTCGTCCAGGCGTTGTGCGCGTTCCTGCAACCGGCGGCCGGGATGCAGGATGCCCAGGCGCGCCTGCATGCGCGAGACCTGCTCCGCCGAGCGTTCCAGCCCTTCCTGCATGGCGTAAAGCAGTTGTTCGCCGGTGTTTTCGACGCGTGCGGCCCATTCGGCGATATCGGGCGTGGCCAGCTCCGCCGCCGCAGTCGGCGTGGCGGCGCGCAGATCGGAGACGAAATCGGCGATGGTGACGTCGACCTCATGGCCCACGCCGGTGACCACCGGCACGGCGCAGGCGCGGATGGCCCGCGCCACGGCTTCCTCGTTGAAGGCCCACAGGTCTTCCAGGGAGCCGCCGCCGCGCACCAGCAGGATCACATCCACCGGCGCTCGCCGCGGCAGTTCCGAAAGTGCGCGGACGATGGCGGGCGGCGCTTCGGCGCCCTGCACCGGTACCGGGTAGAGGAACACCTCGGCCAGCGGCCAGCGGCGGGCGAGGGTGGTGAGGACGTCGTGTACGGCGGCGCCGGTGCCGGAGGTGATCAGGCCGATGCGGCGCGGCGTTTCCGGCAGCGGCCGCTTCAGTTCCTGGTCGAACAGGCCTTCGGCCGCCAGGCGCGCCTTCAGCGCTTCGAAGGCGCGCAGCAGGGCGCCGGTGCCGGCCGGCTCCATGTGATCGACGATCATCTGCAGCTCGCCGCGCGCCGGGTAGATGCCCACCTTGCCGCGGATCAGCACCGCGTCGCCGTTGGCGGGCGGCGGCCGCACATAAAGATTGGAGTTGCGGAACATGGCGCAGCGCAATTGCGCCCGCTCGTCCTTGAGGGTGAAATACCAGTGGCCCGAAGCCGGCTTGGCCAGGTTTGAAATTTCACCCTGCACCCACAGGTTGGGCAGACTGTCTTCCAGCAGGCCGCGCAGGATCTCCGCCACGTCGGAAACGGCGTAGATGGTGCGCGAATTGGAACCGATGGGGGAAGCGTCGGACATGGTGTGCGCCCATATTAACGTCTGCACGGGCGGTGAGGGCCGCGGGTGACGCGGCCGGGCGCCCGGCAAATGCCGACACAATGGTGCTTGGGACCGGGCCCCGGAAAGGGGATGAGAGTTGCGGCCCAAGTCTGTATAATATCGCTTTGCCGGAGCCGTAAATGTCGCGCCAGTCCCCAGACTCCCGCATCGATCTCGAAGCCCTCACTTTCGATGACGTTCTGTTGCAGCCCGCCTATTCCGAGGTGCTGCCGCGCCAGGTCGACCTGCGCACGCCCCTGACCTCCCGCATCACGCTGAACATCCCGCTGCTGTCCGCGGCGATGGACACCGTCACCGAAGCCGGCCTGGCCATCGCGCTGGCGCAGGAAGGCGGCATGGGCATCATCCACAAGAACATGACGGCCGAGCGCCAGGCCGCCGAAGTGCGCCGGGTGAAGAAGTACGAGTCCGGCATCATCGCCGACCCGATCACGGTGCCGCCGGACATGACCATCGCCGAGGTGCTGGCGCTGACCCGCGCCAACCGCATCTCCGGCGTGCCGGTGGTGGACGGGGCCAAGCTGGTCGGCATCGTCACCAGCCGCGACCTGCGCTTCGAAACGCATATGGATCAGCCGGTGTCGCAGATCATGACGCCGCAGCCGCGCCTGGTCACGGTGCAGGAAGGCGCGCCGCGCGAGGAAGTGATTTCGCTGCTGCACAAGCACCGCATCGAGAAGATCCTGGTGGTGAACGGCAAGTTCCAGCTCACCGGCATGATCACGGTGAAGGACATCCAGAAGTCCACCGAACATCCGCTCGCCTGCAAGGACGAGCATGGCCGCCTGCGCGTCGGCGCGGCGGTGGGCACCGGGCCGGATACCGATGACCGCATCGCCGCCCTGATCGAGGCCGGCGTGGACGTGGTGGTGGTGGATACCGCCCACGGCCACAGCAAGGGGGTGATCGACCGCGTGGCGCGCATCAAGCAGAAGTACGGCGACCAGCTGCAGGTGATCGGCGGCAACATCGCCACCGGCGACGCCGCCCTGGCCCTGGTGGCCGCGGGCGCGGATGCGGTCAAGGTCGGCATCGGCCCCGGCTCCATCTGCACCACCCGCGTGGTGGCCGGCGTCGGCGTGCCGCAGATCAGCGCGGTGATGTCGGTGGCCTCCGCCCTGATCGGCAAGGGCATCCCGCTCATCGCCGACGGCGGCGTGCGCTACTCCGGCGACTTCGCCAAGGCCCTGGCGGCCGGCGCTTATGCGGTGATGGCCGGCGGCCTGTTCGCCGGTACCGAGGAAGCGCCCGGCGAGGAAGAGCTGTATCAGGGCCGCTCCTACAAGTCTTACCGCGGCATGGGCTCGATGGGCGCCATGTCGCAGGCGTATGGCTCCAAGGACCGCTACTTCCAGGACACCACCTCCGAAGTGGAGAAGCTGGTGCCGGAAGGCATCGAAGGCCGCGTGCCCTACAAGGGCCCGATGGGGGCGATCGTGCACCAGATGCTCGGCGGCCTGCGCGCCTGCATGGGCTATACCGGCTGCTCCAACATCGAGGAACTGCGTACCCGTACGCGCTTCGTCAAGATCACCGGCGCCGGCATCAAGGAATCGCACGTCCACGACGTGACCATCACCAAGGAAGCGCCGAATTACCGCAGCGAGTCGACGTAGGGCGGTAAGCGGGATTGATGGCCGTCTGATTGCCGCCTCGCGCGGGGCTTTGCATTGGTGACTACATTGAAGAACATTCACGCCGACAAAATCCTCATCCTGGATTTTGGATCCCAATACACCCAGTTGATCGCGCGCCGTGTGCGCGAGCTGGGGGTCTACAGCGAGATTCATCCCTGGGACATCGGCGACGCCGACGTGCGCGCCTTTGCGCCGAAAGGCATCATCCTCTCCGGCAGCCCGGAGTCGGTGACCGAGCCGAACTCGCCGCGCGCGCCGGAGAGCGTCTGGTCGCTGGGCGTGCCGGTTCTGGGCATCTGCTATGGCATGCAGACCATGGCGGCGCAGCTCGGCGGCAGGGTGGAGCCGGGGCACGTCAAGGAATTCGGCTACGCCGAGATCCGCGCTCGCGGCCATAGCGAGCTGTTCCGCGATATCCAGGACCGCACCAACGAGCAGGGCCACGGCCTGCTCGACGTGTGGATGAGCCACGGCGACCGCGTCGCCGAGATTCCGCCCGGCTTCAAGCTGATCGCCTCGACCAAGGACGTGCCGAACGCGGGCATGGCCGACGAGTCACGGCACTACTACGCCATCCAGTTCCACCCGGAAGTCACCCACACCACGCAGGGCAAGCGCATCTACTCGCGCTTCATCCACGAGATCTGCGGCTGCGGCAATGCCTGGACCGCCGACAACATCATCGAGGATGCGACCAAGCGCGTGCGCGAGCAGGTCGGCACCGGCAAGGTGCTGCTGGGCCTGTCCGGCGGCGTCGATTCATCGGTGGTGGCGGCGCTGCTGCACAAGGCGATCGGCGACCAGCTCACCTGCGTCTTCGTCGACCACGGCCTGCTGCGCCATCACGAAGGCGACCAGGTGATGCAGGTGTTCGCCAAGAACCTCGGCGTCAAGGTGATCCGCGTCAACGCCGAAGCGCGCTTCCTCGAAGCGCTCAAGGGCGTCAGCGACCCGGAAGCCAAGCGCAAGATCATCGGCCGGCTGTTCATCGAAGTGTTCGATGAAGAGGCCGGCAAGATTAAGGATGTGGACTTCCTCGCCCAGGGCACCATCTACCCGGACGTGATCGAGTCCGCCGGCGGCAAGACCGGCAAGGCCCACGTCATCAAGAGCCATCACAACGTCGGCGGCCTGCCGGCGCACATGAAGCTCAAGCTGGTGGAGCCGCTGCGCGAGCTGTTCAAGGACGAGGTGCGCACCATCGGCGTGGAACTGGGCCTGCCAGCGGAGATGGTGCAGCGCCATCCCTTCCCAGGCCCCGGCCTGGGCGTGCGCATCCTCGGCGAGATCACCAAGCACGCGGCGGACACGCTGCGCCTGGCGGATCACATCTTCATCGAAGAGCTGCGCAATGCCGGCTGGTACGACAAGACCAGCCAGGCCTTCGCCGTGTTCCTGCCGGTGAAGAGCGTCGGCGTCACCGGCGACGGCCGCCGCTACGAGCCGGTGGTGGCGCTGCGCGCGGTGGAGACCATCGACTTCATGACGGCGCGTTGGGCGCACTTGCCGTATGAGCTGCTCGACGTGTGCAGCCGGCGTATCGTCAACGAGGTGCCGGGCTTGTCGCGGGTGGTGTACGACATTTCGGGGAAGCCGCCGGCGACGATCGAGTGGGAGTAAAAATTTAGCCGATGCTAGTGTGCCAAATCATGTCTTTTTGTAAAGAAGACAATGACTTGAGATGGCGTTGGACTATTATCCTTTGCGCGAGAATTCGATGGGCAATCGCATTGCTTGATTGACCTCCAAGTAAGCACTAAGGTGCTGCCGGGGAGGGGACAAAATGCGCATCTCACAAGTCGAAATTGGTAACTTTAGGAAGCTTGTCGCTACACGCATCGCGTTCGCGCACGAGAAAACTGTATTTGTTGGTGCAAACAATAGCGGAAAGACGTCCGCTATGACTGCGCTTAGTCGGTTTTTCGTCGATTCAAGAGGCTTTTCGATCAACGATTTCAGCCTTGCACACTGGCAAGCGCTGAATGCGGAAGGCGATGCTTGGGAAGCAGCGCTGAAAGCCAACAAAGAAATTCCAATCCCTAATCTATCTAATCTTTTGCCCCAACTCGACGTGTGGTTGGAGGTAGGGAAGGGGGAGATGCATTATGTGCAGAAGCTTCTTCCAACTTTAGATTGGAAATCCGGCTCGCTAGGGGTACGCCTACGCTATGAGCCTGATGATTGGAGCAAGTTTCAGAAGGAATATTTGGCAGCCAGAGTGAAGGCTGCCGAAACCACCGCAGGCGCCATCAAGGCGGCTGAGGGCAAAGGCGAGCCGCCGCAGTTAGAACTCTGGCCGCTGACCCTGATTGACTTTCTTGATCGACGCGTCAGGTCGTTCTTTAAGGTCAAAGCCTATCTACTAGACCCGGCTAAGGTCGTCGAACCTTCAAATGGCATAGCAGCGATGCAGGAACTCCCCGCCGGACTTGAGCCGGTGGACGGCAACCCGTTGGACGGCTTGATCCAGATTGACGAGATTAGTGCGCAACGTGGCTTCGGTTCCCCAGCCACGCTTCGCGTTCAACGCGAAGATAGTGGTGTGGAATCTCGTAGTGGCCGGCGCCTCTCTACGCAGTTGCGTTCCTACTATGACAACCATCTTGACTGGCAGGACACGCCAGAACTCTCTGACATCAAGGCCATTGAGGCTTTGGATAAGGCGAGGAAGGTCTTCGACGAGCGCCTCTCAGAATCGTTTGGCAAGGCCCTTAAGGAACTTCAGAAGCTTGGCTATCCTGGTATATCGGACCCCAAGTTGAAGATAGCTACAAAGCTCCAGTTACAGGACGGGTTGAACCACGCTTCAGCAGTCCAGTATGAGATTCCCGGCGCTACGGATGGAAGTATCCATCGGCTGCCCGAGGATTCGAATGGTCTAGGCTACCAAAATCTCGTTTCCATAGTTTTTGGCCTGATGAGCTGCCGCGATGCGTGGATGCGGGTCGGGAAAGCTAGTGTCGCTAGCATCGAGATAAAACCTCCGCCGCCGCTTCACCTGATGCTCGTGGAAGAGCCTGAGGCGTACCTCCACGCTCAAGTCCAGCAAGTTTTTATCAAACATGCGTACGATGTGCTCCGCAACGATCCGGCACTGGGTGAGTCGACTGCGTTCCGCACGCAGCTTGTAGTCAGCACGCACTCTAGTCATGTCGCACACGCCTGCGACTTTTCCGCATTGCGCTATTTCCGTCGGCTTCCGTCGAGTGAAAAGCGCAAAACGCCCACGGCATGTGTGGTCAATCTTTCAAATGTGTTCGGGAAATCTGATCAGACAGAAAAATTCGTTACGCGGTATCTAAAGGCGACGCATTGCGATCTGTTCTTTGCGGACGCTGCGATTTTTATCGAAGGTAACGCCGAACGCATCCTGGTACCGCACTTTGTGGAGGAACTCGATGCCTTCGAATACCTCCGCAGCTGCTATATCACTTGGCTGGAAATTGGCGGAAGCCATGCGCACCGATTCAAGGCGCTCGTTGAGGCTCTCGGTCTGACTACGCTAATTATCACCGACCTCGACGCGAAGGACCCTATTACCCAAAAGAGTGAAAGCCCCTCTCTTGGTGAGGGCCAAGAGGCTCGTAATGAGACCCTGCGAACATGGACGCCGAATAAGACTTCGGTCGATGAGTTAATCAAGCTTTCAGAGGACGCAAAAGCGCTGGTCCATCCAAATGGTTACGCTGTTCGTGCAGCCTATCAGACAAGTACAAAAATTAAGGTCGGGGCCGTAGAGGAAGAAGTGCTCGCGAATACGTTCGAAGATGCATTGCTCTATCGGAACATCGCATTCTTTAAGGGACGCGTGGCGACGGGGCTGGCAGGCAGGTTCCAAGAAATTGTCGATCAGGCGATTTCCGCGGCTGAACTCACGAAGCTGGCGAGGGGCGAGATCAGTAAAGGCGACAAAGCTGAATTCGCTCTTGAGCTGCTTTACAGCAAGGATGTCGAGAAGCTGCAGGTACCTGTATATATCGAGCATGGCTTGTTGTGGTTGATAAAACAGCTCGAGCGCAAGGAGGCTGACCTGGCGCCCAAGACAGGTGCGACATGAGTACGGTTACTCCGTTGAAAACGGATGACCTTGATCTCCATGTGGATGAGGAAATCAGGCAGTGCTTGAATCCTCAATCGCCTAAGAGCTTTTTTCTATTTGCTGGCGCTGGATCGGGTAAGACGCGCTCTCTTGTAGCAGCCCTCGACCACTTGCGCGACTCGATGGGGAAGAAGTTGCGGATGCACGGCAAGCGGGTCGCCGTCATCACTTATACGAAGGCTGCTCGAGATGAGATCATACGCAGGACGCAGTTTGATCCAGTCATTGCTGTATCAACGATCCACAGTTTCGCGTGGACGTTGGTTGATGGATTCAACCACGATATTCGAGAATGGCTGCGCGTAGAGCTTCGGGCTGGGATCGCTGAGTTGGAGGTGAAGGAGGCGAGTGGGCGAAAGGGGACGAAAGCCTCTGCAGAGCGGTTGGCAGATATAGCTTCGAAACAGCGGAGGCTTGCGCGCCTCGATACCATCAAGAAGTTTGTCTACAGCCCTGACAGCGATAACCGTAGTCGCGATTCTCTCAATCACGCCGAGGTGTTGAAACTTGCCGGGGAGTTTGTGCGTACTAGGCCGACGCTGCGTCAAATCTTGTGCGACGGGTATCCATACATTTTGGTTGACGAGAGTCAGGATACTAATCGGCACATTGTCGAGGCGCTTTTCGCTTTTCAAGCAGCTCATAAGGGAGAGGTTGTCGTCGGATTATTTGGGGACATGATGCAACGCATCTATGGGGATGGACAGCCAGGCCTTGGCGAGAACATTCCTTCAGATTGGGCAACGCCCACGAAGAAACTTAACTTCCGATGCCCGCGAAGGGTGGTCGAACTGATAAATAAGGTTCGAGAGGGTGCCGATAAGCAGGTCCAAATTCCTCGCAGCACCGCACCGGAAGGTCACGTCCGGATATTTCTTTTTCCATCTGCGAGAACAGATAAAGCTGTAGCCGAACAAGCGGTCTGCGCTCACATGGCCAAGCTTACCGCCGATGATGGGTGGTTGGATGATGGGGCCGTGAAGATCTTGATCCTTGAGCATCGGATGGCTGCGCTTCGAATGGGCTTCGACGATCTTTTCGGCGCACTCTCCTCCGTCGCGCAATTCCGAACTGGCCTGCTCGACGGGTCCCTGCCTTTATTGAGCTTCTTTTCGAATCTTGTTCTTCCTCTATGTGACGCCAAAGGGGATAAATTTTCTATTGCCAGAGTTGTTCGCGCGGTGTCGCCGCTTGTTAGCGCGAGTGCGCTGAAAGACGCAGAAGATGAGGTCGAGCAACTCGGGAAGGCACAAGTCGCAGTCGATGTTCTTGTCAATCTTATCGACAACAAGCCAAATACCACATTTGGCGAAGTGGTTCAGTGTATAGCCGCGACAGGCCTATTCGTTCTTCCGGACGTAATCAAGGTCGCCTTGGCGGGCGCTGCCACTGGCGCCGACATCGATGAAGAAGACGAACAAGAGGAGCGTGCGGATAGGGAAAAGGGTGTGGCCGCGTTTCTTGGGGTACCTTTTGGGCAGATTCGCGCATACGCAAAATATGTCGGTCGCAAAGCACGTTTCGATACTCATCAGGGCGTAAAGGGCTTGGAGTTCCCGAGGGTGATGGTCATCATGGATGATCGCGAGGCCCGCGGTTTTCTTTTCAAGTATGACAAGCTCTTTGGCACTGGCTCAGAGGACACCACAACTGCTTCCACGCGTCGCCTCTTCTATGTGACTTGCAGTCGTGCGGAGCGCTCGCTTGCGCTCGTAGCCTATGCGGACCAACCTGATCACGTTAAAGCGAATTTGCTCGCGAACGGATGGTTCAAGGCGGATGAAATGCATGTCGGCGTGCCCTGATCATCGCAATTACAGAACGAAGCTGCATTCCGATACTGAGCGGGTCCAAATCGAAATCACGTCGTTCAGGCTCGTCAAAGGGTATTCCGGTGAAGATTTCGTCGCCGCGAATGTGGAGGTCGGTCGGTGGTTGAAGCGCCAGCCGGGCTGCCGCTCTGCCGGATCGCGGAGCGGGACGATGGGGCAATTGACGATACGTTGCTCTGGGACTCGATCACAGAAGTAGAAGTGCTAATGCATCGTCAGATGGACGAGTTACGCAATTTGCCGGTGCATACCATGATCGACCAAAGCACAATGTCCTGGATGGTATCGACGGCGTGGCACTTTTTTGGATCGCGCGGTTGACCTATCCTTCACACCCTAGGTATGCAATGGAGTGGGGTATATGTCCGGCAGCGTGACGATTTATGGCATCAAGGCGTGCGACACCATGAAAAAGGCCCGTGCTTGGCTCGAAGAGCACGGTGTGAATTACGCCTTCCACGACTACAAGGCTGCGGCTATTGATCGCACTCATCTCGAAGCATGGATCAAGGCGGTGGGTTGGGAGACGGTGCTGAACCGTGCCGGCACCACCTTCCGCAAGCTGCCCGAAGCGGATCGTGAAGGGCTGAACGAGGCCAAGGCGATCAAGTTGATGTTGGCGCAGCCCTCGATGATCAAGCGGCCGGTGTTGGAGACCGGCACGGGTGCGCCGCTGGTGGGATTCAAGCCCGAGGTTTACGCGGCTCGATTTTCCTGACAAGGCTTTTGATCAAAAGCGTCATTCCAGTGAGAGCCGGGGTCCAGGGCAGGTAAAGGACTGGACCCCGGCTTTCGCCGGGGTGACGATTCCTGATTTCCTCAAATCTTCTTCAAGGCAGCAAGGTATCCAGCAGCGGCGAGCTGAACAGTCTTGCCGGATCGAACAGGTCCAGCGTTGCCTTGGCGGTATCCCAGTTGTCGCCGACGGCCTGGCCGGTGCGCAGGCTGTTGGGGATGGTGGTGCCCAGCGCGGTCGGGTCCGACCAGGCGGCGGAGGTGGTGTAGCCCCAGCCCTTGGACCATTCCACCCGTACCGAGCCGTAGCTGGCGTAGTTGGAATACATCCACTGTTCGACTTCGCTGTAGAACTGGTTCGCGTAGAGCGTGCCGGGGATGGTGAGGATGTCGAACCACACGGCGACGTCCCATTCGGGATGATCGGGGCGCGGGCGCAGGGCGGAGAGTTGCGGCGAGGGGGCGCCGCTGATGCCGACCACGTCGCTTGGGCGGTCGAGGCCGGTGACGCGGATTTCCACCGGGCCGTTCATCGGGTACTGGCCCAGGGCCTGGTAGGCGCTGAGCTTGGCAGAGTACATGACGTAGAACTCGTTGATGGCGCGCTGGATGTTGGCGCGGCTGGTGATCACCGCGTAGCCGTTGGCGGTGACGCGCAGCGTGGTCGGCTTGATGTAGAGCAGGGTGTTTTTCGACCAGCCCCAGATGTCCCAGGTACTGGTCAGGACCAGGCCGGCGGCGACGACGTTGTACTGGGTCAGGCCGAAGTTGGGCGTGGTGGTGGGATCGTTGAGCACCGCCTGCGCTTGCGCGTCGACGATGGACTGGTCGATGCCGTCGCTGAAGGAGTAGTTGTACGGCTGGTTCACCTGGCTCGAGGTCCAGGGCTTGCTGGGCGCGATGCTCCAGACCTTGAGCCAGGGCTTCGGCGTGAACGGGAACCAGATGGTTTCGACGCGGCCGGCGCTGTTCAGGTAGCTGGTGAAGGTGTTGCCGGAGGAGCCCGCCGGCGCGAACAGCTCGGCGGCGGTCTTGTCGAACCAGCTCTGGCAGCGCAGCCGCTGGTTGGTGCCGACCTGCAGCGTCACCTCGGTGATGAAGGCGCGGCCGACGTGGGTCAGCAGGGCGGCGCAGCCGGCGTCGGTGCGCTGGAAGGTGCGCAGCACGTACTGGCTGCTGGCGGTATCCCATACCACCGCGGTCAACGAACGGATCAGGTTGCTGAGCGAGCCGTAGGTGTTGCCGGAGACCAGGGTTTCGCCGGTCTTCGGAATGGCGGTGCCGTGGCCGTCGATGGCGAGCGCGCCGCCCAGGGTGAGATCGCCGGGAGCGGGGCAGGCGTTGACGCCGAGGGTGGAGGCTTCGAGCGTGGTCAGCAGGGCTTCCATCAGGATGCCGGTCTGCGCGGTGACGGTCTTGGGAGTGCCCGAGGTGTTGACCGACACGGCGGTGAGGTGCTGCTTGGTGTCGACCAGGATGATGTTGGGGCAGGTCGCGCCAGGGGCTACGGTCAGCGGCGACCAGTTGTGCATCGCGCCCACGGGACGGACCTTGTAGCCCTGGGCCCTGGCCCAGTTGCAGACGGTGACCACATCGGCCGGCGTGGCTGGCGCGCAGGTCCACATCGGGTCTACCGCGATGTCGCGCGCCCAGTTGATGTAGGCCTGCTGGTATAGCGTGATGCCGGATGGAAAACCCGTCGGCGTGGAGCACGCCGCTTCGGCCGCGCCGATACGGAATGCCGGTAGCCATCCCACCAGGGCGCCGGCGGCGGCTGCCTTGCCGGCACCGCCGAGAAATTTGCGCCGCGACAAGCCTGTCGCTTCAGTGGTTTCCGGGGAATGCGAAGGAGTCTTGCCGCTTTCCTGCGTCGATCTTGCCATTGGTCATCTCCCAGTCAGTGAATAGGTTGCCGATTGACAACAAGCCCTACTTCCAACTCGCAACTACAGCGAATGTCGTTGCGGAACGCCGGAGAAAACGGGCGCGGCTTTGGTATTGAAACTGCTGAGTACCGAGTCGACTGCTGGCCGTTCGTCCTGGATCACTTCCCTGATAGGGCAGGGAAGCTATGCCCGTTTCCGGGCATGAACCTCATCCGAACGAATTAGGTTTTCGGGCTGTGCGCAGCGGGCCTTTTGGTGCTTCCGAACCTTGCGAATCGTGAAAATCGGATGTTGCAACAAGGCCTTCGGACATGTTGTTCATGGCTTCAAGTGGCGTTGAACAACATCGCAAATTCAGGCCCGCGATGGGTGACGATGTTTGGATATCGGGCGGCGGCGTGCCTTGAACTGCGCCTACCGATCCTTCGCTGGCTGCCAAGTTGGCTAGGGTTTTTCCCTCCCCTTGCGACCGCAGGGAGTCCCCGTGGGACGGGAGGGGCCAGGGGAGGGGTTGGTTGTGGTGGAACATCCCATTCAGATTCGCTGCTCGCGCCAGTTGCGGGCCGACATGACCGAGGCCTAGCTGCGTTCGCAGGGCTTCAGGATTGTGCGGTTCCGGAACAATCAGGTATTGGGTGAGATCGAGGGTGTACTGGAGAGCACATGCAACAGCTGACCCCTCCCCCCGGCCCCCTCCCGTCCCACGGGGACTCCCTGCGGTCGCAAGGGGAGGGGGAGTCTGGGGAGGTCGATGTTGGCTGGAAGCGGGATGCGCTACTTCAAGCGAAGTTGAACAACATCGCAAATTCAAGCCCGCGATGGATGACGATGTTTGGATATCGCGTGGCGGCGTGCCTTAAACTGCCCCTATCGATCCTTCGCTGGCTGCCAAGTTGGCTGGGGTTTTCCCCTCCCCTTGCGACCGCAGGGAGTCCCCGTGGGACGGGAGGGGCCAGGGGAGGGGTTGGCTGTGGCAGAACATCCCATTCAGATTCGCCGCTCGCGCCAGTTGCGAGCCGACATGACCGAGGCCGAGCGTGAGCTATGGCGGCGGCTCGGTCGTGGGCAGTTGCAGGGGTGGAAATTTCGCCGGCAGGTTCCGATTGGGCCTTACTTCGCGGACTTTTTGTGTCTCGAGGCCAGGTTGATTGTTGAGGTCGATGGGGGGCAGCATCTGGAACTTGAGGCTGAGCATGATCAGGAAAGGGATGCGTGGTTGCGTTCGCAGGGATTCAGGGTTGTGCGGTTCTGGAATAATCAGGTGTTGGGTGAGATCGAGGGTGTGTTGGAAAGTATTTTGCAACAGCTGACCCCTCCCCCTAGCCCCCTCCCGTACCACGGGGACTCCCTGCGGTCGCAAGGGGAGGGGGAATTGGGCGCGGCGGATCTGGAATGGATGCGCCATGCCCTCGGCCTTGCTCGACGCGCGGCGATCGAGGGTGAGGTTCCGGTGGGAGCGGTGCTGGTGAAGGACGGTGCCGTCCTCGGTGAGGGCTGGAACAAGCCGATTGCCCTGCATGATCCCAGTGCCCATGCCGAAATGATCGCCATGCGCGCTGCCGCTGCGGCACTGGGCAATTACAGGGTCCCCGGCACCACGCTATATGTGACCCTGGAGCCTTGCGTGATGTGCGCGGGCGCCATCGTGCACGCCCGTGTGTCACGCCTGGTGTTCGGCGCGCGCGATCCCAAGGCGGGGGCGGTGGATTCGGTCTACGACGTCATCGCGCGGCCGCGGTTGAATCACGTGGTGGCGTGGAGCGGCGGGGTGCTGGAAGACGAATGTGGAGCGGTGCTGCGCGAGTTCTTCCGCTCGCGGCGCTGATCGGCCCGTTGATCAGGCCTTGTTGCGCTTGAGGTAGAGCACCTGGTGGACGGTGGTGCTGGTGGAACCTTGCGCGAGCGCCCCGACCAGTTCCCAGCCGTCCTCGCCGGCGCCATGCAGGTAATCCCAGGTTTGCATGCAGCTGGCGAGCGCCGCTTCGACCTTGTCGCCGCCCGGCGGCAGCTTGCCCTGCCAGGTGCCGTTGACATAGGTCACACGCGATTGCTGGACCTGGCAGACGCGGTATTCGTAATGCTGTCGCATGAGGCTCCTGGCGGCTTTTCCGCAGGGTGAATGGCAAATACAGTCTGCTTTATGGGGTACTGTCCGGGATGACGCTACCCCCTGTTTCGGATGGCGGGTTTTGCCGGTTTTGACGGCGGCCCGCGCCGCATGGCTTTTGAAAGACCCGATGGCATATCTGCGAGGGCAACGACCATGAAGGTTTTCGTCACTGGCGGTTCCGGCTTTGTAGGCCGCAATCTGATCGCCATGCTGAAAGGCCGCGGAGATACGGTGGTGGCCTTGGCCCGTACACCGGGCGCCATGCGGACCGTGCGCGGGTTGGGCGCCGAGCCGCAGGCCGGCGATCTGGCCGACGTGGCGGCGATGACTGCGGGCATGGCAGGTGCCGAGGTGGTGTTCCACTGCGCGGCCAAGGTGGAGGACTGGGGGGATCCCGCCGAATTCCACCGCATCAATGTTGCGGGCACGGCGCAGGTGATCGAAGCGGCGCGCACCGCGGGGGTGCGGCGCCTGGTGCACGTCAGTACCGAAGCGGTGCTGGCGGACGGCACGCCGATCCATGATGCCGATGAGACGCGCCCGCGCGCGGCGCGGCCGATCGGGCTCTATCCTTCGAGCAAGGCGCAGGCCGAGGCGGTGGCGTTGGCGGCCAATGGCAACGGTCTCGAAGTGGTGGTGGTGCGCCCGCGCTTCATCTGGGGCCGGGGCGACACCGCGCTGCTGCCGAAGATCCTGGAAGTGATGCGCAAGGGGCAGTTCGCCTGGATCGGCGGCGGCCGCTTCCTCACCTCCACCTGCCATGTGCGCAACGTCTGCGAGGGCGCACTGCTGGCGGCCGAACGCGGCAAGCCGGGCGAAATCTATTTCCTGACCGATGGCGCGCCGGTCGAGTTCCGCACCTTTATCACCGCCATGGCGCGGACGCAGGGCGTGGAGCCGGGCTCGCGCGGCGTGCCGCGCGGGCTGATCTATGCGCTGGCCGCGGTGTGCGAGTTCGCCTGGCGGACGTTCCCGCTCAAGGGGCGGCCGCCGGTGTCGCGTACCGCGGTCATCCTCACCGGTGAGCAGGTGACGGTGAACGATGCCAAGGCACGGCGGGAGATCGGGTATGCCGGATTGGTAACGCGGGAAGCCGGGCTCGCCGAGATGGCGGCGAGCCCGGCGACTGCTTAAGCCGCGCGGTCGAAGGCGACGACGCCGTCCTTGACGTGGATCTTCACCGTGTCGCCGGCGGCGAACTTGCCGTCGAGCAGGTCGCGGGCCAATGGATTTTCCACCAGGGTCTGGATCGCGCGCTTCAGCGGGCGTGCGCCGTAGACCGGATCGTAGCCCGCTTCCGCCAGCTTGCTCAGTGCGGCATCGCTGATCTCCAGGCCGATGCTGCGTTCGGCCAGGCGCTTGCGCAGGCCGACGGTCTGGATCTCGGTGATGGCGCGGATCTGCGCGGCACCCAGCGGATGGAACACCACCGACTCGTCGATGCGGTTGATGAATTCCGGGCGGAAGTGCTGACGCACCACTTCCATCACCGCTTCCTTGATGGCGGCGTAGTCGTTTTCCTTGCCGGCGGAGGCCTGGCCCATCAGGTCCTGGATCAGCTGCGAGCCGAGGTTGGAGGTCATCACCACCACGGTGTTGCGGAAGTCCACGGTGCGGCCCTGGCCGTCGGTGAGGCGGCCGTCGTCCAGCACCTGGAGCAGCACGTTGAACACTTCCGGGTGGGCCTTCTCGACTTCGTCGAACAGGATCACGGAGTAGGGACGGCGGCGCACGGCCTCGGTGAGGTAGCCGCCTTCGTCGTAGCCGACATAGCCGGGAGGGGCGCCGATCAGGCGCGCCACCGCGTGGCGCTCCATGAACTCGCTCATGTCGATGCGCACCATCGACTCCTCGGTGTCGAACAGGTACGAGGCCAGGGCCTTGCACAGCTCGGTCTTGCCGACGCCGGTGGGGCCGAGGAACAGGAACGAGCCGATCGGCCGGTTGGGATCGGCCAGGCCGGCGCGGGAGCGGCGGATGGCGTTGGAGACGGCGGCCAGGGCTTCCTTCTGCCCGACCACGCGGGTGCCGAGCACTTCCTCCATGCGCAGCAGCTTTTCGCGCTCGCCTTCCATCAGCTTGCTCACCGGGATGCCGGTCCAGCGCGAGACGATGTCGGCGATCTCTTCCTCGCCCACGCTGGTGCGCAGCAGCTCGAATTTCTGCTGGGCGGTTTCTGAAGCCGCGGCGAGCTTTTTCTCCAGTTCGGGAATCTTGCCGTACTGCAATTCGGCCATGCGCGACAGGTCGCCGGCGCGCCGCGCCGCTTCCAGTTCGGTGCGCACGCGGTCCAGTTCTTCCTTGACGCCAGCGCTGCCGGCAACGCTGCTCTTCTCCGCCTTCCACTTCTCCTCGAGGTCGGAGCATTCGCGTTCGAGCTTGGCGATTTCCTCTTCCAGGGCGGCGAGCGAGCGCTTGGCGCCCTCGTCGCTTTCCTTCTTCAGGGCTTCGCGTTCGATCTTGAGCTGGATCAGGCGGCGGTCGAGGCGGTCCAGCGCCTCCGGCTTGGAGTCGATCTCGATGCGGATGCGCGAGGCGGCCTCATCGACCAGGTCGATGGCCTTGTCCGGCAGGTTGCGGTCGGTGATGTAGCGGTGCGACAGCTTGGCCGCGGCGATGATGGCGCCGTCGGTGATGTCCACGCCGTGGTGCACCTCGTAACGCTCCTTCAGGCCGCGCAGGATGGCGATGGTGTCTTCCACGCTCGGCTCGCCCACCAGCACTTTCTGGAAGCGGCGCTCCAGTGCGGCGTCCTTCTCGATGTACTTGCGGTATTCGTCCAGGGTGGTGGCGCCGATGCAGCGCAGCTCGCCGCGCGCCAGGGCGGGCTTGAGCATGTTGCCGGCGTCCATGGCGCCTTCGGCCTTGCCGGCGCCGACCAGGGTGTGGATTTCGTCGATGAACAGGATCACCGCGCCGGCCGTCTTGGACAGGTCGGTGAGCACGGCCTTCAGGCGCTCCTCGAACTCGCCGCGGAACTTGGCGCCGGCGATGAGGGCGCCGAGGTCCAGCGAAAGCAGGCGCTTGTTCTTCAGGCCTTCCGGCACTTCGCCGTTGATGATGCGCTGGGCCAGGCCCTCGACGATGGCGGTCTTGCCCACGCCGGGTTCGCCGATCAGGGCCGGGTTGTTCTTGGTGCGGCGCGACAGCACCTGGATGATGCGGCGGATTTCCTCGTCGCGGCCGATCACCGGGTCGATCTTGCCGGAGCGGGCGCGTTCGGTCAGGTCGATGGTGTAGCGTTCCAGCGCCTGGCGTTGTTCCTCGGCGCCGGCGGAATCGACCTTCTGGCCGCCGCGCATGGCTTCGATGGCCTTCTCCAGCAGCTCCTTGCGGCCGCCGGCGTCGCGCAGGGCCTTGCCCAGCGTGCCCTTGTCTTCAAGGGCGGCGAGCACGAACAACTCGGTGGAGATGAACTGGTCCTTGCGCTGCTGGGCCAGCTTGTCGGTGAGGTTGAGCAGGCGCGACAGGTCCTGGCCCACCTGGACCTCGCCGGTGGCGTCCTTCAGCTTGGGCAGGCCGTCGAGCAGGGTATCGACCTTGCTGCGCAGCACGTTGATGTTGACGCCGCCCTGTTCCAGCAGCGGCGCGGTGGAGCCGCCGTCCTGGTCGAGCAGGGCCTGCATTACATGCGCGGGCTCCATTTGCGGGTTGTCGCGGCCCACGGCAAGGCTCTGCGCCTCGGCCAGGGCCTGTTGGAAACGGCTGGTCAGCTTGTCCATGCGCATGCTGCGCACCTCGTTTGTGGAACGTCCTGTTCAAGAACCGGCCGTCCGGGGCCGGGCTGTTTGATATCAATACTACGGAATGCCTTGTAGATAGGGCTTAAGGAATTGCTTTCAAGCGTCGCCGCGACTTTCGGGAGGCTGCTTTGCGATCACGGCGGGGCCGTGGCGCAGCTCGGCAGCCCATGCATGGCGAAGCCTGGGCGAACGGTGTCGAAGCGCGCCATGCGGATACCCGGCGCCGTCTGCAACGGGGAGGGGTTGCGGACGAGGGTGGCGTGGAGGTGCGGGCGGCACCCGGAGATACGCCCGGCGGCGATTACCGGACAAGGCGTCCGGATTCATGAGGGCCTTGGAGGGGGGGGGGGGGGGGCGGACCCGAGGCTTCGCCGCGGGTGCGAAGCCTTTTCAGCGGGCCCTTACTTCTTGTTGCGGCGGCCCGGACTGTCGCTGTCGAAGAGGTGGTCGAAGTCTTCGCCGATCAGTTTCTTCAGTTCACGTACTTCGCGGTAGCGCTCGACATCCCGCCAGTCGCGCGAGCGGTTGCCGGGGAGGGGGTTGCCCTTCGCGTCCACGGCGGGCACGTCTTCCTCGAAGCCTTCGGTTTCTTCGCCGAATTCGTCAAAAGCGGGTTTTGCGGGTTGCTGCTGCTTCTTCCCGGGTCTTCCAGCCATGTGCTGCCAGTCTCCGTCACGAAAAGGACCAAATTTGCGCGCCTTGTAACAGGCTTTTGCTCCGAGGGGAAGCCCCCCGCCGTGCGGCGCCCCGTTGGCGTAGCAGCCACCGGGCCGTGGTCCGGTTTTTGCCGCCGCCGACGGTCGTTTTTTGGGCAGTTGCGCGCAAGTTGGCGCGGGCGTCCGCGACAGCAGGCTCGGCCGAAAGCGCGCGCGGCCCTGTAAAAATTCCGGCGAAGCCTGCTAAAATAGCGGACGCGGTACGTGTGGGGCGGTAGCTCAGCTGGGAGAGCGCTGCGTTCGCAATGCAGAGGTCGGGAGTTCGATCCTCCTCCGCTCCACCAATCCGCCAGTGCCAATCGATCAAGATCAAGGGATTCAGCCCATAAAGCTGAATCTTTTTTTTGTCCGGCCGACGGGTCGACGGCCAAAGTCCGAATCAAGCCCGGCGGACAACAGCCTTCCGTAAGCAGCTTGCTGCGGGCCGGCAAAGCAGGGCGGGCGGTCCTCGCCGGCAACCCTCTCCGGGCCCTCGTTGCGGCCAGAGGTGCGATCTCCCCAAGTGGGTGCCCGACAGGGCCGGAATGAAATCCGTCATGACGACCCCGAGCGGGCGCTGGTGCTCCGAGATGTCGATGACATCGACACGAACATTCAGCGTGCCGGGAAAGCGCACCTTCTGACCCCGGCCGCGCCGCTCACCACTGGTAGCGCAGGCTGCCGGCGATGACCCGCTTGGCCGTCAGGTAGTTGCCGTAAGGCGTGGCGATGAAGCTGGTGTGGTCGAACACGTTGTTGAGGTTGAGGCCGAGTTCGAAGCCGCGCAGCGGATAGCGCGCCGCCAGGTCCATCAGGGTCAGCTGCTTGTTGCGGAGCGTGTTCCCGGTGTCGCCCCAGGTGGCGCCGAGGTGGCGCACGCCGGCACTGAGCCCCAGCCCCTCCAGCAAGCCTTCGCGCGTGGTGTGGCTGAGCCACAGCGAGGCGTTGGTTTGCGGCGTCAGGATCGGCACCTTGCCCAGGTCGACGTCGTTGCTGCGCGTGACCTTGACCGGGTTCCAAGTGTAGCTTGCGCTCAGATCCAGCGTGCGTGTCAGCCGGCCCTTGCCTTCCAGTTCCACGCCCTGCGAGCGGACCTGCCCGGTTTGGGCGCTGAAGTTCTCGTGCGCCGGATCCTTGGTCAGTACGTTGTCCTGCAGCAGGCGGAAGAAGGAGACCGTGTAGATGGCGCGGTCGCCGGGTGTGGCGTACTTCGCGCCCACTTCGTACTGCCGGCCCCGCGTGGGGCTGAACGGCTTGCCGTCGAAGTCGGTACCGCTGTTCGGCTGGAACGACTGCGACCAGCTCAGGTAGGGCGTGACGCCGAGGGCGCTCTTCCACATCAGGCCGACCCTGCCGCTGAAGGCCGCGTTGAACTGCTGCGTCGGCGTGCCGGAAACCGGATCGCTGTTGCGGTCGTGCGCCCAGTCGCGGCGCAGGCTGGCGGTGACGATCCACTGCTGCCAGTAGGCCTGGTCCTGCAGGTAGACGCCGAGCTGGCTCTGGTATTGCCGCGTTCCGGACTGCTCCTCGGTCGGCAGCGGAATGTCCTGACCGTACACCGGGTGCGCGATGTCGAGCGGCGGCGCGTCGCCGTAATAATAGTCGTCGTGATAGTGGTTGCTGCCGTAGTCGACGCCGGCCAGCAGGGTGTGGGCGACAGCGCCGGTGCGTGTCTTCCACTCCAGGGTGTTGTCCGTGATCCAGCTGCTGGCGCCGCTGAAGTAGCTGGAGGCGTAGCGGTCGAGCAGCGTCGGCTGGTCCGGAGTGTTGTAGCCCAGGGCGCTGAGATAGGGCTGCGCCTCGTCGCGATGGTTGAAGCGCAGCTTGTGGTGTAACACCAGCGCGCCGCCGGCCAGGCCCTGGTCCACCTGCCAGCCGACGTTCCACAGCTTGGTGATGTCCGCGTCGTAGCCGCGGTCGTCGATCACCACCTCGGTCGGGCCGCCGTCGGGAGCGGAGGCGAGGTTCGGGAACATGCCGGCGACGTGCAGCCGCTCGGCCAGCACGGTGATGCGCGTGTCCGCGGCCGGGCGCCAGGTCAGCGATGGCGCGAAATACTGCCGCCGCGCCGGATAGCCGTGGCCGTCGGGAAACTCGATCTGGTTCCCGCCCTCGTGCAGCAGGCCGATCAGGCGGTAGTCGAGTGCACCGTCGCGCAGCGCCGGCCCGGTGAAGTCGAACTGGCCCTGCAGCGCGCCGAAGCTCCCGGCCGACAACTCCACCTCGCGCTGCGCCGAGCGCAGCGGCAGCTTGCTGACGCCGTTGATCAGGCCGCCCGGCACCGACTGGCCGTACAGTACCGAACTGGGCCCGCGCAGCACCTCGATGCGCTCCAGGCCGTAGGGCTCCATGAAGTCGTAGTTGAACATCCGCATGCCGTCGCGGAACTGGCTGGGGAAGGTGTCGAAGCCGCGCAGCTTGACCCAGTCGTAGCCGCGGCCGTCCGGGCCGTAGGTCTCCACCGCGGCGCCGGCGGTATAGCGCAGCGCCTCCATCATGCTGCTGGCGCCGTGCGCGGCGATCTCGTCGGCGGTGATCACGGAGATCGACTGCGGCGTTTCGGTGAGCGGGGTATCGGTCTTGGTCGCCGTGCCGGCCTCGGTCGCCATCGCGCCATCCGCCGCGCCGGTGACCGTCACCGTTTGGAGCTGCGTCGATTCCTGCGCCACGGTGTCCGTGGCCGCGACGGCGAGACCCCAGGCCGCTCCGAGGAGCAGCTTCCGACAGTTGTGTCGCACAAATTCCCCAATCCGGCCGGGCCGGAGTGATCGTGGATGGTTCGATCACCGTGGCGGGCTGCTTGGGGCTGGCTGGCTGGGCGTATCTACGGAAGATAGAGCCGGACCGTCTACAGCTTGGCCGGACATGCGTCTACATAATAATGATTCTCATCTTCGTGTCAATGAAGCGAGCGCGGCTTTGATGAAGCTGGCGTTGGGGTTTCCATGGTCGGATGGTGCGTGAAGCTCGTCGGCGCTCGAAGTCCATCGGGCTTTTCATATTGACTGGACGGCTTGCTGTGTGCCTCGTTTGGTTGAGCCGCAAAGTGGGCGCCGGGGCTGGGTTCCTGCTGCGACGCGCAATGGATATGCCCCGCGTGAAAGAGTAAAGTCGGGCCGTTGCGGCGCCGGCTCAGCCTGGTTCACCAGGGCTGCGACCATCCGAATGGATTTGATGGGGGAGCGGATTTGCTCAAGCGCATAGTCATCACCGTGGTGGTTCTCGCTCTCGTGGGAATCGGCGGGTTGTTCGCCCTGGCCTGGCGGCCGTCTTTGGCGCCGATCGATCCGCCGGCGGCATCGGCCTTTCCTCAAGATCTCGTCGCCAGGGGCAAGCAGCTTGCCGGCGCCGGCTACTGCGCGACCTGCCATACCGCCAAGGGCGGCCAGGTTTATGCCGGCGGCTTCGGGCTCGAATCGGGCTTCGGCACCATCTACAGCACCAATATCACGCCCGATCCGGATACCGGCATCGGGCGCTGGTCCGAGGCGGCGTTCGCCCGGGCCATGCACGACGGCGTGGCGCGCGACGGCGCGCACCTGTTCCCGGCGTTTCCCTATACGCATTTCGCCAAGGTCAGCGACGACGATGTGAAGGCGCTGTACGCCTACTTCATGACGCGCCAGCCGGTGAAGGCTGTGGCTCCGCCGAATACATTGCCGTTCCCGCTCAGCATCCGCGCCCTGCAGGTGGGCTGGAAGCTGCTGTTCTTCGACAAGGGTGTGTACCAGGCGCAGGCCGGCAAGAGCGAGGAATGGAATCGCGGCGCCTACCTGGCGGAAGGGCTGGGGCACTGCTCCGCCTGCCATACGCCGCGCAACGGCCTGGGCGGCGAGCGGAAGGATGCGCTGTATGCCGGCGCGCCGATCGAGGGCTGGCTGGCGCCCGCGCTGAATGCCTCCAACCCGGCTCCGCTGCCGTGGACGCAGGATGATCTCTACGCCTACCTGCGCAGCGGCGCTTCGGTGCACCACGGCGTCGCCGCGGGCTCGATGTCCGAGGTGATCCAGGGGCTGGCCAAGCTGCCGGATGCGGATGTGCGCGCGATCGCCGTCTACTTCGCCGACCGCAACGGCTCGGCGGCGCAGGCGGCGAATGCCGACCAGGCCCTGGCCAGGGCAATGGCCCTGGCGCAGCGCGATCCGGGCGTGGTGCCGGAGCATGGCGCGCAGGTGTATCTGTCCGCCTGCGCCTCCTGTCACTACAACGGCGGAGCGGCGCCGCTGCCGGCACGGCCGGAGCTGGCGCTGAGCAGCACGGTCAACGGCCCCGATCCGGGGAGCTTCATCCATATCGTACTCGGCGGCATCGGGCAGAACGACGGCATGCCGGGTGCCTACATGCCCGGTTTCGGCAAGTCCCTGAGCGACGAGGATATCGCCGCGCTCGCCGCCTATCTGCGCGGCAGCCGCACCATGCAGCCGCCCTGGAACGATGTGCCGGCCGCCATTGCCGGCGCCCGCAAACAAAGCCCCGCAGCACCATGAAGACGCAGCCCGGAGCCGCGCAACGATGACCACGTTCAATCTCAACGGCCGTCCCCTCACCATCGACGCGGCGGACGATACGCCGCTGCTGTGGGTGATCCGCGATCTGGCCGGCATGAAGGGCACCAAGTTCGGCTGCGGCATCGGCATGTGCGGCGCCTGCACGGTGCACCTGAACGGCCGCGCGGTGCGCTCCTGCATCACGCCGCTCGCCGCGGTGGCGGACGCGTCCATCATCACCATCGAGGGCCTGGATCCGCAGGGCCAGCATCCGCTGCAGAAGGCCTGGATCGAAACGCAGACGCCGCAGTGCGGCTACTGCCAGTCCGGCCAGATCATGCAGGCGGCGACGCTGATCAAGGATTACCCCAATCCGACCGATGCGGATATCGACGCGGTGATGAACGGCAATCTGTGCCGCTGCATGGCCTACGTGCGCATCCGCAAGGCGATCAAGCTCGCCGCCGCGGAAATGCAGGGTGCGGCCGCCCATGAATAAGTTCGCCAAGTACCAGGACCAGGCAGTACCGGCCGGCCTGATGTCGCGCCGCGGCTTCCTCATCGGCGCCGCGGGCACCGGCTTCACCCTGGCATTCGCCGGGGCCGGGCTGGTGCTGGCCGATCCGGCTACGGCGGTGGCGCAGCATGCGTTCGAACCGACCATCTGGTACCACATCGACCAGGACGGCATCGTCACCGTCAACATCATCCGCGCCGAGATGGGCCAGCATGTGGGCACCGCGCTGGCGCGCATCGTCGCCGACGAGCTGGAAGTGAAATGGGAGTCAGTGCGGCTCGACTATGTCGACACCGATCCGAAGTGGGGCCTGATGGTGACCGGCGGCAGCTGGTCGGTGTGGCAGAGCTTTCCTTACCTGAGCCAGGCCGGCGCGGCCGGACGCATCGCCCTGATCGAGGAAGGGGCAAAGCTGCTCCGCGTGGGCAAAGATGCCTGCGTCGCGCGCGACGGCATGATCACGGCCGGCCACAAGTCGATCAGCTACGGCGATATCGTGCGCAAGGGCAATCTCACGCGCAGCTACAGCGCGGACCAGCTCAAGGCGATGCCGCTGAAGAAGCCGGCCGACCGGCGTTTGATCGGCGTGCCGACCAAGGCCATCGACATCCCCGGCAAGACCAACGGCACCGCCCGTTACGGGCTGGACGCCGAGGTGGCCGGCATGGTCTACGCGCGGCCCAAGCTGCCGCCGACGCGCAATGGTTGCAGCGTCACTTCCATCGACGATTCAGCCGCCAAGGGCGTCAAGGGTTATATCAAGAGCGTCGCCCTGGACGATCCTTCCGGTACCGTGCCCGGCTGGGTGGTGGTGTACGCCGATTCCTTCACCGCCGCCAACCACGCGGCTGACAAGGTCAAGGTGGTATGGGCCACCGGCGAGGCGGCGAAAGTGTCGGAGAAGGACATCCTCGATCACGGCGCGAAGCTGATCGACGATCCCAAGGGCGGCTCGCTGGTGGTGGCCGACGAGGGCGTGGAGCAGGCGTTCGCCGCGGCGAAGACCACGCTGGAGCGCAGCTATACCACCAGCACGGTGCTGCATTTCCAGCTGGAGCCGGTGAATGCGCTGGCCTTCGAGAAGGACGGCATCTGGGAGATCCATACCGGCAACCAGTGGCAGTCGCTGATCCTGCCGACGCTGGCCAAGGCGCTGGGCGTGGGCGAGGACAAGGTGGTGCTGCGCACCTACCTGCTCGGCGGCGGTTTCGGGCGGCGCCTCAACGGCGATTACTCGGTGCCGGCGGCGCTGGCTTCGAAGGCCATCGGCAAGCCGGTGAAGCTGGTCTTCACCCGCCCCGACGACGTGCACTTCGACTCGCCGCGTTCGGCCTCGGTGCAGCGCCTGCGCATGGCTTTCGGCGAAGGCGGCAAGGTGCTCGGCATGGAGCACCACGCCACCGCCGGCTGGCCGACGCAGGTGATGATCCCGGTGTTCATGCCCAAGGGCAAGAACGGCGAGCCCTACGATCCGTTTTCCATTTCCGGCGCCGATCACTGGTACACGGTCGGCGCGCATCGCGTGCGCGCCATCTCCAACGACCTGGCCAACAACACCTTCCGCCCGGGCTGGCTGCGCTCGGTGGGGCCGGGCTGGACCAACTGGGCGCTGGAAAGCTTCATGGACGAGGCGGCGCATGCCGCGGGCATCGACCCGGTGGCGTTCCGGCTCGGCCTGCTCGACGCCCAGGGCAAGAACGCGGGCACTGCGCCCAATGCCACCGGCGGCGCGGCGCGCATGGCGCATGTGCTGAAGCGGGCGGCGGAAAAGGCGGGCTGGGGCGGCACGCTGCCGCAGGACACCGGTATCGGCGTCGCCACCACCTTCGGCCAGGAGCGCGACATGCCGACCTGGTGCGCCTGCGTGGCGCGGGTCAAGGTCGATCGCGCGACCGGGGTGGTGAAGCTGGAGAAGCTGACCCTGGTGGTGGACGCGGGGACCCTGGTGCATCCCGACGGCGCGCTGGCGCAGACCGAGGGCGCGGCGCTGTGGGGCGTGAGCATGGCCCTGCACGAGGGCACCGAGTTCGTGAACGGTCAGGTCAAGGACAGCAATCTCAATACCTATACGCCGCTGCGCATGCGCGATGTGCCGGAGCTGGATATCGAGTTCGTGCAGAGCACCGAGGTGCCGGTGGGTTTGGGTGAGCCCGGAACGACGGTGGTCGGCCCTGCCATCGGCAATGCGATCTTCGCGGCGGTGGGCGCGCGGTTGCGGCATATTCCGATCCGGCCGGCGGATGTGCTGCTGGCGCTGAAAGGGGAGCCGGCGAAGGGCGTCTAGCGGTGCCGGCTGGATTCAGAGATAGGGCGAAAACAGCCAGCACAGGGCGTCGCGGAAGCGGGCCGGGAAGCGCCGGCTGGCCAGGTCTTCCGGTTTCGCCGGATGGCTGGTGGCGCGCACGTCATTGAAGTGTCCCGCCATCTTCGTCGCCAGCGGTTCGCCGTAGCTCTCCACCATCAGCTCGAAGTTGAGGCGCAGGCTGCGCGTGTCGAGGTTGGCGGAGCCGAACTGCACATACCAGTCGTCGACGATCAGCAGCTTGGTGTGGGCGAAGGGCGGCGGCCGCAGGAAGACTTTCACCTGGCGGCGCAACAGGAAGCGCAGGATGTGCCGCGTGGCCCAGTCCATCCAGCGCTGGTCGCTGCGCTGCGGGATGATGACGCTGACGTCGATGCCGCGCAGGGCGGCGGACTGCAGGGCGCTGAGCAGGGGTGAGGGCGGCAGGAAGTAGGGCGTCATGAACCAGACGCGGTCGTGCGCGGTGGCAAGGGCGCCGATCAGCACCATGATCAGGCGGTCGATGTCCTCGTTGGGGCCTTCGGTGATGACGCGGCTGGCGTGATCGCCTTGCGCTGGCTCCGGCTCTTCCTCGCAGGGATTGCCATCAACGGGATCCGGCGCCGGCTGGCCGGCGGCGAAGGACCAGTCGGAGAGGAACACCTGCGCCAGCTGCGCCACCAGGGGGCCGCGCACGCGGAAGTGCAGGTCGTCGATCAGCGGTTCACCCTTTGCGGCAGCGAGATGGCCCTGCTGGATGTTCATGCCGCCGGTGAAGGCGATCTCGCCGTCGACGATCAGCAGCTTGCGGTGGTTGCGCAGGTTGATGTGCAGCATCGGCGGCCATAGCCGCAGCGGCAGGAACAGCGCGGGCTGCAGGCCGTGCCTGCGCAGCAGGCGGCTGCCGCGGGGGTGGTAGGCGAGGTCGGCGAGGCCGTCGAGCATCACGCGCACGGCGACGCCGCGCTGCTGCGCGGCGCCCAGGGCTTCGGCGAAGGTTTTTCCCACCGCGTCGTCGCGGAAGATGTAGCTGGACATGTCCACCGTGTGCCGCGCCTCCGCGATGGCGGCGAGCATGGCGGGATAGGCTTCGCTGCCGTTGTGCAGCGGGTCGATGCGGTTGCCGCCGCGCAGCCGGCGCCCGGACATGGCCCAGCCCAGGCGCACCAGTTCGCGGACTTCCTCGGGGTCGGCGCCGCTGATGCGCGGCGGCTGGTCCGGGCAGCGCGGCACCATCGTCGGCAGCTCGTTGCCGAACACGCGCACGGCCCTGGTCTGTACGCGGTTGACGCCGAACAGGTAATAGAGGATCGCGCCGGCCAGGGGGAACAGCCAGCACACCGCGATCCAGCCCCAGGCGGCGCGCGGGTCGCGCTTGTGCAGCAGGGCATGGCTGGCGGCGACGATGGCGGCCACGGCATAGACGCCGAACAGGGTTTCCTTGACGGCGGGAGTCAGGGCGATTCCTAGCATCCGCTCATGTTCGCAGGAATGGGGTCAGGCTGCACCCTGGATGGCGATCTCGACGTGCATGCAGCCCGGATCATCGGGGATCGCGTGTGTGGAGAAGCCGAGGCTGCGGGCCAGGCCCAGCATGGTGCTGTTTTCCGCCAGCACCTCGCCGAAGACGGTGCCGATGCCCTGCTGCCGGGCATGCTGGAGGAATTGCTCCAGCAGGTGGCGGCCGAGGCCCAGGCCGCAATGTTCCTTGTCCACCAGCACGGCGAACTCGGCGCGGGCGCCGTCCGGGTCGGCGGAGAGGGTGCCCATGCCGATGAGGTTTTCGGCACCTTTCTCGGGCGTGATGACCAGGGCCAGCTCGCGGTCGTAGTCGATCTGCGTCATGCGCGCGGCCAGGTCGTGGCTGAAGTGGCGGATGTAGGCGAAGAAGCGCAGGCGTACGGTTTCCGGGTCGAGGCCTTCGAGCAGGCGGATCAGGGCCGGCTCGTCGTCGGGCCGCACCGGGCGCACCCGGTAACGCTCGGTACCACGCACCAGAATGTGTGACAGCGCGGCGGGATAGGGGGCCAGGGCCAGCCGCGCGCGCTCGGCGCCGGTGGCGGCGGCCAGCTGCAGGTGGGTATCGGCCTGGATGCATTGCGCGATGCCGCCGTGCGCGGAGAGGCGCAGGCGCAGTTCGGCCAGCAGGGGCTGGTCCAGCGCGAACTGGCCGATCCGCACCAAGGCCTGGGCCAGCGCCTCGAGGTCTCCCGCCGCCGCCTCGGCGTCGGCGTGCAGCCCGGCATCGGCCAGGATGCGCCGGGCCAGCAAGGGATCGAGCGGCATGAAGCCATAGCCGGCGGGTGCGGAGAAGCCGGGGGTGACCAGGCTGATGCCGAGGTGCATGCCCAGTTCGGCATGGCGCGCGACGCGTACGTCCAGGCGCAGGTCGCGGCGTGGCCGCGGGTTGTGGCTGTCCAGGCCGTAGGCGGCAAGCAGGCGCGCCGCGTCCTTGCCGCGCAATTCGGTGGTGCCGGCGTCGAGCATGCGGCGCAGGCGCCGCGCGATGTCGGCGGCGTCGGTGGGCGCGGTGGGACCGCGCGGCGGGGTCTGCGTCAGCAGTTCGCGGTTGCGCGCGTATTCCCATCGGTAGCGTACGGCGCGGGCGGCGGCGTCGGCGGAGATGAAGGTGGCGAGGTTGGCTTCGGCGCTGAGTTTGCGCGCCGGCAGGGCGGTTTCCAGGCCGAGCCAGACGGTGAGCAGGCGCTCGTCGAAGCCGGCCTTGACCAGTTCGGCGGCGACGGCGGTGTGGCTGCGGCCGGCGCCGGGGCTGCGCACGAACAACACCACGTCCACCGCCTTGTCGCGCAGGAATTCGCGCAGGGCGGCGATGACGGTGTCCATGGCCGGCTCGCCGAGGTCGGCGCCGCCGCCCAGGCGTTTCAGCTCGGGTACCAGGGCGCGGACGCGCGTCCAGGTGGCCTCGTCCGGTTCCGCCGCCTGCAGGCCGGTGCGCAGGACGGCGTCGACGCCGAGGGCGCAGATGCCGGAGCCATTGCTGACCACCAGGACGCGGCCGTGCTGCAGCGGCGGCAGGCGGTACAGCGCGGCAAAGGCGTCGAACAGCCCCGGCAGGCTGAGGCATTCGACCATGCCGGCGCGGGCGAAGGCGGCGGAGCGGACCGGGTCGGATCCTTTGCCGTGCCAGTCGGCCTGCCGGGTCTGCAGGACCACGACCGGCTTGGCGCGGGCACAGGCGCGGGCCGCCGACATGAACTTGCGCGCGCCGCGGATGCGGCCCACTTCGAGGGCCACGGCGCGGGTGTGCGGGTCGAGCGCGGCATAGTCGAGCAGGTCGGCGATGTCGACGTCGCTCTCGCCGCCGGTGATGGCCACCCAGGAGAAGCCGAAGCGGCGGCCGGTGGCCCAATCGATGGCGGCGGAGGCTACCGACTGCGACTGCACGATCAGGGCCATGGTGCCCGGCAGCAGGGCCGCCGGCAGGACGGTGGCATTGAGCCGGGCGGCGGGATTGAGGATGCCGGGGCTGCGCGGGCCGAGCAGGCGCGTGGTGTGGGCGCGGGCGGCCTGGAGCAGGGCGGTGTCGGGACGCGTGTCGTGCGGCCAGATCAGGGCGCGGCAGCCGCGGGCGGCAAGCTGGGCCAGCATGGCTTCGTCGAGCGTGGCGGGATCGCCGACGATGCCGAGGACGCCGGGTTCGCCGCCTTCCAGTTCCCGCGTCGATTCCACCAGCAATCCCGGCGGCGCGGCCTGGCGCAGGTTGGCGATCAGCTCCTGCGCGGTGCTGCCGAGCGGCTCTCCCAGCAGCAGCACCCGCCGCGGCTTCAGGTACGCCTCCAGGTTGCGGATGGTCACGGCGTCATGTCGCGGTCACGAAGGGTTGCAGGAACTGCTCGACGCAGCGCGCCAGGGCGTGCAGCGAATAGCCGCCTTCCAGCGTGGCCACCACGCGCCCCGGGCAGCAGGCTTCGGCCACATCCTGGATCTGCCCGGCGACCCAGGCATAGTCCTCGTAGCTGAATTGCAGGCCGGCCAGCGGGTCCTCGGCATGGGCGTCGAAGCCGGCGGAGACCAGGATCAGCTGCGGCTTCTGCTCCAGCATGCGCGGGATCCAGTGCTTGCTTACCGCGGCGCGGAACTGCGCGCTGCCGGAATGGGGCGGCAGGGACACGTCGACCAGGTTGTCGATGCCGGGGCTCTGCCAATAGGGGTAGAGCGGGTTCTGGTAGGTGGAATACAGCACCACGCGCTCGTCGCCGGCGAAGATGTTGGCGGTGCCGTTGCCGTAGTGCACGTCGAAGTCGAGGATGGCGATGCGCTCCAGCCCCTGCGCCATGGCGTGCGCCGCGGCGACGGCGACGCTGTTGAAGAAGCAGAAGCCCATGGCGCGGCCGCGCTCGGCGTGATGGCCCGGCGGACGCACCGCGCAGAAGGCGAAGCCGGCCTGGCCGGACAGTACCAGGTCCACGGCCTTGACCCCGGCGCCGGCGGCATGCAGGACGGCTTCCAGGGTGTCGGCGTCCTGCGCGGTGTCCGGGTCATGCCAGAAGGGACCGTGCGTGGTATCGGCGTGCAGTACGCGCTCGACATGGGCGCGGTCGTGCACCCGCAGCAGCTGCTCCACGGTGGCGGCGGGCGCCTCGATCTGCTGCATGAAGTCGAGCAGGCCTTTCTGGCGCAGACGTTCCTCGATCACCTGCAGACGCTGCGGGCACTCTGGATGGTTCTGGCCGGCGCCGTGGCGCAGGCAGGCGGGATGGGTGATCCAGGCGACGGGGCGGAACGGGCTCAATTAGCTTCTCCTGGCGCTGCCGGCGACGGGCCGGGGCGCTCGACGTTGCCATGCTGCGGATAGTGTAGCCCCGCCGTATCCGCGCATGTCGGTGGTGGAAGACCGGAGAGCCTTGCGGCTGCGGTCCATCCTCGCGTATCGGGCCTGTCTCTTCATTGACGCGGGTCAAGTACACTGCGCCGTCGCTCCGGTGGCGCCGGGAGGTGTCGGCCGCGCTACCGTAAAAATATGACGCACTTGCCTAGAGAGGAAGGCAATATGAAGAAGCCGCGCCAGAACGAAATTCGCCTGCCCGAGGCGCACCCTAAGTTGCCCTATCTGCTGCCGGTAGAGGACCGCCTGGCGGCGGGCAAGGCGCTGCGCGACCGCTGTCCGCGCAAGTCCCATGCGGCGTGGAAGGCGCCGGCCAGGCGCGCCGATCCGATCGCCCTGCTGATCGCCTCGAGCAAGGGGCGGCTGCCCGGTCTGCTGCCGATCCGCTATGGCCGCATGATGGTGTCGCCGTTCACCTTCTATCGCGGCGCCGCGGCGGTGATGGCCGGTGACCTGGCGACGACGCCGGTGACCGGGCTCAAGCTGCAGGCCTGCGGCGACTGCCACCTGCTCAACTTCGGCGGCTTCGCCACGCCGGAGCGCAAGCTGGTATTCGACATCAACGATTTCGACGAGACCGCGGTCTCGTACTGGGAGTGGGACGTCAAGCGCCTGGCGGCGAGCTTCGTGCTGGCCGGCCGCTCCAACGGCTTCGACGACGACGATGGACGCGAGGCAGCCTGGTGGGCGGTGCGCTCCTATCGCCGGCGCATGATCGAGTTCGCCGGCATGTCGGTGCTGGAAGCCTGGTATGCCTCGATCGACCTGGAAGAGCTGATCGAGAGCGGCGAGGGCCGGGAGTTCGGCTACTTCGACGAGCGCAAGATCGAGCAGGCCATCTCCAGGACGGCGCATGCGCACGAACTGGCCAAGCTGACCTATATCAGCGGCGATCAGCCGCGCATCAGTGACGATCCGCCGCTGATCTTCCATGCTGAGGATGTGCAGAAGGACCGGCATTACCGCGCCCAGGTGGAGCATGCGGTGCGGCGTTACCTGGATTCGCTGCTGCCGGCGCGGCGCCTGCTGCTGGAGCGCTATCGCGTGGTCGACGTGGCGATGAAGGTGGTGGGCGTCGGCAGCGTCGGCACCGAGTGCGGCGTGATCCTGCTCATGTCCGGCAACGGCGACTCGCTGTTCCTGCAATACAAGCAGGCGATGGCTTCCGTGCTGGAGGCCAGTGGCGGCGGCAGCCCCTATGCCGACCATGGTCAGCGCGTGGTCATCGGCCAGCAGATCATGCAGACCGCCAGCGACCTGTTCCTGGGCTGGACGCAGGATGACGATGGCCGCTGCTTCTACATCCGCCAGTTGCGCGACGTGAAGGTGAAGCCGGTGATCGAGGGCATGCGGCCGGACAACATGCGCAACTACGCCAAGGCCTGCGGCTGGGCGCTGGCGCGCGCGCATGCGCGCTCGGCCGACGCGGTGACGCTGGCCGGCTATCTCGGCTCGGGCGATGCCTTCGAGGATGCGCTGGTGGACTTCGCCAGCCATTACGCCGACCAGACCGAGCGCGACCACGCCCTGCTGCGTCGGGCGATCCGGGCCGGACGCATCGAGGCGAGGTCGGAAGCCAGCTGAGATTTTTGGTTCGCCGCCGCCTGCCGGGCGCGGTTTTTGCGTTAGCCCCTTTCCAGACTATCCACTCTGGGAGGGCGGATGATGCAAATCCTGTCCAACTCCATCGCTGCACAGGTTCCGGTCGAAGAAGGCCACGCGGATCAGCCGGTCGACGGGGCGATGCGCTCCGAACTGGTGCGCCGCCTGTTCGAGGAACACAACCGCTCGCTGGTCCGCTTCCTTTTCGCCAAGCTCAGTTCCGAGGCCGAGGCGCAGGAAGTGGCGCAGGAGGCCTACGTGCGGCTGCTGCGCCTGGAAGATGCCTCGGCGGTGAGCTTTCTCCGGGCGCACCTGTTTTCCATCGCGGCCAACCTGGCGGTGGACCGCCTGCGCCACCGGCAGGTGCGGGAGCGCAATGCGCCGCAGGATTTCTTCGAGGACCTGCTCAGCCGGCCGGGGCCCGACCGCGAGGTTTTGGGGCAGCAGGAACTGGATGTGGTCAAGGCCGCACTGAAAAGACTTCCGGAAAAGTGCCGTCGCGCGTTCCTGTTGCATGTATTCGAGGGCCATAGCGTGCGCGACATCGCCGAAATGATGCAGCTGACCGATCGCATGATCCGCCACTATGTGGCGCGTGCGCTGACGGTTTGCCGAGAATGTCTGGACGAAAATAAAGGATAATGCTCGCTGGAGGAGCGCGCATGAATCCCGCGGACACATTCAAACCAACGCAGACGGAGCAGGCAAGCCTGTGGTGGGTGCGTTTGCGCGAGGATGACGTCGCGCCCGAGGAAATCAGCCGCTGGCTCGACTGGTGCCAGAGCGATCCGGCCAATCTGCGCGCCTTCGAACGGATCGAAAGCCTGGGCGGACGTCTCGCCGCGCTCGATGCCGAAACCCGGGCCGGAATGGTGCGCGAACTGCTCGGCGAACCCGAGGCGCGCCGCAAGCGGCCATCGCGCGGGCGGCGTTACCTGGCGGCTGTGACCGGATTTGCCCTGGCCGCCGGCCTAGGCGCCATCGTGCTCACCGGCGCCAATCTGTGGCGCCCGGGCGCTGCGGATCCGGCGGCGCTGCAATCCATCTCCTATGTCACCCACAAGGCGCAGATCGAGGATGTCAGCCTGGCCGACGGCTCGCGCGTCGCCATCGGCGCCGACTCGGCCCTGGCGGTGAACTATACCCAGGCCAGCCGCAATCTCCAGTTGAAGGACGGCGAGGCGTTCTTCGAGGTGGAGCACAATCCGGACCGGCCTTTCGTGGTGCAGGTCGGGCGGCTCAAGGTGATCGCGGTCGGCACGGCGTTCAACATCCGCAAGACCGGCGACAAGATCGAAGTGATCGTGACCCATGGCGCCGTCGATGTGGAGGATGGCGCCAGCCAGCTCGCCGGTGCGGCCGGCCACAGCCCGGGCCTGCCCAAGGACGGCGTGATCCGTGTCGCCGCCGGGCAGCTGGTGGTGGCCGACCGCGGCAGCCCGAGCCTGACGGTTCGGCCGGCGGACCGCGTGGCGGCGGTGTCCTGGCGCACCGGCAGCATGAGTTTCCTCGACGAGGACCTGGGCCTGGTGATCGCCAACCTGAACCGCTATGCGGGGCGGGAGGTGCAGATCGCCGATCCGTCGCTGGAGCACCTGCGCTTTACCGGCTCGGTGGTGCAGGGGCATGAGGACGAGTGGCTCGCCGCCATCCAGAAGGTGTTCCCGGTGACGGCGCGTGAAACGGCCGACGGGCGCGTGCTGCTCTATCGGCGCGTCGAAGCTGCGGATGCGCATGGTCCGCCGGCGTCGCTCTGACGCCGCATCCTTCGTAGTACTCCCTGTTGTGATTGATTGCCGCGTGTAGCGGCGTTGCCGTTGTGCGCGCGCGGCTTTCGTCGGCGGCTTTTTGGCGCGGCCTGCTGCCGTCGCGGTAAAGCCATTTCCGCTTTGATGGTTTCGCCCGTTCTTGATTTGATCCCTTTTTCTGGCGAACCAATCATGAGCGAACGCAGCGAGAGAAAGCGCGGCCTTGTGGCCGACGCCGCCACGCGGTTGTACCAGCGTGGCCTCACCTACCGTGAAATTTCCCTGCAGATGGGCATTACCGTGGCCGCGGCCCGGTCGCATGTGCGCGCCGGCCTCGGCGACGCGCCGGCGATGGTGCGGCACCTGCGGCAGATCGCATGACCGCCGGAAAAAGCAGCTAGGGGTATAGTCAGGGCGAATCCTCCGGGTTCGCCATAACGCTTCAACCACAACAACAGGGAGCATCTATGAGCGGGGCAGGAATCGGTTCGATGAGCCGGCGCGAGCTACTGATGATGATCGGCGCGGCGGCGGGAAGTTCGGTGGCCTACCGCGCCATGGCCAGTCTCGATATGGTGCCGGAGTCGGACTACAAGGGGCCGATCAAGCTGGAGGGCGACCCCAAGGGCGCTTCGGTGCTGATCCTCGGCGCCGGCCTCGCCGGCCTGGTGGCGGCGCTGGAGCTGCGCAAGGCGGGCTACAAGGTGCAGGTGCTGGAGTACAACCAGCGCGTCGGCGGCCGCAACTGGACCTTGCGCGGCGGCGACAGCTATACCGAGCTCGGCGGCTTCGAGCAGAAGTGCGAATTCGATCCTGGCCTGTATCTCAATCCGGGCCCGTGGCGCCTGCCGTATCACCACAACGCCATCCTCGATTACTGCAAGCGCCTGGGCGTGGTGCTGGAGCCGTTCAACCAGGTCAATTACAACGCCTACCTGCATTCCAGCAAGGCGTTCGGCGGCAAGCCGCAGCGCTACCGCCATATCCAGGCGGACTTCAACGGCGGCGTGGCGGAGCTGCTGGCCAAGTCGACCAAGCAGAAGAAGATGGATCAGCTGGTGACCAAGGAGGATCGCGAGATCCTGCTGGAATCGCTGAAGGGCTGGGGTGCGCTGGAGAACGACTACACCTACCGCATGGGCCTGGAGTCCAGCGGCCGCCGCGGCTATGACCATGATCCCAACGGCGGCACCATCGGCAAGCCGGTGCCGTCCAAGCCGATCTCGATCGACGAGATCCTCAAGTCCGGCCTGTGGCGCTACCTGGTGCACGGCCACATCTACGAATTCCAGACCACGCTGTTCCAGCCGGTCGGCGGCATGGACATGATTTCCAAGGCCTTCGCCCGCGAGGTCGGCGACGCGGTACGCTTCAACTGCAAGGTCACCGCGATCAAGCAGGACGGGCACAAGGTGACCGCCACCTATGTGGACGCCAAGACCGGCGGTGCGCCGACCCAGGTCAGTGCGGACTGGTGCCTGTGCACCATCCCGGCCTCGGTGCTGAGCCAGATCGACCTGGATGTGAGCGCGCCGATGCATGATGCGATCAACGCGCTGCCTTATGAGGCTTCGATCAAGGTGGGCTTGCAGGCCAAGCGCCGCTTCTGGGAGCAGGACGAGTCGATCTACGGCGGCGTGACTTTCACCGACCTGCCCAACAACATGATCGGTTATCCCAACACCGGCTATTTCGGTTCGGGCAAGGGCGTGCTGCTGGGGGCCTATACCTTCGGGCCGAACGCCTACGAGTTCACCGCGCTGTCGCCGCAGGAACGGGTGAAGAAGGCCATCGAGTTCGGCGCGCAGATCCACCCGCAGTACAAGGACGAGATCGAGAACGGCATCGCGGTCGGCTGGCACCGCGTCCCCTGGATCCTGGGTTGCGCCGGCGCCTGGACCGAGGAGAAGCGCAAGCAGCATTACGACAACATCTGCCGGATCGACGGCCGGGTGTTGCTCGCCGGCGAGCATGTTTCCTACATCCCGGCCTGGCAGGAAGGCGCCATCACTTCCTCGCTCAACGCCATCTCGCGCCTGCACCAGCGCGTGGTCAACGGCTGATGCGCGGCCCCATCCCGAACAAGGACAAGCTCATGACTCCGATTTCACGCAGTGCGCGGCTAGCCCTGTGCGCCGGCCTGATGCTGGGCCTGACCAGCCAGGCGGCGCAGGCGGTCGACCATTCCTTCAGCAACGGCTTCAAGTTCCAGGAGACCACCGGCGAGGCGATCTTCCAGGGCGTCTGCCAGGGCTGCCACATGCCGCAGGGGCAGGGCGCCGTCGGCGCCGGCGCCTATCCGGCGCTTGCGGGCAATCCGCGCCTGGCCTCGAAGGTCTATCCGGCCTTCATGGTGGTCAACGGCAACAAGGCCATGCCCAGCTTCGGCGCGATGTTCGACGACGACCAGGTCGCCGCGGTGGCGAACTACGTACGCAGCCATTTCGGCAACAACTACACCGACCAGGTGACGCCGGCCGAGGTGAAAGCGCTCCGGCCGAAGAAACCCGCCGCATCCGAATGACCGTCCAATCACAAGGGAGAATCGACGTGAACAGCAAACTGACATTGCGCAATATGGGTCTGGGCCTGACGCTCGCCGCCGTGCTGGCCTGCACCTCCGGCTGCGGCAAGCAGGCCGAGGTGGTGCGCTACAAGCTTCCCAACGGTTCCAAGTTTCCCATTTCCATGGGTGTGGAGATACCGGCCGGCAAGAGTTTGATCTTCCTCAGCGGCATGACGCCGCCGGTGGTGGATGACACCCAGCCGAAGGATTCCAATGCCGCGTACGGCGACACCAAGACGCAGACCATCGGCGCGCTCAAAACCATCGAGGCCAGCCTGAAGAGCATGGGGCTGAGCATGAAGGACGTGGTCAAGATGCAGGTGTTCATGGCGGGCGACCCGGCCAAGGGCGGCAAGATGGATTTCGCCGGGATGATGGAGGGCTATACCCAGTTCTTCGGCACCGCGGAACAGCCCAACCTGCCGACGCGTTCGGCGATGCAGGTGGCGGCGCTGGCCAACCCGGGGTTTCTGATCGAGATCGAGGTGGCGGCAGTTCGTCCCTAGGCCGAAGCCGCCGGGCGGCGGCGATACTGAGCGAGGGAGCGGCCCCGGCCTGCGGGGCAGGGCCGCGGCCGCGAGCACGCTTTTTGCAACGGTCCTGGCAAAGGCCTGCTGCGGCCAGTTCGACGGACATGCGCCAGCTTGATGAGAATTGCGCAAGATGCCCGGGCTTTGGCGCCCAAGGCCTGGGCGCGGTGGTTGCTGCTGCTTGCGGCGATGGCGCTGTGCGCGCGTGCCGAGGAACCGGAATCCGCGGTTGATTTCGACATTGCGCCGCAGGTCCTGGCGACGGCGCTGACGCAGTTCTCGGCGCAGAGCGGCGTCCAGGTGGTCGCGGCGGCGAGCGGGCTGTCCACGGCCCATTCCCCGGGCGTGAAAGGTCGCATGAAGCCCCAGGCCGCCTTGCTGCGGCTGCTGCGCAATACCCCCTATACCAGCCAATCGATCGGTGGCAGGACGGTTGCGGTGACCGAACGGGCCGCGGAGCAGGACGAACCCGCAGCGGCACCGGGGGCCGATGAGGCGCCTGCAATGGCCGTTGCGACGGCGCCGCCGGGAAGCCGCGGCGAGGCGCTGGAGGAAACCGACAACCTCAACGCCGTGGTGGTCACCGGCTCGCGCGTCAAGCGCTCGGTGGTGCAGAGCAGCGCGCCGATCGACGTGGTGACGGCGGAGGAGTTGCAGGCCACCGGCGCGGGCACGCTCAGCGACGCGCTCGACCTGATCCTGCCGTCCTTCAACCTGCCGGCCATCGCCGGCCAGGACCAGAGCGCCATCGTCCGTCCCGCCAACCTGCGCGGCCTCAATGCCGACCAGATGCTGGTGCTGGTGGACGGCAAGCGCCGCCACGCCAGCGCCATCGTCAATGCCAACTCCTCGATCAACAAGGGGTCGGAGCCGGTGGATCTGAACATGATCCCGTTCGCGGCGATCGATCACATCGAGGTGCTGCGCGACGGCGCTTCCGCCCAATATGGTTCGGACGCCATCGCCGGCGTGATCAACGTCGTGCTCAAGCGCGATGACCATGGCGGTGAATTGACCAGCCGCAACGGCATCTACGACTTCAAGGACGGCTTCACCAGCCAGGATGGCGGCGATGTCGGGTTCAAGCTCGGCAGTCGCGGCTTTGTGCATCTCAGCGGGGAGCTGTTCAGCCAGAACTTCACCGACCGCTCCGCCGATGCCGAGGGGCCGTTCTACTATGCCCAGGCCAGCGGTGCACCAGACCCGCGTGAAGCCACGGTCAGCCACGACAAGATCATCGACGGCCTGCCGCTGACGCGCGCGCTCAACCTGGGCTACAACGCCGGCCTGCGGCTCGACGGCGGCGCCCATCTCTACTCGTTCTCCACGTTTACGGCGCGCCACGGCAACGGTTACGAGAATTTCCGCTATCCCGACGGCAACAATGATCCACCTTACGACTGGTCGGTCTACCCGGATGGCTTCGAGCCGCGCGAAGCGATCCATGAAATCGACTTCTCCACCACCGTCGGCGCCAAGGGCGCGGATCTGTACGGCTGGACCTGGGATGTCAGCAGCACCTACGGCAAGGATGACGCGGCGGTTTTCACCGACCATACCATCAACGCCACGCTGGGCCCGGCCTCGCCCACCAGTTTCTACGACGGCAGCTGGATCAATACCGAGTTCACCAACGACATCGATTTCAGCCGCGCCTTCCAGGTGGGCCTGAGCGAGCCCCTGCATGTCGCGGCGGGCGCCGAATACCGCAACAACTCCTATGCGATCAAGCCGGGCGAGCTCGGCTCCTACGAAACCGGCAGCTATACCTCGTTCTGCGCGCCGGTGGCCACCACCGATACTTCCGATCCCTGCTACCCCGACACCACCAAGCATCCCAGCCCCGGTGCGCAGTCCTACAACGGCTTCAGCCCGGACCGCGCCGGGCATGCCTATCGCGACAATGTCGCCGGCTACTTCGACCTGGAGGCCAAGGTGCTGCCGCGCTGGGATGTCGGCGTCGCGGTGCGCTTCGAGCACTACAGCGACTTCGGCGATACCCGCACCGGCAAGATCTCAATGCGCTACCAGCTGCTGCCGTTCCTGGCGGTGCGCGGCACGGTGAACAACGGCTTCCGCGCGCCCACCGTGGGGCAGTCGCTGTACGCAACCTCCAGCACCTTCTTCCAGACCGTGAACAATGTGCTGACGGCGATCGACGTGGTGACGGCGCCGGTGGCCTCGACCGAGGCGCGCGCCCTGGGCGCAACGCCGCTGCGGCCGGAGACTTCCAGCAACTACAGCCTGGGCTTCGTCGCCACGCCCACGCGCGACATCGACATCACGGTCGATGCTTATCGCATCTACGTGCGCCACCGCATCCTCGAAACCGGCATTCTCAGCGAGGAGCTGGATCCGGGTATCGGCACCGCCTTGCAGCAGGCCGGCGTCGATCCGGCGACCAATGTGCAGTACTTCACCAATGCCGCCGATACGCGGACCCAGGGCATGGACGTCATCGCCAATATGCGCACCCGCCTCGGCGCCTGGGGCCTGGTGCGCTGGATCGCCGAGGGCAACTGGAACCAGACCAGCTTCACCCGCATCGAGCCCAATCCGCCGCAACTGGCCGACCTGGCCCAGACCAGCCCCGGCTTCCAGCTGTTCGATGCGGCGCAGCAGGGCTATCTCACGGCGGGGACGCCGCGCAGCAAGATCATCCTCGGCGGTACCTGGCTGAAGGGACCGCTCACCGCGAACCTCCATGTGGTGCGCTACGGCCACGTGGTGGACAGTTCCAAGGCCGACAGCGATATCTACGAGGAGATTCCGCCGGCCTGGATCACCAATCTCGACGTGGCCTGGCGTTTCGAGCGGGGGCTGACCGTCGGGATCGGCGCCAACAACCTGTTCGACCAGTATCCGCCGGAGACTTCGCTGGCGTTCCGCGGCGATCTGGGGCCGGGCAGCAAGTATCTGGGGTCGCAGAAGTACAGCGGCTTCTCGCCATACGGGTACTTCGGCGGCTTCTATTACCTGCGGCTGTCGTACCGCTTCGACGGCTGAGCGGTCGTTTCGCACGGCCTGCCGCCGTGGCCTGTGCTCCAGACAAACCGGACGGATCATGCGCTTTCCGTTCTCCGACATTGCCCTGGGCGGTTTCCCATTTCCGTTTCTCCATGCTGGCGCGTTCTTCAAGCAGGCGGATGTGATTGCGCGCCGCCGTTCGCGAGGCCAGCGGTCGCTGCCGCACGACATTGAAGCGAGTTCGAGATTGGCCGGGCATTTGCCCGGAATTTGCAAGGCATTCAACAAACCCTTATCCGGAGTCAAAAATGGCAGTTTCCATTCTCAGCGTGGCAGCGGATGCCGCCGAAGCGATCAATCCCGCCGACCTCTCCATCCAGCACCTGGTGACCCAGGCCGATCCGGTGGTGAAGGTGGTCCTGGTGATCCTGGTGTTTTTCTCGTTCTGGTGCTGGACCGTGATGTTCGAGAAGCTGTTCGCCTTCACCGCCGCTTTCGGCGCCGCGAAGCGCCTGGAACAAACGCTGGAAAACGGCACCCTGGAAGACGTCATCAACTACAGCGACACGCACCCGGTGGCCAAGATCATCGCCGCCGGCAACCTGGAATGGCGCGAAGGCTCCGGCGAGCACGAGCACGAAGCGCTGCACGAAGTACGCGACCGCGTCGAGCGCGCCATGCGCCTGGAACTGTCCAATGAAACCCGCCGCATCAACAAGCGCCTGCCGTTCCTGGCGACGGTGGGTTCCTCGGCTCCGTTCATCGGCCTGTTCGGCACGGTGTGGGGCATCATGAACACCTTCACCGGCATCGCCGCGGCGCACGATACCAGCCTGGCCACCGTGGCCCCGGGTATCGCCGAAGCGCTGATCGCCACCGGCATCGGCCTGGCTGCCGCCATCCCCTCGATCATGGCGTACAACAGCTTCGCCACCAACATGGGCCGCTATGTCGGCCGCCTCAACACCGTCATCGGCATCTATGCCGGGCGCCTGTCCAAGCGCTTCGCGCCGGCCATTGCGGCCTGAGCGGGGAGAGCGGCCGTGAAGAGCAAGAAGGTGGTCAGTGGTCAGTGGTCAGTGACTAGTGAAAAGCAGGATGGGCTGCGCCCGTCTTTTGATGTGACTAGCCACTGGTCACTGGCCACTAGCCACTGGCAGTTGGAGTTTTCGCCATGGGCGTGAGCGTCAAATCCTCTTCGGGCGGAGACGAAGGGGAGATGGGGCCCGTGGCGGAAATCAACGTCACGCCTCTGGTCGACGTCATGCTGGTGTTGCTGATCATCTTCATGGTCACGATGCCGCTGATGATGAACCAGTTGCCCATCACCCTGCCCAAACCCAGCCTGTTCCAGTCGGACAAGCCGCCGGAGAAGCTCGGCGTCAGTTTCGATCTGCAGAACAATTACTTCATCCAGCACAACGACGATGCCAAGGAAGCGGTGCCGTATGCCGACCTGCCGGCGCGCCTGCACGATATCGCGCAGCAGTTCCCGGATGAGCTGGTCACCGTGTGCGCGGATCCCCAATCCGTCTACGACCGCGTGGTCGACCTGATGGCCATCGTCGGCAGCTCCGGCTTCGGCAAGGTGACGTTATGTCCATGAGCGCAAAGACGTC
>NZ_KL543998.1:0-111903 GCF_000711955.1 Nevskia soli DSM 19509
GTCGGCCCATCCCCTCGTTCCAGCGCCCTGAGCACACGATCCCGCAAATCCTGCGAATACGTCTGCATGGCTCCTCCTGACTCCTAAGAGTACAGAAGAAAGTTTAACGCATTGTCAATAATTAAATCAAAAATACTCTAAGCTTAAGGTGCCTCAGAAGCAGAAAGCCCCTGGTCTTTATTATTCAAACGATGTTTTTCTATGCGCCATCATTTTCGGTAAAACAACTCCGACGCATCCCCACACCTCTTTTCGAAACATCGGGGGGATGTAGCGATGCACTGGCTCGGCCCCAATAATGCAATAAACGGGATCCAACCGGTCGATACACATCATCGCCGCACTTACACCCTTATACTGTTCATTACCTTCCCATAGCGCATCGTGGAAGAAGATAATTCCGTCGTCATTGACAAAATCGGCATAGCGCGCATAGTCCGACAAGGCGCCCGCTGCTGTGTGGTCGCCATCTATGAAAAGCGCATCGACCTTGCGATTTCTTAGAAGTGCACTAACGCGTTGTACGGTTTGATCATCCTGGGAATTGCCAATAACCTCTTCATACTTTTGCCCAGGCTTGATGAACTGTCGAAGCCGGCTTTCGTGCTCTTCATTTGCCTGGATATCCAGACCGATAATCAGCGCCGACGGGTCTAGAAGAGTCGAGACATAAGCAAGATTCCCCCTGTCATAGATGCCAATCTCCAGATAAGTTTTGGCTCCTGTGAGGAGACGAAAAGCGCGGGTAACATCGTCCAAGTACGGAGAGTGGTCATTCTTAAAAAGAAAACGCTGGCGAATAGGCTCCGCACTGCTCAATTCGTCCTTGCCAACAGGTGCGTTCGCCGCCTTCAGCCTGTCCGGAACCAGGAAAAAAGATTTTGGAACGTAGTCGAAATCGCTTTGCATGGAGGTTTTACAAGGACAAGGAGTAATAAGATCAGCCCAAGTATGAGCTGAAGCCGATGATTGATCTTAGATCAAAAGCGATTAAATCTCTATTTTCAGGCCTTTTTTTTCTTTGCGGGCAAAAACAGCTTCTTGGCCAAGCCAGCGAAAGTCCTGTTCCGCAGCTTGGCGATCGTCCTGTCTCTTTCGTGAATGGTGCGAAGCCGCTCGATGGCCATCTGCTCGGCGGACTGCTTATGCTCAATCAGAATGCGTAGCTGTTCGGATTCGCTGAAGTGCTGGTGAACATGACATTCGGAAAGCGGCCGGCCGAATTTTTCCGCGAACACCGGCGCCAGGGTGATATGCAGGCCAGATGCCATGCGCTGGTCCAGATTGGTATCCGGTGTTGTGCCGAAAAGCGTGTAGCCATGGTTCGGCGCAGCGATGAAGCGGGCATCGCCGCTCAGAACGGCCTTGCTGGCCAACATGTAGTACCAGTGCTCGCCGTCTTCGACAAACGGAGAAAATTTTTCGAAGAACTCACGCCTGAATACGGCTCCAAGAGGAATAGTCTTGGCGATGTCGATTGCTGCTGCGGACGCCAAGTCTCCTCCAACCAGGCCGCGCGTCAAGTTTCCCGCAAGGTCGGCGTATTGCGGTACCACGCCGTCTATTTCAGGCCGCGACTGTAAAACTTGAAGGGCAAACCGAAGGAATTCCTCCTGGATAACTGAGCGACTGGGATTAATGGAGATGTAATCATTATCCAATTCTCGCAGGATCCATTGCACAATTTTCGGGCCTTCCGGCCATTGGAACGGTAGGATCGAACGTTCCGGCGCTTCGCGATCGGAAAAATACATGTCGATCTTGCACAGTCGATTCAGATCTAGGCTGGGCCTTCCCAGAACATTGGTTACCCCGAATGGTTCAAATGCAATAATGGCGAGTGAAGGAACCGGCGACTTCGGCAGTTCCTGAACTGCCGGAATTGATGCAACCCTGCGCGGAATACCGCCGGTCTTCTCCCAATAAGGCGTGCCGACCCGGGGAATTTCATAGGAAACCGGAGTCCACTCGATAGCCCTTTCTATACTCGACGCCAGTGCGCCGGCGGATCCCTCGAAGAGCAGGCAGTTTTCACCATCTTTCCAGAAATCATTCTGCCCGAATGCCACACAATCCCTATTGAGGATCACGCGTTGACGACGCAGCAACGATTCATAGGCGAAGAAGCAGAAGCTTTCGTAACTGGAGGGGATGACGGTAATCGCAGCGCGCAGCAGCCTGAGCCTGGCCTCTTCAGTCAAATCATCGGCAAATGAAAAGCTGTCGCGGTGCCGGCTCGGCACCCTGTTCTTGATCTTCTGATTGTATTCATGATCCCAACCGTAAGATGCGATCACAAATTGCGCCTTTACTCCTCTGTCGAGAAGTATCGTGGCTGCATCTATGAACAAATGCGGCTGTTTGAACGGGCATATCCGGGAAGAAAAGGCAACAACCGGAACTTCGCCCACTTCGGTTTCATGTGTTTCTCGCTCAACCTCTTTGTCGATGACGACGGGCGGAAAATTCACGACCGTCCGGGACATCCAGTCAGCCGGAAATTTGTAGAAATTCAGGTTCTCGGAGGCTATTTCCGGCAGATGTCCCACCACATAGTCGGCATCCAGAAGCGCCTTACGCTCGATATCGTGAATCTTCGCGTGCCAGGACGTCTGGGACGTTCCGTAGAGTTCGTGATGGGTAATGATTGAATTGGTGGAGTGCAGACGCACTCCAATTTCAATGCCCTTAAAAACATCTTCCCCGTATTTCGACTGCACACTAAAGAATGCGGGGCCGAAGATATCAATGAATTCGATATAGTCAGGTTTGATGCGGCCCGTGGCAAGCAGATGCTTCAGCGCGAAATACAGGTAATAGGACTCTCTGGCGTATTCGTCGAAAGTATTATGGGAGTGGATATCGAATGGAACAGGGTTCCGCTTGAACACATCCGCCAAGAGTATAAAGCGGGCTTTTTTACCGAAATGTCGATGCAGCGTGTCCTTCAGCTTATCGGTGGCGTTCTCGAAGTTATGACCATATAGAAGAATGGTGAATTCGACCGGATGATTCCAGGGGTGATTCACCATGTTGTAGATAAATCGGCCAATGCCGCCCTTATGCAAGGGATATAACTCGTTTACAACAAAGCAAACGCTACGCATGTATATGTCCTGGACAGTTAATCGAGCCGCGATACAGCCAGCAGATAAGACTCGGCCGAAGCCCGTTGAACTTGTTCGTGATAGTCACGGCACATGTCCACAACACCATCGTGATCGTGCCACCAGAGCTGCTTGATGCGCTCCGCATGGACCCTGATTAACTCGACATTGTCAGGCTCGAGAATCTCCGTTAATTCCCTCAATGGATGCTTGGCCATAAATGGCAGGAAAAGCGGACCGGTCAGACAGGGAGTACCGACGGACACCGCCTCGTTGAATGTCATTGGCTGGCACTCAATCAGCGTGACATTCAGCACGAGACCGACGCGTCCCATAATCTGCCGGATGTGCGATGGCGGAATGAAACCCAGATACTGGACTTTCTTGTGGTCTATGATATCGAGCAAATCGCCGCCATGTTGCGAACTGAACACCGTGCTGTATGAAGATCGGCACAAGGCGATGTGGTTGGCATGCAGGTTCTTTCGTAGCCCGCGCGCCAATGGAATAAAGGCCGCATCGACCGTACGAACATCCGGCAACTCCACGGCCCATGCAGGCAATGCATTGACCAGCAACAACGGCTCAACAGCTTCACAGGTGGTATGAAAGTTCGGCTTCACCGAGAAGAGCGCTTTCAAGATGCCACGCTTCTTCTGATTCATCATCAGCGAAAGCATGTCTATTTCGAACTGGTTATCGAATTGCGCTACTGAAACATGGGTAACGACTGCCATTTTCACGGATGCGCCCAAAAAGGCGCTGATGTGCTCCGCCAGATCTGCCGCATTATGCGAGTAGCCCTGAAAGAAAACGTACCGGATCCCCCGCGTAGCCAGAATCTTGTCTGCAATGCGAATATCGACAGGGCTGTTGGCGGGTATTTCGAGCTTGTGTCCGGGCAATACCAGTGTTGCCGATTTAATACCCCACCATTCTTTGTGATAGATGTGAAGGGTTTTGGAAAAAACGTCGCTGTAATTCTGAAAAACCTCATCAATTGCAAGCTTGCTGTCTAAATTCTCAATTTTTTTCATGGTTCCGACAACTCGGCATCACTATGAGCTTTAATAACAATAGAATACGCAACAACCATACTTTGGGCCGGCTGTACGCCCTCACATTGCATAGGTCATGAATCCCAAAATAGCCTGGCTTTTACCCAAGCTCATTGCTGGCTCCGGCGGGCATAGAACCATTCTTCAACACGCGGCCATCCTCGAACAGTCGGACTTCGATTGCAGTCTGTATATTGAACCAGACGGTCGAAAAATAGATGCCGCGGCCGAAATCAAGCAACTATTTGATTTTGACTTCAAACGAGTTCGCTACGGATGGGACAATATACCATCTGCCGATCTGGTATTCGCTACTGTCTGGTACTCCGCCAAGGTAGTCAAAGAGCTGCCTTTTCCCTGCGTAAAGGCCTATTTCGTACAAGACTACGAAGCATGCTTCAATCCCATGGGAGACGGCTATTTAATGGCCGAATCCTCCTATCGCTACGGTCTGCATCCAGTCACCATCGGCAGGTGGCTATCAAACCGGCTGCGCCTCGATTTTGGACTTGAAACCGACTATTTTGACTTTTGCGCCGACCTGTCCACTTATCGCCCCCTAAACGATGCGGTACGAGAAAAAGCCATATGTTTTGTCTACCAGCCGGATAAGCCCCGGCGATGTTCACGCCTGGGAATTGAGGCGCTAGGTATTGTGAAGGATCGAATTCCGGACGTAAATATCTATTTATATGGCTCAACTCACAAAAATCCCGTCCAGTTCAACCATACGAATTTGGGATTGATCGGGCTCGAGGCTTGCAATGCACTATATAACAAATGTTCCGTAGGCCTTTGTATTAGTTCATCAAATCCTTCACGAGTCCCTTTTGAAATGATGGCATCCGGGCTACCGGTCGTGGAGCTATGGAGGGAAAACACGCTCTATGATTTCCCAGAAGAAGCAACTTTATTGTGCGATCAGACACCCGAGGCCTTGGCCGAGGGAATTATGGATTTATTGTCCAACGACAAGAAGCGCGTTCGCATGGGCGGCGCCGCACTTTCCTACATGCGTCAACGTCCGCTGGATCTCGGTTTCAGCCAGTTCATGCAGGCCGTCATACGACTCCTGAATGAACAGAAGCATCAAAACATCAATCCGATTCAGAAAACCTATACCAAACCAGCCATAGTACCCGGCCCCCATGTGGCTACCCGCCCCCTCTCCGGAGCAGGCGGAAATAACATCATCCAGGGCAAAAGTCACGCAACGCGAGCCGCGAAATGGCTTGGACATATGCAAAACCTTTTCAAATCATCCAAAGTGGCCGCTTGGTTGCGCAGCAGATGATCCCGAAGCTACGCACGGTCGATATCTGGGATACGGTTCTGCGCAGAAGATGCCACCCCGATGCGGTAAAACTGGAAACGGCGCGCAAGCTGATCCTCCGCCAAGGAAGATTCCTCGCTCCGGCTTATCAAGATAGCTGGGCCTTGCTCCACCTGCGTTGCGCGATAGAAGGTGAGTTGGCATGTGCGGCAACGCTAGATCCCCTGCAGGACGACGAATATATCCTGCGGGATGTATTGACTGCCTGGGTAATACGAGCCGCCGCTTCGCCTTGCATGCTCAATATTTCGCCGCTCGTTGAGGAACTGGAGAATGAGGAATTCAGGCATGAAGAGTTTGTCAGCTATGTCGATCCGGAGATCCGGAACTACCTGGCCGAAAGTTCTGCCGAAAAAACCGTATTCCTTTCAGACTTTTATATGTCGGCGGAAAAAATTTTCTCATTGCTGGAGGCAAAAGACGTCGCCGGACTTTTCGATGGCGGCTTGAGCTCTTCCGATCACAAGCTCAATAAACGTTCCGGCCGCCTGTTCAAGCTTGTGCAGAGCATCTATGCAGCCGAATCGAACCAACATCTTCATATTGGCGACAATCCGATATCGGATTACGCGGTACCAACGCGCTTGGCGATAAAAGCTGTCCAGTACGCACCGCGGGAAGAAAGCGCACGGAGCGCCCTGAGCAAGGACATGTTTCTTGAACGCAGCGTCCTTTATCAGGCGATCGACAGGGAGTGCCGTGAGAGTGCACCGAAATCCCCGGAAAAGCGCATCAGAAGCGCCGTGGAGTACGGCATCACCCTCGCCCCCTTGTTCATAGGACATGCCCAATTCATCCTCGAGTCCACGCAGCGCGACGAACTGGACAAGCTGTTTTTCTTCACCCGGGAAGGAGAGTTTTTCGCCAGGGTGTATGAAGCACTTCGCGCGGCTTCTTCGGAAAGCACACGTTTTCGCACTCCGGCCGGCAGTGTTCTCAGCGTAAGCCGAATCGCCACCTTTGCAGCATCGCTGAAGGAGTTCTCTGTAAATGAGATGATGCGCTTATGGAGCCTGTACGGCACCCAGTCGATGAAGGCCTTGGCGCAATCCCTGAACTATCCATTGGAAGCAGCCGCGCAGTGGTGCAGCAAGCATCACCTTTCATTCGAAGAAGCTATTCGCAATCCGTGGCAGCAAAAAATGGTGCAGCAGTTCTTCGCCGACCCGGAGATTCAGGCATCATTGCAGATATTCATAACGGGCAAGAGAGCATTGCTGCTGGAATACCTCAAAGAGCAGGGCTTGACCAGCAACGACCGAAAAGTCGGCATCGTCGATATTGGATGGAGAGGTTCGATTCAGGACAACATTGCACTACTGATGCCGGACACCCGATTTTCCGGATACTACCTCGGACTCCAGAAATTCCTGAATAAACAACCCTCCAATACCGTAAAAACAGCATACGGCCCGAACCTGAATACATCCCCAGATCACAGTAAGCTGTTTGGCAAACTGTCCCTAATTGAAATGCTGACCAACTCGCCTAATGGCAGCACTCTGGGCTATGAAAGAGCATTGGGTGGCGGCATTGCCAGCATTCACCTGAATAATGCCGAAGAAGATCAGGCATATCATGACTACACTTCCCACATTCAAGCAGGCGTCCTGCATGCGGCGCGTATATGGGCAAATTATATTCACGCATATGCCGTATCCAGCGTTGAGCTGCGCACCTTGGGGCTAAGCCTTTGGGCTCAGCTGATCAGAAAGCCACCGCAGATTGTGCGAGAAGCTCACTCCAAACTTCAGCACAATGAACTTTTCGGGCTGGGCTCATTCGTTCAGAAAAGAAAGCTCCGGCCGTTTTCCATCAGCGGATTGCTCCGCATCTGGAAATAAAACAAGTCGCACGCCTGTTTACCTCCAAAGCAATCGAAACTTCCTTGCAGTAGAACTACCCTGCTCTGCAAAACTTCCGTAGGCGGCCGTAATACGGGCATGGTATGCCTGAAAGAGCCGATGGAGCGGCGAACCCAAAATAAGCTGGTTCCTGTTCTGATACTTGGATATCTGAAGTGGTTGCGCGGCAACATAACCACTGAAATGAAAAAAAATCAGCGATTGTCCATTGACCTGGAATCGACCTTGAGCATCAATTTCCAGTTTTCTCTCATGCAGATTCCAATAAGCCATGTTCGCGCCGCTGTGCCTGCATATCCTTAGCCCGCTGAATAGCGCCGGCGCAAGATCAAGCCACTTTTGATCGCCGCACATGCCTGACTTAGGCTCATTCTTGGCATATTTCAGAGTCATGGAGCAGAGCCATTTCAGGAAATTCCGCCCCTGTACCGTATTCCGCACTCCGATATATCCAGCATTGAAAACTCCGGCCCTGAGAATGGTCAACGGTCTAGGACTCAAACCATCGTCAGGAATGGGAGTAAGGCTATGAGGGGTCAATAGCAGATCGGCTTTGTCCAACTCTTCACGCAGCGACTTCGTATCGTCCAGGACGAGGCAATCGCCGTCAAAGTAATGAACCTGCTCAACCTCTGATGTAAGCAAAGCCTCAATCAGGAAAGGTTTTACAGCAAAGCACAGTTCGGCAACGGTATAGCGTCTATCCATTTCTCCGAGTATTTCAGGCGGAATACAATCTTCCAGCTGCATACAGGAAATTCCCTTAGGAAGCTTCTGACTGCGTCCGCCCCCATGAACCAGCAATAAGACACATTGTGCATTGTCGTGATGTTCACGAATGCTTATCAAACACGCCACCGCCTGATGCAAATGGCTTGGCGTAGCGATAGTGCAGAAAACGGAGGTCACCTTCGCCCTTCACGGATCCGGGAATTCATATTGAATTCCTATCTCCGACCTTATGCTTATGCACGGTTGCTCGAACCCAGCCGATAATTTGCATTGAATGGAATCGCACCTTGACACCAGACACTCAAGCACCGAGTCTTTCCAAGACAGCGAAACTGCTTCCACCTTACGCCGTCTTGCTTCCCTGCCAAAAACGCGGAGCCACAGTTGTTGCTACCGGTCCCCGCCATGCTTCCAAAATAGCATCTGAAAGCTGACATGCCTTGATATCTTTTCGTATGCCGCTGCCTTTCCCCGCACCCCAGATGAAATAGTCACTGCGAAAATCGTGCAACTCAAATGCAGCGAACGCCGAGCGGAATGCAGGCAGATGATCACCATAAAAGGCGAGCACTCCAGATGCCCGTTTTTCACCCAGAATCTGTGTTAATACCCCCAGCATTTCGTCAGCGCTGCGCAGGCTTTGCAGATAGCGCTCCAATGCCACTTTATCCGCCTGGGGCAGTGAGACATCCGGCAACAGATTGGCAATCGGCTGCTCACGAGGCGCCGACCATGGCCCGTGATTTTCCATGGTGACGGCAAAAACAAAAACCTTCGGCCCGTAGCTTTGCACGATCTCCGCTATCTTGTGTGCAACTTCCACATCGGTAACGTATCCGTTGACCCGCCGTGCACCGGTGAATGCCTCTTCTCCCAGAAACTCGTCGAACCCGAGATTCGGCATTACTTGATCACGTCCATAGAACGTGCGGTCAAAGGGGTGCAGACAAATCGTGCGGTAGCCTTCGGCACGCAGTCGCCATGCCAGCGATGTAACGGGCACGCTGACGAAACGGTGATAGGGATTGAACCGATCTAATCCAATTGCGCGCTCGCTCATCCCCGAGAGAACCGCAAACTCCGTGCGTACTGTGTTGGCCCCCCAACAAGGAACCTGCAATCGCCCCCACTGGATTCCAGCGCGCTGGCAACGATCAAAGACCGGCAACAAGTCGGCGCTGATCGCAGGATGCATGCGCCGTGCGTCAAAAAAAGATTCGCACTGCACAACAACCACGGGCTGGGCAACAGCTTGGCGAAAATGTCCAGCCGTGGACCTCACCACAGGCAAGGCGGCAGCCTGCCGTCCGGCCCGCTCGCCGCGGGCAACGATGCCGTAAGTAAGCAGCATGCCCAAGGCGCCGAAATTTGCGGCATCACGCACAGGGTCGCCTGAAAGCCGAAGCTTCCTTAAAGCCGTCGCCGCACGCGTACTGAATCGTCCGCCGACTGCCCAGGAGATCAGGAAGAAGAGGCTCAGCAACAACAACACCGGCCACGGCGACAGCGGCCATACCGCGGGTTCGACATGGAATAGCAGGACGAAAATTCCGATGACCGTTGCGGCGCCGATGAGCACCCTGCCTTTATGTGGAAATGGCAACGCGAGTCGGGGATGCCGGAATATGTCAAAGGCTTGGAATACATCCGTGAAAACCACCGGCTCGGCGAGTACCTTGAGCTTAGCCCGATTGGCATAGGCGTATCCCCCCGAAAGGGCAAGGGTGATAACACCAGCGAAAACCGGCCTCGCCGTAGCTGCCGCAAGTGACGCAAAACAAGCCGCGGGAAGAGCAGCGTCCAACAGCATCGCCGCCGACCAACGCAGTCCCGCCCCGCAAGCGATGCGCAGCACCACCCAGCCGGCAAAGGCCAGTACGGCCCCGGCTATCACGGAATGCCAATTGATCGTATCGAACATGATGAAATTTATTCCGAAATCGCTTCCACGTCATCCCATACCTGGGTGACCAATCCCGGCATCAGTTCGACCGCGCGCTCACCGCTCCGGATGTCATCGTCCGCAGCTATTGCCGACAACGCCCTGACGGGATAATCCTTCGCCGCCATTTCCAGCCGCGCCAACGATCCTGCTACTGCCAATTCGAGACCCATGTGGCTGTAAAAGCCCCCGTTTACTTGCGTCCGTGAGGCAACCACTCGGCGGAACGCATCGAATGCCGCAGCATCCGGCGAGGTTCCGCGGCTCCAGAAGTCGTCCAGTCCGTGCTGGAAGGTCAGGCCGGGCATATCGTAGATGGCATGCCCCAGAGCCACGACGGGCACACCGAAAGTCAGGGCGAGTATGCCCATGGTGCTGTTCACGGTGACAACGCCGGCGCTGCCCCTGACCAGCTCATCCGGGCTGCCACCCTGCAGATAAACGACGCGCTCCGCCACACCGGCGGCAGCGGCGCATTCGCGGGTAATGCGCCCCAGTTCGACAAGGCCAGTGTCGAGCGGGTGCTCGGTAATCACCAACAGCGCGTCCGCCGGCGCAGAGTTGGCAAAGGAGTCGATCACCTTCTTGATCGCCGGCGCCATGCGGCCGAATGGCGAATGAAAGCGGATTTGCGAATCGGCATCCAGCTGCAAGGGGAACAGATAGTACGGTTGCGCGCTGCCCAGGATCTGCTGCAACAAGGCAAGCTTGCGCCGCTTGCTCCACGGCTTCATAGGGAAGCGTTTGGCGCCTGCCGCATATTCGACCAAGGGATGCCAGGGCTTATGCGTCCGGTATGCCGGGTAGCGCCAGGCGGTGAATACGATCGTCAGGTTGTAAAGCACATCCTCCGCCGCCCTGCGCACGAAACTGCTCAATACCGGCACGCCGCTATCCCAATGCCCCACCTGATCGGCGGCACTTTTGAACCACTCCGGATCCCGCGGCATCAAGGAATTCCTGTTCACCCCCCCGCTCTCCAGGGTCACCCAGTTCGGGCGCAGGTAGCCTTCTTCGAAGACATGGACCCGGATGCCGTGGCGACGCGCCAGCCGGGTAGCGGTCCGGTGCGGCGGCCGGCAATCGCCGAACAGGACGATATCCGTGATGTCTCGCCGCAGAAGCTGGTCGTTCAGGAATTCGGCCCACTGCTCCACCGTCCCGCGAAAATCGAGGGCGCCGGGCAGGTTCCAGAAAATGCGATCTCCGCCGTTGAGATTGATGCGATGGACGCCATGCCCCTGGCCCCGCAGCCGGGCGGCAAGCCTGCTGAAGAACGTACCTATCGGTCCCTGCAGGAAGAGATAGTTGCGTCGCGACGCCCCGGGAACGGGTTCCGGCATCCAGTCCGCTTCGTTAAGCGCACTCACAGGACAATTGAAATCATCGGTTTATACAAATATTCCGTCTATAGGGGGCGAAGCTGAGCAAACAATATGAGACACAGTAATCACTTTTCGCGCCAAATAATCAGACTCTTGGCGTCGAAGTGTGATTCAGCGCACATGACCACACCGTATCGGGGGTCGGATTCGATTCATACTGCAAGAAACGCTCCGCACCGGCGTGCACAGTTCACCGAACTTGCGGAGAAATGGACGAAAAAAAGCTGATTGGAAGTACGTAGCGAGTCACTCGCGCCCGTACCGGCATCCCCTGATCCTGGAATCTTGGATTCCAGGCCCCTATTTCGCGTTCGCAGACGTCCGTGCACGCATCTTTCCTCCATTTTACACAAAGGCCGAGCTTGCAGCCTTGTCCATGGATCGCAATCCATCTTCAAGCCGGGCGCCACGCCCAAGCAGCTTTCTGACCCTGACGCAATCCCGAGAGAATGCCTCGTTACGTACGTTACGTTACGTCACCAGCGCGGACTGACCTTCGATTACATCGGCCTGCATTTGATTGCATCAACACCCGATGTTCTAGGATGGTAAGCACAGGAGGTAATCGTCGCAAGGCCGGAATCAGTAACGAAAAGTCTACAAATCCGTCATCCCACCTCAGACACAAGTATTGGACGGCCGTATAAGCCCAGCTCCGCAAGGCCTTCAGCTCCAGTCGAGCTTTTATAGAGACCTTATGGGACCCCCTAAAAATTAGGCTGAGATGCGGATTTTCCGTCGCCCCCCCTCTCAGCAGATCCGCTCATCCACAAGACAGGCAAGCACCTCGCATCCCCCGTTTCCCAAGACTTGCGCTTACAGCCGAATCAGACCCGTGGAACGCTTTAGATTCATGCAGTTACATGCTCTATGCGAGAATAGGGCATGACTGTGTTTTCCCCCTACCGCTTCTCCGTGGCGCCGATGATGGATTGGACGGACCGCCATTGCCGATATTTCCTGCGCCTCCTGTCGCAGCACACCCGGCTCTATACCGAAATGGTCAACACGGGCGCCATCCTGCGCGGCGACGCCGACCGCCACCTGCGCTTTCACCCGGACGAACACCCCCTGGCCTTGCAGCTCGGCGGCAGCGAGCCGCAGGCCCTGGCCCAATCCGCCGCCATCGGCGCCGAGTACGGCTACGACGAGATCAACCTCAATTGCGGCTGCCCCTCGGACCGGGTCCAGGAAGGCCGTTTCGGCGCCTGCCTGATGGCCGAGCCGCAACGGGTGGCTGCCGCGGTAGCGGCCATGCGCGGTACCTGCGGGATACCGGTGACGGTCAAATGCCGCATCGGCATTGACGACAGCGAGGACTACGTCTTCCTGCGCGCCTTCGTCGAAACCGTGGCCGCGTCCGGCTGCGGGGTCTTCGTGGTGCATGCGCGCAAGGCCTGGCTGTCCGGCCTCTCGCCCAAGGAAAACCGGGAAATCCCGCCCCTGCGCTACGAGCAGGTCTATCGCCTCAAGCAGGATTTCCCGCAGCTCGCCATCGCGATCAACGGCGGCATCCGTACCCTGGAGGACTGCGAGCAGCACCTGCAGCACGTGGACGGCGTCATGCTCGGCCGCGAAGCCTACGAAAACCCCTACCTGCTGGCCCAGGTGGACAGCCGTCTGTTCGGCGACACCCGCACGCCGCCGACCCGCGCCGAGGCCGCCCTGCGCCTGCGCCCCTACATCGAGCAGGAACTGGCATCCGGCACATCCCTGGGGCAGATCACGCGGCACATCCTCGGCCTGTACAAGGGCCAGCCCGGCGGCCGCGCCTTCCGCCGCCACCTGTCGGAAAACGCACATCGTAAGAATGCAGGCTGGGCAGTGGTCGAGGACGCTATCGCCCTGACCGAGCGCCGGCCCGAAGACAATGCCGTATCCGCCGCTGCCTGATGGGAATCCACTCGTGACCCCACCCATGACCCCAGCCACGACCTTGTTCAAATCCGCACTCAAGTTCAGCACCCTGCTCTGCCTGGGCCTCACCGTCAGCGGCTGCGCCCTGATGGGGCCGAAGGATCCCCAGCACCCGCGCGTCCTCCTGCAAACCTCGCAAGGCGACATCACCCTCGAGCTGGACCGCGACCACGCCCCGCTCAGCGTCGACAACTTCCTGCGCTACACCTGCGAAGGCCACTACGACGGCACTGTCTTCCATCGCATCGTCCCCGGCTTCGTCATCCAGGGCGGCGGCTATAACGCGGACCTCAGCGACCGGCCGCGCCACCCGCAGATCAAACTGGAATCCGGCAACGGCCTGTCCAACCTGCGCGGCACCCTGGCCATGGCGCGCGATATGCAGCCGGATACCGCCGACGCCGAGTTCTACATCAACCTCGTCGACAACCTGAAGCTGAACCCGCACCCGGAAATTCCCGGGCGCGAACATGGCTACGCCGTGTTCGGCCGCGTGGTCGAAGGCATGGACGTGGTCGACCGCATCGCGGCCCTGCCCACCCATGCCGTCAACGACGACTTCTCCAACGTTCCCCTGGAACCGGTACTGATCAACAGGGCCAAGTCGCCGTCCTGCCACTGGTGGTAACGCAGGTCCAATGACCACGCTGCTCCTGTCCGACATCCACCTGCCCAACCAGCCCTCGCCGCTGCGCGACGCCTTTGCGCGCTTCCTGGCCGGCCCGGCCCGCGCGGCGGAAACCGTCTACATCCTCGGCGACCTGTTCGAGTACTGGATCGGCGACGACGTCGGCCGGCGCGAGTACGGCCCCGAATTCGCCGCCCTGCGCGCCCTCGGCGACAGCGGCGTGCGCGTCCGCTTCATGCACGGCAACCGCGACTTCCTCGTCGGCAAGGACTTCGCCGCCGCCACCGGCGTCGAGCTGCTGCCCGACCCGCTGCGGCTGGAAATGGCCGGCGTCCCCACCCTCCTGTCGCACGGCGACATCTTCTGCACCGACGACCACGCCTACCAGCGCTGGCGCCGCTTCTCGCGCAATCCCCTGGCCCAGGCGATCTACCACCGGCTGCCGGAGTCGATGCGCCTGCGGGTGGCCGGCACGGCACGCGCCGGCAGCGAGAACAAGCCCTCGATGATCATGGACGTCAACGACACCGCGGTACGCGCAGCCTTCATCCGCTACGACGTCCGGCGCATCATCCACGGCCATACCCACCGTCCCGCCGAGCACGCCTACGAAGTCGATGGCCGGCCCCGCGAGCGCATCGTGCTGGCGGACTGGCGCCCTCGGCACCGGGAATACCTCATCTGCGACGCCAATAGCTGGCGCCGGCAGATCTTCGACCCGACCGCGTAAAGCCTCATGTCCAACCAGCCCTTCTACGACATCCTGCGGCGCAGCTATGCCACCTCGGTACCCCATGTGGGCGAGCTCGGCATCGAGCTGACCCGCATCGACGGCGAAGCCGCCGAGGCACGCCTGCCCTGCAAGCCGGAATTCCTCGGCGACGTCGAGCGCCAGTTGATCCACACCGGCGTCATCACCACCCTGATCGATTCCATCTGCGGCATCGCCCTGCTGGCCCACATCGGCAAACCCACCCGCATCGCCACCCTCGACCTGCGGGTGGACTACCTGCGGCCCAGCCGTCCCGGCAAGGACCTGGTGTGCCGGGCCGAGTGCTACCGCCTCACCGAACAGATCGCCTTCCTGCGCGCCACCGTCTGGCAGGATGACCCCGCCGCCCCGGTCGCCAGTTGCCTGGCCGCCTTCATGCGCACCGGCCGCCCCGGCGAAAAGAGCGAACGGAGCGGCCTGCAATGAAAATGGAAGAAGCGCGCCGCCTGGCACGGGAGCAGAAGGACAGCGCCGCCCTGCTCGGCCTGGTCCCCTACGCCGTCTACCTGGGCCTGCACATCGACATGGCCGACCCCGCCGCCCCGGTCCTGCACCTGCCGTTCAAAAAATCCCTGATCGGCAACTCCGCCCTGCCGGCCATCCATGGCGGCGTGGTCGCCAGCTTCATGGAAAGCGCCGCCCTGATGCACCTGCTGCTGATGCTGGACGAGCAGCGCGTGCCGAAAAGCATCGACTTCTCCATCGACTACCTGCGTTCGGCCCACGCCGAGGATTCCTATGCCAGCTGCGCGGTGGAACGCCTCGGCCGACGCGTCGCCCAGGTACAGATCCGCTGCTGGCAGGCCAACCCCGCCAAACCGGTGGCCCTGGCCCGCGCCCATTTCCTCCTGGCCGGCGATGAACCCGCCTGAAGACGGTGACGCAGGGGGCGGTAGCGGCGATTACTCGGGCTGGCTCAGCCTGCGCGAACTCGATACCGAACTGGGGCGGGACAAGGGCGCTTCCTTCCGCACTTTCAAGCGGCTGTTGCCGCGGCTGGTGGAGGGGCGGGACTTCGTCGTGCTCGATCATCGCCAATACGGCGCCCTGGCGGCGCAATTACACGCCGCGGGCCGCCTTTACCGCAGTTCCGTGAACCCCGTATTGCTCGCTCCGGCAGCGGCCGCACTGGTCCGCGAAAGCCTGTCCGAGGCGCAGTAAGCGCCATTACCTAGTGGCGCTGGAATCATTGCCTCTGGCGCACACCCGAGGTTAGGATTCGGGTCCCTTTTGGAGAATGACCATGAGCGTAGCCGACCTGCTGCAGAAGTTGCCCGCCGCCCTCAACGCCGATGCCGCAGCCGGCACCGATGCGGTGATCCAGTTCAACACCTCCCAGCCGCACTACGTCACCATCAAGGGCGGCGCCGCCACCGTTGCCGCCGGCACCGCCGGCAGCCCCGACGTCACCCTGACCATGGAAGACGACGACCTCATCGCGCTGATGAAGGGCGAGCTCAACGGCATGACCGCGTTCATGACCGGCAAGCTGCAGCTCGACGGCGACCTCATGCTCGCCCAGCGCATCGGCGGCCTGTTCGACCCGGCCAAGCTTGCCTAAGCAGCCGCACGGCGACACGCATACGGAAACCCCGGACCGCAAGGTCCGGGGTCTCTTTTTTTGAGCCTCAAGAAAGACCAGGGCCCGGTTCCGGAATCGGACCTGCGCTTCGAATTCGAACAACAGGGCGACCGCCTCCAGCTGCGCGCCCTGCACCGCCGCCAGTACGGCCCCATCGCGGCGGACTGGAGCGGCGCCGAGCTGAAGCGCCGCATCTCCGGTGGCCGCCGCCAGCCCCTGGCCCGCGCCGCCGGCTTGCACAAGGAGCCGGCGCCCAGCCTGCTCGACGCCAATGCCGGCCTCGGCCGCGACGGCTATACCCTCGCCGCTCTGGGCGCCCACGTCACCCTGGTGGAGCGTAATCCCAGCATCGTCGAACTGCTGCGCAACGCCCACCAGCGCGTGCTGGCGGACCCGCAAAACCAGGCCATCGGCCAGCGCATCGAGATCATCGCCGCCGAGGCCCGTGCCGTCTTCGGCGGCGAACGGCAATGGGACGTGGTCTACCTCGACCCCATGTACCCCGACGACGGCAAGGCCGCCCTGCCCAGCAAGGAAATGCAGATCCTGCGCGACCTCACCGGCGGCGACGAGGATGCCGACCTCCTGCTGCAGCCGGCGCTGGCCTGCGCCCGCCTGCGCGTGGTGGTGAAGCGCCCGCTGAAGGCCCCCTGGCTGGGCGGCATCGAGCCCTCCATGTCGCTCAGCTCGACCCAGCTGCGCTTCGACGTGTATCTGAAAAGCGCCGTCCGTCCGGCCTGAGCACCGCGCGGCTTCCACATTTCCCCGCGCTTCAGCAAAATCGAACCTGTCATCCTGAACGCAGCGAAGGATCTGGCCGGATTCACCGCCGCGATCGAACCAACGCCGTTGATCCGGGTCACTCAGCAATATCTTCCCAAGGCCTGCCCACCATGCGCCGCCTGACCCTGATCCGCCATGCCAAATCCTCCTGGGACTACGCCGAACTGAGCGATTTCGAACGCCCGCTCAACGCCCGCGGCCGCCGCGATGCGCCCGTCATGGCCGCCCGGCTGGCACCGCAGCTGGAGCGCCCGCTGCGGCTGATCTCCAGCCCGGCGCTACGCGCCATCACCACCGCCCACATCTTCGCCGCTGCACTGGCGGTGCCCAACACCGCCATCCGCATCGACCCGCGCATCTACGAAGCCACCCGCGGCACCCTGCTCGGCATCGTGCGCGAAGGCGACGACGCCGACAGCCACGTCCTGCTGTTCGGTCATAACCCCGGCTTCAGCGAGCTGGCGCAGCTGCTGGCGCCCTGCCCGTTCACCGACCTGCCCACCTGCGCCGTCGTCACCATCGGCTTCGAAGCGCGGCAATGGCGCGACATCCGCCACGGCGGCGGCGTGGTGCAGTGGTACGACTTCCCCAAGAAAAACATAGATTGAGCCCGGACCCAATGACTGAGCCCAGGCTCGCGTATCCAGACCCCGAAGCGCAGTACACTGGGGTACGTTCCAGTCCGGCGGACAAGGCGCCTTGCTGATGAAAAAGTCGATCTGGCCTGTGCTGATAGTGATCCTGGTCGCCGCCGTCGGCGGTATCGCCTACTACCTGCATACGCAGCGCACGGAGCCGCCCCCGGTAGCCGCCGTCCAGCCCGCTCCGGAGGCGCCTCCCCCCGCGCCGCAAAGCCATTACCCCATCGAGGAAGAACCCGTCGCCGCTCCGACTCCACCGAAGCCCCTGCCGGGTCTCGATGAGAGCGACGCCGAGGCCCAGGCAAGCCTGGGCGGCGTGTTCGGCCAGCAGACCCTGGTCGACCTGTTCCAGCTCAAGGGCATCATCCGCCGCATCGTCGCCACCATCGACAACCTGCCGCGCGACAAGGTCGCCGGCCGCCTGCTGGCGGTCAAGCCGGTGCCTGGGCACTTCACCGTGGACGGCGCGGAAGGCAGCCGCAGCATCGCCGCCGAAAACTACGCGCGCTACACCCCCTATGTGCACGCGGCGCAGGTGGTGGATGCAAAGAAGCTGGTCTCCGTCTACGTCCACCTGTATCCCCTGTTCCAGCAGACCTACGTCAGCCTCGGCTACCCCGACGGTTACTTCAACGACCGCCTGGTGCAGGTCATCGACAACCTGCTCGCCGCACCCACGCCGGCCGCCCCGGTGCGCCTGGATCAGCCCAACGTGCTGTTCACCTACGCCGATCCCGAACTGGAAGCCCTTTCTGCCGGCCAGAAGATGCTGGTCCGCATGGGTCCCGCAAACGAGGCGATCGTGAAGGACAAGCTGCGCCAGATCCGCATCGAAGTCACCAGCCGGGTGCACAAACCGTAAAGCTGCCGCCTGTTGCAGGAGGAGTGTCATGAAAACAATGATCAAGCTGGCAAGCCTGGCGCTGTTGGGCGCGATGGCGTTCCCGGTCATGGCGCAGGACGTCTACAAGTGCAAGAACGCCGCTGGCCAGCTGGTCTACCAGGACCATCCCTGCGACGGCGGCGCCAAGGATGCGGGTACGGTGAAAGGCGGCTACGTCACCCCTCTGGGCGGCGACTCGGCTTCCGCCCACTACCAGAACTACCTGAGCCAGATGGACCAGGACCACGCCCAGCAGCAAGCCGAACGCAGCAGGCTCGATGCCGAAGAGCGCAAAAGACAGACCGAGCCGCAGGTTACCCAGGCCGACCAGGACGACTACCGCAGGCATATCTGCCAGGCCCAATTGGACAACCAGCTGACCGGCCACCATTACGCCACCTTCAGCTGCGATGCGCATGGCAACAAGGTCCCGGTGGAACCGGCTGTGGTGATCCGGCGCTGATTCACCGGGCTGGAGCCCCGGCGTGTCCAGGCACGCCCAGGTAATTGCGGCGATACTGCGCGCCATGGAGACGGCACCCACGCAGTTAGAGGACATCGACCCCACGGTCAAGTGCAGCGCCTGTGAGGCGATCTGCTGTCGCCTGCCGGTACTGCTGATGCCGGAGGATGCGATCCCCGCGCGCTACGTCGATCACGACGCGCACGGCCTGGAGATCGTGGCGAAAGGCGACGACGGCTGGTGCGCCGCGCTCGATCGCGACACCCTGCGCTGCTCCATCTACGAACTGCGCCCGACCATCTGCCGCGGCTTCGACATGGGCGGCTACGACTGCCGCGAAGAACGGGCTGCCTGGTATGGCAAGGCCGCTCCGCGGATTCCCATCGTCGTCAGCGGCACGCCACCCAAGCGCTAGCAAGCGCGCTGGCGTTCAGGGCTTCCGCGTCATCAGCCCCTTCAGGTCGGCGAAGGGATTGCCCGTCGCCACCGCTGCGTCATTCGGCTTCGACGCGCCGCCAGTGTGATCCAGATAGCGCGAATGCTCGTTGTCGTGGCAATACACGCACAGCAGTTCCCAATTACTGCCGTCGGACGGATTGAAATCGTGATCGTGGTTACGGTGATGCACGGTCAGTTCGCGCAGGTTGACGCGGGTGAACTCGCGCTGGCAGCGCCCACAGATCCAGGGATACATCTTCAGAGCCTGCTCGCGATAGCCAAGGTCGCGCTGCTCGGCATTGCGCCGCGCATCCGCCACGATGCGGTCGAGTTTGGCGGTGTCGGGCTTCTTGATCATGAAGAAATTCGGTTTCCGGCAAGTATTTCGACGCAGTGTATGACGTAACCACCGGTCCCGGTGCCGCGCCATCGGGCGCGCACGATGAAGCAAGAGTATCGAGCGGCAGCCACGGCGTCATCGAAATGTAATATTCATTTATAATCAAGGTCTTTTTGCTGGATTTCGGGCTTTTCGGTCCGGACAGGCACGGATCGGCCGGCGCCATGTTCAGCATTCAAACGCAGGATCTCAGGGAATCTCGATGTCAGATAACGGTCGCTCGCGATTTGCGGGCGTTGCCTTGCGTTGGTTGGGGCGTGCGCTTGCCCTGATCCGCTACGCGGCGACCTGGTGCGTCTGTTGAAGAGCAACGGCTATCACGCCGTGGTGCTGATGCCCACCTTCAAGCGTTTCTACGACGCCGGTCGCGTCTACGAAAAGATGGGCTTCGACGAAGTGCTGACGCTGCGCGACTTCCACGAATACGACAACGTCCCTGGCGACGAATGGGACATCGCCACCAGCCCGCGCCTGGGCGAAGCCGCGGCCAAGCTGATCCGCGACCATCGCAAAAGCCCAGACGCCGACAAGCCGCTGTTCCTGTACATGCTGTCGATCATGGAACACGCCCCCTACTCCAGGCGCACGCAGGTGACCTACAGCCTGGACCGCACCGGCATCACCCCGTCCCTGTCCTCCCGGCTGTCCGACTACATCGGCCGCCTGAAAGTGCTGAGCGATGCCGTCAACGGCCTTGGCCGCTTCCTGCAATCCGATTCACGCGTGGCCATGCTGTGCTACTTCGGCGACCACCAGGCCTACTTCGAAGAGCCGCCGCCACAGTATCGATACACCCTCCCCGATCCCAACTTCATCACGCAATACCGCCTGCGCACCAACTTTCCCGGCGCGGAAGTGCCGCAGACCCCGACCATGGACATCGCCTTCCTGCCCAGCCTCGTCGCCGACCTGGCCGGCGTCACCGAAGACCGGCACTTCACCGCCTTATCGGCCATGCGCCGGCTATGTGCAGGCAAGCTCGACGATTGCGAAGACCACCAGTTGGTGGAGAGCTACAAGGGATATGTCTACAGCGATGCGCTGGGCTTGCTCCCGAAATAGTCCGGGGTGGACGTACTTCGAACAGCGTGCAAATCACTGATTGGTGGTGGGTCGTGCTGGGATCGAACCAGCGACCAGCGGATTAAAAGTCCGATGCTCTACCGACTGAGCTAACGACCCATCGAGGGGGATGCTGCGGGGTCGCAGATTATAGCTGCTGGCGGACCGGCAGCACAGGTTTCAGGCTTGTTACAGACCGTTTTGAGCAGATCTCAGGCCTGATAGCGGGTCGGATCCGGGATTCCGGCGGCGGCGAAGCCCTCACTGCGGATGCGGCAGGAGTCGCAGCGGCCGCAGGCGCGGCCTTCGGCGTCGGCCTGGTAGCAGGAGACGGTTTCGGCGAAATCCACCCCCAGTTCCGTGCCGCGCCGGATGATGTCGGCCTTGCTGAGCTGGATCAGGGGGGTGTGGATGCGGAATTTCACCCCTTCCACGCCGGCCTTGGTGGCCAGATTGGCCAGGGTTTCGAAGGCCTGGACGAATTCGGGGCGGCAGTCCGGGTAGCCGCTGTAGTCCACCGCGTTGACGCCGATGAACAGGTCCCGCGCCCCCAGCACCTCGGCCCAGCCCAGGGCCAGGGACAGGAACAGGGTGTTGCGGGCCGGCACATAGGTCACCGGAATGCCCGTCGTCGGGCCCGATTCGGGCACCGCGATGGAGCGATCGGTCAGGGCCGAGCCGCCTACGGCGTCCAGGTTGACCTGCATCTGCTGTCGGCCCTTGGCACCCAGCCGCTGCGCCACCTTCACCGCGGCATTCAGCTCGGCGACATGGCGCTGGCCGTAGGAGACGGACAGGGCGTAGGTCTCGTAGCCCTCGCTGCGCGCGATGGCCAGCACGGTAGCGGAGTCGAGGCCACCCGAGAGCAGGATGACGGCTTTTTTGGGTGATTCGGTCATGGTGTATTCACCTGCAAGTTTCGGCGCATCGTATCGCCTCTCCCTCCGGGAGAGGCCGACGCGAAGCGGCGGGTGAGGGACACCACTTCAGCGTGGCGATCCCTGTGCTTGACGGTGCGTCCCTCACCCCTGCCCCTCTCCCGTAGGGAGAGGGGTTCAATAATTAGCGGCCAGGAGTATTTCCCCACAGGATCTTGTGCAGCTGCATCTGCATGCGGATCGGCAGGCGGTCGGCCACGATCCAGTCGGCCAGCTCGGTCGGGCTGACCTGGCCATGGCTGGGCGAGAACAACACGGCGCAGCGCGCAGGCAGGCTGTACTGCTCGAGGATGCCCTTGGCCCAGTCGTAGTCCTCGCGACTGCACAGCACGAACTTGATCTGGTCGCGCTCGTTGAGCAGGGCCAGGTTGTCCCAGCGGTTGCGCGCCACTTCGGCCGAACCGGGAGTCTTGATGTCGACCACGCGGATCACGCGGGGATCGACCATCGAGATATCGATGGCGCCGCTGGTTTCGAGGGAGACAACGTAGCCGGCGTCGCACAGGGCGCTGAGCAGTGGCAGGCAGCCCTTCTGCGCCAGCGGCTCGCCACCGGTGACGCAGACGTGACGCACGCCATGGCTGGCGACCTGCTCCAGCACCTGATCCAGCTGGTGCCACTCGCCACCATGGAAGGCATAAGCGGTGTCGCAGTACTGGCAACGCAGCGGGCAGCCGGTGAGACGCACAAAAACAGTGGGCCAGCCCACCAGAGTGGACTCGCCCTGAAGAGAGAGGAAAATCTCGGTGAGTTTTAAACGCGCCGACGGTGTTCCGGGCGCCTTGTCGACGGCCGGAAGATTCACGATTCGGCCTACTTCAGCTGCGCCAGTCGCGTACGCGCCTGGGCTGCCGCACTGGAGCTTGGATACTGCTTCAGCACTTTCTGATAAGCGTCCCGGGCCTGCGGACTCTTCTGCTGCGCCTGGAAGATCACCCCGGTCTTGAGCAGCGCGTCCGGCACCTTGGGGCTGGCCGGGAACTGCTGCAACAGGGACTGGTAGGACTTGAGCGCGTTGGCGTCATCGCCCTTCACATGGTACGACTCGCCCATCCAGTACCAGGCGTTGTCGGCGTAGTTCCCCTGCGGGTACTTGCCGAGCATGCTACGGAACCCGCTGATGGCGGCATCATACTTGCCGCCGCGCAGCAGGTCGAAGCTCTTCAGGTAAATCGCTTCCTCGTCGGCCGACGTGCTGTTTTGCGCAGCGGCGACGGGCGCAGCCGCCGGAGCGACTGCAGCTGCCGGAGGCGGTGCAACGGAAGAAACGGGAGGCGGCGCCGGAACAGCACCCGGCATCGGTAGCGCGTTCGGATCGGTGCCGGCGGCCGGAAGCTGACCACCACCCTCGAGCCGCTTGAAGCGGGCATCGTTGTCGACATTCTGCTGCTGGAGCGTCTGCTGCAGGGTGTCGACATCGTGCCGCAATTGCTCCACTTCACCGCGCAGATTACGCAGATCGTCGGCCTGCGAACCGTTCTGCGTGGACTCGATGGCGCCGAGGCGCCGACTCAGGTCCACCGTCTTGTTCTCGACCGACTGCAGGCGCTGCTCCTCAGGGCTCAGCGCACGCTGGCCGTTGATCGGAGCGCCGTAATCGCTGGCGCAAGCGGAAAGGGCCAGCGCCGCGAACAGCGGCGCCAGCCCCTTGATGCCGGAAGAAACGCTGGAGCGGATCATCGGCCTTCAGGTTCTCTTACTGCTGAACCAGGTCGACGCGACGGTTCTGGCCCCAGGAGGCCTCGTCGTGGCCGAGGGCGACCGGACGCTCTTTGCCGTAGCTGACGGTGGTCAGCTGCGAGGCGGAGACACCCTTGGCTTCGAGAGCCTGGGCAACGGCATTGGCGCGACGCTCGCCCAGGCCGATGTTGTACTCGCGGGTGCCGCGCTCGTCGGTGTTGCCTTCCAGGCGGACCTTGGCGGTCGGGTTGGCGCTCAGGTAGGTGGCCCAGCTGGAGACGACGCCCAGGCTGTCCGGCTTGATGTCGCTCTTGTCGAAATCGAAGTAGACCGAGTGAGCCGACAGGTCACCAGTGGTGCTGGTGCCGGTGTTGGTGTTGCCATAGCCCTGGTTGGTGGCAATGCCGCCACCGTTGTCGACCGGCTTGGCGCCGGCATCGGTCTTGGTTTCACCGCCGGAAGAGCAACCGGCCATCACAACGGCGAACGCTACGGCGGCGACGCCGGCGAGGAATTTATTTTTGTACTGCATGGGGAGACTCCTTACGGGGAACGGGGGGGCACTTTGTGTGATTTTACAGCGTGAACATGTAACTATTTTAATGATTTTGCTCGATTACTGCGGCGGCCAGGGCGACCAGGCCGGCTCGCGCACATTGGTCCCCGGCTGGCTCAGGGTCTGGTGCACGCGTCCGTCAACGGTCGCGGTTCTCATCTCTTCGCCACGCGAACCCTGGGTCGTGTAGATCACCACCTGGCTGTTTGGAGCGAAGCGCGGGTGCTCGTCCATGAAACCGTCGCTGATGATCTTCACCGCCTTGGTCTGCCAATCCATCAGCCCGATATGGTAGCCCGCGCCATCACTATTGACCAGCGCAAGCCACTTGCCATCGGGCGAAAAAGCCGGATCTTCATTGCGGTTTCCCTGGAAAGTGAGCCGCGTCTGCGGGCCGCCGGTGGAGGGTGCGCTGTACAGCTGCGGCTGGCCGCCGCGGTCCGAAGCCCAGACCAGGGTCTTGCCGTCCGGCGACCAAGCCGCCTCGGTGTCGATGCCGGGGTCGGTGGTGATGCGGGTGCGTGAGCCGCTGGCCACGTCGATGACGTAGATGTCCGGGTTCCGCTCGAAGGACAGGGTCACCGCCAGCTTGGTGCCGTCCGGCGACCAGGCCGGGGCGCCGTTGATGCCCTTCTCGCCGACGAACTTCTTCAACTCGCCTGTCTCCCAGGTCTGTACATAGATCGCCGAATAGCCGTGGTCATAGCCGACGAAAGCCAGCTTGCGGCCGTCCGGCGACCAGGCCGGCGACATCAGCGGCTCACGCGAGCGGGCGATGGTGCGGCGGTTCTCGCCGTCGGAATCGGCGATGTAGAGTTCGAACTTGCGGTTGTTGCCGGTGCCGGTGGCATCGACGTAGGCAAGCTGCGTGTTGAACACGCCGCGGATGCCGGTCAGCTTCTGGAAGATCATGTCCGCGGCCTGGTGGCCTGCGGAGCGCCAACGCAATTTGTCCTTGCCCTGGATGTCGGCTCCGTTGAGGATCGCGATGGGTGTGTCGTGCAGCACGTCCATCAGGGTGAAGCTCACGGCGATGCTGCCGGGTGTCGCGCCCGGCGTCACCTTGCCGATCACGGCGAAATTCATGTTCTGCACTTGCCAGTTGTGCGTGTTGACCTGGGAAATATCGGTCGGCTTTTCCAGCATGTTGGCGCGCGGCAGGGTGATGAACATGCCGCTGTGCGCGAGATCGTCGTCGATGACCTGGGCGATGTCGACGGTGACGTCCGGCGTCTGCACGAACGGCACGATGGCGATGGGCTGCGCGCGGCTCTTGTCGCTGCTGACACTGAACGACAGATCCGCGAAGGCGGCGGGCGCGACTGCCAGGCTGAGCAGAAAAATCCAGATGGTTTTCATTGTTATTGGCAGCTCCTGGTGTTGGGCGAGAAGCAAATGGTCAGATTCGGGTCGAAGGCGCTGGGATCACTGGGCAACGGCAAGGGGCTGGCCTTGTAGGCCGCCTGCTTCAGCGTCTGATCGAACAATGGCACGCCGCTGCTGGTGGAAATTTCGGCGCTCAACACCTGACCGTTGGGTGCCAACCTGATTTTCAGATAGGCCTTGGTGTTGGGATCTGTGCCGGGAGGCCAGGCCCAGGCTTGCTGAATTGCCGCAATGAGCTGTAGTTGCCATTGATTCTGAACCTGAGCAATCAACTGGGCAGACTCGACGCCGAGCGATTTCTGCAGTTCTTCGGCCCGCTTGCGGCGGTCCGCTTCCTTCTGCGCATCCTCGGCCTTCTTCTGCCTGGCGATGGCCGCAGCCTGCGCCTGCTGTTGCTGTTCAGCCTCCTTGCGTACCTGTTCGTCCAGTTCCTTCTTGCGCTGCGCCTCGGCGGCGGCCTGGGCAGCGGCATCGGCCTTCCGCTTGGCCTCTTCCTGCTGCTTTTTCTGCGCCGCGGCCTGCTCGTCAGCCTGCTTTTGAACCTCCTGCTGGCGCTTAAGTTCCTCCGCCTTGGCCGCTTCCGCTTTCTGCTTTTCGGCCTGGGCGGCGGCTTCCGCCGCCTTCTGCTGCTGTTCCTGGGCCTTCTGGTCGTCGATCTTCTTCTGCTCGGCGGCGGCCTTTTCCTGCTTTTCCTTGGCCTGATCGGCGACGACGTCGGTGTCCTTGACGATCTTCTGCGGGCCTTCGTCCTGGTCCTCGGGCTTGGTCGGAGTCGGCGACGGCGGCGTGGGCGGCTTGAGGGCTTTCAGGTCGTTCGGCGCGATCAGCACGCCCTGTATCACCGGCGTGGGTTCGACATGGTCGGTGCACTGCACCCCGACCAGCAGGAACGCGAACAGGACGGCGTGGAGCAATACCGCCAGGATCAGATGACGGGGCGGCAGGCTCATCAGGGGTTGCGCTTGTCCGGCTTGCCCGCGGAGGGAGCATCGGTGACGAAGCCGATCTTCTTGGCACCGGCGCCCTGGAGGATCGACATGCCCTTGACCACCTTGTCATAGGAAACATGCGAGTCGGCACGCACCAGAATCATGCGGTCCGGCTTCTGGTCGACCACGGCATGCACCAGCTGGGCGAGCTCGTCATCGGATACCGGCTTGTCGTTCCCCTTGCCCACGTCGAGGAAGTAGCGACCGCTGGCGTCCACCGACAAGGTCACCGGCTGATCCTCGTTGGTGAGGGGGTTGGAGCTGGTCTGTGGCAATTCCACGTCGACACCCTGCGTCAGCAGCGGCGCCGTGACCATGAAGATCACCAGCAGCACCAGCATCACGTCGATATAGGGAACGACGTTGATCTCGGCATTGAGGCGGCGCTTCTTGCGCCCGCCCGAGGCATTGACGGATGGCACTACGCCGCCCTCGAACCGCTGGCGCCGCGCAGGCCGCGCTCGATGATGCCGGTCATCTCCTCGGCGAAGGTGCCGAAGCGCGTTTCGATGCGGTCGAGGCGGGAGGTGAAGAAGTTGTAGGCGATGACCGCCGGGATGGCGGCGAACAGGCCGAAGGCCGTGGCGATCAGGGCCTCGGCGATGCCGGGCGCAACCGAGGCCAGGGTGGCCTGCTTGACGTTACCGATGGCGATGAAGGCGGTCATGATGCCCCACACCGTGCCGAAGAGGCCGACGTAAGGGCTGGTGGAGCCGATCGTGGCCAGCATCGACAAACCGCCTTCGAGGCGCTCGATCTCGCGGGTCTGCGTCACGCGCATCTGGCGCTGCACCGCGGCCAGCGCATCGTCGGGATCGACCCGCGAACCCTGCTGGCGGGTGAATTCCTCGTAGCCGGCGCAGAACACCTGCGGCAGGCCCTCGTCGCTCTTGTCGCGGCCGCGGCGCAGGTTCTCGTACAGATCACCCAGCGTGCCGCCGGACCAGAAGCGGTTCTCGAAAGCGGCCGCGGCCTTCTCGGTGCGCGACAGCAGGGAACGCTTGGCCAGGATCACCGTCCAGGACAGCACCGAAGCCGCGGCGAGCAGGGCCAGGATCACCTTGACCAGGAGAGAGGCCTGCAGCAGCAGTTGAATGATCGACATATTTCCGTTCATGCGGAGTCCTGTTGTCTTCTGTTGTCCACGTCGTAGCGGCCGGATCAAGCCTCGGTCGCAGCAAAAATCCCGCCTGGCAAGGCGCATGGCCTGAACGTCGCCATCGACACACAAGCCACCCGCACCCGCGCCTGCGTCAACACCACCGTTGCATCGTCCGCGCGCCGCAGGGTCTGCACGAAGTTCAGGCTGGCGCGCTTGCGGCCTTCCAGCGCCACAGTCGCTTCGAGCAGGTCGTCCAGCCGCGCCGGCCTGCGGAAATCGATTTCCATTCCCGCCACCGTGAACGCCACGCCCATCTCGTCCTTCAAGCGCTCCTGCGAAAAGCCCAGGGCACGCAGCCATTCGGTGCGTGCGCGCTCCAGAAAGCGCAGATAATTCGCGTGATAGACCACACCGCTCAGGTCCGTGTCCTCGTAGTACACGCGGATAGGCCAGGCAAACACCGGAATATTCAAGGTTTTAAAGGTGTAAGGGTGCGCAATTGTACCGGATGCGGGAACGCAGCAAAGACCCCGAAAGCGCGCCGAGGTTCAGTTTCAGACGATTTTCGAGGCCTATTCGGCGAACAGGTCCGGCTCGCTGCGGCGGGGCGGCGGCAGACCGTAGTGCTGGTAGGCCAGCTTGCCGGCCATGCGCCCGCGGGGAGTGCGCAGCAGGTAGCCCTGCTGGATCAGGAAGGGCTCGATCACATCCTCGATGGTGTCCCTCGCCTCGCCGATGGCGGCGGCGAGGTTGTCCAGCCCCGCCGGCCCCCCGTCGAAGCGCTCGATCAGGGTCATCAGCAGCTTGCGGTCCATCAGGTCGAAGCCGTTGGTATCCACATCCAGCATCTTCATCGCCGCCGCGGCGATGTCCTCGTTGACGATGCCGGTGCCCTTCACCTCGGCAAAATCGCGCACCCGCCGCAGCAGGCGGTTGGCGATACGCGGGGTGCCGCGCGAGCGCCGTGCGATCTCGTTGGCGCCGGCCTCGTCGATCGGCACCTTGAGGATGGCCGAGGAGCGCTTCACGATCGAAGACAGGTCCGGAATGGAATAGAACTCCAGGCGCTGCACGATGCCGAAGCGGTCGCGCAGCGGCCCGGTCAGCGCTCCGGCGCGGGTGGTGGCGCCGACCAGGGTGAACGGCGGCAGGTCCAGGCGGATGGAACGCGCCGCCGGCCCCTCGCCGATCATGATGTCGAGCTGGTAGTCCTCCATCGCCGGGTACAGCACTTCCTCCACCACCGGGGACAGGCGGTGGATCTCGTCGACGAAGAGGATGTCGCGCGGCTCCAGATTGGTCAGCAGCGCCGCCAGGTCCCCCGCCCGCTCCAGCACCGGGCCGGAGGTCTGGCGCATGTTCACGCCCATCTCGGCGGCCAGGATGTGCGCCAGGGTGGTCTTGCCCAGGCCCGGCGGCCCGAAGATCAGGGTGTGATCCAGCGCCTCGCCGCGTTTGCGGGCGGCATCGACGAAGATGCCCATCTGCTCGCGCACCGCCGGCTGGCCGACGTACTCGGTCAGCTTGCGCGGACGCAGAGCGCGCTCGAAGCGCTCCTCTTCGCCGGCGGCGGACGCTGAAATCAGGCGGTCTGACGGGGTGGTCATTTAGCGCAGCGCCCGCTTCAGCGCTTCCTGGATGATGGCTTCGGTGGTCATGCCCTCTTTGTACACCGCTTCGCTCAGGCGCTGCACCTCAGCCGGCTTGTAGCCCAGCGAGGCCAGGGCGGCGCGGGCCTCGGAGAGGGCGCCGAACGGCACGGCCGGCAGGCCGGCCACGGTGCCTTCGGCGCTGGTCACGCCGGCGCGGTCGCGCATCTCCAGCACCAGGCGCTCGGCGGTCTTCTTGCCGATGCCCGGCAGCTTGACCAGGCGGCCGGTCTCGCCGCTGCGCACCGTGCCCCAGAATTCCTCGACGCTGACGCCGGACAGCACCGCCAGCGCCACCTTGGGACCGACGCCGGAGATCTTGATCAGATCCCGGAACAGGGTCTTCTCGGCCATCGAACCGAAGCCGAACAATAAATGCGCATCCTCGCGCACCACCAGGTGGGTGTGCAGGGTCAGGGTCTCGCCCGCCGCCGGCAGGCGGAAGAAGGTGGACATCGGCGCCTCCACCTCGTAGCCGACGCCATGCACGTCCAGCAGCAGGTGCGGCGGCTGCTTGCTCAGCAGGACCCCGGTGAGACGGCCGATCATGATTTGCCTCCACGCGACAGGGCGGCAACCTGGGCCAGGGTCCAACGGCCGCCGCTTGGCTTGGCACCAGTCCTTACCGCGGGCGCATTGCGCAAGTGGGCGTGGCTCAGCGCCACCGCCAGGGCGTCGGCGGCGTCGGCGGGCGGCGCCTCGTTCAATTTGAGCAGGGCCTTGACCATGTGCTGCACCTGGGATTTTTCCGCCCGCCCCTGCCCGACGATGGCCGACTTGACCTGGGCCGGGGCGTACTCGGCCACGCTCAGGCCGGCATGGGCCAGGGCGCAGATGGCGGCGCCGCGCGCCTGCCCCAGCACGATGGCGCTGTTGACGTTGCGATTGACGAAGACCGATTCGATCGCCGCCTCGCGCGGCGCGTATTCGCGGATCACCTCGGCCAGCTCCTTGAAGATCTGCAACAGGCGCTCCGGCATGCCCTGGTCGCCGCAACGGATGCGGCCATGGGCCAGCCAGACGTTGCGCGGGCCATCGGATTCGATCACGCCATAGCCGGTGATGCGCGAGCCGGGATCGATGCCAATGATGCGCAGAACGGAAGTCTTAGACATCCCTGTCACTGGGTCCCCGCCAATCCCTGGCGGGGATGACGGGAGATCGTATTGCTCACGAAGCGGCCGGCAGGTCCGCGTTGTGGTAGACCTCCTGCACATCGTCCAGCTCTTCCAGCCAGTCGAGCAGGGCTTGCAGGGTTTCCGCCGCTTCGCCAGCGACGGCGACGCGATTGGACGGACGCATCACCACCTCGGCCTCGATGGGCTTGAGGCCGGCCGCTTCGAGCTTGGCCTTGACCGTCTCGAAGTTGGCCGGGCTGGTCAGCACGTCGACGAAGCCGTCTTCGCTCTGCACGTCGTCGGCGCCACCGTCCAGGGCCAGTTCGAGGATCTTCTCCTCCAGCGCCGGCTCTTCGCGGATGTCGAAGATGATCTCGCCGGTCTCGGCGAACTGGAACGCCACCGAACCGCTGCTGCCGAGGTTGCCGCCCTGCTTGCTGAAGGCGTGGCGCACTTCGGCCACGGTGCGGGTGGTGTTGTCGGTCATGCAGTCGACCAGGATCGCCACGCCGCCGGGGCCGTAACCCTCGTAGCGCACTTCCTCCACCGCCTGCCCGCCACCCTCGCCGGTGCCGCGCTTGACGGCGCGCTCGACGGTGTCGCGGGTCATGTTGTTGTGCAGCGCCTTGTCGATGGCGGTGCGCAGCCGCGGATTGCCGGCCGGGTCGCCGCCGCCGGCGCGGGCCGCCATGGTGATCTCGCGGATGAACTTGGTGAACGTCTTGGCCTTCTTGGCGTCCTCGGCGTTCTTGCGGTTTTCGATGCTTGGGCCACGACCCATGATTCAGACCTGTGTATTTAATTAAAGTATGTCGTCCTGACACGCACCGGGCCATCCATGGCCCGAACTGTTCAAATAAGCAAAGCGTCTCTCACACTATCAGATCACTGTCATCCTGAGCGCAGCGAAGGATCTGGCCGGATCCTTCGCTGCGCCGGAATGACAAAAGCGAGGCTTTAGGCCGCGGCCGGCTTGCGCTTGTTGGCGGAGTGGATGGCGTGGCCGTCCACCGCCAGCGCCGCCTCATGGAACGTCTCCGACAGGGTCGGATGGGCGTGCATGGTGAGCTGGATGTCTTCGGTGGTGGCGCCGTATTCCATCGCGGTGACGGCTTCGGTGACCAGCTCGGAGACGTACGGGCCGATCATGTGCACGCCCAGCACGCGGTCGGTCTTGGCGTCGGAGATGATCTTGATCATGCCGACGATCGATTCCATGGCGCGGGCGCGGCCGTTGGCGGCGAAGGGGCTGGAGCCGGTCTTGACCTCGTGGCCGGCGGCCTTGGCCTGCTCTTCGGACATGCCGGCCCAGGCGATTTCCGGGTTGGTATAGACGACCGAAGGAACGGTGCGGTAGTTGACCTCGCTCTTCTCGCCATGCAGCTGCTCGGCCAGGACCACGCCTTCCTCGATGGCCTTGTGCGCCAGCATGGCGCCGCCGATGACGTCGCCCACGGCGTAGATGCCTTCGGCGCTGGTCTTGTAGTGGGCATCGGTCTTGACGAAGCCGCGCTCGTCGAGCTGCACGCCGGCCACGTCGCAACCCAGGTCCTTGGTGAACGGGCGGCGGCCGACGGCGACGATCAGCTTGTCGAACTTGATGGTTTCCTTCTTGCCGTCCTGCTCGTATTCGACGGTGACATCCTTCTTGCCGGCCTTGGCGTTCAGCACCTTGGCGCCGAACTTGATGTCCAGGCCCTGCTTGGTCAGCTGCTTCAGGCCTTCCTTGGCGATGGCCTGGTCGACCATCGGCAGGAAGCCCGGCAGGGCTTCGAGGATGGTGGTCTTGGCGCCCAGGCGCGACCAGACGCTGCCCAGCTCCACGCCGATGACGCCGGCGCCGATGATGCCGAGGGTTTCCGGCACTTCGGCGAGTTCCAGGGCGCCCCAGGAATCGATGATGCGGTCCTTGTCGACCGGCGCGATCTTCAGGTTCACCGGTTCGGAGCCGGTGGCGATGACGATGTGCTTGGCGGTGAAGGTCTCTTCCTTGCCGTCGTGCGACTTGTAGCCGACCTTGCCGCCGCCGAGCAGCTTGCCGAAGCCGAACAGGCCGGTGACCTTGTTGCCCTGGAACAGCATCTTCACGCCGCCGGAGTTGGCCTTGCTCACCGCGGTGCGGCGCTCCTGCATCTTCTTCAGGTCCAGCTTCACTTCACCCACGCCGATGCCGTGCACGGCGAATTCGTGCTGGGCGCGATGGTACAGCTCGGAGGATTCGAGCAGGGCCTTGGAGGGAATGCAGCCGGCATTGAGGCAGGTGCCGCCGAAGGACTGCGTGCCGTCGGTGTTGATCCAGCTGTCGATGCAGAGGGTCTTCATGCCGAGCTGGGCGGCGCGGATGGCCGTGGGGTAGCCGCCGGGGCCGCCGCCGATGACGATGATGTCGTAGTTTTCGCTCATTTCCTGTTCCGTTCTGGCGGCCCGCCAGGTCGTCGAAAATCGACGTGGAACCGCGGGGGCGGTCCGGGGCCGGCTGGCGCGCACTTTACCGCAAAAAGCAGCGGCTTGCGCCTCTGGCGGTCGCTGCTTTTCCGGCTGCGCGCGCGGTTTCGCGCCGCTTGCCGCGGCGCTGCAATACGGTGCATTGCAGATGTGAAATGAGGGCTACTGGTAGCCGCGGATTTCCTTGAACACCGCGCTGAGGCTGGAACCGCCGGCGTCGAACACCCGGCCCCCGGTCAGCTCGGCCAGGGACTTCATTTCCTCGGAGTCGGCGTCGCCGAACATGATGGTGAACACCGGGATGTCCTGGGCGGTATCCGGCAGGGCCTGGTACCAGTTGCGGAAGGCCTCGAAATTGCTGCCGCTGCTGCTCTCGCCGTCGGTCATCAGCACGATGCTGGGGTAGTAGCCGGGCTGCTTCTTGCGGTCGTTGAGGGCCTGCTGGTAGGTGGCCTGGAGGGCGTCGTAGATGGCGGTGCCGCCCTTGGGCTGGAGCGAGGCGACGAAGTCCTCGAACTGGCCGCGGATCTTGTCGTAGCCGCCCGGACCGCCGAAATCGATGCCGAGGTGGTCGACGATATGGCTGTCGAAGGTGGTGAGGTCCACTTTTTCGCGCGCCAGGAACTGGGCGTAGCGCCCGGCCAGGGTGTTCTGGTCGGAGCCGGAGAGCAGGTGCAGCGCCGCCTTCAGTTCGTCCATGCGGTGTTCCTGCGCCATCGAGCCGGAGACATCCAGCACGAAGTAGGAATGGGCCGGAATGCGCACCTTGGATTGGTAGCTGTCCAGCACCGCATCGACGAAATCGGGCCGCGCCGGTTCCGCCAGGGGCTTGGGCAGCTTGGCTTCCAGTTCCTTGGGCAGGCGGATACCGGGAATCACCGGACGACGCCAGGTGCGGTCCACGATCTGCTGCTGGATCGCTGGGCTGCGCAGCAGGGCGACCAGGCGGGCGTACTCGGCCTTGCGCGCCGGGTTGATCAGCATCAGCGGGTAATCCGCCATCACCGAGCCGTCGCGCGGGTGGATCACCTCCAGCGGCGTGCCGAGCTGGGTGCCGGCGTCGAGGTTGAGGGCGATCGCCTCGTAGTTGATCATGCCGTCGAGCCGGTTTTCCTGCTTGACGTAGGTATCGGCGAGCCAGTGGGCGCTGCCGCCGAGCAGGCGGGTGCCGCTGAACAGTTGCCGCAGCTTGACCAGGTCGAGATCGGACGGATTCAGGGCGTCATTCTTGGCGGTGGCGAGGCCGGCGGAAAACAGAGCGGCGAGGCCGAGGTCGGAAACCACCGGGCTGGTCATGCCCAGGGCCATGCCGTCGTGGGCCACGACGTGCGCGATCTCGTCCCAGCTCGGCGGCTTCTCGTCCCAGCCCAGGTCCTGGGCGCGCGGCTTCTTCAGCGCGAACACCACCGGCGACAGCATGATCTTCTCGGAAGCGGCGATCCTGGCCGAGGCGTTGAGGTGCACGTAGAAGCCGCTGGCCGGCCAGGCGAAGTCGGCGGCGCTGGCGCCGCTGTTGCGCAGGCGGTCGGCCATCTCCACGGTGCCGACGTAGTCGAAGCGGATCTTGTGGCCCACCGCCGCTTCCATCGGCTTTTGCAGGAAGCCCAGATCCTGCAGGCCGTTGCTGGCCATGATGACCAGCTCGTCGCCGCTCTGCGCACCGCCGCCCCGCGAGGGCGCCGGACGGCCGCAGCTGCCGAAGACCGCCAGGATGACGCAGCAGGCCAGGCCCAGCCATGCCGGCCCGCGCCCGGTCTGCGTGGGCCAGGAAAAGTATTTGCGAAACGGTGAAGGTGAAGGCATCGCGCCGCGAAGAGCTAACGGGTTGCGCGAGTTTACACGCCGGGGGACGGCTGTAAATAAATGTGACTTTCGGGTGACACGGCGGCGTCAGGCGACGCCGCCGCCAGCTGCCGCGAAGGTGCTTCAGATCCCGGTGGCGTGCAGGGCGTTGCCCGCGGCGATGGGATCGTTGGTCTGGCCGAAGACTTCCAGCCAGCGCTCGTAGGAGAACATCTTGCCCTCCTTCCAGGGATGGTAGCCGGGGACGTAGTACTTCAGGTAATGCGGGATCACCGGCAGGTACAGGCCGCCCGGCTTGTACAGCCACCACAGGCCCTTGAACCAGAGGCCGGCGCGCTGGCGCCAGCCGAAGCCGTCCACCTTGAACATGTGGCTCATGATCATGAAGGTGTGCAGCGGGAAAATCAGCGAGACGTACAGCATGGTGAAGATGCGCATGAAGTAGCTGGCCTTGGCCACCTTGGTCAGCACGTCGTAGGCCACCGCCTTGTGCTCGATCTCCTCCACCGCGTGCCAGGCGTACATGGCGCGGATGCGCGGGTCGGCGTCTTCCATCACTTCGCGGCGGTGGAAGAAGCTGTGGGCCATGATCGCGGTCATATGTTCGGCGGCGGCGGTCTGGCCGAGGGTGAAGGTGCGCGGCATGATCTTGCGGATGCGGCCGAGGATGCGCTTCATCTGCTCCTCGATGCCGTCGACGCCGACGCCCTGGGCCTTGAGGCGGTTGTTGAACTGGGTATGCACCATGCCGTGCTGGCCTTCCTGGCGCATGAAGTCCTTCACTTCCTGGTTCAGCACCGGGTCGGTGATCTGGTCGCGGTAATCGCGCACGCAGGTGATGAAGAACTTCTCGCCTTCCGGGAACAGGGTGGACATGGCGTCGAAGAAGCGGGTCTTGAATGGATCGCCGCCGAGCCAGTACTTGGGAATGTCCCCGTCCAGGCCGAAGTCGAGGCCCTGGCGGGGCACGATCTCGTAATGCGCGGGTCTGGGATTCTGGCCTGCCGGTTCCATGTCGTCTCCTCGAACGCTTGTTTCTGATTGTGGCCACTGTAGGCGGTGCGCGGGCGGGTGGCTATGACCGGGAACGACGCGAGGGAACATTTTGCGACAGATGGAAAAACCCCGCCAAATCAGACCGTAAGCGGCTGCTTTTAAAGCTTTTCCGGCTTCTTGCGGAAGCTGCTGGGGGAAATACCGGCCCAGCGGGTGAAGGCGCGGGTGAAGCTGCGGCGGTCGGAGAAGCCGAGGCGTTCGCTGATGGCCTCGATGCTCATGTCACCGTTCTCCAGCCACGCCGCCGCACTGCGAAAGCGGGCGCGGGACTGGAGCTCGGCGTAGCCCTTCCCTTCTTCCTGGAGACGCCGTTGCAGGGTGCGCGGGTGCAGGCCCAGGGCCTCTGCCATGCGCTCGATGCCCTGGCCCAGCAGCTCGGGACGGGCGGCGAAGGTCTGCTCGATCTGGGCGACGATGGCGCCGGTGGGCGAGGCCTTGGGCAAGGCGGTGAGCTGGCGTTGCACGCGGTATTCGGCCTGCCGGTGCAGGGCCGGGAAAGCGCCTTCGAGCGGCACGTCGAGCAGGCCGCGGTCGAACACCAGGGCCTGCTGCGGCTGGCCGAAGCGGACTTCGATGCCGAAGTACTTGTCGTACTCGGCAGCGTAAGGCGGCGGCGCATGTTGCAGGCACAGGCGGGCGAAGCGGGCGCGCTCGCCCAGCAGGGTGCGGCCGAACTTGTAGATGGAGGCGAAGGTGGTTTCGGTGAAGTACGGCGCGGGCGTGTTGTCGACGCCGAACTCCAGCAACAACCAGGCTTCGTCGCCCCGCTCTTCCAGGCGCACATTGAGAGCGGGGTTGATCAGCTCGCGCACCCAGTCGAAGACGCGCATGGTATCGCGCAGGGTGGAGCTGGTGGCGAGGAAGGTGCCGATGTCCGGCATGTACTCGAAGGCGAAGCTCTCGCCGAGCACGAAGGGATAGTGGTGGTTCTTCGCCCGCGCCACGCACTCGGCCATCACCTGCTGCAGTTGCATCGGGTTGACGGTGGCGCTTTCGAGGTGGATCAGGTCGGTGTCGATGCCGTTGTGGCGGAAGATCGGCTCGATGTTGAAGCCGCAGTGCGCCGCCGCCTTGATCCAGTTGGGCAAGGTGAGGAACGGAATCGGCGCGGTGTAGGGCGGGCGGCTCATGCGCGCAGTATGCCGCAGCGCGGCACCGGCGCATGCGGGTAAGGCGGATTGTGCACGCGCTTGTCTCCACCTCCGGTACGGGGTTCAATACGGCGGCATGAAGAAACCCTCCCAGGATTCACCCGCCGCGCATCTCGGTCCCGACATCCTGCCGGGCGGGCGCAGCCGCATCCCGGGGACGGAGCCGCTGCGGCGGCGCATCGAGATGGCGATCTTCGGCCTGACTTCCGGCGCCGGGGCGCCGCGGCTGAATTTCCTGGAGCCGGCGGGCGATCCGGGTTTGTTCGGGCCACAGTCGGTGTGCTGGCGGGTGCATGGGGACTTCACCATCATGATGGTGGGCGGGGTCTGCGCGCTGCTGTTGCAGATGCTGCATCCGCTGGCATTGGCCGGGGTATGGGACCACTCGAATTTCCGCGAGGACATCCTCGGGCGGCTGCGGCGCACCTCCGCTTTCGTCGGCAGTACCACCTTCGCCGGGCGGCGCGATGCGGAGATGCTGATCGAGCGGGTGCGGCGGATCCATTTGCGGGTGACGGGCAGCACCGCCGACGGCACTACCTACGCGGCCAGCGATCCGGATCTGCTGACCTGGGTGCATGTAGCGGAGCATTCCAGCTTCCTGCGTTCCTACCAGCGCTATGCGGTGAAGAAGCTGAGCGAGGCGGAGCAGGATCGCTACTACGCCGAGACTTCGCGGGTGGCGGAGATGCTGGGGGCGCAGGGCGTGCCGAAGTCGCGGGCGGAGGTGGAGCAGTACCTGCGCCGCCTGCGGACGCAGCTCGACTATTCGGATCGCGCCCGCGAGGTGCGCCGCATCCTGTTCAGCACGCCGGCGCCGAACGCGGCGATCAAGCCGTTCAGCCGCCTGTTCCTGGAAGCCGGGGAAGACCTGCTGCCGGACTGGGCGCAGCAGATGATGGGCGTGCAAGGCGGCGCGCTGGCGCGGCGGGCATTGCTGCGGCCGGCGGTGCGGGCGATGGCGCCAACGTTCCGCTGGGCCTTGCGCAACGGGGCGGCGGCGCGGGCCAGGTTGCGGATGGAGCCAGCGGGCTGAACGGGGAAGGGGCCCGGGTCGGCGGTAACGTGTACGCAGGTTTTCGCCCAAAAAACACCATGCGTGCCATGCGTGCCAAGGTTTTTTGTTGGCACGCATGCGGCGAGCGTGTGAATCTGCTGGCGCGGAAACCCCGATTCTTGGGCCCGGATTCCGCCTTCTTTGGCCCGGATCAAGTACGCCGCGGCCGTTGCTTGGCCGGAATAGAGGCGGGCTCCTTGTTGATGCAGAATTGTGGAAGCACCCCCTTCCCTCTCCAGTCTTTTGCCAGGATGGCTCATGAATTCCGAATCATCGCAGGTGCAGGTTTTCTTCGACCCGGTCAGCCCGTATGCGTGGCTGGCTTTCAAGCAGATCGGGGCCTTGCGGGCGGCGGGGTTGGTGGTGGACTGCCGGCCGGTGCTGTTCGCGGGGCTGCTGAATGCGCATGGGCAGAAGGGGCCGGCGGAGATTCCGGCGAAGCGGGCTTATGTGTTCGGGGATGTGCTGCGGGTGGCGGCGCAGAAGGGATATGCGTTCAAGGGACCGCCTTCGCATCCCTTCAATCCACTGCGGGCGCTGCGGATGTGTATTGCGATCGACCGGGCGGATGAGCGGCTGAAGTTCGCGCAGGCGCTGCTGGAAGGCTGCTGGGAGCTTGGCGAGGACCTGAGTGAGCGACAGACGCTGGAGCGGATCGCCGAGCGCTGCGGGCTGGATGGACCGCAGCTCAACGCGGCGGCGGAGCGGCCGGAGATCAAGGCGCGGCTGATGGAGGCCACGGCGGCGGCGATCAAGGCGGGGGTGTTCGGGGTACCGACCTTTTGTTTCAAGGGCGAGTTGTTCTGGGGTGGGGACCGGATGGAGACGCTGCTTTGGCGGTTGCGGCATCCGGGGCGGGAGGATGAGTTGTTGCAGGATTTCTTGATGCGGGGGGCTTCGGCGCAGCGTTAGGTTTCTTACAGGAAAAGGACGCAACAAGGGCGGAGTGTGGCGCAGGATTAGGCCTTGCATCTGAATTGAACCCTGCTTACGGCGCAATGCGCTGCGCCCCTCGATACACGTTGCTCCGCAACGCACTCGGGACAGGCTTATTGCGCCCGCTCGCTGAAGCCTGGAGAGATGGATGACCTGGGAGCCTATTTGCAGTCCATCCCGTAGTTGGCGGCAGGCTTAGCCCGGATGAAACAACGATAAGCAACCGGGGAACGCGCACAATCATTTCCACCCATATTGCTCTTCACGCCATATTGTTCTTAAATCCGGCCTTGATGACCTTTGTAAAGCGCGCCGCAGCCGCATAGAATCCAGGCGGGGATTACAAAAGGGGGATGGGGATGGCTGCTACGGCAAGCGCTGGGGAGCGCACGTCAGGGCGTCGGTTCTTTTCGACGATGGCGATCTTCATGATCGTCTGTACCCTGATCGGCTTTGCGCCCAGTTTTTATCTTCGAGGTCTCGTCCACTACCCCAGGCCCAATCCGACGCTGAATCCGCTCATCATCCTGCACGGCACCCTGTTCACCGTGTGGATGCTGATTTTCTGGACGCAGGCGAGGCTGATTGGCGCCGGGCGCCGCGATCTGCATATGAAGCTGGGCATCGGCGGCATGCTGCTGGCAGTCGCCCTGGTTCCGCTGATGTACCTCGCCGCGGTGGGTGGCGTTGCCCGAGGGAGCGCACCGCATTTTACAACCCCGCTGGCCTGGACCGCGGTGCCGTTGGGCTCACTCGCCGCGTTTATCGCGCTGATCTACCTGGGATGGCGTCAACGCCGCAATGGGCAGGCACACAAGCGGCTCATGCTGTGCGCGGCACTCGTTTTGATGGGCCCCGCGATTGGCCGCTTCCCCATCGCACCGCCCGTCCTGACTGGGCACATCATTCAGCAGTCACTCGCCTGGTGCACGGTCATTCCGCTGTTCTTTCACGATAGCCGCACACTCGGCCATATTCACTGGGCCACCAAGCTCGGCGCCGGCTTGCTGGCAAGCGCGGTGATCCTGGGTATCGCCGGCATTGTCCTGCCCGGCTGGCCGGCGATCGCATCGCATCTACCAGGGCTCTGAGGGCGACAGGCCACGATTATTTCCGTCAATCGGAGAATTTCAGGATTTAATTGTGGTCTCTGTCCCCCATTTTTAGCGTTTAGCTGATCGGTTTTTGAGCGGGTTGATTGGTGGTGACCGGGAGGCTTCAGGAGGCCGGACTTTGGCGTTCCATGTAGACCATGGAATTCGCGCTATAAATAGCGGCACACATGGATTTCATGGAATACATGGCTGAACCAGAAAGCTTGGAGTCCGCTACAGAACAATAGCTTCAGAAGCCCGTGGATTGCCGCAGGCTTCCCGTGGCTGCGCATCTGGCAATTTCTAGGGAGAAAATCCAGCTAGATTGACGTCAGTTTTTACAAAATTTTTCATGAAATCAGAGGGCCTATAGCGAGGTCCTGGACATTCGCCTTAGATGTTGGCAAAGTCTTCGCGCCATGAAGACATTTGTCGACCTATTTGCTGGGTGTGGAGGCCTTTCGTTAGGATTTCAGCGTGCCGGATGGCAACTCGAATTTGCCATCGAGGGCCATAAAGATGCATTTTCCACTTACCGCACAAATTTGCTTGAACGGGCCAGCGCGCAGGTTAATTGGCCGAGCTGGCTCCCGAAGCAAGCTCACGATATTGTTAATTTTATTGAGGAACATCGGGAGCGGCTTCGACAGTTAGCCGGCCAAGTTGAAATCATTATAGGGGGGCCGCCATGTCAGGGATTCTCAACAAATGGCAGGCGGCGACAAGACGATCCTCGAAACCAGATGGTAAAGAGCTATCTGGAACTCGTCTCACTGCTCAAGCCTCGCATGGTCCTGATCGAAAATGTGCGGGGCTTTACCTCCATGCCACACGACGAGAACGAGACATTTTCGCAATTCGTTCTCGGCGCACTTGATCGTCTCGGCTACGACACCTGGTCCGAACTCCTTACCGCTTCAGACTGGGGAGTTCCGCAGCGACGACCTCGGTTCTTTCTAGTTGCGGTGAAGAAAGGCCTGCTACGGGGTGTTAATCCCTTCCAGCGGCTAAGGACACTTCGAAAATCCTTCCTTGCAGCGCGAGGCCTACCGTTCGATAGGCCCGTAACGGCAAGCGAAGCTCTTGACGATCTCCGCACCGATGGCAAGTCAACAGTGCCAGATCCGGAATTCGGCTACCTGGGATTTGACACTCTCGATTACCATGAATCAGGCGCCCCTTCTAGCTACGGTCGCTGGGCTCGTGACGGTATACGATCCCAACCAACCGACATGCGGTTGCCGCAACATTCGACACTTGTAACAAAGCGGTTTGAGAAAATCCTAAAGACATGCCCTAAGGGGCACTGCATCTCCCCCGAGAATCGCAGGAAACTTGGCATCAAGAAACGTTCGACGACACCCATGTCGCCCGAACTTCCCTCCCCCACGATCACGACACTTCCCGACGACATAATCCACTATGCGGAACCGCGGATATTGACCGTACGCGAGCATGCTCGCCTTCAGTCCTTTCCAGATTGGTTCAAATTTGAGGGACCATATACTAGCGGCGGGGCGCGCAGGAAGATCGCTTGCCCTCGTTACACCCAAGTGGGCAACGCTGTCCCACCACTCCTCGCACAAGCTCTTGCCGAGATGCTAGCTGGATTGCTCCGCCCTCTTCCCATCGAGCAACGGTCGAAGCGCACAGATATTGTCGAGGTGGATTGCCATGCCTTGGCGTAGCTTCACAAAATCTGCACTGGAAATTGCAGGTTTGCCATGCGACGAAACCTCCCAACCACGTTCGCCGCGCGTTTCGGTTGCGTGCCCCAGCGTATTGCGCGGAGAAAGCACCTCATTGTCATAGCGCGCGAGGATCTTGCGGCAGTTGGCAAATACCGCATCGCCCTTAAGGATGAACAGCGCGAGCTTCTGCAAATGAAAGCTCGTCACGGCCCTGCTTACAAGCCGTTCATTGAATGATTTGCAAGCCGCGTACTTCTCCTGTGCAAGCCCAGCTGCATTAGCGACCAGATCATCCAACTCTTTTGTCATCTTCGCCTGCGAAGATGCTTCGGCGCTGGCAAAGGCAGCGGATAGAAGGGCACGGAATTCGTCATCAGCCTTGCCAACGGTCCCCATTATCAAACCACGCATTGCTTCCAACCTCGAAAGCCGCTTCACTGCTTGATCGATATGGACGCCAAGCTTCTCCGCTAATTCCGTACGTGCAAGGCAATAAACGCCATCAATGTTGTTGTCATGCACCAGCTTTCGCAGATCCACCCTCGGCTTTCCGCTATAAAAGATTATGTCAGTGAATCCAAATCCCCTGCGGACTTCTTTGGCAACCTGATCTCCATTTCTGGCAGGATCACCCAGATCAAAGTCAACAACCACCAAATCGAAATCATCATATTTTTGCTGGCGGATCGATAGCTCAGAGATATTGCCACCGTCAATCTCCATATCAATCCTTGGAATAAAACCAACTTCTACCAAATATTCCTTAATCTCCTCGACCTGCGTCCGCACATCCTGCGGTTGGTTTTCGAACCACAGAATCCTAAATTCAAGCCTCATGTCTTCTTCGCCTCCCTCGGCAGCCGAATTACGAATTGTGCTTTACCCGCAGGCCGCTCAGGATCTAGCCCAATGCTTCCACCCATATCCTCAAGAACTTGCTTCGCATGATAGAGCCCAAGACCAGAGCCGCGTGGCGAACCGCTATAGCCTCGTTCGAAGAGTTTAGCTGTGTCGACGACACTTTGATCTATGCCGCGACCATCGTCAGAGACAACAATTTCGACAGCACCGCCCGTTGATGATTTTCGGCAGTTGAATGTCATTGAACGTGCATCTGCCTTGCCAGAATTACTAAAGAGATTGTCGATGACAATGGCGATATCGATTGGGCGAAAAGTTCTTTCCAGAGACAGGCCGTTATCATTAAACGCAGCCGATCCGATGTCCCCATAGAGCGTAGCGACCTTCTCGGCATACTCTTTGAGGTACTGGAGTATGTCGGCCTGTATCTTGTCCGCATTGAGCTTAAAGTTGGCTTGTGTAGCAAGTCTGGTTACTGCCAAGATCCTGCTGTTTTGAAAGGCAATCTGCTCAAGGTCAGCCATTACCGATTCCAACTGGAGGGTCGCGGCACCAAGTCGGCGCATGCTACGTCGCGTAAGCGCCTGAACCTCAGTGGCGTAGATGATGACTTGATGATGGAGAAGTTGTAGTTCCTCGCTCCCCTGCGCCTGGGAATTGAGAAGCATTTGGGCTTGCTTCTCGACCCGCTGCAACTTAACACCCACTTCTTGGGCTCGTAGTTCTGCAGCCCGGGCGCGGCCTTCTGCGACACGCCGCGCCTGGGTTTCCTCTTCTGCGTGCTGCTTTGCTTCAATTTCGGCCTGCTTTAGCTCTTCGAAGCGCTGACGCGATCGCTCCACGCGAGCAAGCAAAACTGGATCGCCGGTCTCCTGAGCGACGAGCGCAAGCCCTTCCATAGCTTCTTCGAAACCCGTTGAACGCTCATTGACGATGTCAATCAACTCACGGTCATAGTCGATCAATTTAATCTTCTGCGAGCCAACGAGTGCTTGCACCACCCGAATAATCCGCGTCCGCGCACTATCGGAACGCAATCCACTTGCATTGTCACTGTCTTGATCAAGGCTATCAGCCCAATTGACAGTCACCACATATCGCTCAAGTCTCTGGACCACATGACGCATAATCATTTCATAGAGCTGCAGCTTAGCCGGCGTATCTGTCAGCCCCGCGTCGCGGCTTGAAGCTTCACGGAATATTCCCACAGGCGCGGAAACACTTATCTTCCCCAATATGTCGCGCAATCCAAGGTAGCGGGATGTGCCCTGCTGTTTTCGTCGACCGATCCCGAAGGTATCGTCTGTAGGTTCACCAACTGGGTAGATTCGGAAACCGTTGACAAAGAGAAAGAGATTGCCAAATTGGACCGGCTGCAACCCCATCCTGCCCGTAAAGGTGTGCTTTGCGCTCCGATTAAGGAAATAGAGTCGCGTCTCCACTTCACTTGCTGCAAGCTCTAAGTAAGGGCTAGCTTCCTCAATTTCGTAAATAAGCACACCACGATCACGTAACGTCGTGTGGATCGTGCCATCCTTTACTGTCACTACAATTCTGGCCGTCTTTTCGTCGAGAAGGTCAACAATTTTATTGCCAACTCTACCCTCAACGTCGTGCCATTTCTGGCCCGCGACGTGTGTAAAGATTTTCAGATCTGCCGTGGCTTGGAACGGATCCACGAGCTTTGCCAAGTAAGAGCGCAAACGATGGATCTTGTCGTAATCCCACATCTCGCGGAGATCACTAATAACGAGCATGACCCCATTAGCCTTTGGAGGTTTTGCTCGCTTTGGCATCGGGAAATCAGCTTTGTGTGATAGTCCGACGTCGATTGTGGCGAATTCACGCTTCGAATCTTCCTCGAAACTAGTCCAATCGACGTGCAGGTGCTCAACACGCTTCCCACCTATTGGCCGTGAATAAAGATCAAGGCGCTTGCCCAAACGATCACAAGAAAATCGCCCTATACCTTTGTTGCCAGCATAACCTCGACGCAAGGATATTTCGTCGCGATAATCTCGCGGAAGATTGACATCCTCCTCTCCGTTACGCTTGGCTGAATACGCAACAAAAAGCCACTTAGAAGTAATGTCCTCTTGTGACATCCCCTTGCCGTCGTCCCAAATTATCAGGGAATCTCCATCAAACTCGATATCAACGCGCTTTGCATGCGCGTCAAATGCATTTTTTACGAGTTCGAATATAGCGACGAAATCGTTAGTGATGAGGTCACGCCCAATGATGTCCTTCAGGGCTGAACTAATCTTGAACCTTTTTTCCATGGCTATGCTTGGCTACTATTCACAATGTATGGTCGTATCGAACACTAGCCCTACTGTCCGCCGTAAATTTATGGCTCGCTTTAAGGGCAAGGACACAAAGCCGGAGATCATTGTCCGGAAATTGCTCCATAATTCGGGCGTGCGATTTCGGTTACATCGTCGCGACCTTCCAGGAACACCCGACATTGTGCTGCCCAAGCGCCGAATTGCCATCTTCATCAATGGCTGCTTCTGGCACCACCATGAGGGGTGCCATATCGGGAAGATTCCTTCATCGAGATCCGAATTCTGGAAAGAGAAATTTCGAAAAAACAAGGAACGCGACGAAGCTTCACTCAAATATCTTGAGGCACTGGGTTGGCACGCTGTGACTATTTGGGAATGCGAAGCGCGTGGACCTGATATATCAGGATTGCTTCGTGCGTTGGGATTAATTACCGCCTGACGCAGGACCGCCATTTGTCTTAACCCCGACTATTCTTGATACCAATCGGCTCAATAGTTGAAATGCGCAAATTGAATGGGCAGCCCTGATGATTGCGAACAATTAGTCCACGGAATCTAAAGGCCCGGCCATGGACTAGTTGTGCACAGGCTTCGTTGTTGCCCTCGACGGGGAATAAAACCCCTTTTTCGCCTTCGAGCCTGACGTACCAACTGCCTTCCACAGTAAATGACGTACCGAAGAATATAGCTTGGCCTTCCAAAACATCCCCCAAATACCTTATTGATTTTTCAATAAAATTGGCAAGTCACGTTTGTTTTAGCACCCTACTTCCGTACCATGTATACCATGTATGGCACGTCTCAAAACGCTACATATGTGAGGGAGCCTACGGTAGATTGAGGGTTCGCGTTGCTGGAAATGAATGATGGCCCTGACCTCAACTATTCCCAGGAATAAAAAAGGGCCGTCTCGAAACTCTCAAGACAGCCCAGCGGGCTAAAACATCAACACCTTGGAAATCCCTTCCAGATTGGCCGGCGCTACGGCGCACGGCGCTTCACCCCTGGTATTGGGCTGGACATGTGCGCGGAGAGACTTCTCCGCAGCTGGTAAGGCGCAATGCCCCTCGCCCCTCGATCCGTCCGCGAAGCGGGCTATCCGGAATCGGCTTCTTGCGCCCCACGCTCACCGAGCGCTCCTCAATGCTGATGGCTCTCAATATTGGTCTGGGGCGCGACGACGGCGGGCGCCGCCTTCTTGGCTTTCTTGCTCTTGTGCGGCTTGGCGGCGGGGGCAGCGTCGGTGGCGGCCGGTGCGGCAGCGGTAGCACCGGCAGCGGGGGGCGTGGATTGAGCCGAAGCGGAATCCGCCAGGCCCACTGAGAAGAGGACGACGGCGAGCAGGGCGAGGCCCGGGTTCTTGACGGCTTTCATTACCAAACTCCTTTTGAACGATTCCTGCGGTTTAGCCGCCTTCCGTGAGAGGGCCAGCGGACGTCGATGCTGTTGCTTGCAGAACGTGACTTGGTCTCGTCATCTTCTGGCGACGCCAGATAGAACCATTCAGCGTTTTGATTTACTACCTTTGGCGACTAACCAATCATTAATTTCCAGAATGGTGCACTTAATCAATATGTTAGACGCTTATACGGGAGGCTTGATGCCGCCGGCAGCCGGTTCAAAGCCAGGGCTTTCCGTGCCGGATCGAGGGTGGAGCGGGCCTGCCTTGGCTCCATGTATGCCGTGTAGTCCATGGACTCCATGTTTCAAGCACCGGGATGCATGGAATACATCAGGGTCGCCGTCTTGCGGCGCGCGCAGAAGAGGGCGGGTCAGTGATTGGTCAAGCCGCACTTTTGTGTAACGGGCAGCCCCTTCATTCGGCGCAATGCGCTTCGCTTATTGCGCCCTACGGTCGCTGGATTTCAGCCGATCTGTAATTGAAATAGAGTTAGTCGGCGCTTGAGGTTAAAGCAAAACTGGATTCCCGCCTTCGCGGGAATGACGGGGTGTGAGGGGGCGGCAAGAGGGTGAGAGTTGGCGGCAGGCCTTTTTAGCTTCCCGCCGCCCATAAAAAAGGGCGGGTCAGCGCTTGGCTGACCCGCCCTCCTTCTGTAACGAAACGCTTAGAGCTGCAGCAGCAAACGCGCCGGATCTTCCAGCAGTTCCTTGATGGTCTTGAGGAACAGCACGGCTTCGCGGCCGTCGATGAGGCGGTGATCGTAGGTGAGGGCCAGGTACATCATGGGGCGGACGACGATCTGGCCGCCGACGACGACGGGGCGGTCGAAGATGCCGTGCATGCCGAGGATGGCGGCCTGCGGGGGGTTGAGGATCGGCGTGGAGAGCATGGAGCCGAAGACGCCGCCGTTGGTGATGGAGAAGGTGCCGCCGGTGAGGTCCTCCATCGTCAGCTTGTTGTTGCGGGCCTTGACGCCCAGCTCGGCGATGCCTTTTTCCACGTCGGCCAGGCTGAGGCCGTCCGCGTCACGCAGGGTGGGCACGACCAGGCCGCGCTCGGTGGAGACGGCCACGCCGATGTCGTAGTAGGCGTGGTAGACGACATCCGAGCCGTCGATGGAGGCGTTGACGGCGGGGTATTTCTTGAGGGCTTCGATGCTGGCGCGGACGAAGAAGCTCATGAAGCCGAGCTTGATGCCGTGGGCCTTTTCGAAGGGCTCCTTGTACTTGGCGCGCAGTTCGGAGACGGCTTTCAGGTCCACCTCGTTGAAGGTGGTGAGCATGGCGGCGGTGGCCTGGGCTTCGACCAGGCGCTCGGCGATGCGGGCGCGGATGCGGGTCATGGGCACGCGCTGCTCGGTGCGGGCGCCGATGACGGGCTTGGCGGCGGGCGCGGCGGCGGCCTTGGGGGCTTCAGCCTTGGGAGCGGGAGCCGGGGCGGACTTCTGCTTGTCGGCGTAGGCCTGGACGTCTTCCTTGGTGAGACGGCCGCCCTTGCCGCTGCCGGTGATGTCGCCGGCGGAGAGGCCCAGCTCGGTGAGGAGCTTGCGGACGGCGGGGCTCTGGGCGTCGTCTTCGGCGGTCTTGGCCGGAGCGGCGGTCGCGGTGGCGGTGGCCGGGGCGGCGGCTTCGGCCTTGGCGGCCGGAGCGGGGGCGGCGGCAGCGGCGCCGGAGCCTTCTTCGAGGACGCCGATGACGTCGCCGGCCTTGACGGTGGTGCCGGCCTGGATGCGGATTTCCTTGAGCACGCCGTCAGCGGTGGCGGGCACTTCCAGCATGACCTTGTCCGTCTCCAGGTCCACCAGGTTCTGCTCGCGGCTGACCTTGTCGCCGGCCTTGATGTGCCAGGTGGCGACGGTCGCTTCGCTGACCGATTCGGGCAGGTTGGGGACCTTGATTTCGATGCTCATTTGGGCTCCGGGGGTTTTGTTTTTTGGGGTTGTCTGAGGTGGCTTTGCGCCTGGATTACGCCGGTTTTGCCGGCGCACCCCTCTCCCTGGCCCTCTCCCGCAAGGGGAGAGGGGATGCTGCTTTGTAGGGGGAGAGAGGCATTGGAGTTCGGTGTGCTTTGTTGGTGTTGCAGCCTGTTAGGGCTTGCCCCTCACCCCAGCACTATCCCCACGTTCGTGGGGAGAGGGCGAACTGCGTCCGGGGGAGAGGCTGAGCGTCATTCTGTGAACTGTGGCTCGGGACTCGGGCCGCGCACTCACCTGCCCTGGATTCCCGCTTTCGCGGGAATGACGAGGGGGTATTGGGGAGGGCACGGCAGAAGTCATGAGTCTCAGGCGCCGCCCTTGAGGGGGAGGCCGGCGTTGAGGGCTTCGTTGACGAGTTCTTCCTGTTCCTTCACGTGCACCTTGAGGTAACCCACGGCGGTGGTGGAGTTGCCTTTGCGGGTGGCGTAGTAGAGCTGGTGGTCTTCGGCCAGGTAGGTGCGCAGGCGGTGCTTGATCTGGTACCAGGCGCCCTGGTTTTCCGGCTCTTCCTGGCACCACACCACGTCCTTCGCGTTCGGGTAAACGGCGATGGCGGCTTCGTACTCGGCGCGGGGGAAGGGATAGAGTTGCTCGATGCGGACGATGGCCACATCGTCCTTCTTCTGCTTGGCGCGGCCTTCGATGAGGTCGTAATACACCTTGCCGGAGCAGAAGACGATGCGCTTGACCTTCTGCGCATCCAGCGGCTCGGTCTCGCCGATGATGTACTGGAAGGTACCCTTGCTCAGCTCGTCCAGGGTGGAGACGGAGAGCTTGTGGCGCAGGAGGGACTTGGGCGTCATCACGATGAGGGGCAGGCGCAGGCTGCGCTTCATCTGGCGGCGGATCATGTGGTAGAACTGGGCCGGGGTGGACGGCACGCAGACCTGCATGTTGTTGCCGGCGCACAGCTGGAGATAGCGCTCCAGGCGGGCGGAGGAATGCTCCGGCCCCTGCCCTTCATAGCCGTGCGGCAGGAACAGGGTGAGCCCGCACAGGCGGCCCCACTTGGACTGGCCGGCGGCGATGAACTGGTCCATCACCACCTGGGCGCCGTTGGCGAAGTCGCCGAACTGGGCTTCCCAGATGACGAGGGAGTCCGGATCGGTGCTGCTGTAGCCGTATTCGAAGCCGAGCACGCCCTCTTCCGACAACAGCGTGTCGTTGACGACGAAGCGGTTCTTGTCGGCATCCAGGTGACGCAGCGGCGTGTAGCGGGCGCCGTTGTTCACGTCGTGCAGGGTGGCGTGGCGGTGGAAAAAGGTGCCGCGGCGCGAGTCCTGGCCGCAGAGGCGCACGGCGAAGCCTTCGTTGACCAGGGTGGCGTAGGCCATGGTTTCGGCAAAGCCCCAGTCCATGGGGATTTCGCCGGCGGCCATCTTGATGCGGTCTTCGTGGATCTTGTCGACGCGCGGGTGCAGGACGAAGCCGTCCGGCAGCTTGTTGAGGCGGGCGGCCAGGCTCTTGACGGTGTCCGCGCTCACCGCGGTTTCCGCGGGGGTATCCCAGGTGCCCTTCTGGTAGTTGGCCCAGTTGACGGTGTACTGGTTGCCGACCATGCCGAGCGTGGTGCGGGCGGTGTTCTCGCCCTTGTCCAGGCTGTCGCGGTAGGCCTTGGCCAGGCGCTCGCCTTCGTCCTTGGGCACCGCGCCTTCCTGCGCGAGCTGCTGCGCATAGAGGGTGAAGGTGGTGGGCTGCTTCTTGATGGCGGCGTACATCACCGGCTGGGTGGCCGAAGGCTCGTCGGCCTCGTTGTGACCATGGCGGCGGTAGCAGCACAGGTCGATGATGACGTCCTTGTGGAACTGGTTGCGGAAGTCCGTGGCCAGGCGGGTGACGAAGACCACGGCCTCGGGGTCGTCGCCGTTCACATGGAACACCGGCGCTTCGAGCATCTTGGCGATGTCGGTGCAGTAGCGCGAGGTGCGGGCTTCGTGGCCTTCGCGGGCTTCGATCGGGTTCGGGGTGGTGAAGCCGATCTGGTTGTTGACGATGATGTGGATGGTGCCGCCGGTGCTGTAGCCCTTGGAGTGCGAGAGCTGCAGCGTTTCCATCACCACGCCCTGGCCGGCGAATGCGGCGTCGCCGTGGATCAGCACGGGCAGCACGCGGTCGCCGCGCTCGTCCTTGCGGCGGGTCTGGCGGGCCTTGACGGAGCCTTCCACCACCGGGTTGACGATTTCCAGGTGCGAGGGGTTGAAGGCGAGCACGAGGTGCAGGCGCTTGCCGGCCACTTCCACGTCGGTGGAGAAGCCCAGGTGGTACTTCACGTCGCCGGCGCGGCTGAGGCTTTCGGCGGAGTACTTGCCCTCGAACTCGGCGAAGAGGTCCTTGGGGGACTTGCCGAGCACGTTGATCAGCACGTTGAGGCGGCCACGGTGGGCCATGCCGATGACCATTTCCTCGACGCCGCGGGTGGCGGAAATGCGCATCACCTCGTCCAGCATGGGGATGAGGGAGTCGCCGCCTTCGAGCGAGAAGCGCTTCTGGCCGACGTACTTGTTGTGCAGGTAGCGCTCGATGCCTTCGGCGGCGGCGAGCTGGGTCAGCACTTCCTTCTTCTGCTCGACGGTGAGGCGCGGCTTGAAGGCCTCGCCTTCCAGGCGCTTCTGGATCCAGCGCTTCTGCGCCGTCTCCGTGATGTACATGTACTCGGAGCCGATGGTGTCGGTGTAGACCGACTTGACCAGCTTGATGATGTCGCGCAGCGACATGCGGTCGGCGGAGGCGAGCGAGCCGGTGTTGAACACCGTGTCCATGTCCTCGGGGCCGAGGCCGTGGAAGGCCGGGTCCAGATCCGGCACCGACGGGATCGGCGAGAGGTTGAGCGGATCGAGCCGCGCCGCCTGGTGGCCGCGCACGCGGTAGTAGTTGATCAGGCGCAGCACGGCCGCCTGCTTCTCCAGCGCGCGGACGTCCGCGGCCGGGGTGGCGACGGCGGCGGCGCGTACGCCGTCACGCGCCAGCTTTTCGAACCTGGCGCGCACCGGGCCGTGCGGTACATCCGGCGTGCCGGTTGGTCCCTGCACCCCCCGGAAATAGGCCCGCCATTCCGGGTCGACCGAGTTCGAGTCGTTGAGATATTGCTCGTAGAGGTCTTCTACGTAGGCCGCATTACCGCCCTGGATCGAGGATGACTCGATCAGGCTCTGATACTTCGCTCCGCTCATTGCACGCTCCGTCGCCGCTGTCAGGGAGGCCGGGCGTCCAGTGTGCCGCTTGGGATGTCATTCCAGGTGCCGCGAAGGTGCCGCCTGGTCGGGGGACCAGATCCTTCGCTGTACGTCGAATGACAAATCAAACGGCAGGCTGAACCTCTAGCCCCTCACTTCTTTGCGGCTTTCAATGCTTTTTCCGGCTGCTTCCAATCGCCGGTCAGGTCTTCCAGATATTCCCGAAAGCCGTCCGCCAGCTCCGGGTGCTTGAGTGCATATTCCACATTCGCTTTCAGATAACCCAGCTTGCTGCCGCAGTCGTAGCGCACGCCTTCGAACTCGTAGGCGAGCACGGTCTGCTCCTGGATCATCATGCTGATCGCATCGGTCAGCTGGATCTCGCCGCCGGCGCCACGCTGCGTGCGCTCCAGCAGTTTGAAAATACGCGGGGTCAGGATGTAGCGGCCGACCACCGCGAGGTTGCTCGGCGCATCTTCCTTCTTGGGCTTCTCCACGATGCGGCGGATCTCGCCCAGGCCCGGACCGACCGGCTGGGTGTCGACGATGCCGTAGCTGGAGACGTCGTCCGGCGACACGCGCTCGGTGGCGATGACGCTGGTGCCGTATTCCTGGTACACGCGCTGCATCTGCGCGAGGCAAGGGCGCAGGCGGCCGTCGATGAGGTCGTCGGCGAGGATGACGGAGAAGTCTTCATCGCCCACCGCCGGCCAGGCGCAGAGCACGGCGTGGCCGAGGCCGAGGGCTTCGGCCTGGCGGATGAAGATGCAGGTGATGCCCGGGGGCAGGATTTCCTGCACGGTTTCGAGCAGCTTGTTCTTGCCGCGGCTGGCGAGCTCGGCTTCGAGCTCGTAGGCCTTGTCGAAGTGATCCATGATGGAATTCTTCGAGCGGCCGGTGATGAAAATCAGTTCTTCCGCGCCCGCCGAGATGGCTTCCTGCACCGCGTACTGGATCAGGGGCTTGTCGACGATGGGCAGCATTTCCTTGGCACTGGCCTTGGTGGCCGGGAGGAAGCGGGTGCCGAGGCCGGCGACCGGGAAGACTGCTTTTCTGATTCTCATAAATTCGAATCCCGAGAAAAACTCGTGAGTGCTGAATCCTTTCAGCTAGTTGGAGACGTGTGACGGGTGAGGTGTACGTGTGACGGTTTAGACGTAATAGTTTAGCGCAGCGTGCCGCTCAGATGGACCTTGTCGCTGCTGGCGGAGAGCAAGGAGAAGTCGATCACACCGCCTTCGACGGCGTAGCGCAGCGCTGCCCTACCCGGCAGCAGCAGCGGCTGCTTGAACTGCACGGAATAAGCCTTGGGGGCGGCGCCAAGCCGGTCCTGCAGCAGGGCCAGGCAGCGGGCGGCGGACCACAGGCCGTGGCCGATGGCGCGCGGGAAGCCGAACAGCTTGGCGGTGAGGCTGTACAGGTGGATGGGGTTGTAGTCCTGCGAGACGGCGGCGTAGCGGCGGCCGGTGTCCTCGGGCGCGGACAGGGCGAGGTATTCGGAGAGGCGGGCGTCGACGACGGACGAGGGCGCCTTGCTGCGGGAGAGGCCCTTGGAGGGCTGCTTGGGGCCGCGGTGGATGACGGTCATGGTGGCGCGCCAGACCGGCTCGCTCTCCACCGGGGTGGCTTCCATGATGAGGTCGAATTCGAAGCCGGCCTTGACCTCGCGGCCTTCGCCGATGCGGATGCTGAGGTCGAAGGTTTCGTCGACGCGCAGGGGGCGCTGCTGCGCCACGTCGTTGCGCACATGCACCAGGCCCAGCAGCGGCAGGGGGAAGCCGGGGCGCGTCATCAGGTTGAGGAACAGCGGGGTGGCGAGGACCTGGGGATAGAGGATCGGCAGCTCGGGCGATTCCGGCAGGCCACAGAGGGCGCTGTAGGCATTGAGGCGGGCGCGGTCGACGCGTAGGGCGCGGACCCGCACCTGCCAGTCCGGCAGCACCGGCGTGCCCTTGGGGCGCCGCGAGGCCGAGAGGCCGGCCTTGACGAATGACGGCAGCGTCGGCGGCAGGGCCGGCAGATCGAATACCTGGGGATTGGTCATCGTGGCAATGTGAAAAATCGGGCCGGGAGCGGCATTTTAAAGGGGTTTGGTGACGGAATGCGGGCTGTTGCAGGGTTGCAATGCAAACGTGAAGGACTGCGAGCCGGTGAAAGAGCCCCGTGCCGGCCCCTCGATACGCCCGCTGCGCGGGCACTCGGGGCGAACGGACCTGGGTTCGAAGGCTTACAAACACCGGGCAGATTCGCCGCAGCGGTCCCGGCGGCCACAGGCCGCCCTACGCCGGGCTTCATCACCATTCAGATTGCGCCATTGACCTGTACGGTCGGCTTGCGTTCATCTTTTTTTTAGGGCACGACGTGATCGATACGCAAATCCAGCGGCTGCCCGGCCTGGGCGCGCTGTACATGCAAAATGCCTTCCAGGTCGCCGGACTGGGCCTGGGCGCCGCCACCGCCGCTGAGGCGGGCGGTGACGATGTAGCGGTCGAAGGCGGACAGGCGCAGGGCCGGGGCCATGGCCATGCTGTCGTCGAGCTTGATGTCGGCCGGCAGGGTCTGGCCCGGCAGGCGCTGCACCGCCAGGGGCATGGGCGGGCCCTGCTCGGCCTTGGCGAAGACGAAGAGGACGGCGCCCGGCGGCACCTTGGCGGCGACTTCGGGGGCCAGGCTGACGTGGAACATCAGGGCCGGACCGGCGGCTACCGGGGCGCCGGCCGGGGCTCCAGACTGGCCGGCGGGTCCGCCAGCCGCGGGGGCTCCAGCGGCGGCGGCCATCGGGCCGGCTCCGGCCGGGGGCTGGCCATCCAGCTCCTGCAAGCGGGTCTGGATGACGTCGTGCATCTGCGGCGGCAGGTCCGTCTGGGCCAGGAGCTTGCTCCAGCGGGCGCGGGCGGTGGCGGTATCGCCGGCCTGCGCGGCGGCCATGCCGGCGTACCAGAGGGCCTTGCCGTAGTCGGGGTCCACCGCCAGGGCGCGCTGGAACAGCTCCAGCGGCGTGCCCAGCAGGTCGCGGTCGCGGGCGAAGGCCAGGGCCTCACCCTGCCCCGCCAGCCACTCCGGGTTGGGCGCGGCGGCGCGGGCATTGGCCTCGCCGTAGGCCTTGGCGGCGGCGTCGAAATGCTGGGTGACGAAGTAGGAACGGCCGAGCATGGCCCAGCCCTCGGGGTCGTCCGGCTGCTTCTGCAGGCGATCCGCCAGCATCTGCACCATGCCGGCGACCTGCTCCTGCTGGGTGGCCCCGGCGGCGAGCTGCTGCTCCGCCTTCCAGCTCCCGCCCATGATGTACCAGCCGCCGGCAAAGAGCAGCAGGAGGAGGCTGGTGAGCAGCGCCGGCAGCCAGCCTCGGCCGCTGCCGGCCTGCATGGCCTGGTCTTCCACCTGGGCTTCGCTGAGCAGGCGGGCGTCCAGCTCGGTCTTCAGGGCGGCGACGTCGTCGGCCGAGACCAGGCCGGCTTCGCGCTCGATCTCGAGCTCGTCGAGGCGGCTGCGGTAGGCGGCGATATTGGCGCCGCGGCGGCGCAGGGTCTTGCGGTTGGCGCCGCGCCACCAGGGGCGCGTCATCACGGCCGCGGCGGCGAGGAGCAGCGCCGCCATCAGGAACCACTGCGTCATGGTGCGTCGTCCAGAATCTTTTTAAGAGCGGCTTCGTCGTTTTTCGGAGGCGCTGTGGGGACACCGCGCGTCCGGCGCGTGTAGGCGACGAGCATGATCAAGCCGAGCAACACCAGCAAGCCGGGGCCGGCCCAGAGCAAGGCGGTGCGCTGCTCGAACGGCGGCTTGTAGAGGACGAAGTCGCCGTAGCGGTCGGTGAGGTATTTCTTGATCTGCGCTTCGTCCTGCCCCTTGGCGACGAGGCCGCGCACTTCGTAGCGCAGGTCGGCGGCGAGCGAGGCCTGCGACTCGGCCAGGGATTCGTTCTGGCAGACCAGGCAGCGCAGTTCGGGCAGCAGGCCCTTGTAGAGGGCTTCCTGCTGCTCGGTGAGCGGGATGGGGGGATGGACGGTTTCGACTTCTGCGTTGGCCGTGAAAATGGTCAGCAGCAACAGCGCCGCCCCCAGCCTCTTCGTCATTCCCGCGCAGGCGGGAATCCAGTTTTTGGCGTTACGCAAATGCATGTGCAAAGCAAAACCGGGTCCCCGCCCGGGCGGGGACGACGGCGTGTTTGCGTCGAAGGGCATCAGGACGTGGCCTTCAGCAGCGGCTGGATCTCGTGTTCCCAGACCTCGGGCGTCATCGGTCCGACCTGCTTGTAGAGGATGGTGCCCTTGGCATCGAGGACGAAGGTTTCCGGCACGCCGTAGACGCCCCAGTCGATGCCCGCCCTGCCCTCCAGGTCGGTGAGGATCTGGCCGTAGGGGTTGCCCTTGCGGGTGAGCCAGGGACGCAGGTCCGCCTCGGCGTCCTTGTAGTCGATGCCGACCAGCTTGACCTGGCTATTGCGCGAGAGCTGCATCAGGTAAGGGTGCTCTTCCTGGCAGCCGGCGCACCAGCTGGCGAAGAAGTTGACCAGCACCGGCGCGCCCTGGAGATCGGCCTGCGACATGCGCTGCGGCTGGCCGTCGAGCGTGGGCAGGTCGAAGGCCGGCGCGGCCTTGCCGATGAGGGGGCTGGGCACCAGCCGCGGGTCGCTTTGCAGGCCGAAGATGAACAGGCCGATCAGGGCGACGAGGACGACGAGGGGGATGGCGTAGCGCATCAGGCCACCGCGCCTTCGGCGATTTCAATGGCGCGGCGTTCGGCGGCGCGGGCCAGGCGGTAGCGCTTGTCGCTCGCCGCCAGCAGGCCGCCGAAGAACATGAAGATGCCGCCGAGCCAGATCATGCGGATCATCGGCTTGTAGTACACGCGCAGGCTCCAGCTGCCGTCGTCGTAACCTTCGCCGAGCGAGACATAGAGGTCGCGCATCAGGCCGGCGTCGATGGAGGATTCGGTCAGCACCGTGCCCTGCGAGGGATACAGGCGCTTCTGCGGATGCAGGGTCGCGACGACCCTGCCGCCATGCTCCACCAGCACCGTGCCCTGCTGGGCGGTGTAGTTGGGGCCGGACTGTTCGCCGGCTTCCTGGAAGCGGAAGCTGTAGCCGCCGAGTTCGGTTTCGGCGCCGCGGGCCAGGCGCACGTCCTTCTCGTCGCCGAAGCTGATGACGCCGCTGACGCCGAGGGCCCAGATGCCGAGGCCGATGTGGGCCAGGGTCATGCCCCACACCGCGCGCGGTACCGCTCTGAGGCCCGCACGCCATTCCAGCTTGGCGCGCATGCGGCGCCATACGTCCTGAGCCGCGGCGAAGATGGCCCAGGTACCGAGCAGGGCGCCGGTGGCGGCGAGCAGCGTGGTCCGGCCATGCAGGGCGAAGGGCAGCAGCACGCCGAGGATCACCGCGATCACCGCCGGCCAGCGCAGCCGGCGCACGGTTTCGCGCCAGTCGCCGCGCTTCCACGGCACCACGGCGGCCAGCCCGACCAGCAGGAACAGGGGCGTGATCATCGGCAGGAATACGGCATTGAAATACGGCGGGCCGACCGAGATCTTGCCCAGGTGCATCGCGTCGAGGGCCAGCGGGTACAGCGTACCGAGCAGGACGGCGGCACAGGCGGCGACCAGGAAGACGTTGTTGAACAGCAGCAGGCCTTCGCGCGAGAACAGCTTCAGCTCGCCGGTGGTGACCAGCTTGGGCGCGCGCCAGGCGTAGAGGGTCAGCGCGCCGCCGACGACCACCGCCATGAAGGCGAGGATGAACATGCCGCGCGAGGGATCGCTGGCGAAGGCGTGCACCGAGACCAGCACGCCGGAGCGGACCAGGAAGGTGCCGAGCAGGGACAGCGAGAAGGCCAGGATGGCGAGCAGCACGGTCCAGCTCTTCAGCAGGCCGCGCTTTTCCGTCACGGCCAGCGAGTGGATCAGGGCGGTGCCGGCAAGCCAGGGCATGAAGGAGGCGTTTTCCACCGGGTCCCAGAACCACCAGCCGCCCCAGCCGAGTTCCTTGTAGGCCCACCAGGAACCGAGGGTGATGCCCATGGTGAGGAACATCCAGGCGGTGGTGGTCCACGGCCGGGTCCAGCGGGCCCAGGCGGCGTCGAGCCGGCCGGTGATGAGGGCGGCGATGGCGAAGGCGAAGGCCACGGAGAAGCCGACGTAACCCATGTAGAGCATGGGCGGATGGATCGCCAGGCCCGGATCCTGAAGGATGGGGTTGAGGTCATGCCCTTCCGCCGGCGCCGGCACCAGGCGGGTGAAGGGGCTGGAGGTGAGCAGGATGAAAAGATAAAAGCCGGTGCTGACCATGCCCAGCACCGACAGCACCAGTGCGCTCATGTCCAGCGGCAGGCGGCGGTTGAACACCGACACCGCCAGGGTCCAGCCGGAGAGGATCAGCACCCACAGCAGCAGCGAGCCTTCGTGCGCGCCCCACACGGCGGTGATACGGTAGATCAGGGGCAGCTGCGAGTGATCGTTCTCGGCCACATAGGCCACCGAGAAATCCTTGGTGACGAAGCAGTAGGTGAGGCTGGCATAGGCCGCCGCCACGCACAGGAACTGCCCCTGCGCGGCGGAGCCGGCGAAGCTGAGCAGGCGCGCGTCGCGGCGGCGCCAGCCGAGCAGCGGTACGATGGCCTGCAACAGGGCGACGCCGAGCGCCAGAATCACCGCGAAATGGCCGAGCTCGGGGATCATGGCACCACCATCCAATCGTCATCCCCGCGAAGGCGGGGATCCAGTTTTTCCGGCCTTGTCACGAAATCCAGAACTGGATTCCCGCCTTCGCGGGAATGACGAGGTTGTTGTTGAGCCGCTCTTCCGGGCATCACGAGCTCGACGCCGTGGTGACCGACTTGAACGGCGCGCAGGAATGCTTGCCGTCGACCTCGCCCACCGCCTTGGCGACGTTGGGCGGCATGTAATTCTCGTCGTGCTTGGCCAGGATGGTGCTGGCGACGAAGACGTTCTGCGCGTCCATGTGGCCGGTGGCGATGACGCCCTGCCCTTCGCGGAACAGGTCGGGCAGCACGCCTTCGTAATGCACCGGCACGGCGTTGTGGCAGTCGCTCATGACGAACTCGATGGCCAGGCCCTCGCCGCGCTTGAGGCTGCCCTTCTCCACCAGGCCGCCGAGTTGCAGGGCGGCGCCGGCCGCGAGCTTGCCGGCGAGCAGGTCGGAAGGCGTATAGAAGTACATCATGTTCTTGCGGAAGGCGGTGAAGCCCAGGGCCGCGGCCAGGCCGACGCCGAGTACCAGCGCCCCTACCGCCACCATCCGTTTCTGGCGCTTGGTCATTGTTCGCCCTCCTGGGGCTCTTCGAGCGACTCAGACAGGCGCCGCTTCAAATCGTTTCGACGGAAATGCGGGGCGAAGGCGTTCCACAGCACCACCGCCAGGGCCAGCGCGTAGCTGCTCCAGATGAACAGTGCGTACTTTGGGTTCATGCCACTACCATCGCCTGCGCCCAGCGCGCATTGCGCTCGCGCCAAAGCACTTCGTTCTGCATGCGGCGCAGCCACACGGCGCCGAAGAACAGGTAGAAGCCGCCCAGGCTCACCAGCAGCGGCCACAGCATGTCGCCGCTGATCTTGGGATTGCGGATGCCTTCGACGCTGAGGATGCTGGCGCCCTGGTGCAGGGAGTTCCACCAGGTGACCGAGAAATGCACGATCGGCACGTTGATCAAGCCGACCAGGGCCAGCCAGGCGCAGGCGCGGGCGCCGGCGCGGGGATCGGAATAGGCCTGGTTGAGGCCGATGATGCCGGCGTAGAGGAACAGCAGCACCAGCTCCGAGGTGAGGCGCGCGTCCCACACCCAGTAGGCGCCCCAGGTGGGCTTGCCCCACAGCATGCCGGTGATCAGGGCCAGGGCGGTGAAGCTGGCGCCGACCGGGGCGGCGGAAACCACCGCCACTTCGGCCAGCTTCATGCGCCAGATCAGGGCAATGCCGCCGGCTACCGCCATCAGTGTGTAGATGCTGAGGGACAGGGCCGCGGCGGGCACGTGGATGTAGATGATGCGGAAGGCGTCGCCCTGCTGGTAGTCGGCCGGGGCGAGGAACAGGCCGCCGTAAACCCCCACGCCGATGAGCAGCACGGCGAAGCCGAACAGCCACGGCGCCAGGACGTCGGCGAAGCGGTAGAACGTCGGCGGGGAAGCCAGCTGGTGAAACCATGTCCACATGGGAAGAATTATCGCCTATTCAATGGCATTCCGGAGCGCTCCCGCCGCAGCAAACGGGAGCAAGGTCACGGTGAGTGCCGTCAGGGCGCCCAAAAAGTACAAGGGTGCGTCAAAAGGCAGTCCGGCCGCCGCCGCGCGCACCGCGCCGCCGCCGAAAATCACCGCCGGGGTCATCAGCGGCAGCACCAGGATCGGCAGCAGGATGCCGGCGCGCTGGGCGCCTACGGTCAGCGCCGCGGCGAAGCCGCCGGTGAACATCAGGGTCGGCGTGCCGAGCAGCAGGCTCAGGGTCAGCACCTTCACCGCCAGCGGCTCCAGACCCAGGGCGATGCCCAGCACCGGCGCGGCCACCACCAGGGGCAGCGCGGTGATCAGCCAGTGGGCGGCCAGCTTGGCGGCGACCAGCAGGGGGGCCGGGGCGTCGGCCAGGAGCAGTTGTTCCAGGGTGCCGTCGTCGAGGTCGCCGCGGAAGATGCGTTCCACCCCGAGCAGCGCCGCCAGCAGGGCGCCGACCCAGACGACGGCCGGGGCGAAGACCTTCAGGGCCGGATCGTGGGCTTCGATCCCCAGCGGAAACAGCAGGGCAACGATGGCGTAGAACACCAAAGGCTGCGCCCACTCCGCCGGGCGGCGCGCGGCCAGCAGCAGTTCGCGGCGGAAGACGGCAGCTGCGGCGCTCATGCGCGCAATTCCAGGCTGCGCACCCCGGCCACGGCGGCCGGCAGGGGCTGGTGGCTGGTGACCAGGGCGGCGCCGCCGCTGCGGCCGTGGGCGTCGAGCAGCTCGGCCAGCAGCTCGATGCCGGCGTGATCGAGGCCGGCCAGGGGCTCGTCCAGGAACCACCAGGGGCGCGGCAGGGCCAGCAGGCGCGCCAGGGCGGCGCGGCGGCGCTGGCCGGTGGAAAGGCTGCCGCAGGGGCGATGGCGCTGCGCCTTCAGGCCGACGCGCAGCAGCGCCGGCCCGACGTCCACATCCGCGTGGCCGCCGAGGGCGCACCAGAAGCGCAGGTTCTCGTCCGGGCTGAGGGTGGGGTTGAGGGCGTTCTTGTGGCCGAGCCAGTGGCGGTGCTCGGCGTCCGGCTGGCCTTCCAGGCTGCCGGCGGCGGGCTGGCGCAGGCCGCAGAGGACTTCCAGCAGCGAGGTCTTGCCGGCGCCGTTGCGGCCGCGGATGTGCAGGATCTCGCCCGCCGCGACGCTGAAGTCCAGGGCCTCGACCACGTTGCGGTCGCCACGGGCGACCGCCAGGTTGCGCACTTGGAGGCTGGGGAGGGACATGAGAGCGGGCATTTTAGGTGATTGGCGATGAACTGTTGGTTCCCTGTGGCCGGCGACAGGTAAAATGTGCTTTTAAGGCCGGGAATTGATCGCTTGACCGCCCAACTGATTGACGGCAAGGCCGTTGCCGCCGACGTGCAGACGCGTGTTCGCATCGCCGTGGAAGCGCGTACGGCCGCCGGCAAACGCGCCCCTGCCCTTGCCACCGTACTGGTCGGCGCCGATCCGGCTTCCGAGATCTACGTGCGCAACAAGCGCCGCAGTTGCGAGGCTGTAGGCATCCGCTCGGTGCCGCAGCATTTCGCCGCGGATGTGAGCCAGGCCGAGTTGATGGCGGAGATCGACCGCCTCAACGCCGACGAGGGCATCGACGGCATCCTGGTGCAGCTGCCGCTGCCCAAGCACATCGACGCCACCCAGGTGATCGAGCGCATCCGTCCGGACAAGGACGTCGACGGCTTCCACCCCTACAACCTCGGCCGCCTGGCGCAGCGCCTGCCGGCGCTGCGGCCCTGCACGCCCTATGGCGTGATCGAGCTGCTCAAGTCCACCGGCGTGGACCTGTACGGCAAGCGCGCCCTGGTGGTCGGCGCCAGCAACCACGTCGGCCGGCCGATGGGCCTGGAACTGTTGCTGGCGGGCTGCACCACCACCATCGCCCACCGCTTCACGCGCGAACTGGACCAGGAAGTGGCGCGGGCCGAGGTGCTGGTGGTGGCGGTGGGCAAGCCGGGCTTCGTCCACGGCGACTGGGTGCGCCCCGGCGCGATCGTCATCGATATCGGCATCAATCGCTTGCCGGACGGCAAGCTGTGCGGCGACGTCGGCTTCGAGCAGGCGCGCGAGCGCGCCGCCTTCATCACCCCGGTGCCGGGCGGCGTGGGCCCGATGACCGTGGCCATGCTGATGGAAAACACGCTGGAAGCGGCGCAGCTGCGGGAAAAGGGCTGAGGCCTTCCCGGCCGCCCGATTGATCAGCCGGCGTGTGCGGTCCCGGCGGTGATCAGGCCCTTGAGCAGGTTGAGCGAGTTGTAGAGCACGAAGTCGCTCACCGCCAGATTGTCGGCCTTCCCGGCTTGCGTATCGCCCGAGGCATCCGGCGCATCCACGGTCGGCGCCGGCTTGGCCGCGGGCTTCTCGTTGACCAGGCTGCCTTTCAGGTCCGCTTCCCGCACCCGCGCGATGGGCGCATTGACCGGCTCGACCTTCACCGGCTCGATGACGATGTCCGGCTTGATCCCCTCGGCCTGGATGGAGCGGCCGCTGGGCGTGTAGTAGCGGGCGATGGTGAGGATCACGGCGCCGCCCTCGTTCAGGGGCGATACGCTCTGCACCAGGCCCTTGCCGAAGGTGGTGCTGCCGACCACCACGGCGCGCCGCTGGTCCTGCAGCGCGCCGGCGACGATCTCGGCGGCCGAGGCGGTGCCGCCGTTGACCATGGCTACCAGTGGCCTGCCCTTGAGCAGGTCGCCGGAGCTGGCGTCGTACTCGTGGTTGGCGCCCGGCGCGCGACCGCGCTGCAATACGATCTGGCCGCGTTCGAGGAAGGCATCGCTGACCTTGACCGCGGAGGTGACCACGCCGCCGGGGTTGTTGCGCAGGTCGAGGATCAGGCCATGCAGGTCGCCGCCGGCCTGTTGCTGCAGCTTGTTCAGTTCGTCGGTGAAGGCATCGCCGGTATCGGCGGAGAAATTGGTGATGCGCAGGTAGCCGATGCCCGGCTCCAGCATCTTCGAGCGCACGCTGGCCACCTTGACCACTTCGCGCGTCAGCTCCAGCACCGAGGTGGTGGCGGCGCCGACGTGCAGTACACCCAGTTTGATTCGGGTGCCCTTGGTGCCGCGCATGCGGTCGACGGCCTCCTTGAGCTTGAGGCCGGTGGTCGGCTGGCCGTCGATGAGGGTGATGATGTCGCCCGACTGGATGCCGGCCGCTGCCGCGGGCGTGTGGTCCATGGCCGAGACCACGCGCAGGAAACCGTTGCGCATCTCCACTTCGATGCCGATGCCGGCGTACTTGCCGGAGGTGTTGACGTTCCAGTCGGCGAATTCCTTCTTGTCGAGGTAGCGCGAGTGCGGCTCGAGGCCGTCGACCATGCCGCGCAAGGCGTTTTCCATCAGCTTGTCGGGCGATACCGGCTCGACGTAGCGTTTACCGATGATATCGATCGCCTGGGTGAAGGAGCGCAGCTCGCCCAGCGGCAGCGGCTCGACCGGGCCGGAGCCGCCGACAGCGCGTCGGGCCAGGGGGAAGCTGGCGCCGATGACGGCACCGCAAGCCAGCGCAAGCACGATCCGCCTGGAAACACTCATCAGATGCCTTTGGAGCCGCCCCGGGGGCGCCGAAGCGGCGCCGCAAGCGCAGCGTGACATATGTGTGGCGGCGTTGCAGCCCCGGCGTCGGGGATGCCCGGGTGCAGCGGCGGCAATCGCGCGCGGCCTGGCTCGTAATGGATATTGTTGTGGCGCTGCCGAAGCCGACTGTTTAGAGTTCCTGTGCAGGCAATTCAAAGGATATTCAAATTACCATGAGCCGCACTCCCACCCCCGTCGCGCCCTCTCCCTTCTATAGCGGGGAGCATGAAGCGTTCCGTACCCAGCTGCGGCGTTTCGTCGAACGCGAGGTGGTGCCGTACATCGATCAATGGGAGGCTGCCGGCGAACTGCCGCGCGAACTGCACCGCAAGGCGGCGGAGGCGGGGGTGCTGGGCATCGGCTTTCCGGAAGCCTATGGCGGCATCGAGGTGCCGGACTCGTTCTATGGCGTGGTGCTGACCGAGGAACTGGCGCGGGCCGGCTCCGGCGGCCTCATCGCCAGCCTGATGAGCCACGGCATCGCCAGCCCGCCGGTGATGCATGCCGGGACGCCGGAGCAGAAGGAGCGCTTCCTCGCGCCGGTGCTGGCCGGCGAGAAGATCGCGGCCCTGGCCATCACCGAACCGGGCGGCGGCTCCGATGTGGCCAACCTGCGCACCACGGCGCTACGCGACGGCGACCACTACGTGGTCAACGGCTCCAAGACCTTCATCACCTCCGGCATGCGCGCCGACCTGCTCACCGTGGCGGTGCGCACCGGCGAGGCCGGGCTGGGCGGCGTGTCGCTGCTGGTGGTGGAAGCCAGCACGCCCGGGTTCACCCGCAGCAAGCTGGACAAGATGGGCTGGTGGTGCTCGGACACCGCCACGCTCTACTTCGACGATTGCCGGGTGCCGGTGGCCAACCGCATCGGGCCGGAGAACGCCGGCTTCATGGCGATCATGCTCAACTTCAACAACGAGCGCATCATGCTCGCCGCGCAGGCCTGGGCTTTCGCGCAGGTTTGTTATGAAGAGGCGCTGGCTTATGCCCGCGAGCGCCACACTTTCGGCAAACCGCTGATCTCGCGCCAGGTGATCCGCCACAAGCTGGTCGACATGAAGATGCAGATCGACGCAGTGAAGGCGCAGCTCGACATCCTGTGCTGGCGCGTGACGAAGAAGCAGATGCCGGTGGCCGAGGTATGCCTGCTGAAGAACCTGGCGACGCGCATGCTTGAGGAAGTGGCCGGCGAGGCGGTGCAGATCTTCGGCGGCGCCGGCTACCTGCGCGGGGCCAAGGTGGAGCGCATCTTCCGCGAGACCAAGGTGCTGTCCATCGGCGGCGGGGCTTCCGAAATAATGAAGGACCTTGCGGCCAGGCAGCTTGGCTATTAAGAGCCTATAACAGAACGAATCGCGCCTGCGACGGAGGTCATTTTTGCGCAGTGCAAGTCGGACGGGGCTCGGCATGGTGATTCCATGCAAGCCCCGGCTGATGCAGCAATGCGCAAAAATGGCCCCGTCCCGAAGGGTTGCGCTCAAAATCGCGCCATGCTGCGTTGTCAGGCTGAGCCATGGAATCACCATGGCTCAGCCCTCCGCCTTGCCTGACGTGATTTTGAGCAGCAACGCAGGCGCGATTCGTTCTGTTATAGGCTCTAAGCCAACCCGTCGGTACCGACTCATCTATATAATGCGCGGATGTCCGAGCCTCGGCCTGCTGCCCGGCGGAACTTAATCCGAAAGGCACTGGTCTACGGGCTTGTTCGAGCAGGAAGCTCGGGCATCGAAGGCAACGTGGGTGTTTGGCGGTCTTCGTCGGGGGTGGAAAGCTCCGGCGCAGGTCCGTACGAGCGCCGCCGCGGGGCCCGCTGCTAAGGAGAGGCTCGTGGAAAGAACAATACTATTTATTACGCAATCGGCTCCCGCCGCTTCGTGTCGTCGACCCAATTTCCGGCTGATCCCGCTCGTGGATCGCCTGTCACCCGGTGCAACCCTTTTGTAAGGGCCTCGTGGTGAAATTCCCAGTTGTTGTCCGTGCTGTCCGCTGTAAACACCGCGCGCCGATGCCCCCGGCAGACGGGAGTGTTGTTCCGTTACTAAACAAAACCAGGAGCAAGTCATGAAGACATTCAAGCGTCATCCTCTGCGTCTGGCGGTCACGGCGGCGTTTCTCGCCTCCGTCCCGCTGATGGCGCAAGCCGGTGATGGGCCATACGTCGGCGTCGAAGGTGGCGCCAATTTCGAGAGTCCGCAGAACCTCCGCCAGGGCGGCGGTACCGTTGACTCCCTGCACTTCGATACGGGTTGGGCGGCCGGCCTCGTCGGCGGCTATTCCTTCGCCAACGGCTTCCGGCCGGAACTGGAACTCGACCATCGCCGCAACGAGGTGAAGAAAGACGCCTTCGGCAACAGCGCCAGCGGCTTCGAGAATGCCGACAGCGCGATGGCCAACCTGTGGTATGACTTCAAGGCTCCGAGCGGCTTCTTCAGCGTGGTGCATCCCTACGTGGGCGGCGGTGTCGGCGGCGTGCGTTTCGCCAACCGCGGCGTCACCCTCGGCGGCTTTGCCACCAACAACGACTTCGCCACCAAGTTCGGTTACCAGGGCGGCGCCGGCCTCGGCTTCGACGTGACGCGTCACCTGACGCTGTCGGCCGACTATCGCTACCTGCAGACCAACCGCGGCACGTTCGACGTCGGCGGCGGCACCCCGATCGAAGCGCGTTACCGCGCCCAGACGGCGATGCTGGGCGTGCGTTACTCCTTCGGCGAAGAGCCGGTGGCACCGCCGCCGCCTCCGCCGCCACCCCCGCCGCCCCCGCCTCCGCCGCCCCCGCCGCCGGCTCCGGTCTGCAACCCGCCTCCGGGCTTCCAGGTTGACGCGAACTGCCACATCATCGAGCAGTCCGTGATCATCCGCGCGGTGGACTTCGAGTTCAACAAGGCGCAGCTGACCGTGCCGGCCCAGCAGACCCTGGACGGTGTTGCCACCGCCCTGTCCGCACAGCCGGGCCTGTACGTGGAGATCCAGGGCCATACCGACTCGATCGGCGCGGCTGCTTACAACCAGAAGCTGTCGCAGAAGCGTGCGGACGCGGTCAAGGCCTACCTGGTCAGCAAGGGCGTCAATGCCTCCGAGCTGACTGCGAAGGGCTTCGGCAAGGCCAAGCCGATCGCCAGCAACGACACCGAGGAAGGCCGTGCGCAGAACCGTCGCGTCGAGTTCGAAGTGACCAACACGCCGCCCAACGTCAAGGTGATCAACAAGGGCGCCAGCGAGGCTTCCACCAACGCCGCGCTGCAGGGTCAGCAGCCGAAGTCGGTGAAGAAGCACAGCAAGAAGAAGGCTGCACCGGCCGCAACGCCGGCGCAGTAAATCGGCAAGGCCGGGCCTGAGGGCCCGGCTTCGCTGAGCTGCATTCAAGGCGCCGGAGGAAACTCCGGCGCCTTTTTATTTGCGCATGATTTTGTGGGTGGAACAGCCGGCCCGGTTTTGGCGCCGGAGACTTATCCGGCGAGCTTGAGCTGCACCAGCAACTGCCGCCCCTTTACCTGGATGCCGGCCTCGACGCTCACCGTCTCCACCGTTCCGGCCGTCGCCGCGGCGAGCTGGAACTCCATCTTCATCGCTTCCAGCACCACCAGGGTCTGCCCTTTCGCCACCACGTCGCCCGGCTTGACGTGCACGGCGACGATCTTGCCGTCGCTGTGGGCGACGACACGTCCATCCGAACCCGCGGCGGCGACCTGCGCCGGGGCATAGGTGCGGTCGACAAAGCATTCGATGGCACCGGCGGCATCCAGCCACAGCGCATCCTGGTCGCGTGCGTAACGGGCCAGGCCCTGCACGCCATCGATCACGTAGCGGAATTCACCCGCCGCGCTGGCGACGACTTCGAGCTGCACCGCCGCGCTGTCCAGCAGCGTCTTGAAGACACGGCCGTCGTGGCTGCTCACTTCCAGGTCGTATTCGCGCTGCTGCCACTTCAGCTTGAAGTCCGCGGGCGAGTCGTGCGAGCTGTGCCAGCCGATCATCTCGGGGGCCAGGCCGTGCTCCTCGGCGAGCCGGCGCGCGTCATCCAGGTACAGCGCCACCGCCGCCAGCAGCACCTGTTGCGGCGTAGGTACTGCGGCGGCGATCTTGTCCTGCGGGAAATATTTGCCGACGAAGGCAGTGCTGAAATCACCCGAGCTGAACGCCTCGGTGGCAAGGATGGCGCGCAGGTAGTCGCGGTTGGAAGCCACGCCCAGCAGCACCGTTCCATCCAGCGCCTTGAGCAGGCGCGCGCGCGCCGTCTCGCGATCCTCGCCCCAGGCGATGATCTTGGCCTGCATCGAGTCGTAGTAGGGACTGATGGCCTTGCCGTCTTCCAGGTAGGTGTCGACGCGCACGCCCTCGCCGACCGGCGCCCGCCAGCGCAGCACCTTGCCGGTCTGCGGCAGGTAGTTCTGGCGGGGATCCTCGGCGCAGAGACGGACTTCGATGGCGTGGCCGAAGCGGTTGTCGAGCACTTCCTCCTGGCTCAGCGGCAGTTTCTCGCCCTGGGCCACGCGCAGCTGCCATTCCACCAGGTCGACGCCGTAGACCAGTTCGGTCACCGGGTGCTCGACCTGGAGGCGGGTATTCATTTCCAGGAAATAGAACTGCCCGTCCTTGCCCAGCAGGAATTCCACCGTGCCGGCGCCGACGTAGTTCACCGCCTTGGCCGCGGCCACCGCGGCGGCGCCCATCTTCAGGCGCAGCACATCGTCCACCGCCGGACTCGGCGCTTCCTCCACCACCTTCTGGTTGCGGCGCTGGATCGAGCAGTCGCGCTCGCCCAGGTGGACGACGTTGCCGTGGCGGTCGCCGAAGATCTGGATCTCGACATGGCGTGCGTCGATCACCGCCTTCTCGATCAGCAACTGGCCGCTGCCGAAGGCATTGCTCGCCTCGGAGCGCGCCGAGCGGATATTCTCCAGCAGGGCCGCTTCCTCGTGCACCAGGCGCATGCCGCGTCCGCCGCCGCCCGCCGCCGCCTTGACCATCACCGGCAGGCCGGCCTTGACCGACTCCGCCTTCAGGGTTTCATCGGACTGGTCGTCGCCCTGGTATCCCGGCACGCAGGGCACGCCGGCCGCGATCATGCGGATCTTCGAGGCGCTCTTGTTGCCCATGGCCTCGATCGAGGCCGCATCCGGACCAATGAAGACCAGGCCGGCATCCTGCACCGCCTTGGCGAAGTCGGCACGCTCGGACAGGAAACCGTAACCCGGATGGATGGCCTGTGCACCGGAAGTCTTCGCCGCCGCGAGGATGTGCTCGATGACCAGATAGGAGTCCTTCGCCGGCGCCGGCCCGATGCGCACCGCCTCGTCCGCCTCGCGCACATGCAGCGCATCGCGGTCGGCGTCGCTGTAGACGGCGACGGTCTTGTAGCCCTGCTGCTTCGCGCCACGGATCACCCGCACCGCGATCTCGCCGCGATTGGCGACCAGCACCTTGGTAAACCGGTTCTTGGGGATGCTCATGATTCGTTTGCCTTGTGTTCAATCAGCCATTCCTGTGCGGAGCGCTCGAACCAGGCGAGCGGCCCGAAGGCGGCATAAGCGGGATGCGGGAAGCTTCGTTCGCCGCGGCGGTGCAGACCCGACTTGAGCAGCGCCCGTTGCGAAGCGTGATTTTCGAGATGGGCGATGGCGACGATGGCCGGCAAGCCGAGCCGGGTAAAGCCGTAGCGCAGCAAGGCCAGGCTCATCTCGGTGGCGTAGCCTTGCCCCCAATGGCGCCGGAACAGGCGATAGCCGACCTGGATGTGCTGCTCGCCCTGGATGTGGTTGAGCAGGTGAAAGCCGATGCATTCGCCGCTGTCGCGCAGCAGCGTGGCCCACACACCCAGACCCGGATGGGCGTCGTAGTATTCGATGATGCGCCCTTCCAGCATGGCGCGCGTCTGCTGCGGGCTATTGACGCCGCCGAGGTAGCGCATCACTTCGGGATCGGCATTCAGTTCGGTCAGCAGCGGCAGATCCGCCAAGGTGAAACGGCGCAACGACAGCCGCTCGCTGAGCAGGCCATCGCCGGCATCGCGTATTTCAAGCCGGCTCACGAAGCCCACTTCGGCGGGCGCTTCTGCATGAATGCGGTGATGCCTTCCGGCGCCTCGCTGCCGCGCACCGCGATGGCGAATTTGGCCGCCGCGTCGTCCAGCACCGCGTCCATGTCTAGGCGCCCGGCGTTGAGCACGATTTCCTTGGTCATGGCATTGGCCAGGGGCGCACAGCCGAGTATCTGCTTGAGGGTGGCGCCGAGCTTCGCCTGCAGGTCTGCATCGTCGGCAAAAGTCTCGTGCACCAGGCCCAGGCGCAGCGCTTCGGCGCCCCTGAACTGCGCGCCGGTGAGGCACAGCTTGCGCGCCTGGGTCAGGCCGATGCGTTCGACAATGAACGGCGCGATCTGCGCCGGCGGCAGGCCGCGCGTGGTTTCCGGCACGCCGAATTTCGCATCGACATGGGCCAGCGCGATATCGGAGACGCAGGCCAGGCCGAAGCCGCCGGCCAGCACCGCACCCTCAAGCACCGCCACCACCACCTGCGGCGCCTGGCCGACCTTGCGCAGCATGCTGCCGAAGGCGCGCGAGAACTGCACCACCGGATCGGCCTCGCCCGGCTGCGGCGCTTTGAGACCACCCGCCATCATTTCCTTGAGGTCACCGCCGGCGCAGAAATGGCCGCCGGCGCCGCGCATGACGATGGCGCGCACGTCCTTCGCTTCGCGCACGGCATCGAACACCGCGTTGATTTCCTCGACCATGCCGCGATTCATCGCATTGCGGGATTCGGGACGGTTGAGGGTCAGGTGCAGGATGCCGCCGTCGAGGGACAGCAGGAGGTTCCTGGTCTCGGGCAGGTTCATCGCCGACCCCGATTCAAAACGTCATTCCCGCGAAGGCGGGAATCCAGTTTTTACGCCGTAATGTCGTCATACAGATCTCGCCAGCCTGGATTGAGCAATTCGATTTCTCTGATCTTCCACATGCGATTCCATTTCTTGACCTGTTTCTCGCGGGTGATGGCAGACTCCGCACTTTCGTGTTGTTCAAACCAGACCAGCGTGTGTACTCGGTATTTCTTGGTGAATCCATCAACTTCATCATTCTTGTGCTGCCAGATGCGTTGAGGAAGATTCGATGTAACACCAACGTACAAAATGCCATTTCTGGTACTAGCCAGGATGTACACGAAAAAGTGTTTCTCCATGGCCATCGTCAACTGCTATCCGACCCTCGCAAAACTGGATTCCCGCCTTCGCGGGAATGACGAATTTAGCTGGGTTTTCGTTTCCCGCCATATCCCAGCCGCTTGGAGATGATCCCCAGCATCACCTCATCCGCGCCGCCGCCGATGGAGTGCAGGCGCAGGTCGCGGTAGAACTGGGCCACCGAGCTTTCCCACATGTAACCCTGGCCACCCCAGAACTGCAGGCAGGCATCGGTGACTTCGCGGCCGAGACGACCGCTCTTGAGCTTGGCCATCGAGGCGAGCAAGGCTGCGTCACGACCGGCGACCAGTTCCGTGGTGGCGCGGTAGGTCAGCGCGCGCAGCGCTTCGACTTCGGTCTTCAGCTCCGACAGGCGGAACTGCACGTACTGGTTGTCGAGGATGGACTGGCCGAAGGCCTGGCGCTGCCGGGTATAGGCAGCGGTGTCGTCGATGACGCGCTCCATCGCGGCGATGATGCTGGCGGAGAGGAACAGGCGCTCCTCCTGGAACTGCTGCATCTGGTAGGTGAAGCCCTTGCCTTCCTGGCCGATCAGGTTGCGCGCCGGCACCCGCACCTCGTCGAGGAAGATCATGGCCGTATCGCTGGAACGCTGGCCCAGCTTGTCCAGCTTCTGCCTGCGGTCGACGCCCTTGGCGTCGAGCGGCACCACGATCAGGCTCTTGTTGCCGTGGCGGTCGCCCTCGCCGCTGTTGACCAGCATGCAGGCCCAGTCGGCCTGGGTGCCGTTGGTGATCCACAGCTTGGAGCCGGAGATGACGTATTCCTCGCCGACCTTGCGCGCGGTGGTCTTGATGCCCGCCACGTCGGAGCCGGCGCCGGGCTCGCTCACCGCGATGGCCGCCACCATCTCGCCGGCCACGGCCGGCTTGAGGAAGTTTTCCTTCAGATAATCGGAGCCGAAACGCGCCAGCGCCGGCGTCGCCATGTCGGTCTGCACGCCGATGGCCATGGGGATGCCGCCGCAGGTGCAGAAGCCCAGGGCCTCGGCGAACGCGACCTGGTAAGAATAGTCCAGGCCCAGGCCGCCGACCGAGTCCGGCTTGCTGATGCCGAGCAGGCCCAGGCCGCCCATCTTCTTCAGCACTTCATGGGCGGGCCAGAAGCCGGCCTTCTCCCATTCGAGTACGTGCGGGTTGATTTCGGTCTCGACGAACTTCTTCGTCGTGTCGTAGATCTGCTGGTGTTCGTGGGTGAATTGCATGTCCGTAGTTCCGTTTCCTAGAGGCGCGCCACACCGAACGTGTTGGGAAACACCTTGCGGGTGCGGCCTTCCTCGCAGATGGAGAGCGTGTAGCCCAGCACCTTGCGCGTGTCGCGCGGGTCGATCAGGCCGTCGTCGAACAGGCGCGCGCTGGCGGCGAATGAATTCGACTCGCGATCGAACTGGTTGATGATGTTCTGGCGGATCGAGGCGAGCATCTTCTCGTCGGTCTCGCTCAGCGTCTTGCCTTCCTTGTGCCACTTCTCGCGGGTGATGATGTCCATCACCCCCGCCGCCTGCTCGCCGCCCATCACCGAGGTGCGGGAATTGGGCCAGGCGAAGATGAAGTCCGGGCCGAAGCCGCGGCCGCACATGCCGTAGTTGCCGGCGCCGAAGGAGCCGCCCATGACGATGGTGATCTGCGGCACGGTGGCGTTGGCCACGGCCTGGATCATCTTGCTGCCGTGCTTGACGATGCCGCCCTGCTCGCTCTCGGTGCCCACCATGTAGCCGGTGGTGTTCATCAGATAGACGATGGGGATGTCGGCCTGGCAGCAGAGCTGGATGAACTGCCCGGCCTTGGTGGCGCCGCGGACGGTGATGGGGCCGTTATTGCTGATGATGCCGACCTGGTGGCCGTGGATCACGGCGCGGCCGCAGATGGTCTGCTGGTCGTACTCGTTCTTGAACTCGAGGAATTCGCTGCCGTCGACCAGGCGCGCGATCACCTCGCGGCAGTCGTAAGGACGGCGGTAGTCGGCCGGCACCACGCCGCACAGCTCCTCGACGTCGTACAGCGGCGCGCGCACTTCGCGCAGCTGCGGCTGCGGGCGATTGCGGTTCCAGTCGATGTTGCGCACGATGTCGCGGGCGATGCGAATGCCGTCGGCATCGTTCTCGGCGAGGAATTCGCCGGTGCCGGCGATCTGCGTGTGCATCTCGGCGCCGCCGAGATCCTCGTCCTTGGCAATCTCGCCGGTGGCCGCCTTGAGCAGCGGCGGCCCGGCCAGGAACACCTTGGCGTTCTTGCGGATCATCACCACGTAATCGGACAGGCCCGGCATGTAGGCGCCGCCGGCGGTGGACGAGCCATGCACCACGGTGACCTGCGGCAGGCCCATGGCCGACGCGCGGGCCTGGTTGGCGAAGGTCTTGCCGCCGGGGATGAACAGTTCGGCCTGGTACAGCAGGTTGGCGCCGCCGGACTCGATCATCGACACCGCCGGCAGCTTCTGCTCCATGCACATCTCCTGGATGCGCAGGGTCTTCTGCACGCCCCAGGGCGTCATGGTGCCGCCCTTGATGGCGAAGTTGCTGGCGGTGACCATGCAGCGGGTGCCGGAGACGTAGCCGATGCCCATGATGGTGTTGCCGCCGGCCAGCGAGCCGTCCTTGTCGTCGTGCATCTTGTAGCCGCACAGGGTCTGCAACTCCAGCCAGGGGCTGCCGCGGTCCAGCATCAGGTGCACGCGCTCGCGCGGCAGCATCTGGCCGCGCTTGTGGAAGCGCTCGCGCTTGCTCTCCTCCTCCGCCGCGCCCTTGGCTTCGATCGCGCGGAATTCGGCGATCCGGGCCAGCATCTCCTCGCGGTTCTGCTTGAACTGGGGACTGTTGGTATCGACCTTTGATTCGATAATCGGCATTTCCGACATCTCGCCTTGTATCCGGGAATGGCCTATTTTTACCAGTATTTCAGGCGTATTTCACGGAAAATATTGATTACCCCGTGGCTGTATCTTGAGGGGTTGGAGAAAGCGCGCCGCGGCGGCCACTGCGGGCCGGCGCGGCGACGGCAAGGCATTCTAGTCCCGCCTCACAATCCTTGTGAAATAGCCGGATGCGGGACCGCGATCAGAATTTTTCCAGCACCTTGGGCTTCACCGCGCGGTGGAAGCCCTCGTAGGGCTTCGAGTTCTTGCCGCCCTGCAGCGGGAACAGCTTGGTGTTGCGCGAGGCGCCGCCGTCGATGGCGATGCAGATGCCGGTGACGAAACCCGCCGCCGGGGTCAGCAGGAACACGATCGGCGCCGAGATTTCGGCTTCTTCGGCGAGGCGCTGCAGGGGCACTTCGCCGCGCAGCTTGGGAATGAATTCCTTCTGGAAACTCTCGTCGTAGTTGTCGAGGCCGCTGGAAGCCACCCAGCCCGGCGCCACGGCGTTGACGCGCACCCCGGCGTGGGCCCACTCCACCGCGGCGGTCTCGGTGAAGTTGAGCATGCCGGCGCGCGCCGCGCCGGAGTGACCCATGCCCGGCATGCCGCCCCACATATCGGCCAGCATGTTGACGATGGCACCGCCGGTCTTGCGCATGGACTGGTTGAACACCTCGCGCGCCATCAGGAAGCCGCCGGTGAGATTGTTGGCGACCACCGCCTCCCAGCCCTTCTTGCTGATCGCCATCAGCGGCGCCGGGAACTGGCCGCCGGCATTGTTGACCAGGCCGTGGATGACGCCGCGCTCGGCGACGATGGCCTTCACCGCCTGCTTCACCGCATCCTCATCGCGGATGTCGAAGGCCTGCAGGGAGCACTCGCCGCCGTCCTCGCGGATCTCGGCGGCGACCGCTTCCAGCTTTTCCATTTTGCGCCCCACCAGCACCACGTGTGCACCCAGCGCGGCCAGTTCGTGCGCGGTGCAGCGGCCGATGCCGGAGCCGCCGCCGGTGACGACGATGGTCTGTCCCTTGAACAGATCGGGGGCGAATACGGAACGGTAATGCATGTTCTCTTCCTCCAGAAACGAACAAGGCCGGTTTCCCGGCCCTGTCGTGTATTGCTTAGTGGACGTCCTGTCCAAGCCGCCGGGCATCCATGCCCGGACTGTTCAAACAAGCAGTCATAGCTTGCAGGCGATCACAGCTTCGACGTCATTTCCGGCACCGCCGTAAACAGGTCGGCGACCAGCCCGAAGTCCGCCACTTCAAAGATCGGCGCCTCGGCATCCTTGTTGATGGCGACGATGGTGCGCGCGTCCTTGATGCCGGCCAGGTGCTGGATGGCGCCGGAGATGCCGATGGCGAAGTACAGTTCCGGGGCGATGATCTTGCCGGTCTGGCCCACCTGCATGTCGTTGGGCACATAGCCGGAGTCGACCGCGGCGCGGGAAGCGCCGACGCCGGCCTTGAGCTTGTCGGCCAGGTCGTAGATGACCTTGAAGTTCTCGGAGCTGCCCAGGGCGCGGCCGCCGGAGACGACACGGCTGGCGGACTGCAGTTCGGGACGCTCGGACTTCTGCGCTTCGAGCTTGACGAAGCGGGTGTGGGTCGGCAGGGCGACGTCGACCGAGACCTTCTCGACGGCGGCGGAGCCGGTGGAGCCCACGGCGCTGAACGAGGCCAGGCGGATGGTGGCGACCACGGCCGGGGCGGCCGGGGCTTCCACGGTGACGATGGCGTTGCCGGCGTAGATCGGGCGATCGAAGCTGGTCGGCCCATGCACGGCCATGACGTCGGAAACCTGCTGCACGCCGAGCTTGGCGGCCACGCGCGGCAGGAGGTCCTTGCCGAAGGTGGTGCCGGGGGCGAAGACGTGGCTGTAGCCCTTCTTGGCCAGTTCGACGACCTGGGGGGCGACGATGGCGGCGAGTTCGTTGTCGTTCTCGGCGCGGTCGATCTGCAGCACCTTGGTGACGCCGTCGAGCTTGGCGGCTTCGGCGGCGGCGGCACTGCCGTCCTTGGCGAAGATGGCGACTTCGATCTCGCCACCCACCAGCTTGGCGGCGGTGACGACCTTGGCGATGCTGCTGCTGAGTTTGCCGTCGGCCTGCTGGCCGATAATAAGAATCTTGCTCATGTCATTTAGTCCTTAGATCAGGCCCTTGCCTTTGAGAGCCGCGATCAGCTCGTCGACGGTCTTCACCACCACGCCCTTGCTGCGCTTCGGGGGGGCGACGGTCTTGCTGGCCTTGAGGCCGGCGCCGGCGGTGACGCCCAGGTCGGCCAGGGTGACGGCTTCGATCGGCTTCTTCTTGGCCTTCATGATGTCGGGCAGCTTTAGGTAGCGCGGCTCGTTCAGGCGCAGGTCGGCGGTGATGACGGCCGGCAGGTCGATTTCCAGGGTTTCCAGGCCGGCGTCGACTTCACGGGTGACGGTGGCCTTGCTGGCTTCGAGTTCAACCTTGGAGGCGAAGGTCGCCTGGGGCAGGTCGAGCAGGGCGGCGACCATCTGGCCGGTCTGGTTGGCGTCGTCGTCGATGGCCTGCTTGCCCAGCAGGAACAGGTTGGCGCCTTCTTTCTTGAACACGGCGGCCAGGGCCTGGGCGGCGGTCAAGGGCTGGACCTCGCCTTCTTCCTTGACGTGCACGGCGCGGTCGGCGCCGAAGGCCAGGGCGGTGCGCAGGGTTTCTTCGCACTTGGCGCCGCCGATGGTGACGGCGACGATTTCGGTGATCTTGCCCTTTTCCTTCAGGCGCACCGCCTCTTCCATGGCGATTTCATCGAACGGGTTGACGCTGAACTTCACGCCGTCCGTTACCACGCCGGAACCGTCCGGCTTCACCTGGATGCGGACGTTGTAGTCCACCACTCGTTTGACGCTGACCAATGCTTTCATGCTCTCTTCCTGTAGTAGACGTCCTGTCTAAACCGCCAGGCATCCATGCCTGGACTGTTCAAATAAGCGAAACATCCTGTCCGAACTACCGGGCTGCCTGCCCGGAATGCTTGAAACCGGCTTCAGGCCTTGAACGGCTTGCGCCCCGTCAACTGCTCGCGGCGCCGGGTGAACTCCGCGGCGCTGCCGACGGAAAAATCGAGGTCGCGCACGCGCCCGTCCTTGAGGCCATAGACCCAGGCATGCACCTGCAGTTCCTGGCCGCGCTCCCAGGCATCGCGCACGATGGTGGTCTCGCAGACGTTGCCGGCCTGCTCGATGGCGTTCAGCTCGCACAGGCGGTCGGCGCGCGACTCGTCGTGTTCGATCGACAGCAGCTCGTGGCGGTGGTCGTCGGCGACGTCGCGCACGTGCTGCAGCCAGTTGTCGGCCAGGCCGATGCGCGGCCGCTCCAGCGCCAGGCGCACACCGCCGCAGCCGTAGTGGCCGACGACGAGAATGTGCTTGACCTTCAGCACTTCCACCGCGAACTGCAGCACGGAGAGGAAGTTGAGATCGCTGTGCACCACCACATTGGCGACATTGCGGTGGACGAACACCTCGCCCGGCGGCAGGTCGATGATCTCGTTGGCCGGGACGCGGCTGTCGGCGCAGCCGATCCACAGGTATTCGGGCGACTGCTGCTTGGCAAGTGCGGCAAAGAAACCGGGGCGCTCCACTTCGGTGCGCAAGGCCCAGGAGCGGTTTCTTTGCAGCAGGTGATCGAGTGCAGTCACTTGGTCCTCGTCTTTCATGGGCGGGGCTATGGCTTACGGGCCGACAGCCTAACCCGCCCGCACATTACATGTTGGGATAATTGGGGCCGCCGGAACCTTCCGGCGCCACCCAGGTGATGTTCTGTGCCGGGTCCTTGATGTCGCAGGTCTTGCAGTGCACGCAGTTCTGCGCGTTGATCTGGAATTTCCTGGCGCCATCCGGCGCCGCGATCACTTCGTACACGCCCGCCGGACAGTAGCGCTGCGCCGGCTCGTCGTACATCGGCAGGTTCTTGCCGATGGGGATGCTCGGATCGGTCAGCTTGAGGTGGACCGGCTGGTCCTCTTCATGGTTGGTGCTGGAGATGAAGACCGAGGACAGCTTGTCGAAACTGATGACGCCGTCCGGCTTCGGGTACTCGATCTTCCGGCTCTCGGCCGCCGGCTTGAGCGTGGTGTAGTCCGGGGTGTTGTCGTGCAGGGTGATCGGGCTCTTGCCGCCAAACCAGTTCTGGTCGATGTAGTTGAAGGCCGCACCGAACAGCACGCCGTACTTGTGCATGGCCGCGCCGAAGTTGCGGTCGCGGTACAGCTCATCGTAGAGCCAGCTGGCCTTGAAGGTTTCGGTGTAGCTGTTCAGCTCGTCGCCGCCTTCGGAGCCGCCCAGCAGCGCGGCCGCGGCGGCATCGGCCGCCAGCATGCCGGACTTCATGGCGGTGTGGCTGCCCTTGATCTTGGAGAAGTTGAGGGTGCCGAGATCGCAACCGATGAGGGCGCCGCCCGGGAAGACCATCTTGGGCAGGGAGTTGTAGCCGCCCTTGCAGATGGCGCGGGCGCCGTAGGAAACGCGCTTGCCGCCTTCCAGGTATTGCTTCAACACCGGGTGGTGCTTGATGCGCTGGAATTCGTCGAACGGGGACAGGTAGGGATTGCTGTAGGACAGGTCGACGATGAGGCCGACGTAAACCTGATGATTTTCCAGATGGTAGAGGAAGAAGCCGCCGGGGTTGGCGCTGTTGAGCGGCCAGCCGGCGCCGTGGATGACCAGACCCGGCTCGTGCTTGGCCGGGTCGATGGTCCACAGCTCCTTCAGGCCGATGCCGTAGTGCTGCGCATCGGACTTCTCGTCCAGCTTGTAGTGCTTGAGCAGGCGCTTGCCGAGGTGGCCGCGGCAGCCTTCGGCGAACAGGGTGTACTTGGCGCGCAGCTCGATGCCGGGGGTGAATACGCCTTCCTTGTGCTTGCCGCTATGGTCGACGCCCATGTCGCCGATCTGCACGCCGCGCACCACATTCTTTTCATCGATGAGAATCTCCTGGGCGGCGAAGCCGGGGTAGATCTCAACACCCAGGCTTTCGGCCTGCTGCGCCATCCAGCGGCACAGGTTGCCCAGGGAGATGATGTAGTTGCCCTCGTTGTGCATGGTCTTGGGCACGAACGGACCGGGCGTCTTGATGCCCTTCTCGGGGCTGGTGAAGAACCACACTTCGTCGCGCTTCACCGGGGTGTTCAGCGGCGCGCCCAGTTCCTTCCAGTTGGGGAACAGCTCGTTCAGGGCGCGCGGCTCGAATACCGCACCGGAGAGGATGTGCGCGCCGACTTCGGAGCCTTTTTCAACCAGGCAGACGGAGATGTCCTTGCCCGCTTCGGCGGCCTTCTGCTTGATGCGGCAGGCAGCGGCAAGGCCGGCCGGACCGGCGCCGACGACGAGGACGTCGTATTCCATTACATCGCGTTCAACGCTCATTTTTCGTGCTCTCGGACCGGCGCGCAGCAGCGCCTTGGCGGTTTCGGACGGGTGGGACTGGCTATTTTACCGTCTCGGGAGCCTTTGGCGACTGGCCGACGGGCGCTATTTGGCCAAAAAATCGGCCAAGGCCTTCGTCACCGGCACCGGGTAGTCCAGCAGCATCTGGGCAAATGCCTTGCCCTGCGGGTCGGAACGCAGCGAGGCGGCACCGCCGCTGCCCAGGGCGTTGTAGAGCAGGAAGTTGAGGCTGAGGCTGACCGGCAACTCCCAGCGCTCCACCCGCCCCTGCTCGCCGCCGGCCAGGACATGGGCGAACCAACGACGCACGTTGGCCGCGCTGAGCGCCGCCTTGATGTACGGCAGGTACTCGGCCTTGCGCGCGGCCACGCCGATATTGGAATGGTCGCCCTTGTCGCCGGAGCGGGCCACGGCCAGCTTGATCAGGGGCACCGTCACCGCGCCGTCCAGGGCCAATGCAGGCAAGTCCTCGGCTTCAGCCGCGGGCGGCATGAAGCCGCCCTGGACCGGCACCTCGACCGCGAAACGCTGCTCGCCCACGACGGCTTCGATGCCGACCTGGCTTTTCGGCACCAGCGTGGAGAACAGGCGGGGAATCATGTTCGGCTCGGGCCGGCCGCCGCCGAAATAACCGGTGAAGCCGGGGGCCATGGCGGTGGCGGCCTGCACGATCTCCCGCGCAAACAGCTTGAGAGCCTTGGGGCTGGGATGATGCACGGCGATCTTCACCGCCACTTCGCGCGTCGCGGCCGCGGCGGCGCGGGCATGCGGTCCGTAGGTCTCCTCGGCGCCGATGCAGTGGATGTCCACGCCGGTGAAGTCGCCCAGGCCGCCTTCGAGCAGCTGGCGGCGCACCTTCTCCACCACCGCTTCGGCCGATGCCCTGCCCTTCCGGGCGGCGTCGATGCCGCCGATCATGAACAGCGTGGCGCAGCGCATGCCGGCCGGATAGGTGGCGCTGACCTTGTAGGACGCGGTGGGCGGATAGCCCCTGGCGCCCGTGATGCGCACCCGGTTGTCCCCCGCCTGCTCCAGCTTCACGCCGGTGAAGTCGCAGACCACATCCGGCAGCAGGTAGGCGCGCGGGTCGCCGATCTCGTACAGCATCTGCTCCAGCACCGAATGCACCGAGACCAGGCCGCCGGTGCCGTCCGGCTTGGACACCACGAACTCGCCACCGGATTCGACCTCGACGATGGGGAAACCCATGTCGGCGTAGCCTTCGCGCACCAGCTCCCAGTCGGTGAAGTTGCCGCCGGTGCACTGGGCGCCGCACTCGATGATGTGGCCCGCCACCGAGCCGGCGGCGAGCTTGTCGTATTCGTCTTCTTTCCAGCCGAACTCATGCATCAGCGGGCCGAGCACCACGGCGGAATCGACGCAGCGCCCGGTGATGACGATCTCCGCGCCGGCATCCAGGGCGCGGGCGATGGGGATGGCGCCGAGATAGGCGTTCATCGAGACCAGGGTCGGCGGCATCGGCTTGCCGCTGTCCAGCTCGGTGCAGTCGGCGAATTCCTTCTTGCGCGGCAGCAGATCGTCGCCCAGCACAACGCCGACCTTGATCGAAACACCGGCCTTGGCGGCGACTTCCTCCAGCGCCTTCTTGCAGGCCAGCGGATTGACGCCGCCGGCATTGGCCACCACCTTGATGCCGCGCGCCTTGATCTCGCCCAGCAGCGGCGCCATCACGTGCTCGACGAAGTCGGTGGCGTAGCCGTCGTTGGGATCGCGCATGCGCTTGGCCGCCAGGATCGACATGGTGATCTCGGCCAGGTAATCGAACACGAGGTAATCAATATTACCTTTATGTACCAACTGCGCCGCGGCGGTATTGGTATCGCCCCAGAAGGCGGAAGCGCAGCCGATGCGCACGGTTTTCTTTGAATTAGCCATATTCGTCAGTCCCTTGCGGGATTTATCTGCGACATCACGCCAATTCGGCGCCAGCCCTAGCTTGCCTCAGCCGGCAACTCCGCGCCACAACAATATCCCTTACTATATTGCCAGGAAATGCATCCCGAGCGCGAGCAGCACGGCGGCATAGACGGCGGCCAGCACGTCGTCGAGCATGATGCCCAGGCCGCCTTCGACACGGCGGTCGAACCAGGCGATGGGCCAGGGCTTCCAGATGTCGAACAGGCGGAACAGGACGAAGGCCGCCAGCAACCACCACCAGTCGCCATGCCCCGTCCGGCCCAGCGCCGGCAGCAAGGGGATGCAGGTGATGAGCAGGCCCACCACCTCGTCGAAGACGATGCCGCCGTAGTCGTGCACACCCAGGCGCTCGGCGCTTTCGCCGCAGATCCAGCAACCGAAGGCGAACAGCACGACCAATAACGCAAGGTAGGCCGGCAGGGACAGGTGCAGCGGCAGCAACAGCAGCCACAGGGGAATGGCGGCCACGGTGCCGGCGGTGCCCGGGGCCTTCGGCGACAGGCCGGAGCCGAACCAGAACGCCAGCAGGTGCACCGGCGAGCGGAATACCGTCGCCGCGGGCACCCGCAGGGAATTCTTGTCGCGCCTGGGCTCGCTCATGCCGGCAGCGCCGAGGCGACGATGGGCAGGCCCCACAGCCGCGAGCCTATGGTCTTCAGGTGCTGCGGCGCGCCGCTGGTGAACCACTCCACCTCGCCCGGCCCAAGCCGGTCTGCGCGCAGGTCCTCGCCGTTGCCGTCGCCTTTCAACACGTTCTCGACGCGGCGCGCCACCGCCTCACCGGTATCGAGCAGCTTCACCTCGGGGCCGACCACCTGCTGGATCAGCGGCCGCAGGAAGGGATAGTGGGTGCTGCCCAGCACCACCACGTCGGCGCCGCCGGCCAGCAGGGGCGCGGTGTAGCGCTCGACCAGCACCCGCGTTTCGGCGCTTTCCAGTTCCCCCGCCTCGACCCGCTCAGGCAGGCCGGGGCAAGGCTGGGTGATGATGCGCACGCTGCCGGCATGGCGGTCGATCAGCTTGTGCAGCTTTTCGCCCGACAGGGTGGCGACGGTGGCGAGCACGCCGACCACGCCGCTGCGGGTCAGCGCCACCGCCGGCTTCACCGCCGGCTCCATCCCGACGAAGGCATTGGAATAGTTGGCGCGCAGGTATTCCACCGCGGCGACGGTGGCGGTATTGCAGGCGACCACGACCAGCTTGGCGCCGCGCCCGAGCAGGAAATCGGTGATGGCCACCGTGCGCGCGATGATCTGCTGCTGCGATTTGCCGCCGTAGGGACAATGGCCGCTGTCGGCGACATAGATGAAGTTCTCATGCGGCAGGCGGCGCACCATTTCGCGCAACACCGACATGCCGCCGAGGCCGGAGTCGAACACTCCGATGGGCGCGTCATTCATGAAAGCCGCTCATCCAATGCCGTGATGGGAGGTTGATGGAAGTTTTATGGGAAGTGATTGTAGCCGCGCAGCTCGACCGCCAGCGTCCGACCGCCGGCATCGAGCCAGCGCAGGCCGGGCTCGCGGGTGATGCGCCCGATATGGTGGAGCGGCACATCGAGCTTGCGCCGCGCCTCTTCGAACCGCTCCGGCGGAATGCACAGGCAGAGCTCGTAGTCGTCGCCGCCGGCGGCCTGCAACTGCAGCCGCGTGGCGGCGGGCGCGAGCCGCTGGAATGCTTCGGACATGGGCAGCTTGTCGGCCTGGATCTCGGCGCCGACCCAGCTGGCCTCAAGGATGTGCTGCAGGTCGCCGGCGAGACCGTCGGACAGGTCCAGCGCAGCATGGGCCAGGCCGCGCAGGCTGCAGCCCACGCTCAGCCGCGGCGTCGGGCGGTTGAGGCGCTGCTTGAGGAATTCGCGGTCGGCATCGAAGCGGGCGCACTGGGTGGCCAGCCCGAGCTGCAGCGCCAGCGCCGCATCGCCCAGGGTGCCGGTGACGCAGACCACGTCGCCCGGCTTGGCGCAGCTGCGCCGGATGGCCTTGCCCGAAGGCACCGTGCCCATGGCGGTGATGGTGACGGAGAGCGGGCCCCGCGTGGTATCGCCGCCCACCAGGGAGATACCGGAGGGGCCGGCCAAGGCCTTGAGCCCCTGCGCGAAGGCCTCCAGCCAGGCTTCGTCTGCCTGCTCCAGGGTCAGGGCCAGCACGAACCAGCGGGGCCGTGCCCCCATCGCCGCGAGATCGGAAAGACTGACCGCGAGGGCTTTCCAGGCAATGTCGCCGGGGCGGGCCTGCGCATCGAAATGGCGTCCGGCGACCAGGGTATCGGTGGTGACGGCGAGTTCCTCGCCGGCCGGCGGCAGCAACAGCGCGCAATCGTCGCCGACCCCCAGCAGCACATCGGCGGAGGCCGGCGACAGCAACTGGAAATGCTTGCGGATCAGCGTGAACTCATCCATCCCGGTCTCCGACAGCGGCACCGCCCCATACACCCCGCCGCATCGATCATGGCCGATTCGCGGCTGGAGCCATTGTGCGCCACCGCTGCGCCCGGTGATACCGGGCCATGCGGCATCCCTGAAGCCGGCTTACAGGCCGGCGCCGATTTCGCCGCCGCGCTTGGCGCGCGCCAGCTTGTCGAGCACGCCGTTGATGAACTTGAAGCCCTCTTCGGCGCCGAACACCTTGGCCAGGTTCACCGACTCGTTGACCACCACTTTCCACGGCACCTCGGGCTTGTAGATCAGCTCGTAGGCGCCGAGCAGCAGCACCGCATGCTCGACCGGATCCAGCTGCTCCAGCGGACGGTCCAGATAGGGGGTTACCGCCTCGGTCAGTTCGGCGCGGGCCTGCACCACGCCGTGCAGCAGCTCGGCGAAGTATTCCGGATCGGCGCGCCCCAGACCTTCCGGCTGTTCGGCGAACTGGCGCAACAGTGCGTCCGGCGAGCTCTCGTTGACCAGCCACTGGTACAGCGCCTGCAGGGTGAGACGGCGCGCCAGACCGCGGCGGCTGGTGGGTGCGTTATCACTCATCGATCGCACGCATCAGTCGGACCATCTCCAGCGCCGCGGCAGCGGCTTCGTAACCCTTGTTGTCGCGTCCCGGGCCGGTGCGCTCGGTCGCCTGCTGCGGCGTATTCACGGTGAGCACGCCGAAACCCAGCGGCACGCCGTAGATCTGCGAGGCTTCGCGCAGGCCGCGCGAGCACTCGCCGGCGACGAATTCGAAGTGCGGGGTATCGCCGCGGATCACCGCACCCAGGGTGATCACCGCATCGTAGCGGCCGCTCTTCATCAGCGCAGTCGCCGCCAGCGGCAACTCGAAGGCGCCGGGGGCGCGGAATTCCTCGACGTGCTTGTCCGTCACGCCCCAGTCCGACAGGCAGCGCCGGGCGCCGGTCAGCAGGGCATTGACCACGTCCACGTTCCAGCGCGTGACCAGCAGCGCCACGCGGGTTTTCTTGAATTCGCCCTTGCCCGGCTTCGGCGGTGCGTCGTAGCCGGTCTTGCCGGGCATCTTGCTTGTTTTAGTCGGCAACTGAGTGTACTTCCCGATCAATCACAGTGAACATATTCGACGACTTCGAGATCGAAGCCGGACAAGGCATACATCTTCTTCGGCGCCGACAGCACGCGCATCTTGCGCACGCCGAGGTCGGCCAGGATCTGTGCGCCGACGCCGTAGGTGCGCAGCGACTGGCGCTCGTCCGGCTGCGCCTGCGGCACGCTGGTGGACGAGGAAGCCACGTGCGGCTGATTGAGGCCGACGATCTGCTGCACCACATCGCGCGGCGATTCCGGCTTGCGCAGCAGCACCACCACGCCGTTGCCTTCATCGGCGATACGCTTGATGGCGCGGCGCAGCGGCCAGGAGAAATCGCCGTGCTGCACGCCGAGTACATCCTGCAGCATGTTGCGCAGATGCACACGCACCAGGATCGGCTCATCGGGCTTGATCTCGCCCTTGACCAGGGCCAGGTGCACGGTCTTGCCGATGCGGTCCTCGTACACCGCCATGCGGAATTCGCCGAACTCGGTCTGCACCTGCTGCTCGGTGACGCGCTCGACGCTGTGCTCGTTGGCCAGGCGGTAGCGGATCAGGTCGGCGATGGTGCCGATGCGCAGCTCATGCTCGCGGGCGAAGGCGAACAGGTCGGCACCGCGCTTCATGGTGCCGTCGTCGTTGACGATCTCGCAGATGAAGCCGGCAGGCGAGGACAACCCCGCGAGCTTGACCAGGTCCACCGCCGCCTCGGTGTGGCCGGCGCGGGCCAGCACGCCGCCTTCGGCGCAGCGCAGCGGGAAGATATGGCCGGGGCGCGCCAGGTCGTCCGGCTTGGTCGCCGGGTCGGCCAGGGCGCGGATGGTCTTGGCGCGGTCCAGGGCCGAGATGCCGGTGGTGGTGCCGTGCTTGTAGTCCACAGAAATGGTGAAGGCGGTGCGATGGCTTTCGGTGTTCTCGGCCACCATCAGCGGCAGGCGCAACTCTTCCAGGCGCTCGCGCGTCATCGGTTGGCAGATGATGCCGCTGGAATGGCGGATGATGAAGGCGACCGCTTCCGGCGTGGCCTTCTCGGCCGCCATGATCAGATCGCCTTCGTTCTCGCGATCCTCGTCGTCCATCATGATGACCATCTTGCCGGCCTTGATGTCGGCGACGATGTCCTCGATGGAGTCGAGCTTGCGCTCGCGCTTGGCGTCGATCGATGCGATTTTGCTGCTCATGATTGACCTCTCTCTTGTATCAGGCGTTCCAGGTACCGGGCGATCAGGTCCACTTCCAGGTTGACCGGCCCGCCCACCTTCAGCCCGCCCAGCGTGGTGTGGGTCCACGTCTGCGGGATGATGTTAACGCCAAAACGGTTTTTATCCACTTCGTTGACGGTCAGGCTGATGCCGTCGATGGCGATCGAACCCTTGCGGGCGATATAGCGCGCCAGCGCCTGGGGCGCCTCGAAGGTGAGCCGCCAGGAGCGCGCGTCCTCGTGCTTTTCCACCAGGTGGCCGACGCCGTCGACATGCCCGGACATCATGTGGCCGCCAAGGGGCTTGGAGGGGGTCAGGGCGCGCTCCAGATTGACCGTCGTGCCGGCCTGCCAGGCGCCCGAGGTGGTGGCGTTGAGGGTTTCCACCGACAGGTCGGCGGTGAATCCGCCCGGCAGCAGCTGCACCGCGGTGAGGCAGACGCCGTTGACGGCGATGCTGTCGCCGGACTGCACGCCGTCCAGGTAGCCCCCGGCGGTGACGATGCGCATGCGGCGGTCGCCGCCGATCTCTTCCACGGCGTCGATACGGCCCTGGGCCTCGACAATGCCGGTAAACATCAGCATTTCTCCTTCGATTCGAGTACGGCTGTTACGCGGATGTCGTCGCCGACCAGCCGTACGTCCTTGGGCTTCAGGCGCACCCGCTGGTCCAGCCGCACCATGCCGGGCAGATGCGCCAGCGGCTGCGCATCGTGCCCGAGCAGCGAGGGCGCCAGATAAACCACGATCTCGTCTACCAGGCGTGCCTGCACGAAGGCGCCGGCCAGGCGCGGGCCGCATTCGACCAAAACCTCGTTGACCTGGCTGCGGCCCAGCGCATCCAGCGCGGAGCACAGGTCGACGTGGCCGGCGCCGTCGGCCCGCGCGGTCAGCACCTCGACACCCGGCGCGGACGGCGCGACATCGGTATCGGTGGTCAGCAGGAAACGCCGCGCGCCCTCGGCCCAGACCTTGGCGGTGAACGGCACGCGATGGTGGGTATCGAGCACGATGCGGTCCGGCTGGCGCCAGGTGCCGTCGAGGCGCACGGTGAGCTGCGGATCGTCCTCCAGCACCGTGGCGGAACTGGTCATCACCGCTCCGGCCTCGGCGCGCAGGCGGTGCACATCGGCACGGGCGGCTTCGCCGGTGATCCATTGGCTCTCGCCGGAAGCCATGGCGGTGCGCCCGTCGAGGCTGGCGGCCAGTTTCAGCGTGACCCAGGGACGGCCGCGCGTCATGCGCGAGACGAAGCCACGATTGAGTTCTGCGGCGAGCTCGCCCATGACGCCGACATGGACTTCGATGCCCGCTTCGCGCAGTTTCGCCAGCCCCTTGCCGGCCACCAGCGGATTGGGGTCCTGCATCGCCACCCATACCCGTTTCGGCTTCGCCGCGATCAAGGCGTCGACGCAGGGGGGCGTGCGGCCATGGTGGGCACAGGGCTCCAGAGTCACGTAGACCTCGGCGCCTGCGGCCTTCTCACCAGCCGCGTGCAGGGCCAGCACCTCGGCGTGCGGCTCGCCGGCGCGCAGGTGGAAGCCCTCGCCCACGATCAATCCGTCGCGGGCGATGACGCAGCCGACGCGGGGATTGGGCTGGGTGCTGGCCCTGCCCCGCTCCGCCAGGCGCAACGCGCGGGCCATGAAACTCTTGGCCAGGACTTCGTCGGCGTTGGATGACATCAGGACTTCTTCGAATTCTTCTTTTCTTCGGGAGGATCGATCAGCAGCAGCTGGTTGCGGCGCAGCTCGGCGCTGGGCAGCTTCTCCAGGCGGTCGATCTCCTCGCGGAAGGCGTTCACATCCTGGAAGCTGCGGTAGATCGAAGCGAAACGCACGTAGGCGACATGGTCGAGATCGCGCAGCTCTTCCATCACCCAGGCGCCGATGCGGCGCGACGGCACTTCGCGCTCGCCGCTGGCGCGCAGCTTGCGCATCACGTTCTCGACGGCGTGGTCGAGCGCTTCCTGCGGCACCGGCCGTTTGTACACTGCGCTCTCGAAACCGCGGCGCAGCTTGTCCTCGTCGAAGGGCTGCGGCTTGCCGCTGCTCTTGAGCACGAAAGGCATCGACAGCTGGGCTTTTTCGAAGGTGCTGAAACGGTTGCCGCAATGCGGACATTCACGCCGGCGGCGTACCTGAGTGCCCTCCTCGTACAGGCGCGAGTCGATGACGCGGGTGTCGGGCGCCTTGCAGAAAGGACATTGCATGGGCTGACGCTCCGCGTCAGCAGTGATTAGTGGTTAGTGACCAGTGGCTAGTAAAAAGCACGGAGCTTTTCACTGACCACTGACCACTGATCACTAACCACTGCTTCATGCGGCCTTCTTCGCCGCCAGATACACCGGGTAGTTCGCGCACAACTCGCCGACATGCCCACGCACGCGGGCGATGGTGTCTTCCACGTCCTTGCCATTGGCCATGGCATCGAGGATATCGGCGATCCAGCTGGCCACTTCGGCCATCTGCATCTCCTTGAAGCCACGGGTGGTGCTGGCCGGGCTGCCGATGCGCAGGCCCGAGGTGACCATGGCCGAGCGCGGGTCGTTGGGTACCGCGTTCTTGTTCACCGTGATGTGGGCCTGGCCCAGGGCGGCTTCGGCGTCCTTGCCGGTGACGCTGGTGGCGGACAGGTCGAGCAGGAACAGGTGGTCGTCGGTGCCGCCGGAGACGACCTTGTAGCCGCGGTCGAGGAAGACCTTGGCCATGGCGCGGGCGTTGGTGATGACCTGCTGCTGGTATTGCTTGAAGTCCGGGGCCAGGGCTTCCTTGAAGGCGACGGCCTTGGCGGCGATGACGTGCATCAGGGGGCCGCCCTGGATACCGGGGAAGACGGCGGAGTTGAATTTCCTGGTGAATTCTTCCGGCTGGCCCTTGGCCAGGATGATGCCGCCACGGGGACCGCGCAGGGTCTTGTGGGTGGTGCTGGTGATGACGTGGGCGTGCGGCAGGGGGCTGGGGTACAGGCCGGCGGCGACGAGGCCGGCGATGTGGGCCATGTCGACCCAGAACCAGGCGCCGATCTTGTCGGCGATGGCGCGCATGCGGACCCAGTCCTTGACCCTGGAATAGGCGGAGAAGCCGCCGATGAGCATCTTGGGCTTGTGCTCGAGGGCGATCCGCTCCATTTCGTCGTAGTTGATCAGGCCGGTTTCGGGATCCAAGCCGTAGGCGACGACCTTGTAGTTCTTGCCGGAGAAGTTGGCGGGGTGGCCATGAGTCAGGTGACCGCCGTGGGCGAGGTTCATGCCCATGATGGTGTCGCCGGGGGAGACCAGGGCGGCAAAGACGGCGGCGTTGGCCTGGGCGCCGGAATGGGGCTGGACGTTGGCGTAGTCGCAGTCGAAGACCTGCTTGATGCGCTCCAGGGCCAGGGTTTCGGCGACATCGACATGCTCGCAACCGCCGTAGTAACGCTTGCCGGGGTAGCCTTCGGCGTATTTGTTGGTCAGCACCGAGCCCTGCGCTTCCATCACGGCCGGGCTGGCGTAGTTCTCGGAAGCGATCAGTTCGATATGCGCTTCCTGGCGGGCGCGTTCGGCTTCAATGACGCGGTACAGTTCCGGATCGGCTTGGGCGAGGCTTTTGGCGTTGGTCCACATGGGCTCGAAAGATTCCTTAAGTTATTGTCATTCCGAGCGAAGCGAAGAATCTGGCCGGCATCCCACTGCTCCCGGGAGATCCTTCGCTGCGCTCAGGATGGTTGATTGATCGCCTACGGCATCAATCAACCACTTCCAGCATCAAATCCAGCGCCGCCCGTGCCGGTTTGGCGATCTCCTGCGGCACGCGGATGCGATTCACCACCTGGCCGGCGATGAGGTTGTCCAGCGTCCAGGCCAGGTGCTGCGGGTCGGTGCGGAACATGGTGGAGCACATGCACACCATCGGCGACATGAACTGCACCGTCACGCCCTTGGGCTTCATCTCGTCCTTGAGGCGGTTGACCAGGTTCAGCTCGGTGCCGATCAGCCAGTGGCTGCCCGCCTCGGCGGCACGCACGGTACGCAGGATGTATTCGGTGGAGCCGACATAGTCGGAGTTTTCGCACACCTCGAAAGCGTTTTCCGGGTGGCTGATGACCTTGCCCCGCGGCACTTCGCGGCGGAATTTCTCGATATGCGCCGGATGGAACATCTGGTGCACCGAGCAGAAGCCCTTCCACAGGATGATCTTGGCCTTGCGGATTTCCTCGACGGTGAGGCCGCCCATCGGCTTGGTGAAATCCCACAGGACCATTTCGTCCAGCGGAATGCCCATGCGGTAGCCGGTGTTGCGCCCCAGGTGCTGGTCCGGGAAGAACAGCACCTTCTCGCGCCGGGAGAAGGACCATTCCAGCACGCCGCGGGCGTTGGACGAGGTGCAGACGATGCCGCCGTGGCTGCCGCAGAAGGCTTTCAGGTCGGCGGCCGAGTTGATATAGGTGACCGGGGTGACTTTTTCATCCGGATCAAGTACTTCGGAGATTTCGCTCCAGCACTTCCTGACCTTGATGAGATTGGCCATGTCGGCCATGGAGCAACCCGCGGCCAGGTCCGGCAGGATCACGTTGCGCTGGCCGTCGGTGACGATGTCGGCCACTTCGGCCATGAAGTGCACGCCGCAGAAGATGATGAATTCCGCCTCGGTCTTCGCCGCCAGCTGCGACAGTTTCAGGGAATCTCCTGTGAAATCAGCGTGTTTGAACACCTCATCACGCTGATAATGGTGGCCCAGGATGGCCAGCCGCTTGCCCAGGATGCTTTTCGCGGCGCGGATGCGCGCGTCGCAGTCCTCGTCGGCAAGGAGATTGAATTGATCGATTTTCAAGGCGGCAGACATGGCCTACTGTCCTCGACGCCGGGGGCGCCGATAGTGGCTGGAGGTCGCCATTTTAACCGATCGGGCCGGCTCCGCCGGCCCGATCGGAACTCCCAATCCCTACTGGGTCTGCTGAATGGGATTCACCACCACCTGGGCGAACTTCTGGGGTACGTTGCTGGCCGTGCTATTGAGCGCTTGAATGGTGACCGAGCCCTGCGACACGCCCAGGACTTGGCCGGCCGTAAGGCCGCTGCTGCTGATCGAAGCCACCCCCGGATTGGAACTAGTCCAGGTGGTCTGGCGAGTCACTTCCTGGGTGATCGGGACTTCGGTTCCACCCGGCCCCGGCTGGACGCCGCCAAAGGTTCCGATAGCGTGGAATCGCACGGGCGTCTGGCTGCCAGCCGTCACAGATGCGGTCGGCTGAGTGGTCGGGCAAGCCTGAATCTGGGTGAATTGGTCGGTCCAGCAGATTGTAATCGCACTCAACTGCACTGTGCGTGTGGTGATCGAAACGGATGGTGCGGTGAGTCCCGCTCCAGCCCCGGCAAAGGTTGCAGAAACGAAGATCCCGCCCGGCGCCAGGGCATTGAGGATATTGCTGGAGAACGCAGCGGCGGTGGATCCGGTCGGCTGCAGCGTCAGCGTCGATTGCGCGGTAATGTCCTGCACGTCGCCATTTGCCAGATTGCCTGCGACGACAAATTCCTCGGTATTACCGACGATCAAGGCCGGTAGAGGATTACTCGCTGATACAGGCTGGGTCGCATCAGGCTGCAGGAATTCAGGCTGCAGGTTAATGCTCTGCACATGCTGCACGGTGAAAGGAATCGCCTTGCTCTGATCGGTGATGCTGGTCAGATTGCAGGGAGCGAAGCTCGCGATCGGCACCAATGGCCCGCCGGGATTGAGTGCATTTAGCATCGCAGTGGTACTGCTTATCGTGGCGACGTTGTCGTTGGCCGTCTGGAATCCAAGCGTGGCGAACTTGGTAATGTCAGTCTCCACCCCGTCGAGGACGGCGGTCACCGCCAGTTGCAACGATGTACCCGATCCCATGCTGAAGCCGGTGGAGGCGTCGGTGCTGTTGAGGTTGTAACGATTAAGGGGAACGTAGTTGCTTTCAAGGATGCCCTTGACGGTGATGTCCTGCGGAGTGCCGACGCTGACCGCCAATTGCGACACGATGCCGAAATAATCCGCCGTGATGATGGCATTGCCCGGTCCGGCCGGAACCAGCGTGCCCGCGCTATAGAACCCGCGGCCGTCCCCGACCGGAATGTCGCCATTGCTGACCATCACCGCGCCGGGATTGGAACTGGTCCATTTCACCCGCCCCGTGAAATCACCGACAGAATTATCGTTGAAAAAGATCAGCGCACTGACTCCACTGGTCAGGCATTGATACATGCGCAGGGTATTTATCTGGTTCACGGTGCCGGGAGTCGCAATCTCCGCCCTTTGCGGCGCATTTCCCGAACCGACCGCGCCGCTACAGGCGGCAAGACCCGTCCCCGCCGCAACAACGGCACCGGCGAGCAGGGTGCGGATCAGGGAACTGAGGGGACCGCGGAACGACAGGTTCATTCACGAATCTCGATTGGAGCAGGCCTTAGGCCGCTGACGGGGCCGTGGCCGGCTGCAGGGTACTGCGGATCGACAGCTCGCGCAGCTGACGCGCATCCACCGTGCCGGGGGCATTGGTGAGCGGGTCGTGCGCGGTCTGCGTCTTGGGGAAGGCGATCACTTCACGGATCGAATTGGCGCCGGTCATCAGCATGACCAGGCGGTCCAGGCCCAGCGCGATGCCGCCGTGCGGCGGCGCGCCGAAACGCAGCGCCTCGAGCAGGAAGCCGAACTTCTCCTGGGCTTCCTCGTCGCTGATGCCGAGCAGGCGGAATACCGCCTGCTGGATGTCGGCGCGGTGGATACGCACCGAACCACCGCCGATTTCGATGCCGTTGAGGACCAGATCATAACCCTGGGACAGGACGCCGCCCGGATCGTTCTCGACCATCGCCGCATCGAAGATCTTGGGTGCGGTGAAGGGGTGATGCAGCGCCACCCAGCGGTCTTCCTTGTCGTCTTTCTCGAACATGGGCCAGTCGATCACCCACATCGCGGCCCAGCCCGGCTTGGTGAAGCCGAGGTCGGCGCCCAGCTTGATGCGCAGGGCGCCCAGCGCATCGCATACCACCTTGTACTTGTCGGCGCCGAAGAAGATCAGGTCGCCGTCCTCAGCGCCGGTGCGCTCGAGGATGCCGGCGAGCGCGGCGTCGCTGAGGTTCTTGACGATCGGCGACTGCAGGCCGTCGCGGCCCTTGGACTTTTCGTTGACCTTGATCCAGGCCAGGCCGCGGGCGCCGAACTGGCCGACCAGCGCGGTGTAGGCGTCGATCTCGGAGCGTGAAATCTTGGCGCCGCCGGGCACGCGCAGGGCGGTGACGCGGCACTTGGGGTCCTTCGCCGGGGCGGCGAAGACCTTGAAGTCGCTGTCGGCCACCAGATCCTTGATCTCGACCAGCTCCAGCGGGTTGCGCAGGTCCGGCTTGTCCGAACCGAAGCGCCCCATGGCGTCGGCATAACTCATGTGCGGCAGGGTGCCGAGATCGACCTTGAGCACTTCCAGGAACAGCTCGCGCACCATGCTCTCGATCATCGCCATGATCTGTTCCATGGTCAGGAACGAGGTCTCGACGTCGAGCTGGGTGAATTCGGGCTGGCGGTCGGCGCGCAGATCCTCGTCGCGGAAACAGCGCGCGATCTGGTAGTAGCGGTCCAGACCGCCCACCATCAGCAGCTGCTTGAACAACTGCGGCGACTGCGGCAGGGCGAAGAAATGGCCCGGGTGGGTACGGCTCGGCACCAGGTAATCGCGCGCACCTTCCGGCGTGGCGCGGGTCAAGATCGGCGTTTCCACGTCGATGAAGCCCTGCGCGTCCATATAGTTGCGGATGCGGCGGATCACGTCGTGGCGCAGGCGCAGGTTCTGCTGCATCAGCGGACGGCGCAGATCGATGTAGCGGTATTTGAGGCGCGCTTCCTCGCCCACGGTATCGTCGTCGAGCTGGAACGGCGGCGTCTCGGCCTTGTTCAGCAACTCGATCTGCTGCCCCAGCACCTCGATCTTGCCGGTGTTGAGGTTGGGGTTCTCGGTGCCGGCCGGACGCGCGCGCACCTTGCCGGTGATGCGCACCACGTATTCGCTGCGCAGGCGCTCGGCCTGGGCGAACACTTCCGCGGCGTCGGGATCGAACACGATCTGCAGCAGGCCTTCGCGGTCGCGCAGGTCGATGAAAATCACGCCGCCATGGTCGCGGCGACGGTGCACCCAGCCGCAGACATGGACGATCTGACCGGTCAGGGATTCGGTCACCTGACCACAATAATGAGTACGCATCTTCGAAGGAATCGTAAAGGAACAAGCAAAGGTGAATTGTAGCCTTGCGGGCGCCCGCCCGTGTAGCCGGAAAGCGTCCGACCGGGCCGGCTAACCCCCGGTCAACACACAAATTTACAAATCTAAAGGGTGGAGCTGGCCGGCGGCAGGGTCGGCGCATTGGCCGGCGCAGGCTGGCCCGGGGTGACCACTCCGAGCGAGATGATGTAGCGCATGCCCTCTTCCACGCTCATGTCCAGCACCACCACCTCGTCCCGGCTGGCCTGCATGATGAAGCCCGAAGTGGGATTGGGCGTGGTCGGGATGAAAACAGTGACCATGTCGACCCCGGTCTTTTCCCGGGCCTCCTGCAATGGTTCTCCTGCCTGGAAGCCGACCGACCACAGCCCCTTGCGCGGCCATTCGATCAGTACGACCTTGCGGAAGGCGCTGGAATTCTCGGAAAACAGGGTTTCGGCCAGCTTCTTGGTGCCGCCGTATAGCGAGCGGACCAGGGGGATATGGTTGAGCAGGCGCTCGGCCCAGGCCAGGAACTGGCCGCCGCGGTAGTTCGCCGCCACCACCCCGGTACCCAGCAGCACCGCCGCGGTGAGCAGCACGCCCGATCCCGGAAAGCGCCAGGACCGCGGCAGCAGGAAGCTGGAATCCAGGGCGTTGTAGATCAGGCTGAGCACGAACAGCGTGGCGCCAAGGGGCACCCACACCATCAGCCCGGCCAGGATCCACTTGCGGATCATGTGGTCGGGGCTGCCGCCGGCTTGGGGGGAGCGGCGGCAGGCTTGTCGCCGCCGCCCTTGCCGTCGCTGCTCTTGGTTTCGGCTGGCTTGCTCTCGGCGGCCTTGGCCGGCTCGGCACTGCCCTTGCCCGCCGACGCAGCCGCCGCCTTGGCGCCATCGGCCGAGGCCGATTCGCTGCTGGCGCCGACCAGATTGCGCTTGTCGCCGGACTTGAAGTCGGTTTCATACCAGCCGCCGCCCTTGAGGCGGAAGCCGGCTGCGGAAATCTGCTTGGTCAGTCCCTCGGTATTGCACTTGGGACAGGTGGTCGCCGGCGGATCGGAAATCTTCTGCAGGATTTCCGTCGTGGCGCCGCAATTGGTGCAAACGTATTCGTAAAACGGCATTGAGTGCCTCCAGTCGGCTATTTTAGCCTGTTTTAGGCGCCAATCCCCTAAATTCAAGACATGGCTCGCGCACCCGTTTCAATGCGCCTTCGCCAGCCGCAGCAGACTGCCATTGTGATCCTCGCTGATCAGCACGCTGCCGTCGTCCATCTGCCATAAGGAAACCGGCGAACCCTGCGGATGGACGCCCTCGGCATAATCCCAACCGGCCACCACGTCCTCCGGCTGCCCTTGCGGCTTGCCCTGCCCGTCCAGCGCCAGGCTGACGATGCGATGGCCCCTGGCGCGGTAGCCGTGATAGGCGATAAGGAGGCGCCCGTCGAGGCCAGGCAGGCCCTTACCCCGGTACAACAGCATCCCCAGCGGCGCCGCATGGGGCGGCAGCAGCAGAGTGGGCGGATGCTTCGCGGCGCAATCCGCCTTGGGATATTCGGGACCGGGGAGCCGGTCGTCGTAGCAATACGGCCAGCCGTAATCGGCGCCCTGCTCGATCCGGTTCAGGGGCTCGTGCGGCAAATCCTCGTCCGACAACGCAGGATCGGCGCGATTGATGTAGTCGCGGGCATTGCTCGCGGCCAGCAACTGTCCACCCGGCAGCACCGCCAGGGCCATGCTGTTGCGCAGTCCGCTGGCGTAGGGCTTGACGGTAGCGGCGTCCACTGCGGTGTCGCCCGGAACCAGGCGCAGGATGGTGCCGCGCGGGGTAGCCGCGACCGTTTCCGGACAAGGCTGCGCGGCATCCGGCGCGGTGCCGTCCGCCTTTTCACAATGGTCGGTGGCGGAGCCCACATTGATGAACAGGGCGCCGTCCGCCGCCACCGCCAGGGCGGCCAGGGGATGGCGACCGGTATCGGGCAGGCCGATGACGACGTCCCGCACGGTCCCTGCGGGATCGGCCGCCTTCGGGTCGAAACGGATCACCTTGCCCAGAACCCCGACATAAAGGCTGCCGCCGGGGCCCGGCGCCAGGCCGTTCGGCTCATCCAGGCCGCTGAGCACCACCTGTGGCTTGCCGCGACCGGCTTGCGGCAGCCGCAGGATGCGGCCGCGCTTCTTGTGCCAACCGCCCATGTCGGCCAGGTAAACATCCGTACCCAGCGCGACGACTCCACGGGCAAAGCCCAGGCGGGTGGCTACCAGGCCGACGCACAGGCCGGGTGCGGCTTTCAGGTCGGTTCGCGGAAAGCCGTCGCAGTCGCCGGCCGTGGCGTACTGCCCGGCGGGTGCCGCTCCCCTGGAAGCGCTCGCCGCGAGTGCCAGCAGCAAACCGGCGGCAATCCCCAGCCGGCGCAACATCCCTGTTTTGATCACCGCATCGGTCCTCGTCGCGTGGTCGGTATGGGCCCGTGCATGGAGCGCGGGCCTTTCGAGTGAGCGGAGCTTAGCAGCCGTTTCGGCGCAGGGGTCATCCTGCTTGCTCGCGGAGGTTCGAGGGCCGGGCCGGATCCACTTCGCCTGATCCGACCTGCCCCCGAAATACCCCGTTTTTCACCATGCGTGCCATGCGTGCCAAGGTTTTTTGTTGGCACGCATGCGGTGAGCGGTGGGGATGGTCGGGCGGGCTTGGATGGCCGGTACGACGGCCTGGCGGAGGAAGGCACTCTCAGGATGAAAGTAACCGGGAAGCGGGATTTTTTTCGGGCCTGATTCCTTTGATTTCGTCCCAATTTCAGGATGTCAGTTAAATCCGGGTCAGTTCAGTCCATCTCCCATTGTTGCTTCAGACTGGAACGACCTATCTACTGGACAGCAGCCACTCGACCCTGCGCCTGCGATCAGGGTCGCCGATCTGCTGGGCGAGTGCCACGGCAGTCAGTCCCTGCTTGTCGGTCAGTTTGAGACTGGCACCGTGCTGCAGCAACATCGGCAGCGAACTCTCGCCAGCCGCCGCCGTCACGGCATGCATCAGCGCGGTTCGTCCGGCGGCATCCTCAGCATCAAGGCTGGCGCCATGTGCCAGAAGCCATTGCACCAGGCCATAGGCGCCGGCAGAAGCCGCCGACATCAACAATGTCTGCCCCTGGGCATTGCGCGCTTCAATGTCCGCGCCGCGCGCCAGCATTTCCGTCCGCAGCCTCATGTCCGGATTGCCGGATTGGCGCCCGATTGTCCCCAGCAGGATCCAGGCGCTTTCACCCTGTGCATCGGACAATGCCGGATTGGCTCCGTGCTGCAGCAACAGCTCCACCGCATCGACTTCGTGCGCAGCGCTGGCCACCATCAAGGGACTGCGGCCGGTCGCCGGTTCAAGCGCATCGATCGGACAGTCCGAGCCCAACAACACAGTCAGGGCCTTGATCTGACCGCCACGCGCCGCCTCTGCCAGCGCCAGGCGGTTCATCGAATCCGCCTGGCAGAAACTGGCGCCGGTCTGCTGCAACCGGACCAGTTCCGCGGGGTCATCCCGCTCCACAGCGGCCAACACCAGATCGGCTGGTTGAGGTGGCGCCCGTGGAATTGGGGGCAACGCGTCGGTGGACTCATCCGCGCTTGCCTGGGTGATTTCGACGTTGCAACGCATCCTCAAGCCGGAGAGGATCCGCATGGGAATGCCGCGCACCGCGCAACTGATGGAACCAGGCGCCACACGCTGTGAAGAACGCCAGACATAGGCGTAGCGCGGCGCGGATGTCCGTATCCTGTCGTGAAATTCGAAGCGGATATCCCCGTTCGGGTACAACTGCACGCTGTCGTAACCCTCCCATGAGGGATCTTCCGGCGGAGGCAAGCCGGCTTCGACATTGCCGTCCGGAGGTCGGCGGTGCTCACGCTGAAACCGCAGATAAGCCGGATTGACGGTGGCGACGGCCATGGTCGTGGCATGTTCCAGTGCGGCGGCCAGGCGATCGTCCTCAACCCTGCGCGAATGCTCCATCCAGCCCCAGGTCGCCACCACGGCAAACACGACCATGAATATCACGCGGCCCAGGCTCACCGGAAAGCCTCCTTCAATCGGATCGCCCCCGGCTCGCCGTCAACGGCCATCGGAAGCGGAAGCCCCCTGGAATGCCCGCACGGCGTCCGCATTGAAGCGGATTTCATACATGAAACGCTGCACTTTTCTCGCATCCCTGAACGAAGGACGCTGACATTTCTCGTAATCGTAACGAGCCGGATAAAAACGGTTGCGCGTTCCGGGATTATTGTCGAAACCCGTGCCGGTGCGGATCACACCGAGATTGGTGGCCTCGACCTGCGCCGGAAACTGGGGCGAATTGCCACCGGCACTGTCGGGATCAAACTCGCCGCAAACGTAGCCGATATTGATGTTCCCGCCAAACTTGGTGATGACGAAATAGGGATCGAGACTGCGTAGCCTGCTCTGCAGCGGCAGCGGCAGCGCCGAGGTATTCACCTGCTGGGCCGGGCCATTGTCGGGTGGCCGATCACCGTAGTGCACGGTACCGTCTTTATCGACCCACTTGAAAACTTCGGACGCCGTTGCCTGCACAAAACCCAGCATGCAAAGCACCCCCGCCCCTACCAGCAATATTCGGCCCATGACTTCCCCGCTGAGCTGCTGCGCCGCGATTTCCGCTCCCCAAATCAAGCGGACCCGCCTTTTCGCCAGTATGACCGCCACGTCGGAAAAACTGAACAAGACCACGCGGAAGAATGCGAACCGAAAAGTGATCCAGCGCACTGTTTGGGCGCTGAGGGACAAGGATTCCGGTACTTGATCGTATTGCCCGGCTGGAGCGGGCCCGTACGATGCCCGGCCGCGTCCGACAGTCAACGGTTGCCGGAAAAGTCAGGCGGCGCAGTCGGCCCTGTGGCATCGCTGGAATAGCGGATGCAAAAAAGCCGGGCAGAGCCCGGCTTCCTGTTCGCTGCGATCCGGCCTACAGCAGGTCGTAGCGGAATTCCTTCTTGAAGCGCGCGCGGAACTGCTCCATGGTGAAGGTATGGTTCTGCGGGCCTGGACGTTCGATCTTGATGGCTCCGATCAGGGAGGCGACGCGGCCGGTGGTTTCCCAATCCAGGCCGCGCAGCAGGCCATAGAGCAGGCCGGCGCGGTAGGCGTCGCCGCAGCCGGTGGGATCGGCCAGGGAATGGGCCGCGGCGCAGGGAATCTCGTGCACCTTGCTCTTGGCGAAGATGTGCGAGCCCTTGCCGCCGCTGGTGACGATCAGCGCATCGACGCGCTCGGCGATCTGCTTCAGGGTCCAGCCGGTGCGGCTCATGATGATCTCGGACTCGTAGTCGTTGACCGCCACGTAGCTGGCCTTGTTGATGAAGTCCTTCAGCTCGTCTCCCGTGAACATGGGCAAGCCCTGGCCCGGGTCGAAGATGAAGGGAATGCCGGCATCGGCGAACTGGGTGGCATGCAGCAGCATGCCGTCGCGGCCATCCGGCGACACGGTGCCGATCTTGACTGGGCCCTTGTCGGTCTTCTTCACGATGCTCTGGGTGTGGGCGAAGCTCATCGCGCCGGGATGGAAGGCGGTGATCTGGTTGTCGTCCAGGTCGGTGGTGATGTAGGCCTGGGCGGTGTAGGCGTCCGGCACCGTCTTCAGGAACTGCTGCTGCACGCCGTGCTGCTCCAGCCAGGCGGCATAGGGCCCGAAGTCATGGCCGATGGTGGCCATGGGCAGGGCGTCGCCGCCGAGCAGGTTGAGGTTGTAGGCGATGTTGCCGGCGGTGCCGCCGAACTCGCGGCGCAACTTCGGCACCAGGAAAGACACATTGAGGATGTGCACCTTGTCCGGCAGGATTTCGTTCTTGAACTGGCCGGAGAAGACCATGATGGTGTCGAAGGCCATCGAACCGCAGATTAAGGCTGACATCGCGTATCTCTATCCTTTATTTGTTGGTGAATCCTGGCGCCATTCCCAGGCCATCGTGGGGGTTTACGCCTAAAGCTTCAACATCGGCATGGGACTCCAGGGATGCGTCAGCAGCCGCCGCAGGCCCAGTTGCAGCAGCCGGCGGTGAAAGCCGGCGTTGGGAAAGGCCGCACGCACTTCCCGCACGTAATCGACCGGCACCCCGAAGCGCACCAGCCCCAGACTCACATCCAGCCAGTCGGCACAGCGGAACGCCTCGATGCGGGAACCGTCGCGGTACCTGGTCAGTTTGTGGTGTTCCCGCACCATCAGCAACACCTCGGCGATCCAGGCGCCCTGCCCCTGGTCCCGCAGGTAGGTCTCGGCCAGTTTGGCGGATGGCTCGATGTAGTCGAACGTACGATCGGTCCAGATGCCCAGATCGTGGAAACAGGCGGCGACCGCGGCCCGCGCCTCGCCCGCCGGGTCTTCGCCGTTGAGGACACGGAAGAAATGCAGCACCCGGTAGAGGTGGTTGCGATAGGCGGTGTAATCCGCGCCCAGTGCCTGCCGGTACTGCGGCAGGATCAACTCCACGGCCGGAATCTGCGGCGTGATTGGCGGATAGGCGGCCATCAATCGAACAGTACCAGGCCCCAGACCAGGGGCACCTGCAATAGGGACAGGTGCACCGCGGCGGAGCCCAGGTCCTTGGCCCGCCCCGACAATATATGCCGTTCGGGGCCGATGCGGTCGATGGCGACCTCGATGCCCGTATTGAGCAGCTCGGTGATCAGCACGGCCATCAACGACATCAGCAACACGGCTTTCTGCACGCCCCCACGGCCGAACCACAGGGCCAGGGGCGCCAGCAGCACAGCCAGGGCAGCCTCGATGCGGAACGCCTCTTCCTGGCGGATGGCCCAGCCGAGCCCCAGGTACGAAACCCGGGTGGCCCGTATCAACCGCGCCCAGCCCTTGATGCCGTCAGCCATCGCCTATCCCTCCGCCCTGCGGCGAATCAGGCCGCCGCTGGGTTATAGCGTATATCGAGCTGGCGCACAGCACGCACATCGTCCAGGCGCCGCACCGGCATGGTGTAGGGTGCGCCCTTGACGTAGGCGATGTCCTTCTTCGCCTCTTCCCAGATGGCGCAGAGGGCTTCGACGAAGGCGTCCAGCGTTTCCTTGTCCTCGGTCTCGGTCGGCTCGATCAGCATGCACTCGGGCACCAGCAGCGGGAAGTAGACGGTCGGCGCGTGGAAGCCGTAGTCGAGCAGGCGCTTGGCCATATCGGTGGCGGTAAGCTCGATCTCCTGCTTCTGCCGCTTCAGGGTGACGATGAACTCGTGGCTGGCACGTCGCGTCGGGAAAGCCAGGTCGAAGCCGCGCTCGCGCAGGCGCGTTTGCAGGTAGTTGGCGTTGAGCGTGGCGAATTCGGCGACACGGTGCATGCCCTCGCGGCCCAGCATGCGGGCGTAAACGTAGGCGCGCAGCAGCACGCCGGCGTTGCCCATGAAGGTGGACAGGCGGCCGATGCTCTGCGGCAGGTCCTTCTCGTCCAGCCAGCGGTACTTCCTGCCCTTCTTGCCGACCAGGGGGATCGGCATGAACGGCAGCAGGCGCTTGGACACGCCCACCGCGCCGGCGCCCGGACCACCGCCGCCGTGCGGCGTGCTGAAGGTCTTGTGCAGGTTCATGTGGATGACGTCGAAGCCCATGTCGCCCGGGCGCACCTTGCCCAGGATGGCGTTGAGGTTGGCGCCGTCGTAATACAGCAGGCCGCCGACCTTGTGCACGATCTTGGCGATCTTGGCGATCTCGCGCTCGAATACACCGAGGGTGGAAGGATTGGTCAGCATGATGCCGGCCGTCTGCGGTCCGACTGCGGCCTTGAGCGCCTCGATATCGACGTCGCCCTGGGCGTCGGTGGGGATCTCGCGCACCGTCATGCCGAGCATGGTGGCGGTGGCCGGATTGGTGCCGTGCGCAGCGTTCGGCACCAGGATCTCGGTGCGGCCCAGGTCGTTGCGCGCCCGGTGGTAGGCGCGGATCATCGCCACGCCGGCAAACTCGCCCTGCGCGCCGGCCATCGGCGTCAGCGACACACCGGCCATGCCGGTGACTTCCTTGAGGATTTCCTGCAGCTCGTACATGCAGCCGAGGAAGCCCTGGCTGTGCGATTCCGGCGCCAGCGGATGACGGCCGAGGAACTCCGGCAGCATCGCCAGCTTGTTGCAGGCGCGCGGGTTGTATTTCATGGTGCAGCTACCCAAGGGGTAGAAATGCGTGTCGATGCTGAAGTTCAGCTGCGACAGGCGCGTGTAGTGGCGCACCGCCTGCAACTCGGACACCTGCGGCAGGGCCGGCGCGGTCTTGCGGCGCAGCTTTTCCGGGAGGGCCGCTTCGATGGCGGCTGTGGGGCTCTGCGCTGTGGCACGGCGGCCGTCGCGGGAAACTTCGAAGATCAGCTTTTCAGACATGGCTCTCAATACGATTCATGAGGCGGCACTGCGGCCGCCGGCTTGGAATGACGCGCAGCTCAACCCAGTACTTTCAAGGCCGCTTCGTAGTCCGGCTCGTTGGCGATCTCGCCGACCAACTCGGAATGCAGCACCTTGTTGTCGGTATCCAGCACCACCACGGCGCGGGCGGTGAGGCCGGCCAGCGGGCCGTCCTCGAGCAGCACGCCGTAGTCCTTGGCGAAGTTGCGGCCGCGCATCAGCGACAGGGTCACGACGTTGCTGATGCCTTCCGCGCCGCAAAAGCGCTTCTGCGCGAACGGCAGGTCGGCCGAGATGCACAGCACCACGGTGTTGCTCAGCTTCGCCGCCTGCTCGTTGAACTTGCGCACCGACATGGCGCAGGTCGGCGTGTCGATCGAGGGGAAGATGTTCAGCACTTTGCGCTTGCCGGCATAGTCGTGCAGCGTCACGTCCTTGAGGTCGACATCGACCAGCCGGAATCCGGGAATCTCGCTGCCCGGCTTGGGCAACTCGCCGGAAGTCTGCATCGGGGTACCGCGCCGCGTAACGGTGGCCATCGGGTATCTCCTCTTCGTTCGTCTATTGGCTCAGCAGCTTGCGCAGCGCATCGGCGTAGCGATCCAGATCGGCCTCGCTCTTGGTCTCGGTGGCGCAGACCAGCACGGCATTGCCCAGTTCGGGGTAGTGCCTGCCCAGGTCGAAACCGCCGAGGATATCCTGCTTGGCCAGCTTTTCCAGCAGCGGCGCCACCGGGCGCGGCAGGCGGATCACCGCCTCATGGAAACGATCGCCGGCAAACACCACTTCGACGCCGGGAATGGCGCCGAGCTTCCGCACCAGCGCCTGCGTGTTGCTGACGCTATGCGCACCGACGCGGGCCAGGCCCTCGGCGCCGAGCATCGACATATGGATGGTGGCCGCGGTGACCAGCAGGCCCTGGTTGGTGCAGATATTCGAGGTGGCCTTGGAGCGGCGGATGTGCTGCTCACGCGCCTGCAAGGTCAGGGTAAAGCCGGGCTTGCCGTCGACGTCGACGGTGCGGCCGACGATGCGGCCCGGCATCTGCCGCACGAACTGCTGCTTGGCGGTAAGGAAGCCGAAGTACGGACCGCCCGAGGACAGCGGCGCGCCCAGGGGCTGGCCGTCGCCGCAGACGATGTCCGCACCTTTCGCGCCCCACTCGCCGGGCGGCTTGAGCAGTGCCAACGACAGCGGATTGACCACACCCACCACCATGGCGCCATTGGCATGCGCCCAGTCGGTCAGCGCATCGACATCCTCCAGCACGCCGAAGAAATTCGGCTGGGGAATGACCAGCGCGCTGATCTCCTGCCCTTCGTACTGCTTCAGCTGTGCGGCCGGCGTATCGCCGCGCGCCGCGTCGAACTCCAGCGGCAGCAATTCCACGCCCAGTGCCTCGGTGATGGCCCGCACCGCTTCGCGGTAATAGGGGTGCACCGCCTTGGGCATCAGCACGCGCACCGCACCGGTCTTGGGATTGGACCGCACCGCCATCAGCAGCGCCTCGGCCAGGGCGGAGGCGCCGTCGTACATGGAGGCGTTGCTCACTTCCATGCCGGTCAGCGCGGTCATCATGCTCTGGAATTCATAGAGCAGCTGCAAAGTGCCCTGACTGGCCTCGGCCTGGTACGGCGTATAGGCGGAGTAGAACTCGCCGCGCGTGGTGATATCCCACACCGCCGCCGGGATGTGGTGCTCGTAGGCGCCGGCGCCGATGAAGTTGAGCGGCTGGCCATCCAGCTTCGCGCGGCCCTGCATCAGGCGCACGATGTCCATTTCGCCGAGGCCTTCGGGCACGCCCTGCAGGCCCTTGCAGATCAGCTCCGGCGGAATCTCGTCGAACAACGCAGCGGCGGTCGGGGCACCGATCGCCGCCAGCATCTCGCGAACGTCGGACTCGGTGTGGGGAATAAACGGCATCAGCAAACCTCGGAAAGCAGTGATTAGTGGTTAGTGATTAGTGGTTAGTGAAAAACAAAGGCGGGATGGCTTTTACTGGCCACTAATCACCAACCACTGACCACTTGTTGTTTGTCAGAGCGCGGCCAGCACTTTCTCGTAGCCCGCCGCATCCAGCAGGCCGTCGATTTCCGCGGCGTTGGCCGGCTTCAGTTTCCACAGCCAGCCGGCTTCGTACGGATCGGTGTTGAGGGTTTCCGGCGCGTCGACCAGCTTGGGATTGGCGTCGACCACTTCGCCGGCGATGGGTGCGTACACATCAGAAGCGGCCTTCACCGATTCCACCACGGCGCAGGCTTCGCCCGCCGCCAGCTTGCGGCCGACCTTCGGCACTTCGACGAACACCAGGTCGCCGAGCGAGCCCTGGGCATAGTCGGTGATGCCGATCAGCACCGTGCCGTCGGGGAGCTTCTTCACCCACTCGTGGGACTTGACGTACTTCAGATCGGCGGGGACCTTGCTCATGAAACTCTCCTCAGAATGGGGATCGGGAACGGGGTTGAGGCTCGGAAATGGGATGAAACAACTCGCTACACCAGCACCTTGCCATTGCGCACGAACGGTGGCTTGACCTCGCGCGCCGGCAGCCACTGGCCGCGGATTTCCACTTCATAGGGGCCGACCGCATTGCCGGCGACGCGCGCCATGGCGATCGAGCCCTTCATGGTCGGGGCGAAGCCGCCGCTGGTGGTTTCGCCGAGGGCGCCGTTGGCGGCGCGCACCGGCATGTGGGCGCGCAGCACGCCGCGGCCTTCCAGCACCAGGCCCACGCTCTTGCGCGGCGGCGCGGCCTTCTGCGCTTCCAGCGCCTTGCGGCCGATGAAGTCGCGGTCTTCCGGGGTGAAGGCCACGGTCCAGGCCAGGCCGCATTCCAGCGGGCTGACGCTGTCGTCCATATCCTGGCCGTACAGGTTCATGCCGGCTTCCAGGCGCAGGGTGTCGCGGGCGCCGAGGCCGGCCGGCTTGACTCCGGCCGCCTGCAGGGTGGTCCAGAACTGCACCAGCTGCACCTGCGGCAGGATCAGCTCATAGCCATCCTCTCCGGTATAGCCGGTGCGGCCGACGAACAGCTCGCCTTCCCAGGCCGCGCTGAACGGCGTCAGGGCCCTGGTCTTTTCAGCCAGCGCCGGCGGCAGCAAGGCCTCGACATGAGCACGCGCCTGGGGCCCCTGCACCGCCAGGATGCCGAGGTCGGGGCGATGGCGAATCTCCACGCCGTAGGCCGGTGCCTGCTGGCGCAGCCAGGCCAGATCCTTGTCGGTGGTGCCGGCGTTGACCACCAGGCGGAACAGATCCTCGGCGACGAAATAGACGATCAGGTCGTCGATGACGCCGCCATCGGGGTTCAGCATGCAGGAATAGAGGGCCTTGCCCGGCGCCTTCAGCTTGGCGACATCGTTGGCCAGCAGGTGCCGCAGGAATTCGCGGGCGCGAGCGCCATGCAGGTCCACCGCCGCCATATGCGCCACGTCGAACATGCCGGCGCCGGCGCGCACCGCGTGGTGCTCGTCCAGCTGGGAGGCGTACTGGATGGGCATGTCCCAGCCGGCGAAATCGACCAGCTTGGCGCCGAGGGCCTGGTGGTGGGCATGTAATGCGGTTTTCTTCAGCATGCGGTTCGAAAGGCCCTGTCGAGAAAATATGCGCCGATGTGCGTCGAACCGCCCCTCTGTCTTGCTTACCTGAGAGTTGAGAGCGCCGACAACCGCTCTTGCCCCATCGGTGGATGGCGTCGAAGCGCCACCTCTCTCCAGAGTTTACTGTTGCTCTGCCGTCCTTTTGCCTGAGCGATTCCGGGCGGATTTGCGCCTTCGGCGCTGATCGTTCGCACGATCAGTCTCTCCGGCAGAGCTGCTGCAGGCACTATAACGGCTGCAACCGGTGCTTCCAAGCGAAATATTGGTTGTCCGGGCCGCCCGGGGCATTTTTCGGGCGCGGCCGCGGATTCCGGTCCGCCTCCAGGACCAGCCGGCGCGCACGGCCTGAACTGTGTCCTGGTTCACATCGGCGCGGCATTCCGCGGTCGCGGAGCAACCAAAATGTCGACTGCGTCGCAGACGCGGATTCATCTTTGGTTTCCGGGGGTTTCGCGGCTGAAAATTAACCGTGAAATACCCCTCAGATGGGTGTTGGATGCCCCCGAATGCCCCGTTATAGTCGCAACTTGTCGCTTGGATGCGAAGTTGAGTACGCAGCGCTGCATAAGCGGCTGACCAGGGATCATTTGCGTTCGGGGGTTGCATGTACGCAGGGAAAAGGGGACGTGGACTTCTGGCCTTTGCGGGCGCCGGCATTCTGCCGGTCTGTGCACAGGCCGCACCGGCGACGCCACCACCTCCGCCGGGAGTGACCACCCCCGGCACCATCGGCGACACCCTCAAACAGCCTCCGGCGCTACAACCACCGCTTGCCGTCCCCGGCATCGTCACGCCGCCTCCCGCGGCGCCGGCCGGTGCATCCCAGGGCGCCACCATCGTGGTCTCCGCGTTCAGCTTTTCCGGCAACACCCTGTTCAGCGAGGATGTACTGTTCCCGCTGGTGGAGGAATACACCGGCAAGCCCATCACCCTGGCCCAGCTCTACGAGGCCGCCGATCGGGTCGCCGATTTCTACATGCGCAAGGGCTACGCCCTGGCCAGCGTCAACGTCCCCGCCCAGAAGATCAAGGATGGCGTGGTCCATCTGGAGGTGATCGAGGGCCGCATCGGCAAGATCGCCTTCGAAGGCAATCACCACTATCACAACGACATCCTCGGCGGCTTCGTCAGCCGCACCCATCCCAAGGACGTCTACCAGGCGCCGCCGCTGGAGCATGACCTGCAGATGTTGAATGCCCTGCCCGGCCTGGCCGCCCGCGCGGTGATCCAGCCGGGCGCCGACTACGGCACCAGCGATGTCACGGTGAAAGTGCAGGAAGACCCGATCGACGGCTACGTGGTGGTCGACAACTACGGCCGCAAGGATTCCGGCGAGTATCGCGTCTCCGCCTCGGTGACCTTGAACAACCCGTTCGGCGTGGCTGACCAGTTGCAGGTGCTGGGCACCCACTCCACCAACAACGGCCTGAACTACGGTTACGTCGATTACAGCGTCCCGCTCAATTTCAGCGGCCTGCGCTTCGACATCAATTACGGCCATGCCTATTTCAAGACCGAGCCTCTCGCCGGCAGCGAGGTCAACGGCAAGAACAACAACCTCCAGTTGAGCCTGATCCAGCCCTGGCTGCGGACCTCGACGGACACTTTCGTCACCAGCCTGGGCTTCCTGCACACGGACGGCAATGCCGATTTCCTGGGCAGCCTGTCGCTGAGTGAAACCAATATCAACCTGCTCAACCTGGGCCTGAACTACGCCCATATCTGGCAAAACTCGGCGGTCACCCAATATATCGCCAGCATCCACACCAATTTCAGCGAAAATACCGCCGCGGACGCCAACAAATTCCCGGCGGACCTGAATCACGAGCGGGTGCGGGTCGAGATCGACGTGCAGCACTTGCAGCCGCTGCCGGCCCGTTTCCAGCTGTTGGGCCAGGTGGATGCGGTGTATTCGCCGGACCCGCTGGCCGATACGGAGCAGTTTTCCATCGGCGGCCCCACCTCGGTGCGCGGCTTTCCCTCGTCGGAAGCCCGCGGCGACCGGGGCTTCTTCGCCCAGCTGACCCTGCGCCGTCCGTTCGTCTGGGGGCCGGTGAGCCTGGTGCCGCGCGTTTTCGGGGATACCGGCCTGGTCAGGGCCAAGCACTTCGCCCCGGCGCCCAGCGACAGCAACAGCCTGACCAGCGCCGGCCTGGGCGCGGACCTGATCTACCGCACCTTCGACCTGAAGGTCGACTGGACCCATCCCCTGGACAGCACCCCGGTGAGCGATGGCCGCGACGATGGTCGCGTCTACGCCTCCCTGTCGGCCGGCTTCTGAGGCATACGTCATGACCCAATACGCTCCGCGTCTCGTCCGCCTGCCGATTCCGGCCGCGATTGCCCGCAGTTTCGCCGTGGCATCCCTGCTGCTGCCGGGGCTGGCCCTGGCCGGGCCAACCGGCGGCGTGGTGGTGGGAGGCCAGGCCACCATCGGCAACCCCTCGCCCACCAGCACGGTGATTCACCAGGGTTCGAACTCGGCCATCATCAACTGGCAGCAGTTCAACATCGGCGGCAACGAGTACGTGCAGTTCATCCAGCCGTCCTCCAGCAGCGTGGTGCTGAACCGGGTGATCGGCGGCTCGCCGTCGGAGATTTTCGGCAGTCTCAGCGCCAACGGGCGGGTGTTCCTGATCAACCCGAACGGTGTGCTGTTTGCGCCGGGGGCCCAGCTCGACGTCGGCGGCCTGGTCGCCTCGACGATGAATATCAAGGATGCGGACTTTCTCTCCGGCCACTACGTTTTTGCCGGCGGCAGTACGCCCGGTTCGAGTGTGGTCAACGGCGGCACGATCAAGACCGGCGATGGCGGTTTCGTCGTGCTGGCCGGCGATTACGTCAAGAACACCGGGATCATCCAGGCGAAGCTGGGCCAGGTGGTGCTGGCCAGCGGCTCGGCGACGACGCTGGAGCTGGGCAACAGCGGGCTGGTAAGTTTCGCGGTGGACAAGGCCACGCTGGCGCAGAAGGCCGGCGTCGACAACGCCGGACAGATCATCGCCGACGGCGGCCGGGTGGTGATGACGGCGAAGACGGCGCACGACCTGGTGGGCAGCGCCGTCAACAACTCCGGCCTGGTCCGCGCGCAAGGCATCGCCAGCCACAATGGCGAGATCGAGCTGACCGCTTCGGGCGGCGATATCGCCGACAGTGGGACGCTGGATGCCAGCAGCGCCACCGGGTCCGGCGGGACGGTGGCCATTGCGGGCGATCGGAATATCGCGATCGAGCCCACGGCGCAGATCCTGGCTTCGGGCAGCACTGGCGGCAAGATCCGGGTCGTGGCGGATGGCACGCTCACCACCGCGGCGGGCTCGTCCATCGAAGCTCATGGCAGCTCCGGCAAGGGCGGCGCAGCGGAGCTTTCCGGCCACGGCAAGCTGGTGGTGCGCGGCAACGTCAACCTGGGCAGCGGCGGCACCTTGCTGATCGATCCGACCGACCTGACGATTGCGGACGGCACCGGCGCCAGCAGCAGCGCCACGGTATTCGAGAAATTTGTCGAGAACCAGCTGAAAAACGGCACCGACATGCAGCTCGTCGCCACCAACAGCATCACGCTGGCGAACCTGAGCGACGGCACGCTCGACGGCGTGAACCCGGTTGGCTATGGCGGCTCGCTGCTGCTGGGGATCGGCACCATTGATCCCAACAACGGCTATGTCGAAGGCAACAGCGGCAGCATCCTGTTTGCCAACACCGCCAATACCATCAGCGTCTACGGCGGCCTGCGCATCGACGCCGGCAGCGGCGGCGGCACCGTAAAAGTGGGGAACCTGATCGCCGGCAACATCCAGGTGCAGGGCCTGGGCGGGATCACTGCAGGCACCATCACCGCCGAGCGCGGCGGCATCAACCTCACTTCAGGTGTCGGCAACCTCAGCTTCGGCGCCCTGAGCACCAAGAGCGGCGACGTCGTCGTCAGCAGCAGTGCCGGCACCATCACGGGCGGGGACATCACCACGATCTCCGGCTCGATCAGTGTCGAGGCCGATGCCGGCGGCATCAAGCTGGGCAATCTCTCGAGCACCTATATCGGCAGCTATGGCGGCGACGCCAGCATCACCGTGCGCTCCTCGGCCGGCATCGAAGTGGGCAGTGTCACCACCGATGCCGAAGCAACAGGGACTTTCCAGAGCAGTTCCAACGGCAACGTGATCCTGTTCGCCAATGACTTCAGCCAGCCCGGGGGCGATCTGCTGATCAACGGCCCCATCAGCACGACCGCCAAAGGCGCCAACGGCTTCAACACCGCGACGATTTCCCTGAGCAATAGCGCCGGCTCGATCACTGCCCTGGGCGCTCTGACCACCCATGACCCCGGACCCGGCGGAAACAACGACATCGACATCACCGCCTATGGCGGCAACGTCATCACCGGAGCGCTGACCGCCACCAACAGCTCGATCAATGTCAGCGCGCAAGCGACCAACAACCAGTTGCTCCCGGCGAGTAACGGAGACATCACGCTCGGCACGCTCTCCGGCGGCGGCGCCCCTGGCAACGCACTGACTTCCGTCACCGTGGATGCCTACGGCGGCTTGACCGTGGCAAGCGACATCGCCGCCTCTTCCATCAACCTCTTTGCCGGGCATGGCGATCTCAAAGCCGGAAACATCAATGTTTCCTCAGGCGCATTTTCAGTCACCGATTACGGCGGCAATCTGACACTGGGCGACGTTTCGGCTACAGACTACATCAGCCTCAACGACGTCGGCGGCGATATCAAAGCCGGCAACCTGACGGCGCTGAACGGTTCGATCTCGGCTTCCACCAGCAGCGGCAGCGGAAACATCACGCTGGGCGCCCTGTCCGGCGGCAGCGGCAACGAACTGTCCTTCGTCGACGTCAGTGCCTACGGCGGCGTGACCATCGGCGGCAGCGACATCGTGGCGCGCGGCATCAGCCTGGGTGCCGGCAACGGCAACCTCAGTGCCGGAAATATCACCGCTACCCGGGGGGGGATCATCCTCAACGATTCCGGCGGCAGCATTGCCGTCGGCAAGCTCTCCGCCAGCGCCAGTTCCAGCGACGGCAGTGTCTCGGCTGTCATCACCGCCTATGCGGCGGGGGGCATCAGCACCGGCAGCATCACCACCAGCGCGTTCGCCAGCGGCAGTTTCTTGGACGCTTATATCCAGCTCGAGGCCAACAGCAGCCGTTTCTCCACCCAGCTCGGCGGCGAACTGCTTGTGGCCGGGACGATCAGCACCAGCGCCAGCAACAGCGGCGGCAACGCCGACAGCGGAATCTCCACCGACGCCGGCGTGACGCTGTACAACGGCAAGGGCGGGATCACCACCGGCGATATCGACACCCATGCCAGCGCTTTCGTCGGCGGTCTGCGCGGCAACATTGACCTGAAAGCCTTCAGCGGCAATGTCGGCGCCGGCACGCTCACCGTCATCGACGGCGGCGCCATCAGCGTATCGACCAATACCAGCGGCGACATCAGCGTCGGCCAGTTGTCCGCGCCTGGCGGCGGCCTGAGCTTCGTCACGCTCAGTTCCGCCGGAGGCCTGACCACCAACGGCACCGGCATCATCGCCAATCAGATCAGTCTTTCCGCGGCCAACGGCGATCTCACTACCGGCGATCTCACCAACCGGGTTTTCGGACTCAGCATCAGCGATTATGGCGGCACCATGACGCTGGGCACGGTGCATTCCGAAGACGGCGGACTGGCCCTGTACGACAGCAACGGCGGCATCAATACCGGCAACCTGTTCTCGGCCGATAACATCTTCATCACCACTGTCGGCACCGGCGGCAACGTCAAGACCGGCACGGTGAACGCCAATAGCGGCACCCTCGGCACCCTGGACATCGAGTCTTCCGGCGGCATCGACATCGGCGGCCCCGGCCATGCCGCCACCACCGCGGGCGTCATGACCCTGAATGCGGGCAACGGCGACGTCACTACCGGCGATCTCACCGGCACTTTCAGCAGCGTTACGGTCAGCAGCGTCAACGGCAACATCGTACTGGGCAAGGTGACCGCCGACGGTCCGATCAGCATCACCAGCGTCGGCACCAGCAACAACATCAACGATACCGTCGTCACCAACGGCAATATCAGCACCGGCGACCTGACCGACACCTCCGGCAACGGCATCACCGTCACCAGCAGCGGCTTCGGCAACATCAGCGTAGGCGCGCTGAGCGGCAGTTCCGACGGCAGCTTGGGCGTGGTGAAACTTGCCGCAGCCGGCGCGCTTAAAACCACCGGCCCGGCGATCACCGCCGGCAGCATCACGCTGTCCGCCGGCAATGGCGATCTCACTGCCGGCGACCTAACCTCGACCAACTCCGGCAGCTCGATCAACATCACCGACACCAACGGCAAAATCACCGTGGGCACGGTCACCGCCCTCGGCGACATCGTGATTCACGACGGCGGCGGCGGCATCCAGACCCAGGACCTGAGGGCGAACAAGGGAGCGGCTTCGATACTCGTCAC
>NZ_KL543998.1:113053-391099 GCF_000711955.1 Nevskia soli DSM 19509
ATCGGCAATGTCACCGCCAATCAGTTCTTCACCAACGTGGATACCGGCAACGAACAGGTCGGCAATGTCGACATCACCGGCACCAACTTCTTCTTCTCTTTGGGCGACATCTCAGGGCAGACCCTGAGCATCGGCGACCTGAGTTTCGCCGCGCCGGGCAATATCACTTTCGGCTACGACAATGCCAGCCTCAGTATCGGCAATGTCAGCGTCGGCGGCGGCCTCAGCGTGGTATTGGGCAACGGCAGCCTGAGCGCCGGAAATATCGTCGCGGGTACTGGCGCCATAAGCCTGAGCGGCACACACGGAGCGATCACCGCCGGCAATCTCACCGCAAGCAGCGGCGCCGTCACGGTTGCGGACGGCAGCGGCGTGAATCTCGGCAAGGTCCTCGCCGCCGGCAGCATCCAGATCAGCGCCGCCACCGGCGCCATCAGTACCGGAGACCTCACCGCCAACGGCAGCAGCAGCGGCATCAACGTGCTCGCCAGCGGCAGCGGTGGCGATATCGCCCTGGGCAATCTGACGGCCAGCGGCGACATCACGCTGAGCGCGGCCCACGGCGCCCTGACCTTCGGCAACCTGGGCGGCAACAACATCGCCCTGTCCACCGGTCAGGCCCTGACCATCAGCGGCCGCAGCATCAATGCCGCCGGCAGCTTCACCCTGGCCGCCGGTGGCAACACCAGCATCTCCAGCTCTTCCATCGACGCCGGCAGCGCCAGCCTCACCAGCAGCGGCAGCCTGGAGATCGCCAACAGCAGCGTCATCGCCCAGGCCGTCACGCTCAATGCCAGCGGCGCCATCGCCATCAGCGGCAACAGCCTGATCGGCACCACCGCCCAAAGCGGCTTGACCGGCGGCCCCCAGCCACGCGATACCGCCACCTCCAGCGTCAGCCTGACCAGCGGGGCCGACATCAGCATCGATCATTCCACCCTGCGGGCGGTGCAACTGGCCCTGAACGGCAAGGGCATCCACCTGGCCAATGGCGCCGCGTTGAACGGCACCAATGTGGTCCTCACCGGCACTGGCGCCGTCGATGCCGCCGGCAGCAGCTCCAGCATCGATGCCGGGGCCCTGTCGGTCCGCGGCGGCAGTATCGATCTCACCGACGCGGTGCTTACCGTGGGCAGCGGCAGCGCAACTTTCGGCAGCGATTCCGCCCTGCTGGCCCGAATCCATGCCAAGGATCCGACACTGCTCCTGCCGACCTCCGGTCCGAATGCCAGCTTCTCCGCCGCTGGCGGGGTCAAGCTGGGCACGCTGAGCATTGCCGGCGGCTACCTGTTCATCGAAGCCCCGGCCTTGCAGTTGCCTACCGCGCTGAGCGGCAGCACCAATATGTTCGTGGACTTCCTGCCCACCAATCCGGCGGCCTTGCTCAACGTGGACCTGACGCAGCCGCTTCCCGGCATCGCCACCCTGGTCTTCGGCGGTACGCCGCAGACCGGCAACATCCAGGTCGGTGACGGCACCCAGACCTTCGCGCTCACCAGCAATACCAACCTGGTCTTCGCCACCTCGGGTGCGACGCTGTATCCGGACTCGATCAGCAGCAATGGCGAGGTGGTGGTGCTCGGTGACTCGGTACTGCGCACCCCGCCGGTCGATCTGACCGACATTCCGCTGACGACAGACCAATACACCATCGACGCGCCCGATACCGGCGTCCTCGCCTACAACGGCGATCAGGGCGACATCAACGATCCGGGCGTGAACGACGCCAACAAGGGACGTATCGACATCAAGACCAGTTCCCAGCAGACACTCAGCTGCGGCATCGGGGGGGCACAGTAATGCTCGCTCGGCCCTTTTGCGCAGCCACCTTGCTGCTCCTGTCGTTGCCCGCGCTGGCGGCCACTCCTGCCGCTGCCCCGGCGCCCACGCCGGCGGCGAACGTGACGCTGGTGACCGGTCGTGGCACCGCCTCGGCCACTGCCGGCAGCATCCGTACCCTGGCCAAAGGCGACGCGGTCTATTCCGGGGAAATCGTCCACTCCAGCGCCAACAGCTATGTCGACCTGAAATTCAGCGACGGCGGTTATTTCCTGCTGCGGCCCAACAGCCGTTTCCAGGTGGTGGATTTCGCCAACCACAGTGGAACCACTGAAGCCCCCACCCCGCCTCCCGAAACTCCGGCCGCCCCGGTGCCGGCGCCATCCCCGGCCGCTCCCGCGGCACCGCTGCAGGCAAAACCGCAGGACACGCAGAACGGAGCCTCGCGTGCGTTCTTCAGCTTGCTCAAGGGCGGTTTCCGCTCGATCAGCGGCCTGATCGGCAAGATCAATCACGACGAATACCAGGTGTCCACGCCGGTCGCCACCATCGGCATTCGCGGCACCGACTACCTCGTGGTGATCTGCGACGCCACCTGCGCCACCGATCCGCAGATCGTCGCCGTGCTGCCGCCCGGCATCAATCCGCTGGGCGGGATCGTCTCCACCGTGTACGCCCACAGCATCGTGGTCACCGATGCCGGCGGCACGGTGACCCTGCTGGAAGGCCAGTACCTGCTGGTGCTGCCGGACGGCACCAACATCCTGCTGCCGCTGGAGCCGCATTTCCTGCACGTCGATCCTACCCCCAACCCAGCGACTTGCGCGGGGTGAGGGGTGAGAGCCCGCGCTTGGGCGATGACTAAATGTCATCGCCCAAGGGGCCGAATGCCCGGCCGCGACCGCTCCGCCAGACCCCATGGGAGCAGCCAAACGGAATCGTCGGCTGCTAATATCTCCCCATGAACCAGATCACCATGCAACTGCCTCCGGGCTATACCTCGCTCACCGCGCTCGACCGCCACAAGCACGCCGGCCTGGCGCTGCTCCCCAACCGCAACTACGCCTGGTGCGGCAAGCTCAACAGCGTGTTCCTCAATGCAGTGGAACTGAGCAAGGCCTGCGTCGACTATCCCATCGCCTTTGTACGTGAAAGCAATAGCGGCGAATATCTGCCGGTGGCGCTGCTCGGGCTACGTACGGGCGACAACCTGTTTGTCGACGACAAAGGCCAGTGGCGGATACGCACCTACCTACCCGCCTACGTTCGCCGTTACCCGTTCTGCATCGCCGAGGTTCCGGCCCCGGATGGGGGAGAGACGCAGCGCCTGATCTGCGTCCAGGAAGACCAGCTCGGGCCCTCTGCGAAGCCGTATTTCGACGCCAAGGGCGAACCCACCGAAGACTGGACGACGCCCAAGAACCTGATCGAATCGTCCGAGAGCGCACGCCAGCAGACGCGTGCCTTCACCCGCCGGCTGGAAGCATTCGGGCTGTTGGAACCATTCGACGCTCTGGCGCTTCCCCAGGGTGGCGGCCAGCAGATGCGCCTGCTGGGCCTGCACCGCGTCAACGAGGAAAAGCTCAACGCCCTCGGGGCCCGCGAGCAGAAGCTGTTGATGAACAAGGGTGAAATGCGCGCCGTTTACGCCCACCTGCTGTCGCTGGAAAACTTCGCACGCTTGCTCGACATGACGGCGGAGCTCGATGGGCGTCGAAATCCGGCTAACTGACCGCGAGCTGCCCGTCTCGCCGGTTTTCATCGATTTCCTTGCCCACATCCTGGATGGCCGGCCCTTCGACGACCGCGAATGGGCCGACCAGACTTCCGAAGCCCTCAACTTCGGCTTGCCCGAGCTGCAGCGCCGGGCCGAGGCCGCCGCTCCAGGGGTGATGAACGACGCGCGCGGCCGTGCCCATATCGGCCGCGCCTACAGCCTGCTGCTGGCCCTGCTGACCGGTGATTTCGCGCCGATCGGCGAACTGCAGCAGCGCTTCCATTTCATCAACGTCATCGGCATCCCGCGCACCGGAGGCTCCTATCTCACCGCGGAGCTGTACCGCGCCCTGGGCATCGCGCCGCACAGCGTGCCCTTTGCGCTGGCCCACGACGGCTTTCCCGAAGCCGGTCCGTTCGAGATCGCCCCGCAGGCGAACAGCTGGGTACGCAGCCTGCACACCATGGCCGAGTACCTGAGCATGGTCGAGCTGTACTTCGGCGCGCGCACGCCGCACCAGGGCCGCATCGTGGTGCCGAAGAAACTGACCAAGGGCATCTATGCCGGCGGCTTCTTCCACCGCATCCTGGGCGAAGCAGTGGAGCATCTCATCACCCTGCGCCACCCGGTCGCGGCCTGCGTCTCCAGCTACGAGAAATCAGGCGGCCTGCCCGCCGACGGCCGTTTCGCCATCCGCTCCAATATCGAGGACTGGTGCCGGCGTGATCTGCTCTACACCGGCTGCACCGCCGAGGAGCTGGTGCGGATGGATTACTTCGACGCCTACCTGCGCTACTGGGAGCAGTACCACTACTACATCGCCACCACCGGCCTCTCCGCCAACCGCGAAATGCGCGTGGTGGTGTACGGCAAGGAACGCTTGCAGGCGCAGGCTGCGGCCTTTCATCAGCGCTACGGCAGCAAGCTGGCGCCGGGCCAATTCAAGATCAGCGACACGGCGCGGCAACGCCATCCGGACTGGGTCGAGCGGGCCGCGCCGGCCTTGCAACGCGTGGCTGCGCTATGGGAGCGGATCGGCATTCCATTTCCCCTGCAGGAGATGGCCGAATGCTGGTGAATTCCGCCTGATGGCCAGGATCCTGCTGGCCTGGGAGCTCGGCGGCGGCTACGGCCATCTGGCCAGCCTGCGTATCGCCGCCCGGCAGCTGCGCGCCGCCGGCCATGACTGCCTGTTCGCGGTGCGCCTGCTGGAAAACGCCGCCGAATTCCTCGAGCCCGAACTCGGCCCGGTGTTGCAAGCGCCGGTACGCCTGGGCAATGGGCGCAATCCGGTGGAGCTGCAGCTGAGCTACGCCAGCCTGCTGCACAACGTCGGCTTCGACGACCCAACGGGACTGTCCGCGCGCATCGCCGCCTGGCGCGAGCTGATGCGCACCTGGAAGGTGGATCGGCTGGTGGTGGACCACAGCCCCATCGCGCTCATCGCCGCGCGCAGCCTGGGCATTCCGGCTGCCGCCATCGGCAGCGGCTTCGACCTGCCGCCGCTGCGGCAACCCTACCCCAGCTTCCAGCCCTGGGCGCCGGTACCGGAAGCGCAGCTCCTGCGCAACGAGGAGCAGGTGCTGCTCGAACTGAACAGTGCGCTGCAACGACTCGGCCTGGCGCCTTACGAAAACCTGCAGGCGATCTACGTCGGTTGCGCCCGCGCCCTCCTCACCTATCCCGAACTGGACCACTACGACACGCCCCGCGCGGAACCCTACCTCGGCGTGCCGGACTATTCCCTGGGTGCGGCGCCCATCTGGCCGGCCGGCAATGCGCCGCGCGTACTGGCCTACCTGCGCCCGCATCCCCAGCTGGAAGCCATGCTCAAGGCGCTCTCCGCCAGCAAGGCGCGCGTGCTGCTGCGCATCGCCGAAATCGAACCCGAAAAGATCAGGCCCTGGCTGCGGCCGGGTTTCGAAGTCGTCGGCCAGTCGATCAACCTGCGCCAGGCGGCGCAGGAATGCGAAGCCTACCTGCACTATGCGGCGCACGGCACCGTGGCGGAGATGCTGCTCGCCGGCAAGCCGGGGGTGTTGTGGCCCGACAACCTGGAACGCAGCCTGGTGGCGCGCCGCGCCGAGCAACTTGGCGCTGCCTTGGTGGCACCGAGGCAGGGAACATTCGACGCGGGCACGGCTCTGGAGCAAGCACTAAGCGATACCGGCCTGCGCCACGGCGCGGAGAAATTCGCGCTGCGCTACCGCGCGCACAGCCGCGCGGCAATTCCACAAAAATTGATGGGACGCCTGCTGCCGGCTTGAAGCGCCGCGCTCAGGCGTTCGCCGCCTGCCGCGCCAACCAGGCCTTGAGCGGCCCAAGCCTGCCCACCGCCTCCATGCCCAGGCCGAGGACCGCCTTCAGCCCCGGCACACGCAGACGGAAGGCACGGTAGAGACCGTCGGTCAGCGTCAACATCTCCAGGTTCGCCGCCTTGCGCGCACGCGCATAACGCTGCAGATTGCGCAGACCGGCCCAGTCACGCCCGGCATCGCGCGATACCGCCAGCGTCCGCGCCAGCTCCTGCACATCGGCGAAGCCCAGGTTCACACCCTGGCCGGCCAGCGGATGAATGGCATGGGCGGCGTCGCCGACCAGGACCAGGCCCGGCCGCACATAATCCTGGGCATGCAGCAGGCGCAGGGGAAAGGAAATGCGCGGCGTGGCGTCGAGCACCTCACCCAACGCATGCTCCAGCGCCTCACCCAGCCTGGCCAGGAACGCGGCATCGTCCAGCGCCAGCAGCTCCTGCGCCAAGGCCTCTTCCGCCGACCAGACGATGGAGCAGCGTCCATCCGCGAGCGGCAGGAAAGCCAGCGGCCCGCTCGACAGGAAACGCTGCCAGGCCGTGGCGCGGTGCGGCTGCTGCGTGCGTACATGGCAGACGATGGCGCGCTGCGCATAACCCCAGCCCACCGTATCGATGCCGGCCAGCCCGCGCAGCTGCGACTCGGCGCCGTCCGCGGCCACCACCAGTGGCGCCCGCAGCTCGCGCCCATCGGACAGCCGCAAGATTGTTCCGGCTTCGCCGAATACCGCGGACTCGATCGCAGCGCGCTCGTAGCGGACCACACCATCCAGTTTGGCCCACAGCCGGTCCACCACCAGGCTGTGCTCCACGATCCAGCCCAGTTCGGCCCGCCCGGTATCGGCGCAATCGAAGCGCAAGGCATGCTCCGGCCCACGCTCCCATACACGCATCGCGCCATACGGACTGGCGCGCCGGGCAAGCACTTCCGGCCAGACGCCCAGGCCATCCAGCAGGCGCGCGGAATGCGGCGCCAATGCATAAACGCGCAAATCGTAGCCTGCGGGATCGTAGGCCGGCGGTGCGCTGCCGCGTTCCAGCAGGGCGACCTCGAAACCCTGCTGCGACAGGGCCAATGCCGCCGCTGCGCCGACCGGGCCGCCGCCCACGACAATGATCTGATGCTGGAGGGTACTCACGATGCGCGCGGCAAGCCGAGGTGCCCCAGGTGTTGCCGCAGCACCGCCCCACGCAGCGGCGGCGCCAGCTCCACCGCCACCAGCCCCCAGTGGCGCGCCTGCGCCAGGAACGGCACGCGATTGGAAAAGGCGCGCACCATCAGATCGGTGAAATCGCTGACCCGGCCGCGATCCTGTTCGCGGCGCGCCGCATAGGCGGCAAGCGTCGCGGCCGCGCCCGGATCCTGGGCACCTGCGATTTCGACGGCGAGCGAGGCCACATCGCGCAGGCCCAGGTTGAAACCCTGCGCCGCCACCGGATGCAGGCTCTGCGCGGCATTGCCGATGAACACCGTGCGCGGCGCCGTCAGGCTGCCGCTCAACACCCGCGCCAGGGGATGCGACCAGCGCCGCCCCAGTTCCACGAAACGGCCCAGGCGGCCGCCGAAACAGTCCTGCGCCTGCGCCAGGTACGCCGCATCATCCAGCGCCATCCGCGCCTCGACCTGCTCGTCCGGCACGGTCCACACCAGCGAGGCGGCATCGTCCGGCTTGGGAATCAGCGCGATGGGACCATCCGGCGTGAAGCGCTCGTAGGCCACGCCCTGGTGCGGGCGCGACAAGCGCACTGAGCTGACAATGGCGTGTTGCGCATATTCGCGGCGCTCCGCGGCGATGCCCAGCAGATCGCGCACGGCTGAACGTGCGCCATCTGCGGCAACCACCAGCCGCGCCGCAAGCGTCCGGCTGCCACCGGCCGCATCGATATCCAGTTCCACCGACTGCTCGCCGGTCCGCATGGCGGACAGGCGTGCCGGTTGCAGCAGTGTCAGGTTCGGCAGCTGCGCCATGCGCGTCGACAGCACGGCGCCGATGGCGCGCAAGGGCACGTTGTAACCCAGCGCCTCCAGCCCCGCCTCGGCCGCCGCGAAACGCGCCGTGCCGAAACGGCCGCGCTCTGAAATATGCGTCGCCACGATCGGCGCAGCTTCCGCGCGCATCGCCTCCCATACGCCATAGCCGCCGAAGATGCGGCGGCTGGCGTCGTTGAGCGCGATGCAGCGCTCGTCCCAGGGCGGTCCCGACACGGGGCCCGAGCGTAGCGAGGTGGATGCGGGAGGGGCCGCCGGGCTCGTGCCTACCGAGGAGACCGGACCAGGATTCATCCGAGCGCGAGCAGGCGCGCTCGGCGGCGGCTCGGCGGCTTCGACCAGCACCACACGCAGCGGCGACGCGGCCAGCGCCACCGCCAGGCTGGCGCCGACCAGACCGCCGCCGATGATCGCAATGTCGTAGTCGTTCACAGGATTGGCCGTTGGAAGTTCGGGGAGTCAGCCGCTGATGATGATCGAGACTACGGCGGCGCTGAACATGGTGATGCCGATCAGGATCGAATACACCAGCAGCAAGGCGCACACGCCAATCCCCGTCAGCCACAGTTTGCCGCCATAGACGCGGCGCAAGGCCATTACCAGATACACCGGGATGGCAAAGCGCAGCAGCGTGTCGACGATCCCCGGCCAGGGAACTTGCAGCAGCAACAGGTCGAGGAAGACGAAGGCATGGTAGTGCAGCGCAAACAGCAGATGCACGCCATAGCGCAGATGGTGGCGCAGATAGGCCAGCTGCAACAGGCCGGCGAACAGCGGCAACAGGAAGAACATCGCCAGCGGCGCGTCGTTGTCGATGGCGCGGCTGATCTGGGCGTAGGCTTGCCCGCGAGTCTGTCTGAAGTATTTGTGGATGCGCGCGTCGAGCGCCGGGATGCTGGTCGTCAGATCGCGCAGGTCGTCATCGGTCGGCAGCGCCGGCACATCGTTCCCGCCCGCCTGGGGCGCAGCGGCCGGAGCAGCATCGCCGCCGGCAGGCTTCGCCGCCTTGTGTTCGAAGGAAATCAGCGGCTTGTTCTCCTCCCCCGGATCGGTCTGAAACCAGGCCGAGTGACCGCTCAAACCGGAGATGGCGAAGAACACCACGCTCGTCGCCAGGTACAGGCGCAGGGGCCGGATATAGCACTGCCGTCGCCCGGAAATGTAATCCAGCGTCAGCGCACCAGGCCGGGTGATCAGCAGCTTGAGCGTGCGCAGCAGCTTGCCTTCGAGCGCCATCTGGTCCTGCACGAACTCGCGCACGAATTCGCGCACGGTCGGCGTCTCGATGCGCGACTCCTGCCCGCAGGCGGAGCAATAGGCACCGCCCAACGGCGCCCCGCAGTTCATGCAGCTGCGCAGCCCCGTCTCGTGCGCCAGGGCCTCGGTTGCCGGGCTGGCCGCCGCACTCATGGACTGCCGCCGAATACGGTGGTCAGCACCCCGGACAAGGCGGTGGCGCTGATGGCGACGAAATCGAGGAAGCCGAGGATGGCCATGCGCCACAGTGTGCGCGCCCAGCCGCCGCCGTAGACGCGCCGCAGGGCCAGGAAGGTATAGGCGACGCCAACCAGTTCCAGCGCGGTGCGCAGCGGCGAAAACGGCAGGAACATCAGCATCAGCAGGATGAACGCGAAGCAGTGCAGATGCACCGTGAACAGCAGGTGCACCCCGTAGCGCTGCTTGTTCTTGCGGTACAGCCAGCGCAGCAGCAGGGCGAAATACGGCAGCAGGAAGAACATCGCGTAAGGCGCGTCGTCGGCCAGCTTGGCGCGCAGCTCCTTACGTTTCTGCGGCGAAGAGAGGCGCTCGGAAAAGCCTTTCTTCCTCTCGGCGTGGCTCTTCTTCAGTTCGGCCGCGACCTGGCGGTTGACGGTATCGCCGATATCCTCCGCCTTGCCCTTGGCCAGGTCCTTTTCGATATCACGCTGGATCTGTTCGCGCAGGTCGAGATCCTCGGCCGGCGGCACACCGGCTCCTTCCGGCTTGGCGATCTGGGCGGCCGCATCGCTGTCCGCGACAGCGCCGGCAGCAGCACCGGCGGGCGCAACGCCCTTGTCCTGGCCGGTCTTCGCCACGGGCGGCGGTGGCGGGGGCGGCTGTTCCCGCGTCTCCGCCTGGTCGACCTTGGTGAAAGGATTGCCGATCGAATCCGGCAGGAGGCCGAGCAGGCCGAAGAACACCACGCTGACGCTGACGTAGAGCTTGAGCGGGCGCACGTAGCGCTGGCGGCGACCCTCCACGTAGTCCAGCGTGAGCTGCCCCGGCCGGGTCAGCAGCACCCGCAGGGTGCGGCCGAGCTTGCCTTCCACCGCCACGTACTGGTCCATCAGTTCGTGCACGAACTGACGCACCGTCGGCGTCTCGATCCTGGTTTCCTGGCCGCAATTGGAGCAATAGTTACCCGAAATCGGTGCGCCGCAGTCCTGGCACTGCGCGGTGACCGTGGGGATCACGTGCTCCGGCCCGAGGGGCTCGCTCTTTGCATGTTCGCCCATGGCCCCCGCCCCCTGCATGCCGTCTCAACCCGCCATCAGGGCTTCGACTTCGGCGACCTTCTTCGGCGCGCCGCCGGTCAACACTTCCGGCCCCTTGGCGCCGACCAGCACGTCATCCTCGATGCGGATGCCGATGCCGAGGAAGCGCGGATCGACGCCGGCGGTATCGGGCGCGATGTACAACCCGGGCTCCACCGTCATCACCATCCCGGCCTCGAACGGGCGCGGCTGCGCGTCGAGCTTGTAACGGCCGACGTCGTGCACATCCATGCCCAGCCAGTGGCCGGTGCCGTGCATGTAGAACTGACGGTGCTTGCCGGTATCGATCAGCTCCTGCGGATCGCCCCTGAGCAGGCCCAGGGCCACCAGGCCCTCGGTCAGCACGCGGGTCGCCACCTCGTGCGGCCGCGCCGAGGAGTTGCCCGGGCGCAGTTCCTCGATGGCGGCCAGCTGCGCCGCCAGCACTACCTCGTACACTTCCTTCTGTGCGCCGCTGTACTTGCCGTTGACCGGGAAGGTACGGGTGATGTCCGCGGTATAACCGCGGTACTCGCCGCCGGCGTCGATCAGCAACAGATCGCCGTCGCGCAGCTGCATCTCGTTTTCCTTGTAGTGCAGGATGCAGGCGTTGTCGCCACCGCCGACGATGGAGCCGTAGCCGGGTTCCATCGCGTTCTTCTCGAACTCGTGATGGATCTCCGCCGCCACCTGCCATTCCCAGCCGCCCGGCCTGGTCGCGCGCATGGCCCGCACATGGGCCTGGGCCGAAATCTCGCAGGCATGGCGCACCAGCTTCAACTCGGCCTCCGACTTGAACAGGCGCAGCTCGTGCAGGGTGATGTCGAGCGAAACGAACTCGGTCGGCGCCGACGGTCCGCGGCGCGACACTTCGCGGATCTCGCGCACGCAGGCGGTGATGCGGCTGTCCCAGGCCGGATGCTCGCCCAGGGTGTAGTGGACCTTGGCGCGGCCGGTGAGCAGCTGCGGCAGCAGGCCCTCCAGCTCGGCGGCGGTGTAGGCCTGGTCGGCGCCGTAATCGGACACCGCGCCTTCCGGGCCGGCGCGGCGGCCGTCCCAGATCTCGCGCTCCTTGTTGCGCTCGCGCACGAACATCAGGAACGCCCCTTCCTTGCGGCCCGGCGCCAGCACCAGCACCGAGTCCGGCTCGTTGAAGCCGCTCAGGTACCAGAAGTCCGAATCCTGCCGGAACTTGTAGTGCACATCGCGGTTGCGGATCACCTCGCGCGAGGACGGGATGATGGCCACGCCGTCCGGGCCGATGGCCTGCATCAGGCGGGCGCGGCGGCTGGCGTATTCCTTCAGTTCAGCGGAGCTTGGAGCGGGCATCTCGGGACCTATGTCAATGGAGGGTCTTCGACTGCGCCGCTGCCGCCAGCGGACGCGGATGCAGCTCCATGTAGACCAGCTGCGCCCCGACACGGATGTATTCCACCAGTTCCGCGTAGGCGCTTTCCTCCACTTCGAGGTCGTCGCCGGCATCCAGCGAGGCGCGCGTGAACTGGGTGAAGTCCTTGACGATTTCGCGCACCTCCTCGGTGCACTTGCGCAGATCCAGCTTGATGCGTCCCGCCAGGCCGTAAAGGAAGCCCTCGCACCAGGCACCGAGCGAGCGGGCCCGCTCCCCCAGGCCGACTTCGTCGTCCGGCAGCAGGATGGTGAAGCTGGTCTGCATGTCGGCGAGGGCCGATACCGTCTGCTCGCACACCTGCCGCAATTCGGCCCGGGCCTGGGCATCGGGATCGATGTCCTCGTCGTCCAGCAGGGCGACGAGATCGATCTCCTCCGGCTTTTGCCGGCACAGCGCGCCGCATAGCGCGCCGTGGAAGACGGCCGCGTCGTCGCGGTAGCCCAGTCGGGACAGGAGGGAGGTAAGGTCGGAGTAATGCTGCATCGAAGACATGCGCCATAGTATACCGCCCGTCCGGAGCGCCCAAGCCGCCCCGAGGAGCCGCCGGCGCGGCCTGCGGCGCGCTTTATCCGCCGATAAGCCCTAAAATCCATCGCCATGAACGATCTCGCTCCCAAGACCGGCGCCCCCGGCGGCCAGGACTTCGTCGCCGCCCTGCGCGGCGCGGCGCCCTATGTGCACGCGCACAACGGCCGCGTCTTCGTCATCGCCTTCGGCGGCGAGGCGGCCCTGCGCCCGGATTTCGAGCGGCTGATCTACGACGTCGCCCTGCTGCACAGCCTGGGTGTCAAGCTGGTGCTGGTGCATGGCGTTCGCCCGCAGATCGAGGCCCAGCTCGCCGCCCGCGGCCTGAAGCCACAGTTCCACGGCGACCTGCGCATCACCGACCCGGCGACCATGGAATGCGTCAAGGCGGCGGTAGGCGGCCTGCGCATGGAAATCGAGGCCAAGCTCAGTACCGGCCTCGCCAGCACCCCCATGGGCGGCGCCCGCCTCAAGGTCGCCGGCGGCAACTGGGTCACGGCGCGGCCAGCCGGCGTGCGCGACGGCATCGATCACCAGCTCACCGGTGAAGTCCGCCGCATCGATATCGCCACCATCCGGGAAGTGGTGGCCCAGGGCCGCATCGCCCTGCTCTCGCCCATCGGCTACTCGCTCACCGGCGAGATCTTCAACCTGCGCGCCGGCGAAGTGGCACAAGCCGTGGCCACCGGCCTGGGCGCGGACAAGCTGGTGTTCGTGCTCGATTCCGATCCGGACGAATGGAAACTCGCCGACGAGACCGGCGACGCCGGCCAGCTGCCGCTGAGCGAGGCCGAGCGCCTGCTCGCGGCGAAAGGTGAAAAACTGCAGCTCTCCGGCGAAGACCGCGCCCTGCTCAGCGCCGCGCTGGCCGCCGGCCGCGGCGGCGTCAAGCGCGTGCACCTGATCGGCTCCGACGCCGACGGCGCCCTGCTGCGCGAGCTGTACACCCGCGACGGCTGCGGCCTGATGTTCTACGCCGACGAGAACTACGAGGCGGTGCGCGAGGCGACCATCGAGGACGTCGGCGGCATCCTCGCCCTGATCAAGCCGCTGGAAGACGCCGGCGTGCTGGTGCCGCGCTCGCGTGAGCAGCTGGAGTTGGAAATCAGCTTCTTCGACGTGATGGTGCGCGACGGCACCGTCATCGCCTGCAGCGCCCTGTTCCCCTTCCCGCAGAACCAGATGGGCGAATTCTCCTGCGTCGCCGTGCACCCCGACTACCGCCGCTCCGGCCGCGCCAACGCCCTGCTGTTCCGCGCCGAGGAATCGGCGCGCAAGCTGGGCCTGAAGAAACTGTTCTCGCTCACCACCCATACGCCGCACTGGTTCATCGAGCACGGCTTCAGCCAGGCGAAGATCGAAGATCTGCCCATGCAAAAGCAGCGCATCTACAACTACCAGCGCAAGTCGATCGTGCTGGTGAAGGACTTGTAGCCGGTGCGAACCGCCAAGTAGGGGGCGGATTCAAGCTCCAAGTGCAATGGCGGCAAACGTCACGGCGTCCTTGAAGGGCGTGTTCGACCAAGGAACCGCCAGCCGTCAGCTTTGCCGAGGCCGATCCCGAGCCGCACGCAAGAGCGATGCGGCAATTACCCGCCCCTTTTGCCCAGCGGGGTTCTCCTCGCGCCACCGTCGAACCTCAAACTTCATGGCGGCGGCACTGAGGTCGTGTACGTGGCACTTGACCTATATCAAGGGCGGCCCCACCGCGCCGGTCTAAGATTTTTCCACGCATTCACACAGCCTGGAGATCAACGTGCATCGCATCCTGCTTCCTTTTGACGGTTCGGCCCACGCCCTGCATGCCGCGCAGCACCTCGCCGGTCTCGCTCAGCAATGCCCGGATCTCCAGGTGCATGTGCTCAATGTCCAAGACAATCCGGTCTACGCCGTCGGCATCGTCGATGAACGGGGCATGCATCAGATCGAGGAAGGGCTGCGCGCGGAAGGGCGCAAGATCGTCCTCAAAGCAGCAGAGGTGCTCGCTGCCGCGTCGATTCCGCATCAGCTGCATGTACAAATCGGCCCGGTGGCGCAAACGATCATCGACCAGACGAAAGCCCTGGGCTGCGATTCGATCGTGATGGGTTGTCGAGGCCTTGGCGCACTGTCCGGCCTGGCGCTGGGCTCGATCGCAACCAGGGTAGTGCACTTGTCGTCGGTGCCGGTGACGCTGGTGAAGTGATTGCAATGACCACAGAGTCGGACACCCCGGTTTCAGCTCGAGGCTCCATCGGCGACGTTCGCACGCTGGATCAGTTGCTGGTGCGGCGCGCCAGACTTACGCCGGAAGCAGAAGCCTACCGCTGGTTCGAACCTGAAACGGGATGGCGCAGCCTGAATTGGGCGGAGGTGGCCATTCGCGTTGGACGCTGGGGCGAGGCCTTGCGTGGTCTCGGCCTGCCGGCTGGCAGCCGCGTGGCGATCCTGCTGCCCAACGGCATCGACGCTGTCTGCGCCGACCAGGCAAACCTGGCGCTGGGCCTGGTCTCGGTGCCGCTGCACGCCATCGACAACCCGGCCAGCATTGCCTACATCCTCGCAGACAGCGAGGCCTCGGCCCTGGTGCTCGGCGCGCCGACGCAATGGGCGGGCATCGCTGCGGCCGGCGTGCCGCTCCCCGCCCTGCAACTGGTGATCTGCTCGCAGGGGGAAGCTCCGGCCGCCGTCTCATCCGGACCTCGCCTTGCCTCACTGGATACCTGGCTTGCGGCGCCTGCGGCGGCGCAGACGAAGGAAGCGCTGCCGCCTGCGGAAGAGGGGCTGGCCGCCATTGTCTACACATCCGGCACGACCGGACGCCCCAAGGGGGTGATGCTCAGCCACCGCAACATTCTCAGCAACGTCAAGGCGGTGCTGGAGCGGTTCGAAGTCGGCCCAGGCGACGTCTTTCTCTCCATGCTGCCCCTGTCCCATACCTTCGAGCGCACCATCGGCTACTACGTGCCGATCGCCGCCGGGGCCTGCGTGGCCTATATCCGCTCAATTGGGCAGATCAACGAGGATCTGCAGGCGGTGCGGCCCACGGTGCTGGTGTCGGTGCCGAGGATCTATGAACGGATGTACGCCGCCCTGCAACAGCACGCGGAGCGTGCCGGCCCGCTGCAACGGCACCTGCTGCGGCTGGCCGAGGCGGTAGGCTGGCGGCGCTTCTGCCGCGGGCAAGGCCTTTCTCGCGGCAGCCGCCTGGCAGGCCTGTCCGATGCCCTGCTGTGGCCGCTGCTCGAGCGCCTGGTGGCGACTCGGCTGCGCGCGATGCTGGGCGGCCGGCTGCGTGTCGCCGTGAGCGGCGGCGCACCGTTGTCATCGGCCGTAGCGCATTGCTTTCTGGGGCTGGGGGTGCCGGTACTGCAGGGGTACGGCATGACCGAAACTTCGCCGGTGGTGGCAGCCAATACCCTTGACGACAACGACCCGGCCACGGTCGGGCGCCCCGTTAGGGGAGTCGAGGTGCGCATCGGCGACAACCGCGAACTGCTGGTGCGCGGCCCCAGCGTGATGCGGGGCTATTGGCGACGGCCGGAGGATACGGCCCGGGCCTCAGCGGACGGTGGCTGGCTGCACACAGGCGATCAGGCCGAGTTGAAGAACGGCCGCCTGCGTATCATCGGCAGGATCAAGGAGATCATCGTGACGTCCACCGGGGAGAAGATCGCGCCGGGGGATCTGGAAACCGCCATCACCGCCGACCCGCTGTTCGAGCAGGCCTTCGTGACCGGGGACAGCCGGCCGTTTCTCACCGTGTTCGCGGTGGTCAACGCCACGCAATGGAAGAGCTTCGCCGCAACCCTTGGCTTGGGCCCCGAGGCCGCCAATCTCGATAGACCGGCGGTGCGCGAAGCGGCCTTGGCGCGCGTCCGGCAGCTGCTCCGCAGCTTCCCCGTCTACGCGGCGCCCAACGCACTGCGCCTGACACTGGACAAGTGGACCGTGGAGAACAGCCTGATTACGCCGACCCTGAAACTCAAGCGCAACGGACTGGAAGCCCGCTTCGCCGCGAGCCTGCGAGAAATCTACGCGCGCGGCACTGCGCGTCCTGCCGCCGGGGCTCAGGATACCGCGACGCCGAGCAGCCAGCCGCTGCCGTAGGTGACCAGCGCGGCGGCGGCGCCGAAGATCAGCTGGCGGCCCGCGGAAAACCAGGGACTGCGCCCGTTGTACAGTGAGGTGGCGAGGCCAATGCCGGCCAACGCCGCGCCGCTGGCCAGGCCGCACAGCACGATCGCCCAGCGGCCGCTCGTGAAGAAATAAGGCGCCACCGGAACCAGCGCACCGATTGCAAACAGGGCGAAGGACGAGGCCGCGGCGCGCCAGGCGTTGCCGCCCAGTTCCGACGGGTCGAGGCCCAGCTCCTCGCGGGCCAGGGTATCCAGCGCCGCCTTGGGATCGCGCATCAACTCGCGGGCCACCTTTTGCGACTCTTCCTTGTTCAGCCCCTTGGCCTGGAAAATCAGAGCCAGCTCTTTCAGCTCCGCCTCCGGCGTCTGTGCGATCTCCTCCCGCTCCTTGCCGATCTGCGTACTGGCCAATTCGCGCGCGTTGGTGACCGACAGCCACTCGCCCAGCGCCATCGAGCAGGCACCGGCGATCAGGCCGGCCAGGCCGGTGAGCAGCACCTTCGGTCCCGCAGCGCCAGCGCCGGCGATGCCCATCATCAAGCAGAAGTTGGAGACCAGGCCGTCATTGGCGCCGAGCACCGCGGCGCGCAGGTCATTGCCGGAAGCGCCATGGTGCCAGGGTTCGGCCTGGCCGATCTGGGCGCCGGTGGAAAGCACGGTCGAGCCGGCGGCGGCGTGGATCACCGCGGCATGGCCCTGCTCGTCGGAGGACAGGGCGGCGGCATCGACCTGGCCGGCGTACTTGTCGCGGTCAGCGAATTCCGCCGCCGCAAGGGTCGGCAGCACGAAGCGTGGGCCAAAGCGCCGCGCCAACCGCGCCAGCAGGCGGGTGCGCAGGCTTGGCGTGTAGGCGCCGGGATCAATGCCGGCGGCGCTGAGCTTGTCGCGCCAGAAGGCGGCATGGGCGGATTCGGCCTGCGACAACTGCAGGAACAGATCCTTGCGCACCGGGTCGGACTCCGCCGCGGCCAGAGCGGCATAGAGGGCCACGCCGTCGAGCTCGTCGCGCAGGTTGCGGCGAAAGCGCCCGCCGTCGGCAAACTGGCTCATGGCGCCGCGCAATACCGTCGCGGCGCGCTCAGTGCAGGCTGGCGGCCAGGCTGCTGTAGCCAGCCCATACCAACTGCACGCCGATGCACATCAACAGAAAAGCCGAGAGGCGCACCAGCACGTCGGCTCCGGTCTCGCCCAGGGCCTTGACGATGCGGCCGGAAAAGCGGTAGCAGACATAGATGCTGGCGCCGATTGCAACCAGGCCCAATACCGATCCGGCCAAGCGCTGTATCCATAGCAGAAGGTGCAGCGCATGCTCGTCCCGGCGGCTGCCCAGTGCGATGGCGACGGACATCGAGCCCGGCCCGACGGTCAGCGGCATGGTCAGGGGATAGAAGCTGCGCGCCGGATTCCGGCGTGCCTCGCTGGCAGCGGACATTGCGGCTTGACCGGTCCATTGCGCGTCTCCTTTGCTGAACACCTTCCATCCCACGGAAACCACCACCATTCCGCCGGCGATGCGCACCACCGGCAGGTCGATGCCGAAGAATACCAGCAGCCAGGGCCCGAGGAGCATGGCACCCAGCAGGAGAAAGAAACTGTTGAGAGTGACCTCGCGAGCCAGCCGATTGCGCTCCGACACGTTGCAGCCGGCAGTGAATTCCAGGAACAGCGGCGCCGACTCCAGCGGATTCACGATCGGAAACAGGCCAGCGAAGCTCAACACGAAGGCGGTGGAGATGTCACTGATCATCGACGACTGGGACATGGCACAGGGATGTGCTCTACATTGCAGTAAACGCAGCATGAGGGCAGCGGCCTCCATAGAGGTATGACACAGGTCAATGAGCGTGTGCCCTGGCAATTGCGGACCGACACCATCCTCACACGCCGGACCGCACCATGCCTCGCCGCCGCAACCAAGCTATATGGCTAGATTCATTTGAACGCGAGCAGATCCTTCAAGGATCGGTCGTTCTTCCGCACGTAAAAGCGGCCACGCGACCTCGGGTGCCGCCCATGTCTCCGGGTCGCGTTGGCAGCGGCTTTGATGCAGATCAATGCCGTTGCATCTCCCCGGCTCCTAAGCTCGGCAACTTTTCCAGCGCGCCACCATGCGCCGCATCGCCCCGGAGCCCGCATGCCACTTTCTCTCACCGGAAAACCGGATACCAGCGACCTGTTCCTTCCAGCGCAGCTTGGACCCTATACCCTGGCCAACCGCATCGTGATGGCGCCGCTCACCCGCAGCCGCGCCAGCGAGGACGGCGTGCCCGTGCCGCTGATGGCGCAGTACTACGCGCAACGCGCTTCCGCCGGCCTGATCATCGCCGAAGCCACCAACATCTCCCCGCAGGGGCGCGGCTATGCCTTTACTCCTGGTCTCTACACACCGCAGCAGGTGGAGGCCTGGCAGCCGGTCACGCGCGCGGTGCACGACAAGGGCGGGCGCATTTTCGTCCAGCTTTGGCACGTGGGACGCATCTCCCATCCTTCGCTGCAGCCCGGCGGAGGGCTGCCGGTGGCGCCGTCGGCGATCCTTCCGCGTGGCAAAGCTTTCACCGCAAGCGGCTACCAGCCTCTGGTGATGCCGCGGGCTCTGAATACCGGCGAGATAAGCGGCATCGTGTCCCAGTACAAAGTAGCCGCCGCGAATGCGCTGGCGGCCGGCTTCGACGGTGTCGAAATCCACGCCGCCAATGGCTACCTGATCGAGCAATTCCTGCGCGAGGCCACCAACCGCCGCACCGACGACTACGGCGGCACGCTGGAGAAGCGCGCCCGTTTCCTGCTCGAAGTGACGGCCGCAGTGGTCGATGCCTGTGGCGCCGACCGCGTAGGTATCCGCCTGTCGCCGATGGGCCACGCCAACGACAGCACCCCCGATACCGACTCCCGGTCAACCTATCTGCACGTGGTGGAGCGGCTCAACCCGTTCGGGCTGGCCTATCTGCACGTGATCCTGGGCACCGCTCAGGGGCCGCGGCATGTTCCGGGCGAGTTCGAGCTGCAGGATTTGCGCCGGAAGTTCCATGGTCCTTATATGGCCAACAACGGTTACGACCGCGAACGGGCGATTCTGGACCGCCGCTATAACCAAGCCGATTTCATCGCATTCGGCCGTGCTTTCATCTCCAACCCTGATTTGGTGGACCGGCTGCGCATCGGCGCCCGCCTGAGCCCGGCGGACCACCAAACCTTCTTCGGCGGAGGCGCCGCCGGTTATACCGACTATCCCTGCATGAGCGAAGCCGACCGCATCGCCGCCTAGGTTCGGACACTCGATAGGCTGCTGTACTACGGGCGCCGGCACCCGATCAACGATGCGCCGCCACGGCTTGCTGTTCGGCAGCACAAACTCGTCGCCGGAAAGCCGCGAGGCGGAAGATCACTTCATCTGCCGTAAAAACGCACTGCTCTCATCATTCTCGCGATCGCCGGACTGAGCCGTTCCCGACGATTCCAGCCTCTCATGCATCTCGACCCGGTTCTTGCCGCCCTTCTTCGCCAGGTACAAGGCGCGGTCGGCGGCTTTGATCAGCTGCAGCGCGGACTCTCCGCGCGAGGGCATGGTCGCCGCGCCGCCGATGCTCACGGTCACATGGCCGCTGGCCGAGCCGCTGTGTGAAATGGCCAGTTGCTCGACGCGCCGGCGCAGTTTTTCGGCCGCCGCTTCCGCGCCGGAATAAGGCGTGGACGGCAGAATCACCATGAACTCCTCCCCTCCATAGCGGGTAGCCAGATCTGCCGGCCGTTCCGACCCGAGGCGGATCGCATCCGCCACCTGCTTGAGTACTTCGTCTCCGGCGACATGTCCGTAAGTGTCGTTGTAGAGCTTGAAGTCGTCGACGTCGATCATCAGCACCGCCAGCGGCGTGCGCTCGCGTGCGGCGCGGCTCCATTCCACCGCCATGTACTCGTCCAGATAGCGACGATTGCTCAGGCCGGTCAGGCCGTCGAGGTTGGTGAGCCGTTCCAGCTCGAGGTTCTTTTCGAGCAGCTGCTTCTGGCTCTGGCGCAGGGCACGGTAGGCCTCGTCCCGCTGGAGCTGGTTGACGTAGGCGCGCGAGTGATAGCGCAGGCGGGCAATCAGCTCGACCTGGTCTGGCAGCTTGACCAGATAGTCGTTGGCGCCGGCAGCAAACGCCTCGCTCTTTACCGCGGGCTCCTCCTTGGTCGACAGCACAATGATGGGGATGTCGCAGGTCGCCGGATGATCGCGGTATTGGCGCACCAGGGTGAGACCGTCGACATTGGGCATGATCAGGTCCTGCAGGATCACGGTCGGCTTGATGTGCTCCGCCACCTCGATTGCCCGCATCGGATCGCTGCAATAGTGGAAATCGATACCGGGGTATTGGAGCAGCGCCCGACGCACCGCCTCGGCGATCATCGCCTGGTCGTCCACCAGGAGGACCATCACCGGATATTTGTCCTTCGAGTCCATAGCCTTACCCATCCTGCCTGCCGTCCCGGCACATGCTGTTCGGCGCACCTGCGCCGCATGCAGCCCCATCGCCCGCGAGGGCGAGCAAACGCTGCGCGATCCGCGACAGCGGCAATACTTCCGTTGCGGCGTGCAGCGCAATGGCGGCCTTGGGCATGCCGAACACGGCGCAGCTGGCCTGGTCCTGGACGATGGTGTGGCAACCTTTGCCGCGCATCGCCTTGAGGCCCGCAGCACCGTCGCGGCCCATGCCGGTCAGCAGCACGCCGATGGCGCGGCCTGGCCAGTACTTGCAGACGCTGTTGAAAAATACGTCGACCGAGGGCCGGTAGGCATAGTCTTTCGGCTCGGCGGTGTAGCCGAGCCAGCCGGGCGACTTGAAGCACAGGTGATCGTTGCTGCCGGCCAATAGCACCGTGCCTGCGCGGGGCACGTCGCCTTCTTGAGCCAGCCGCACCGGCAACGGCGAGACCTGGTTGAGCCAGTCCGCCATGCCGGCGGCGAATTGGCGGTCGACATGCTGCACAATGACCACACCCATGGGAAAATCGCCGGGCAGGCCTGCCAACACCTCGGCGAGGGCCGCCGGGCCGCCTGCCGAGGCGCCGATCACCACCAGCCCGGCCTTGCCCGTGGCGGCGACAGCACGCGGCCGTTCGTCTCGCGGCGGTGAATCGCCGCGGTCGCCGATGAGCTTGCCGATGATGGTGATCTTGGCCAGGAGCTGCATGCCGCTGGCCTTGGCATCGCCCAGGCCCAGCACCGGCGTATCCACGGCGTCGAGCGCGCCGTAACCCATCGCTTCGTAGACCTTGGAGGCATTGCCGCCGACGCTGCCGGTAACTATCAGGATGGGACAGGGGGTCGCGGCCATGATACGGCGTGTGGCTTCGACGCCGTTCATGCCGGGCATGATCAAGTCCATCAGCACCAGATCCGGAAGCTCGCGTGCACACAGTTCCACCGCCTCGGCGCCATCGTGCGCAACCCACACGGTACGGTGCGCGGGATCGAGCGCGATCGTGCGCCGCAGGGCTTCCACCGCCAGCGGCATATCATTGACGATGCCGATTCTCATGCCGCGGCCTCGCCGATCAGGTCGGTCACCGCCTGCAGCATGGTCTCGTCGTGGAAGCTGCTCTTGGTCAGGTAGTAGTCGGCACCCGCTTCGAGCCCGCGCCGACGGTCCTCTTCCCGGTCCTTGTAGGAGACGATCATCACCGGCAGGGAGTGCAAGTCGGGGTCCTTGCGGATCAGTGTCACCAGCTCGATGCCGTCGAGGCGCGGCATGTCGACGTCGGTCACGACCAGGTCGAAGCGGCCGCCGCGCAGGGCGTTCCACCCGTCCATGCCGTCGACCGCGGCTTGCACCTCATAGCCACGGCTGTCGAGCAACTTGCGCTGCAGCTCCCGCACGGTAAGCGAATCCTCCACCACCAGGACGCGCTTGCGCCGGCCATTCAGTGCTGGGCTTTCACCGGGCAGGCGGCCCAGGCCGCCGCTGGCGACCAGGTGATCCACCGAATGGATCAGGTCTTCGACATCGACGATCAGGACCGGCGTGCCGTCCTCGGTCAGCGCGCCGGCAGCGATATCCCTGATCTTGCCCAGGCGCGCATCCAGCGGCTGTACCACCAATTCACGCTCGCCCAGGAAGCGATCCACCACCAGGCCGTAGATGCTGCCCTTCTGCTCCACCACGACCACCGGCAGCAGCTGTCCCGGCGGGGCCGTTGCGCTGCCGCCCAGCACCTGCAGCGCCGGCACCAGGCTCACCGGCCGTCCTTCAAAGTCGAAAAACTGTTTGCCTTCCAGGGTTTCCAGGCGCTGCGGATCCAGCTTCAGGGTACGGACGATGTAGGCGAGCGGAAAGGCGTACGGCTCCCCGCCGACCTCGGCCAGCAAGGTGCGCACCACCGACAGGGTCAACGGCAGTTGCAGGTGGAAGCGCGTCCCCTGCCCGGCCTGGGTGGCGATGCGTACCGTGCCGCGCACCCGCCGGATGGTATCGCGCACCACATCCAGGCCGACGCCGCGCCCGGAAATCTCAGTGACACTGCCCTTCATGGAAAAGCCGGGCAGGAACAGGAACTCCAGCAACTCGGATTCGCTCAGCTGGGCGGCGACTTCCGCTGTCGTCAGCTTGCGCTGCACCACGGCTGTACGCAACTTCGGCAGGTCGACGCCGGCCCCATCATCGGCGATGACGATCTGCAGGGTGCCGGCGCTGTGCCGGGCTTCCAGGCGGATCAAGCCTTCGGGCGACTTGCCGACGGCGCGGCGCTGCTCCGGCGACTCCAGTCCGTGATCGACGGCGTTGCGCAACAGATGCCCCAGCGGCGCTTCCAGCTGCTCCAGGATATCGCGATCGACCGGCGTGGCCCCACCGATGATCTCCAGGCGCGCCTGCTTGCCCAGGGAGTGGCCCAGGTCCCGCACCATCCGCGGAAAAGCCTGTACACCGTCGCCGAGCGGCCGCATGCGGCAGTCCAACGCCTTCGCATAAAGGCGGTCGGCCAGGTTGGCGGAGCGGCTGTCGAACGATTCCAGCTCGGCCAGATGCTCGTTGAGCAGCTTGCTGCATTCGAGCGTGCGCAGCTGGGCCTGGGCCAGCGCGCCGCGTCCGCGCTCGTTCAACGCCGCGGCAGGCAAGGCCTCGCGCAAGGCATCGAGGGCCTTGCCCACATCCTGGTGCAGGCGCTTGAGGCGCAGTAGCGAAGTGGCGAAAGGCTTCAGCCAGCGCGATTCGACCAGCGATTCCCCGGCGAGCCCCATCAGGCGATCGAGGTTTTCCGCAGTCACGCGCAGCACGCGGCCACCGCCGTCCGCCCCAACCGCTTTATCCATGACCAGGGCCGGCGCGGGCGAAGCCTGCACGGAGACAGCCGGCAGGGTGCTGGCGACCGGCTCGCCGCCACCCGCTCCGGGTGCCTTCAGCAGGGCCTGAAGCTCGGCGGCGAAGGCGCCGGCTTCGGCCGAGCCCTCTTCGCTCCAGCGCGAAATCTCGCTGGCGGGGGTTGTGGCAATACGCGTCAGCAAATCGACGCCGCGCAGCAGCCAGTCGATGTGCCTGCGCTGCAAGGCGATGGCACCACGCTGTGCGCCGACGAAGCAGTCTTCCATGGCGTGGGCCACGGCGACGCCCGCGCCAAGGCCCACGATGCGCGCAGCACCCTTCAGCGAATGCGCGGCGCGCATGCAGGCCTCCAGCGGCCCGGTCGCAGCGGCGCCGTGCTCGAGCTGCAGCAGGCCATTGGTCAACGTCTGGACCTGTTCCTCGGCTTCCAGACGGAACAGATCCAGCATCGACATCTGGCTTAAGTCGCGGTCGCTGATGCCAGGCTCCGGTTGAAGAATTGGAACAGGAGTTGCTCGTCGAGCACGCCGACCGCATGCTGCGGCAGGCGCAGCACGGCGCGAGTGTAGGCTGCCGCCGAACGGGACGAGCTTGCGGGTGCCTCCTGTAGCTGACTCGGATCGAAGCGGTGCACGCCGTGGACCTCGTCCACCGGACAAACGACACGGTTCCGGTCGCAGGCCAGCACCAGCAGCCGCCCATTCGGCAGGCGCGGCCCATCGGCGGCGGAGTTATTGATGCCGAGCAGGTAGCCCAGCGACAGGCACACCAGCAGTTCGCCGCGCACGTTGACAACGCCCATTACGGCGCCGCCCCGGTGCGGCAGCGTATGCAGGGGACGTGGACCGACGATCTCCTCGAATACAGCGGTGGGCAGTGCCAGCCACTCGGCACCGATGCGGAAAATCACCACCGAACAGCTCTTCTGCACCGCCGAGGGCTTGGCGTCGGCGACAACGCGGGTCCACTCGGCCAGATGACCCGGCGGCAGCTCACGGTTGAGCAGGCTGGCGGCGGCCGCGGAGAATACTGCGCAATTGCGGCAATGAATATGCTGCTCAAGCAATTCGCAGGAGCCATCGCCGTGCACGCCGATGCGGTTCCAGCAACGGCCAACAACGGCCGCGGCGATGGCATCGCCGTGCAGCTCAGCTCCGCTCTGCATAGGCTTGCTCCAGCCGATTGATGCGACCGCGCAACAGTTGTGCGGCAGAGGCATCGCCTTGCTTGTCCAACAGTAATGCCAGGTGCGTCAGGGCTTCGCGGTGCGTGGGCTGCAGGTACAGCGTCTGGCGATAATACTGTACCGCCTCGGCGGTGCGTCCCCCGGCATCGCGGATCAAGCCCAGCAGATAGAGAATCTGCGGCGAAGGGCCGTGGCTGCGCTGATGCAGTGCGCAAGCTTCCGCTGCCTCGTCCAACTCGCCGCGGTCGGCTAGCACAGCGATTGCCGCCGCGGCCTGCTGCGCATCGATGGGAAGCTCGGGCCGCGCTTGGGCCGCTGCAGGCTGGATTGGCGCCGGTGGCGCCGATGGCAGCGTTGGTAGCGGCGATGGCGAAACGGGCGCGGCCGGCGGCAAGGGTCGGGCCGCTGCAACCGTATGTGCGCCGACAATGGATTCACCCTTGCGGAAGGCGAAAGCGCGCGGCCAGTGCATCGGACTGAAGCCGTAGCCATGGAGCAAGGAGGTTTCTGCGGGTGCGACGAACAGCGCGCCCGCGGGCTTCAGCAGTCGAGCCAGCACTGCGACCGCCTGCGTCTGGGCGGCGCGGTCGAAATAGATCAGGACATTGCGGCAAAAGATCGCATCGTACAGCTCGACGTCGGGACGGAAATCCGGTGCAAACAGGTTGCCGCGTTCGAAGCGCACCGGCGCCCGTACTGCCTCCGACAGGCGGTAAGTCGCCCCCGTGCATTCGAAATAGCGCTCGCGGAACTGCAGCTGCGCGCCGCGGAAGGAATTGCGCCCATAGGTCGCTTGGCGGCCCTTTTCCACCGCCCGCGCACTGACGTCGACAGCGTCGATACGGAAGCTCTCCTGCGGCACGCCCTCGTCCAGCAGCGCCATCGACATCGAATAGGGCTCCTCGCCGCTGGCACAGGGCAGGCTGAGCAGGCGCAGAGTGGTATTCGGCCGGTTGCGCAACCACACGCTGCGCGCCATGTTGGCCAGCGCGGAAAATGCGCCACGGTCGCGGAAAAACCAGGTTTCCGGCACCACCACCATTTCGATCAGTTCCTGCAATTCGGCTTCGGAAGTGGACAGGCGCTCCCAGTAGGCTTCCGCGTCGGGCAGCAGGCACATACGGCGACGCTCGTGCACGGCGCGCTGCACGGCGCCAACGCCGATCGAGGCGCAATCCAGCCCAATGGCCTGCCTCAGCAGCGATTCGATTTTGTGCATGACCATCAAGCCGCTGCCTGTAGCGCGCCGAGCGGCGCCAATATAGGCTGCGACAGCAACCGGTCGAGTTCGATGCGCTGCAGCAAGCCATCCGCATCGCGCAACACCGGGCCCAGGTACGGCGCAACATCGTTGCTGACACCACTGTCGAGGAACTGTGCGTGATCGCAACGCAGCGTCTGGGTCGCCTGCTCGGCGATCAACCCGACCAGCCGGGCGCCGCCATCCCCAATTTGGCCGTGCACCAGCAGGATGCGGGTACTGAGGCAGCGGCGCGCCGGGCGACCGAGCGCCAGCGCGCTCAGATCGATGATCGGCACCGGCATGCCACGATAGTCAAACAGACCGGCGAGCCAAGGCGGCGCCTGCGGCAGGCTCTTGATTTCGACGAGGGGCACTACTTCGGCCACGCGACGCGCCTCTATCAGGAAACGATCCTTGCCGAGCTGAAAGACCAGGAAGAGCATGCGTTCTCCCCGGCGCTCAGCCTTCCAGGCGGAAGCGCGAGATGCCGTTGCGAAGGGCAGTGGAAACCTGGTTGAGGCCGTCGATAGCCTCGGTCGACTGACGCAGCGAATCCACTGTCTGCTGCGCCGCTTCGCTGAGCTGCGACAGCGCCTCGCTGATCTGTTCGGCGCCGGTGGCCTGCGCCTGCATGCCTTCGTTGACCAGCTCGAAGCGCGGCGCCAGATCCTGCACCTGTCGGATGATCTGCGACAGCTGCCCGCCGGCTTGCTGCACCTCCTGCATGCCGCGATGCACTTGGTCGGAAAATTTATCCATGCCCATCACGCCGGCGGTCACTGCAGACTGGATTTCCTTCACCGTCTGCTCGATGTCGTAGGTGGCCACCGCGGTCTGGTCTGCCAGCCGCCGGATCTCGGTGGCGACAACGGAGAAGCCGCGCCCGTATTCGCCGGCCTTTTCCGCCTCGATGGCGGCGTTGAGCGACAACAGATTGGTCTGGTCCGCCACCTTGGTGATGGTGGTCACCACCTGATTGATGTTTCCGGCCTTCTCATTGAGTACGCCGAGCTTGTCGTTTATCGAGGTCGCCGCGGCCATGACGTTGTGCATGGTGTCCTCCATGCGCGCCAGGCTGGACTGCCCCTGCCCCGCCAGCACGGCCGAATGCTCAGCCACGCCGGACACTTCCTGCATGGTCCTGACCAGCTCCTTCGAGGTGGCGGAAATCTCCCGCGAAGTGGCACCGATCTCGGTCGTAGTGGCGGCGATTTCGCTGGCCGTGGCCTGCTGCTCGCGCGCGGTCGCGGCGATCTGCGTCAGCGAGGAATTGACCTGGATGCCCGACTTTTGCACCTGGCCAACCAGGGCCGACAGGCCTTCAACCATGTGGCCGAGCGCCTTGCCCATGACGTCGCGGTCCGATTGCGGCTCGACCCGAACCGCCAGGTTTCCGGCCGCGATCTGCTCCGCCGCACCGGCCATGTTCTTCAACGCGCCGGTCATGCGGGACAGGGCGTGGCTCAGCATGCCGATTTCGTCGCGTCGCGTTTCCACCGCCACTTGCAGCGACAGGTCACCGGTCCCGATACGGTCGGCCCAGCCGACCATGCGCCCGAGTGCAACAGTGATGTCGCGCATGATGAATACGCCAATCAGCATCACAACCAACAGGCCCAGCAGCGCCCAGCCCAGCGTGGCGTAGATGTCACCGCGCAGCTTGGCGATGCGCGTGACCAGCAGACCGTTCAGCGCTTCGGTAGCACGCTGCTCCATGTCGAAGATGGCGGCGAGCCCGGAACTGACCGCACCGAATGCCTCCGCTGGCGATGGCTCGCTCCTGCGTCCGGCAAAGAGCTTGATGACTCCGGCGGCGGCGCGCTCTGCGGCACTGGGCCCATCGGCCGCCAGTTGCGGCTTCAGGGCGGCGTTGAAATCCAGCGCTTTACCCAGCGATTGATCCACCTGCTTCCGCAGATAGTCCGCGAGAACGGCTGCACTGGGCAGTTGTGAAAACACCGCGGAAGGCGCGCCGGCCTGGCCAACGTGCTCGCTCAACTCCGGCGCCTGGAACATGACCACGTCCATCAGGTAATAGCTGTCGACGTCGGGGTCCAACGTCAGATTGGAAGCGTCGCTGACATCGCCGACCAGAGCGATAGCGCTGTCGATCACCTTGCTGTGCGCGGCGAAGCTGTCGGCGGAAGACTGGCCGGCCGACTTGGCCAGCATTTCGCGGCAAGCGATGCTGAGAGCCGCCAGCTTCTTGCCGGTGTGCAGAAAGCCGTCGAGGCGCTGATCGATACCCTCCAGCGTCTTGAGATCATTCTCGATATCGGCGCCCTTGACCGGGAGGGCCGCCTGAACCGCGGGATCGCCGCCCGCTGCGGCCATGGCCCGATGCTGCTGCAAGTCGCGCAGCAGTACCAGCAATGGACGGTAATACTCCAGACCTCGCAGCTCCTGGCGAGCAAACTCGACCCCCAGCGTATTGATCGATGCCACCATCTTGTAGGTGACGACAGCAAAGGGAACCATGAACACGGCCCCCATCAATACGAGCTTCTGCCATACCTTCAGATTCTTCATTTCCGTTCCAGACGGCGGTAACAATATTTCTCGAAAGGTGCAGCCATTCGCAGGGAACGATCGGTGTTTGCCCTGAGCCGGCACCAAGGAGACTGTGCGTTACGGCATCGAACAGGGTCAATGAAATAGAGGCGAGTCCTCGTGGGAAAGATTTACTTTTTTTCCTGGAAGAAGCCACTTTTCCAGCCCTTCAGACGAGCGGTAGCTTTAAAGGGATGAGCGAAAAGTCGTTCCCTCATATTCAGAAGCGGACCCGGGAAATCGGACAGCCGGACAAGTGATGTTCTGCTCGAATCACGGGACGCGGAAGCACCCAGGGAAGCGTGGATGAGAACGTGATGGTCGTCCGGAGGCGCGGACGGCAGAGGGCGGCAGATAGTCGATGGTATCATCCGACCGGATGCCGATATCGTGGAAACAGCCGGCGACGTCCACCTTGTTGCCCCTCGGCGTATCGCCGCAAAGCCGGCGGCAAACCTTCCACGGCCGCCAGGCGCATCCGAACCGGAGCGGCGGAACCATTAAACTAGGGCCTGTTAACGCTAATTTGATCGCTGCGACGGCCTCTGGAGGCTTCCAGCGCAATGGAGAGAGGAGCGCGATGTACTGGAAGTACATGAGCGACGAACGACGCCGCGATGGACGCCTCCAGAGGCCGTCCCGAAGGATTGCGCCCCCCGCTTTTGTAACAGCGGGCGAGCCATGCGGTGTTGTCGCCTGGCTCGATTTTGGACTGCAACGCAGCGATCAAATTAGCGTTCACAGGCCCTAGCCCCATGAGCCTCAACGAAAACTGGAAGAACCGTTCCCTCGCCCACGTCTGGCATCCCTGCACCCAGATGAAGGACCACCAGTGGCTGCCGCTGGTGCCGGTCAAGTCCGCCGAAGGCGTCTGGCTGGAGGACTTCGAGGGCAAGCGCTACCTCGACGCGGTCAGTTCCTGGTGGACCAATATCTTCGGCCATCGCCATCCGCACATCGTGGCGCGGCTGAAGGAGCAGCTCGACCAGCTCGACCACGTCATGCTCGGCGGCTTCACCCACGAGCCGGTGGTGACGCTGTCGGAAAAACTCTGCGCCCTCGCCCCCAAGGGCCTGACGCGCTGCTTCTACGCCGACAACGGCAGCTCCGCGGTGGAAGTGGCGCTGAAGATGGCCCACCACTACTGGCGCAACCTGGGCAAGCCGCAGAAGACCCGCTACATCTCGCTCAGCAACGGCTACCACGGTGAAACCCTCGGCGCCCTGGCGGTGAGCGGCACCGGCCTGTACCGCGACTCGTATACGCCGCTGCTGATGCAGCCGATTCAAGTACTTTCCCCGGACTGTTTCGACCGCAGCCCCGGCGAAGCCTGGGAAGACCACACGCGGCGCCGCTTCCGCCACATGGAAGAGGCGCTGGAGCGCCATGCCGGTGAAGTGGCGGCGGTGATCGTCGAGCCGCTGGTGCAGTGCGCCGGCGGCATGCGCATGTATCACCCGATCTACCTGCGCCTGCTGCGCGAGGCCTGCACCCGCCACGGCGTGCTGCTCATCGCCGACGAGATCGCCGTGGGCTTCGGCCGCACCGGCCGCATGTTCGCCAGCGACTGGGCCGGCATCACGCCGGACCTGATGTGCATCTCCAAGGGCCTCACCTCCGGCACCCTGCCCCTGGCGGCGGTGATGAGCACCGACGAGATCTACCAGGCCTTCTACGACGATTACGCCAGCTACAAGGCCTTCCTGCACTCGCACAGCTTCACCGGCAACCCGCTGGCCTGCACCGCCGCGCTGGCCACGCTGGAGTTGTTCGAGCGGTCCGATGTGCTGGCCGCCAACCGGCGCTCGGCGGCGATGATGTGGGCCGCGATGACCGAGTTGTCCAGCCACCGCCACGTCATCGACATCCGCCAGCAGGGCATGATCCTGGCGGTGGAGCTGGCCAAGAACCCGCGCAAGCGCGAGGAATACCCGGCCGCCGAGCGTCGCGGCCTGCGGGTCTATCAGTACGGTCTGGAGAAAGGCGTGCTGCTGCGGCCGCTGGGTAACGTGGTTTACCTGATGCCGCCCTACGTCATCACCCCGGAAGAGATCGTGACCATGTGCCAGACCGCGATCGAAGGCATCGACATCGCCACCAGCGAGCCTTAGCACAGGGCGCTGCAACCAAATACCGCTGGAATCCGTACTTACGGTCTGACGGGCGCGGTTTGCCGGTTCCCGGCACATCGCGTAATTTGCAAGGCATAAGGCCGCAAAGGCCAGGGCACAGAGGAGCAGCGATGAAACAGGTTCAGGGCCGCATGCTGTCCGGCGTTGCAATGGTGATGATGGCGCTGCTGCCGCTGCTCGGCACTATGGCGCCGCTGCCCGCGGCCGCAGCCGATCACCCCGAGAACTGGTGCGCCGACGCCATCGACTTCGCCATGCGCACGGCGCAATATCGCGGCTACGGCCGCAGCGCGGAATACACCGCGAACTCGATCGAGCACGACAGCGACGTCTTCATCCAGCAATACCCGGACCTGAGCAAGGCCGACATGCAGCACATCGCCGGCACCGTCTACAAACAGCGCTGGAGTCACTTCCGCGCCGCCGCGGCGATGAGCAAATCCTGCAAGGCCAAGGCCGAAGCCCAGCCGCCCGCCCTGTTCGTCACCGATCACAGCGACGAGTGGTGCGCCGACGCCGTGGACTTCGCCATGGGTGTGGCGCAGAACCGCGAACTGGAATTCACCCAGACGATGATCGCCAGCTCCTTCGACCAGAACCCGGTGTACTACAACATGCAGTACCCGGAACTGTCGAAGGAGGACATGCTGGGCATCACCGACGCCGTGTACCAGCGGCAATGGACGCGCTTCCACGCGGCCGCTGCCGTGAGCACCAGCTGCAAGGTCAACCCGAAGATGCAGCCGACCAAGCCCATCGGTCCGGCCCAGACTTCGTTGAACTGAAGCTGCGCCCGGAATCAGGGAAATTCAGGCCCTGACTTCCGCCATCAGCGCCAGGGTATTGCCCTCGCTGTCATCGAAGAAGCCCATCCACAGATCGTGGTCGGGCATTTTGGCGATGAGGTGCGGCGGATGGACGATCTTCGCGCCCTGCGCCTCCAGGCGGCCGAACGCGGCGGCGATCTCCGGCACCAGGAAGTACAGGATGGAGCCGCGCTTCAGTTCCTGCCCGTTTTCCGGCGGCGCCAGCATCAGCCGGGTCCCGCCGCAATCGAAGAAAGCCAGCTTGCCGTCGGCGGTGAACAGGTGCTTCAAGCCGAGCACATCGCGGTAGAACGCCTCGGCCCTGGCCACGTCGGACACCGGCACGGCAACCTGCCCGATCCTGGAAATCCCCAGTGACTCTCCCGTCGATGCTTTCATGGCTTACCCCGATTAGTTAGCATAAGCTAAATATCTACCCGAACCCCTCGCCCGGTCAAGCCCATGCTCAAGACCACGCCCGAGCCCGCCGAGGCGGTCGCCGACCGCCTGCACAGCGTGGCCATCCACCTGCTGCGGCAACTGCGCCAGGAAGACCTGAGCCTGGGCCTGGGTCCGACGCAACTGTCGGCGCTGTCGGTGCTGGTGTTCGGCGGGCCGCAGACCATCGGCGCGCTGGCCCGGATCGAACAGGTCGCCGCGCCCACCATCAGCCGCCTGGTGGATGCCCTGGTCGCCGCGGGCCTGGCGGCGCGGGAGACGGATGCCAAGGACCGCCGCGTGGTTCATGTCAGCGCCACCCCCGCGGGCAGCAGCCTGATGCAGCGCGGCCGCCGGCAGCGGGTGCAGCGTCTCGTCCGTTTGCTGGAGGACCTGGACCCCGCGGAACTGGAAACTGTCGGCAGCGCGGCGGAGCGGCTGGCGCAGCTGCTGCGCCGGCCCCGCGCCGCGGGCGAATGAGAAGCAAAAGCCCTACTGCGCTCCGCTTTGGCTTAAAATCAGGGCCCGTTGTACCGGATTCAGGTTCCGACCTGAGCCTCTTACCTTCAGATAGACCGGCTTGCCATGACCTTTGTCGTTATCGAAAACTGCATCAAGTGCAAATACACCGACTGCGTGGAAGTCTGCCCGGTGGACTGCTTCCACGAAGGTCCCAACTTCCTGGTCATCGACCCGGAAGAATGCATCGACTGCACCCTGTGTGAACCCGAGTGCCCGGCCAACGCCATCGTGGCCGAGGACGACTTGCCCGCCGATCAGGCGCACTTCCTGCCTCTGAACAAGGAGCTGGCCCGCCAGTGGCCGGTGATCACCGAGCGCAAGGAAGGACTGCCGGATTCGAAGGAATGGGACGGCAAGCCGGACAAGTTCAAGCTGCTCGAGCGCTGATCCGCCGCGGCGGACTGCTCTGCCGCTAAGCTCTTCATGAAAAGCCGAAGCGCGCGATGAGTACCGCCCGCGCTTTGCTGCTGCCGCCGCAGGCCGACCTTGCGGAGCGGCTGGCGCAGGCCATCCTGGCCCGGCACCGCGCCGAACTGCCCGACCTGTCCCGCGTCACCGTGCTGCTGCCCGTCAGCGGCGCGGTGCCGCAGCTGCGCCGCCATCTCGCGGCACAGACCGGCGCCGCCCTGCTCGGGCCGCGCCTCCTCACCCTGCAACAGTTTGCCGCCGAACGCGGCAGCGGCCCCGTGGCCATGGCGCCGGCCGAGTGCCGTCTGATCCTGGTCGAAGCGCTGCGCCGCTATCGCAACCTGTTTCCTGGCCAGAACCTGTGGCAACTGGCCGAGGCGCTGTTTTCCCTGTTCGAGGAACTGAGCCTCAACGCGGTCACCCTGCCGGAGGACGCCGAGGCCTTCGCCGGCAAGCTGGTCACCGCCTACGGCGCCCGCCCGCTCGCCGCCCTGTCGCGCGAGGCGCAGATCATCCACACCCTGTGGCGCGCCTTCCTCGAAGAAACCGCGGAGCGCAGCCCGGCGGCGGCCTACGCCGCTTCGCTGCGCTCGGCTTTCGCCGACCTGCAGCCGGATGAAACCCTCTACCTCGCCGGCTTCGATACCCTTGCCGGCGCCGAGCGCCTCGCGCTGGCGTGTGCCCCCGATGGCGTCGTACCCGAAGTCTGGCTGCACGGCTGCGGCTGCGGCCGCGATGCCGCGGCAATCTTGGCTTTCTGCGCGCAACTGGGCCGTGAAGCGGAGCCGCTGGCCGCGGCGGGGGATGCGCGCACGCGCTTCCTCGATGCGGTACTCGGTGTAGCCCCGGCACAGGAAACCAGCGAATCCCCCGGCTTCAGCATCACCCAGGCCGAAGGGCCGGAACACGAGGCGCGCTGCGTCGATCTCGCGGTGCGCGAGGCCCTGCTCGACGGCTGCGCCACGGTGGCGGTGGTCACCGAGGACCGCCGCCTGGCACGGCGCCTGCGCGCCCTGCTGGAACGCGCCGGCATCGAATTGCAGGACCGCGGCGGCTGGGCGCTTTCCACCAGCGCCGCCGCGGCCGCCCTGCATGCCTGGCTCGACAGCTTCGAGCGCCGCTTCCAGTTCCGGCCGCTGCTGGCCTTGCTCAAGTCCGGTTTCTTCAAGGCCGATGCGCAGGCATTGCGCACCCTGGAGCGCGACCTGGTGTACCGCGAAGGCGTGGAGTCGGGCCTGGAGCGCTATCGCGCGCGCGCCGCCGCGCATCCGGAACTGCGCGCACTGCTGGAACAGTTGGAGCAGGCCGCGCGGGTGCTGCCCCCCATCGGCCGGCCGCGCCTGCTGCGCGAATGGATGAGCGGCGTCGAGCGCAGCCTGCAGCAGCTGGGTCTGTGGCAGCGTTTCGAACAGGACGAAGCCGGGCGCCGCCTCATCGAAATCCTGCGTGAGCTCGACAACGCCTTCGCCGTGCGTCCACAGAGCGCGGACTGGCGCGAGTTCCGCGCCCTGCTGGACCGCGCCGTCGAGCGCGCCACCTTCGTGCCGCCACAGGGCACCCGCGACCGTCGCGTGCACCTGCTGACGCTCGAACAGAGCGCCCTGCTGCACAGCGACGCCGTGATCCTGGCCGGCGCCAGCCGCGCGCAGATTCCCGGCGCGCCCGCCGGCGAGCCCTTCTTCAACCAGTCGGTGCGCGGCGAACTGGGCCTGCCCAACCTGTCGCAGCGCCACGCCCTCACCCTGGCGCGACTGCGCCGCGTGCTGCAGGCGGCGCCGCGCCTGCACATCACTTATGCCGCCGACCAGCCGGGCGAACCGGCGCAGCTGTCGCCCTGGATCGAGGCCATCGAGAGTCATGCGATCAGCCTGGGCCTGAACCTGCGCGACAATGCGCTGGCAGCCGAAGCCGGTACCGCCGCCACGGAAATCTCCGACGCCGCGCCGACAGCGGCGGTGCAACGCCGGCGCCCCGCACCCGCCGCGCCGCTGCAACAGCTGCCGCAGGAGATCAGCGCCACCGCGCACCAGCGCCTGGTCGATTGCCCTTACCAGTTCTTCGCCGACGCCTGCCTCGGCCTGCAGGCGGAACAGGCCCCGGACGAGGATCCGGACCGCAGCGACTATGGCCAGCGTGTGCACCGCATCCTCGAAGCCTTCACCCAGCGCGTGAAGGAGCCGCTGCCTGAGCCCTTCCCCGCCCCGGTCACCGCAGCCAACCGCGAACAGGCGCAAGCCCGCCTGCAGGAGATCGCAGCGGCGGTATTCACACCGGACCTGCAAAGCCGCGCACTGGCCCATGTCTGGGTCAATGAATTCCAGGCCTCCATTCCCGGGTTGCTGGACTGGCTGAGCGAGCGCAACGCACAGGAGGTGAGCGCCGAAGTCGAGTACCGGCGTGATTTCGTCGAGGGCCGCCGCCTCCGCGGCAAGGCCGACCGCGTCGAAACCCTCGGCGACGGCTCGCTGACCCTGGTGGACTACAAGACCGGCCGCGCGCCGCGCCGCGCGGACGTGGAGTCAGGCGAAGCGGTGCAGCTGCTGCATTACGCCCTGCTCGACCCGCGCGTCGCCGCCGTCGAATACCTGCCCTTGCGCGAAGACCAGAAAGCCCTGCGCATCGATGCGGACCTGGAGGCATTGCGCGACGCCGTCGGCGGCCGCCTCGAACGCAGCCTGCACGCGCTGGCGCGTGGCGCCGCGATGCCGGCCCTGGGCGACGAGGGCAGCTGCGCCTGGTGCGACCATCGCGGCCTGTGCCGCCGTGGTGACTGGCATGAGTAAGACTGCGAACGAAGCGGCGGCAGGCGCGGCGCTCGATCCGCGCCGCAGCGTCGCCGTCACCGCCTCCGCCGGCAGCGGCAAGACCTGGCTGCTGGTGTCGCGTGTCTTGCGCCTGCTGCTCGAAGGCCAGCCGGCCGGGGGCATCCTGGCGCTGACCTTCACCCGCAAGGCGGCGGCGGAAATGCGCGAGCGGGTCAACGAGCGCCTGCGCGCGCTGGCCTATGCCGACACCGTCAACGCCGCCGCCGAACTGGAGCGCCTGGGGCTGGCGGCCACACCGCAGAACCTGCAGCGCGCCCGCGAGCTTTACCACACACTGCTGTTCGATCCCTTCCCGCTGCGGGCGATGACCCTGCACGCCTTCTGCCAGGACCTGCTGTCGCGCTTCGCCCTCGAAGCGGGCGTCGCGCCCGGCTTCGCTCTCGCTGAAAACGAGGGGGGCCTGTTCCGCCGCGCCTGGCGACGCATGCTGGCCGAACTGCACCAGTACCCCGAAGGCACCCCGGCTCTGGCCCTGCGCCAGCTCATCGCCATGGGCTATGGCGAGCAGGCGCTGGAAGACCTGGTCTACAGCTTCCTGGCGCACCGCGCCGACTGGTGGGCCTACGTCGAAGGCGAGGCCGAGCCGCTGGACCACGCCCACGCCCGGCTGCAAAGCGCATTGGGCCTGGATACCGAGGCGCAGGACCCGGGCCTGGACCACGATGCCTTCAACGCCCGCCTGAAGATCCTGCTGCGCTGGCTGCACGAAGTGGACGGCATCCGCTACATCAAGACGGCGCGGGTCGAAGACGCGCTGAACAGCGAGGGCGAGCGGCGCTACCACGCCCTGGTCGAGGCGCTGTTCCGCAAGGACGGCGAGCCGTACAAGTTCCAGCTGGCCAAGGCCAAGCGCGAACGGCTCAGCGACACGCAGATCGAGCATTTCGAGGAAGCACACCGCGAAGTGGTGCTCACGGTGGAGCGGCGCCGCGAACGCCGCTTGCGCGAAGCCTGCCTGGAACGCACCGGCGCCGCCCTGCAACTCGGCGCAGCCGCGTTGCGCGCCCTGGACGCGGAGCTGGACATCGACCAGGCCCTGACCTTCGCCGACCTGGAGTGGCGCAGCTACCTGCTGCTGCGCGGGCCGGGCAACGCCGAATGGATCCGCTACAAGCTGGACCAGAAGATCGACCATCTGCTGATCGACGAATTCCAGGACACCAGCCCGACGCAGTGGCGCCTGCTGCTGCCCTTCCTGGAAGAGATGGCGGCGGGCGACGCCGGCCGTTCGCGCAGCGTGTTCATCGTCGGCGACGCCAAGCAGAGCATCTACGGCTTCCGCCGCGCCAACCCGGAACTGCTCGGCGGCGCCGCGCGCTGGCTGCACGCGAACCTCGACGCGGTGACGGTGCCGCTCAACGACTCGCGCCGCTCCGCCCCGGCGGTGATCGACTTCGTCAACACCCTGTTCGAACCGCAGGAACTGGCCGCCAGCATCGGCTTCGACCGCCACGGCACGCACCGCCTGCACGACTGGGGCCGCATCGAAGTGGCGCCGCTGATCGAGCCGGAACGGCATGAGGAAGAACTGCGGCCGGAAACCCTGCTGCGCGACCCCTTGACCACGCCGCGCGAAATCGAGGAGCTGAGCCGGGCCGAGCACGAAGGCGCCCAGGTCGCGGCCCGCATCCGCAGCCTGGTCGATTCCGGTGTGGCGGTGCGCGGCGAACACGGCGCGCGCGCCATCGAATGGGCCGACGTGATGGTGCTGGCGCGCTCGCGCACCCATCTCCAGGTACTGGAACTGGCCCTGACCGGCGCGAACATCCCCTACGTTGGCAGCAGCCGCGGCACCCTGCTCGACACCGCCGAGGCGCGCGACCTGATCGCCTTGCTACGCTTCCTCAACGCCCCGCACCGCAACCTGGAACTGGCCCAGGTGCTGCGCTCGCCGCTGTTCTCCCTGGACGACGGAGACCTCGTCGCCATCGCCGCGGCGCGCGCGGAGAAAGGCACCTGGTTCGAAACGCTGGCCGCACTGGCGCCTGCCCGTCCGGCACTGCAAGGCGCACTGGACCTGCTGCAACACTGGCTGCCCCTGTCGGCGCAACTGCCGGCGCACGACCTGCTCGACCGCATCTACCGCGAGGCCGACATCGCCGCACGCTACGAGGCGGCGCTGCCCGCCGTTCCCGCCGCGCGCGTACGCGCCAACCTCGGCGCCTTCATCCAGCTGGCCCTGGAAGCGGACAGCGGCCGTTACCCCAGCCTGGCGCGCTTCCTCGACTACCTGCAGGATCTGGCACGCAGCAAGGTCGAGGCGCCGGACGAATCGCCGCCGCCGGCCGAGCACGGCCATGTACGCGTCATGACCATCCACGCCGCCAAGGGCCTGGAAGCCGCGGCGGTGTTCCTGGTCAACGCCGGCCGCGTGCAGGCCGTGCGCACGCCGCGCTGGCTGATCGAATGGCAATCCAACGCCGAGCGTCCCGGCCACGTTATCGTCCCCGGCGGCACTGGCGAGCGCGATCCGCTGAGCGAGGAACTGATCGAGCGCCACAAGGAGCGCGAGGCCCGCGAAGACCTCAACCTGCTCTACGTCGCCGCCACCCGCGCGCGGCAGTTCCTGCACGTCAGCGGCTTCCGCCAGACCAATCAGGGCGAGCGCGTCAGCTGGTACGACCTCGCCAGGGATGCACTGCAAAGGCTGGGCGCCGGACCGGCGCCGGCGCTGCACGGGATGGCGGAGGGCACCCTGCACTACGGCAGCGGCGCCGCGCCGCGTGGCGTGCACACGCAACAGCCACCGGCCGCGCGCAAGGACGATCCGCGTCTGCGCCAACCGCTGCAATCGGCGGCCGAAACCACTGCCGCCCCAAGTGCCCTGGCCCTGGATACCGACAGCGACGCCGCCATCGATCCGGCCGCGGTGCGGCGCGGCGATGCCATTCACCTGCTGCTGCAGCTTTTGAGCAACGAGCCGGCATCGCCGGAAGCCGTTCTGCACCGGCGCCTGCAAGGCCGCCTGCAAAGCGTCGTCGACGACGGTGAATTCAGCGCCTGGCTCGCCACCGCACGCGGAGTCATCGCGGCACCGGAACTGAACCGCTATTTCGCTTCGAGTCTCTACCATCAGGCCTGGAGCGAGGTCTCCGTGCCTACCGGCGACGGCGAACGCGGCGGCGCCATCGACCGCCTGATCGATGACGGCACCACGCTGTGGGTGCTCGACTACAAGACCACGCCGCATACCGACCCGGCGCAGCTGACGGAACGCTACCGCCCGCAGCTGCAGGCCTACGCCGTGGCGGTGCGCCGTATCTGGCCAGGGCGGCCGGTGCGTGCCGGCCTGCTGCTCACCGGCACGCGTACCTGGCTGGAATTGCTGCGCCTGGATTGAGCCTCCTGGCCTGACCCATGTCGTAGAAGAACTGCTCCTTGACGATCCTGCCGTTGGGCACCTGGTAGATGCCGACCGCATCGTCGGCCCACAGCTCCTTCTGGGCCAGGGACCAGGCGGCTGCGGGGCGCGCACCGCCCGGGATTCCCGAGGATTGGCGCGGCTTTTGGCACCACGCCCGACAAACGTCGATGCCTGGCGGAAGAAGGGCGGTGACCGGGACATAAATGCCATGGCCAGCCGGCCCGGGGAAGCGGATAGTGGTTCGGTATTGTCAGCGGAAGCCCGATGAACCAGATACCAACCGAACGCGATGCTGCGGCACTGGCGCTGCCACCCGGCAGCCCGCCGCCGCATCCGCGTACCTTGGGCTGGTACGGCACGGCGGCCATCGCCATGGGCGGCAGCAACCAGAGCCTGTTCCTGTTGGCCGCATTGTTCGTCGGTCAGGACAACATCCCGGGCCAGGGCAGCGCCGCCGTGCCCCTGCTGATCCTGGGCCTGCTGCTGTCCTGGGCGGCGGCGCCGGGCTGGACCGAACTGGTGCTGCTGTATCCCAACCGCGTCGGCGGCATCGCCGCCAGCTGCGTCGAGGCGTTCCGTCCTTACAGCGCCGTGCTGGCCAACCTGACCGGCGTCTGTTACTGGTGGGGCTGGGTACCGACCTGCGGCCTGACCGCCATCCTCTCGGCTTCCGCGCTGCACGAATGGTATTTGCCCTGGATGCCGATACCGTTGCTGGCCAGCGTCCTGGTATTGCTGATGACCGTCGTCAACCTGTGCGGCATCCGCTGGGTCAGCCGCATGGCCATACCGATCGCCACCGCCTCGGCGGCGATGGCGTTTGCCTCGGGGTTGATCCCGATCCTGGCTGGGACAGTCGACTGGCACCAGGCCACCAGTTTTCATCTGACTGTGCCGTTCGCGGGCGGCTTCGGCGAGCTCACCAGCCTGATGGCAGGTTTGTATTTGGTCGGCTTCGCCGCGCCGGCGTTCGAGGCGGCGGCCTGCCACGTCGGCGAAACCGTGGCACCGGCGCGCAACGTGCCACGCGCCATGCTGGCGAGTGGTGTGTTGGCGGGAATGTATTTCGTATTCCTGCCGCTGGTGTGGCTGGGCGCACTCGGGGCCGCCCCGCTCGGCAAGGATCTGGCCCTGGTGCTGGGCCCGACCTACGCCCCTCTGCTGGGCGACGCCGGCAAGGCCGCCGCGGTCTGGTTCATGGTGTTCAGCATGTTTTCGGGCACGCTGCAGCCCCTCGCCGGCGCGGCGCGCACGCTGTCGCAACTGTCCGAAGACGGCCTGCTGCCGAGGATGCTGGCGCTGCGTTCGCGCACCGATACGCCGTGGGTGGCGACCGTGCTGACCGCCACGATGGCGATCGTGTTCCTGCTGATCGGCGATCCGATCTGGCTTATCGCGGCGGCCAATTTCACCTATCTGATCGGCATTGCCCTGCCCAGCGTGGCGGTATGGCTGCTGCGACGCGACGCGCCGGCACTTCCCCGGACCTACCGCGCGCCGCGCGGCACCGTGCTGCTGGGACTGTTCGCCGCCATGGTCTGGGGCGTGGCCGCCCTGCTCGGCTTCGAGCAATTCGGCCTGCCCACCGTCGTGGTCGGACTGGCGTTCGCCTACGCCGGATCGGCGCTTTATGCCTGGCGCGTCTACACCGACCGGCGCCGCGCCGGTCTGCCCGGCATCGCATACGGGCTCCAGTTGAAACTCACGGCTGCGATGCTCCTGGTTCTGGCCCTCGACGGTACCGGTTACCTCCTGGCGGTGGGAAATCTCTCCGGGCAACATCCAGCCCTGATGACCGCCCTGTCGGACATCTTCGTCGCGGTGGCGATGCTGTCGATTTCCGTTGCACTGGTTCTGCCCGGCATGATCGGTCACTCCGCGCGCGAGGTTTCCAGTGCCGCACGGGGTCTGGCCACCGGGACCCTGAAGGATTTCTCACAGGCCATGCACGCGCTCGGCCGCGGCGATCTGGACGCCGCCCACGTGCGGGTGGACATCATCCCGGTGCGGGTTTATACCCACGACGAAGTCGGCGAGATGGCGGCCAGCTTCAACATGTTGCAAGCCGAAATACGCCACGCCGGAGCAGGCCTCGACAGCGCGCGGGAGGGCCTGCGGCAGGCGCGCAGCGAACTGACCGATGCCAACAGCTGCCTCGAACGGCGCGTCAGCGAACTGCACCAGGCGGAGGAGAAACTCTCCAGCATCCTCGATTCCATCGACAATGTGGTCTGGTCCGCCGAGGCTGGCAGCCACCGCATGCTCTACGTCAACGGCGCCATCGAAAGCGTCTATGAACGTCCTCTCGACGAATTCGAAGCGGATCCGGGGCTGTGGCTCAAAGCCGTCCATCGCGACGATCAGCCGATCGTCGCCGAGCGGCTCGCCGCGCTCGCGGCGTCGGGCGGGACCACCCTGCAGTACCGCATCGTTCGCCCCGGCGGCGAAATCCGCTGGCTGGAAGCGCGCATCCGCATGGTGTCCGACAGCGACGGCAAGCCGCTGCGCCTCGACTGCGTGGCCAGCGACATCTCGGAGCGGCGGCTGCATGAGGCGGAGATGACCCACCTGGCCAATCATGACGCGCTGACCGGCCTCCCCAATCGCAATCTGCTCAATGACCGCATCGGCGTCGCCCTGGCCCAGGCCAAACGCAGCGGCGGCTCGGTGGCCCTCCTGTTTCTCGATCTCGACGGCTTCAAGTTCATCAACGACAGCTTCGGGCACACCCTCGGGGACGCGCTGCTGAAGACCGTGGGGTCGCGCTTGCAGCAGTCGGTGCGCGGCGGCGATACGGTGGCACGCCTGGGCGGCGACGAGTTCGTGCTGCTGCTGAATGGCGATCGCGCCGACCAGGCCGATGCCGTGGCCGCCAAGCTGGTGCACATTTTCGCCCGCCCCCTGTATGCCGAAGGACGCTCACTGCACCTGACCGCGAGCATCGGCATCAGCGTCTATCCCGACGATGGCAGCAATGCCGAGATGCTGCTGAAGCATGCGGACATCGCCATGTACCGCGCCAAGGAGCGGGGACGCAACGGCTACCAGCGCTACCAGCAGGAAATGAGCCTGGTCACCGACGAGCGCGTCAAGCTGGAAAGCGCCCTGCGCCGTGCACTCGAGCGCAATGAACTGGAGTTGTATTACCAACCACAGGTGGACCTGCTGGACGGCCGTATCAGCGGCGTGGAGGCGTTGATCCGCTGGGATCACGCTGACCTGGGGGCGATCTCCCCCAGCCGCTTCATTCCGCTGGCGGAGGACACCGGCCTGATCATGCCCATCGGCGCCTGGGCCTTGGACACCGCGTGCGCACAGCTAGGCGCCTGGCGCGCCGCCGGCCATCGCGAGCTGTCGTTGGCGGTGAATGTATCGGCACGGCAATTCCACCTGCAGAACGTGCCATTATTGGTGCGGCAGGCGCTGGAGAAATACCAGATACCGGCGCGGTTCCTCGAACTGGAGCTGACCGAGAGCGCGCTGATGCAGAATTCGGACAGCGTGATCGAAACCCTGCGCGAACTGAAAAATATCGGCGTGTCGCTGGCAATGGACGATTTCGGTACCGGCTATTCCAGCCTGAGCCACCTCAAGCGCTTCCCCATCGACACCATCAAGATCGATCAATCCTTTACCATGGATCTGCCGGCCAGCGAAGACGCGGCGCTGATCATCCGCGCCATCCTGGCCATGGCCCGTTCACTCGATCTGAAAACCATCGGCGAAGGCGTGGAATCGGCGGCCCAGCTCGAGTTCCTGAGCAAGAACCACTGCGATGCCATCCAGGGACATTACTTCAGCCGGGCGCTGTCCGCGAACCTGATGAGTCGCCTGCTGCGTGAGCAGCCGCACCTTTATCCGGACAAGCAGCCTCCAGGCCCGATCCAGCCGGCGTCATCGATGCGCTGAGACCCGACGACCTCGTGGCGCTTCGAAGCACAAACCTCCGCACGGCTCAGACCGCTCGCGCCCGCGTCAGCTTTTCAATCAGTTGCGCAGTCAGCTTTCGCACCTGCGCGTCAGGATCTTCGCGCACGGCGAGCAGCAACGTACACGCGGAACGGTCGCCGATACGGTCCAGGGCGATCACCGCTGACTTGCGCAGGTTGCTCACCGGAGAATCCAGGCAGCGGCCGATAGCCTGCACTGCCGGCCTGTGCCGCATCAGGCCAAGCGCTTCCGCGGCCTGTTCGCGCACTTGCCATTGCGGGTCGAAATCGACCAGGCCGATCAGGGCATCGACGGCGGCGGTGTAGCGCAGCTTGCCGAGGATTGCGGCAGCCTCGGCGCGGATGCTCCACTCGGTATCTCCCAAGGCCCTGAGCGCGGCCGCAGACAAAGCATCAGCCGGCGCGGAGACCAGGGCGCGCAGGGCGGCCTGACGCACAACGGCGGATGTGTCCGCTGCCCCCAGCTCAACCAGTTCTGGCAAAGCTTGCGGTAGTCGCAAGTAGCCGATGACGCCCACCGCGGCCGCGCGCACGCCGGCATCCGCATGGCTCAGCAGCCGCAGCGCGGGTTGCAGAGCGGCGTCGTTACGCAAAGGCTTCAATGCTTCGAGGAACGCGGCGACGGTCCAGACATCTCTGCCCTGCGCCAACGCATCGAGCAGCGGACCGGCACCTTCCGGTGATTTGTTCTCGGCCAACGCCTTGGCCGCCAGTTCGCGCACCTCATTGTCGGCATCGCCCAGCGCCCGGATCAGCGGCGTTATGGCTTCCGCCCCGCCGATGGCGTCGAGCGCGGTCACCGCCTCGAGACGCACTTCCGCTTCAGCATCATCAAGCGCACGCTCGGCCACCGGCAGCAACTCCAGCGCGCAGGCATCGGTCACTTCGCGCACCGCCACCAAGCGTACCGCGCCGTCGGCGGAGTCGAGCAATGCTTGCAGGCGCGCCAGGTCGGCGGAATCGGAGGAGACAGGCATGATCAGCGCAGCAGGTAAGGAATGTTGACCGTCACCGCGCCCGTCGGGCAGTCCTTCTCGCAGGGCAGGCAATACCAGCATTCGTCGTAGCGCATGTGGGCCTTGCCGCTGGCGGGGTTGATGCGCAGCACGTCGAGCGGACATACCTCGATGCAGACGCGGCAGCCCTTGTCGGCGATGCACTTTTCGTCATCGACGACGACGGGGACGGAGACGCGGTTGACGGTGATCGGCATTGGGGATACTCAGTGTGCGGCGCCGACTTCGACGCGCAGGCGGCGGTAGGCGTCGCGCTCGCGCTCTTCGATGGGGATGACGTAGGGCTCGACCGGGCGCTTGCGGCTGACCATGCGGCCCTGCGCGTCCTTGTAGAGCATGCTGTGGGCGAACCAGTTGTCGTCGTCGCGCTGCGGGTGATCGACGCGCAGGTGGTACAGGCCCCAGCGGCTTTCCTGGCGGTACAGCGAGGCGCGGGCCGCCATCTCGGCGCAGTCGAGGATGGAATGCACTTCCAGCGCGCGCAGGCGTTCGTGCGGATCGGCGGCGGATAGCCCCGGCAGTTCCTCGCGGATTTCCTCGAAGCGCTCCAGGCCGATCTGCATCTTGCGGGTGATCTTCGGCGGCTGCAGGTAGTCGTTGACCAAGCGGCGGATCTTGTACTCCATCTGCCCCGGCGGAATGCCGTCGGCGACACGCAGGGCCTGGTTGGCCCGCTCGAACTCCGCCGCGATCTCGTCCTCGTCCGGCGTACCGGCGCGTCCCGCGGCAAGGTCGTCGATGGCGCTCTCGCCGCAGATGGCGCCGTAGACGAAGGCGCCGAGCATGTAGTTGTGCGGCACCGAGGCGGCATCACCGGCGGCGTACAGGCCCGGCACGGTAGTGCGGCCATGGCGGTCGATCCAGATGCCGGAAGCGGAATGACCGCTGCAGAAGCCGATCTCGGAGATGTGCATCTCCACCATCTGCTCGCGGTAGTCGGTGCCACGCCGCTCGTGGAAGCGTCCGCGCGAGGGCCGTTCGTTGGTATGCAGCACCCGCTCGATCTCGGCGATGGTGTCCTCCGCCAAATGATCGAGCTTGAGGAATACCGGCCCGTTGCCGCCTTCCAGTTCGTGGTGGAACTCCAGCATCATCTGCCCCGACCAGTAGTCGCAGCGGATGAAGCGCTGGCCGTGGGCATTGGCGGTATAGCCGCCCAGCGGGCTGGTGACATAGGCGCAGGCGGGGCCGTTGTAGTCCTTGATCAGCGGGTTGATCTGGAAGCATTCCAGGTTGGCCAACTCCGCTCCGGCGTGGTACGCCATCGCATGACCATCACCGCTGTTGGTCGGATTCTCGTAGGTGCCGAACAGGTAACCGGAGGCCGGCAGGCCAAGCCGTCCGGCGGCGCCGGTGGCGAGTATTACCGCGCCCGTCTTGATCAGCAGGGTTTGCTCGGTCCGCGTGCTCACGGCGAAGACGCCGGCGATGCGGCCGTCCGCATCCTTGAGCAAGCGCGTGGCCTGGTAGCGGTTCTCGATCTCCACCCGCGCGCGCTTGAGCTGGCGGTAGAGGATCTTCTTGACGTTGTGGCCCTGCGGCATCGGCAGCACGTACTCGCCCAGATGATGCACCTTGCGCACGTCGTAGTCGCCGCTGCCGGTCTTCTGGAATTGCACTCCCCAGCCGTCGAGCTGGCGGATCATGCCGGAGCTGCGCTCGGCGTAGGCCAGCAGCGAGGACTGCTCGACGATGCCGTCGTTGGCCACGGTGATCTCGCGCACGTACTGCTCCGGCGTGGCGTGGCCGGGGATGACCGCGTTGTTGAGGCCGTCCATGCCCATGCAGATGGCGCCGCTGCGATGCACGTCGGCTTTCTCCAGCAGCAGCACCTTCAGCGCCGGATTGCGCAGCTTGGCCGTCACCGCGGCCATAGGCCCGGCGGTGCCGCCGCCGATGACGACGAGGTCGTATTCGATGCGTTGCAGGGAGTCGTCCATCAGCGGATCACTGCGGCAGCGTCACGACCGCGTCCTGCACGGTGATGGCATTGGGCAGCTGCTTGAGCGCGTACAGCGCGTCGGCCATGCGCTGCTGCGCGGCGATGACCTCGGGGCCGAGCGGCTTGGGGCCGAAGCCGGAGCGCTGGATGGCGGTCTTGAGAATGGCGGCATCGATGCCGACCTGCTGCGACAGCAGGGCCGCGGCCTCGTCCGGATGCTCCCTGGTCCAGAGATCGACCTTCGCCGTTTCCTCCAGCGCGATCTTCAGCACCTCGGGATACTTCGCGATCTCGTCCTTCGAAGCCAGGAAGAAGGCATGGTTGTCGATCAGTCCTTCGCCGCTGGCCAACACGCGGGCGCCGGACTGGGCCTGCCCCGCCGCATAGTAGTAGTCCCAGATCGACCAGGCATCGACACCGCCTTGCGCGAAGGCGGCATTGGCATCGGCCGGCTTGAGGAAGGCGACGTTGATATCGTCCAGCGTCAGCCCGGCCTTCTTCAGGGCCTGCACCAGCAGGTAATAGGAATTGGAACCCTTGGCCACGGCGACGCGCTTGCCCTTGAGGTCGGCCAGGGTCTTCAGCGGGGAGTTCTTCGGCACCAGGATGGCTTCGCCCGCTGGCGCCGCGGGCTCGTAGGCGATGTAGCGCACCACCGAGCCGGCGGCGGCTTGCGCGAACACCGGCGGCGTCTCGCCGGTGATGCCGAAGTCGACACTGCCGCCGTTCATGCCCTCGAGTATCGGCGCACCGGCGGGAAACTCCGCCCACTTCACCGTCACGCCGTGCGCGGCCAGGCGCTTGTCCAGATCGCCGCGCGACTTGAGGATGATGAGGGTGCCGAATTTCTGGTAGCCGATGGTGAACTGCTTCGGCCAAGCCTCATCGGCGTGGGCTGCGCCAAGCACCAGGGTGCCGGCAACAATGGCGGCCAGCGCGCGCAGGCGCGCTTTCAGAACAGGATGGATCACGATTCGGCTCTCGATGGAGTGCGCCATAACGGCGCAGCCCGCAGAAAGTAGAGCAGCGCGGCAGCGTATGGAAATACGCAGAAGCTCTATGCATAGATGGCGCCGCGGTTATGTGCTCATGCCAAAAGATTCGTTCGCTGCGCTGCCGCTCTCATCGATACTCCGGAACGTCCCTCGCTTCACGGAATAAGAGCGCCTTGCTTTATATCGTTGCCGATCCAGGCAGCCGCGCGTCGTGGCTGCTGCACCGTTGTGCCGCCGCCCTGCTGACGCTGGCCGGCGCGGCGGTGCCCGCCTTGGCGATGGCGGATGCCGATGCGCCGAAGGATATCCGCATCGGCTACCAGAAGAGTTCGATCAACCTGCTGGTAGCGAAGCAGCTGGGCCTGGTGGAGCGGCGCTTTCCCGGTACGCACATCCAGTGGAACGAATTCCCGGCCGGCCCGCAACTGCTGGAAGCGCTCGGCGCCGGCAGCCTGGACTTCGTCATGACCGGCGATACGCCGCCGGTGTTCGCGCAAGCCGGCGGCAGCGACGTGATCTATGCCGGCGTGGAACCGCCCAAACCCGGCAGCTCCGCCATCCTGGTGCCGCCCGACTCGGGCATTGCAGCCTTGAAAGACCTACGTGGCAAGCGCATCGCCTTCCAGAAGGGCTCGAGTTCGCACTACCTGGTACTGCGCGCCCTGCAGCAGGCCGGGCTGCAATACAAAGACATCCAGCCGGTGTACCTGGCGCCTGCCGATGCACGCGCCGCGTTCGAAAGCCACAGCATCGATGCCTGGGCCATCTGGGATCCGTACTGGGCGGCCGCTGAGCGCAATACGCCGGCCCGCGTACTGACCACCGGCACGGGGTTATCGGACAACAACACGTTCTATCTTTCTTCGCGCAAATTCGCCGATCACCATGCTCAGGCGATCCGCAGCCTGTTCGACATCCTCAGCGATGCCGACCGACGCGTGCAGCAGCATCCCGCCGACGCGCCCGGCCTGATCGCCGCCGCTACCGGGCTCGACCCGGAAGTGGCGAAGCTGTTCCTCAGCCGCCGGCCGCCTTCGTCGGTGGGACCGCTGAGTCCGGCGGTGATCGCCACGCAGCAGGTGCTGGCCGATACCTATGCCCAGGCCGGACTGATTCCGCATCCGATCGAGGTGGCCGATGCGGTCTGGCAGCCGGGCAGCGTCCTCGCGGCCAGCCGTTAGCCCCCGTAGAAAACACTCCAAGGAGTCCCCCCGATGAAAGTCTTCTGGTTCCTTCCCACCCACGGCGACAGCCGCTACCTCGGCACTTCCGAAGGCGCGCGCGCGGTGGACTACAACTATCTCAAACAGGTCGCGGTGGCGGCGGACACACTGGGTTATGAAGGTGTGCTGCTGCCCACCGGGCGCTCCTGCGAGGATGCCTGGGTGGTGGCCTCCAGCCTGATCGGCGTGACGCAGCAGCTCAAGTTCCTGGTGGCGATCCGTCCCGGCATCAGCTCGCCGGGCTTGGCCGCGCGCATGGCGGCGACCTATGACCGCCTGTCCAACGGCCGCCTGCTGATCAATGTCGTCACCGGCGGCGACCAGGCCGAGCTGGAAGGCGACGGCCTGTTCGTCAGCCACGATGAGCGCTACGAAATCACCGACGAATTCCTGCGCATCTGGCGCGGCATCCTGGAGCGCTCGCACGACAACGGCTCGGTCGATTTCATCGGCAAGCACCTGCGCTCGAAGAACGGCCGCACCCTGTTCCCGCCGGTGCAGAAGCCCTACCCGCCGCTGTACTTCGGCGGCTCCTCGCCGGCCGCACACGACCTTGCCGCCGAACAGGTGGACGTATACCTGACCTGGGGTGAGCCGCCCGCAGCCGTGGCGGAGAAGATCGCGGACATCCGCCGCCGGGCCGGCGAACGCGGTCGCACACTGCGCTTCGGCATTCGCCTGCACGTCATCGTGCGCGAAACCAACGAACGGGCCTGGCGCGCGGCCGATGAACTGATCGAGAAGCTCGACGACGCCACCATCGAGCGCGCCCAGGCGGCGTTCTCCAGGATGGACTCCGAGGGTCAGCGCCGCATGGCGGCGCTGCACGGCGGACGCCGCGACAAGCTGGAAGTGTCGCCCAACCTGTGGGCCGGCGTGGGCCTGGTGCGCGGCGGTGCCGGCACCGCCCTGGTAGGCGATCCGCAGACGGTCGCGGCGCGCATGCAGGAATACGCCGACCTCGGCATCGAAACCTTCATCCTCTCCGGCTATCCGCACCTGGAAGAGGCCTACCGCTTCGCCGAACTGACCTTCCCGCTCCTGCCGCTCGACCGGCCGCAGAAGGGCACCGCCGAGGGCGTGCTGTCCGGGCCGTTCGGCGAGATCGTGGCCAATACCTATGTGCCCAAGGTTTCGCAGAGCTGATCGAACCATGCCCATGTTCACACGTCGCCGTCTCTCCCTCACCGCCCTGGCGCTGATTGTTGCGTCCGCGTTGCCCGGCATCGCCGCAGCCGATACAGTGGAAGTACGCATCGGCTACCAGAAGTCGTCCACCCTGACCGCCCTGCTCAAGGCACAAGGAACGCTGGAGCAGAAATTCGCCGGCAAGGACGTGCACCTGAGCTGGAGCGAGTTCACCAGCGGCGCGCCGCTGCTGGAAGCGCTCAACGTCGGCGGCATCGACCTGTCCGCCGACGTGGCGGACACGGTGCCGATCTTCGCCCTGGCGGCCGGCGCGAACCTGGCCTATTACGCGCAGGAGACGCCCTCGCCCACCGCACAGGCGATCCTGGTGCGGGCGGATTCGCCGATTCATGATGTGGCGAGCCTGAAAGGCAGGAAGGTGGCGGTGGCCAAGGCGGCGGGCGCGCATTACTTGTTGATCGCGGCCCTGCGCAAGGCGGGATTGAAGTTCAGCGACATCCAGCCGGCTTATCTCTCGCCGGCCGATGGCCGCGCGGCGTTCGAGAACGGTTCGGTGGACGCCTGGGCGGTGTGGGACCCCTACGTGGCCGGGGCGCAGCAGCAGGCCAAGGCGCGCGTGCTCACCGACGGCAGCGGCATCGCCAGCTACCGGCGCTACTACCTGGCTTCCGCACCCTTCGCCAAAGCGCACCCGGAGATCGTGCAGGCGGTATTCGATGCGCTGCGCGAGACCGGCGTGTGGGTGAAGGCGCATCCACAGGATGCGGCAACGGCGCTGGCGCCGGTGTGGGGGCTGGATGCGCAGACGGTGCGCATCGCCAATGACCGGCGCAGCTACGAGGTGCGAGCGGTCAGCGCGGATGCGCTGGGCGAACAGCAGAAGATCGCCGATGCCTTCCTCGATGCCAATCTGATTCCTAAGGCGGTGGACACGCAGAGCGTCACCGTGTGGAAACCGTTGTGACCACCCTGGCGCTGCACCGCCCGGATGAAACGACGGCTCCGGCAGTACCGCCGGAGCTGCTGCATGTCGATTGCGGCGCGCATACCGCGGCGGTCGAAGCGCTGGCAGCCAAGCTTGCCGCCACGGCGGTGGAGCGCGACAAGCGCGGCGGCACGGCGCTGGCCGAGCGTGCGCTGATCCGGCAGAGCGGCCTGCTGACGTTGAGCGTGCCGAGCCAGTATGGCGGGGGCGGTGAACTCTGGCCGCTGATCTACCGCATCGTGCGGCGGCTGGCCGCCGCAGACAGTTCGCTGGCACACCTGTACGGTTTCCAGCACCTGCAGATCGCCACCATCCTGCTGTTCGCCAATTCCGAACAGCAGCAGCGCTATCTGAGCGGCACCATCGAGCACAGCTGGTTCTGGGGCAATGCGACCAACGCCCTGGACGGCAATATCGCGTTGCAGCCCGCGAGCGATGCCACCGGCGGGCACTACACGCTCGACGGCTTCAAGACCTTCTGCTCCGGCGCGCTGGACTCGGACATGCTCAACGTGTCGGCGCCGCGCGGCGGCGATCCGTCCAACCGCATCATCCTCACCATCCCCAGCCGCCGCGCCGGGGTGCACGCCAACGAGGACTGGGATGCGATCGGCCAGCGCCAGACCGACAGCGGCAGCGTGCGCTTCGAGCGGGTACGGGTGGAGGCCGATGAAATACTCGGACCGCCGGGACCGGGCGGCTCGCCGCGTGCGACGCTGCGGCCCTGCGTGTCGCAACTGGTGCTGACCGAAATCTACAACGGCAATGCGCTCGGCGCGCTGGCCGCGGCACGTGCCTATACGCTGGAACAGGCGCGGCCCTGGGGCAGTTCCGGCGTGGCGCGGGCGGCGGAAGATCCTTTCATCCAGCAGCGTTACGGCGAACTGTGGAGCAAGTACCGTGCGGCGGTGAGCCTCACCGAGAACGCCGCGCGCATGCTGCAGGAGGCCTGGGACCTGGGCGATGCGATCACGCCGCAGCAACGCGGCGCGGCGGCGGTGGCCATCGCCGAGGCGCGCGTGTTCGCCGCGCGCACGGCGCTGGAGGTTACGGCGCAGATCTTCGAGACCATGGGCGCGCGCGCCACCGCTTCGCGCTGGGGCTTCGACCGCTTTTGGCGCAATGTGCGCACGCATTCGCTGCACGATCCGCTCGATTACAAGCTGCGCGACATCGGCCACTGGCTGCTGAGCGGCGAGCCGCCGCTGCCTTCGATCTATTCCTGAGCCGCCATGTCCGCTTCCCGTCTGCCCTATCAATCGTGGCACCGCCTTGGTGCGAATACCCTGCCGTGGCTGCTGCCGTTGCTGATCCTCGGCGCCTGGGAATACGCGGCGCGTTCCGGGCTGTTGTCGACCCGCGTGTTGCCGGAGCCCTGGGCGGTGGTGAAGGCGGCCTGGCACCTGGTGCAGACCGGGGAGATGTGGGCGAACCTCAAGGTCAGCGCCGGGCGCGCGTTCGCCGGGCTGGCCATCGGCGGCGGCCTCGGTTTGCTGCTGGGTTTGCTGACCGGGTTGTTCGTGCCGGCACAGGTGGCGCTCGATACCACCTTGCAGATGCTGCGCAATATTCCGCCGCTGGCGATGATCCCGCTGGTGATCCTGTGGTTCGGCATCGACGAAGGCGCCAAGCTGTTCCTGGTGGCGCTGGGTGTGTTCTTCCCGCTGTACCTGAATACCTTCCACGGCATCCGCACGGTGGACCGCAACCTGATCGAGATGGCGCGCAGCTACGGCCTCTCGGGCTGGCGCCTGTACCGCGATGTGATCCTGCCCGGCGCCCTGCCCTCGATCCTGGTGGGGCTGCGCTTCTCGCTGGGGCTGATGTGGGTGCTGCTGATCGTGGCGGAAACCATTTCCTCGTCTTCCGGCATCGGCTACATGACCATGAACGCGCGCGAATTCCTGCAGACCGACGTGGTGCTGGTCGGCATCCTGCTGTATGCGCTGCTCGGCAAGATCGCCGACGTGGCGGCGAAGGGCCTGGAGCGGGTATGCCTGCGCTGGCATCCGTCATACACATGAACCGGCGACTGCGTCGCCGGCTACCGTCCCTCTCCCGCATTACGGGAGAGGGGGGAACCAATCGCGGAGCGATTGGTGGGGTGAGGGTAGCCCCGGCGATTCTCCGGGGCTACCAATGAGCGCCGCCGCCCGCACGCAGTTGCTGCGCGACAGCGCGCCGGCCGGGCGCGAACGTCCGGTGGCTGGCGCTGCGATCCCTGCATCAGACCGCAACGGACTGGCTGTTTCAATCCGCGGACTGGAAAAGCATTACGGCGAGCGGCAAGTGCTGCGCGGCCTGTCGCTGGACATCGCGCGCGGCAGCTTCGTCGCCATCGTCGGGCGCAGCGGCTGCGGCAAGTCCACCCTGCTGCGCATCGTCGCCGGGCTGGAGCAGGCCGATGGCGGCAGGCTGGAGATCGGCGCGGCGAGCAGTTGCCCGGCCTGCGAGGATCGGCCGGAAGTGCGCCTGATGTTCCAGGACGCGCGGCTGCTGCCGTGGAAGAGCGTGATCGACAATGTGCGGCTGGGACTGCCGCGCTCGGCGTTGCCGGCGGCGCGGGATGCGCTGCGCGATGTGGGACTCGAGGACCGCGCGAAGGACTGGCCGGCAGCGCTGTCCGGCGGGCAACGCCAGCGCGTGGCCCTGGCGCGGGCGCTGGTGCACCGGCCGCAGTTGTTGCTGCTGGACGAGCCGCTGGGAGCGCTGGATGCGCTGACGCGGATCGAGATGCATGCGCTGATCGAGCGGCTATGGCGCGAGCATGGGTTCACCGCGCTGCTGGTCACGCACGATGTGCAGGAAGCGGTGGCGCTGGCCGACCGGGTGGTGGTGATCGAGGATGGGGCCATCGGGCTGGACCAGGCCCTGGGGCTGGCCCGGCCGCGGGCGCGGGGGTCGCAGGAGTTCGCGGCGCTGGAGGACCGGGTGCTGACGCGGGTTTTGCAACAGCATGGGGCCGATCCGGGGGCGCTCGCCTCGCCGGCGGAGCAGATCGATGCGCTGCGGCAGGAAGGGGTGCGCTGGGTGATTTGAGGGAGCAGCCGGAGGTAGCGGAAGCTCGCGGCTGGTCTTTCGTCCAATTGCGCGGCAACCGCGACAGGCGGGTCGCGGACCCGCCCTACATTCGCCGGGTGATTTGAAGCGGGAATTCGCAGTTGCAGCGGGTGTGGCATTCCATGGGCAAAAACACCATGCGTGCCATGTGTGCCAAGGGTTTTTGTTGGCACGCATGCGATGAGCGTGTGTTTTTCGGGCAGGTTTTCCGGACGGATGGGCAGGCTTCCGGGTGGTCCAGGAGGTCCGGGGACGTGTTTTAACGTACCGGGACGCTCAGGTTGGTTTATCCGGGTTCAGCCTCGGGTTCCGTGCCTGGATTTCGCCTGCCACACGGTGCCGGCCTGCGCTGGATTGACGGCAAAAGGGAATTTTCCGGTTCTGGATGCCGGATCAGGCGTGGATGCCGGTCCAGCCAAGGTAGCCGGTGTACAGGCCCACGGCGATGATCAGCAGGCTGGAAACGTAGGGAGCCTTGCGCGCCAGTTCGCCGAAGCCGCTGAAATGCTTGCTGGCGTGGCGCACGCTGAGGGCGGCGAGGGTGCCGGTCATGACCATGGTCAGGGCCAGGCCGATGCTGAAGCACAGGACCAGGGCGACACCGAGCGAGTACTGCTTGAGTTGCAGGCAGAGCAGGAGGATGGTGATCGAGGCGGGGCACGGGATCAGGCCGCCGGTCAGGCCGAACAGGATGATCTGGGTGTTGCTGACGCTGCGGTTGGCGAAACGGCGCTGGATCTGTTCGGCGTGTTCCCGTTCGTGGGCATCCTGGAATTCAGCCGGGATGGCCTCGAAGGCAGATGGGTGGGCGTGATGGTCATGAGCCCCATGGCCGTGGCGGTCATGATCGGCATGATGCCCATGATCATCATGATGGTAATGGTCATGATGATGGCCATGATCGTGCGCATGGGCGGGATGCTGCTCGCGGTGCGTGCGCCGGGCCATCCACAGGGCGATGGCGATGATGAGGACGGCGGAGGCCAGCTGGAACCAGGCTTCGGTGCGCTCACCGCCCAACTCCTTGCCAAAGTGCATGCCCAGCAGGGCGACGGCCCAGACCACGGCGGTGTGGGAAGCGGTGGCGGCCAGGCCGAGCATCACGGCCTGGGCCACGGTGCCGCGGATGGCGACGATGAAGGCGGCCATCATGGTCTTGGAGTGGCCGGGCTCGAGGCCGTGCAGCGCGCCGAGCAGGATGGCGCTGGGCGCGAACAGCCAGGCGTTGGCGCTGCCTTCGCGCAGCAGTTCGGTGATGGGGGTCATCGTGGCCTTAGAGGTACTTCGAAATTTCGTGCAGCTCGGCCAGGGCCTGGCGCGAGACGGTGTCGCCGGGCTCGAAGCGGTGCGCGATGTGCTCGTGGATGAAGGTTTTCTTGGCCTGCGTCACCGCCTTCTCCGCCGCCTGCAGCTGCATCGCCACCTCGGCGCATTCGCGATGGTCCTCGATCATGGCGACGACCGTGTTGAGCTGGCCGATGGCGCGGCGCAGGCGCTTGACGATCTCGGGATTGGCGGTGCCGGCGGTGGGGTGGCTCATGCGGCACTATACCATACCCCCCTATGGTATATAAAACGACTGGCCTACCCTCTTCTGGCTTCAAGTAAAGGCCCGAAAACCACCACCGGCAACACCTTGCAAGTATATTTTATTCAGAGTGGGATGAAAGAAATACAGGTCCTGAAAGACGCAGTAGACGCAGAGTGCAAATATCCGCATCAAGGGTCCGATCATTGTAAGTCCGCAAAGAAAGCACTAAAAGATGTGGAGATATCAAGGGAACGGGCGAATCGCTCTATTAATCGGCCGCAGGTTCAGACGTTGAAAAGCGCGGCCTGGTCCTGCCGGCGAGCGCGAGGTCCGGTCCAGCTGCCATGATTCGTTCAGATTCAAACGAGGTAAGTGCCATTCGGGGCCTCAGTTGAATTTGAACGCGCGGCTCTACTGAGAAATAGCACTACGCGCCGCGGCAATCTGATCCGAACCTATACCAGCGCGCCTAGGATCAATTGCCAACAGCCGCTCGGCAAACGCAACTTCTTTCTCCAGATTAACCCCGGCCGATCCAACAAGTGCGCGCAACCTTTCTGGACGTATGCCCGCCTGCAAAGAAGCCCGGACCAGAGGAAACAAGGCGGCGGCATCAATAGAAAGCGCTGCAGCGAAACCTGCGCAAGCTGAACAAGTTGCCACCTGACTCGTATATGGACACCCAGGGAAACGGCTTATGTCGACGTGAACCGTATAAAAGAGGTATTGGCCCAAACGCGGATGGCTTCCAAGGGCGAGCAGCCGAATTTTGTCTAGGCGTCGATCGCCCCTGCAAAAGCCATCTCTGATTGATTTCTCGCGACCCCGTCCCTTTCGTAGAGATTTGAAAATGGCTGTTCGCAAAGCCATTCAGAGTCGGAAGCCTGTGCCGCCAAGTACTTGCCTCTTCTCATACTGGTGACCAACGGACGTTGTAACTGGGAGATTGATGGGTTCGACGTCGAAACACCAGCTTCCATCAAGAAGCATTTACGAAGCATGGCCAACGATCTGAGGATCCGGTATGACGTGGATCTGACTGCATGTTGCGTTGAATCCGGCCGGTCGGAGTTCCTCCGCCCTCCACGAGCTGGGACTCAGCGACGTCTATCCTGCGGCTCTCTCAGCATCCCCTTGCTCTTCAGCCGTTCACGCAGCGGCTTTACCCATGTCACCCAGAAAAGTGCACCGAAGGCGAGGCCAGCAAGGCTAGTGACAATAGCAATGTGAACTGCCCTTCCAAGCGTGAGCTGCCCATTGGAGTTGGAATCAATTGCAAAAACAACCCATAGGGGCAAAGAAAAGCCCACCTGGCTCGCGACCATACAACCGACCATCGAAGTACCCGCCCACTTAAAAGCATTATTCACTCTGCGCTCCTCGGGTTCTATTGACACGAACACGGATTGGTCAAGCCAGCTCCAGCCGCTCCGCCGAGCGTTGCACCGTACATTGAACCCACAAGCCCGCCAGTAGCAAGCGACCCCGCTGGCTCAGACAACGATGTGAGCAAAACAGCAAGACTCCCGGCAGCGGTACCGCCTGCTTCGATAACTTCAACCTCTGGGAAGCCTATGACATTCGCCGTGATCAGCACGCCGGCACCAAATCCCAGAATGCCTCCAGCCCCCGCCCCAAGGCCAATGTTGTGCCCCAGATCGCCCGGAGTGCATGGACTGCCGCCAGCGTTACCAGACTGAGCGGCATTCGTTGCTCCTTGAGCGACCGCGGATTGGGCGACCTGATCGAGTGACATACCAGGGTACCCAGGGATCACTCCCATATATGGAGGGGCTAGCCCGTACGGATCAGTCCGGGTGACGGGATTCCCGCCAACATAGGCATAATTATTCGCCTGCCTACTAGCCCATCCAATCGGGTCTTCTTGCGTGAAGCGGCCCGCTGCTGGGCTATAGTAACGTGCACGGTTGTAGTAAAGTCCGGTGCTATCGTTCTCCCTGCCTGCGTACTGCTGACTGGAACCTGTGCTAATACCGCTTTGAGTAGTAGCGCCGTACGGATCGTAGCTGTAATTCGTTATGATCGCCTGCGCCGTATTGGTTTCCGCAATCGTGCTGCCCATCGCATCGAGCAGTGGCGTGTTGATGCTGGTGCTCGTCATGCGCACGAAGGTTTCATCCGTTCCTCCCGTCAGTAGGTTTGCGGTAATCGCAGCGGTGGCACCGGCCCCATTCTTCTCTTGTACGAAGTTGCCACCGTCATAGAGATAGCCGGTAGTCGCACCTCCGATGTTTTTACCGATACGCCGCCCTACGGCATCGTATTGGAAGCTGGCGCTCGATATGCCGGCAAGGCTAGTTAGCTGATCTCTTGCATTCCAGGTATAGGTGCGGCTACTGTCGTTCAGAAGATTGCCATTGGCGTCATAGCTGTAGGTCACGCCGTTCCACTGCGCAAGCTGGTTGTTGGCGTTATAGACTCCGCTTGCAATTGCTGCAGGTAGGTTGACATTGGCCAAGCTGCCGCTGACAGAGGTGCGGTGTCCAGCAAGATCGTAGCCGTAGGCCAGATTCCCGATTAAGCCGCCGTTTGTCTGGGTGTAGGTGATGCCGGATAGCTGGTTCGCAGCATCATAGGCATACGCCACGTGGACGCCATTCGCCAAAATGGTCAGAGTGCGGCGGTTGGCATTGTCGTACTGGAAGGTAACGATCTGCGCAATGTTGCCGTTGCTGGCGCCTGCTGCCTGCTGAATTTGGCTAAGGCGATTAGCATTGTCCCAAGTATAATTCACGGTCGGCTGACCTTGAACTGTCATGCTGGTGCGTCGGCCACCTGCGTCATACGTATAATTGACAGTTCCCTGAACCGTGGTTTCCTGCGTCATTCGATCAAGTGCGTCGTAGCTACGGCCGATAGTACCATTCGCCGAATCGACCACCTGGGTCAGCCGGTCCCCGGCATCCCAAGTCTGGCTGATCGTGCTGGTATAAGCAGTGGGATTCGCAACCGTCGCGCCAAAGCCGGCCTGTGTCACGCGCCCAAGTCCGTCATATGTCCACCCGCTGACCTGCTGCTTGCGGTCTATCCGCCGGATTAGATGGCCAATTGGATCGTAGCCATAGCTTTCGCTAAATGATAAAGAATCGGTCTTCGTTACAACATGATTCATAGCATCGAACGTATATGCGGCAACGTGATTGTTAGCGTCAGTGTGACTTGTCCTGTTCCCATTTTGGTCGAAACCAAATTGAAGCTGGCTTCCATTAGGGTCAACAGAATTAATGATCCGATTGAGCGAATCGTAAGCAGTGCTGTATTGGGCGCCCAGTGGATTGACAGTACCGATAGTACGACCAACCGCATCGGTACGTACTACCATCTTCCGACCCAATGCGTCGATCGCGCTCACTAGATCACCGCCGAAATAGGTGAAGGAATTGGTGTTCCCGTTTGCATCTGTTGCAGTCAGAAGACGGCCCTCGACATCGTAGGTATAGTTTGACAGGTGGCCAAGCGGGTCTTGTACCTGCACCAGATTTCCGGAGCCGTCGTAGCTCATCGTAGTTACAAAACCATTGGCATTCGTTATTTGCGTGAGCAAGCCGAACTGCGAACTGTATTGCATATTCGACGTTACTGGATTCGCTGTCCCGTAAAGCTGCGTAATTTGAGTCAGGTTACCTAAGGCGTCGTGGGTATAACTTGTCACACGGCCCAATGCATCCGTAGTGGTACTGAGAAGATTTGTTACTGGATCGCGCGTATACGTCGTTGTTTGTTGTTCCGGCCGTCCCATCGCCCGAATAACTGAGCTCAGATAGCCACTCGAAGTGAATATTTCTCTATGGACGATTCCGCGTTGATCCGTAATATCTGTTTGCGTGACCTTTCCATTGCCACCCACAGTGTAAGCGAACAGCAATGTCGTGCTATCGGCATATGTTTGCTTGCTAACGCGACCATTCCCATCGTAGGTGTTAGTCACCATCAGGTTGCCGCGTTTATCGGTCACCGTGAGCATGTTGCTATTTGCATCGTACGTGTACTGCTCGAAGTATCCGGCCGGATCGGTGACTTTGATCAACCGCCCGATCGCATCATAGGTATAGGCGCTGGTACGTCCAAGATCGTCACTGGCTTGTGTTACGCGGTTACTGCTGTCATATATAAAATTCAGATGACGTCCATTCGGGGAGGTAACCTGCGTGAGGTTGTAGTTTCCATCTCGCGTCAAGGTCAGCGTATTACCGAACCGATCACTGATTGCCCGCACTGCCCCTGCGCGTGCCGAGGTCGATCCCGCCTCATCTGCAAAAGAATAAACCGTGCCATCCTTCAGCGTTAGCGTCCAGGCATATCCCGTGCTCAGGTCCCACTTGAGTACCGACCCATAAAACTTTCCAGGCGTTGATACATTCTGGTAAACCGCGTCAGTCCAACTCGTTCCCGCCGAAATACGCGGGTAGTGAATACGCCCTCCATCCGGCAAGATGAGATCCTGATAGGTATACGGATTCATATCGCCGACCATGAACATGTCGTAAGACAGATTCGTTCCAACACCAAAGGCACGAGAAGCACTGTCCTGAGGACGATAGCTTCGCCGTAAAACGACCGGCATCACGTCCGGAATTCTGAAGTCGGTCTCCTCGTTGAGAAACAGCCCTGTCGAGCAATCTACAGGGTCACCACAATGAGGCGGCTTATTCTTCGGATCAGGGGACGGATTCGTTGGATCAGGATCACTACCGGAGCCACTACCCGAACCAATACCGGGACCGCTTCCACCTTCGGCGGGCCCCGAATTCGGTGCGTTGCCATCAACCGAAACCATCGCCCCGGTAAATTCATAGATCACCACACCCGGATCCGGCATAACCTGCTTGCCGTCGGCAGTGACGGTACCCTGGCCGTAGACATACCAGCCCTTGCCGGTCGAATCGTAGTTCCAGAAAGTAATGCGGGAGCCGGGGGCCGAGCTGGTGAAGTTCGGATAAACCAGCTGGGCACCCTTGGTAACGTGCCCGTTAGCACCTTCCAGATGGGCCCCGCCCGGCTGGATAGTAAAATAAGTGGGCACCGGCACGTTCGGCAGCGGAAACGGCGGCTGGTCCGTGGGAATCGCCGTCATGCTGAGCTGCGTGACGACCTTGCCTTGCGCGTCGCGGATCACCGTGCCTGCCGGAATACGCAATTCCAGGCCCGGGATCTTCGGATTGGTCAGCACCGTCTGGCTGTTCGTCGGCGACGGAATATTCAATGCGTTGGCGCTGTCCAGGCGGGTCATCCAGATGACGAAAGGCAGCACATTCACCTGGTTGGCGACGACGTCGATGCCGTATTCGTAGCGCCCATATTGCCGCTGGCCCTCGTCGGCGGAGCCGCCGTCGATCACCATGACCTGGTGGCCTGCCGGCACGCCGCGGAGCACGAATTCGCCGTTGGCGTCGGTACGCACGACATGGTTGCCGATCGAAAGACTGACATTCGCCAGCGGGCGACTGTTGAGGCGCAGGACTTGTCCGCTGATCGCGGTCACACCCCGTTCCGGCGTCAGCGCACGCGCCGGCACCAGCTTCTTGAGCATTCCCGAGGCAACCGTACCCGGCCTGAGTTTCGCCATCGCTCCGGTAATTTCGGGGTGGCCATACAATGCGCGGCCCAGAGTTTCATTGGCGGGCGGATGGTACTGCCCCCAGTGACCATGGCCGCTGGTCCATTTACCGTGATAGTTGGCGGCCCCCGGCGTCCAGGTTTCATCGCTGGCGTCGATGCTGGCCACAAGGGATTCATGGGTGGCGTGAGCCTGGTCAATGAGCGAGAACAGGTCTGATGCGCTCTTCGGCAGCCAGAAATAGGCCGGCGATCCAAAAACCGACTTCTTGCCCTGGACCGGAGCGAGAACCTTGGTGCTGGACGCCGCCGCCGAAGCGCTTGCCTTGGTTGAGACGCCATCTGGCGTACTGGCCGTCGATGCGGAATTGGTGCCCTTGGCGGCAGCCTGGGTGCTCGAATCGGTCTTTGGGCTCAACGACTCCGTGGTAAAGCCGATCGCCGTGAAAGGCAGCAGACGGCCGTTCTGGTCCGTCGCGCCATTGATGAACAGGGTATAGCTGGCGGCAGGTTGAAGCTCCTGGGCCGGGGTCACAAACAGCAGCGCACCCTCTTCCACCGGGACAACCTTTACGGGCGTGACGCTGCTGGGACCGATCAGGGTGACCGTGTCGGCGTTGAGACTGGTTACCGCCATCCGCTTGTTGAAGTGCACCATGAGGGGCTTGCCGATGGGCACGGCCGTGGTATTCCCGGCAGGCCGGGTTTCCACCACCGCGGGCGGCACAGCGTTCGACAGGCTTTGCGCCATCAGCAGGGCCTGGTCGCCGCCTACCCCGGAGAACTGGGCGGCGGCTGGGTTATAGACAGAGCCGTTGGCCAGAATCCGCCCATCCCCGTCCGAGCCGCCCCACAGAAGGATGGAGCTGTTGCCAACCATCGCCGCCAGATGCTTGAGGCGGGCATGGTCCAGCTGCCCATCCAGGACTTCGACCTGGTGCGACGCCGGGTCGTAGATCTCCGCCTGCAGCAAGGGAGTGCCGTCCTTGCCTACACCGCCGGCAACCAGTACACGGCCGTCGGAAAGAACCGAGGTGCTGTGGTAGGCGCGCGGAAGCAAGCCTGTGGCGGCGAGCGACTGAATCGTCATCTTGGACAGATCGACTACTTCGGCGCTATCGAGCGCGCGGCCGCCGCTATCCACCCCACCGAAAACCAGCACGGTGCCGTCGGGCAGCAGCGTTGCACTGTGGCCGGAACGGCCTTGGGCCAGATGGAGGGACAGCGTGGCGATGCGTGAGCCACTGGCATGCTCCAGAACCAGGTCAACCGGGTGCTCACTGCCGCCAATCGCCAGCCAGCTGCCATCCGGCAGCTGCGTTAGGCTCTGGCCGGGTGCAGCGACGGGATGTGGAGACGAAACATTGGTCACCGCCGCTGTGACATCATGTGCGGTTGCCGTATCAGATGCGTATTGCGCCTGCGTACCGGCGGTTGCAACCAGCAGAAACATCGCCAGTGCGTGCAGCGCTCCCTTGGCGAGGTAACCCCGATATGCTTTGCGATACTGACTTTTGTTCGTCACGACTTCCCCCACTTTCAAATCCCCAACTCGATAGACCTGGCTACAAGGTTTTTAAACGCCATCACTTCATCGGGACGTGCAATGCACAACATCGCTGAATGCAACGCCCATCACTTCACCACCTCAATTGCCCGTTAGGGAAACGGTCGCTGTCCCCGTCCCTCCACCGGTATCGGCCACGACCACCTTGAATGTTCCTGACTGGGCCAAGGTCAGCGCTCCGGTGCTGTGGACGCCACTCCCGCAGATGTAAGACCAGTTCTGCACCACGCTTCCGTCGGGGTTGTAGAGCGTCATCCCGGGGCAATCGCCGCTGGGTGTCAGTGAGTACGTCAAGTTGATGGTGACCTGATGCCCCGATGTACCGCTGAAGGGGTAATCGACTCCCTGCCCGGGCGTCCCCATGGTCTGGGTAACGGCACTGCCATTGACGGCCACCGAAGCGCTTACGTCGGCAGGGACAATGTACCTTTGCAACGTCGCCGTTCCCGTTCCGCCGCCCGAATCAGAAACAATCACCTTGAATGTCCCTGTCTGGGTAAGTGTGTAAGGGCCAAAGAACTTCGGACTGCCGCAGATATAACTCAAATTCTGAAATGTGCTGCCATCAGGGTTGTAGACCGTCATGTTGGGACATTCGCCGCTGGGCGTGAGCGAAAAGCTCAGCCAGAAACTGTCCATTTGACCGGCCACCCCGCTGAAGGTGTAGTCCATGCCTTGGCCCGGGGTCGTTGAGGTCTGGGTGACCGCCGAACCATCACCCGGAGACGCGGTGGTGGCATCCGCAGGCAGGATGTAGAGCTTCTGGGTCAGCGTGCCGGTTCCACCGCTTTCCGGCACGATCTTGAGTGTGTGGGTCCCGGATTGCGTCAGAGTAGTAGGCCCATTGAACGTAGTGGATCCGTATGCGGAGAATCCTTTGAGCGTGCTGCCATCGGGATTGAGGATCGTTACGTCATACCAATTACTGGTGAGCGTGTTGCTGGTCGCCACAAAGCTGATTCTCTGGCCTGCGGTTCCACTGAATGTATAGAGAGCTCCCTGGCCTGGCGTGGTCGCCGTCATGGTGGTGGCCGATCCATTGGTTGAAATCGCAGCCGAGATATCCGGCGGGACGATATAGATCTCGACGACCAACGATCCCGTCCCCCACTGTTCGGGCACGATCTTGAGCGTGTGAGTGCCGCTTTGGACCAGGGTGATCGGGCCGTTGAATGCTGTGGATCCGTACGCAGAGAACGTCTTGAGCGTGCCGCCGTCGGGGTTGAGAATCGTTACGTCATACCAGCTATTGGTGAGGGTGCTGCTCGTCGCCGTAAAGCTGATTCTCTGGCCAGCGGTCCCGCTAAACGTGTAGGCGGCGCCCTGACCCGGTGTGCCAACCGTCATCGTCGTCGCCGTTCCATTCGTCGGGATTGGACCCGACAAATCAGGCGGTACGGTGTTCACCTGAAGAGTTAGGGAGCCAGTGCCGGCCCCATATGGGTTGACCACAAACGTGAACGTACCAGTTTGTGTCAACGTGAAGGGACCAAAAGTCGGCCCACTGGTGAGTCCATTGTTGTATGCCGTAGACCCGTCCGGGTTGAGGAGGGTCAGGGCGAAAAAACCTCCAGTGCCGTTTAAGGTATCGTTCGAAACCTGGAGGCTGATGCGCTGGCCCGACGTTCCGCTGAAGCTAAGGCGCCCCTGCTGCGTCGGCACCGTGATGGACATGGTCGTGGCTGTGCCGTTGGCCGAAACCGTCTGGCTCCAGGGTGTCGTATTGTAGATCTGCAGCGTGATGCTTCCGGTATCGGCGCCATTGGGGGTCAGTACGATGGTGTAGGTCCCTATCGCAGCAAGCGTGAAGGCATTCGCTCCAGAGCAGAACGATGTACTGGCCACCTGCGTAGTCGCCGGGGACGGGCCAAGAATCTGAATCGACCCGTAATTGCAGTTGCTGGCGTAGGTCTGGGCAGAGACCTGCAGGCTGACGACTTCATTCGCAACCGTTGTCGCAAACGTCAGGATCGCCTGCTGTGCCGGAACTGTGGTGGTGACTACCAGAGCAGATCCACCGATTGGGGGAGAGGCCGTGACCGGCGTGGCATTGTACAGCTGCAGGCTGATGCTACCGGTATCGGCCGCATTCGCCGTTACCACGATGGTATATGTGCCAGCAGCTCCTAGCGTGAAGCGACTCGCGCCAGCGCAGAAACTCATCGAGCCGTTATACGTAGTCGCCGGAGAAGGGCCAGTAATCACGATCGACCCGTAATTGCAGTTGCTAGGGTAGGTCTGAGCGGATGCCTGAATACTGACGACTTGATTCGCGACCGTGCTGGAGAATGTCAAAATGCCTTGTTGTGCGGGAGCAGTCGTCGTCACCACAACAGCTGATCCGCCAGCGACAATCGGGCCGCCTACCGGCGTGGCGTTGAAAAGCTTCAAAGTTATGCTGCCGGTATCACTTCCCGCTGGAGCGACAAGGATCCTATAGGTGCCAGCCGCGCCCAATGTGAACCGGGCTGCTCCTGGGCAGATATTCGTGTTCCCAACAGGGGTTGTAGAAGGAGACGGACCGATGATCGAAAGTGTCGCGCTGTAGCAGTTCGTCGGATAGGTCTCGCTGACTACCTGAACGCTGACTACTTGATTCGCCATGCTGGTGGTGAACGCGATCATCGCCTGCTGTGCCGGCACGGTAGTCGTCGCGGTCACGGCCGACCCACCTATGGTGGTGGTCATTAGTACGGGCGCCGCGTTTGCAACCTTGATCGTGACGCTTCCCGTGTCCGAAGCGCTGCCCGGCGTGAAGATCAGGGTATAAGTCCCCGTCGTGGGCAATGCCACTCGCACTGCACCTGTGCAGAAGTTAGTGAAGCCTATTGCAGTATTTCCTGGTGAGGGGCCCAGAAGGACGACCGATCCATAGGCGCAATTGGTCTGAAAACTTTGGTTCGATAGCTGCAGGCTGACTTGCTGTCCCTGCTGGCCATCAAACAGGACCATTCCGATCTTGCCAGCGGCACTGAGAGTGACATTAGTGGCAGGGCCGCCCACGGTGATTCGGCCGGTCGCCGCAACGTCGGCTGCAACATGGCCGTTCGGAGGAACGAAAAGATCCTGGGTGCTAGCGGAGGTACCGTAAGGCGTCGATACCGAAATATGGCCCGAGGGATATCCGGCAGGTACGACCGTCGTGATCGAAGTAACCGTAGCCGCAGATATGGAAGCGGACGACCGGGCAAAAGTCACCTTGTTGTTCGCAGCGCTTGCCTGGAAATTGCTACCGGTGATGGTCACGCTGGCACCAGCGGCGGCAATTGTAGGATTGACTGACGAAATAGTGGGCGCGGGTATCGCAGCCGCAACATTGAAGCTGGCGGTGCTCGTGACGGTAGTGCCGGCGACGGTGATTTTGATGGGGCCCGAGGTGGCGCCCGCAGGCACGATAACCATGATGCTGTTGGCCGTTGACGACACGACGGTGCAGAGAACACCGTTGATCCAGACCTGGTTGCTGGAAGCGGTTGTCGAGAATCCGCTGCCGTAAATCGTCAATGTACTGCCGACAGCGCCACTGGCAACGGATGTTCCCGTCTCCGCCAATGCAGTCGAGGCAATCCGTTTGATGCTGAGGATATTTCCGGCCGGATCGTACGTGTACTGGGCGCTCGATCCATCCGGAGCGATTACCTGTACAAGTCGGCCGCCGTTGTCATAGACGTATTGGGCACCGGCTGCCGCGGCGTTGAAGCTTGGAAATACCGCCGACAATGCAACTGCCGCCATGCCGAGCCAGGCACGCGGCAGGCGCGACTGTAAAGTTATTCGCGCCAGGGACTTCGTCAGCAAAATGCGGACAAAAGCCACCCACGTGAGCGCATTTTTGCGCCCAGAACATTGTGCCGACATGTTTTTCCCCGACAGACTTCCCTAGTTGCGGGGGACATAGTAAAAGGATGACAGCCACATCAGTTGTCCGTTTGACCGCCAGCCTTCACCGCTCATCTGTAGTGATGTCGACTACGTCACAGTTCGTACCTTCCGGTATACCATTTCCTTCATGTTCTCCACCCGAATACCCATCGTTCTGGTACTGACAGGCATCCTATTGACTTGCATAGCGGATGCGATGGCGGCTGAAAACGCTGCATTGGGCCTTCCCGCTATAGGCCCCACTAGTACCAATCCGGCACAGGGCAACATTTCTGCTTTGGGGAAGAAACTGTTCTTCGACGCCCGGCTAAGTCGAGACGGAACAATCAGTTGCTCTACCTGCCATAAGCCGGAACTCGCATTTACAGACGGACGTTCGCTCGCCAAGGGAACCGCAGGGCGCATCGGGACACGCAATGCACCGACGTTGTTGAATGTGGGGTTCAACACTTCACAGTTTTGGGATGGACGGCGGCAAACGCTCGAAGCACAGGCCTTGGATCCACTGGTCAATCCAAGGGAACAGGGCCTTTCGGATGATGAGGCCCTACTCACAATTATCAGGCATGACCAGGAATACGTTGAATTATTTCGAAATGCATTTTCGGTAGAACCGGCAGGAATCCGGCCTGAACACGTCGGCCGAGCATTGGCTTCCTTTGAGAGAATCCTGCTGGCCGGGGATTCCCCATTCGACCGATTCCAGTTTGGAGGAGACTCAAAGGCGATTCCGGCTGACGCACAGCGGGGGCTTCTGCTCTTTGAGGGACGCGCCGGATGCGCGAGTTGTCACATCGTCGGGAAGGAGAGTGCGCTGTTTACCGACAATGACTTTCATAGCGTCAACGTTGGCTTGCAGAGAATCGCCCCACGGCTGGCGGAATTGACGACTCGGTTAGTAAAAGCTCGCCAGGCCGGTACAAGTCTGGATCAGACCGTCCTGAGTGAAGAGGATTTGGCGGAATTGGGGCGTTTTGTAGTCACATTGAAACCTGCTGACATCGGAAAATTCCGGACGCCGTCGCTTCGAAACGTGGCCCTCACGGGCCCTTACATGCACGATGGAAGCGTTGCGTCGTTGAAAGATGCGGTCGAGATGGAACTCTACAACAGGGGCGCGGATATGGGACGCCCGCTGATTCTTACGCCACAAGAAAAGGGCGATATAGTCGCCTTTCTGGAATCCCTTACTAGCCCTATTGCAAAGGACTTCGGAGCTCGATAGAAATCTACGAATTCTGTCGTGGTCACTACAATTCTCAAGATACTCAGAAGCCGACGTTCGTCCGCGTCTACTCTGGGCTGTAGCCGGTCAGCGTAGCCAACTCGCTTGTCGGGCTCAACGGGACTCAATGGCACGTATCTCCGGAGCCCGCACGTAACAGTAATTGCTGCGGACTCGAAACGAACCAGCGGTCAAATTTTATTTTGTTGTCGAAGTTGTTTTAATGCGCCTCCCCTCGGGTTCGCAGCATGTCATGTCGCACCCCCTCGAGATCAAGTGTCACCCGCCGATTACGCCCGCAGGAGCGGATGATGAAACGCACCAGAGCATTGAGCTGGCGCCAGCGCCGTTCCGCGAAATTTGCATCGACCACGCACAGCTCTCGGGGATTGTCGGGAAGGCGTAACCGAAGGCACCACCACACATTGTTCTTCTCGATAACCGGCAACACGAGGATACCGAAGTTGCCTTCGGTGCGTGCGATGTGACGCAATTGCGCTTCCAGAATCGGCATCGTCGCCGCGCTGCTTTTATCCGGATTGGGCTGACTACGAATCTGTTCTCCTTGCTGCAAATCCATTTTGCGAGTAATCCCTTGACTTCACGATCTATTCGCAGGACTCTGAGGGCGGCTTGGTCCATACGATGTAGCCTGCGCCGGTCTTGATCACATTGACGTAGACGCCGCCGGCACCGAGCCGATCGACGATCGCCGCTACGGCCGCCCGCTCATCGACGACTTCAGTACTGCGATGCCAGCCATCACGGGTCATCTGTTCTACCGTACCCTCGGGCGCCCCGAAGACCAGGATGGAGGCCGTGGTGGCGCGAATGCTGTCGATCACGGGTCCTCGCCCATGGAAAAGCAACGTTTTTGTAGGTGGTTGTAGTGTCACAGTGCCTATTCCGGTGATCCTGACGCTTCCAGTGCATTCCAGGCTTTTGCAATCTGTACGCTTTGCACGCCGTTGTCACAGACGCACAGTGGAACGTGCCGTCTGGACTTGCCCAAAGTAGGGAGGGCGAATGAAAAAGTCCTATCGGATTTCTATTTTTTAGCCACAGATTTTCTATCGTCTAGACAATCAATGACTTATGCAGGACTTGGCTGCGAAGCGCCCCGGTTGGCAGCAACGAACATCACACGTTTTGACGCTGGTCAGGAAGCCCCGTGCGCGGCTAAGCTTGGCTCCAACACTTCATATCACCCGGACGAATAGGCTATCGACGACATGGACAGTTACGGCGAGCCGCTCAAGCGATTCGTTGAGCACGCAAGCACCTATGACGGTTCTCTAGATCAGTTTTGGTCCTTAAAGGACGAATTTGGAATCTTTGCTTCGAGTGGCTTCCCTGCTTTATGGGTTAACGGTCACCTGGCGGAGATGCTCCGCAAGCCGGCCGACGCGGGCCTTTGGTTCTGGCCGCAATTCGACATCCAGCAGATCAATGGACTGACCATTGCGGTGCGTGTCATCGGCGACCAGCAACCGTTTCAAAGCAGCTCCGAGGCGGCCATGTACGTGCCAATCGGCCCGCAGAGCCTCCACTGCGACCTGTACCATCTACCGCCCCATGCGAACGATGTATTCGATCCCAAGCTCCGACTGGAACCAGCAGGCCGGGTCACGGCGCGACCGGGAGAGATTCTTCTGGCCGAGCCAGACATGGTGTACGACTTCCAGGCCGGCGCCGGCGATTCCCCTGTGGTCGCCGTCGTACTGACCACGCCATTTGCATTACGCCTCAAGTGGATATTCGACCGAAACACCATGAAGGCCCTGTGGGCCACCGACGCCGATGTCATCGACATGCAATTGCGCGCTGCATCCGACGTGTTGGGAAACCTGCGAGATCCATCCTCACTTGAGGTTTTGGAATGGCTGAGTACCCACCGCCATCATGCCGTGCGCTGGAGCGCCATTCAAAATGTCGCCCGGATCAAGGCGAGTTCCGCGCGGCCTCTCCTCAAACGCGCTCTCGACGATCCCCATCCCTTAGTGCAGGCCGCTGCCGCCAAGACGCTGCAGAAGCTCGACGCAGATTCTTAGGAGTCCAGCATGGCCCTGACTATACCCTGCCAGAATACGAACGTTGTCAGCCTCGGCGACTTTATCGAACACGTCTCTTCGACTGTCGATTGCAAAGACCCGGAAAGCGTCGCTTCCGTTGCACCCATGCTACGCGCCTTGGCCAATGACCGCCACCTAGTTCTGTTAGCCCTGCACCAGCAGATGCGAGACCTGTTCTCCAACCAGCGGGTGCCCACCACACAGGTGGTTGTGCTCGGTGGCGGCATGGATTTCTACGTGCGAGCGGATATTTGGCCAGCCGCCGAAGCTGCCGGATCGCCGACATATCGAGAACAAGCCGCTATTTACAATTGCGGCACAGGGCAAAGCTTTCCCTGTCTCATGACCGGCCATTTCGGACCGGGCCTGATCAACGACCTTTACGCTTACGATCCGGCCGCGATCATCGGCTACCCAGGCGAGCCGGTCCCGCTCACCTTCGTTGAGCGGGTGCGACTGAGTGTCGACCAAGCGGTCATGTTCCTGCCCCACGGCGAGGTAGTCCATCGTTTGCCGCCCGAAAAGCTCAGCATCAGTGTGGCACTCATGATCCTCCACGAAATCGGCGACCAACACATGGTCGATATGAAAACCGCTACCTTGCGCGATTATGCGCCCGAGCTGCCAAGTTCTCGCCGATCGGCAATGCTGCGTCTGGCGGGCTTGATCGGTGACGGCAATACGCAGCAGCTTCTCGACGACCTGATCGTGGCCAGTCCATGTCCGCGTACGCGCCTGGCAGCCTACGAAGCCCTATCCAAGCTCGTGCCTGAACGGACCACGGCTTTGTGGGAACGTGCGTCCGGCGATACCGACGCCCTTGTTAGCCATCTGGCCAGCCATAAGATTTCGGGCCTCACTAACGGATGAGTAGTAGTGAGCCATATGTGCTGTCGGAAGACGTCACCGCCACATGGCGATTTGGCGGCGCCGAGCTTGACGAAGGCTCGCGCGAGCTGAGGGTCGGCGGCGAACTGGTAGAGATCGAGCCGCGGCCGCTCGATCTGCTTATTCTCCTATTACGGCATGCCGGGAATGTCGTCTCCACCGAAGAGATCATCGCGACTGCCTGGTCGGGCCGAATCGTCAATGACGCCCGTCACCAACGTGACGAACGCCATCAGCAAGTTGCGCAAGCTGCTGAAGGACGACAGCCGAGAAATCATCACGACGGTGTCCAAGATCGGCTACCGCTTTTCGGCCAAGGTGGAACGGCGTAGCCGGCCGCGCCGCATCCAGAATTCGGCACTCAAGCTGGGCGATGTGGTACCCGGCCGGCCGCATTGGCGCTTGACCGAGCATCTGGATAGCGGCGGTTATGGGGATTCCTGGATCGCGACCAATTCCAAAACGCGCGAGCAGCACGTCTTCAAGTTCTGTGCGGACGCCGAGCGGCTCAGGGCACTCAAGCGTGAATCCACTCTGTTTCGTGTTTTGCGGGAAACCCTTGCCGATCGGGCGCCGGTACCGGCTCTACTCGAATGGCAATTTGAAACCCCGCCTTACTATACCGAGGCCGAACGCTGGGGCCAGGACATGCGATCCTGGGCAGCGCAAAGGGGTGGCTTGCAGAACATCCCGCTCGACACCCGCCTGCAGGTGCTAGTGCTTGCCGCCGAGGCGGTGACAGCTGTCCATGCGGTCGGTGTGTTGCATAATGACCTCAAGCCTCAAAACATCCTGGTACTGGACGAAGCTGAAAGGATCCAGGTGCGCCTGTGTGATTTTGGCACCGGCCTGCTGCTGGACACTGCCGGGCCGGAGGCCTTGAGCGTTACCCGTCTTGGTTTTACCCGTACCGTAGCCAATGCAGGTACTCCGACCTACATGGCTCCGGAGCTTCAGTTCGGTGGCACTCCGAGCGTGCAATCCGACATCTATTCTCTTGGCGTCATGCTTTATCAATTGACGATCGGGGAAATGCGGCCCCTGGCCTTTGGCTGGGAAGCCGACGTGGCGGATGAGCTTTTACGCGACGACATCGCCGCGACCATTCACCGCGATCCGGAGCGCCGCCTGTCATCGGCACTACTGCTCGCGCAACGGCTACGCTCGATTCCTGAGCGGCGCGAGCAATTGGAGCGCGAACGCCAAGCCCAGGTCCGAAACGCCGCCCTCAAACAAGCTTTGGAACGAACGCGCGCGCGACGGCCGTGGATGATTGCTGCCGCCGGGGTGCTGCTCCTTGCTGCCGCCGTCAGCTGGAGTCTGATGCTGCAGGCCCGGCATGCCGCCGCCGCAGCCGCCGAAAGTGCCCGCATCGCCACAGAGAACGAACAGATCGCGCGGGCCGTCGCCGATTTCCTGGGCAAGGATCTCGTCCGCCAAGCCAGTCCCGACTACGGTGGACACGTTGATGTAACGCTGAAAAAGGCGGTGCTGGAGAGCATCCAGGAAATCTCGCCCAAGCTTTCCAACAGCGCGCCGGTCGCCGCGGCGCTCGACCAGTCGCTTGCCGACTCGCTTTCGACCCTGAGTGATCCGGTCGAAGCTGCGCAGCTGGCGCACCGGGCAGCGGAACTTTATTCTCGGCTTTACGGCCCAGTCGATCGCCGTACTCTGTCGGCCAGAGTCGACGAGTTCACCTACCGGCTGCTCACAGAGCCGCAGGCAAAACTCGCCCCCGAGTTCCGACCGCTGGATGAAACCCTACGCCATACTCTCCCGGAATCGGATCTTGTAGCGCTCAAAGCGGCTTTGATACGTGCGCGTCTGGCTTCGATGGAAGCGCGGGATGAAGAAGCGCTGCCCATACTCGAAGCAGCACTCGCGCATTATCCTCCGCAACCCAACCCTGAAGAATTGCGCTGGCTTGACCAGACCCGCCTGACCTATATCAAAAGCCTGATCCTGAACGGTCGCTCCGCCGCCGCTCAGGATCAGGCCACGAAACTGATGCCCCATATTGAAAATGCCTACGGCGTTAACAGTCGCATCGCTCTCGACCTGCACCGCACCTTGGGACACGGTTACGCGAATGAATTCGGATCGAGTCATAATTTCCCAGCGGCTGAGGCAGAGTTTCACATTGCAGTCACGGGACTAACTACCTTGTACGGCGTAGACAGCACCGAAGTAGACTTCGGGCTGCAGGATTTGGGCGACCTTTACATACAAACGCGCCGGTGGACTGACGCGGTCCAAACCGAGCGTCGGGTGCTTTCGGATTTCAGCGCCCACTATGGACCAGCCAGCCTCTGGACTTGGCGCGCCCGCCTTCAGTTGACAAGATCCCTGTCAGGCCTGGCCGAAACCAATGCTGCGTACACCAAGTCCGCTGTCGAAATGGCAGAAGAAACGATCCGTCTAGCACGACAGACCTTGCCCAGGGATGATTATATGTATCGCAGGGCGTTGCTCCTCGGCGCCTATGAGCTGGTTGCGGCGAAGCACGATCCGGAAGTGGGCCAGATTATCGACGAGGTGAGCGGCATGCTCGCTCAATTACCTCTTGGACCGGTCGAGCACGTGATCATCGCCGGTCAACTCGACTACTTGCGCGGCCTATTTGCCGAGCGCAAGCGGGACAGGTCGTCGGCAATCACCTATTTCGGCGCTGTGGTGAAGGAGTTGTCGCCTCTCGGTCCTGATGCTCCGGAAGTGCAGGATGCCAAACATCGGCAGATATCTCTGCGGTATATAACTTCAGCGGATAAAAATACGCCTGATGAATGACGATATTTGAAGGGCTCGGAGCTTTCCCTACAGCGAGAAATCCTTGTCGCCTTCGGCCAGCAGCAGGGCCAGCAGGGCCTTGTCGTGGGCGGAGAGGGCGTCGTAGTAGGCCAGGTAGATGTCGTTGGTGGCCTGCTGCGCCTGGATCAGTTCGACGATGCTGATGGCGCCGCGCTGGTAGGCGTACTTCGTGTCCACCAGGGTTTGATCGGTTTCGCGCAGGATGCTGCCGCGGTAGGCGGCGAGCGCCTTCGCTGCCGCGGTGTACTGGGCGTAGGCGCTGATGACGTCGGTGCGGGCCTGGAGCTGGGCCACGCGCAGCTGCAGCTGGGCCTGCGACAGCGCGGCCTCGGCCTGGGTCAGTTCGCCGTGCTGGAGCCTGGAGAACGGGATCGGCACGGTGACGGTGGCGCCGAGAGCGTCGTTGCGGGCGCTTTCCGGGGGGAAGGACTGGCCGGTCTTGTCCAGCACACCGGGATCGGAATAGATGGCGCGGGTGTGGGTGTAGGTAAGATTGAGACCAAGGTCGACCCAGCGGTTGGCCTTGGCCAGGCCGAGGTTGTCGGCGGCGACGTCCACCGCCTTCTGCGCGGCGAGGACGTCGCTGCGGTTCTTCATCGCCGCATCGAGGGCCTGGCTCAGGTCGAAGTTGCGCGGCGGCGCGTCCAGCTCGCCCACCGGGGGGCGGCCCTGGAGTCCGCCGCCGGCGAACTGCGACAGCGTGGCGTCGGCCACCTTGACGTCCGACTCGGCGGAGAGCGATTCGCCGAGGAACTGGTCGCGCGCGACGCGCGCCTGGGACAGCTCGAGCTGGCCGATGTCGCCGTCCTTGTAGCGGATCTCGTCGAGGGCGACCAGTTCCTCGAAGCCCTTGAGGGTGTCCTGCTTGCGCTGCACCACCAGCCGCGCCTTGAGGCTGTCGACGAAGGCGTTGGTGGCGGTGGCCTTGAGCTGGCGCAGGAAGTCGTCGAGGCTGGCCTGGGTCTGCTTCAGGGTGTCCCTGGCCAGGGCGATGCGCGCGCCGCGCTTGCCGCCCAGCTCCATGGTCCAGCCCAGGCCGAAGGTCGGCGAGGTGGGATAGGCGCGGTGAGTCGGGCCATAGACCTCGGTGGAGGCGATGCCGGCGGTGACGGTCGGGTCCGGGAACAGGCGGGCGATGGAGATGCCGGCCTCGGCGATGGTGACGTTGTACTTCTGCGTGGCGTAGTCGAGGTTGGCGCGCAGCACCTCGGCCAGGTATTCGTCGTACTTGACCGGGGCCGCGTCAACGACGGCCGCACTGTCCTGTGCCGCGGCGTGGATGCTGAGCAGCGCCAGCGCCGCCGCCAGCAGGCGCGTCTTGATGGCGTTCATTCGCCCTCCGCTATGACCGCATCGAGGGTGCGGTCGGTGCTGGGCGGGCGCTCCTTCAGGCGGCGCCGGGTCCAGGTCTCGATCCAGAAATAAAGCGTCGGCAGCAACAGCAGGGTCAATGCGGTGGCGGTGAGCAGGCCGCCGATGATGACCGTGGCCAGGGGGCGCTGCACGTCGCTGCCGAGGCTGTGCGAGAGCGCAGCCGGCAGCAGGCCAACGATGGCCACCACCGCCGTCATCAGCACCGGGCGGAAGCGCTCGCGCGCGCCCTTGAGCACCGCCTGCAACAGCGAAGTATCGAGGTCGCGCCAGCGGTTGAGGTTGGCGACCATGATGATGGCGTTCTGGATCGCCACGCCGAACAGGGCGACGAAGCCGACGGCGCTGGAAACGTTGAGGGTCATGCCGCGCAGCTGGATGGCGAGGAAGCCGCCGATGGCGGCCAGCGGCACCGCCAGCATGATCAGCAGCGGGTGGCGCAGGGTGCCGAAGGCGCTGTACAGCAGCACCAGCATCAGGCCCAGGGTGATGGGGACGATCAGGAACAGGCGCTTCTGGGCGCGCTGCTCGTTCTCGTACTGGCCGCCCCAGGCCAGGTGGTAGGCGCGGTGGTCGTACTGCACCTGCTTTTCCAGCGTCGCCCTCGCCTCGTCGACGAAGCCGCCGAGGTCGCGGCCGCGCAGGTTGAGGGTGACGGTGAGGTGGCGGCGGCCCATCTCGCGGGTGATGACGCTCTCGCCGGAGCGCACTTCGATGTGGGCGATCTGCGACAGCGAGACGTGGGCGCCGTTCGGCGAGACCAGCTGCAGCTCGCCGAGCTTCTGCGGATCGTCGCGGACGGCGCCGCGGAAGCGCACCACGATGTCGTAGACGCGCTCGCCGACGTAGATCTGGGTGAGCGCGGCGCCGCTGACGCCGCTGCCGATGAGGTTGGAGATATCGTCGGCGTTGAGGCCATAGCGCGCCGCCGCCTGGCGGTCGAGAGAGATGCGCAGCTGCGGCGACGGCGGCTCCTGGTCGATGCTGACGTCGGCGGCGCCGGGGATGGTCTTGAGCGTGTCGGACACCGCGCCGGCGATGCGGCGCAGCTCCTCGAAGTCCTGGCCGAAGACCTTCACCACCAGCTGGCTGTGGGCGCCCGCGATCTGGTCGTAGATGCCGTCGATCATGGGCTGGGTGAAGCCGACGTCGAAGCCGGGCATCCGCTTGTAGCGGGCGGCCATTCTCTCGATCAGCGCGGCCTTGCTGATGCCGGATTTCCACTCGGCGTAGGGGCGCAGGGCCACGGCGCACTCGATGTGCGAGGGGGTGAAGGAGTCGGTGCCGTCGTCGTTGCGGCCGACCTGGGTCATGACGTGGCTGACTTCGGGAAACTCCAGGGTGGCCTGGCGCAGCTCGCCGGCCATCTCGGCGGCCTTCTGCAGGGACACGCTCTGCGGCAGCGAGACCTGGAGCCAGATCGAGCCCTCGTCCAGTTCCGGCAGGAAGTCGCGGCCGGTGGTGAAGCCGAGCAGGGCCGCGCCAGCCAGGGCCACCGCCGCCACGCCGACGGCGAGGCCGGTGCGGTGGATGAAGATCAGCAGGAAATGCCGGTAGCGGTAGCTGGCGCGCTCGACCAGGCGGTTGCGGAACACGCGGTGCGGGCGGTGGTAAGCAGCGTAGGCCAGGCCCGGCACCAGGCACAGCGCCACCAGCAGGGCGCCGAGCAGGGAGAAGCCGAGGGCGTAGGCCATCGGCGAGAACAGGCGGTACTCGATGCCTTCGAAGAAGAACAGCGGCAGGTAGGCGGTGATGATGATCAGCACGGCGAAGAACACCGGGCGGCCGACCTGGATGGCGGCGGCGTAGGAATCGCGCAGGGTCAGGATGCGCCCTTCCGCTTCCTCGCGGTGGCGCAGCATGTTCTCCAGCATGACGATGGCGCCGTCGACCAGGATGCCGAAGTCGGCCGAGCCCAGGGAGAGCATGTTCACCGGCACGCGCAGCTGGTGCATCATCATGAAGGCGAACAGCAGCGACAGCGGGATGGTCAGCGCCACGATGGCCGCGGCGCGCGGGCTGCCGAGGAACAGCAGCAGCACCACGCCGACCAGCAGCAGGCCCTCGCCGAGGGTCAGCGCCACGGTACGCTCGGTGGCGTGGATCAGGGTGCTGCGGTCGAGGAAGGGCACGATCTTCACGTCCGGCGGCAAGCCGCTGGCGTTGAGTTCGTCGACCGCGGCATGCAGGGCCTTGAGGGTGGCGGATTCGTTCTGGTGCTTGAGCAGCAGCACGATGCCCTCGATGTGATCGGGCTGGCGGTCCATGCCGAGGATGCCGTGGCGTTCGAGGTTGCCGAGGGTGACGGTACCGAGGTCGCCGATGCGCACCGGCACCCCGCCCTTGCTGCTGCTGACGACGACGTTGCCGAGGTCCTGCAGGTTCTGCACCAGGCCGACGCCGCGCACCACGAAGCCCTGCTCGCCGCGGTTGACCACGCTGCCGCCGGCATTGCTGTTGTTGGCCTTGATGGCGGCGGTGACCTGGGACAGGGTCAGGCCGTACTCGACCATGCGCGCCGGGTCGAGCAGCAGCTGGTACTGCGTGGTGATGCCGCCGAAATTGGTCAGATCGACCACGCCCGGCACCTGCTTGATGCGCGGGATCACGGTCCAGAATTGCAGCTCGGACAGCTCGCGCAGGCTGCGCGTCGGGGATTCCAGGGTGTAGCGGTAGATCTCGCCGGTGGGGCTGCTCAGGGGATCGAGCGTCGGTACCGCGCTGTACGGCAGAGGCAGCCCGCTGAGCTGCTCGCGCAGGCGCGTGCGGCCCCAGTAGTCCTCCACCCCGTCCTTGAACTCGACCGCGATCAGCGACAGGGCGAAGGTGCTCTCCGAGCGCGTCACTTCCACGCCGGGGGTGTTGGCGATGGCCCGCTCGATCGGGATGGTGATCTGCTGCTCCACGTCCTCGGCCGCCAGGCCCGGCACCTTGGTGATGATCTGGGCGCTGGTGTTGGCGATGTCCGGATAGGCTTCCAGCGGCATCTGGCGGAAGGAGATGCAGCCGTAGACCGCGACGAACAGGAATACCGCCCAGACGATGGTCCTGCGGTGCAGGCACAGCGCGATGATGCGCTCAATCATTGAGCAGCACGCCCTGGCGCACGACGATGCGCTCACCGCCGTCCAGCCCCTTGAGAATCTCGGTGGAGGCGCCGTCCTGCGGTCCGGTGAGCACCGGTCGCGCCTCGAACTTCCACGGCTGCGATTCGACGAAGACCACGGTCCGGTCGCCGCTCTGGATCAGGGCGGTGGTCGGCACCAGCACCGCCTCGTGCGGCTGGCCCTGGAACTCGAGATTGGCGAACATGCCGGGCTTGAGGCGATCCTCGCGGTTGTCGTAGGCGACGCGGACCTTGATGGTGCGGGTGTCGGCATCGAGCTGGTCGGCGACGAACTGCACCTTGCCCTGGAAGGTCTCGCCGGGGAAGGACTGCACGGTGGCGCTGACCGCCTCGCCGGGGCGCACCCGGTCGAGATCCTTCTCCTGCACGCTGGCGGTGAACCAGATGGTGGAGGCGTCGGACACGGTGAGCAAGGCCGCCGTGTTGTCGTTGGCATAGGTGCCGGGGACGAGGTTGAGCATGGAGATGCGGCCGGCCAGCGGCGAGCGCACGGTCAGCTCGCGCGAGGAGGCGCCCTCGCCGTCCCCTTCCATCGGAACGCCCATGACGCGGAACACGGTGGCCGCGCGCTCGTACTCGCTCTGCGCGCCCTCGTAGTCGGCCTGGGCCTGCTCCAGGTCTTTCTGCGCGGCGATGTGGTGCTCGGCGAGGTCCTGCTGGCGGTCGAGGGTCTTCCTGGTCTGGGTCAGGGCGATGCGGGCGTGGCGCAGGTCGGAGCGCGCCGCGGCCAGGTCGGCGGAGGCGATGCTGAACAGGGGCTGCCCGGCCTTGACCGTATCGCCCAGGTGCACATAGAGGGTGCTGATGCGGCCTGACACCGGCGGCAGGATGTTGGCGACCTTGGCCGGGTCGGCTTCCAGCGTGGCCGGTGCCTGCAAGGGGGTCTGCGCCAGCTGTTTCTGCGCCGGGGCGATGGCCAGGACCTGGCGCAGGGCCGATTTCTCCGGCACCACAATCAGCTCGCCCTCGCGCACATGGGTGGCCTCGGCCGCGGCGTCGCCGCCGGCGGCATCCCGGCCGTGGCAGGCGCTCAGCCAGCCGGCCAGCAGGACGCAGCAGATTCTCCCGCAATATCCCATGTACGCCTCTCCCAAGGCCCCCGCGTCGATGATCATCGACGGCGTGTAAAAGCGGTAAGTATTTGTTCGCCAGCATGACAGCATGAGGTCGAATGATCAGCCCCCGCGATCGCGGGGCGTTCCGGCATGCTGAAAGGGCCGCTGCGAAAGCCGGCCGGCTGGCGCATCAGAGAAAAATTTTCGCACCCCCGCACGCTGCGGAAAGCCGAAGCATGCGTTGTGGCCGATCAACTGCTTAGGCAGGAATCCTCAAGTGTTACCGCAGTTGCCGCAAGGCCGGTGCTGCACTGCGGGGACTTGGAAGGCGCTTGCCGGCCATGCTAAAGATGGCGCGCGTTTCCGGCAGGCCCAGGAGCTTCCATGCGACCTTCAGATACGGCGATCACGCCGCAGCGGCTGAATCTGCTCCGGCAGATCCGCGATGCGAAAGCCGACAGCAAAGCCACGCCCCCGCTCTATCTCGACGACCTCAACGCCTTCGCGCGGCTGCGGCTGGTGCAGTTCGACCGGGATGGAAATCTCGCGCTGACGGAAAGCGCTTCGCGCATCCTCGCGTCCTAGCGCGTCGCCGTCCGCACCGGACGGTAAGCATTCTTTTTGCTCGCGAGGGGCGGGCACCCCTTTTGCGCAGAGCGGCGGGCGGTCTACCATAGGCCGCCGGCGAGCCTTTCCGTCGACCGGCAGTAATCATAATTACTCCGGCCGTTGAGCCGGAGGGCCGAGGAGCCATGTCCGAATCTGCGCCGCAACTGCATCAGGATGATTTGCCGCTGCAACGCCTGTGGCGTTGGGAAACGGAACGCGCCGGGGAAATCTATCTGACGCAGCCCCTGGGCGGCGGCGCGGTGCGCGACTTCAGCTGGGCCGACGCGGTCGAGCAGGCGCGGCGCATGGCGACGCACCTGCAATCCTTCGGCTGGGAACCCGGCACGCGGGTGGCGATCCTCTCCAAGAACTGCGCCTGGTGGCTGCTGGCGGACTACGCCATCTGGATGGCGGGCTACGTCAGCGTGCCGATCTACCCGACGCTGACCGCCGCCTCGGTGCGGCAGATCCTGGAACACTCCGGGGCGCGGGCCTGCTTCATCGGCAAGCTGGACGCCTGGGACACCATGGCGCCGGGCATCCCGGAGCAGGTGCTGCATATCGCCTTCCCGCTGGCGCCCACGATCGACTGCCCGCAGTGGGAAGACATCGTCGCCAGGACCTTGCCGATGCAGGGCCGCCCGGTGCGCGGCGCCGGCGACCTGGCCACCATCATCTATACCTCCGGCACCACCGGCATGCCCAAGGGGGTGATGCACACCTTCGGCAGCATCGCCATCTCGATCAAGACCATCGGCGATTACTTCGGCTGCAATGCTCAGGACCGGGTGATTTCCTACCTGCCGCTGGCGCATGTGGCGGAGCGGGTGCTGGTGGAGGCGATGTCGCTGCGCTACGGCTGCCATGTGTTTTTCTCGGAGAGCCTGGAGACGTTCGCCGCGGACCTGCAACGGGCGCGGCCGACGGTGTTCGGCTCGGTGCCGCGGCTGTGGACCAAGTTCCAGCAGGGCGTGTTCGCGAAGAAGCCGAAGGAGCAGCTCGACCGGCTGTTCCGCATTCCCCTGTTCGGCCGGCTGGTGAAGAAGCAGATCCTGAAGCAGCTGGGCATGGATGCGGTGCGCTACGCCTGTACCGGCGCCGCGCCGCTGCCGCCGGACATCGTGCGCTGGTTCCGCGGCCTGGGGCTGGAGATGCTGGAGATCTACGGCATGACCGAGAACTTCGCCCTCGCCCACTGCGCGCGCGTTGGCCGCAGCAGCCCCGGCACGGTGGGTTATGCCTGGCCGGGCGTGGAGGCGAAATTCTCCGACATCGGCGAAATCCTGGTGAAGACGCCCGGCGCGATGCTCGGCTACTACAAGGACGAGGAGAAGACCCGCGAGGCCTTCACCGAGGACGGGTTCCTGCGCACCGGCGACGTCGGCGAACTGGACAGCGAGGGCCGCCTGCGCATCACCGGGCGGGCCAAGGAGCAGTTCAAGACCAGCAAGGGCAAATACGTGGCGCCGGCGCCGATCGAGAACCGGCTCGGCACCCATCCGAAGGTGGAGGCCTGCTGCGTCACCGGCGTTGCCTTCCCGCAGCCCTTCGCCCTGCTGATGCTGAGCCAGGCGGAATGGGAGCGCTGCCGCGAGGCGCAGGCGCGCGCGGAGCTGACGCAGTCGCTGCGGGAGCACCTGGACCGCGTCAACGCCCAGCTCGATCCGCACGAGCAGATGGATTTCGTGGCGGTGGTGCCGGAACAGTGGACGGTGGACAACGGCTTCATCACGCCCACCTTCAAGGTGAAGCGTCCGGTGATCGAGAAGCACTACGGCGAGCATTTCGAACGCTGGGCCAGCCACAAGCAGGCGGTGATCTGGCAGTAAGCGAACGCGGCATCCAAGGAGGCAGACGCATGAATACCGTCACCCGTCCCGTCGCTCAAGCCGACACATCCCGCAGCGCGCCGGCCTGGGCGCAGCGCATGCGCCGCATCAACGACTGGCTGCTGCACGATGCCCTCGGCGGTCCACGGCCTCTGAAGTTTTCCTGGATCATCAATTTCCAGAAGGGCGGCACCTTCTTCTTCCTCGGTTTCCTGATGTGGTTCTACGCGGGGCGCACGCCCGCGGCCACTTCGACGGCTGCCTGGATCTATCTGGCGCTGCACGGCAGCTACGGCCTGACCTGGCTGCTCAAGGACCTGAACTTTCCCGATCCGAACTGGCAGGTGCGCATCACCGTGCCCAGCAGCCTCTATGCCTTGTTCGGGCTGGGGCTGTACTGGAGCTTCGGCTGGCTGCTGATCTCCGGGACGGCGCAGCCGCATTACCCCTTGCCGGACGCGGCCTGGTACTGCGTGTGCATTTCGCTGTGCTACTTCGGCTGCGCCATCATGGTGGCCGCCGATGCGCAGAAGTTCTACACGCTGCAGGTCAAGCGCGGGCTGATCACGGATGGTGTGTACCGGTACATCCGCCATCCCAACTACCTTGGCGAGATGATGATCTACGGCGCTTTCGCCATGCTGGTCTGGCACTGGTTCCCGGTGGTGGTGCTGGCTTATTTCTGGAGCGCCCTGTTCGCGGTGAACATGGTGATGAAGGAAGCCAGCATGTCGCGCTACCCGGAGTGGGCGGCCTACAAAAAAAACAGTTGGTGGCTGGTGCCGGGCTTGCTATAAAGGAGTCCCCACCGATGCGCCCACGCCATGATCGACAAGCCTTACTTCTGGTATCCCGCGCACTGCGTGCAGATCGTGTTCTGGCTGGCGGCGCTGTGGCTGCTCTGCTCCGGCCATGACAAGCATTGGGTGGTGTCGCTGGCCACCACCATGCTGATCAGCCATATCGTGGAATTGCCCTTCGTCTTCCGCATGCTGAGAAGCCGCAATCCCTCGGCCTCGCGCGTGATTCCGCTGACCATCCTGTTCGGCCTGACCTGGTTCGTGCCGGCGCGGCGCGGGGTGTTTCCGGCCAACTGAGGGCACGCAGCCGGCTGCGATGGCTGCACCATAATTGCACGGCAGCGCCTCCCTGCCTGCATCCGCGACCCGCACCATTGCCGCATCGATGCAATCGCGGAGCGGATCATGCCCTTCACCCTGTCGCACCCTGCCGCGGTGTTGCCGTTGCGGCGTTTCTGTCCGCGCCTGGATTTCGTCGGGCTGCTCGTCGGCAGCATCGTTCCGGATATCGGCTATTACATCCCCGGGCTGGCCGCGCACCGGGAGACGCACAGCCTGGCCGGCATCGTCTTCCCCGGCCTGCCGGTCGGCCTGATCCTGCTGGCCTCGCTGCATTGGCTGAGGCAGCCACTGTGTTTTGTGCTGCCGCAACCGCATCGGGCTGCCCTCACCCCGTTGGCGGCAAACCGCCGCCGTTGGCCCGGCCTGGCCAGCCTCGGCATTGCCGCGGCCTCGGTGTTGCTGGGCGCCTGGACGCATATCGCCTGGGACGGTTTCACCCATCGCGGCCGCTGGGGGCCGCAGCACCTGGCTTTTTTCAACGATCCGGCGCTGTTCATCGGCGGCCAGGCGATTCCGCTTTACGAATGGCTGCAATGGCTGAGCAGCGTCGCCGGCGGCCTGATCCTGATATGGGCTTACCGTTCCTGGCTGTGCCGGCAGGCACTGCCGGAGGAGTCGGACAGCAAGGAGGAGCGCTGGCGCCAATTCCTGCTCGGCGGCCTGGGCGTGGTTGCGCTGGGCGGGAGCCTGCCCTTTGCCTGGAATGCGGCGGCGGCCTTTCACGGCGCTACGGCTCGGACGGCGTTCCTGTTCCAGCTATGGGTGCATTTCGCAACGTTCTATGCCGGCCTGCTGGCGCTCGGTTCGACACTGCTGTTCCGGCTGAAGCACCGGCGGCGTCCGCAGCCTTGAATTGCCGGTCGGCTGTCGCTCATTCTTCCAGCTGGTAGTTTTCCTGCTCCCAGCCGCGGCGCCAGGCCACGGCCTTCTGGTTCCACTCTTCCGTGGACTCGCCGGTGCTGAAGGGCATGTTGCGCGCCTTGTAGTACGGGTTGGCGACCATGTGCTCGCCGCGCACCCGGGCGTGGGCGCCTTGCTGCTGGATCTCCAGGGCATCCATCACGAACCTTCTCCACAAACAGGTAGCTGACGCTTTTCTCCAAGCAGGTTTCTTGCCAGCCCCTCCCTCCCCTAGGGTTCGCGCAGCCGGTGGCTGTCCCCGGCACCCAGGTCGAGGCCGTAGACGCGCTTCAGGTCGGCGATCTTCTCCAGCGTGGAGGGTTTGAACGGAGCCTTGTTCTCCAGCGCATGCAGGGCGATGCCTTCGAGCAGGTCGCCGAGGGACATGTCCAGATATTCGGCCAGGCCCTTGAGCACCTTGAGCAGGCGCTTTTCCAGGCGTACGCCGGTCTGGATGCGCTCGACCTCGCGGGGCTGCGGCTGCTTGGGGGATTTGGCGGAGGGCATGACGGATTCCGGGGCGGCAGGACGGCTCGAAGGATGGCATGGGTTGCGGATGATTTTATCATTTGGTACATTGGTACATATACACCAACTACACGGGGCCACGCCCATGCCATCATTTCTTGCGAAATGGAAAAATGCGGCTCTCGTCCTGTGCCTCGGCTTGTGGAGTCCCTGCGCCATGTCCAATACTCCCGCCAGCCGGGTCGGCAGCTTTCACCTCGATGCGCCGCTGGCGCAGGTCTTCCCCCTGTTCACGGCGGAAGGCGAGCGCGCCTGGGCGGCCGGCTGGGAACCCGAGATGCTGAGCGGCGCCGAAGCGCGCGGCAGCAGCTTCCGTACCCGCGGCCACGACGACCGCGAGACCACCTGGATCGTCATCGACTACCGCCCCGAGGACGGCCGGGTCAGTTATGCCCGGCTGGCGCAGGATTCGAACATCGGGCTGGTGGATGTGGTGTGCAGCGCGGCGGCTTCCGGCGGCACCGATGTCCGGGTGCGCTACACCTTGACCGGTTTGGGGGCGCCGGGACGGAAGTTCGTGCGGGGGTTTCTCGAGGAGGATCATTACCGCGCGATGATGGAGGAATGGCGCAGCGCGACCAGCGCGGCGCTGGCCAGGAAACACGCCGGCGAAGGCGGTTGAGGCTAAGGAACGCCGAAACCGCATGGTAGGGGAAGCGTGGGTTATCCCGTCCTAGCTGCAAGCGCCGCAACAGCGGCGCACATCCAGGACCGCCCACATGCTTTCCCCCTCGAAACGCTTTGCGCCGATTCTCGCCGGCATCCTCGCCATGGGCATCGGCGCGGCGACAGCGCAGGCCGCGGATACGGCCAAGCCGAAAATCGCCGTCTTCTCCGGCCCCACCGCCACCATCCAGAACAACAAGCCGCTGATCACCAGCAACAAGGCGCGCGAGCAGTACGGCCTGCCCCTGCTCAAGGACAAGTGGGGCAAGACCATGACGGACTGGCCGCGCTACCAGCGGCTGGCCGCGCCGGTCACGGTCTATGTCGAGATGTATACCGCGCACCCGCTGGAAGCGGATGTGAAGGAGCTTTACGCGCCGCCGGATGGTTACGTCGACGCCAAGGGCGCGTTCTCCAAGGAGCGCAAGAACTCCACCGACAAGCCGGTCTACGCGGTGACGCTCAAGCCCGAGGACGGGCTGTATGCACTGCCCTACATGGGGCGCCAGGCCAACGGCCAGGCCTGGGAGGGCCAGGCGACGCATCCTGGGGCGCCGTTCTCGGAAGCGCGCCAGACCTTCGTGCCGAACGCTTCGCGCATCTTCGAGGAGATCGAGCGCAACGGCGGCGAGATCAATGCCAAGGCGGACTACGATTTCTACCGCGCGGTGCCGGCCGGCGGCTACACCAAGGGCCTGCCCGCGGCGCAGCGTACCGACACCGGCAGCGGCGACATCGCGCCCGAGAAGCTCGGCGTCGACTTCTTCAGCTATGGGCCCTATGCCGCTTCGCCGCCGCGCACCATGCTCGCCCGCTCGGTGAACTTCGTGCAGAAGGCGCTGGCCAGCGGGCAGTATGCCGGCGCTCTCTGGCTGGAAGGCAGTCCCTCGGTGGAGGACAGCGCCTACTGGCTGAACATCATGGTCGATACGACGCTGCCGATCGCGGCCAACTCGGCACATCGCAACCGCGGCCTGGTCAGCGCCGACGGCGACGGCAACATCCTCGACTCCATCGACTACATCCTGTCGAAGGTATGGGCGGACGACGGCGGCAAAAATCGCCTGGGCGCGGTGATGGTGCAGGACGAGGTGATCTTCTCCGCGCGCGAAGTGGAAAAGGGCGACGCGCATCCGGGCGGCTACGTCAATACCGGCGGCTATGGCGGCATCCTCGGCTCGATGACCGCCGGCCCCTATGTCACCAATGTACCGACGCGGAAGCACACCTGGAATTCGGATGTGCGTGTGACGCAGCTGCCCGGCCATATGGACGGCCTGCTGCGGCAGAACGCCGCGTTCAGGACGGTGCCGGTGGAGATCAAGAACGCCGCCGGCGAACTGCTGCCTGCGGCAATCCCCAAGGTGGTGATGCTCAAGGGCGATGTCTGGTACGACGATACCGGCGAGCCCGACCCGGCCGCCGAGAAGGGCATCGCCGCCAGCATCGACATGCTGCTGGGCAAATACCCGCTGGCGGGCATCGTCGGCGAAGGCCTGGCGCCCTACTCCACCATGTCCGGCTCGCAGGACAAGGCACTGGAGAAGGCGGTGCTGAGCGGCCTGCCGGTGGTGAAGACGGCGCGCGGCGACGCGCGCGGCCTGGTCAAGGTGAACCCGGACAACCTGTTCATCGAGGGCAACAACCTGACCACCACCAAGGCGCGGCTGCTGCTGACGGCGGCGATCATGAAGTTCGGCCCGTATCCGCACGCGGCGGACCCGGAGCATGCCACGCCCGCCGAGATCGCCGCCATCAAGAAACGGGTGGCGCTTTACCAGGACGTGTTCCAGACACACTGAGGGAAGTCATTTCACCCCTGCACAAGCAAGAGCCCGGCAATGCCGGGCTCTTGCTTGACGCGCTTGCGATTTATTTCTTGGCGTCGATTTCCTGGTAGTACGCCATCAGGATCTTCGCCACTTCCGGTCTTGAGAATTCCGGCGGCGGGGCGATGCCCTGCCCCAGCATCTGGCGCACCTTGGTGCCGGACAGATTGATGAAGTCTTCCGGGGTATGGTCCGGGGCTTCGCGCATCATCACGACGCGGTCCAGCTTCTTGCTGTAGGCGGTGTTGTCGGCGCGGAAGATTTCGATCAGCAGGGCGTCCTTGGGGACGCTGGTGTCGAAGATGGTCTGGGCGTCGAAGGGGCCGTAGTAGTCGCCGACGCCGGCATGGTCGCGGCCGACGATGAAGTAGTTGGCGCCCATGTTCTGGCGGAAGATGGCATGCAGCACGGCTTCGCGCGGGCCGGCGTAGAGCATGTCGAAACCGTAACCGGCGATCATCACGGTGTTGGCCGGGAAGTACAGCTCGACCATCTTGCGGATGCAGGCGTCGCGCACCGGGGCGGGGATATCGCCTTCCTTGAGCTTGCCCAGCAGCATGTGGATGACGATGCCGTCGGCGCCGAGGCGGTCGTGGGCCATGCGGCACAGCTCTTCATGGGCGCGGTGCATGGGGTTGCGGGTCTGGAAGGCGACGACCTTCTTCCAGCCGCGCTCCTGGATTTCGTTGCGGATTTCGACGGCGGTACGGAAGGTATCCGGGAAGTCGGTCTGGAAGTAGCTGAAGTTCAGCACCTGGATGGGGCCGGACAGCAGGGTGTCGCCGAGCTTGGTGAAGGTGGCGACGCCGGGATGCTTGGGATCGAGGTTGCCGAAGATGTGTTTGGCCACGAACTCGATCTGCTCGGGGCTGATGCTTTCCACCGCCTGCACGTCCATCACGGCCAGGACCGGGTGGCCTTCGACGTTAGGGTCCCTGAGGGCGATGCGGCTGCCGGCCTTGATGCCCTTTTCCCTGGTCAGGTTGACGATGGGGACGGGCCAGAACAGGCCGCCGGTGGTCTTCAGGTGCTCGGCCACGGACAGGGTGTCGGCCAGGTTCATGTAGCCGGGCAGCGGGTTGAAGTAGCCGGCGCCGAGCATGACGGCGTTGGCGGCGGCGGCGGAGTTGAGCAGCAGGCTGGGCAGGCTCTCGGCTTCCTTCATCAGGGCCTGGTGCTTCTGCGTGTCGTAGACAAACAGCGGCTTCAACTCGGTGCTGCCGTGCGGCTTGATCATGGGACTGTCCGTAGCGTGATGATTGGGGAAATTGGAAGAAACTGAGTTCAGGCGGGCAGGATGCCGCGCTGCTGCAGCAGGTCGAGGAGGGCCTTGACCTCGTCCTGCAGGCTCATCCGGTCGGTGTGCAGCACCAGCTCGGGCTTTTCCGGGGCTTCGTAGGGATCGTCGATGCCGGTGAAGTTCTTGATCAGGCCGGCGCGGGCTTTCTTGTAGAGGCCCTTGGGGTCGCGCTTTTCGGCTTCGGCCAGGGGCACTTCGACGTAGACCTCGATGAAGGCCATGCCGGCGTCCTCGTGCAGCTTGCGCACCAGGTCGCGGTCGGCGCGGTAGGGGCTGACGAAGCTGGACAGGACGATGACGCCGGTATCGACGAACAGTTTGGCGATTTCGCCGATGCGGCGGATGTTTTCGGCGCGGTCCTCGGCGGAGAAGCCGAGGTTCTTGTTGATGCCGAGGCGCACGTTGTCGCCGTCCAGGCGGTAGGAGAGCTTGCCCTGGGCGTGCAGGACTTTCTCCAGCGCCACCGCCACGGTGCTCTTGCCGGAACCGGACAGGCCGGTGAACCAGATGGTGGCGCCGTTGTGGCCGAGCAGCGCGGCGCGGTCGGCGCGGGTCACTTCGCCGTCGTGCCAGGTGACGTTGGTGGCTTTCTGCTCGGTCATGTCCTTGATGCGTCCCGTTCGTTGTTGATGGTGGATGGGCGGTGGAGCGGCGGCACAGACTGGCGGCTGCCTGTGACACGGCCTGGTCGGTTGAGCCGGATTTTCCTCGGATGCTCCGCGCACTGTCTCATCTTGCCCATGGCCGCGACGGCGCTCATCCCCAATACGGACTAGCGCCTCCCCGGTCCGGGGTGGCTATTTTGACATGAGCGGCGGGGATCCGTGGCCCGCCTCAGGCAGCGGCGAGCAGTGCCCCCACCCGCTCGGCGATGGCCAGGGAGGCGGTCAGGCCGGGCGATTCGATGCCGAACAGGTTGACCAGGCCCGGCACGCCGTGGCTTTGCGGGCCGTCAAGGCGGAAGTCCGCGGCCGGCGCGCCGGGGCCGGCCAGCTTGGGACGGATGCCGGCGTAGCCGGGCAACAGCTGCCCCGGACGCAGGCCCGGCCAGTAGTCGAGGATCGCCTGGTGGAAGGCGGCGGCGCGGGCGGGATCGACGGCGTAGTCGAAGGGTTGTCCCGGCTCCAGCCATTCGACGTCCGGGCCGAAGCGGGCCTGGCCGGCCAGGTCCAGGGTGAGGTGCACACCGAGGCCGCCGGGCTGCGGCAGCGGGTAGACCAGGCGGGAAAACGGGGGACGGCCGTCCAGGGTGAAGTAGCTGCCCTTGGCGAAGTGCTCCGCCGGCACCTGGAGGGTCGGGAAACCTTCGATGGCGCGTGCCAGCGCCGGGGCGTGCAGGCCGGCGGCGTTGACCGCGCGGCGGGCCAGCAGCAAGGGCTCCGGGTCATCGTTGATGCAGATCTGGATGCCGTTGCGAACGAGGCGCATGGCGGTGACAGCGCTGGAGGTGGCGAGGATGGCGCCATGCGCTTCGGCATCGCCGAGCAGGGACAACAGGTAGGCGTGGGAGTCGATGATGCCGGTGGACGGCGACAGCAGGGCGGCGACGCAATGCAGGGCGGGTTCCAGGGCCTGCGCTTCCGCGCGTTCCAGGAGGCGCAGGTCGTTCACGCCGTTGTCGATCGCACGCCGTTCCAGGACTTCCAGTTCGCCGCGCTGCGCTTCATGGGTGGCGACGATCAGCTTGCCGCAGCGGCGGTGGGCGATGCCGCGCTGCTGGCACCAGGTGTAGAGCAGGTCGCGCCCGCGCAGGCAGAGCCGGGCCTTGAGCGAACCCGGGGCGTAGTAGAGGCCGGCGTGGATCACCTCGCTGTTGCGCGAGCTGGTTTCCATGCCGATGGCGCGATGGCGCTCGATGATCAGCGGTTCCAGCCCGGCCAGGGCCAGTTGCCGCGCCACGGCGAGGCCCACCACCCCGGCGCCGATGACGACGCAATCGACTGTGTCCATGCGCCTCCGCTGTAGATCGGATCAGGGCGCAGTGTAGGGGGTGCTCGCGAGCCGCGCTTGCGGCGAATTTACTTGACCGGCACGGCGGGAGTCTTGTGGATGGCCTGCATGGCCTGCTTGCGCCGCGTGAGGCAGTCGCGGCAATAGCTGCGGAACTTGTCGACCTTGGCGCCGAACAAGGGCAAGGGCCGGTGACGGCGACAGGAGGAACACCAGAATTCGGTGGTCATGGTGGCGCGCGCTTGTGAATTCAGTACAGGAAAAAGAAAGCTGCGGCGCGCTTCGCTGAGCGCGCCGCAGCGAAATGACCAGAAGCTGTGGGGGCAATACCAGCTCTGGCGCTGCGGGGAGAAACCTGAATCCTGTCGTCGCGTTTCAACTCGGTGCTCATCGGCATCCTGTCTGCCGAAAAACAAAATCGAAGCCAAAAAAAAACGTCCACGTTGGCGGCTGCATTGCCGTTCACGTGGACGTCGGTGTCCTGTGGGAAGCGGACTTCGTGGTCCGCTCCATGTCTTTACCAATCAAGCAATCAGCATGCCATGTTTGCCACGAGCGATCAGGAAGCGAGGAAACTGATCGGATAATTCGGATAGCTGAAGGGCGGCACCGGCTTGGCGCCGAAGTTGAGCGCACGCACGCGTGCCAGGATCTTCTGCTCCAGCTCGGCGTTGTTGAAACTGCTGGAGACGATGCTGCAACGGGTGACGGAGCCGTCCGGCGCGATCAGCAGGTCGAGCACGATCTTGCCGCTCTCCATTCCGGCGGTCTGGCGCGCGCTGCGGTTGTAGATCGAGACCATCGGTCCCTTGTTGCGGTCGAACACTTCCTGGATCTCCGCCAGGCTGCGCGTGGCACCGCGACCGTTGCCGCCCGCTCCACCGCCGCCACCGCCGGTGCCCGGAAAAGGGCTTTGCACACCGCCGGTGCGCCGTGTACCCAAACCGGTGCCGCCCTGCCCCGCGCTGACGCTGCCACCGGCGCCGATGCCGCCGCTGGTGGCGGCCGCACCGCCGGCCAGGCCGTTCGCGCTCAAGGCACCGGCGGTGTTGGCGCTGACGACGGAGGTCGACACCAGGCGCTGGCCGCCCAGGGTATTGATGGACTGGTTGCGCAGGCTGGCGAGCTGATCGCGCAGTTGCATCAGGCCGGCGTGCGCGACTTCGCGTGCGCTGGGCGCGGGCGCAGCTTGTTGCGCTTGGGCCGGGTGCGGCGCGGCGTGAGCGGGTTCGCCGTGCGGCGACGGCTTGCGCTCGGCACGGGCCACGATCTTCGGCTGCATCAACTGGACGTAGCGCTTCGGCGGCTGGGCCGGCTCGACTTTCTTTTCCGGCAGTTCCAGCCGCCACAGCGTGAACAGCAGGGCCAGTGCCAGCGTGGGTGCGGCAACGATGGTGCAGATGCGGCGGAATCTGCGGTCCGCCTCGTCGGCAAGTATCCAGCTATCCCAACGGATCGTATGCGCGGCCATGGTGCGTGTTCCTGTCCGGCTTGGCGCGTGGCGGTATAGCGTGCTCAGCGATTGGGCAGACGCTGTTCGCGCCGATAGGCGGTGATGGTGGAAGCATCACGCACCTGGCGCGCGAAAGCGCGCGCATCGACGGGTTGCGGCGGCTCGTCGAGCAGGCTCGGCGGCGGATCGATGTTGTCGGGATGCTCTTCCTTCCACGGCGTCAGGTACAGGCCGACGTCCGAATCGCGCTCGCCGACGATGGTGGTGCCGGCCTCCCCCGCCTGCTGCAGGGTATCCACAGCTGGCGTCTCGGCAGGCGGAGCCGCTGCGGCGGCCGGCTTGGGCGATGCGGCATTGGCGGAACAACACCATAGAGTCAGGAGCAGCAAGGCATGGCGCTTCATGGCAGGGCTCCGGAGATCGCGGCGGCGGCGGCGATGCCGCCGCCAGGCGTCTTCACTTCGAGCTGCTTGATCCAGATGCCGACCATCAGGTTCTTCGAGCCGGCGATGCGTTGGTACTCGCGGTACTGCGCCAAGGCATCTGCGGGACGCTTGAGGCAGACGTCGTAGAGGATGCCGAGGTTGAGGTGGGCCGCGGCGTCTTCCGGCTTGAGCTCGATGGCCTTGCGGTAGGCCTGCTCGGCACGGGCAAAGTCGCCGCTCTCGCGATAGAGGATGCCCAGCCAGCCGTAGGCAAAGGCGTTGCTGCCGTTGGCGTTGATGGCGCGGGCGAAGCTGGCGATGGCCTGATCGCGCTGCTTGCCCTGGGCCTGCAGCACGCCGAGATCGTTGAGCGGACCGGAATAGTTGGGGAAGTCCTGGGCCAGGCTGTCGAAGGCCTCGCGCGCTTCCTGCGGCTGGTGGTCCTTCATCAGCTTCAGCGCCGCCTGGAAACGCTGCTCGGGATCGCCCTTGGCCCGATCGGGAGCAGGATTGGCTGGCGCAGCCTGCGCCAGCGGCTGCACCTCGCGCGCATGTGACGGGGCGGTGCCGTTGTAGCGCGGCGCGGGACCGCTGCACGCGACGAGCATGACAAGCGGCAGCAGGAGCGCACCGGATTTAACGAAGGGCTTCATAGGCGTCCTCGCGCTGTTCGGTCTTGCCATATTGAGCGGGGGCCAGCTCGGCCAGTTGTGTGGCGCTCTTCTGGATCCAGTCGTTCCACACGCCCTGGCCGAAACGTTGCAGGTTGGCGCGGTGCGCCTCGATGGCTTTCTGTTCGAACGGATCGGCCTGCTCTTCCAGCAGCAGGTTGTACTGTTCCAGCTCGTCGCCCTTGAGTTTGGCCGGACGCTCGGAATCGAGCAGGGCCTGGCCGAAGTCGCGGTAGACCGCGCCGATCTCATAGGTGGCGGCGGTGGTGATGTCGGCATAGCCGTAACCGGCGGCGCTGTTGAGGGTGGCGATGGCGTTCTCGGTGGCCTGCTTGCGTTTGGCCAGGCTGGCGGCGAGCGGGGCGTTGAGCGCAAGGCCGTGCGCGCCGGCGGCGTCGATGCGGCCCAGCTCCAGCTGTGCCTGCGCGGCGGCGAGTTTGCTGCGCTCGCTGCGCGCGGAACCGGCTGTGCTGTCGGCGCCGATGATGTCGTGGAGCCAATAGGCATGGCGGACGCTGTCGCCGGCGGTCATGGCGGCCATGCGCTGCCGCGCGTCGATGCCGCGATCCAGCGATTGCGGATAGGCCTTGATGTAGGACTGGTAGGCGGCCTGGGCGGACTGGCCTTGCTGCGCCTGGTCGTAGAGCGTGGCGGAGAGCCAGGCGGCTTCGCGGCGGTTGTCCTCGCTTTCACCAGGACGCTGCGCCAGTCGGGCGTAGACCTCGGCGGCGGGACCGGGCTTGTTGTCTTTCTGGTAGGCCAGGGCGAGTTTCTTGTCGGCGTCGGCCAGCAGCGGGCTTTGCGGGTTGCGCGCGCGGAAACTTTCCAGCGCGGCTTCCGCCGCGTTCCAGTCCTGCACGGCGACGAAGGCGGAGGCCGCGTCGTAGTCCGCATTGGGACGGATGCTGGCGTCGGGCACCACCTGCCCGACGCGCTGGAAGAACCGCGCGGCGGTGCGCAGGTCGCCGGCGCTGCGGGCGGCATCACCCTGCTTGTAGATCGAGGCGGCGAGCTGCTCGACGATCACCTTGTGGTTGGCATCGGTGGCCGGCGTCAGCGCCATCAACTGGGTGTAGGCGGCTTCGGACTCGGCGTACTTGCCCTGCGCGAACTTGGCATCGGCCAGCACGCCCAGGGTCTGGCTGCGCAGTTCGGGTGCGGCCGGCGGGCTGGCGGCGAGCACGCGGTTGGAGAGGACGATGGCCTGGTCGAGATCCTTGCTCTCGTACAAATCCTCGGCGGCACGGGTCAGCACCGGCGCGGCCTGCGCACTCGCCGGGAAGGTGTCGGCGTACTTGACGCTGGCGTCCACCGACTGGTGCAGCACGGCCGGGCGCTCCTGCGCCGGCACTTCCTTGCCCAGGCGCTGCCAGGCCTGCACCGCCGCGTAGGCGGCTTCCGGCGCCTTGGGATTGCCGGGATAGTTGTAGGCGGCCTTCTGGTATTGCTCGGCGGCCTCGCGGGTCTGGCCGCCGTCGTAGAGGGCGTCGGCGTAGAGCAGGTTGATCTCGGGCAGCTTGGGATCCTGCGGGTAGATCGTCAGGATTTTTTTGTACCAGCCGGCGGCGGCGATGAAGTCGGCGCGCCTGGCCGCGGCGTCCGCCGGTGGATCCTTCTGTGCCTTGGCGTGGTACCAGGGTGCCAGTTCGCCGAGGTTGTCGCGCAGGGCCGTCATTACTTCGGGGCTGGGCTTGCGCGTGCCCCAGTAGGGTGCGCCCGGGGCATAGGCATCGACGTAGCGGCCTTCCTCGCGCACCAGTTGCTCGGGGAAATCGCCCTTGCGGTAGGCGGCGATGACGCGCGTCTGGAACTGCGGCGCCAGCGCGTGGGCGGGATGGGTGTCGATGAAGGCGGTATAAGCGCCGGCGGCATCGTTGTAGCGCTGGCGGTCCAGCATCTGCTGGCCCAGCGCGCGGTACAGCAGCACGCTGAAGCGCGGCTCGCCCTGGCGGGCGTTGTAGTCGTTGATGGCCTTGCCGCCGCCGAGCGCGGCGAAGGACAGGCTGGCGACGCGCAGGGCGTCGCCGCTCATCTCGCCCTTGTTCTGCGGCACGGCGGCGAGCGCCTGCGCCGGATCGTCCGGCGCACCCGGCGGCAGGGTGCGGTCGAGGATGGCGAGGAACACCGGGATGGCCTCGGGATATTTCGCCTGCTTGTACAGGGTCCAGCCGTACTTGTACTGCGCCGGCTCGAAATAGGGCGTACCCGCACCTTGTTTCAGTACCGTACGGTATTCCGGCTCCGCTTCGTCGTAGCGGCCGCGCGCGTAGAGCAGTTCGGCGGCGCGGAACACGGCGTCCCCCATGCGGGGAGAATCGGGATAGCGCCGGCCGAGGGTGCGCAGGGTATCGATGGCGACATCACCCTGCCCGTCGAACTGCTGGGCGCGGGCCAGCTGGTACAGCACGCGATCGTTCTCGCCATAGCCGGGATAGTCGGCGAGGATGCGCTGATAGGCCGCAATGGCCTTGCGCATTTCCGCCGCGTCGAGGTCGCCGGCATCGGCGAGTTGCACGCGCAGGTCGGCACCGCGGCGCAGCGATTCCGCGCGGATCAGGGGATCGGGCGACAGCTCCGCCGCCTTGTCGTAATTCTCGATGGCGGCCTGCACATCCCCCTTCACCGTTTTGGATTTGGTGATGCGCATGATGCTGGGCGTGCGGATGTAGATGTAGCGATCCTTTTCCAGGCCGTTGTTTTTGGTGATCGAGCCGACGGTGGACGGCGCATCCTCCGCCGCCTGGACCTGGAGCGCGGCCAGCAACGACAGCAGCAGCAGCAGAGCGCGCCTCATCGTGCGGCTCCCGCCGGTGCCGGCCGCACCACTTTGGCCGGGGCTGGGGGTGGAGGCGGTTCGTTCATGTGCGCCAGGGCGAAACGCGCCTCGCCCAGATACATGCGGGTGTGGCGTTTCTCCCTGTTCAGATCGGCAATAGCCAGATCCTGCAGCAGCCTGGCCTGGACGGCGGTGGCCGCGACGACGCGGGAGCGCAGGCTGTCGACGCCGGCGGCGCCGTCCATGCGATCGAGGGCGTCGCCGAGCAGGCGCAGATCGTGAAAGTCCTGCATCGCCGTGCGGAAGCCGCCGTCGGTCATCAGATGCTGCAGGTAGAACGTGTCCGGCGCCGCCATCGGCTCGCGCGGATCGTCCGCCAGCCACCAGTGCTCTTTCGGATAGGCAGCCAGCCACCACGGCCAGCCGTTGTTGGCGGCTTCGCGCGTGTCGAGCGCCTGGATCATCCGGCCCGCGCTGACGCGCTGCATGGCGGCATCGATCTGTACATCGGCTGCTTCAAGCAGCTTGATGGCGCGCATGAAATCTTCCTGCGCCTCCTCGTAGGCGCCGATGTGATTGAGCGCATAGGGGATGGCGATCATGCCTTCCTGCACGGCGGGATCGACCGGATCGCGTCCGACCAGCTCGATCCATGGCACCAGCGCGCGGCGCAATGCCTGCTCCTCCTGCGGCGAAGCCTGCCTGAGGCTGTAGGGCTCGTGCTGCTTCAGCGCGGCGATATCGTCGGTGAGATGCGGCTGCAGCAGCACCGGGATGCGCCGGAAATTCGCGGCGGCGGCCACGGCGGAATTCCGCTGCGGCTCGGCGTTCTGGCCGTTGCCGGATGGCGCAAGCAGCGCCCAGCCGAGGCCGAGCAGGGCGGCGTTGGCATCGGCACCGAAACTGCGCACGCTGCTGAACAGGGACACGGCGTTGCTGCCGGTGTGGTTGCGCAACTGTGCATAGCCGAGCACCAGGTTGGCCTTGTCGCGCAGCGCAGCGGACTCGGCATCATTGCCCTTGCCGGCGGCAATCGCTGCCAGCAGGGCGCTGCCTTCCGCCGCGTGCCCGTCCTTCATCAGCGCCACGCCGCGATTGTAGTCGGCGTAGGACTGGGCTATTGCGTCGCCGCCATCCGGCGCGGTCGCGCCGCTGTCCTTGTAAAGGGATTGCGCCCGTTGCGGCAAGCCGAAGCCATTCAGCGCTTCCGCCAGTTGCTGATAGAAATCGGCCGGCAGGGGCGCGCCGGCGGCCTGTGCCTTCAGCTTGATCAGCTCCGCAGCGGCGGCGAACGGGCGGTCCGTGTCGCACAGGAAGGCGGCGAAGCGAACGCGCGGATCACTGTGCGAAGCGAAGCCAAAACTGTCCGGCGCCGCGGGGCCTTCGGCGGCGGCTTGCAGCTGATGGAATTGCAGATCCGGCTTGCCGATGTAGCCGCCGCCCACCAACTCCAGTTCGATGATCGACGGCTGCGCATCGATGGTGATGCTTCGGTCCAGCATGCCTGCGGCGCGGCCGTGGTCCGGCGGTGCGTCGGCGAAGCGCGCAGCGAAATCGGCACGAAAACGGTGCGTGCCCGGTGCCAGTGTCGTCAAAGAAAGGCGATGCAGTCCATCGCGGTGCAGGGCCAGGCTTTCGCGATCACTGAACTCATAACGCTGGGCCGGGGCATCGTCGATGTAGACCTTGATCTCATCGAGCAGCACGGTCTGGTCCTTGTTGCCGACATAGACGGCGAGCGAACCGGCCGCTGCACCCGGTGCCGGCTGCGCCTGCATCAAATCCAGCGTCGCGGCCTTCAGCCCTGCGATGACCCCGTCCTGCTCCGTGCTCGCCGCAGCCAGCATCGGCAGCGACAGGCAAAAGGCCGCAGCGATGTGCCGCCAAGCGGCGACGCGCCTACCCTGCTCCTGCCCGATATTGCCCTGGTTCACGTGAACTGGCTCCCGCCGCAGCGGCCCGTATCCCATTTCCTGATGCCCAAAAAAAACGTCCACGCGCCGGCTGCAGTGCCAGCTCCGTGGACGCCGTTGTCCTGGGGGAACCATCGACGCTGATCGTTCCCTTGTAAGGGGAAACTAAGCAATCGGTATGCCAGATTAAATAAAGGAGCTGCGTCAGCAGGGTACGGGATCACCAGCCGGGCGTCCGTGCCGCTGCGCCCCAGCCACGAGGAGACCAGTTCGACTACAGGGAATTGTCTCGCTCATGCCCGTGAATATCGTTCGGAAACGGGCATGGGGCCGCGCAAGGGGACAGGACAGCCTGCCCCTGGCCGAGGCTGTCACGGGAGGCGAAAGCAGGGCCCGCCGCTGCGGGCGCAAGGAACGGGCGGCTCAGGCCGCCCGCATCAGGGTCTCGAGCCGGATCACGGTGGGGCCGCGCACCACGTCGGCCAGGGTGTATTTCCTGAGCTCGTCGAGGAAGTTGCGCTCGGCACGGTCCAGCGCGCCCTTGAGGATGCAGGCACCGTGAAGCACGCAGGGTCCGCGAGCACAATCCGCCATGTGCCCGCGGCCTTCCATCGCTTCGACCACGTCGCCGATACGCAGCGCATCGGCGGGGACAGCCAGCCGCAGGCCGCCGTTCCTGCCGCAGACCGATTCAATGTAGCCCAGCTTGCGCAATCCCTGTGCAACCTTGTGCATGTGATGGGTGGAAACCCGGTACTTTTCGGCAATCAGCCCGGCGCTGACGGGTTTGCCGTCGCGCACGCCAGCCAGGTAGACCAGGAGACGGAGGGAAAAGTCGGTATATAAGGACAGGCGCACGCTGGCTCCCCCAGAAAAAAATCGCACCATTTAAGCACAAACTGTGGCCGCCGCGCGGCGTTTAGGGTTTATTTCTCCGCCGCACGGTATATCGGGCCGGCCGGGCGGTACTTGGCATTTCAGTTGCTATGTATAAGCCAGGGTTTAAAACGAAAGGGACTGCCCATGGCAGGCGGACACACCAAGCTTAGGGTGATGCTGGTGGACGACGACGCCGAGCGCTTGTCGATGCTGGAACAGGCGCTGGTGGCGGAAGGACATACGATAGCCGCGCGGCTGGACACGCACGCCGATCTGCCCTCGGCGGTGGAGCGCTGCCAGCCGGAAGTCATCTTCATCGATGTCGACGCACCTGGGCGCGACACGCTGGAATCGCTCGGCCAGCTGAGTCGGGAACAACCGCGCCCCATCGTGCTCTTTGCCGCGCGCAGCGACCCGGAGACGACGCGGCGCGCGGTCCACGCCGGTGTCAGCGCCTATGTGGTCGACGGCCTGCACCCGACACGCCTGAGTTCGCTGATGGAAGTGGCCATCGCCCGCTTCGAGCTGCACCAGGCGCTACGCCAGGAACTCGACCAGGCGCGCACCCGGCTCGCCGACCAGCGCGATATCGAAAAAGCCAAGGGCTTGCTGATGAAGCGTCGCGGCCTCGACGAGTCGGCGGCCTACGGCCTGCTGCGGCGCATGGCAATGGACCGCAAGCAGCGGATCGGCGACTTCGCCCGGGTGCTGATCACCGCGGCGGATGTACTGTGATGGGCGACGGGCTGGAGAAGACGTCGCTGCGCGTGGGGCTTCTGCCTCTGGCCGATGCCGCACCCATTGTCATCGCCAAGGCGCGCGGCTTCTTCGCCCGTCACGGCCTGGATGTGGAGCTGCGGGTGGAGCGCGCCTGGGCGGCGCTGCGCGACAAGGTGGCGATGGGGGTGCTGGACGCGGCGCAGATGCTGGCGCCGATGCCGATCGCGGCGACGCTGGGGCTGGACGGTATCGCGGTGCCGATGGTGACGGCGCTGTCGCTCAACCTCAACGGCAACGCCATCACCGTTTCCAAGGCCTTGCACGAACGCATGCGCGCGCTGGCCCCGGCGCGGCCCGATGCGGCGCAGTGGGCCAAGGCACTGGCGAAGGTGCTGGAAGCGGACCGCAAGGCGCATCTGCCGCAGCCGGTGTTTGCCCATGTGTTTCCCTTTTCCACGCACCACTATGAGCTGCGCATGTGGCTGGCCAGCGCCGGCATCGATCCCGATGCGGATGTGCGCCTGTGCGTGGTGCCGCCGCCGCGGATGGTGGGCGAACTGGCGGCCGGTCGCGTCGACGGCTTCTGCGTCGGCGCGCCCTGGAGCGAAGTGGCGGCGCTGCGCGGCCTCGGCGTCACGGTGGCGACCAAGTACGCGATCTGGAACAACAGCCCGGAGAAAGTGCTCGGCATGACGCGGGACTGGGCAGAGGCGCATCCGACAACCCACCGCGCCCTGGTGGCAGCCTTGATCGAGGCGGCGCGCTGGCTCGATATTCCCGAGCATCGCGGCGAAGCGGCACGGCTGATGATCGACAATGGCTGGGTACAGGCGCCGGCCGATACCATCCGTGCTTCGCTGCAGCCGCATGCCGATGGGCTGGTGTTCCATCGCCATGCGGCGACTTTTCCCTGGCGTTCGCACGCGATCTGGTTCGCGCTGCAGATGCTGCGCTGGCGGCAGTGCTGGGTGACGCCCGATCTCGGCGCGCTGGCGCGCGACGTCTACCGCTGCGAAACCTATCGCGAGGCCGCGGCGCTGGTGGCGGAGCCCTGCCCCGCTTCGGATTACAAGATGGAGGGCGAACACGCCGGTGCCTGGATGACGGATATGCTGGGCGGCGGCGCACTGGAACTGGGCGCCGACCTGCTGCTGGACGGCACCGTGTTCGACCCGGAGAAGCCGCTGCGCTGGCTGGAGCATCAGCCGGCAGGACCGGGCATGGTGGATCGTGCGCTGCTGCGCGCCGCCAATCTCGCATCAAAATAGGCTGCAGTCGCCCTTTATTCGGACCCCAGGCTGGCGCGGGTCGCCACCGCGGATTTGAATTGGCATAGCGATTGCGTTATTTCTAGGCACAGAGTCCGGCCAAAGTTGGGCGGACTTGCGGACACAGACGTCCACGTTGCCGGCACAGCTGCCGGTGGCGTGGACGTTTTTTTTGGCGCGGCAAAACGCACGGAGGGCTCCACCACATGAACATGCCGGACCATCGCCATGGTCGCAAGGCGCGGCGGACGCTGCCGCGCACATCCGTCGCGGCGAGCCGGAACAACCAGGACCCGGCAGCCGCACCGGGGCGCTCACCGGAGCCCGGCGCTCCGTTTACGTACATCTCAGGGAGTCTCTACATGCTGTTCAAAAAAAGGTATTTCACGCTGCCCGTCATCGCCCTCGCGCTGCCGCTGTCCGGCTGCCTGAGCGCATCCAACGGGTTGGACTACAACCGCAGCACCACGCCGTCACCGACGCCGTTCGTCAACGCCATGGGCGGAACCCCGCCCGGTGGAGGCGGCTGGCCCAGCGGACAGCTGCCGATCCCCGGCGAGCCTCTGGGTTATTCGCCCAGCCCGGTGCGGCCGGCACCTCCGCCCCCGCCCCCGCCGCCGCCGGCTCCACCTTGTGAAGCCCCGAATGCCGGCCAACCCATCAGCCTCGCCGGCTGCAAGCAGGGCGATGTGCTGGTCCTGCACGATGTCAACTTCGACTTCGACAAGGCCACGCTGACGCCCACCGCCCGGAATATTCTCGACCAGGTGGCCACGGCGCTGCAGTCGCGACCGGACATCAAGGTCGAGATCGACGGACATACCGACGGCAAGGGCTCGGTGCCCTATAACCAGAAGCTGTCAGAACGCCGCGCCGCATCGGTCGTGCTCTATCTGGTCGGCAAGGGCATCGATAGCGGCCGCATGACCAGCGCCGGCTTCGGCAAGTCCATGCCGGTCGCCGACAACAAGACCGACGCGGGACGTGCGCTGAACCGTCGTGTCGAATTGAAAGTGACGGAAGCCAATGCGGCAGCGGCGCCGGTTGTGGTGGCTCCGCCGGTACCGGCAGCAGTGTCGACCACGACGGCCGTCACCATCGTCAAGTTCGCCTTCACTCCGGAGACCATCACCGTGCCGGTGGGCACGACCGTGACCTGGACCAACCAGGATCTGGATACGCCGCACATCGTGAAGTTCCCCGACGGCATGAGCGGCACCCTGAAGCAGGGCGCCAGCTACAGCCGCACCTTCAGCAGCCCGGGTGTCTACACCTATCAGTGCGGCGTGCACCCGTATATGACCGGCAAGGTCGTCGTGCAGTAAGAATGGGAAGGCGGGGCCGGAAGTACCGGCTCCTTCAGCCCCGCCGGCCTCTGGCCGGTGGGGCTTTTTTTTGGAGTCATGCGCCGGCAGCCCTTGCTGTGCTCGCTTAACGTGGCATAGCGTTTGCTTGAAATCTTGCACGGGGCTCGGCCAACGATGCTTGATCCTCTGGACATCGACGTCCACATCGCCGGCCCTGCCGGCAATGTGGACTTTTTTTTTGGGGTAACTCAGGAGAGTTTGAATCATGAAAAAAATCGCAACGTTAATCGCTGCCGCAGCGCTGTACGGCGCGCCGCATTCCGCGTCGGCCGCCGGCCTGAACCTGGTCGCGCTGCCGGTCGGCAATCTGGTGCCGACCGTGCTCAACGTGGCCCTGCCGGTGGTAACCGGTCTGGCACCGACGCTGTCGCAGCTGCATCTTCCGGTAGGCACCCTGGTGCCGATCGTGCTCAACGTGGCCCTGCCGGTGGTAACCGATCTGGCACCGACGCTGTCGCAGCTGCATCTTCCGATAGGCACCGTGGTGCCGATCGTGCTCAACGTGGCCCTGCCGGTGGTGGTCGGTGTGGTGAACGGCCTCTGATCATCGCCTCAGCGCAAATGATGTGAGTGCGGGGCCCTGCACCTGTTTGAATTTTTCCGGGGAGGATCGGCCGCTGTGGCCTGATCTTCCAGACATGGACGGCCACGTCACCGGCGCAAGCCATGACGTGGTTTTTTGTGGAGCGTCTCACGGAGATTTAATGTCATGAAAAAATTCGCAATCGTAGTCGCTGCGGCAACATTGGCCGCCGCACCGCATCTGGCCTCGGCGGCACCCGCGCTGAGCCTGACCGGATTGCCGGTGGTCGGTCCCGTGCTCGGCGGAGTCGGCGGCCTGGTGAACGGTCTGCCGGTGGTCGGCCCCGTGGTCAAGGGCGTGCTGACCGGAGGCGGGACCGGCAATCTGCTGGCCGTGGGTGCGCTGGTGCCGGTGGTGCTCAACGTGGCCCTGCCGGTGGTGACGGATCTGGCGCCGACGCTGGCGCAACTGCATCTGCCGATAGGCAATCTGGTGCCGGTGGTGCTCAATGTAACCCTGCCGGTGGTGACGAATCTGGCGCCGACACTGGCGCAGCTGCATCTGCCGATAGGCAATCTGGTACCGGTGGTGCTCAATGTAGCCCTGCCCCTGGTCGACAAGGCGGCACCGGTGGTGGCGCCGATCATCAGCGGCGTCGGCGGATTGGCGGGTGGGCTGGTCAGCGGTCTGTGATGACGGCTGTGCTGCAAACGTGCCGGAGCGCGGTTCCTGCGGAATTCCGCTGTTGCGGATTTCGTTCCGCAGGAGCTGCCTACGGCACGCGCTGCTGCTCCCTTGCGTTCGATTTCCGGCTTGAATCAGAACGTCGGACGCACGTTCGCGCTTGATCGTTTTTCGCGTCTAGTACTTCGCCGACAGCTGGAAGAAGACGTATTTCTTCGCCAGGCCATCCGGGCTGCTGTCGCCGCCATGGCTGTAAATGGACTGCGCCAGAGACAGGGTGCCGCCGAGCCAGGATGTGAAACGAATATCCGTCGCGGCGCCGACATCGGCGGTGGCAACCGTGCCGGACGGCGTGCCGGGCGCAACGTGCTCGAGCGTGGCGGAACCGTACTCGACGAAGCCGCGTGGACGGATGCCGTAACGCTCGGTCCAGGAATCGTCGTAACCCTTCCATTCGACGCCGAGGCGCAGATTCTCGCCATGGTCGCCGACGCCGACGCCTGCTTCATAAGCATGCAGGCTTGAAGGACCGCCAATGACGAACTTCTGCTGCTGCGGCAGGATGCTGTTGCTGAACTGGAAGTTGCCGTCGCCGAGCACGCTCCAGTGCGAGTTCAGCGAATAACGCGCAGTGAAAGAAGGTTGCCACAGGAAATAGTCGAGGCTGGCGGCGCTGCCGGCGGACTGGTGTGGTCCCAGGCCCTTGCGCAAGGTAAGGCCTGCCTGCAGTTCGGCCTGGTGCTCGCCGTGCTGCGTGCGGGCTACATAGCTGAGCGTGAGTTCGGTGGAATTGTACAGTTCGGACAGCACCTCTCCCCCGGCGCTGACGGTCACCGGGCAGCTGACGAGCCCGAGCAGATTGAGCAGATCGCCCAGCACGCTGCAATTGCTGGTCAACGCCGGCGCATCGATGACCTCGTGGTCGCGCTCGAACTTGCCTTGCAGATTGAGGCGCTGCTGGAAGTCGGAGTACAGGGGATAAAGCCAGGTGGCGCTGCCGGAAGTGATGTTGCCGTTGAAGCGATAGCCCTGCACGCTCTGGCTGAACTCGGCATAACGCCCCTGCAGTCCGAACACGCCGTATGGCGTCACCCGGGACCAGATGCCGTCGCCCTCGTGATAGGGTTCGGAATGTGAGCCGCCGAGCCCGAGGAAGCGCACGCTGGTGCCGCCGGCCAGGGTTACTTCGTCGCCACTGGAGAAGGATTGCCTGACGCCCGCGGTAGCCAGATATGGACCGGCGTAGCGATTGCCATAGTTGCCGAAGGTGCCGAACAAGTTGGTGCGCCGGATGCCCGGCGCGGCATCGCCGAGATCGAGCACCACTTCATCCGGGCCGACCTGTCTGAAGACAGGCTTGTACTGTTCGCCGGCACGTTCGGTCAAACCGTCGGCCACGGCACGGTCGGCTTCAAGCCTGGCACTGGTCAGCGGCGCCTTGCCGCCCTTCAGGTCGGAAAAGTAGGGCTGCAGCGCAGCGGGTCCGGTGACGTCCTTGACCCGGCCGGGCACGACGCGCACATAGATATCCACCAGGTACTGGCCCGCCTCGGCGTAGGTCACCAGGGTGGCCGGATAACCGGAAACGTAATAGACGTAACCAACGGTACGGACCGCATCGGAAATATTGGCTGCCGCCGCAACCGCCTTGCGCATGCGATCCGCACTCACCAGCTGGCTGCCGAAGACGTGGATGAGGACGCCTTTGCCGTATTCGATGACCAGCTCCTGCTGCGCCCGCGACTGCGCGCGCAATTCGACCACGGACCCCTCTTGTGGAGTAATTGGCGGCGGCAATGCAATGGCCATGCGGAGTCCCTGGATTATGGAGCAAAACAAGCATGTGCCATGCCACTTATTGCAAGCGGCGCAACAGTGCCCGCTGCACGCCCGGTCCGCGGACGCACACGGACCCTGTTATAGCGCACCTGAATGACAGCAGGGCTTGGGACTAATCAGAGGCTCCCTGACGCACTACTTTGACGCTCAATCCCGCAGCAGCCTGTATGCGCGCTGCGAGCGGCTCGCTCACCCACACCGTGCCGTCGTCGGCAACCGCCAGAACCTGCTGGATACCCAGCTGTCTCGCCAGCTGCGGCCAGCCTTCGAGACCTGCGACGAACAGCGCAGCGCCGCCGGCGTCGGCCAGCGTGCCATCCGCGTGCACCACGGTGAGGGAACGCAGGCCATGCACCGGGGTGCCGCTGTGCGGATGCAGCAAGTGCGCATAGCGCTGGCCGTCATGTTCGAAATAGCGCTGGTCGTCGCCATGAGTGATGACGGATTCGTCCTGGACATCGAGCGCGGCCAACAACTGCGGCAACTCGGCGGAAAGCCGCGGATCGCGGATGCCGATGTGCCAGGGACGATCGCGGCGCGTGCCGCGCGCCGCGACATTGCCACCGGCATTGATGATGGCGTTGCCGAAGCCGCGCCGGTGCAGCCAATCCAGGGCCAGATCGACGATATAGCCTTTGCCGATGGCGCCAAGATCCCACACCACATCCGGTGCGGGACCGTAGAAGTCCTCGCCGTGGTAAGCGGGCGCCCCGTGCATCTGCGTCAGCAGCCGATGGACCTCGACGGCATCCGGCGGCGCGCTTCGCAGGCGTGCCATGTCGTCGAAGCCCCACAGGCGTACCAGGGCGCCGATGCGTGGCTCGAACAGCCCGCCGCTGGCCTGGTATATGTCCCAGGCGCGCGCAAACAGCGGTTTCAACACGGGCGGTACCAGCGCACGCCGCCCCTCGCCCAGTGAACGATTGAAGCCGGCCAGTGCACCGCTGCCCCAGGCCCAGCCGTCCCGGCCGAATTCCTGCAACAGCTTGCGTACCTCGGCAATGGCGCCGTCGGCCTGTGCGCGCAGGGACTCGTCTTCGATGGGGATGGTCACCAACACCAGGGTGCCCATCGCCATGAAATGCTGCTCCACCAGCGACAGGCTTTGTTCGTTCACAGCGTTCATACCGATGCGCCAAGCATTCCGCTAGGCATTCGTGTCCGGCTTGCGTGCGGGCTTGATGGCCGGCGTGGTAGCCATGCGGCTGGCCTGCTTGCGACGCGCATTGCTGGTGCGCCACATCATCCACACACCGCTGGTGGCGAGTAGCAGGGCGGCCAACCCGACGGCATCGACGAAGAAGGTACCGAAGCGGCCGAACAGGCGGCCGCTGTGCGCGTCCACCAGGATCTGCTGTACCGAGATGCTGGGGCGGGAAAACGGGACGAGCAGCTTGCGCTGCTCGGGCGGCAGCGGCTGCTTCACCGACCACTGCACGGCGGTGGCGGGGACCGGCTTCCAGCTCTCGCCTTCATCGTCGCTCTGGTAAGCGGTATCGGCGCCCTGGATGGCGATGCTGCCGGCATGCTCCTGCACTACGCCGATGCGGCGGATGGCGCCGATCGGCAGGGGCGGCATGCGCAGTTCGTCGACGCGCGTGCCATCGGGCTTGAGCAGCACCAGGCTGTCGGCGCGGGCGATGTAGAGCATCTGCTTGGCGGTTTGTCCCGGCTCGGGGGCGGCAACGAAGCCCAGCGGCGCCTCGATCGGATCCGCCAGCGGCTTGCCGTCAAGTACGGTGTTGTCGCCGGCGACGGCGAGCCAGTGGCCGCCCGCCGGCAACGCGGCCTGCGGCGGGTCCGCGTGCAGACCGTAGATCGACATCAGCCAGGTCCAGTCGATGCGGACGCTGTTGAGATTCAGGTCAGAAGCTTCATTGAGCAGGATGCCGCTCAGGCCGAGCCAGCCCAGGAACAGGAAGGCGAACAGGCCGGCGCGCTTGTGCCACTCGCGCAGGGTGGCGGTGAAATTCCGCTTGGGCTGCACCTGCGGCTGGCGCTCACGCGGGCTGACCACAGCGCGCGAGCGCCAAGGACGCAGCGTATCGGTAAGGCTGCGTTTCGGAGGCGGTTCCGACATGGTCACGGACTAAAACCTTAGGGCCTGTTAACGCTAATTTGATCGCTGCGTTGCAGTCCAAAATCGAGCCAGGCAAGGCGGAGCCCGCTGGCCATGGTGAATCCATGGCCGAGGGCGACAACGCCGCATGGCTCGATTTTGGGCGCAACCCTCCGGGACGACCTCTGGAGGCGCCCATCGCGGCGTCGTTCGTCGCTCATGTACTTCCAGTACATCACGCTCCTCTCTCCTTGCCCCGGAAACCCTCCAGAGGCCGTCGCAGCGATCAAATTAGCGTTAACAGGCCCTACGGCGGAGTCAGCGCATCCAGCGCGATGGCGGCCGCGGCCATACGCTGCATCATCAGCACCGACAGCGTGGCGCCGGAGATGCTGTCGATGGTGCGGTCAAGCTTGCCGCCGACGGCGTGGGCCCCGGTGAACTTGTTGAGAAACGAAGCCTGCGCGATTTCCTCGCCGTGCGATTCACGGTAGATGAGGACGCGCGCAATATCGATGGCGCCGCCCTTGACGACGAAGGCGGCGGTGGTGAGCTGGTAGCCCTGCTTGCCCTTGTCCTCGATCACCCAGGCGGTCTTGCCGTTGGCTTTCCAGTAGCGCAGGCGGGATTGCTGATAGCTGTGGCCCAGGGCCGCGGTGACCTGCGCCTGTGCCGGTCCATCCAGATCGAGGAATTTCGGCGCCGGCACCGTTGCACCGAAAGTTTCGGCCAGGAACGCATCCTGGGTCTCGTAGATATCGTCGATCGCGTGAGCGGCGCCGCCGGTGCCCAGCCCTAGAAGGAGGGCGGGAACGGTAAGCGATGCGCGTTTGAACGAATGGTGCACTTTCAAAAAACCTCCTGGTTTGTGGAAAACCCATTGGGCACCCTGCCCAATGGGTTTATCCGTCTACAGCTTCTGGACTGCTTGCAGATAAAACTCTGTTACTTGGTCACGATAACGCGTTCGAACGGCGCCAGCGCGGCGATCAGCTGGTTGCAGACGTGATACGGCGTACGTGCCGCATCGCAGGCGAGGTAGGCATCTTCCACCACCGCGTTGAACTGCGTCAGGGTCAGGCCCAACTCGGCATGGGCCGCACTCATGCTCGCACCGGAATAGTGCGCAGGCCCGCCCAGCACCATGTTCTCCAACTCCTTGTTCAACGCCATCTGGCGCTGCACGTGGCCGTGAGTGTTGAAGATCTGGTTGATACGGTTGTCGGCAAGAATGTAGTAGAACAGATCGTCCACCCACACGTCGATGCCGGCCTGGCCGCCGAACTTCTCCAGCGAGTCGCTGGGGATGCCGATGACGGCCGGGGTCTTGCCCTCGGTGCGGTTGGCCACCGGGTCGCCGCTGGCGCAACCGGCGCCGATGCTGGCGGCGAACAGCGCGGTCGCCAGAACCAGCGGTTTGAAACCTTGAATCTGCTTCATGAAAGTCTCCTTAATCTTTGGCAATCGCTACGATGTTTCGGCGGGGGGCTCAGAAACTGGCCGCCATCGAAATGTAGTAGCCGTACTGGTTGGGCGTGAAGGTGATGTTGCCCAGGTCGAGGACGGCCGCGGTGAAGGACAGGTTCTTGGCCGGCGCGAAGGCGACGAACAGATCGATCCAGTCGCTTTCGTTCTGCTGCGTCAGCGTCGTGTCCAGACCGCCGAGGCCGAGCGAGCCGAGCAAAGTGTTCACACCGCTCAGGGTGGAGACGGTTTTGCCGCCCAGATTGTTGCCATGCTGCTGATACTCGCCGCCGATGGCGATGTTCTTCGCCAGCAGGTAGGCCAGAGACCCTTCCATGCGGAGTTTCCGATGGTTGCCGCCAGTATCGCTGCCGAAGCCGGTGAGACCGGTTTCATTGGCGCTGGTGTAACGCGCCGTGAAGTCGATCGCGGTGCTGATCGGGAAGAAGATCTTGGTGACGGCCAGGTAGGCTTCAAAGTCCGATGCCTTGTCCGCGCCCAAGGTCTTCAACAAGGCCTTGTTGCCGTTGACCTTGTAGAAACCGCCAAGGGCGACCTGCGGCTCCCAGGTGTCCGAGTCGTAGATCGCCTCGCCGATGAGACGCAGCTTGGCACCGTAGATGTTCATCTTGATGGTGGTGTTCCAGGGCTCGACACCGCCGATGGTGCTGGAGGTGCTGCTGCCGGAAAGCGCGCTGTTGAGCAGGCCCACAGTATCGAAGGTGCTGCCGGTGGGCAAAACCGAGTAGGCGTACGACACCTCGAAACGGTCGTAGAAGCCCACCGCGATGCCGGCGGTGTTGAGGCTGTAGTTCGGCAAGCTGGCGTAGGTGTAGTGCACGTTGGCATTGATGCCGTCGCGCGTTTCGTTGCCGGCGATCACCGCCCATGGCACTGCACCGCCACCGGCCGCACCGTCCACCATGCTGACACCTTGGGTCAAGAACACCTTGCCGTCGTTGTAGTCGAACCAGCCAGCATGAGCGGTACCACCGATGCAGGATGCCGCCGCCACAAGCAGTGCCGCGTAACGCTTGAACGGGGATTTGCTCCCTTTTAACCCTTTCATTCCTGAGCTCCTTAAAAAATATGTGTGCAACGAAAGCCGCGTACCGAAGCGGATTCCGCGAGGCAAAAAAAAACGTCCACGTCGCTGGCTGTCATTGCCAGTAACGTGGACGTCGCTGTCCGCAGGATCAGGCGCCTTTGCCCGATCCACCCGTAACTTGTGCGCCTTTAGGTACGCACTGAAATCAACATCGCAATCCCCGTGCCAGAATTCGCGAAATGCCCGCAAGCATTGCCGAACCCTTCCCCTTCCGACACTCCATAACAGCATCGGCTGCGGCAGGCAGGCATCGTTTGCGAATTGCCTGCCCGTACGATCTCCTCGCGTGATCTCCACATGAGGCCTCGATCGTTGCCGGGTGCAGCCTTGATTTAAAGTAGCAATCTATATGCCATGTTAATGGTCTTGCCGCCGCGCACTTCATACTCCTTATATATGCAGCTGGCAGCGCCCCGATCGAATCCGCAGCCGCAGCTCTGCATATCGGCAATTGCGCACGACCCAAGAAAGAGCGGTCGCGGCGGCGCGTGCCACTTTATGTGGCAAAGTATTTGCCGATTTATGCTTCCGTCGATGGATTTGCACCATTCCCCTGCCTGCGGGAACCCCGCGGCAACGAAAACGGCGCAACTTCTCTGGCACAGGGTTTGCGAAGTTCCATGATGCTTAGGGTCAGACGAGGAAGTCTGATCCTGTGGACATCGACGTCCGCGTTGTCGGCATTGCGCCCGGCAACGCGGACTTTTTTTTGGCCGACAACACGGAGTCTGGTGCAATGGAACAGTTACGCAGCGAACATCTGTCCTTGTTCGAGTGCCTGGCGGTAGTGGCCGCCCTGGCGCTGCAGATCGCATCCCTGCTTACGCTGCTGCAGAGCCACGCCGGGCTCTGATGGCGCTGCCCGGGTGCCGCTTCGGCAACCACAAACAGCGCAACGGTGGCAATGCTGCAGGCAGAGGTCCTGGCGGCTGGATAAAACCTGGCTAGCTATTTGCTAGTTTACCCTTACCATTAATAAGTAGGTGCCAGCCGATGCAAACCCCGCTCACCACTTCCGGGAACCGCCCCTTCCGAATCCTGCTTGCGCTGGCCACCCTGGCCTTGTGCACGACGGCCCGGGCCGAAGCTCCGCTGCGCTACCAGTGCGTCACCACCTTGGCGTTCGGTCCCAGCCATTGCCCCGGCGTGATCGCCCCGATGCATGAAAAGGGCGCGTTGGAGATCGATCTGGAACGGAAGCTGTGGAAATACGATCACCTGACCGGCCCGATCGAGAGCGAGGGCAGCGTCGTCACCCTGAAGAAATGGGGTGCCGGCATGGCAGGCCGCGACGCCACCGTCGACCGCAACAGCGGCGAGTTCAACTTTCACCTGGAGTCCGGCTGCCTGGTCGAGCACCAGACCGGCACCTGCGAGCCAATACCGCCCCCGTAAGGCCAGCCGACGCGACACCGTGCGGCGCGGCGGCACCGCGCGGGGTCAAGCGGATCGTATCGACGAATGGTGTTCAGGCGCGCTCCCTCAGTCGGAGGGGCTGGTACAGGCGGCAACACGCTCACCCTCCACGCGCAAACTGCCGGGCGGCGCCTTGGCCTTGCCGCCGAGGGCGGCGATGGTACCGCTGTAGTGCTTGGGGCTGTCGAACACCAGCGAACCCTCGCTGGGGGCGGCGCCGCAGGCCCGATGCCACTTGAGCGAGGAAACGGTCCGCTCGTAGGTGGCGGACTTGCAAGCCGGCGCGCGCGCATCGAGTTGCGCAAAGGCCTGCCAGGGATCGGCCGCCTCGTCGACACAATGCCATCGCAACGGCGGCGTGGTGCCGGCACTCCCCGGCTCCAGGCTGTAGGTGGTTTTCCACAGTCCCGGCATGGCGCCGAAATCATCCGCCTGGGCGGCGGCGATGCCGGATAAAAGCAAGAGCGCGCCGGCGGCGCACGAGGTGAATGATCGATTCATCGGGAATCCTGATACGGTGCCAGGTACTGAAAAAGGCCGGCAGCCTCACGGCTGCCGGCCCTATACAGCATAGGCTGCTTGCGTTCAGCTGGACGGGAACACGAACATGTCCATCAAGTCGCCAATCGCAGGCTGGTTGCCCGGCACGTAGGCGTTGGGCCCCGCGGTCGGATTCGGCAGGTTGTCGCGGCTGATGGTGGAGATGGGTTCACCCAGCTTCCAGTTGGCCTCGACGAATTTGTCGAAAGAGACGTGATCGCCGTAGGTGTGGACGACGCGGCCGCCGGTGGAGTACTTCGACACCACGATCAGCGGGATGCGGGTGCCGTCGCCGAAGAAGTCGATCGGCTGCACATAACCGGAGTCGTAGTAGCCGCCGCCCTCGTCGAAGGTGACCATCACTGCGGTGTTGGCCCACAGCGTGGGGTTGGCCTTGACCATGTCGATGATCTTCTTGCTGAAGCCTTCGAACAGATCCAGCTTGGACGAGGCCGGGTGACCGTCGAGCAGGCCGTCCGGCTTGACGATCGACACCGCCGGCAGGTCGCTGTTGTTGATGTCCGCGTAGAGGTCGCCGATGTCCTGGTTCTTGGCGCGCAATTCCGGGTTGGTCATGACCTGCGTGGAGTACAGGAAGGGATCGCAGATGTTGCAGAAGGTGCCGGCTTCGCCGTCTTCCGCACCGCCGTCAAAACCTTCGCCGTAGTACTTCCAGCTGACGCTGTGCTTTTCCAGCAGGGTGGCCAGGTTCGGCTGGGTGCTCGGCGGGATGGTGTACGTGGTGGCGCCGAGGGGCGCCGCTGCACCGGTGCCGAGGTAGCCGGGGTTGTAATTGTTGACCAGGTAGTACTGGTTGGACACGCAGTTTCCGCCATTGAAGACCTTGTACGGCAGGGCCTTCAGGTAGTTGAGCACCGCGCTTACACCCGGCTTGGTGGCATCGGCGCAGTCGACGTAGGAGCCGCCGCTGTAGCCGTCCTGGGTGTAATAGTTGTTGGTGCCCGCCTGCGCATCCGGATTCTCGATCTGGGCGGCCGGCGGAGTGCCGGGGGTGCCGTCCGGATTGGCGTAGTAGATGAGGCTGCCGTAGCCCAGCATGATGTGGTTGGCACCGGTGCCGCCCATGATCGACTGGTGGAAGTTGTCGCTGATGGTGTAGTCGTCTGCCAGGGACTTGAAATACGGCGCATCACCCTTGGCGACGTTGAGGAACTGCATCGAGGTGGAACCCTCGCCCGTGCTCTGGTCGGTGAAGCCGGCCGGCTGCGCCGCGCCGTTGCTGCCGGCGCCGATGGTGACTTCGACCCAGGGGAACAGATCATTCTGGCAACCGCTCGGATTCTGCGTGGTGCTGGCGGTGATGCTGCAATCCAGCTGCTGCCACATCTGGAAGAAGCGGTGCACCGGGCTGCTGGCGTAGTCGTCGTAGCTCAGCGGGCCGTTCATGTCCACCGGCGCATTGGGCAGCGTGGTGGCGTTGGTGAAGCGCGTGTCGACCGAGTTGGTCTTGAGGCCGGTGCCGCCGTTGGCCAGTTCGCCATAGGCGGTGCTGGGCAGGGCCGGCTCGACCGTAGCAGCCTGCGTGCCGGACGCGAAGTGCGGATTGGTCGGCGCGCCGCCGGTCATCATCGGCGGCAGCGTCGCGTAAGCGGTTTTGCCGGTGGTCGGGCTGATGGAGTACGCGCCATTGGCGGTGGCCTGGAACTGCTTGGCCAGCGCGACGTTTGTCCCCGGGGTACCGTCGGCGTTGACGATGCCCTTGGACAGGAGGTTGGAAACCGTCTGCCCGGCGGTGTGCGGCGTATAGGTGGCGAAGACGTGATCGAAGGTGCGGTTCTCGCCGATGATCAGGATGACGTGCTGGATCGGCGTGGCGGCAACGCCGGCGCCGCCGGTGCCGTTGTTGTCGTTGGAGCATGAGGCCGCGAATGCGCTGGCGATGGCCAACGCCGCGGCACCGGCAAAAGTGCGCAGCTTGAACTGGGGGGATAACCGGATCACGTGACACTCCCTGTGTGTGTGATGGGGGACCCGAAGTGTGCCCAGAGAAAATGACGCGAAGGTTTCGTTTCCGTGAAACCTCAATCCAGACAGTACCTTGCGTTACTCCTTTGTAAGGATGTCGTAAGGTCGCATCATTTCGTTGTCCTCGTGTTCGAGCAGGTGGCAATGCCACACATAGCGGCCGGGATAGCCCTCGAAGCGCACGATGATGCGGGTCACCATGCCCGGATCGGTGCGTACCGTGTCCTTCCAGCCCGCTTCCTGCGGCGGCGGCGGCACGGCCGGACCGGTGTAGCGCAGGGTCTTGCTGGCGTTGTAGGCGAACACATCGAATGGACGGCGGTCGAGAATCTGGAAACGCACCAGGTGCAGATGGATCGGGTGGGCGTCGCCGGTAAGGTTGAGCAGGCTCCAGATTTCCACCGTGTCGAGCGTCGGCGTTTCGGTGACCGGCCGATCCCAGTGCGTGCCGTTGAGCAGCACCATGGTGGAGTTGCCGGCGTAGTCGTCGCGCTCGCCCAGAGTCAGCAGGCGCGTCTTCACCGCCTCGGCTTCGGCGATGCGCGGCACGGGGCGCAGCTTCTGCGGCAGCGCGGCGCGGTCCTTGCCGCCGCCCTTGCGCACGCGGAACTGCATCACTTCCTGCGACTCCTGCTGCAGCACGATCTGTTCACCGGCATGCGCCGAGAAATCGATGACGAGGTCGGCGCGCTCGGCCGGAAACAGCGTCACGTCCTTCAGCGTCACCGGCTGCGGCAGCAGACCGCCGTCGCTGCCGATCTGCTGGAAGTCCTGACCGTTGGACAGGGTCAGGTGGAAGGAGCGCCCGTTGGCGGCATTGAGCAGGCGCAAGCGATAGCGGCGCGGCTCCACTTCCAGATAAGGAAACAGCTTGCCGTTGCAGACGATGGCGTTGCTGTAGAACTCGGGCACCCAAGGCGCGCGCGCATCGCCGGAGGTGAGATAGTAAAGTTGGCCGTCGCGATCGAGCCGGCGGTCGTAGATCACCAGCGGGATGTCGCACTCGCCGCGCGGCAGATCCAGCGCATCCTCCGCCTCGTCGCGCACGATGAAGAAGCCGAACAGGCCGGCGAACATGTTGAGGCGGGTGATGCCCATGGCATGATCGTGGTACCACAGCGTGGCCGCATCCTGCTGGTTGGGATAGTGGAAAGTGGCGGACTTGCCGGAGGTCCACCAGCGCTCGGGATAGCCGTCACCCTGCGGCGGCACCTTGGCGCCGTGCACGTGGGCGATGGTGCGCACCTCGGGCTTGTTGGCCTCGGCGCCGTGAACGTTGAAGTCCACCGGCAGCAGGTGCTTGCGCGGCAGGGCGTTGACCCACTCCACCAGCAGGCCCTGGCCGCTCCGGGTTTCGATGGTCGGGCCGGGAACGCTGCCGGCATAGCCCCACTGGCGCGTTGGCTTGAGATCGCGATGCAATTGCGCCAGGCATTCACGCATTTCGACGCGGTAGTAAGGCAGCGCCAGCCCTGAGTCTTCGGGGCTGGGCCGCGTTCCGGCGCTGCGCAGGACCGGCGGGATCGGCAGGAGATCGACGAAGCGCGCCAGGGTCAGGGGGTTGAGCGGCGGCCCGGAGGGCAGCACCTGGTTGCGGAACGCGACCTTGCGCAGCGCGGCGCCGCCGCAGAGCGGCAACTGCGGCAAGGGCTCGGCTTCGAATGCCGGCGGGCTGACCGCCAGCGCGGCGGTGGCAAGACCGCCGCGCAGCAGGAAATCCCTGCGATTGATAGGCACCAGAACGTCCATGTCTGAGTTGGAAAATCCGCACCGGATGGGGCGCGGCGAACCGGAATGAGGCGTGGATCCCGGCCGGTGTGGCAAAGATAGGCACGGCACATGAATCCTTTGTTTCAGGACAATATTTCTTACCCTGAAGGCAGTACGCCGGCGTAGGGTTGAAGCAGCGACACAATTCGGTAATCTGGACCGGCAACCCCTCTTTTCCAGGAACTCGCAATGTCCTCCGCGAACGAATCCGGCCACCGGATCCGCAAGCTGCTTGTCGCCAATCGCGGTGAAATTTCCATCCGCGTCATGCGGGCCGCGGCGGAAATGGGAATTCGCACCGTTTCGATCTACGCCCACGAGGACCGCTTCGCCCTGCACCGTTTCAAGGCGGACGAGAGCTACCTGGTGGGCGCCGGCGCCAAGCCGATCGCCGCCTACCTGGACATCGCCGACATCATCCGCACCGCCAAGGATGCGCAGGTCGACGCCATCCATCCGGGCTACGGCTTCCTGTCCGAGAACCCGGCCTTCGCCGAAGCCTGCGCCGCGGCCGGCATCCTGTTCATCGGTCCGCAGCCGCTGGTATTGAAGACGCTCGGCGACAAGGTAGCCGCGCGCAAGGCGGCGGAACTGGCCCAAGTGCCGGTGCTGCCGGCCTCGCGTGCCCTGCCCCACGAGCTGGACGCGTGCAAGCCGATCGTCGCCGCGGTCGGCTATCCGGTGATGATGAAGGCCAGCTGGGGCGGCGGCGGCCGCGGCATGCGCGTGATCGAGTCCGAGGCGGAGCTGGGGCCGCAGATGGAATCGGCGCGGCGCGAAGCCAAGGCCGCTTTCGGCAACGACGAGGTCTACGTCGAGAAGTTGGTGCGGCGCGCGCGCCATGTCGAGGTGCAGGTGCTCGGCGACAGCCACGGCAACCTGATCCACCTGTTCGAGCGCGACTGCTCGGTGCAGCGGCGCAACCAGAAGGTGGTGGAGCGCGCGCCGGCGCCGTACCTGAAACAGGATCAGCGCCAGGAGTTGTGCGACGCCGCGCTGCGGCTGTGCCGGCAGGTGAATTACTCCCACGCCGGCACCGTCGAGTTCCTGATGGATGCCGACACCGGCCACTTCTACTTCATCGAGGTCAACCCGCGCATCCAGGTGGAACACACGGTCACCGAGGAGGTGACCGGCGTGGATATCGTCAAGGCGCAGATCCGCGTTTCCGAGGGCGCGCGCATCGGCGATCCCGATTCCAAGCTGCCGACGCAGGACCAGGTCAAGCTGGACGGGCATGCGCTGCAATGCCGCGTCACCACCGAGGATCCGGAGAACGGTTTCACTCCGGACCATGGCCGTCTGCTGGCCTACCGCAGCCCGGCCGGCTTCGGCATCCGCCTCGACGGCGGCACTGCCTATTCCGGCGCCGTGATCACACCGTTCTACGATTCCATGCTGGTCAAGGTGACCGCCTGGGCGCCGACGGTGGACGAGGCGATCCTGCGCATGGATCGCGCCCTGCGCGAGTTCCGCATCCGCGGCCTGTCCACCAATCTGCAATTCCTGGAAAAGGTCATCGGCCATCCGCAGTTCCGCTCCGGCGAGTGCATCACCCGCTTCATCGACAACACGCCGGAGCTGTTCGTGTTCGCGCCGCGGCGCGACCGCGCCACGCGCGTGCTGCGCTTCATCGGCGACGTCATCGTCAACGGCAATCCGGAGATGAAGGGCCGCAAGGCGCCGGCGCTGCCGCTGGCCGCGCCGATCAAGCCGAAAATCGACCTGGGCCAGCCGGTGCCGCGCGGCCTGCGCGACCTGCTCAAGGAGAAGGGCCCGGACGGCTTCGCCAAATGGATGAAGGAGCAGCAGCGGGTGCTGCTCACCGACACCACCATGCGCGACGCGCACCAGTCGCTGTTTGCCACGCGCATGCGCAGCAAGGACATCGTCGCCATCGCGCCGTATTACGCGCGCATGCTGCCGAACCTGCTGTCGCTGGAATGCTGGGGCGGCGCCACCTTCGACGTGGCCCTGCGCTTCCTCAAGGAGGATCCGTTCCAGCGCCTGGCGGACCTGCGCGAGGCGGTGCCCAATATTCCGCTGCAGATGCTGCTGCGCTCGGCCAACGCGGTGGGCTACACCAACTACGCCGACAACGTGGTCAAGTACTTCGTGCAGCAGGCGGCGCAGGCCGGCGTCGATATCTTCCGCATCTTCGACTGCCTCAATGCGGTGGAGAACATGCGCCTGCCGATCGATGCGGTGCGCGAGGCCGGCGGCCTGGCGGAGGCGGCGATCTGCTACACCGGCGACCTGTTCGATAGCAGCCGGCCCAAGTACAACCTGAAGTACTACATCGACCTGGCCAAGGTGCTGGAGAAGGCCGGCGCCCAGGTGCTGAGCATCAAGGACATGTCCGGCGTGTGCCGCCCGCGCGCGGCGCGCGAGCTGGTACGGGCGCTGAAGCAGGAAGTCGGCCTGCCGTTGCACTTCCATACGCACGATACCAGCGGCATCGCCGCGGCCAGCGTGCTGGCCGCCATCGAGGCCGGCTGCGACGCGGTGGACGGCGCGCTCGACTCGATGAGCGGGCTCACCTCGCAGCCCAATCTCGGCAGCATCGCCAGCAGCCTCACCGGCAGCGAGCGCGACGCGGGCGTGGACCTGGAGGCGATGCAGCGGCTGTCCGATTACTGGGAGGGCGTGCGCCGTTTCTATTCGCCGTTCGAAGCCGACATCCGCTCCGGCACTTCCGATGTCTACCGCCACGAAATGCCGGGCGGCCAGTACACCAATCTGCGCGAGCAGGCCCGCTCGCTGGGACTGGAATCGCGCTGGCCCGAAGTGTCCCATGCTTACGCCGAGGTGAATCAGCTGTTCGGCGACATCGTCAAGGTGACCCCGACCTCCAAGGTGGTCGGCGACATGGCCTTGTACATGGTGTCGAACGGGCTGACGGCGGCGGATGTGCGGGATCCGGACAAGGCCATCGACTTTCCCGAATCGGTGATCTCGCTGATGAGGGGGGAGCTCGGCTTCCCCGCCGACGGCTTCCCGGCCGCGCTGCAGAGCAAGGTGCTGAAGGGCAAGCCGCCGCTGAAGGGGCGTCCGGGCGAGTCGATCCCGCCGGTGGACCTCGCCGCGGCGAAGGCGGAAGCGGAGAAGGCTCTGGGCCTGCCGTTATCCGATGCCGACCTTGCTTCCTATCTGATGTATCCGAAGGTCTTCAGGGAATTCGTCGAGCACCAGAAACTCTATGGCGATGTCAGCACCCTGCCCACACCGGTGTTCTTCTACGGCCTGCCGGAGCAGCAGGAAGAGATCAGCGTCGACATCGAGCCGGGCAAGACCCTGGTGATCCGGCTGCAGAGCCGCACCGATCTGGAAGATGAAGGCGTGTCCAAGCTGTTCTTCGAGCTCAACGGCCAGTCGCGCATGATCCGAGTGCCGCGCGCCGGTGCGGCGAAGTCCACCACGGAGCGCCCCAAGGCCGAGGACGGCAACGCCAACCAGATCGGCGCCCCAATGCCGGGCATGGTGGTGCGCGTGGCGGTGCAGAAGGGCCAGAGCGTGACCAAGGGTGAGCCGCTGATGGCGCTGGAGGCGATGAAGATGGAAACCGTCATCGCCGCCCCGCGCGACGCGGTGGTGAAGCAGATTCACACAGGGCCGGGGATCACGGTGAATGCGAAGGATTTGCTGATCGAGCTGGAGTGATCGGCACGGCCGGTCAGCGCGCCGCGAACGGATCCAGCGTGCCTGTCGCGACGAACCAGCCGTTGGCGAAGTCGCTGTCGGTGGGCTGGTTGCGCTTGCCATAGGCGAGCGGCCGGCCTTCCATGTCCAGCACCTTGCCGCCGGCGGCGCGCAGCACGGCATCGGCGGCGGCGGTATCCCATTCCATGGTCCGGGCCAGACGCGGGTAGAGGTCGGCTTCGCCGGCGGCGACGCGGCAGAACTTGAGCGAGGAGCCGGCGGAAACGAACTCGGCAACCTTGAAGCGCTCGATGAAGGTCTTGGTTTCCTCGGTCAGGTGCGAACGACTGGCCTGGACCTTGATGCCGCCGGGCGGCACCGGGCGCACATGGATTTCGGTCCATGGTCCGCGCTTGCCGTCCTTCACCAGGGCGCGGCGGGCGCCCTGCCCCACGCCACCGGCGTAAAGTTCGCCGATCGCCGGCGCATAGACCACGCCGAGTACCGGCACGCCGTCTTCGATCAGGGCGATATTGACGGTGAAGTCGCCGTTCCTGGACAGGAATTCCTTGGTGCCGTCGAGTGGATCGACCAGGAAGAACGGCTTGCCGGCGGTCTGCGGGATGCGGCCGGCGGCGACGGACTCCTCCGCCACCACCGGGATCTGCGGCGCAAGGCTGCCCAGCTGTTCCAGGATGATGGATTCGGCCAGCGCATCGGCCACAGTGACCGGCGAGCCATCGCCCTTGAGCGTGGCCTCTTCCGGCTTCATCCGCTCGTACACGGGCAGGATCGCCGCTCCCGCTTGCAGCGCGATGCCAATCAACTGGTCGATCATTGATGCCGCCTTCCGGTGATGAGGCTGGAGTGTCCGCGAGTTGCGTGGCGCGCGGCATCACCCGACAGGACTATCCGCATCGCGCGGCGCGTAGTCCCGCAGGACGATGCCTGGATTCCGGCATGACGCACCATTGCCGCATCGGTTCAGGACGAGATGAGGTGTATGGCGATGAAGATGAACCTGCTGCTGTGCCCGGTCAACGACCTCGCAGCGGCGATCGCGTTCTATCGCGATACGCTCGGCTGGCCGGTGAAATTCCGCGACGGCGACCGTTACTGTGCCATCGACGCCGGCGGCCTCACCTTGGGCCTGGCGGCGCAAGAGGAGCGCATCGTCGAGGAACCGGCGCCGGTCCTGCGGGTGGACGACATCGAGCAGAATCTGGCGGTGATGATTGCGGCGGGCGCCAGCATCGCCCGGCCGCTGGAACAGGGCCCGCACGAAGTTCGCGCGGTGTTGCGCGCCCCGGGCGGCGGCACGCTGGTGCTTTCGGCAAGCCGCCCCCCGGGAATCGGCAATCCTGAAAAACGGGCAAATGGAAGCCAGCCGGGCTTACCCTGAACACTTCCGCTGGCCAAGCGGTGCCGGCTGGACTAAAGTTGCGGACCGGATTCACCGCGGACATAAAAAAAGGCCACATCGGTAAGGATGTGGCCTGAAAGATCCCATAGGTGCGGGATCTGGAGGAGATGTTCGAAGCGGGATCCGTCTTGACCCACTCACTTCATGGGGTGTATTAAACACCGCTTGCTGCGTTGCAACAATTGATTTTTTCTACCATCAGAGATTAGAAAAACTAAATTGTCGCCGAAGGCCTGCCTTTCGTGAGGCTTCGCTGCTGCAATCCCTGGCGGCCGGCATGCTGGCGCGGCACCTGCCGGACTGGCCGGGGCGAGTGAGCACAAAAATAAAATAAATATTAAAAATCAATAGCTCGTGAAATTTATTTAAGGCAAGGCCGCATCATCGGCCACCCGATTTCACGGCAATGATGCCGTAAACCCCTCCTTGCGAGGGTACGGTTGCCTCATCCCGCCATGACGGCGACGCTGTTCAAAATAACCCTGACCAGCCCCGCCTGACGCTGGATTCCAACCTTGGCGAAGATGGAGCGCAAGTGGGTGCGCGCCGTATTGCGGCGGATGTCGAGCGTGGCGGCGGCCTCATCCAGCGTGGCGCCATTGGTCATTTCCAGGGCCAGCCGGGTTTCCACCGGGGTAAGACCGAACAACTGGCCCACGGCGGACGGAGCGGGATTGCAGTCCTGGAGGGGATCACGCAGGAATACTGCGACTGCCGGGCGGCGCCGGCCCTCATCGAGCGGTCCGGGCGGCAGCGGCTGCACCACCAGGCCGAGGCGGGAACAGCCATCGGCCCGGGTGGCGGACACGGCGACGCCCTCGCTTCCAGTCCCGCAGGCGGCACGTTGCAGCGCGGCCTTGATCACACCGCGCAGGCGGCGGTCTTCGGCCGGCGCATCGCAGGCCAGCATGGCGTTGAGCAGGCGCAAGCCGTCCTTGCGGCGCAGGATGCGGTCGGCGGCACCGTTGCTGCTCAGCAATGCACCGCCTTGGTCGAGCAGCACCAGGCCCAGACCGAGCCGCTCCACGGCCTGCGACAGCAAGTGGTTCTCCGCATCACGACGGCTTTGCAGGAAATAGCCGCGCAGCGCGCGTTTGAAATGCGGCAGCAGCGATTCGCCGTAGTGCAGATCCTGCTCATTGAACGCCCCTTCCCGGCTGCCGCGGCAGATGCGCAGGCGCACACGCACATCCGGCATCACCAGGATGTCGGCGCCGATGGCGTGGCGCGGAACGCGGCCGTCGCCGGAAATATCCTGCACCGGAAGCATGCGGTCGCAAGGCAGATCGTGGAACGGCACACCCGGCGGACAGCGTCCACCCGGCAAGTAGGGAGAATCTTCCGCCAGCCATAATGGGCCGCCGGCGGCAACCAGTTGCGCCGGCAGATGCTCGCCGGCCGGGCGCAGCAGCAACGCCGCCCATGATGCCTTCAAATCCGCCTGGATGCGCTTGAGCACCCCGCTCCAGGGTTGTTGCTCGTAAGGACCCTGGTAAATCGCGCCGAGAAGATCCGCGAAGCGCTCCCGCGCGGTCTCGTCCGGCTCGATCACCGGCTGTTTTCTGTTGGGGCCGGTGGTTATCGCTTGCGAACGGAAAGACATGGATACCCTCGCTCAGGCAATCGGGCCGACCAGCCAGGTGAACAGATCCAGCAGGAGCAGCACCACCATGCTGACGAACGATGCTTCGACGACGCAGCGCGACAGCGACCAGCGTTCCCCTTGCGCCTCTTCGTCGAGACGAAACACATTGGGAAAGCTGACGATGAAATACAGGGCATAACAGGCCGAGCCCAGGCTCAGCATGCGCGGCATGTCGATGTACCAGACATTGGCCCTGGCCGAAGAGTTGACGTAGAGGAAGGTCTCGGCCCAGGCGAAGAAATAGGCAGTGACCGCCACCGTGACCACCCACAACAGATAGCGCAGCGTCTTCGGCAGCGTAGGCGTCAGGCTCTTCACCCGCCGCATGCAGATCACCGAAGCGGTGTGATAGACGATGAAGAAAGCGATGGCGTTGAAATACATGCCCAGCGGCACCTTCTCGAAGTTCCGCATGGCGCCGGCCTCATCCGGTCCGACCAGCGCCGAGTCCAGGTACAGGCTGACGTGGGGAAAGCGGTAGCGGATGCCCAGGGTCTTGAAGAAGTATTCGGTATGGAAATAGGTGGCGAAGAAAACGTAGACGAACATGTACAGGTTGAACTTGAACCAGAAGCTGTCGCGCCAGGGCACGCCGCTGTGACGGCGCAGAAACAGCGGCAGCAGCAGGCAATAAGGGATCCACATCAGCAGGTTCTGGGCGATATGCCAGAAATTGCCGACGTCGAGCCAGCCCATTTTCTGGATCAGGGCGTTGTAGGCGAAGAAGACCGGAATGAACCCCAGGAAGAATTTCTCGGCCCAGGCCTTGTCGGGATTTCTGGAGAACCAGTAGCCGGGAAGCATCAGGATTTCGCTCCGCAGGCCGGACGGAGAAAGGCAAAAACAGGTCCCCGCCCGCGCAGGGATGACGGTAGGGAGTGCGCGCGAGCGTTTCCTTCCATCATTTCTTCACTGCCCCGGCCTTGACTTCGTTGACCACCCGGAACACGCGCGAACCCTTGGGATAGCCGACGTACTGCGTCAGGAACAGGGCCATCGCATCGAGTTGCTCGCCGCTCAGCTCGCCGCGCTTCAGCGCCGAGCGGGCCTGGATGGTGAGCGTGGTCTCGTCACCCTGCGCGGCGATGGCGCCGAGCAGCAGCAGGCGGCGGTCGCGGATGCTGAGCGTGCCGTCCGCCCACAATTCGGCGAACAGCGTTTCAAGCATGTGATCGATGAATTTCGACGCGCCGGCCGCAGGCAACTGCCCGAGATCTCCGCAATAGACCTCGTCGAACATCGACAGGCCCCTGTCGCGATCGTACTTCTTCACGATGTTCTCCTCGGTGACGCCCCGGAAACCGGCCGGCGAAACGCGGCCCTTGCCGGGCTCTGCGCGGCGCAACGGCCGGCACGATGCGCCGCGCCGCTGCAATCCATGGCCGAATCCTAGTCCCATAAAACATTTCTGTCAAAATGTTTTATGGAAGCGATCGAATCCGGCCGCCCGTTCGCGGCGCGGCCGCACGAACCCTCCGGCGGTTGAGCGGCCGGTCACAGTTGGCATCGCCTTACCCCCCAGATGAGTCGTACTACCTGTGCGGCGCCTCACAAGCGGCATGGCCGAACCTGCCTACTGTTGGCGCGGCAGCAAGTCCGCGCGCTTCGCGCAATCAAGGGGAGGACACGGCAATGTCTAAATCGTTACGCGGCATCCTGTATTCGCTGGCGCTAGCGTTCGCACTCGGTTCGGGTGCGGCCTGTGCCGGATCGGTCTGGACTTCGGCGGTCACCAAGTGGGACGGCGACTGTCCCGGGGCCGAGCGCGACTGGTGGGACGATATGTGCATGGCCTGGCGCCATGAGATGGGCGCGCTGGGCAATGCCCAGGTATGGCGCAACTTCCAGCTCGTCACCGTGGGGCGCTACGCCGATCCCTCGATCAACAGCTGGGCCAACGACAACGGCAACATCGACAGCACCGATGCCGGCTTGATCTGCCTGCACGGCCATGACGACAGCGTCGGTTGGGTCGGCAGCATGCACACCAAGGACCATGGCGAGTGCGGGCTCAACGTCAACCAGATGAAACTGGGCAAGGCCTCCGGCGGGCACTCGCGCTTCTACCAGATGTCGTCCTGCCAGAGCATGCAGTGGGAGAAGCGCAGTTCCTGGGATCCGGTCGCCACCGGCGGCGTGCACGCCATCATGGGCTTCCACGGCCTGATGTGGATCGGCTCGTCCTACGTCGACGAATACTCCGACCTGGCCTGGGACGGCATGTTCGGCGAGGGCGTCGCCAAGGCCTGGGTGGACGACATGTACCACGTCGACCACTGGTACAACGCCTACAAGTCCACCTGCCCGGTGGCGCGCGCCTACGGCAAGGACTCGGCGCATGCGCACGATGCGTTGTCCGAACAGTACTGGGTCAACCACGCCGATACGCCGGCGAACTTCGTGGTGACGCGCTTCATCAGCGAGTGCTCGCCGTCTGAAGGCGGCGGCTCGCTGCCGCACTGAACCGGATCAGCAGCGACCCACGCATTTTCAACCAAGCAACGGGGGAACCCATCATGAATTTCGGCAAATCAATCCTGCAACTGCTGGCCGCCGCCGCACTGGCGCTGGGCAGCGCCCCGGCGGCGCTCGCCGCCGACAACGATCTGGGCTCCGGCCCCGACGCCGCCTCCTTTTTCACCAAGGACTACGCCAAGGCGGTCGACGCCGCTTACCCACGCTTCGACAGCGCGCGCCTGACCGAGCGGCTGGAGGCGATCCGCAAACTTCCGGCCGCCCAACTCGATCCGCTGAAGCTGCGCACCCTGCCGCAACTGGAAAGCGCGCTGCAGGTGGCGCGTGCGACACCGCGCAAGGGCAGCGACTACGTCAGCAATGACCAGTACGCGGCGCGTGTGGAGGCCGCATCGGGACGCGTCCGGCTGGTGAAGAAGAGCGCTGCGCTGCTGCCGGTGGCTTATGACGAGGCGGCGCGGATCAAGGAGCGCGTCGGCAAGGACCATCAGGAGTTCCTGGCGAAGATCGGCCTCGACCAGTCGCAGATCCTGTTCCTGCAGACCGGCCTCACCGCGCTGCGCGACGACAAGGCCGTGGCGGCGGGCGATACCGCACCGGCCGCGGCCCGCAACGACCAGGACGGAGCGCTGGTGGACGGCGTCTTCACCTACGCGCTGCGCAGCGTCGACGGCATCATGGTGGAAGGCAGCGTGGCGAAACTCACCTCCGCCGCCTCGGGCGAACTGATCGGCGTCGATCTGCGCTGGCCGGCCCTCGCCTACCATCCCGCCCTGCGCTCGCTGGCGCTGAAGGATGCGGACACTGTGAAGAAGGCCATCCTGGCGCACGTCGAACAGGCGGCCAACGGTGAAGAAGTCAGCGTACAGATGGCCGTGGTGCTGCGGCCGGTGAAGATCTCCGGACGCCGGGCCTATGTGCCGGCGCTCAAGGTGGGCATGCTGCCCAGGACGTCCGAGGGGGAGATGTTCTTCGTCGACCTGCCCCGGCAGGCGCTGAAGTACGACGCCGACAACCTGGCCGACACCGTGGCGGTCCGCTCGGTTCGCCGCTGAGATTGGTCCCGGGCCGCGCGCCGTTCCGGCGGCGCGCGGCTATGAGGGAGTATCTAGCGGCCGGCCGCCGCAGCCTCGCCGGCCTGCTGCGTTTCCGCACCCAGCAGGAAATGTTCGATCTCGGCGATGCGCTGGGCCGCGTCGCGGTAGCCGATGTCGATCAGCGCCCGGGTGAACTCGCTGTCGAACAGCAGGTAGCTGGTAAGGTCGGCGCTCTGCGCGTCCGGGGTTCCCAGGGCATCCATCAGGTAGCGCACGGCGCGCGGCATGCGGTGCTGGAGGGAGGCGGCGATCATGGCCAGGTCCTCGGAGGGCGACACGATCATCGGCTCGACGATGCGCATCGGCTCGCTGACGCGGCTCGGCACCACCGCCTTGCCCGGTGTGGCGCACTGATAGCCCGCGACCAGCTCGTTCATGCGCAGCAGGTGGTCGACGTCGGCGTCGAGGTGATCGAGGAAGATCGCGTTCATGAACACGCCGCAAACCTGGGCCAGCGGCGGGCTGCGCAGGCGCGCCTTGGCTTCGACCACGTCGGCATCCGACGCCAGCTCGGTGCGCAGCAAGTCGTCGGCGGCATTCTGGTTGCGCACGCCGATGGCGAAGATACGCTCTGCGCCCAGGCGGATGGCGGGACTCAGCGGCGTCACCAGGCGCAGCGCGCCATCGCCGAAGTAGGCCGTGGCCCCGGCCACCACGATCGGCGCCGGCGGAAATACCAGCGGGATGGCGGCGGAGGCATAGACGTGCTCCACGCCGAGCGCCACCGGCAGCGCCACGCGCCGGCTCTTGTTCCACAGCGGATGCCCAGGCTTGCCCTGGATGAAGGTGAAGGCCTTGCCGGAGTGGTAGCCGGTGGCGGTGATGGCCAGGGCGTAGAGATGGCCGCTGCGGATGGACGAGGCGATGCCCTCCATCGGCAGGTTGGCCGCGAGGAAGGCGCGCAGCGGCGAGGTATCGACGAAGGACTGCACCCGCCCCGCACCGAACATCGGGCCCAGCGCCACATCCAGCACCAGCCGCAGGGCGTTGCGGCCGAGGGACAGCAGGTCGGGACGATACACCTGGCGCGCGCCGAGCTGGCCCCATAGTTGAGCCAGCAGGCGGGTGCCCTCGTGGAAATTGGCGCTGTAGCCGGCCACGGCGGTGCCATTGATGGCGCCGGCGGAGGCGCCGGCGACGACGGGAAACGGCGAAGGCCGGTTGCGCAGCGCCGGGATTTCGCCGATGCGCTTGAGCACGCCGGCCTGGTAGGCGCCGCGGGCACCGCCGGCGGTCAGCACCAGGCCGGTCATGCGGCGGAAACCCCAGGGTGATTTCGGGTTGATCGGTTCCATCGGACAGCGTCCAGTCGGTGGCGGGCCGCGCCGGGGCGGCACCAGGGCCCACCGGAGGTGCGCCACGCATCGCCGCACGGGACTGGCAATGATGGCGGCGGCTCCGGTCCGGTTATGGCCGCAAGTTCGGTGCCATGGCGAGCGGTGGATAGTGCCGACTTGATGCGGCGTGGCGAAACGGCCTGATAACAACCACATCACCCGGATCGCTTCGCTCCATGACCCTTGCTGCGCTCCGCTGTCCAGTCCCGGCCGCCTCGCTTACCGTTGCCGCTACCGGTCAATCCCGGCCGCCGCCGCGGGAGTGCTTGCCACCGCCCAGACGGTGCCGCCGCGGTCCTGAACTACCAGGGCCAGGCGGTCGCCGCTTTCGTCGGGCCGCAACTGTTCGGTCAGTTTCAGGGGCTGATTGCGCCACTCTCCCACCTTGCGGATCGAACGCACCACGTTGGCATACAGCAGATTGCGGCCGGCGTTCTCGCCACCGCGGATGCTGGTGCTGTCGGTGCTGTCGAAGCTGAGCAGGTAGACATCCGCTGACGCACTGGCAGTACCGGCGGTGTCGATGCCCAGGCTCACCTCCTTGCCGTTGCGCCGGATGCTGGACGCCGCGCTCCTCGCCTCATGCCTGGCTGAAGCGATAGTGGCGAAGACATCGCCCCGGTTCGATCCGATCACGGCGCTCTTGCCCTCCACCACCAGCTGCGGCGTGTAGACCTCGAAATCCCGGGCCGAGGCATAAGCCTGTTGCCGGGCGGTGAAAGCCGCGGCGGAAAACGGATCGACCCAACCGAGGTTGTCCCAGTAGTCGACGTGGAACTCCAGGGGCAAAAGGTCGTCGCGCGTCGATAACTCGCGCAGCAGCGCATCGGCCGGCGGGCAGGATGAACAACCCTGCGAGGTGAAAAGCTCGAGCAGCAGCGGGCGCGGCGGCGCGCCCGCATCAGCCAGGGCCGGGCTGCCGGGTAGCAGCAGCAGGATCGCCGCTGCCAGGACGGAGCGGCTTGCCTGCCGGGTCAGTCGCTGCATTGTGTCCTCCATCAAGTATCGTTTCGCCATGCGCCATCGCTGCCATGGTCCACCGTAGCCGCGCATGACCGGGAATTTCCCGAAGATGATGGACGCCGGGGCGGCGCTCCGCCACGTCTTCGGGTTCCTAATCCATGCCCCGGCGTCCGGGGCCGCCGGCGCCGCGCCAAGCCTGCGGAGTGTAATATTTTGGGGGATCGCCATCCCCCGACCGTCATGCCCAAGAAAAAAGAAGAAGAACCGCTAGGCCGCCAGGCGCTGAAAACCAGGCGCACCCGCGAGAGCCTGATCAATGCCACCGTGTCCCTGATCAAGGAGGGCGGCTTCGCCGCCGCCAGTTCCAGCCGTATCGCCGAGCGCGCCGGCATGACCTGGGGCGCGGCACAGCACCATTTCGGCTCGAAGGAAGACATCCTCGACGCGATCCTGGAGATGTCCTACGAAAAATTCATCGGCACCATGACGGCGCCGGGCCTGCGCGGGGGCACCATGGCGGATCGCGTCGGCGTGTTCGTCGACCGCATGTGGACGCACTACCAGAGCGATCTGTACCTGGTGGCGCTGGAAATCCTGCTCGCCACGCGCGAGGCGACCGATCACGCCGGTCGCGCCTGGGAAGCGCGCCAGGGCAAGGCGCACCTGAAAATCGTGCGCGAAATCTTCCCCGATTCGAAGCTGAGCGACGTCAGGATCCAGGAGGCGCTCACCTTTACCCACTTCTGCCTCACCGGCCTGAGCATCGAGGGCATCTTCGAGTCGCAGGTAAAACACCTTGGCCGTCACCTGCAGCGGATCAAGCAGGCCATGCTGGGGATGCTCGCGGCGGCCTGAACCATCGCCTAGGCGGCTTTGACCCCGCCACGCAATCCGGGCCTTTCAGTGCCGCGGCCGGTCTCCCCGATCAGGCGCCTCACCGCCGCCAGGATGGCCGCGGTGTCGATGCCGCGCAGATAATCGACCGGCTTTTCGGCGCTGACCAGGGTGCGCACCCGCACTTCCGGCGGCACCCACATGCGCAATGCCCTTGCTGCGCCAGCGGCAACGTCCATGGCTGCCATCGCATGATGGAATACGACCGGAAAATGCTGGAGACCATCGGCGAGCTGGCGGTGTAGCACTCCCTGTCTGAACCGGGTGTCAGTGCGCGGAAGGTAGCGCTGCCGCGCAAGGGCGCCGATTGGTCGGACCTGGTTCCGGCACGCATCCGCGCCGGCGGTGCCGCCCTTCCCGCCTGAGCCGGGAAAATCCGCCTACTTGCCGGCGGGAACCTCGGACGGAATCTGGCCGGGCGTCTCGAAGTACTTGGAAACCACGTGGGCGTCGGCGGAATAACCCACCACCCAGACACCGCGGCGCCCCACGTAGCGTACCGCCCTGACGCAGCGGCCGTCGTTGGCGCCGAGGCTGTCCTTGTCCCATTGCAACTGCGTGCCGCAGGCCGCCGTGGTGTCTGGGTGGCCCATGTAAAGGATCACGCGCGTCTCCTCGTCGCCGCGCGCAATCCGGGCATAGGCCTTGGTGGCGCGCCAGTCGAACAGCGACGGCAGGACCAGCGTGCCGACGATGACGGCGATCAGGACGATGAGGAGGGCGATGCGGAGTCTGCTGCTGCGGGTCATGGATCTATCGGCAATGTGATGCTTCTTGCTGTGTGACCCCTGCGCACTCGGCGCACGGGATGGCTCCCTCTGCATAAATCATTCTGGCCGCCACCGACTTTTCCCCGGGGGTGGCGATGTAGCAGATCGCGGAAGGATAAAGCCACATCGCCCGGAAAGCGATGCGGCCGGACCGGAGCGCCGACATCACCGGTAATGCCGCCAGCAAGGGCGCCGGGAAAACCCGGCCGTGCCGGGTCGGGCGCCCTACTTCGAGAACTTCCCCTTCAGCTTCAGCACACCGTGAATCATCTTGACGATGCCGCTGGGCACCGGCTTCTGCGTCAGCAGGCCGGAAACCTGCTTCTTGTACTTGTCGGTGAGCGGCGGCACGAACATGCGCGGGTCGCCCAGGGCCGGTCCGTCGATGACGATGGAGCGGGCGTTGGAGCACTCGTTGAAGGTGAACCAGCCGACCATGCGGCCGATGCCGCTGGTGTTGACGCCGCCGAACGGCAGGTAGGGATTGGTGCCGGACTGGATCACATTGTGGTTGACCACGGTGCTGCCCGAGGTGGTGTGGCGGATGTGATAGTCGATCTCCGCCTGGTCCTTGCTGAAGATGTAGAGGGACAGGGGCTTGTCGCGGGCGGCGACATAGCGCGTCACTTCCTCCCGGCTCTGGTACGGCACCACGCAGATCACCGGCCCGAAGATTTCCTCCTGCATCACCTTCATGTCGGGGGTGACGTTGCTGATGATGGTGGGGGTGACCAGGCGCTTTTCCGGCACATATTCGCCGCCGCAGACGATCCTGGCGCCCTTGGCGCGGGCGTCCTCGATGAGGGCGCGGACGCGGTTGAAATGGCGCTCGTTGATGATGACCGGATAGTCCGGATTCTGTGCGAAGCCCTTGCCGTCGGCGTTGTACTGGGCGGTGAACTCCTTCGCCAGGGCCTCGGTGAAAGCCTGCTCGATCGACGCATGCACCAGCAGGTAGTCCGGCGCGATGCAGGCCTGGCCGCCGTTGCACATACGGCCCCAGGCTGTCTTCATGGCGGTGTCGGCGATATCGGCGCTGGCGCCGATGATGCTCGGATTCTTGCCGCCCATCTCCAGGGTGACCGAGGCGCAGTGGTCCGCCGCCGCCTTCATCACCAGCTTGCCGATCTGGGTATTGCCGACGTAGAAGATGTGGTTGAAGGGGCAGGCCAGCAGTTGCTGCGCCGTTTCCGCCCCACCCTCCACCACCGTCACCTCCCCGCCGGGGAATGCCTCGGCGACGATCTTCGCCACCACGCCGGAGGAATGCGGCGCCAGTTCGGACGGCTTGAGGATCACGGCGTTGCCGGCCGCCAGCGCACCCAGCACCGGCAGGAAGCCGATGACATAGGGTGCGTTCCAGGTGGCCAGGTGCAGCACCACGCCCTTGGGCTCGTAGTGCACATAGCACCGCTTGCCCAGCGTCATCAGCGAGGGATCGACCGGCTTGTCCGGCATCCAGTCCTTCAGGTTGGCGGCAATGAAGTCGGCCTCGAACTTCACCATCAGCAGTTCGCCGTCGGTGTCGATCGGCGCCAGCCCGCGCTCCAGCCGTACCGCCGCGTAGATTTCTTCCTTGTGCGCCAGCATCACCGTAACCAGGCGCTGGATCTTCTCGATGCGCTGCGCGGCGCTGGTCTGCGCCAGCGACGGCGCCAGGGCGGCGGCGCGATCGAAGGCGGCGCGGGCGGCGGACTGCGGTGCACGGATGTCGACGACGGTGCTCATGGTTCTGGTCTCACGAATGGGTATAGGGTGTCTGCCGCATGCGCTGATGGGAATTTCCCCAGGCAGCGGGACCGGCAACAGAAACGGCTCGTCCCCGCCGCGGCGGGGACGAGGAACAAGGGGTTGGTGCGCCGCGCCGGGTCAATGCCCGCCCTGCGCCGCCGCGGACGGCGAGAATTGCGAGGCATTCATCGGCTGGTTGAGGCGCCACCACTGGGTGCTTTCATTGGTCAGGTAACCGGCCTCGTAGGTACCGGCGGTGAGATCGTGGTAGATCGAAGCGCCGCGATGCCAGCTGCCGGATTCCTGCGAGTAGTGGTAGGTGATAAGCGCCACGCGCCAGAGCTGGTTGCGGTTGTCGTAGTTGTCGGCCATCAGCGCCAGCCAGGAGTCCTCGTCGGCGTAGATCACCCGCTTGGCATAGATATGGCGCACGCCCTGCTTCAGCGTGCCCTCGATGACCCAGACACGGTGCGCCTCATAGCGCAGGTAGTCCGGGTTGACCGTGCCTTCCTTGATCAGATCCTTGTACTTCACTGCCGGATCATTGACGCGGAAGTTGGCATAAGGCAGGTAGTATTCCTTCTTGCCGACGATCTTCCAGGTGTAGCGCTCGGGCGAGCCGTTGAAGCCGTAATCGTCGTCCACCGTGCGCAGGCCGGCCGGCGGCACCGGGTAATCGAAACCGACTTCCGGTGCCTGGCGCACGCGGCGCACGCCCGGCAGGTACTGCCAGGACATGGTGCCCTCGTTGCTGTAATCGTTGGGCTGGTAGCCCACGGCGACGAAACCCTTCTGCCGCTCCGGCAGCAGGAAGCCGTCGTAGAAGTAGGCGTTGATGTGGTCCTGGTAGGAGAAGTAGTTCTTGGGATCGCTGCCCAGCGCCATGTCCATGAACTTCTCACGCCCCCAGGCAACGCTGCCGCCCGCGTAGACGTCGGCGATGTCGCAGATGCAGGCCTCGGTCCAGACCTTGCCGGCGTTGGACACGTTCCAGATCGCCTCCAGGCCGCTCTGCGGGATCGGAAACAGGTAACCGCCGCCCATGCCGGTGACGCCCTTGCCGTCATGGATCACTTCGGAGGTGACCGCATTCTTCTTGGTGTTGTCGCAGACGAAATTGGGCGGCGCGAAGTCGCGATGGCTGGGATAGACATCCATGCGATAGGTCTGCGGATACTTGGCGAACAGGGCCTTCTCGCCGTCGGTGAGCTTGTCCGCATACTTGGACTGGTTTTGCGCGGTAATGGAGAACAGGGGCTTTTCCGCGGCATAGGGACCGGGCTCGAAGCCGGACGGTCCTTTCATGCCGGGCCAGGTGCCCTGGTACTTGCCGGTATATTCGGCCACGCCATCGGGGGTCCCCGCTTTCTCCGCGCCGATGCAGGTGAGCCTGGAACCGCCGAGTTCCGCGGCCTTGTCCGCCGGTACCTTGGCCTGTGCGGCGGGGACCGCGAGCGCGGCGCAAGCCGCTGCCGCGCATGAAACCAGGAACAGTTGCAACTTCATTATTGCTCTCTCCTCGTTGGCACTGCGGGAATGCGGCGGAATTCCCTTATTTATATGCAGCTAGGGCCTGTTAACGCTCATTTGATCGCTGCGTTGCAGTCCAAAATCGAGCCAGGCAAGGCGGAGCCCGCTGGCCATGGTGAATCCATGGCCAAGGGCAACAACGCCGCATGGCTCGATTTTGGGCGCAACCCTCCGGGACGGCCTCTGGAAGTGCCCATCGCGGCGTCGTTCGTCGCTTATGTACATCAAGTACATCACGCTCCTCACTCCTTGCGCTGGACACTTCCAGAGGCCGTCGCAGCGACCAAATGAGCGTTAACAGGCCCTCGTCCGCGGCGCGTGGCATGGGCCGCGCGCTTTGCAGCGTCTACCGTGATGCTAAGCGCGTGAGGTTTGCGTGCTTCGTCCGAAGTGACTAATTTTTGTTTCTTAATTGCGTGACAGCGGCACCAAAAAAAACGGCGACGTTGATCGGCAACGGCGCCGCGGAAACTCCACGGGACGAACCCGGATTTGTTACTTGGCCGCCTGGCTTAGAGCCTGTAACAGAATGAATCGCACCTGCGTTGCAGTCCAAAATCGCGTCAGGCAAGGCGGAGGCCCCAGCCATGGTGATTCCATGGCTGGGGCTGACAACGATCGCCCGCGACACGGTGCCGCGTCAGCGTGGGTGCGGGAGCGGGCGAAGGCGACCCCTCCCGCACCCACCTCGCTACGCTCGGGCACCGTGTCGGGGCCGCCCTGGCGCGATTTTGGGCGCAACCCTCCGGGACGGGGCCATTTTTGCGCAGTGCAAGTCGGACAGAGTGCGGCATGGTGATTCCATGATGCGCTCTGTCCGACTTGCACTGCGCAAAAATGACCGCCGTCGCAGGCGCGATTCATTCTGTTACAGGCTCTTAGCGCTTCTGCATCCACTCGCGGGTCTTGCGCCGCTTGCCGCCGTGGACGCCGGTGCCGGGCTGCTGGTGGCTCCAGCCGAGGGCGCCGAGAATGCGCCAGACCTGGACCTCGCTGTAGTTGCGGCCGAAATGGCGCGCGATCAGTTGCCGCACGCGGCTCAAGGACCAGTCGTCGTCGACGAAGCCGTGGGCCATGCCGCCTTGTTGCAGCAGTAACCCGAGTTGCTGGCGCTGTGCGTTGTTGAGTCCGGCGGGACGTCCCAGGCGCGGCGCGTTTTTCAGCGCAGCCAGACCACCCTCGCCCATCTTGCCGGCCCAGCGCCGCACGGTTTCGCGGCTGACGCGCAGCCGGTCGGCCACCTCGCTCTGGCGCAGCCCCTGCAGCAACAGCTCGCCCGCCTGGATGCGGCGATGCTCCAGCTCCTTGCGCGAAACCGCTGCCGGCCTCCTCTCCTCCAAGCGCTCGACTGGCTGCGCCGGGACGCGAACCGGGGTCGCCGCACGGCCGCGCAGCCGCGGACGGGCGGACGGCGGCGAGGTCCTGTCCATCTCCGGCGACTTCCCTGGATGGGACTCAACCGACATAGAGTTCAAACGATTCCTTGGGCGAGCCGCATTCCGGGCAGGTCCAGTCGTCCGGCAGGCTCTCGAAACGGGTGCCGGCGGCGATGCCATGGTCCGGCATGCCGACCGCCTCGTCGTAGATGTAACCGCAGATGATGCAGATCCACTTTTTCATGGGTTCGGAGTTCAAGGTGCTCAGTGGCTTGTTTCAACAGTCGCGTCACGGATGACGCGTTCTTGTGCAGGATGCACATGCGAACGCACATTGCTTTTCACCAGCAGGCGATTGATACGCCGGGCGTTGTGATGGTTGTAGTCGTATTCCACCTCGCCGTTGCCGTTGACCAGCTCGGCATTGGGGAAGCGCTTCATCAGTTCGCTGATCATCAGGCCGCCCTGCACGCGCACCAGGTAGGTGCCGATGCAGAAGTGGGCGCCGGCGCCGAACACCAGGTTGCCGTCGAGGCGCCGGGTGATGTCGAGCTGGCGCGGCCGCTCCCATTTCTGCGGGTCGACCCAGGCGGCGGTGAGGTTGAGCAGGATCGACTGCCCCTTGCGGATATGCTGGCCGCGGAACTCCGCATCCTCGCTGGCGAAGCGGTACTGCGGCATCTTGCCGAAAGCACCGACGCGCAGCAGCTCGATGATGGCGTTCTCCATCAGTTCCGGCCGTTGCCGCAGCAGGCGGTACTGCTCCGGGTTGCTGAGCAGGCCCTGGATGGCGTAGGTGTGCAGGTCGGTGGCGGTGTCCGAGCCGGCGACGATCACCGCCTGGATCATGGCCATGATGTCGTAATCGCCGAGGCGGTCGTCGCCCTCGCTGGCGCTGATCAGGCTGCCGACGAAATCGTCGCCCGGATGGGCGGCGGCGCGGCGCTGGGCGATGAGATCCTTGAAGTAGGCGAAGCCCGCAAGCGAGGTCTGCATCGCCGCCTGCCGCTCCTTCGCCGGCAGGTTGATGCGGGTGGACTTGATCACGCTGACCGCGAATTCCTGGAAGAAAGCTTCCTTGTTGGTCGGCACGCCGACCATGCGGGCGATGGCGCGCACCGGCAGCTTCTCGGCGATCATGCTGAAAGCGTCGAACTGTTCCGGCTCGCCTATCTCGTCGAACACGCCGGTGACGAGGTCGCGGATCTTGGCGTCGATCTTGCCCATCACCGGCTTGGAAAAGGCCGGCATGGCCAGCTTGCGCAGCCGCAGGTGATCCTGCGTCTTGGTGGCGAACAGGCCATGATCGAGCGAACGTTCGAAATCGTTCTTCTCCGCTTCCGGCTTCTCCGGCGGGGCATGCTCCCAGGCCTTGTAGTTGGGAGTGAAGACGTTGTTCTTCAGCATCTCGGCGCAGGCGTCGTGGGAGCTGACCACCCACATGTTCAGGTCCTTGTGCCAGGCCACCGGGTATTCCAGCACCATCTTCTCCCAGGTGGCCCAGGGCGAGCGGATGAAGTCCTTGGAATACGGATTGAAGATGCGGCCGTCGATTTCGACGCGTCCCTCGGTGGCGGTGCTGGTGTTCATGGCTCTCTCCTCCGTTATGGGTTCAGCATGCGGCGCCCGATTATTCGATCCTTCAGGTCTGTCCCGCTTGATCCGGTTGCCCGTCCGACTTTTCGGCCGGCTTATCGGCGCGGGGTTTGGGCGCGGCGACGAAGAACCTGGCGAGGCGCCCCTGCGGCGTGGGCAACTCTTCGCCGCGTTCGGCGGCGATGCCCGCCAGCATCTGGTGCAACGGCACCAGCCAGTGCCATTCGTCGAAATGCAGGTAATCGCTCATGGCCTGGCGCACGTGGGGCAGGTCGCTGTCCGCCCGCTCGATCAGGGTGCGGCGGATCTCGACGTGCCAGGGTGTACCGGCCGCCTGGCGCGCCTTCACCGCGATGACGCCGGTGGCGGCGCCGATGGTGAAGGTGCCGATGGCCCGGTGCAGCAGCAGGCCTTCTTCCGGAGAGAAGCCGTAGCGGCCCATGGCGCCGAGGAACTGGTCGAGCACGTCGATCTCGACATGCGGGCCGATGCTGCCCTTGAGGAATTCGCCGACCAGTTCCGGCTCCTTCATGAAGGTTTCGAACATCTCCTCGGCATAGTGCATGGCCAGTTGCGACCAATGCGCATGCTCCTGGTCCGGCAGGCGGCGGCTCAGCGTCAACTGGAAGGCGGACAGGCGCAGCAGCTCGTTGCGGTTGCGCACATAACGGTAGATGGTGGCGACGTTGACGCCCAGGCGTGCCGCCAGCTGTTTGAAGCTGACCTTGTCCAGGCCGATGTCCAGCGCGGCGGTGATGATCGCCTGGGTGCTGAGGCTGGGCGGACGGCCGACACGGGGCGCAGGCGCCTGTAGCGGCTTGGTTGCCGTGAGAACCGGTTTCAGCGCCAGACTCGGTGCGCGCGCGGACATGGCCAAGCTGCCTCCGGGAAGTTATGCCACTATTTTTGCGATATCCATCGCAAAATGTAAAGTGACATCTCCTGCAGCAGCTTTTTCTTCAGGAAAAACAGGCGGGACGAGGCACTGCAAGGCGCCTCGTCCCGCCGTTTCAGTGCCGGTAGCCCCGCACCCTGACCTTGAAGCTCATCGCCGGTCCCGGCGTCGGCGCGGTCTTGGTCTTCAGCACATAGCCGGGCGACTCGAATTCGAGATCCAGCTTGTGGAAGACCTGGGCCATGGTGATCGCGAGCAACACCTCGGCCAGGCTCTTGCCCAGGCAGGTGTGGTGGCCGCGGCCATAGGGTGAATAGGTGCCGACCTGCATGTGCTCGGCGCGGGGCTTCTGGTAGCGGTCGATATCGAAACGCTCCGGATCGGGATAGAACTCTTCCTGGAAGTGCGGCACGCTGGTGCCGAGGTAGATCAACTCTCCTTCCTTGATCTGGTGGCCGGCAAAGACGAAGTCCTTGTTGGCGGTGCGGATCTGCGCCACGGCGATCGGGTACAGGCGCATCGCTTCCATGATGGCGCCGTTCAGCGCCGGCAGGCTCTTCATGAACTCGTCCTCGTTCACCGGCCCCCTGGCGAACAGCGCGTCCACTTCCTGCTGCACCCGGCGCAGCACCTCGGGATGCTTCAGCACGGCGTAGACGATGGCCGAGGTGGTGTTGGCCACCGTGTCCAGGCCGGCGACGTAAGGGCCGGTCATCAGCATGATCAGGTCGCGCTCCGGGATCAGCTCCGGATTGGCCTTGTGCGCTTCCATCACATCATCGATGAGGGTCTTCTGCTCCTCCGGCTTGCCCACACCGCCGCGGGCGGCGTCTTCCGCGCGGTAATCGGCCACCATCTTGCGGCCCAACTCGAACATGCGCGCCTTGGCCCGCTTGTATTCCGGCATCAGCATCATGAACTGCGGCCGCTGCCGCGTGACCAGCACGTTGAGGATGTAGAGGATGGTGGTGCGGATGTCCTTGACGTACTCGCGCGGGGTCGAGCCGGTCAGCACGGTGCCGAGCTGGTCCACCACCACGTACTGCATCGCCTCCACCACCGGCACCAGGGTGCCCACCTTCCAGTCGCGCTCAAGGCTGGCGTTGGTGATCGCGAGCATCTCGTTGTAGCGCCCCCGGATCGGCTCCTTGGAGAAGCCGCGCTTCATGATGCCGCGCAACTCCTTGTGCAGCTCGCCGTCGGTGGCACTGAGCATCTTGGAGGCGCCGAACTCGTCCACCAGGGGCTGCCAGGCCTCGCGGGAGCGCAGGCATTCCTTGCCCTCGCGCGTACCCATGAAATTGGCGGCCTCGGCGCCGGCGATGCAGGTATAGGTATTGGCCAGCACCTTGACCCGGAACACCGCGCCGTATTCGCGATAGCAGCGCACGAAGAAGCGCGCCGGGTCCTTGGCGAAATCGAACAGGCTGCCGATCAACGGCAGGCCGCGCACGTAAGGCGGACGCGGCGCCGAAGCGCCGCCAACGGTTTCCATCATGCCCATGACCAGCTCCTCCATCCGGTACGGCCGCGCCCATGGTGCGCGGTTCGCAAAAACATTTCTATTGAAATGTTATACCAGGTGCGATGTTATACCAGGATGCGGCGGCCTGCACCCGGAAGCCCTACCCGTCGCGCAGCAGTTGAACCGTATCGATCACCCATAATGGACCGGAAGCGCGGTGACCGACGAACAGGCACAGGGAATGGGTGCCGGCCTGTGGCGCGATAGCCGCCGATAGCGTCTCCGGCCGATGCGCCGCGGTATCGGCCAGGAGCGGCACCTGCGCCAGCAACGGGCCATCACAGCTGTCGCGGTGGATCTGCAGCTCGCCATGGCGCGTAAGGGGCGGCCGCGACACCACATTGCGCACATCCGCGCCGAGCTGGAAGTTGTACGGCAGCCGGCCCAGGCGCACTTCGACGCGCGAGACGCCATCCAGCGGCATGTCTGCATAGATCCAGCAGGGATCCATGATGTCCACCCGGTAAACCGCCTGCGTGCCGTCGTCGCGCAAGGGCCCGCCCAGGCGCAGCGGCAGCTTGGCCGAGCAGCCTTGCAGCTCGTCGCTATTGCGCAGCAGCAGGCTGGCGGCGTCGATATGCAGCTGTCTGGCTGACGTGATGGGCTGCCCGTCAATGAAGGCCGCGGCTGTTACCTGCTGCGGCAGCGCCAGGTGCAACGGCGCCTCGTAGCGCGGCGAGTCCGCCGCCGGTTCGCGGCCGTCCAGCGTATAGCGGATTTCACCGAAACCGGTCTGATTGGCCAGCGTGACCGTGGCCTCGCCCGGCACAGTGCCGGGGCTTGCCTGGATGCGCACCGCAAAGGCACTGTCGGCATAGCCGATACCCAGCGCCCGGTAGCGACCCAGTTCAGGCGGCAGGCGCGACAGGAAATCCCTCCAGTCGTGCACAGCCACCGGCGACCAGGCCACTTCGGCCAGGGCAGCCATACGCGGGAACAGCGCGTGCTCCACCCGCTGCGGCGTGATCATGTGCTCGGTCCAGACATTGGCCTGCACGCCGATGACGTGCCGCGCCTGCGCCGCATCCAGTTCCGCCGGCAAGGGCTGGAAGTCGTAGACGTTGCCGAGGGTGCTCAAGGTTGGCCGCCCTGGCGGCTCATCGTGGCCATCGCCCTGGAGGTAGTCGAAATACAGGGCGTTCGACGGCGCCATGATCACGTCGTGACCGGCGCGGGCCGCGGCGATGGCGCCCTGCGCGCCCCTCCAGGACATGACGGTGGCATCCGCCGGCAGGCCGGCATCGACGATCTCGTCCCAACCCACCAGCTTGCGGCCGTGCGCGGCGAGCAGGGTTTCCAGGCGCCGCATGAAATAACCCTGCAGGGCATCTTCGCTGGTGATGCCGAGCTGGCGCATACGCGCCTGCACCCGTGGCGAAGCCTTCCATTGGTCCTTGATCGCCTCGTCGCCGCCGACATGGATGTAGCGGCCAGGGAACAGCTCCATCACTTCGGCCAACACGCCGCCGACGAAGCCGAAGGTGCGCTCGTCGACGTTGAGCAGATAGGGATTGACGCCCCAATCGACCGACACCGCCGGTCGGTCGCCGAGAGAACCCAACCAGGGATAAGCGGCGATGGCGGCCTGGGCATGGCCCGGCATGTCGATCTCCGGCACGATGGCGACATAGCGCTGAGCGGCGTAGCGGACGATGTCGCGCACCTGCTCCTGGGTATAGAACCCACCGGTCCTGGGACCGCCTTCCGGTGGAATGCGCCAGGCGCCAACCTCCGTCAGTCGCGGGTACTTCCTGATCTCCAGGCGCCAGCCCTGGTCGTCGGTGAGATGCCAATGCAGGGTATTGAGCTTGTGCAGCGCCATCCAGTCGATGAGCTGCTTGACGAACGCAGGCGGCATGTAGTGCCGCGACACGTCCAGCATCACTCCACGCCAGGCGAAGCGCGGGCCGTCGAAGATATGCACGGCCGGCACCGTCACCGGCGCACCCTGCGCGGAATCCGGCGTCAGCAGCTGCCACAGCGTCACCGCGCCGTAATACAGACCCGCCGGCGCGCGCGCCGCGACGCGGATGCCTTGCGCGGAGACATCCAGTTGGTAGCCCTCGTCCGTTGCACCGCCGGCCTGCGGGTCGATGGCGAGGACGATGGCGGGCGGGGCCGGGCCGCTGCCCTGCCCCGTGCCGACGGCCAGCTTCAGCCCGCGCACCTGCTGCACGTAAGCGGCGAGCAGCCCGGCGATCCCCTGCGCGTCGGCATTGCCATCCGGTACCAGGATAGGCGTGTCCGCAGCGACGGTGAATGCGCCGCTGCGCCACTCCACCAGGGCCGGCAGCGGCAGCAGCGGCAGGTCACGCAGCGTTGGCGCCGCAGCCGTGGCGGGCGTAGCCGGATGCGAACCACAAGCGGCTGCGCCAAACAGGGCGGCGCAGACCGTCGCGAGGGAAAAGAGGGCGATACGAAGCCTGAATGTCATGATCGGCCAGAGCATGTGTAGGAATGTAGCCGGGGATGATCGTAGTCCCGAACACCCGGCTGCATCCGCATAAAAAAAAGCGGGCCCGAAACCACCGGGCCCGCACAGCACCTTACCACTGTGGGAGAAACGTGGTTACAGCTTCAGGTGCGACGTTGCAAGGAACTCACGGCCGCTCCTGTAGCGGTTGATGGGCAGGTCGAATCCAGACGGTTGAGCGCATCGCATATGAACACCTCGATCAGAACTTCAGGTGCAGATTGAAGTAGTACTGGCGGCCGTTGACGTAGGAGGCGTGCGGCTGCTCGCCGAAGGCCGGGTCCTTCACCGTGTACCTGAGCGTCGGATTGTTCAGGTTCAGCGCATCGAACGACACCGAAGCCCAGTCGGTGATTTTGGCGCCCAGCGCCGCGGCGAGATTGCCAGTGCCTTGCTGGTAATAGTTCGCGGCGCGGGTGACACCGGCGAAGAACTCCGAGCGATAGGTATAGCTCACGCGTGCATTGAAGCGATCGCTCTCGAAATAGCCCGAGAGGTTGTAGGTGTTTTTCGAGGTGCCCTGCATCGGCTGACCGCCGTCCGCCTTGCCGTCGGCCCAGGTGTAGTTCGCAGCAAAGCCGAAATTCTTCAGAATCGGCTGGATGTAGTTGAACTCCACGCCGTGGATGCTGGCGTGGGTGTTGGTCGGCACGCTGATGGTGTAGTTGCTGAAGACGTCGTGGCCGACAGTCTGGCTGGCCTGTATGTCCTTGAACACGCGGATCTGGTTGCCGAAGTTCACGTAATCCTGCAGATCCATGCTGTACACGCCGGCCGACAACAGGCCGCGCGGCGCGAAGTACCACTCCAGCTCGCCGTCGAAGTTGGTGGAGACGATCGGATTCAGCTTCGGGTTGCCGCCGCTACCCTGGTGCGTCAGGTCGTTGGCGGAGACCGAGCCGGCCAGCGCAGAATAGTCCGGGCGGGTCATGGTCTGCGAAGCGGCGGCGCGGGCAACCAGGTTCTGGGTCAGATCGAACTTCAGGTTGCCGCTGGGCAGGAAGGTGCCGTAGCTCTTCTTGAACACGTTCCAGTAATAATCGCCGAAGGCCGAGCCGGTGATCGGGCCGGTGACGGATTTCGCGTCGGGGTCGGGATTGGTGCTGGCGTAGCCGATGGTCTCGTCAGTATTGACGTAGCGCGCCCCGATGTTGCCGCTCCAGCGGTCGCCGCTGAAGTTGAGCTGGGCGTAACCCGCCGCATCGTTCTCCTTCACGCTGTAGGTATCCTGGAAGTAGAAGCGGGTAACGGGGTCGCGGTTGGCGAACTTCGCGTCGATCGCGGCAAGCTGTCCGGGCGAGTAGTACCAAACATTGCCGGGGAAGCTGCCGCCGAGCGAACTGCTGAAGTCGCTGGGATAGTTCTGATAGGTGGTCGGATAGTTCGCCGGGTTCTGCCAGTCGGTGGCGAAGTTGGGTCCCTGGGCGATTTCAAACGGGTTCTCGCGCTTGTGCGTCGCATAGCGCGCGCCGAACTGCAGCGTGGACAGCATGCCCTGCCCGATGTCGTAGGTGCCGTCGCCCTGGAACCAGTTCTCCGAGTCCTTCACGTGGATGTCCTGGCCGCCGAAAATCCAACCGTTTTGCGGCAGGATGCCGGAAGGCGTGCTGTTGTCGCCGCCGAGCACCCAGTTGATCGCCTGGTTGGGGCCGCGCATCTGCCAGCTGCCACCGGCGTTGCCGCCGGTGCCAAGCTCGATCACGTCCTGGGTCGGGCTGTTGCCCTTGCCATGGGTGGTGCCGACCTGTCCGCCGAAGGTCCAGCGCTCGGCAGCGTGCCACTTGCCGTCCAAGGTCACATAGTTGGATTCAGACGAGGCCCCTGGGCGAGAGATCTGGTCGTAGACGCCGTATGGCGTAACCGTACTACTGGACTGCGGCGAGAAGGTGGCGCCGGTGAGCACGTTGTTCTGCACCGTGTAACCCGGCTGCAAACCGGCGCCGCTGGGCACGTACTGACTGTTCCACAGCATGTAGTTGCGGTTGTAGTTGTCCGCGTTGAGCTTGGAGTAGAAGCCATTGAGATCCAGCGTGAGGTCATTGGTCGGCTTCCACTCGACATCGATCAGACCGCCCTCGCGCTCGCGCTTCTGCGTGAACAGCGTTTCGCCGACCAGGTTCGGGTAGTAGACCCCGGCGAGATCCGGATGGTTCTTCGCAATGGTGTCGCTGGCCGCGATCTGGTTATAGCCACCGACGACTTCCTGGCCGTTGCGTTGCAGATCGCGCTTCTCGTAGAAGCCTTCCAGCATCACGCCGAAGCTCCTGCTCGGCTTCCAATTGACCAGGCCGCTGAACTGCGGGTCGGTCTTGCTGGGTAGGTCGGCGTAGACGCCACCGGCGCTCACTTCGGCGGTCAGGGGCTTGCCGAAATCCAGCGGGCGGCGGGTGACGATGTTCACCGAGCCGGCGGTGCCGCCCTCCACCAGACTCGCCTCGGAAGATTTCTGCACCACCACCTGGCTGACGATTTCCGAGGGCAGCAGGCTGTAGCTGACGCTGCGGCCCACAGTCTGCACCTGGCTCAGCACGAACCAGTCGCCGGTGCCGATGGTGTGTCCGTTGACCAGCGTTTGGGTCAGACTGGGGTTGGTGCCACGCAGGGAGACGCGATCGTTTTCGTCGAAGCCGCCTTCGTCGGCGCTGGCCGAACTGATGTTGACACCCGGCAGGCGCTGCAAGGTGTCGGCAACGTTCTTGGCCGGCAGCTTGCCCACGTCTTCCGCGGTGACGACCTCGCTGACGACGGCGCTGTCGCGCTTGCGCTCCAGCGATTTCTTCAGGCTGGCGCGGATGCCGGTGACGGTCACCCCCTGCAGCTGCTTGGCCTGGTCGGCGGATGTGTCGTTGGCGGCGGCAGGCGTCGTTGCAGGCGCGGCGTCCTGTGCGTAGGCGCCGGTCGAAGTGGCGAAACACGCGGCGATGCCGGCGATCAATGCTTTTTTACGGTAAGGCATGTTTTCTACTCCCCTTGTGGCTGTGGCTGCGCCCGGACGCGGCCGGATGCACATCTGCTATGGCATCTGCTATGGCTCTCTCACTTCCCTAAAGCTCGCAACTCAAAACAAAATCCAAAACAACATTGATTCAGCGTCCGCCGCCGCGTTGCGCTGCGCCTGCGTTTTCGCCTGCTCCACCCAGGTACCAGCTGGCCGCGCCGATCACGCCGATCTGGCCGTGCTCGATCAGGCGCACCGGTACCCGCTCCAGCACCGGTCGCATCTGTCCCTTGTCGAGGAAGCGCGCCTTGAAGGTGCTGTGCAAAAGAAAAGACTGGATCTGCGGCAGGATGCCGCCCGCGAGATAGACGCCGGCCTGGGCGCGATACAGCATCACCAGGTCGCCGACCACCCCGCCCATCAGGCCGCAGAACACCTCGAGGGCCTCATGAGCCAGGGCATCGCTGCCCTGCATGGCGGCGTCGCTGATCGCCGCAGGGGCGCGCAGCGCCGGAGCGGCTCCGCGCAGGGCGCAAATCGCGCCATAGAGATTGACCAGGCCGGGGCCGGACAGGAGCTGTTCCACCGGCACGTGCGTCGTACCACGCCGCAGCAGCCGCAGGATTTCGATTTCCACATCGCTGCCCGGGGCGAAGCTGGTCTGCCCGGCTTCGGTGGCCAGCACCACGGTGGTGCCGCGGCCGGCGGGGATGCGCGCCGCAGCACCGAGCCCGGTGCCCGGTCCGACCACCAGCACCGGCCCTGTTGCGACGGCTTCGGCCGGGCCGCTGAGCAGGGTGGTGCCGGCGTTGTCGATGCAGGGCACGCCGTGCGCCACCGCCTCGAAGTCATTGACCAGGGCCAGCTTGCGCAAGCCCAGCGCGTCGCGCATTTCGTCGATGGAGACCGGCCACGGCAGATTGGTGTTGATGACCCGGCCGGCGACCGCATAACCGGCACAGGCCACCGCGCCTTCCTCGATGCCGCCCCCGGCGGCGTCGAGGAAATGCCGCAGGATGGCAGTCAGGCTGGGATAGTCGGCACAGACGTATTTGCGGAACTGCTCGACCTGCACCGAAGCCCCATCGCCGCGCCGCGCGCTGACAATGGCGACACGGGCGTGGGTGCCACCGACGTCGGCGGCAATGAAGCGCTTGCTTCCCTGCTGGGCCTGGACTGAGTCGATCTGGCTAGCGACTTGAATCAAACCTGCGCTCCCTCCCGGTATTGCCGTCCTTTCGATCACGACGGCCATTTCATGGTCGCGCGCTCTTGGTGAACCGAGTCTCCCCTCAAAAGACAACGTTGTCAATAATAGGACTACAAGACATTCAAATCGGCTGGGAACGGCTGGTACGCCAGAATGGCGGATCAGCTTACCACCGCGTGAAATTGCCCTTTTACAATCAACATTTTGTGGCGCTTATTTACAAAACGACCTTAATACACTGGCAATCCGTCAATAACCCGCCCCAGGCAGTACCGCCAGGTTCGGCGCGCGCGAAATTCCGATCCACGCAATAAGGAAAGCAAGACAACGATGACAACGTTGCTCTTATTTCATTCGCAATTGATAATCGGGCAAGACCGCGGCGATACACCGGCAAACATCAAGAGGGGAAATCGGGAACATGAACGCAATGCAGATGGCGACGCGCGAGGAACGCTCACCGCTGGCGCCGACCATCATCATCGGCACGCTGTTCTTCATCTTCGGGTTCGTCACCTGGCTCAACGGGCCGCTGATCACCTTCGTCAAGCTGGCCTTCGACCTGGACACGGACGCGAAGGCCTTCCTGGTGACCACCGCGTTCTACCTGTCCTACTTCTTCCTCGCCCTGCCCTCGGCCTGGATCCTCGAGCGCACCGGCATGAAGAAGGGCATGGCGCTGGGCCTGTCGGTGATGGCGGCCGGCGCCTTCGCCTTCGGTACCTTCGCCACCGCGCGCCACTACCCCGGTGCGCTGGCGGGGCTGTTCATCATCGGCTCCGGCCTGTCGCTGCTGCAGTGCGCCTCCAACCCCTACATCAGCATCCTCGGCCCAATCGAAAGCGCCGCCCAGCGCATCAGCCTGATGGGCATCTGCAACAAGACCGCCGGCATCATCAGCCCGCTGGTGATCGGCAGCACCGTGCTCAGCGGCGTCGATATCATCGAGCAGCAGGTGCGCAACGCGGCCGATCCGCAGACGCGCGAGGCGCTGCTCAATGAATTCGCCGCCAAGGTGCACGCGCCCTACATGGTGATGGCCGGCATGCTGGCCCTGCTGGCGCTGTGGATACTGCGTTCGCCGCTGCCGGAAATCCGCGCCTCCGAGGTCAACGTGCAGGTGCGCAGCGAAAGCGCGCCGCGGGAGCGCACCAGCATTTTCCAGTTCCCGCACCTGTGGCTGGGCGTGCTATGCCTGTTCCTCTACGTCGGCGTGGAAGTGATGGCGGGCGACGCCATCGGCACCTATGGCCGCGGCTTCGACCTGCCAGTTGGCCAGACCAAGTACTTCACTACATTGACCATGATCGCGATGCTGCTGGGATACGTCGCCGGCATGTTCGCCATCCCGCGCTTCATCACCCAGGCCCAGGGCCTGACCATCTCGGCGGTGCTCGGCGTGGTCTTCACCGCATGCGCCTGGCTCAGCACCGGATATGTCTCGGTCGGCTTCGTCGCCGCCCTGGGCCTGGCCAATGCGCTGATGTGGCCGGTGATCTGGCCCCTGGCCATCGCCGGCCTGGGCCGCTTCACCGAGAAGGGCTCGGCCCTGCTGGTCATGGGCATCGCCGGCGGCGCGCTGATTCCGCGGCTGTTCGCCACCCTGAAGGAGCAGCTTCCCTTCCAGACCGTATTCCTGTGCATCATGGCGCCCTGCTATCTGTACATCCTGTACTACTCGCTGCGCGGCCACCGCATCGGCCAGCCGGAACGCTGAGCGAGGGCGGCGGCAAAAGCGAATATACTGGGCGCGATTGTCAACGGCCCTGACCCGTGTCGATCCACGCGACGCGCAAGAAGCGCCGGAAATCGCCTGGAAGCGGCTCCGGCGGGCGCAGTGCGACGCTCACGGGAACGCGACATTCGAAGATGGCAAAAAGCACCATTCGCGACGTAGCCAAGCGGGCCAAGGTTTCCCTCAAGTCGGTTTCGCGGGTCATCAACCACGAGACCTCGGTGCGCGAGGAAACCCGCAACCGCGTACTGCAGGCCATCGCCGACCTCAACTACCAGCCCGACCTGTCGGCGCGCAGCCTGCGCAGCGCCCGCTCCTATGCCATCGGCCTGGTTTACGACAACCCCAATCCCTACTACGTCATCAGCGTGCAGAACGGCGTGCTCTCGGCCTGCCGCGAACGCTGGTTCGGTCTGCAGATCCACCCCTGCAACTCGTCCTCGCCGCGGCTGGGCGAGGAGCTGGTGGAACTGGCCCAGCGCTCGCGCCTGGCCGGCCTGGTGCTGGCACCGCCGATGTCCGAGCGCACCGAGATCATCCAGTACCTCGCCGCCAACAACATCAAGTTCGTGCGCATCATCTCCGCCGCCGAAGACCCGCACGATGAATTCCCCTGCGTCTTCGTCGACGACCGCGACGCCGCCTACGACATCACCGAGCACCTGATCCAGCTCGGCCATATCCGCATCGGCTTCCTCTGGGGCGGCAAGTCCCACCGTTCCAGCTGGGAACGCTACAAGGGCTACGAGAGCGCGCTGAAGGACTACGGCATCGCCCTGGACAAGCAGCTGATCGTGGAAGGCGACTACTCCTTCGACGACGGCTTCCGGGGTGGCCGCAAGCTGCTCGCCGTGCCCGACCGCCCCACCGCGGTGTTCGGCTCCAACGACGAAATCGCCGCCGGAGTCATCGCTGCCGCCAAGTCGAGCGGGCTGGATGTGCCCTTCGACCTGTCCGTCGCCGGCTTCGAGGACAGCCCCTTCTCCAAGCACTCCTGGCCCGCGCTGACCACCGCCAAGCAGGCCACCGAAGAGATCGCCCGCTCCGCCGCGCTGCGCCTGATCGCCGGCCTGTCGGCCAAGGAAGGCGAGCCGGAACAACCCCTGCCGCCGAACGAGGGCTTCAGCCCGCAGCTGGTGGTACGCGGCTCCACCGCCCCGCTGCGGCAGCGGCCGGCCAACACTGAACCGGCAGCCCCTGCCGCCCGCGCCCGGCGGCCACGGCAGGCGTAAGGCGAACAACTGTTTCCGACCGGATCCTGGATCAGAGTCCTTGCGGCATCGCCACCAAGGCAATACCACTGAGATACCAAGCGCCTCCTAATAACCACTTGGATTTGATTCAGTTGAGCCAATTGGTATCGTAATGGTATTGTACTGGTATGGAAGTCACCCTGCTCGACGCCTACCGCACCCTGGGCCTGGAACGACAGCCGGAACACGGCCTCGCCTACATGAGCCTGCGCCGCGCCATCCGCCACACCATCGAGAGCGGTGCGGCGCTTGCAGGCCAGGCCCTGCCCAGCGAACGTGAACTGGCCCGGCTGCTCCAGCTGTCCCGCGTCACCGTGCGCAAGGCCATCACCGGCCTGGTCAGCGACGGCCTGCTGGTGCAGCGCCAGGGTGCCGGCACCTTCGTCGCCGACCGCATCGTCAAATCCTTCTCCCGCCTCAGCAGCTTCAGCGAAGACCTGCGCGCCCGCGGGCTGAAACCGCGCTCGCAATTCCTCGACCGCGGCACCGGCACGGTGACGCCGGAGGAAGCGATGGCGCTGAACCTCTCGCCTGGCGCGGCCGTGGTGCGCCTGCATCGCCTGCGCTTCGCCGGCGACGAGCCGCTGGCGATCGAGCGCAGCGTCATTCCGCGCGCCTTCCTGCCCGATCCGGCACTGATCGAGCATTCGCTGTATGAAGCCTTCGACCACCTCGGTTGCCGCCCCAGCCGTGCCCTGCAGAGATTGCGCGCGGTGGCTTTCGACGCCGCGCAGTCGCGCCTGCTCGGCGTGCCCACGGGCAGCCCGGGCCTGCTGATCGAACGCCGCGGCTTCCTCGAAGACGGCCGTGTGGTCGAGTTCACCTGCTCCCATTACCGCGGCGACATCTACGACTTCGTCGCCGAACTGCATAACGACTGAGCCCCCAATGAATCCAGCATCAGCCCTGCAAACGCCGCCCCTGCCCGCGCCCGATGCCACCATGATGCACCGGGAAACCCGCGAGGCCATCGACGCGGTAGCGCACCAGCTGGCGCGCAACGACGAGGCCATGGGCAGGCTGGTGGGGATGCTGCACAAATACCCGCCGCGCTTCGTCGTCACCTGCGCCCGCGGCAGTTCGGACCACGCCGCCACCTTCGCCAAGTACGTATTCGAAACCCAGCTCGGCCTGGTCACCGCCTCGGCCTCGCCCTCGGTCAGCTCGATCTACGGCTCGCGGCAGAAGCTCGACGGCGTGCTCTACCTGGCCATTTCGCAGTCCGGCAAGAGCCCCGACATCGTCAACCATGCCAAGGCCGCGCGCCGCGCCGGCGCACGTGTCGTCGCCCTGGTCAACGTCAAGGAATCGCCGCTGGCCGAAGTGGCGCACATGGTCATTCCCCTCCAGGCCGGCAGCGAGCAGAGCGTGGCGGCGACCAAGAGCTACCTCTGCTCGCTCTCCGCCATCCTGCACCTGGCGTCGCGCTGGAAGGACGACGCCGCGCTGACCGAAGCCCTGGCCGCGGTGCCGGAACAGATGCGCGCCGCCTGGACCCTGGACTGGTCGCCGCTGGTGGACGGCCTAGTCGATACCCGCAACATGTTCGTGGTCGGCCGCGGCTTCGGCCTCGCCGCCGCGCAGGAAGCCGCGCTCAAGTTCAAGGAGACCTGCGGCCTGCATGCCGAGGGCTTCAGCGCCGCCGAGGTGAAGCACGGCCCCATGACCCTGGTCGGTCCCGACTTTCCGCTGCTGTTCCTGACGCAGCAGGACGACACCCTGCAAGGCACGCTGGAAGCCGCCGCCGAATTCCGCGCGCGCGGCGCGCGCGTCTGGGTGGCCGGCGCCGACCTGGCCATGCCCGGTGCCCTGCCGGCCTGCGCGGTGCGCCATCCGGCCTGCACGCCGCTGGTGGAGATGCTCAGCTTCTACAAGGCGGTGAACGCCCTCGCGGTGCGCCGCGGGCGCAACCCGGACGCACCGCCCCACCTCAACAAAGTCACGAGCACCGTCTGATGCTGCGCGCCTTCGTCAACGGTCGCATTCTCGGCGACGAACACATCGAGGCAGGCCGGGCCGTGCTGGTGGAGGACGGCATCATCGTCGACGTGGTGGCCGCCGACGATGCGCGCGTCGCAAGCGCGCGGCAACACGACCTGGCCGGGCAGCTGTTGCTGCCCGGCTTCATCGACACCCAGGTCAACGGCGGCGGCGGCGTGCTGTTCAACGACGCGCCGGAACCCGGCAGCGTGCGGCGCATCGCCGCGGCGCACGCCCGCTACGGCACCACCGGCCTGCTGCCGACCCTGATCAGCGACGATCTCGACACCATGCGCCGCGCCGTCGCCGCGGTGGATGCCGCGATCATCGCGGGCGTGCCGGGCATCCTCGGCATCCACCTGGAAGGCCCCTTCCTGTCACCGGAACGCCGCGGCGTGCATGACCCGGCGAAGATCCGCGCCATCGACGCACAAGGCGTGGACGTCGCCGGTTCGCTCCAGCACGGCAAGACCCTGCTGACCCTGGCACCCGAACGCACCACGGTCCAGGTGATCGCCGAGCTGAATGCGCGCGGTGTGATCGTCGCCGCCGGCCACACCACTGCGAATCATGAGCAGATGCGCGCGGCCCTGGCCGCCGGCGTGCGCGGCTTCACCCACCTGTTCAACGCCATGACGCCGCTTCAAAGCCGCGAACCCGGCGTGGTCGGCGCGGCACTGGACGACGCCGCCAGCTGGTGCGGCCTGATCGTCGACGGCCACCACGTCCACCCCGCCACCCTGCGCGTGGCGATCCGCGCCAAGGCCCTCGGCCAGATGATGCTGGTGACGGATGCGATGCCGCCGGTCGGCAGCGACGATCCGACCTTCCGCCTCGGCGGGGAACTCGTCACCTGCCGCGACGGCATCTGCCTGACGCCGGGCGGTGTGCTCGCCGGCTCCTGCCTCGACATGGCCTCGGCCGTACGCAACACGGTGTCCATGCTGGATCTGCCGCTGGCCGAGGCCGCGCGCATGGCCTCCACCTACCCCGCCACCTTCCTCGGCTTGGCAGCCACCCACGGCCGCATCGCCGCCGGCTGCCGCGCCGACCTGGTGGTGGTGGACGACGGCATCCACGTGCGGGAAACCTGGATCGGCGGCGAGCGGGTATTCGACAGCAGCACAAAGCCGTAGAACAAAAGCCGGCGATACCGATGCAAGCGCATCGGCATCACCCTCCGGGTTCAGAACGAATACTTGGCGCTGAACGTCATGTAGTCGCGATCGACGTAGGGATTCTGCTTGATGAAGCTCTGCCCCACGTTCTGGTCGGCATTGCCGAAGAAAAAACTGTAGCTGAAGGCAAGCTGCAGGTTCTGCAGGTATTGCATGGAGATGCCGGTGCTGACGCGCAGGTCGCCGGCCCCGCCGAAGGCGCCGAAAGCCCCCGGCATGGACGGATTGCCCTTGACCAGCATGCCCACGCTGACCGGCATGCTCAGGTCCCAGCGATTGATCACGTTGCTCTTGCCCGGGATGAACAAGGTCTGGAAGGCCCAGGAGTTGCGGTCGTAGAACAACGAGTCGCCGTTGCCCACGGCGATGATGCCGGGCCGAGTCTGCACCGGATCGACATGATAGGCATGCACATAACCCACCTCGCCCACCGCCGAGAGATTGTCGAACCACAGATGCGGATTGGTGGCGTAGATCGCCGACAGCAGGGCTTGGCCCAAATCACCATGGGTGAATTCCGGATCGATGGTGCCGAGCTGCAACGACTGCACCGGAATCGCCATGCCGGAGCGGTAGTTCAGTTCGCCGGCGACGTTGAACGGCCCGACCACGGTGGAGAACGTGCCGCTGTACATGTGAATGCCGCTGTACCAGGTCTGGTAGTACGAGGTGGCGGTAGGCTCGTTGAGGATCTGCGTGGTCAGCACCGGCCGCGTGGCGATCACCGGGTAACCGGTAGTGAAGTCGACGGAAGGGTTCGGATCGGTGTAGCGCAGGTAATGGAAGCCGAGGGTGGTGCCCGGCGTGATCTGCGCCTTGATGCCCACGCCGTACTGGCCGAAGTCGCTGGGCTTGTGGTCGTCGCCCTTGGGAATGAGGATGTTCGGCACCGCGCCGATCAGCGTGCCGCCGAGGCCGCCGCCGAGCTGGCACAGGAAGCTCAGATTGCCGAGCAGTCCCGGACAGCTCGACAGGAACAGCGGATTGACCGCGCCGTAGGAAAACGAAGCGCCCGGACCGACGCTGTCGGTCGACGAGAAGTAGTCGCCCACCGGGAAGATCTCGGTCTTCTTGAAGGCCAGCTTGTAGTAGGACATCAGCGTCCACTTGTCGCCGATGGCGAGGCTGGCCGAGATCTGGTTCCCCGGCAGCAGGATTTCCTTCACCTCCACGCCCGGCGTGAACGCCTTGGTGGCGTCGGCGGCGGACTGCGAGATGGCCATGCCGGAGAAGAACAGGCTCTCGCCCCAGGCGACGAGCTGCTGGCCGGCGCGCACGTCCAGCGTCATGCCGTCGGTGATCGGCCAGGTGCCGTAGGCGTAGGCATCGAGCAGGCGCACACGCTGGCCATCGTAGTAGCGCGCACCCGGCGCGAACTCGGTGGTCGGCCCATCCTTGTTGATGGTGTCGGGCGAGTTGTTGTCGTTGGGGTGGTGATAGACCTGGTCGTAGAAGCCGTCGCCGCTCAGCACCACACCATAGTTCTCGTAGCTGAACTGCGTTTCCAGCAGGCCGCTGATGCGGTTGTTGATCAGGCTGAACTGCTTGAAGTTGCGGTCGCCGTCATCCTGGTTGACGGTGGTCGGCAGGCCGGTATGGGTGAAGCCGGTGCCGTTGAAGATGCCGCCGAGGTTGAGCTGGAAATCGTCGATCGGCCCGTTGGTCAGCGCGCTCGACGGCTCCTTCATGCGCATCGCCACACCGTAATTGACCGTCAGCTTGTAGTCGGCGTGGATGTCGCCGATCTCGAACGATCCCGCGCGCGCCACGCCCTGAACGCCGATGGCAAGAACGGCAAGCAGCAACATGCAGCGACGCGGTCCGCTTGGAACCGCACGACTCCCTCGAGCCATGAGCACTCCCCTCTTCGTGGGCCTCGGCGGGCCTGATTATGTGCAGCTGTGTTGCGGCTACCCTACGCCGCGAACCGTGCCGCGGCGTAGTCCGAAATGACTAGCGGATTTTTCTTAATGCAGTGACCCGCCCGCGCAACGCTTCGTTACGTTCGTCGGCTCGCATTTCCGGAAGCGCCATATTGTGGGAAATGAATTTTTAAACTATATATTTGATTTATAAATATTTTTATGTAAATCCGCCTTCCGGATTCCTTACGACTTCCTTACCACATTATTAAGAAAAAAAGACTAGCCTCGAATCAGATGGCCTAGGGAGCTGGACATTCACCGCTGTCCAAGCTGCATTGGGGGGAATCTTTCGAGCCGTAACTGGGGGAATCTTCAAGGACTGAAGAGACGGGCAGCCCGCGAGCGGGAGGCCGTTGCTGTTTTTTCTGTCGCCGAGGCAGATGGGGCAGAGGCGGGGGTCGGCAAGGCTGTCGACAAACCCTTAACTCTGATGAGGTCTCTCATGAAACAACAGTTGAAGCATCGCAAGGAAGCGTGGCGGCTGACGTTGCAGGGCCAACTCAAGCTGGCTGCGGCGGGGATGTTTCTCGGTGCGGCATTTATCGGATCGGCTCAGGCATTGCCGCTGGTCGGGGACAGCGTCGTTCGGGCCGCGGACGAACAGGAAAAAGTCCAGTTCGCCCTCACCCTGCCGTTGCGCAACAAGGCCGAACTGGATCAGCTGATCGAGCACATCTATACACCGGGGGACGCGCAATTCCATAAGTTCCTGAGCTCCGCCGATTTCGACGCGCGCTTTGCGCCTGCCCAGGCGGACTACGACAAGCTCAAGACACTGGCGGCCGAATTCGGCTTCACCATCGTGGGAGAGAACTCCAGCCGCACCCTGCTGGATGTGGAGGCATCCACGGCAGCCATCCGCAGCGTCCTGGGCTCGCGCATGCAGTTGCTGCAGCAGGCGGACGGAAAACAGTTCCTCGCTCCCGACCGTGTACCCGCATTGCCATTCGCATTTTTTGGGCTGGGCGCCGACGCCGCGGGCCTGGATCATCGCCCCCTGCATTCACACCTGGTCAAGAAACGCCAGGCTACCGACACCGAAGTCTCCGCGGCCGCACAGCCGCACGCCGGAACCCAATCCTCCGGCTCCTATGGTCCGGCCGACATCAAGACGGCCTATAACCTGAATAGCATCCAGAATGGCGCGCAGGCGGTGGCGATCTTCGAACTGTCCAGCGCCAAATACACCGACGCGGCGACCTACGCCAGCAAGTTTGGTCTGACCAACCCCACCATCACGCAGAAGAAGGTCGACAACGGCACCACCGACACCAGCGGCTCGACGGAGGTGATGCTGGACATCGAACTGGTGATGGCGACGTCCAATCCTTCCTCGATGTACGTCTACACCGGCCCGAACTCCAGCAGCGGCGTGCTCGATACCTATTCGCAAATCGCCAACGACAACCTGGTCAGCGCAGTCAGTACTTCCTGGGGACTGTGCGAATCCAGCGAAGGCTCCAGCGCCGCCAATTCCGAAGCGACCATCTTCAGCAAGATGGTCGCCGAGGGCATGACGCTGTTCGCCGCGGCGGGTGATTCCGGCGCTTACGACTGCGGCACCAAGACCCTGGCGGTGGATGATCCGGCCTCGCAGCCGAACGTCGTCGGCGTGGGCGGCACCAACCTGGTCACGACCTCGACCCAGGCCTACACCTCCGAAACACCCTGGGATACCAGCTCCACCGAGGGCGGCGGCGGCGGCATCAGCACCTTGTGGGCCATTCCGTCCTACCAGACCGGCGTGGTGTCCAATGCGCCGTCGGGCCAGTTCTCCACCACCAAGCGCAACGTGCCCGACGTCGCGCTCGACTCGGATCCCGCAACCGGCTTCTACATCTATGATACGGACGGCTGCGGCGGCTGGTGCATCGTCGGCGGCACCAGCGATGCGGCGCCGCAGTACGCGGCCTTCTGGAGCCTGGTCGCCAAGGGGCTGGGCAAGAGCCCCGGCTTCGCCAACCCGACCATCTATCAACTGGCCGAGAACGCCACGTCCTACGCAAGGGACTTCCACGACGTCACCAGCGGCACCAACAACCACTTCAGCGCAGTGGTCGGCTACGACACCGCAACAGGCTGGGGCTCCTACAACGGCGCCAACCTGTACGCGGACGTCATCGCCACGGTTGGCGGCAGCAGCTCGAGCAGTTCCAGTTCGAGCGGCGGCTCCAGCTCCAGTTCGAGTTCCTCCAGCTCGAGCGGCGGGTCGAGCAGCTCCAGCTCGTCCAGCTCCAGCGGCGGCAGTTCGAGCTCCAGCAGTGGCGGCGGCACCGGCGCTCCCGCGGCGCCGACCGGCCTGACCGCCACCGGCACCAAGTACCTGGGCCAGGGCGCGGTCAATCTGAACTGGAACGCTTCCGCCAGCGCCACCCGCTACTACGTCTACATGGGCACCAGCTCACACGGCGAAAGCAGCACGGCCCTGGGCTATGTCACCAGCCCCGGCGCCGAGGTCACCGGACTGACGCAGAACAAGAAATACTACTTCGAGGTCAAGGCCTATGATTCGGCCGGCCTGAGCCCGTATTCCAACGAGGCCTCAGCCACCACCAAGTAGCCAACGACCCTGAGGTCCTGAGCCCCGGACGGTTTTCCGTTCGGGGCTTTTTTTATTCCTCATTCAGCCTACAGCGCGTCCTTGCCGGTTTGCCCGGTGCGGATGCGGATGGCCTGGTCCAGCGTGTAGACGAAGATCTTGCCGTCGCCGATCTTGCCGGTGTGAGCTGCCTTGCTGATCACGTCGACGGCGGCTTCGGAGCGCTCGTCCTCGATGGCGATCTCCAGCTTGATCTTGGGCAGGAAGTCGACCACGTACTCCGCGCCCCGATACAGCTCGGTGTGGCCCTTCTGGCGGCCGAAGCCCTTCACCTCGGTGACGGTGATGCCGGACACGCCCAGTTCGGACAGTGCCTCGCGCACATCATCGAGCTTGAACGGTTTGATAACGGCGACGATCAATTTCATATCGTGGTCCTCTGCTCGGTGGGGCGGACTTCGATTCTACCCCAGGCGCGGAACAGAGCACGCTCCGGACCGCGCCAGGCGCCGATTCGCCCCACGATGGTGCGCACCATCGTGGGGCTGCAACCAACTTCCTCAGGACTTCGCCGGCAGCAGGAAGCCGTATTTGTCGAACACCGCGCGCGCCTCCGGCGAACGCAGGAACTCGATGTAGGCCTTGGCCAGGGGATTGGCCGCGCCCTTGGACGTGATCACCGCGCCCTGCTCCAGCACCGGGTATTGGTCCTCGGCGATGCGGTAATACTTGCCCGTGCCCGCGACCTTCGGCGACAGCACGAAGGACAGTGCAACGATGCCGGCGTCGACATTGCCGCTCTGCACGAACTGCGCGGTCTGCGCGATGTTCTCGCCGCTGACCAGCTTGGACTGCACCTGGTCCCATACGCCCGCGCTCTGCAGGGCCGCCTTGGCCGCGCGGCCATAGGGCGCTACCTCGGGATTGGCGATGGCGAATTTCTTCACGCTGTCGCTCTTCAGCACGGCCAGGCCCTTGCTTACGTCCACCGCCGGGCTGGTGCTCCACAACACGATATGTCCGGTGGCGTAGAGAGTCAGCGAAGCCCCGTCGCCCAGGCCGCCCTTGACCAGCTCCTTCGGGTAGGACATGTCGGCGGAGAGGAATACATCGAACGGTGCGCCATTCTTGATCTGCGCCAGGAAATTGCCGGAGGAACCTGTGGTGGACTTGAGGTCCGCGTCCGGATGGATCTTCTTGAACGCCGCGTTGAGATCGTCAAGGCACAAGGTCAGGTCGGCCGCGGCGGCAATGGTCAGGGTGGTGGGCTCGGCGGCCTGCGCCGCTCCCATGCAGAACAGGCCGGCAAGCACCAGCAGGATTTTTTTCATGGAGTTGTCCGAGGGTTCAGTCAAGCGTTATGTTTGTCTGAATATATCGCATCCCAAAAATCACCGCCCACCACAGCCCCCTTAGGACTTGGCTGCCCGCCGCCGCGGCTTGCGCGCCTGCCGCGCGAAGGCCGGCAGGTGCGCATTCACCACCTGCGCCACCTCCCGCTCCATCCCCCGGAATTCCCGCAGCAAGGCCAGCCCCTCGGGAGTGACCTCGGCGCCCCCACCGCCGCTGCCGCCCTTGGCCGACTTGACCAGCGGCGACTCGAAGCAGCTGTTCATCGTCTCCACCAGCATCCAGGCACGCCGGTAGGACATGTCCAGCACCTTGGCCGCGGCCGAGATGGAGCCGGCCTGCCGGATCGCTTCCAGCAGGTCGGCCTTGCCGGGGCCGAAGGCGATATCGTCGTCCAGCAGCAGGCGCAGCCGCACGTGACCGCGCAGGCTCATGGCAGCGACACCGCAAGAATCGGGCTCATGGCGGACAGCCTACATCAAGCCGGGCTGCCGCCGCCTCCAGGGCCGCCGGCCCAGCCTGTCAGGCGCTCTGAGCCTCGGTGGAATCGCAATGCTCGAGCAGGCGCTCGGCCGCATTGAGCAAGCGCTCCTGCGCCGCCAGCAACTCGCGCACCCGGGGATTGAACCGGGCGGAATGTTCGAACAGATGACCGGCCTTGCCGCTCGCCGCGATCCGCTGCACGCAATCCGCCACCAGCAGATTCCTGTGAACGAACTTCTCGAAACTCATGCTTGCGTCCCCCGCTTGCCCGGGAATTCCCTTCCCCGCGATGTCCATGCAGGCGAATGCGCAAGAAGCAAGCCACGCCCCGGCACGTGGCCTCCCGTAGGCAAAAAAATCCACGGCGGCGCCCGGCTACAATCGCCGGCATCGGCTCGGGGGGAGTATCAGGGTATGACTGCGGATTCAGCTGCAGGATCGTCCGCCAACGACTTGGAAATCCACCGCATCGAAAACGTCGGCTGGCTACGCGCCGCCGTGGCCCGCGTCACCTTCTGGAGCGCCCTGGCCATGGCCGTGACCGCCGGCATCGGCGCCCTGGCCGGCACCCTGAGCTGAGCCCGCTTACTTCTTGTACGCCTCTTCGATGTTCGGCGCGAAGAAATCCATACCCGCCGGCGCGGTCGCACAGGTCTCGTCCCAGTAGGCATTCGCCGCCTGGATCTTGCCCGCATCGTTGAGCACGAAGCGGTCCACGATATGCAGGTCCAGCCCCTGGTTCAGGTGGGGCACGCGCACCTGCATGGTGAAATCGAGGATACCCTCGTTGCCGCAGGCGACGATGCGATTGATCTTGGGAGTCAGCTGACGCGCACTGTCCTGATGGGCGAAATCCCAGAACGCCCCGACGCCTTCATGGCCGACGAAAGGGGGCGTGCCCACCGGATCGCACCAGGCGGCATCCTCGGCGAAGATCGACAGCAACAAGGCCTTGTCGCCCCGCGCCCAGGCCTCGACGTATTTCTGCAGGACAACGCGCACTTCTGCCGGTGTAACAGCCATGGTGGATTCTCCTCCGGTTGACAGCGTATGCCGCATGCTAGTGGACAGCAGGCAACAGGCCTTCACATATCCGGACTAGGTCCCTCACCGAATCCCGCCACCCGGTTGCGCCCGCTGCGCTTGGCGTCATACAGCGCCCCATCCACCTCATGCACCAGCGCCCACACCGTCTCGTGGGACTGCGGCACGCGCGAGGAATAGCCGACCGAGATGGTGACGCCCACCCCGCTCTCCTCCACCTTGCTGCGCATGATCTCCGCCACCTCCCGGGCGATGTGCATCTCGGCGCCCGGCAACACCGCGACGAATTCGTCGCCGCCGAAGCGCGCCACCAGGTCCTCGTCGCGCCGCAGGCAGGAAGTAAGCACCTGGGTCAGCCGCTTCAGCACCTCGTCGCCGGCCAGATGGCCGTGCTGGTCGTTGTATTCCTTGAAGCGGTCGGCGTCGATCACCAGCACCGACACCGGCCGACCCTGCTCGGCGCAACGCGCCCACACCTCGCTGAGATAATCGTTGAGGCGACGCCGGTTCGGGATCTCGGTGAGTCCGTCCAGGTGCGCCATCCTGTCCAGGCGCCGATTGACCGATTCCAGCTCCAGCGTGCGCGTCCGCACCACTTCCTCCAGCCGGAACTTCTCCAGCGCCAGCCGCCGCGTGCGCAGCCGCGCCGCCAGCAGCCCGGCGAAGACCGCGACGAAACCGATCAGCAGCAGTTCCAGCCATCGTCCCGTGGAAGTATTGAACCAGGGCTCCGCCACGGTGAAGCGATACGGCACGATCTCGCTGATGTTGCCGTAGCTGTCCCGCGCGCGCGCCTCGAAGCGGTATTCGCCCGGCGGCAGGCGGCGATAGGTATAGGTGCGCGATTCGGACCAGTCGCCGAAGTGCCGGTCGAAGCCTTCCAGGCACACCTGGTAACGCACCTCGCCGACGCTGCGATAGTCCGGCAGGGCGATATGGAAACGCATGGCCAGTTGCAGCTGCGCGTAGCGCGGCGGCGCTTCCGGCCGCAGCGGCAAGGCCTGCGGCTGATCGCCTTCGTCCAGGTGCTCGACCGAGCGCAACTGCACCACCGGATCGGCATGACCACCCGCGGGCGCCGCCGCGTCGTGGCGCAACACCTCGCCGTTGGCGGCGAACAAGGCGGTGCCATCACCTTCGAAGCTGTGCGACTCCAGCGCGCCATGCAGGATGTTGCCCAGCTCTTCCCGCCGCCACGCGCCCCCTGCGGGGCGATGATAGATATGGTTGTAGCTGTAGGCCCATTGATCGCCGTCCGGCGCCAGCGCCAGGGTCAATTCCTCGTCTTTCCGGCGCAGGCCTTCAAGTCCATCCAGATCGGTGCGCTCGAAGCGGCCGCCGCTCCAGCGATAGATGCCGGCCGCGGTGGCAGCCAGGCGCGCGCCATCGGCCCAGTCCGTCACCGTGGCGGCCGACAGGCGGCCGTAGCCGATGCCCTCGGCCGCGCCGAAGCCCTGCAACCCGACGATCCGCGAGTCATCGTCGGCCAATCGGAGGCGATGCACGCCGCCGCGATCCGAACCGACCAGCAACTCATGCGGCCCCAGTTCGACCAGGCTGCCGACGCGCGTGGTCTCCAGATCCGCCGCATTGAGCTTGAGGCGCCACTGCCCCGCTTCCCGCCGCAGCACGGCAAAGCCCGTTTCGGTGCCGACGTACACCACATCCGCATCGAAACGGGAGCGGCGCAGCAGGAATGGCGCGACCCGGGTCTCGAACAGGTTGACGGCGCGATCGCCCTGCACCAGCTTGATGTTGTAGGTCTCGGCCAGCAAGGCGCTGTGCTGATCCAGCGGCAGCAGATCCCAGCCTTCGAAATCGGTCCAGCCGAGACGGTGGAACGCCGCACCACCGCCTTGCGCCTGGTAAACCCCCGCATCGGTCAGCGCCAGCCAGCGCTCGCCCCAGCGGGCGATGCGATGCACCCCGCCGTTGAGTCCGGTCTGCGGGCGGATCACACTCCACGGCGTGGGCCAGGCGACATGGAACACGGCGAGATTGCTGAGCGTCAGCAGCCCGCCATCCGCGGCCTGCACGATACCGTTGAGCGCGCTGTCGTCGACCCGCACACTGCGCACGCTGCGGCGAACCGGATCGTACAGATGCAGCTGCCCGTCCTGCCCCGCCAAGGCGATGCTGCCATCCGCCAGCTCGCGCCCCATCATCAGGAACGAGGACGCCGGAAAGCCGGCCGGCATGGCGTAGTCGCTCACCCGCCCATCGCGGAATTCACGCCAGCGCCCATCGCGGGCCAGGGTCAGCAGGCCGCCATCGGGCAGATGCAGGAACTGGTACACCAGGTCCTTCAGCGGCTCGCTGCCCGGCACCGGTTCCCAGTCGCCGTCCTTGAGCCGCTTCAGGCCCTGCTCGCGGAACTGCACCAGCACCTCGCCATGGGATTCGACGATGGTCCCGTAGTGCTGCGGATAGCGCCATAGCCGCACCGCCTGCGTCTCCGGCACATACTGGAACAGCTGCGACAGCGCCATGAAAAACACTCCCTGCGGCGACACCAGGATGTTCCAGACGTCGTCGAAGGTCTCGCCGTGCAACTGCTCCCGGTACAGCGCGGTGAGGTCATGGAACTGCGCCGCGCCCAGGGCATCACGCTCCAGGTAACCGAATAACCCATAGCCGCCGACATAGATGCGCCCATGCCCGTCATCAGCCAGCGAGCGCACCATGTCGCCATTGGGCAGGCGGATCAGCTGCCAGCGCACCCCGTCGAAGCTCAGCACGCCATTGGTGGCGGCGACGTAGACCACCCCGGCGCCGTCCTGGGCAATGTCGAAGGTCTGCGGATAGACGTCGATGTTCGGCGCGAAGCGGGTAATCGGCGGGTCGCCCAGGGGCGCCGCGCAGGAGGCTCCGGCCCCCAGCAGCAAGGGCAGCAACAGGCACGGCAGTACGGCGTTGCGGCGCCACCAGCCCGCGCTGCGGACGTCCCTGTCGCCCCGGGCGCGGCACCACCACGGCAGGCGGCACAGCCGGACAGCGAACATCGATCCCCTTCTTGTATATTCTGCGGCCCGCCGATGGCGGGCCTGATGCAAGCCTAGCCCCGGCGGCAGGGGTCGGCAACCGGTCCAAGCCCTTGAATTTGGCCGATCCGAGCCCTAATTGAGTACTGGGTCACGTTACAACCACCAATCCACCAAACACGCCAATGACGACTGAAACACGGGAATTCCAGGCCGAAACCCGCCAGGTGCTGCGCCTGGTGATCCATTCGCTCTACTCGCACAAGGAAATCTTCCTGCGTGAGCTCATTTCCAACGCCTCCGACGCCTGCGAAAAGCTGCGCTTCGAAGCCCTGGCCAAACCGGACCTGATGGGCGGCGACACCCTGCGCATCGAGCTGATCCCGGATGCCGGCGCCGGCACCCTGACCATCAAGGACAACGGCATCGGCATGAGCCGCGACGAGGTGATCGAAAACCTCGGGACCATCGCCCGCTCCGGCACCAGGAAATTCCTCGAAGCCCTCAGCGGCAACGAGGCGAAGGACACCCAGCTGATCGGCCAGTTCGGCGTCGGCTTCTACTCCGCCTTCATCGTCGCCGAGCGCGTCAGCGTGCTGACCAAGCGCAGCGACGGCGAAGGCGTGCGCTGGGACTCCGACGGCGAAGGCGCCTACGACATCCAGCCGCACCACAAGGCCGACCGCGGCACCGAGGTGATCCTGCACCTGCGCCAGGACGACAAGGAATTTCTCCAGCCGGAGCGTCTGCGCCACCTGGTGCAGAAATACTCCGACCACCTCGGCCTGCCCATCGTGCTCGTCCACGACGGCAAGGAGGAAACCCTCAACCAGGCCCGCGCCTTCTGGACCCGCCCCAAATCCGAACTCAAGGACGAGGATTACCAGGCCTTCTACAAGCACCTCAGCCACGACTGGGAAGATGCCCGCGCCTGGGCCCACCACAAGGTCGAAGGCAACCTCGAATACACCTCCCTGCTCTACCTCCCCAAGCGCGCCCCGATGGACCTGTACGAGCGCGAGCCCTCGCACGGCGTGCAGCTCTACGTGAAGCGCGTCTTCATCATGGACAAGGCGGCCGAACTGCTGCCGCCCTGGTTGCGCTTCATGCGCGGCCTGGTGGACAGCGCCGACCTGCCGCTCAACGTCTCGCGCGAGCTGCTGCAGAACAACCGCACCGTCGAGAAGATCCGCTCAGCCCTGGTCAAGCGCTCGCTCGACCTGCTCGAAGACCTCGCCGCCAACAAGCCCGAGGAATACGCGGAATTCTGGAAGACCTTCGGCGCCGTGCTGAAGGAAGGCATCATCGAGGACGAGGGCCAGAAAGAGCGCATCGCCAAGCTCCTGCGCTTCAACTCCACCACCACCGAAGCCGACGCCACCACCTCGCTGGCCGACTACGTCGCCCGCATGAAGCCGGAGCAGAAGGCGATCTACTTCCTCACCGCCGACAGCCTCTCCGCCGCGCGCAACAGCCCGCACCTGGAAGGCTTCCGCGGCAAGGGCTATGAGGTCCTGCTGCTGACCGATCGCGTCGACGAATGGGTCACCACCCACCTGCGCGAGTTCGAAGGCAAGAAACTCGACAGCGTGGCCAGCGCCGCCGCCGACGTCGAATCGGTGATCGACACGCCGGAAAAAGCCGCCGCCGAGTCCGCCTACAAGGACATCCTGGAGCGCCTGCAGAAAACCCTCGCCGGCAAGATCAGCGCCGCCAAGGTCTCCGGCCGCCTCACCGAGTCCCCCGCCTGCCTGGTCTCCGGCGAAAACGACATCTCCCTGCGCATGGCCCGCATGCTCAAGCAGGCAGGCCAGGCCAACCCCTTCGGCAGCCTGCCGATCCTGGAGCTGAACACGCAGCATCCCTTGGTACAGCGCCTCAAGGACGCCCAGGACGAAACCGCCTTCACCGACCTGGCCCAGCTGCTGCACGGCCAGGCCGTGCTGGCCGAAGGCGGCCAGCTGGAAGATCCCGCGGCCTTCGTCCGGCAGATCAACAAGCTGATGCTGGAAGGCCTGTCGGAGAAGCCGAAGATCCTGCTGGGATAACGAACACGGCCTCTCCCTGCTCCACGCGCGGGGAGAGGCCGCTGTACAGGCGCGTTGCGCTGAAGGTCTGGTGGGCGTCCTGCTGATCCGTCACCGTCTCACCGGTCTTCGCATCCAGCTCGACAAACCACTGCACCTTGTTGGGATTTTTCGGCAAAGCCCGTTACAGGTAACGCTCGCCCATCTTGTCCAGCGCCGCATGCTCCACCGTGCTGCCCGGGTGCCGGGCGGAAAGCTTACAAATACCCGTCGATTACGTCATCGCCCCGAGCGTCAGCAGGCTGCTGCCCATCGAGCGTTACGCTCAAATCTGGCCAATAGCATTGAGTCTCCGCTGCAATTCCGACCGCTGCAGCGAATCGAGCGGCGTTTCGATCAACAATTGCACGCGGCGGCGCAGCGCCGCATAGGCATCGCGGAAGTCCGCCGCCGTATGCGGATCGGGCACTCCCCAGTGCGCCTTGAGCGGCTGGCCGGGATAGTACGGACATTGCTCACCCGCAGCCTGATCGCAAACGGTAATGACCAGATGAATGGGCGGCGCTCCTGGCGCCGAAAACTCGTCCCAACTCTTGCTGCGCGCACCCTCCGTGGAAATGCCTTCGGCGCCGAGGAGCGCCAGCGCCAGTGGATTCGGCTCTCCCTTGGGGAAGCTGCCGGCAGAATAGGCGTGGAACCGGCCATCCGCTCGCGAAAGATGATTGAGCGTTGCCTCCGCGAGGATGGAGCGCGCCGAATTTCCGGTGCACAGGAAAAGCACATTGAAGGGCGAAGATGTCATGCCTGGCTCGAATTGAAGCAGAAGCGACTATGAAGATTGGCGTGCCTTGCCGGCTTCGTACCAGGGCTTGGAGGCGTTGACCACCCGAACCACCAGCAGCATGACCGGCACCTCGATCAGGACCCCCACCACGGTGGCCAATGCGGCGCCGGAGTTGAATCCAAACAGGCTGATGGCCGCGGCCACCGCCAACTCGAAGAAATTGCTGGCGCCGATCAATGCCGACGGGCAGGCCACCGAATGCTTTTCGCCGGCCAACCGGTTGAGGCCGTAAGCCAGCGCCGAATTGAAGAACACCTGGATCAGGATCGGCACGGCAAGCAGTGCGATCACCAGCGGCTGCTTCAGGATCGCCTGCCCCTGGAAAGCGAACAGCAGCACAAGCGTGGTCAGCAATGCGCCGATCGACCAGGGCCCGATCTTCGCCAGCGCGGCATCGAATTTCGCCTGGCCCTGGCGCAGCAGGGCGCGGCGGATGATCTGGGCAATGATGACCGGGATGACGATGTACAGGACGACCGAGGTCAGCAAGGTGGCCCAGGGAACGGTGATGCTGGAAATACCCAGCAGCAGGCCAACGATGGGCGCGAAAGCGAACACCATGATGGAATCGTTGAGCGCCACTTGTGACAGCGTGAACAGCGGGTCGCCATTGGTGAGACGGCTCCAGACGAACACCATCGCCGTGCAAGGCGCTGCGGCGAGCAGAATCAGGCCGGCGACATAGCTGTCGATCTGGTCCGCGGGCAGGTAGGCCGCGAACAGGTGCCGCAGGAACAGCCAGCCGAGGAAGGCCATCGAAAACGGCTTGACCAGCCAGTTCACGAACAGGGTCACGCCGATGCCGCGGATATGCTGGCGCACCTGATGCAGCGCACTGAAGTCCACCTTCAACAGCATCGGAATGATCATCACCCAGATCAGCAGGCCGACCGGCAGGTTCACCTCGGCGATCGCGATACGGCCGATGGCCTGAAATGCGCCGGGCAGCACCTGTCCCAGCGCAATGCCGACGACGATGCAAAGGAATACCCAGACGGTGAGATAGCGTTCGAACACGCTCATCGCCGCCCCTGATTCCGGCGTGGCCGGAGCATCGATCCGCGTAGACATATCGTGATTCATTCCTTGCCGATTTCCCGAAGACGCTGCTCCAGCGCCATGCCGGCAATCGAATCAAATGGGAGGTTGGTGAACAGGTCGATGCGACGCTTGAGGACCAGGAAAGCATCCGAGAACGCCCTGCGCCTGGTGTCGTCGCTGCCCTCGGCCTCCACCGGGTCCGGCACGCCCCAGTGCGCCGTCATCGGCTGGCCCGGCCATAACGGGCACTGCTCGCCGGCGGCCTTGTCGCAGACCGTGAAGACAAAATCGAGAGGCGGCGCATCCGCCTGGGCGAATTCGTCCCAGCTCTTGCTGCGCAGGCCATCCGTCGGGAGTCTGAACTCCTCGAGCAATTGCACCGCAAAGGGATGGGGCTTGTCCCTCGGATGGCTGCCGGCAGAATAGGCGCGGAATCGGCCGCGACCGGAGAGATGGTTCAGGATCGCCTCGGCCATGATGGAACGTGCCGAATTGCCGGTGCACAGGAACAGCACATTGAACGGCCTGGGGGCCAAAGCTTTCACCATGAAGAAAGACGACGAGGGACAGAGGCTGGAAAACTGCGCTGTTTCCCGGATGGACACCGGCGCCTGATCGCGCGGCGCGTGCTGGTAACCCAAGGCGGCGAAATAATGGTGGGCCGTCGTCGTCAGCAGGTAGAGCGACCGTATGCCGCGCTCCCGGGCCAGGTCCTCGGCAGCGCGCACCATCCGCCGCCCGATGCCGCCGCCGCGCAGCGAATCCGCTACCGCCAGCGAGCGCAGCAGGGCTGTATCCCCGGCAGGCTCCAGACCAACCACGGCAAGCAGGGACGCACCTTCACGAAGTACCAGGAAGTGCTCAAGCAATAGCGGCGTAACATCGGCAGTCGGCAGACCCGATGCTTCGAGCAGGCGTCTGATGTCCGCCTCATCGGCGGCCCTGGCGGGGACGATAGGCACGGCCAATCAGCTGCAGCAACCCGCCGGCTTTGGGCGCGGCGCGAAACTCACCGGAAGCTCGGGCGCGCAGCAAACCGCCGCTGCCGGCCCCGCCGCATGCGCACCGAACACGGAAATGTCGCCGAGTGTGTGAAACGTTTCATGCAGGCACCTTCTTGCGGCTGGCAGTGCTGGATTTCGTCTGTGGGGCGCAGCCCACACCGCAGGCTTCCGGCTGGCCGCGACAGCAGTTTTCGGTCAGGTAGGCGATCAATCCGTTCATGGACTCGTAGTTCGCCGAGTACCAGATGAAGCGGCTCTCCTGGCGGCTGGAGACCAGGCCGGCGTGGCTCAGTTCCTTGAGGTGGAACGACAGCGTCGCCGCCGGCACCCCCAGGGCCTCGCCGATGCGGCCGACGGTCATCCCCTCGGGACCCGCTTCGACCAGGTAGCGGAACACGGCGAGCCGGGTTTCCTGGGCGAGCGCGGACAAGGCAGCCAGTGCGGATTTCATTTCCATGTTTCCATGATTATGGAAACATGGGATGATGTCAACCACTCCCTCCCATCTTCCATGGCGCCCGCATGAGCCCGATCACCATTTACCACAACCCCAAATGCGGCACCTCCCGCAATGTGCTGGGCCTGATCCGCAACTCCGGCGTGGAGCCGGAAATCGTCGAATACCTCGTCACGCCGCCCAGCCGCGAAACCCTGCGCGGACTCATCGCGGCCATGAACGTCCCGGTACGCGAGGTGCTGCGCAAGAAAGGCACGCCCTATGAGGATCTGGGCCTGGACGATCCGAAATGGACCGATGACGAACTGCTGGATTTCATGATGGCGCACCCGATCCTGATCAACCGCCCCATCGTGGTGACGCCCCTGGGTACCCGTCTGTGCCGCCCCTCGGAAGCGGTGCTGGAGATCCTGCCGCAGCCGCAGCGCGGCGCCTTCTCCAAGGAAGACGGCGAAGCCGTGGTAAACGCGGAGGGCAAGCGTGTCTGAACCCTCGAACACGCTGCCGAACATCGACCCGGCGCTTTTTGCCATTCCGGACATTGCCCGGCTGACGTCAACGGCACCGTCGACGCACCCGCCACGCTTTCTCCTGCTCTACGGCTCTCTGCGCGAACGCTCCTACAGCCGCCTGCTGGTCGAGGAAGCCGGGCGCCTGCTGCAAGCCATGGGTGCGGAAGTACGTATCTTCAACCCACTTGGCCTGCCCCTGGCCGACAGCGCGCCGGAAACCCATCCCAAAGTGGTGGAACTGCGCGCGCTGGCGCAGTGGTCCGAAGGCATGGTGTGGTGCTCGCCGGAGCGCCACGGCGCCATGACCGGCATCATGAAAACGCAGATCGACTGGATTCCGCTGTCCGTCGGCTCCGTCCGTCCCACCCAGGGCAAGACGCTGGCGGTGATGGAAGTCAGCGGCGGCTCGCAGTCCTTCAATGCCGTCAACCAGCTGCGCATCCTGGGCCGCTGGATGCGCATGCTCACCATCCCCAACCAGTCCTCCGTGGCCAAGGCCTTCCTGGAATTCGACGAGGCCGGCCGCATGAAACCCTCCGCCTACTACGACCGCGTGGTCGACGTCATGGAAGAGCTGATGAAGTTCACCCTGCTGACCCGCGATGTGGCGCCCTATCTGGTGGACCGCTACAGCGAGCGCAAGGAAAGCGCCGAAGCCTTGAGCCAGCGGGTCAATCAAAAGGCGATCTGAAGCCCAAGACCGCCCCCACGCCGGGACCGGCCATGGACTTCAAGATACGAATGAAGGGGTTACGCCCTACATGCCAAAGCTTCGCCGTTCGAAGTAAAGTTCAAGGAGCGACATCAAGCCGGATACGTCGGGCCAGTCGAAGGCGTTTCGAGCAAGGCACGACAACGTCTGCATGTTGCAGCGGATTCGATGTCATTCGCATGCCGATTGTGGTGCGGCCGAGAAGCGGCGCGCGGCAAATGGTGAGTCACCACCCACTCCGGGCGAACTCAAATGGAGGCTGATGATGGAAGAGCAGAACATCCGCATGGCCATTGATCGACACTGGATCGCATCCGCCGCAGGCGACCAGGTCGCCGAGCATGAGATCTATCACGATGATGCCGTGTGCGAGTACCCGCAGTCAGGCGAGGTCATCCACGGTCGGCACAACCTCCAGGCGCTGCGCAGTCATCATCCAGGCAGACCGTCCGGGTTTGTGGTCCGGCGCATAACGGGAGAAGGCAATCTCTGGGTGACCGAGTACGTGATTGACTATGCGGGCAAGCGTGCCCATACCGTGAGCATCATGGAGTTCCGGAATGGGAAGGTGTCGCACGAGACTCAATATTTTGCCGATCCTTTCGACGCCCCCGCCTGGCGCGCGCAGTGGGTCGAGCGGGGGACGTGATCGACGACATCCAGCCGACCGTTCAGGCCCACGACCCTGCGGCTTGGCCATGGCCTCTCGCGGTCATCCGCACTCATGCCTGCAATACGGCCCGTGGCCGCACCGATCGGAAGACCGCAGCGGTGCGAACGGCAATTTCAGATACGCAAGGCGCAGCCTGCGCCTTGCGCAACATACACCAAGTGCCTCAAGGGGCGGCGATGGGTGTCGACAAGACAGGAATCCAGACCTTTCCACTGACTGTCACAGGTAATATGGCCTCGGACGGAAGATCCAGATTGATCGATCCGTTCGCCAGATACTGATCGTGGCCGCCGTAGAGCAGTAGAACGAGTTTTTCGCCGGGCTTCAATCGAGCCGCCACACCACTCATGTCGATGTCGTGTTCGCCCACATCGCGCAGCGGCGAAATCTGATTGTCCACCAACTCGAACAGGGGCGCGGGCGGGCTATGCCAGATGCCTATACCCGCAAAGATGATGGGAACCCCGCGCGCGCCGGAAACAAGCGGTTGAACACTGACTTCCAGTCTCGGAATGCCGCCGACTACGAGCCCATCCGCTCCGGCGGTGATGCCGGTGTCCACCACGGTCGGAACGTTCGGAATGCCCGCGGTGACCATGGCGTTTTGAACGCTTGCTTCAGTTCCCGCGTGTCCGGAAATGAGCGTATCGACCAGAACCGCATCGGTTCCGGAAATCGACAGGCAAATCCGGCGCGGAATGATCCTGTCGGCCGCCCCGGCCTGGCCTTTCAGATATTCGTCGAAGAAAGCCAGCGTCGCAGTGCGCACCTCCAGGGTGCCGCACTGCGTATTGAGGTCGTCACCGAGGGGGTGATACAGGAGTTCATCCGGATCCGGAACCGCTTGCAAGCTGTTATGTCCCGCCTGATAGCTAAGCAAGCGCACATCCCCACCCGCGGCCTTCAGACATTCGTAGTTGCGCCAGGCGTTGGTGAAGTCAAACAAGGTATCGCGCATTCCCTGCCACAGCATCGCGTGCACCCTGGGCCCCGGCAGCGGCGCGTGCTCGGGAGACGTTCCGGGACCGCCATTGCTTGCGATGGGCAGCCCTTCACAGAAATATCGATCGCTGTGATACCGGAAGAAGTCGCTCAGTGCCGGGCTTTCAGAATTGGAAAGCAGGGCGGCGGGCAGTTCGCGATTGATGAATGGATCAAAGTGGAGGCGATCCAGTCCGTTCCCCGCAATGGTGCCCGATACAAACAGGAACGCATCCCAAAGGGTCTTCGGCACTTCATTGGGGAACATGCTGCCGTTGAGATCGTACGGCGCATACTCCGGCACCATGGCGATGACGCGGTGCCTGGGGTCGATGTCGTGGATCAGGTATTGATACATGCCGCCATAGGATCCGCCGATCGATCCGATGATCGGGCTGTGCGAATTACTGCCGTCCGCGTTACTGCCGTATGCGAGCCAGTCGAGGTGGGTCTCGGCCCAGTCCATCACCGCAATGAGGTCCTTGCCTTCATAGTCCGGGTCCATGGCGCGGATGGTGCCCCCGCTCTCGCCATGGCCACGCTCGTCGATACTGATGAAGCCATAGCCGTTCGCAACGAGCATTCCCGTACCGGTGCCCGCGTACCCGGGAACATTGTTGGGACCGGTGTCCCGGCTGCCGCCAAAGCCGTGCGAATGAAGCACGAGCGGATAGGTTTTTCCGCCTTCGAGGAAGCCCGGTTCGCAAACGGAAAAGGCTACCTTCTCGCCATGACCGCCCTCGACGTAGATGTTGTAGCAGAGTCCCGCACGCGATGTGCCCTTTGCCGGCGTGGGCGGCACTTCATTTGCCGCGCCCGGATAGTCCGGTGGCGAAACCGCCGGGGGCAGTGACCCGCTGACATTCCGATCTACACCATTGCTGCTGCCGCAGCCTGTGGCGGTGACACAGGACAGGGCAATTGCGAGAATCCCGACGAGTGCGCGGACTACACGGATCAGCGTCCTGCTGCGTGCGCAGTCCCCCCAGCATTCGACACTTTCGTAGCCCCGACACGGGCCTGGATGAGATATTTCCATCCGTACCGGCTCAGGGCAAGTGGATAGATGCAGCTTGCAGGGTATCGCCCGCCTTCACTGCCAGATCATGGCTTGAGGTTACGGTCACCGTGGCGGCGCCCTGATCGTCGGTGTAGGCGGTCTGATCGCCGAGCTGCAGCGTTGCGTGATAGACCGGCTCCGTATCGACGGAGGCTTCGTTGGGGCCAACGCCGGCAACGCTCGCGGTTACGTGGATCCTGTAAGCCCCATTGCCGAGGCTCGAATACGCAAGCTGCAATGCCGGCGCCTTCGGCTCGAGATCGGGGCAGGCACCGCCCCCTGTCTGTTCCGCCGAGGGTCCGCTGACGGTGTTTCCATCGTAGGTGGACTCTCCATGACCCTGGGCACCGCCCACGAATCTCATATCCGTGTTGGTACTGCCGGTATGTGCGCCGGTCATGCTCAGGTGCGAACTGTAGGTTCCGAACTCGATCGCCGAGGTGATGGTGACCGAGCCGGTGACGAAATCGACGCCGTCGTCGGAGTAGTTCTTGTACGTCTCCGACCAATTGCCGGCGAGCACATTGCCCAGATAGCTGACCGTGACAGTTCCGCCGCCGGGGCCGGAAAATGTATGGATGCCGATGCTGCCCATCGCGGGATGGTAGTCGGCCGGAGGAATCGCCCAGGCGCCCGGCTGCGAGCTGACCGCAGCGAGTGCCGGACTCGCCTGCATTGCCGTGAAATGCGCCACCAGCAGGAAGGGAGCGTGCGCCGGGTATGCGCTACCCGCGGCGCTGTTGGTCGTGTTCAGCGCAAGCATGGTGCCGTCGGCGCTCCACTGCGGCCACCCGACCAGATTGTTGGTCACGAAAATATCCGGTGTCGGATGGTAGACGATAGGCTGGCCGGCAAGCGTTCCGTCCCGGTCGCCGCCCGATGGCATGATCCAGATCGGGCCATGGCACCTCTTGTTCGAGCTGGATATGCCCAGGGCCAGCAGAGCCGATGGCACGTCGATGAAATCGCGCACGGGGACGAGGCCGCCGTACCAGTCGGTGAGATGCATGGTCCGGTTGCTCCAGAGTGCGAGCAGCTTGCCGTTCGGCGAGACGGCGTTGTCCTCGTCGTAGTCTGGGTGGGCCGTGAGGCGGGTCCGCTTCCCGCTTGCCAGGTTGACCGACCAAACGTCCGGGTTCCCCAACGCGATGCCGCCGGACTGCGCATAGGTAGCATCGGCACCGCCGTTGCTGAAAGTCTTGAATTCGTACAGCGCACCGCCATTGGACCAGGCTTCAATGTTGGTATCCGCAAGCGAGGTGGGGTTGTCGGGGTTGATCACGAGCGGATCGGTCACCTGGTATCCGCTGCTGGAACGGGTCAGCGTTCCGACCACCATCATCTCGATGCTGTCGATCAGGATGTCGGAGAAGCCGACGTGTACACCGTCCTGCGACAGCTTTGCCGCATAAGCGCCGCCGGTGTTGAGCTGGGGGATTAGGACGACCCCGCCCGGTGGAATCAGCTTGGGCTCCGCCGCGGAGAAATCGACGGGGAGGATGCTGGCGCTCCGGCAGTCGGCCACGCTCGGGCTGCACTCCAGAACCCCGTATTGACTGGAGCCCGGCTGGTTGAAGCTGCCGAAGAACACCCGCTTGCCATCCGGGAACGGGGTGATCTCGCCCTCCCCCTTGGACGTTGGATCATTGACGAGCCCGCAGGAAAGGCAATGGGCGCCGCCCCCGTCGAGGCCAGTGATCCACAGTTCGGCGGTTGTCCCTTGACCGGTATTGCCTCCCGTCGAACTGGTACCGGTCGAAAAGAACAGCAGGTGCTGCCCGTCGTTGGCGAAGACCGGCCAACCGGCGGATACCACACTTGCGGGCAGGTCGATGCGCTGGATGGCGATCGGTTGGAACGCGAACGAAGCGCTCGAGCCCACCGGGTCGGTGCTGGCCGGCGCGGTGGAGCCTCCGCACGCCGCAAGCAGCGTGAACAGCGAAGAAGCTGCCCAACGGACAATGTACGACCTGCGCATGTGAACTCCTCCAAATTTTTTTAGTAGCTTTCTGCCGTAACGCCGCGCGATGCGTCACATCGTCACAATGATGCACATTGCCATGCCTTGTCAATGCGTTGAGAATGAGCCACGCCTACCGCCAAGCTTGCGAATGAATACCCCTCCGGGCAGCCGAGAAACCCGCCTCAGCCGCGAACTGCGGCGCGCCGAGCCCAGTCGCCGCGCGATGCCGCGGGATGCGTTCGAGCTGGCGATGCGCAAATGGGTAAAAGGAGAACGTGTCGAGGTGGGCGCGGTGGCCGAGGAGCTCGGCGTCAATCGTGCGACTGTCTTCCGCTGGGTCGGCAGTCGTGAACTCCTGCTTGGCGAGGTGATCTGGCAGAGCTTCGCCGCGATCTGGAGAGATGCGATGGCGGCGGCGCAAGGGGTGGGCGCCGACTACGCGGCCGACTTCACGCGCCGGCTGATGGAATCCGCGCTTGAATCGACGCCGCTGCGGCGCTTTATCGCGCAGGATCCGGAATACGCCTTGCGCCTGCTTACTTCGAAAACCAGCACCGTGCAGGCCCGCATCATCGAGGCGGTCGGGGCCCTGCTGCGCGAGCACGCCAAAGCCGGCCATATTGCACCAGCCCTCAGCATCGAAGACCTGGCCTATGCCATCGTGCGCATTGTTGAATCCTGCCTGTACAGCGACCAGATCACGGGACGCAAGCCGAATATCGCGGTGACCTGCGAAGTCATCCGCATCCTGGTGGCTGCGCGGTCGAACGCCGGTGCGAGTACCGTCCCGGGCCGGAAGCATTCCGCGAGAAGAACCCGCAAGTCATAGTCGACTCGATGGAGCGCCCTGGGCTCCATCGCGCGGCGGGCGCATCTATCAGCAAGCGATCAAAGGCACGATATCGCAAACACTGCCGCCGGCCCGGATGTTCGGGACTGCTGACCGCGGCCGGCTCACGCATCCCGGGTATGTGGCCGCGGGTGCGTGGGTGGAGGGCGGATACGGCGCGCCCTCAGCGCTTGCAATAACGCCCGATTCCGGAGCCGCCATCGACGCAGCCGTCGCGGTCGATCTCGAATACCTGGGTTTTGCCGTTGACCGTGACCAGGACGCGCTTGCCGTCGATCTTGTAGCTGCCGGCGCCGGTGCTACCCATGAAGCCGATGTCCACCTCGCCGCCAGAGCGGAACACCAGCTTGTCGAAGAAGGCATGCTGGTCCGCGGTGTATTCACCGCTCGGGCCGCTGCCGCAGGCGGCGAGCAGCAGGGCGACGCAGGGGATGATCCTGTAGGTGCTTTTCATGTCGGCCTAGTGCTTCTTTTTGTTCGAAAAGGCGTCGATCAGCGCGCCGACGCCTTGCACCACGTCGTCGGTACCGACGCCGCTGGCGGACCCGAGGTTGCCGAAGGCGCCGCCGCTGAGGCCCTGGAAGTTCAGGCTGTATTGGCCGCCGACCTCCACCCGCCCGGAGCCGGGCAGCACCCTGAGCTGCTCCACCGACACGTCGGCGGTGAACTGGTTGCCGACGGCGGCGCCGCTGCCGCTCTTGGCGATCCAGCGGTTGAAGATCAGGCTGGCGGAGCGGCTGGCGCCAGGAGCGAGGACGAAGCTGGTGTCGGCGCCTTCGCGCCGCACGATGCCGATACCGATGATGTTGCTGGTGCTGTTGCCGTCGATTCTGTAGGCATTGCCGTAGTTGTCGGTGATGGAAGGCGAACTGCCCCAGGGGAAGCCGAGGATCAGCGGCCGGTCGCCGGTGTTGCGCAAGCGCAGGTTGAGCCGCAGGAAGTGCTGGTTGTGGGTGTTGTTCCAGCTCGGGCTGAGGCTGGTGACTTCGGCGGTGAAGGGACCGGCGTCGTAGCAGCGGGGCGCGGCGGCGCAGGCGTCGGCCTGGCTGGCGAAAGGCGCCAGACTGGCGAGGAGCAGCAGGCAGGGCAGGATCTGTTTCATGTCGGTCTCCGCTATCGTATGGGGGTGTCTCAGTCTTCTGCCTTCTGCTCGATCAGCACGCGGCCGCTGTTGCGCTCGAGGATCTGCACTTTCACCACGTGCGCGCGCACATTGCGACCGCCTTGGTCGTCGGCGCTCTGCACGAAGGCGTAGATGCGGATCGGGAAGCTGGTGTGGACCATCATTGCCTCGATCTCGCGGGCGCGGGCCTCGTCGTCCACCGACAAAAAGCGGAAACCTTCGGAGTTGCTCAACAGGAAGTTGTAGCCACGCACGTCGCTCATGTAGCCGGAGCCGCCGTCGCTGAGCAGGCTGTCGAGCAGGGGAAAGCCCTTGCGCGCCATGTCGTAGTGCTCGATGTGGGTCCAGTCGGCCTGCCACAGCACGTAGGGGTGCGCCTTGGCGTCCTCGATCCGCGCCTGGTACTGCGGTATCAGCGCCTTCAGCAGATCCTGCTTGCGGAACGCGTCGGAGGTGCGCTGGTACTCGTCGGAGGACTCGTTGGCCATGCGCTCGAAGTCGGGCGGCAGGCCGGAGAAGGCGTTGTACAAAAACATCAGCTGGGTGCCGCTGGTCAGCGGCACATAGGCCGAGTCCGGCGTGGACAGGTCCGGGTGCGGCAGCCGCCGCTCGTCCGGTGCCGGACGTGCCGGCGCCGCCGCGGCCTGTACCGGACCGTTTTTCGGAGCCGGCGGCGCCGCACTCTTGCCGCCACCTGAGCATCCCGCCAGCAACAGCGATCCCGCCAGCCCCGCCTGCATCAACCATGACGCCCGCATCTCACGTCTCCCGTCGAGTGGTCGTGGCGGCGATTACGGCGCAAACGGCGCGGCGAATCTTCACGCCGTCCTAACGCATTTCTAACGGCGCAAGAACCCACGCTTCATCAAGCACTTGGATTGCGGATCCGAACTGCTTCACGACACCGCGTTGACCGCCACGCCCCCGTGCCGCCTACAATCCGGACAGGGATGGCGGAGCCACGTCCGCCGACAGGGGCAGCAGCGATGCAGCAGCCGCATGGGCGGGACGAAGCCCCGCTTTATCGTTACCGGTTCGAGGACGCCGAGTTCGACGAGGCGCGCCTGGAAGTACGCGTGGGCGGCCTGCCGGTGGAGCTGGAGCAGCGCCCGCTGCAGCTGCTGGCCGAGCTGCTGCGCCAGCCCGACGAGGTGCTGACCAAGGAAGAGCTGTTCGAGCGCGTCTGGGCCGGCCGCCCGACGGTGGACAACGTCCTCGCCAATGCCATCGCCAAGCTGCGCCGCGCCCTCGGTCCGGCGGCGGGCGAGCGCATCGTCACCCTGCCCCGCGTCGGCTACCGCCTCGCCGGTCCGGTGGAGCGGGTATCGGTAGGCCGCCGCCTCGACAGCAGCCTTGATCTGCGCCCCGGCGCGGCCGTGCCGGGGCGTTCCAATTTCCAGCTCGAAAGCCGCCTGGGCCCCTCGCGCGGCAGCGAGGTGTGGCTGGCACGCCATGCCAAGACGCACGAGCCGCGCGTCTACAAGTTCGCCGCCGACGGCGAGAAGCTCGCCCTGCTCAAGCGCGAAGCCACGCTCTACCGCGTGCTGGCGGAGAGCCTGGGCGAGCGGCCGGACATCGGCCGCATTCTGGACTGGAACTTCGAGACGCCGCCTTTCTTCCTGGAATGCGAGTACGGCGGCAGCAACCTGCGCGACTGGGCCGCTGCCGGCCACCTGCAGCCGCTGGGCCTGGAGGAGAGGATCGGGCTGTTCCTGCAGATCGCCGCGGCGGTGGCGGCGGCGCACAGCGTCGGCGTGCTGCACAAAGACCTGAAGCCGGCCAATGTGCTGGTGGCGCCGCGCGAGCGCGACTGGCAGGTGCGGCTCACCGACTTCGGCAGCGGCCGCCTGCTCGAGCCGGGGCGGCTGGAGGAGCTGGGCATCACCCGGCTCGGCCTCACCGTGACCCAAGGCGTGGGCAGCGACAGCAGCAGCGGTACGCCGCTGTACCTGGCGCCGGAGCTGATCGCCGGGCAACCGCCGACCGTGCGCAGCGATGTCTATGCGCTCGGCCTGATCCTGTACCAGCTGGTCTGCGGCGATCTGCGCCGCCTGCTGGCGCCGGGTTGGGAAGCGGAGATCGGCGATCCGCTGCTGGTCGAGGACATCAGCGCCGCCACCCGCGGCAACCCCGCGCACCGGCTGGCCGGCGTGGCCGAGCTGGTGGCTCGTCTCGGCAGCCGCGAGGAGCGCCGCCGCCAGCGCGAGGAGGCGCACGCCGCCGCGCGCCGCGCCGAGGCCGCGGAGCGAGCGCTGGAGCGCACCCGGGCGCGGCGCCCCCTGCTGTTCGCCGTGCTGGCCGCGCTGGTGCTGGGCCTGGGCGTGAGCTTGTTGTTCTACCTGCGGGCCGCCGATACGGCGCGGCAGCTGGAGCGGCAGGTGCGCGTCGCCCGCGCCGTCGACGACTTCATGGCACAAGACCTGATCGGTGCCGCCAATCCCTCGACCAGCGGCCGCACCGGCGTTACCGTGATCGAAGCGGCAAAGGCGGCGCAGCCGCACATCGACCAGCGCTTTGCCGATGCGCCCGAGATCCGCGCCGCGCTGCACCAGGCGATGCAGGAAACCCTGGCCGGCCTCACCGACTACGAAAGCTCGATCCCCGAAGGCCGAAAGGCGGTTGAAGCGCACCTGGCGGCGCGGCCAGTCGACGTGCTGGGCCTGAGCGAATCGCGCATCCGCCTCGCCTGGAGCCTGTCGCGCGAGGGCCACTACGACGAGGCTTCGGCGCTTCTCAAGGACGCGGCGCCGGACGTAGCGCAGCTGGTGCCGGCGCACCCGGAAACGCAGATCCGCCACTGGGAGGCGCAGAGTCAGATCGCCATCGACCAGCTCGACGGCAAGGCCTCGCTGGAACTGGACCGCAAGGCCTGGGCCCTGATGCAGACCCTGCCCGACGCCGACCCGGTATTCCGCGAGCGCATCGAATTCAACCTGGCCGAGTCGCTACGCATGGCCAACGAGGTGGGGCAGAGCGAGGCGGTGCTGCGCGATCTCGTCGCCCGGCAGACCCTGCACTGGGGCGCCAGCCACTGGAAGACCCAGTTCACCAGCGCCGTGCTCGGCAACAACCTGATGATTCAGCAGCGCTACGCCGAGGCCGCCGTGCTGCTGCCGCCGGCGATCGCGGCGCTCGACGCTGGCTTGGGCCGCGACAGCCGCCGCGCCCTGATGGCCCGTAGCATCCTCGCCAACATCCATCTCCAGCAACAGCAGTACGCCCAAGCCATGCCGCTGCTGGCCGAGGTCTATGCGGGCTTCGTCAAGCTCAGCGGCGAAAACTCGCTTGCGCCCCTGTCCTACCTGTCAACGCTCGGCAACGCCACCCTGTTGTCCGGTGACGCGCGGGCGGCCGAGCCGCTGTTGCGCAAGGCGTTCCGTATCGCGCAGGACCAGTTGCCGGCCGACAGTCCCATGCAGGACGGAATGCGCTATAACCTGGCCGCCTGCCTGCTCGATCTGCACCGTCCCACCGAGGCGGCGCCGCTGTTGCAAGGCATCGACGCCGGGCGTCTCGCCCAGAGCAGCCTGCCGCCACCGCCGGCACCGCAGGCGATGATCGACTACCAGGCCGGCCGCGTGGCCCTGCAGCGCGGCGACCCGGCCGCGGCGCTGCCCCTGCTGCGCGGGGCGGTGGCGCAACTCGGGACGAAGATGGCGCCGATGCTGGAAAACTTCCGCAAGCGCGACGGCGATCTGGTGGCGCTGGCCGAGGCGCAGCTCAAGCGCGGCGACGGCAAGGGCGCGCACTGAGACGGCTCAATACAGAATCTGAGAGGCCTGCGGCAGTGCCCACCATAGGGCGCGCAAACTGCATTCCTTTGACCATACATCGCCGCCGCTGGCGTCGCACTCACCATCTACCTCGGTGGCACCGCTCGTCGATTACGTGAGGAAGGAACGGGATCTGCTTCGGGCTTGCAGAACGGACTTCGGCTGAAGATCCCGCAGGACCGCCCTGCACGAGCGCCTACCTCCGATATCGGTAGCCGCAGGTTGTAGCCGGGCAAGCTGTCTTTGCCTGTTGCGTCGCTATTGAGCCTGTAAGTACTCGGCGACTGCCTTCATCTCATCCGGTTTCAGATTCTTGATGATGCCGTGCATGATGGGCGAACTGCGCAGCTGCTTCTGGATAACCTCCAACTGCCTCACCAGATAGGCCGCATGCTGCCCCGCCAGCCGCGGGAAGATAACGCTGCCCTCCGCACCGGCGCCATGGCAACTGGCGCAGGCAACCACGCCGCGCTCCGGAATGCCCTGTTCGAAAAGGTGCTTGCCGGCCTCGATCCTTGCCGGGTTCCCGCTGATCCCGGGGCCCGGCTTCTGGCTCGCGTAATAGCGAGCCAAGGCATCGATCATCGGCTCGCTGACCAGGGTTGCCATGCCCCACATGTAGTCGTGCGCCTCCGGATCGGAGCGGGTCTTGGCCTTGAAGGCACGAATCTGCGCGGCAAGATACTGTTCCTGCTGCCCTGCCAGGCGGGGAAACAGCGGAGAAACGCTCACCCCCGCGGGTCCGTGACAGTTGGAGCAGACCTGCCCGGCAATCTGCGCCGCCGCCGCATCGACGCCGTTCGCCGATTCCGAGGCTCGCGCCGCGTGCGGAAGTAGCGCCAGGGTAACCAGCAACAAAAGCATGGTCATCACCAACATCGGACGCATGCCCTGATGGAGTCCACCGGTGACCGGCCATTGACCGATGTGCGGCGTAAATTGATACGGATTGGTTCGCATGGTGAGCCTCAGTAGGCAGCCCAGACATTCAGGAACAAGGTGTTGTTGTCGCTGGCATTGCGTCCGGCACCGTCATAGTTGCTACTGGCACCGTTGAACTTGCTGTAGCCCGTATACTGCAACATCAGCCGCACGTACTGGATAGGCACATAGTTCAATTCGACGATGTACCCACGACTGTTGGGACTGCTGTTGTTGCTGCCACCCACCGAGGCCGGCCCATACAGTCCGGCATCGGCATCGCCGGTAGTGGTGAAGTAGGCGAGAGTTCCCCCATATTTCCGCAGATAGTAGTAAGTGCCCTTGAGCTTCAGGGTCAGCAAGTGATCCACCGCGTTGAGTGGCGTCGGCCCTGCACCTATTGGATTGCCGCCTTGCGTGGCGGGGAAGCTCGCACGATAGTCCTGCCTCTCGCGGATCAGCGTTGCCTGTGCAGTGAAGGTGTGCGGATTGGTGATGTACTGATACTGGGAGTCGAGCGCAAGGTCGGTGTACTTGTCGGTCGGCGTATCACGCATGCTGCTGTCCGGAAACAGCTTCACGATGGTGCCGAAGGTACCGATCATCAGCGAACTTGCCCCCCACTCATGGTTGAAGGCCAGTCGCCAGTAAGGATTGTAGCCATCGAGCCCGGCCGGATCCTGGCCGGCGCGCAAGAAGCTGAAGATGCCATCGCCCCTGCGGTAGAAGGTCAGTTCCGAATAGATCATCTTGTGCCAGAAGGCATACCCGCCAAGGCCCACCGCCTGCTGCGCCAAGCCGCCGTCGATCAGGCTGCTCGCCGCCGGAGTCGGCGCGTTGGGCGGCGCGGTGAACGGGAAGCCCCAGGCCGGCGTGGTGTTCCAGACATCCTGCACGGTCGGGTTGTTGTGCAGCGTCAATCCGTAAATCCAGTCGGTCTGTTTGGAATCGGTGCCGACGTATCGGCCGACCACGCGCAGGTCGGTGTTGTCGATCGAGCCGTGTCCCGTGGTGCTGACACCGTCCGGATTGACCGACTGGTTGTCGTAAGTCCATTGGGCAAAGCCGCCAATGTTGTCGGTTACCTTGCCGCCCAGGAAGATGCTGGCGGCGGAGAATGCCGGCCTGCCGGTATTGGGTGTGACCGGATTGCCCTGGTCGTCATGGTTCTTGTTGACCCAGGTGAATCCATCCTGCGCCATCGCCGCAAAGGGAATGGTCTGGCGCTGGCCCAGCGTGAAGCCGTTGAGCTTGAACATGCGGCCGAAGGGCGTGAGTTCGGGAAAGCTGACGTGGCAGGACTCGCAGGCTTCGCCGGTCTGCCGGGCGAATACCGGAACCGCGCCGGCGGTGCCAGTAGCGAATATGGCCAGCAAACCCAGGACGATCAGAAACCCCCGATACATCGCCGATGCGCGTTTCACGATCGCTCCTCCCAAATTCTTGAAGTTCAGCCCTGCCGACGTTGCTTGAGCATGCTTAATGCGGTCTGTGTGGGATCGCACATAGCAATCACGAAACGTCCGCTCAAAATGCCTCAGGAGCTAGGGACTCAGTGTTTGACCTTTGCGACAACCGGGCATTGACCTGGATCAAGCGGCGCGACCGCGTGCAACTACGGCGAGCAGCAGATTCAGTTCCGTCACATCCACGGTCGATAGCGCACGGCACGTGCTGGCGGGCTGGACCGCGGGAATAGTCCGTATCGGGCAGAAATGACGCGCATTTTCGTCGAGGGCGAACGCCTGGTCGCGCTCGATGAATCTGCTTAGGAGCCGTCCGTCGCCGATTCGAGTCTCAGTGCGCCGCTTGTCCGACAGCTGTTCGGCGGCGACGTCAAGGCGCCGAATGACTCTTCATGTCACCCTGAGCCCCCATGACTGATCGGCGGGAGTGTCCGGTCTGCAGGCTGTCCTCATTCAGCCGCAGTGGCCCACAAGCGCTCTCCCGCCCCTTGATATTCGCGGTAGAAAAGCGGCCGTTCATAAACAAGCGGCGGATGTGATCGACCGCGCTGAGATGTTATCCGCCGTTGCCGGTCAACTGATTGATGATCAGCGGACGCGCCGCGTTCCACATGGTCAAGCCGGTCGGCACATCCTGATCGATGAGGATGATCGCGCCATAGCCCAGGCCGTTGTCGATCCACGGGCTGGTGCCGTACAGGCCTGGATCACTGAATTCCGGCCCGGAGCTTCCCGGATACAGCGAAGGGCTGGAAATCCACAAGCCCAATCCATATCCGGGATAGTTGCGGGCCTGTCCAAATGGGAACGGCGTGAAGGCCACCGGCAGCCCCTCTATCTCATTGCTTTCCAGGTCGGCGACACTGGTTGCGGACAGAACCTGCTTGCCGCCGAAGAGGCCGTTGTTCTGCAGCATTTGCAGAATGGAGGCGTAGTCGGCCACATCGCTGAACGCGCCGCCGGCGATGCGCGGGTTGGTCACAATGTTGGAAGAGCCATAGGTGAAGGTGGTGAGACCCAGCGGCTGCGCGATAGCGGCCGCGAAGAATGTCTGCCAGTCCTGCTTCGACAGCACGGTCGCGATATAGCCCGCCACCTGGTAATCAGCGCCGCCGTAATTGAACTCGGCCCCCGGCTGAGAAGTCAGGTCCGTGTTGGCGATAGTCTGCACACACTGCGCCAGCGTCGTGCCGGTTTCATCGTTGACGCAGGTGGGGTTGGTGCTGTCGCCAAGCCCGGGCAGTCCGGAGGTATGCGACAACAGCATGCGCATGGTGATCTTGATCTTGTCCACCGGCCAGACCACGCCACTTATCGCGAGGTAAGTAGCGACCGGCGTGTCGAGATTGAGCTTGCCACTGTCCACCAGCGTCAGAATCGCCGCGGCGGAAGGCATCTTCGAAGCCGAAGCCAGCGTCAGCACGGAACTGGCCGTCTGGTTGCCGCCAGCGCGGCTGTAAAGAATTCCGGTTTTGTTGTAGAGGATGAAGCTGTAACCGCTGACTGCACCGCTCGGCACGGGGCTGGCGCTCGATACATAACTGTCCAGCGTAGTGCCGAGCTGACTCCAGTCGTACGTGGCTGCGCCGCTGCTGGAGCTACTGCCGGAGGAGGAAGAGCCCCCACCGGAAGAAGATCCGCTGCTGGAGCCCGCCCCGGACGACCCGCCGCTGCCCGAAGACGAGGAGCTGCCGCTACTCGAAGAGCCGGAAGACGACGAGGACGAACTGCTGCCACTGGAAGAGCTGGATGAGGACGACGATGAACCGCTGCCGCCCGAGGAGCCCACCGGCTGCGTGCTGACGCAGGCCAGATAGACATTGACCCGCCCCAGCGCCGAAACCAGGTTGCCGTCGGAAAGCTGTACCGCGTTGAAGGGCTTGGTGGCGGTAAAACCGATGAACGCCGACTTCGGACTGGCCAACAGGGTCAACAGGTCCAGGCGCAGCGGTGTGCTGGCGGTGGCGCCGGCCGTGTCCTGCGGCACGCCATCGAGCAATGTACTGACGGTCACGCTTTGCAGCAGATCCAGGGTCAGCAATTCAGCCGGATTGGAAGCGACGAAGCCCACCAGGTGTCCGGCGGCATAGGTGTTCGCCGCGCTGGTCACGGTCAGTGTTTCATCGGCAATCAAGCCCACCGGCGTGTTGATGGTGGCGTAGTTCAGCGCATCCTGATCCAGCACATTGCCGGGATTGCTTACCGAGCAGCCGACGCAAAGGCCACTGCTGCTGGTGGTCACGCTGGCGTCCGGGGCGATCAAGTCCCGAGTCGGTACCGCCACTCCGGAACTGTTGGTGACGCCGCAGTCGGCTGGCGTGGGCGCCGCCACACCGTCGAACAGGCTTGCTTGTGCCGTTTCGGTCGAGCCGGAGATGGTGCAACTGATGCTGTAGATGTAGATATTGGCCGCTGCGGGCGCCACCAGCGTTTTGGTCCCGCCGGTCGCCGCCACCTTGCCGCTCCAGTTGCTGTCGCCAGCGGCGTTGGATGCGGTGCAGGTAGTACCGCTCGATGCCCCGCCAGGGACGGTATAGATCAGACGGAACGACTGCCCGGGCGTTACCGAACTGGGCACAAGCTCGATCGACACGGCCGTGGAAACGGCACTGCCGCTCGACGACGACGCTCCGCTGCTGCCGCCTCCGGTGCCGCCATTGTTGGAACAACCGCCCAACACCAGTCCGGCTGCGACCAGCGATGCCGCCGCGATGCGCGACAGCGCTCCTGACTTAATTATTGTATTCATGACCTGCTCCCCCAAGCGCACAGAGCATCATCCAGGCAATCCTAACCGATCGAACTCCTTTATTGGTAATCGGGGAATACAGCCAGTGTCTGGAACTGTAAAAAAGCGCCTGTCCGTGTGCCCAATCCGGTCATGACACGGCTTACCTGCATTCTGCTGATTGTGAATCTCGCGGCGTTTGCCCTGGAAATACAGCCCGTGGTCGCCAGCCTGCCGACCGACAAGGTCCCAACCTTGGGCGCATCCGGCGCCCTGTTCGGCGTACTGGCCGCTTTTGCCATAACCAGATTGCTCTCCCGCTTCTTCTTGAATTTCCTCGTACAACGAGTCCTTGTCGCCATGGACCCTGGCGTCAATCAATTCTCCGCCGACGGAACAACACCACCTTGATCTGATCCGTGAGGAGCAGGAACGCTACGGTTGCGGCGAACAGGCCGAGAAGCAGGCGGACAGGTAGCGCAGCCATCAGGACGCCACAAGCGGCGAACGTCGAGATCAACATGATGTCGCCAAGCGAGAACAACATCATCAGCGCACTCGGTCGCGAATCCCACAGGTGTCCTCGCTCGCGCAGAAGGTAGTTCATGCCCTGGCCTGCGTAGACCAGCATCGCCACCGTAAGAGTCTGCATCTGCCCGACACCCAGGCCCAGCCGAAACGCTCCCATGGCGAGTACGCTGAAGCAGAACACCAGCTTGCATACGGCCAAAGGAATCGCGGCCCGGATAAGGCTGGGCAGACGCCAGGAGTTTGGATGCAGCGATGGTGTCGCACGATCGGCCGTCCGCGCCATGCTGACGAAGTCGCCGGCGAACATCATCAGGGCCTGTAGCATGGGTGTGAGCACGGCGTGTCCGGTGAGTATCAGCCCCCCACCCAGCACGATCAAAGTCACGCACTTGTTGACCAGGATGGTGAGCGTGTAGGTCAGGATGCGCTGGAACACAGTGCGTCCCTCGCGAATGGCGGTGACAATGCCGCCAAGACCCGGAGTGGTCAGCACGATGCCCGCGGCTGCCTTCGCTACGTCCGTGGCCGTCGAAACCGCGATCCCCATCTGCGCCTGGCGCAGCGCGGGCGCGTCGTTGGCGCCATCGCCGCACATGCCCACGGCATGGCCGCCACGCTGAAACGCCCGTACCAGCCGGAACTTGTCTTCCGGAAACACGCCAGCAAAGATAGCGAACTCGTCCGGGGTAACGCGGTCGGGTATTTGTTCTCTCGGGCAAACTCGGCCTTCCAATCCGATGGCGCGCCCCACCGTCGCCGCCGTGGCCGCTGCATCGCCAGTCACCATGACAGTTTGCACACCCATGGCGTGCAGCCCTGCAATCAGCGCCGCGGAGTCGGCGCGTGGCGGGTCGTTCAAGGCTACCAGACCGAGCAATTCCGGATGCTCTTGCGGGCCGGCCACCACTGCCAGGGTTCGGTACCCGTCACCGGCCAGCGCTGCGACTTGCCCTTTTGCGGCCGGGCTCCAGCGAACCAGGTCTTCGACCGCCGATGGCGCGCCCTTGGCGATTCGGATATTGGTGCCATCGGCATCCTGTGCCAGGCCCTCGGCCCGCTTGCTTGCGGGATCGAACGGCGTGAAGCTGACGACATGTGGGAGTTTGCGCTGCCCTGGGGTTGCCGCCGCCGCGCGGCGGATCGCCGCATCGACGGGATCGTCGCCATCCGGCGAGCTGGCCAGCGTGGCGAAGGCCAAGATGTCGCCGACGCTCCAGCCCGCAGCCAGAGGCCGCACCGTGGCTACCGCCAGTTCATTGCTGGTGAGCGTACCGGTCTTGTCGGCGCACAGGAGGTCGATGGCCGCAGCCTCATGCAGGGCCGACAGCCGTGTCAGCAGCACGCCTTTTTGCGCCAGAGCCCTGGCGCCCAGGGCCGCACCCAGGGTAAATGTGGCGGGTAGCGCCACGGGAACCGCCGAGATCATTGCCGTCAACACCAGCAGGATGATCTGCGCGGCCGGCAATCCGATGAGCTGGGCATAGGCAACCAGCCCGATTACGACGGCCCCGTTGATGATCGAGAGGTTCCGGACTAGGCCGAGTACCGCCTTGAACTCCGCGCTCTCGATATGCGCAATGCGCACCAGCTCGGCAGCCCGCCCAAAATATGTGGCCGACCCGGTCGCCGTCACCAGTGCAATGGCTTCGCCGCGGCGGACCAAGGCTCCGGCGTAGCCGACACTGCCGGCCGCCGCATCGACCGGCACCGACTCCCCGGTGAGCATAGACTGATCCAGCAGCACCGAGCCGGAGAGAAGCTGCACGTCGGCGGGAATCAAGGTACCGAGGGACAGCTGTACGACATCTCCGGGTACGAGTTCCACGGCCGGGAGTTCTCTCCAGCAGTTGTCGCGGCGGACCCTAGCCCTGGGGGCAAGGCGCTGCTTGAGCAGGTTCAGCGCCGCGTTGGCACGACCCTCTTGGAATACGCCGAGGGCGATGTTGAATGCCAGCAACCCCGCGATCAGCGCCGCTTCGACATATTCGCCAAGCACAAGCTGCAGCAGCACCGTGGCCTCGAGCATCCACGGCACGGGCGCCCAGCAATGTCGGACAAATCGCCGAAAATGCGACTCCCGTTCCTCGGCCACCGTATTGGGGCCATGCTGCGCCCGCCGCCGAAGCGCCTCCTCCGAGGTGAGGCCCACAGCCGGCAACTTGGCTCCCGATGAATCCAAGGCTTCAATCCTATCAATTAGAGGCGGCTTGTGAGGGCATCCAGCGCTGCGTCCCTGCCCCTCATGTCCTGCGGAACCTTGCCCGAAAACTGCTCAGCGCTCCATCGCCGATAGAGGTGCAGCCGACGGCGGAAGCGGTGGCATTGCAAACCTCGCTGTGAATCCAGGCACCTGATCGCCCTTGGTGTACCTGCACTGATCGTAAGCGACGTTATAGCGATATTGAAGACAGCGGACCGAGCGGTTGCCGTTTCCGTCGCCAATGGCAGCTCCGGCCAGCAAGCCGGCACCGGTAGCGGCGCCTTCACCGCCCGCGTCCATGGAGGCCCCGGCGGCAGCGCCTAAAGCAGTGCCGGCGACCGCACCGGCAGCAGTCGAGTCTGCCGCCGCTTCGCCCGGCGATGGGCCAATCTATGCCTGCGCCAATCTGTGCCTGCGTATACTGGCGACAGGACGCATCGTCGGCCTGAAACACCTCGAATGGCTTGTATTGCCCCGGATTGATCTCATTTTATGCCGGCGCGTGTGTGCTGATATTTCGCTGAAGAGCCATTAGGACTATTCCTAGTTCCCGACAAGTCACTCTGTGGCGCATGCTGCATATTCTGGAGGATTGGCTCAGAGCGACCTATGCACTTCCTTGAGCAGGACAGAGATCGCTGCCGAGGTCCGTTTCGCATCTGCGAATGGGAGACAGCACGTGCCGCCTGAAGCCGCCGTTCTAGCGTACCAGCCCGAAACGAATTCGCAGACCGGGATTCCACCGGCGAAAGCCGCATGCCCGAGCTGGATGGTCCTGCGCCGCCAAATCGAAGAAGGCCACGAACCGTGCTTTCGCACGGCGGCGCGCTACACGTGCCGTGAGCAACAGTGCAGGTACCGCCAGGATTGCCTCCAAATGCGGGCGGAGTGGGTCCGTTGAACGCGGCAGGGCTCCTGCACCAGGTGGTTTACGAGGCGGTGCGTTCACGCCAATTGCTGCGCCTGAACTATCACCAGTATTCGCGGGTGGTCGAGCCCCATGCCTTCGGCCGCGACGAAGCCGGCAAGCCGGTGCTGGTCGCCTGGCAAAGAAACGGCGGATGCGAGTCGGGCGTCAAGGTTGGCTGGAAGCAATTCCTGCTCGAAGAAATCACTGGCTTTGTTGAATTGCCCGAATACTTCGAGGCAGGGCGCCAGCCCGGTGGTGCCTGCAACCTGGCGATCGCGGCACTCAAGGCGGACTCGCCCCGCTGCAAAGCCTTGGCCTGATGCGTCAAGGCAGGCCCGGATGCCTGAGGCGGACGGGCCTTGATTCATGGGAATGGCTGGAACTGCCTTTGGCGGCTCTGAACCCTCAGCTTCTCCAAGGCACGGGCCGCCGCGACACCATGCCGTGCTCGACGGCGAACTGCACCAGTTCCGCCGAGGAAGTCAGCCCCAAATCCTCCATGATCCGGTACTTGTGGAACTCCACCGTCTTTGGCGCGAGCCTGAGCATGCGGGCGACTTCCTTCACGGTATGGCCCTCCGCCACCAGTTGCAGCACCTGGCGTTGCCGGGGGGTGAGCCTGAACGGCATATCATGCCGGGCAAACGTCTCCGTATGGCCTCCGACCAGGGGTGAGATATAGGTACCGCCACCCAGTACGATATGGATCGCCTCGCGCAACTCTTCGGCTGCCGCGTGCTTCACCACGAAACCCGAGGCTCCGGCCTCCAGGGCTTCGGCCAGGTACATTCGATCGGCATGCATCGTCAGGCAGATCGCCAACACCTTTGGGAGCTCCTTGCGGATTTCCCGGATCGCCTCGATGCCGTTGCGCAGCGGCATGGAAATGTCGGCGATCACCAGATCTGGCCGGAGCCTGTGCGCGGCTTCGATCAGGGCCTCGCCATCGGTCACCATGTCCGTTACGTCAAACCCGGGCTCGAGCAACCCGCGCACCCCGGCCGCGACCAGGATGTGATCATCGGCCAGGATTACGCGCGGTCTGGCGTGCGCCGGGCGGGGCGGTAGGGCATCGCTGCCTGATGTTTCGGCATGCGTCGCGCTGGAACTGGTCGGCGGGCTCATGGCCCAGTATCCCCGGAGCTGGCTTATGGTTAGTATGCTCCAAAAAGTGCCGGGCGAGGCATCCAAGCCGTGTCGAATAAAATCAGAAGTCCGCGCCGTGCTTCGCTCGCTGCGCGTGGAATTCATCGTACCGTAAAGCCCGGGCCCAGGGCTGGGGGCAGCTTTCCCGTCGTCGGCATCGGCGCCTCGGCCGGCGGACTGGCGGCCATCTTCGCCTTGCTCGAAGCCCTGCCTGCAGAACCGGGCATGGCCTTCGTGGTGATCTCGCACCTGGCGCCTGGAAGCAAGAGCATCCTCGGGAGCTTGTTGGCCGGAAAGACGCGAATGCCGGTACACCAGGCCCATGAGGGAGAGCCGGTCGAGCCGAACCAGGTTTACGTCGCTCCGCCGGGCAAGCGCCTGGTCATGCGCGGCGGCGCACTGCACCTTGAGCCCGGCGCGACGCGGGGCGGTCCCACGGCCATCGACACATTCTTCGCCAGCCTCGCCAGCGAGAAGCGCGGCAACGCGCGTGGGGTGGTGCTTTCCGGCAACGGCAGCGACGGCACCGAGGGGCTCCGGCTGATCCAGCGGGAAGGTGGCATCACCTTCGCCCAGGACCCCAGTACTGCGCAGTTCGACCAGATGCCGGCCAACGCCATCGCCGCCGGATGCGTCAACCACGTCCTGTCACCGGCGCAGATCGCCCGCCAGCTCCTGAATCCGTCGCCGGCGGACACCGCGGCCCACTCCCGGCGGCAGGCCGCAGCTGACCCGTACGAACGGATCATCGCCACCTTGCCGCGGATCACCGGGATCGATTTCAACCAGTACAAGGCCGGCACACTGCGCCGGCGCATCGACATGCGCATGGCGCAGAAAGGCTTCGCCGATCCGGCCGACTACCTGCGGCATCTGCGCTCCCACGCCGACGAGCCGCGCAAGCTGTTTTCGGACCTGTTGATTCACGTCAGCAGCTTCTTTCGCGATCCGGAGGCGTTCCGGGTGCTTGGGCGCAAGGTGATCGCGCCCCTGCTGAATAAAGTCGACCCACGCAAGCCGATCCGCGTTTGGGTAGCCGGCTGCGCCCGCGGTGAAGAGGTTTACAGCATTGGCATGTTGCTGCTGGAACAGGCCGCCCGCCTCAAACACGCTCCGCAGATCCAGCTGTTCGGCACCGATGTCAGCGCACCGGACATCGACGCAGCACGCACCGGCCGTTTTGGCCAGCAGATCGCCGCGGATGTGTCCGCGAGCCGGCTGAAGCGCTTCTTCGACAAGGTGCCGGGTGGCTATCAGGTGCGTTCCGAGTTGCGCGAGCTCTGCGTGTTCGCGTGCCATGAGATCGGCAGCGACCCCCCGTTTTCCAACCTCGACCTGGTCAGCTGCCGCAACCTCCTGATTTACTTTGCAAGGCCGTTGCAGCAGCGCGTGATCGAAACCTTTCATTACGCACTGAAACCAGGGGGCGCCCTGTTCTTGGGGCGTTCCGAATCGCTCGGCGGGCATCCCGAGCTGTTTACCGCGCTCGATCGGAAGTGCCGCATCTACCGGAGCAAGCCAGCGCTGCCCGGACGCGCCGTACCGGGCGGGCCGCCGGGCAGGATCAGCGCGCCGCCGCTGCCGCACGTCCCGCCGCGCGTCGCCGCGCCGTCTACGCCCCACAGCATGGAACGTGCCCTGCTGGACCTTTACGCGCCGCCCGGCCTGTACGTCGATGAGGACCTGGTGATCCGCGCCTTTGTCGGCGACGTCAGTCCCTACCTGCAGCCGGCGGCCGGACAGGCCAACCTGCAACTCGGCCGGATGCTGCCTGCCGGCGTGGCCCTGGACGTCCGCACCGCGTTGCGCGCGGCGCGCAAGTCGGCGCGGCCGGTCAGGCGTCAAATCACCTGGCTCGCACCGGACGGCAGCTCGCGCGAGGTGGTCCTGGTGCTGATGCGCGTCGCCGAGCCGGACGGGCGCAGATGCTACCTGGTGATGTTCGAACAGGCGGCCGCGCCGGAACCCGCAAACGCCCAGCCGCGCAAGCCCCCGCGCCAGAGCCAGCGCAACGAGCTTGCGCGGATGAGCAAGCAGCTGGCGGCGACGCGCGAACAGCTCCAGACCGTGCTCGAGGAGCAGGAGGGCTCCGCCGAGGAACTGCGCTCGGCCCATGAGGAGGCCTTGTCGGGCAACGAGGAGCTGCAAAGCAGCAACGAGGAACTGCAGACGGCGAAGGAGGAGCTGCAATCGGCGAACGAGGAGCTGGCGACAGTCAACGAAGAGCTGATGGAGCGCAACCAGCAACTCGACCATCTCGTCAGCGAACTGAACACCCTGCTGGCGGGGATCAACATCCCCATTGTCCATCTCGACCGGGAGGGGCATGTGCGCCGTTACAGTCCGGCGGCGCACCGGATGTTCAACCTGATCGCGTCGGACATCGGGCGCCCCCTCTCGCAGATCACTCCATCGCTGCCGCTGCCCGAACTCGATGGACTGGTGGCGGCCGCGCGCGCGCGCGGTGTGGCAGCGGAGCGCGAAGTGCAGGACCAGCACGGCCGCTGGTATTCGCTGCGGGTGCGCCCGTTCAGCATCTCCGGCGGACGCAGCGACGGCGCCCTCATCGCATTGGTGGACATCGACGCCACCAAGCGGAGCATCACGGGAATCGTGGAAACGATGAACGAACCCCTGCTGGTTCTGGACCGCCAGTTCCGCGTGATGGCGGCAAATCCGGCGTACTGCAAGGTGTTCCGGACGACGCAGAAGGAAACCCTCGAGTCGAGCCTGTTCGAACTGGGCAACCGGCAGTGGGACGTGCCGGAGCTGCATCGGCTGCTTGAGGAAGTGCTGCCCAAGCGGCGGCAGTTCCAGAACTTTCGCGTGGAACATGAGTCCGCGGTGGACGGCCCGCGGGCATTCCGGCTCGCCGGGAAGCAGATCGTCGACGCCGGCATCGGCGTGCAAAAAATCCTGCTGATGTTCCAGGACGTCACCGGCGCCGAAGATTCGGCGCAGCGCCTGAACCGGATCCTCGAAGAGGAAGAGAAACACATTGCCCACGAACTGCATGACCTATCCGGCGGGAGTATGGCCAGCCTGAGCATCGAACTGGCGCAATTGTCCAAACATGCGGTCTCCGCCGCGGTTGCGCGCCGAATACGCGCGACACAACAGAAAATGCAGCAGCTATCGGCAAGCACGCATGATCTTGCGCGCCGCATCCACCCGTCGGTGGTCGAGGACCTCGGCCTGCGTAAGGCCTTGCGGGGAGAGTGCCGAGCGGTGGAGGAGCTTCACGGGATCAAGGTCAGCCTGCGCGCCGGCAAGACGATCGATCGCCTGCCGGGCCCGGTGAGCCTGTGCGTATACCGCGTAGTGCAGGAAGCGCTGCGCAACGTGCGTCACTCCAAGGCCCAAACGGTCACCATCGCCGTGGACGCCGGAACCAGAGTGGTTCGATTGAAACTGCGGGACAACGGCGTGGGATTCGATGTGGACGCACCGCAAGCGGAGGGCCGCATGGGTCTCCTGGGAATGTCTGATCGCGTTGCCGCTTTGGGCGGCACATTTGGCATTGAATCGACGCCGGGCAAGGGGGCGACGATCAGTGCGGAAATCCCGTTGACAGCCGACAAGGTGAAAAGGCGTATCAGGCCGGCCGTTGGCAAGCGAGTGCGCTAGTTTCCGCAGTCGCGGCAGCATGGGTCGAACGCGGCCATCCCAATCTGCCTCAGTTCGGTTTTCCAGGGTTGATCGAAGCGCCCGGATCGGGCGTGCCCCGGCCTCTCCATATTTTCCAGGCCGTAGTGGGACGCCTGAGTGCGCGAGGACTGGTCATTCGATTTGCTTGGGCCTTGGACACCCAACCTGCCGCACACAAAAGGTGAGATCCACGGCGGCAGGGCGCGAACAAAAAAAAGCCCAGGGACCCCCGTCCCCGGGCTTCAAGTGCCACTTCGCTCAAAAAACTTCGCGCGGGGCCGAGGTCGCCCCGGATGCCCTGACTCAGAGGTTGTAGGTGATGTGGAAGGTGGCGTAGTCGCGATCCATGTAGGGATTGGCCTTGAGCAGGCTGTCGCCGATGGTCTTGTTGGGATCGCCGAAGAAGAAGTTGTAGCCGACGCCCACTTCCAGGTTGCCGAGATACTGGAAGTTGAGGCTGACGCCCAGGCGCGTGTCGCCCTCACCGTACAGTGCGCCGAAGGCGCCCGCCTGCTCCGGCGTGCCCTTCACCAGCATGCCGAAGGAAATCGGAGTGGACATGTCCCAGCCGTTGAAGATGTTGTGCTTGGTGGGAATGGTCAGGGTCTGGAAGCCCCAGGAATTGCGGTTGTAGAACAGCACGTCGCCATTGCCGTGGGTGATGATGCCGGGCGAGGAAGCCACCGGATCGACATCATTGACATGCAGGTAGCCGGCCTCGGCCGTGACGGCAAGATCGTCGAAGAAGAACTTCGGATTGTTGACGTAGATCGCCGACAGCAGCGCCTGGGTGGTCTGCCCGCGGGTGTAGACCGGGCTGACCACGCCGGAGATAGTGGAATCGATCGGCAGGTCGGTGCCGTCGCGGAAATTCACCTCGCCGGCGACATTGAACGGCCCCAGCACGGTGGAGAAGGTCCCGCCATACAGGTGAATGCCGTCGAAGTACTTGACGTTGTAGGTGTTCGGCACCGGCTGGTTGATGATCTGCGTCGTAACGGGCGCGCCGGTGATGGGATTGAAACCGAACGGCGCGTAGCCGACGTTGAGGTTCACCGACGGATTGGTGTCGTCGTAGCGCAGGTAGTAGAACGCCACGTTGGTGCGAGAGGTGAGCTGGTATTCCAGGCCGCCACCGTACTGGCCGAAGTCGCTGGGCTTGATGTCCGGCCCGCGGGTGGCGTTGATGGTCTTGGGGGCATTGAGCAACTGCCCGACCGGGAACAACAGGGTGCACACCAGGTTCTCGAGCGCCGGCGTGAGCGGAGCCGGCGTGTTGCCGATGTGGAAATTGGTGAGCAGGCCGCTGCACTCGCCCGGGCCGCCGTACAGCGGGTTGGCCGAGCCGTAGACGAAGGTCGCGCCCGGCCCCACCGCGTCCGCCGGGGAGAAGAAATCGCCTTCGGGAAAGATTTCGGTGGCGCGGAAGGCCAGCTTGTAATAGCCGACCATCGACAGCTCGTTGTTGATACCCAGGCGGAACGAGATCTGGTTGGTCGGCAGCAGGATGCTCTTCACCTCGGCGCCGGGAATCACCGACTTGGTGGCGTCGGCGCGGCTCTGCGCCAGGGCGATGCCGGAGAGGAACAGGCTCTGCCCGTACGCCACCAGCTGCTGGCCGGCGCGCACGTTGAGGTTCATGTCGAAGAACGAGAAGTCGCCATAGGCATAGGCGTCGAGCAGGCGCACGCGCTGGCCGTCGTAGTAGCGGGCCCCGTCGGTCCAGTGGCTGTTCGGCAGGGTGGTATTGACGGTCGACGGCGAATCGTTGTCGTTCGGATGGTGGTAGACCTGGTCGAAGAAGCCGTCGCCGCTGGCGACGATGCCGTAGTTCTTCCAGTGGAACTGCAGCTCGCCCAGCCCGGTGGCGCGGTTGTTGATCAGGCTGCCGGCCTTGAAATTGCGGTCGGCATCGTCGTAATTGGCGGTGGTGGGCAGGCCGGTATGGGTGAAGGAGAAGATCTGCGCCGGCTGGTTGGGCTGCTGCACCGGGAACAGGTAGGACTGGAACTGGTCCACCGGCCCGTTGATCAGTGCATCGTTGGGGTTCTTGGTACGAATCGCCGCCGCGTAGGACACCGTCAGCTTGTAATCCAGTGTGGCATCGTCCCACAGCTCGAGCTCGCCGGCATGCGCCGCACCCTGGCACAGCGCGCCGCCGAGAAACAACGCGGCCAGCCGCGCACCCTTTTTCCGCACAAACAAAACCTGCTCCCCGCGCACTGTGGGCATGAACTCCCCCTCCTACTAGTTGTGCGCTTACCTTATAGAGTGGTCGCGGGGTGAACATCGTCCGAATTGGTGAGTGGAATTCACTCACAGCCGGACCCTGCGGCGAAAGAATTGAACGGACGTAAAATTGCGCCCCGGTGCCTCTCTTATTTGACCGCGCGCCCACTCCCGGTGGGGATATTCCGCCCGGCGGCCGGCAAGGTCGCCCGCCACTGCTCCAGCCTCGCCCCGATCAGCGCGCCTTCGGCGATCTGCGGCTCGGAATGCACTTCCTTGTCGCGTGTCTCCCACTGCTCCACCAGGGTCCGCGCCGTGGCGAAGGCCTCGGTGAACGAGGTGCTGCGGTTCAGTCCCTGCTCCAGGTAGGCCCGGCCGAAGTAGGTGAACTCCGCGTCGTCGGAGCAGCCGAAGGAAGTGCGGTCGGCGCGCGCCGCCGTCATCACCAGCGTGTGCTCGTCCTTGAGGCTGTCGAGGAAGCTGCCGCTGTAGCAGGCGGAGACCACGATCACCTTCCAGCGGATGCCGGAGTCCTTGAGCATCCGCGCCAGGCGCGGCGCGTTGAAGCTGCTGAAGCTCAGGCCCGGCAGCTCGGTCGCCAGCGTGGCGTCGCGCGAGCCATGGCTGGTCAGGTAGAGGAACAGGATGTCCTGCTGCGGATTCATCTTGCGGCCGATGGCGCGCAGCCCCTGGTCCAGGTTGCTCACGCTGGCCAGCGGCAACTCCTTCACCGTGCTGCGGCTGTTGACCAGGGTCAGGCTGCGTTGTGCCGCACCGAAGCGCTCGGCGAACAGGCGCGTGCTGTACAGCGCCTCCTTGCGGAATACGTCCTGCTCGCCGTCCGGCGCATAGGCCACGAAATACAGGCTCGGCTTGCCCGGTCGCGTCGGGGCGATATTGGCCAGGGCCTGCCACATCAGCTGGTCCTGCCGCGCAAAGACCTCCTCGGCCACCAGTCGCGGGCGCGCTTCCTGCGCATCGTCGGCGCTGTAGTCCTGGCTCCAGATGGGGCTGTACGGAATGTAATGGAACAACGCCGCCGACACGGCGGCGACCACCGCCGCGGCCGCGCCGCGCCTGACCGCCGACCCCATCGCCCCCAGCAGCGACAGCACGCGCCAGGCCACCGCGAAATCCCAGCATTGCACGAAGGCGTAGTACACCCAGTACCAGCGATCCGCGTGCTGCCCTTGCGGCAGATGCTGGTAGACCAGGCCGCCGACGCTGTCGATCAGCAAGCCGGCGGCGGCGACCAGCGCCGCGTAGCGCCACAGCAGCTCGGGCCGCGCCGACAGCCGCGCCACCACCGTGGCGAACAGCAGCAGCGGCAGGAAAAAGAAGGCCTGCGATTCCAGCCCCCACGGATCGAACTGCCGCGGAGCCTCCGCCGCCAGCCAGTCCAGGCCTCCGCTCAGCAGGAGGCTGGTCGCCAGCAGCGCCCAGAACACACCCGGCCCCAGGCGCAGCCCCAGCAGCGAGGGGCGCCCCAGCAGCGCAATGCGGCAGCCGGCGTAGATGGCGCGCAGATAGTTGCGCCAGGCTGAAGGCTCCCGCGCTGCCGGCAAGGGCGGCGGCAGCGACGGCGGAAGCGGTGCCGGCGCAGCATCCGGCGCCGGTTCGCCATGCCAGCCGCCGGGTGTGGGGAAATCGCTCATGCCCCAGTATGCCGCCGCCGTATGAAACGCGGAAAGCGGCCCCACGCCCGGCGGCGGAGGCGGCCCGATCGGGTTCCGCATAGCGGATGGAATCGGATACGACTGTCCGGCTTGCCCTAAAATCCGCATCCCCCGCACCAGGGCAGCGGCTTCCCCCGGCCGCCGCCCCTTCGTCGCCGACTCATGCCCGTCAACGCCGCCACACCCGCCCAGCCCGCCGACGGCCTGCCCGTGCCGCAGCGCCACCTCGCCGCGCTCACCGTGGCGCTGGGCATCACCATGACCATCCTCGACAGCGGCATCGCCAATGTCGCCCTGCCCAGCATCGCGCACCAGCTGCACGCCCAGGCGGCGGACTCGGTATGGGTGGTCAACGGCTACCAGCTGCCGCTGGTGATGATCCTGCTGGCGGTGGCCTCGCTCGGCGACCTGATCGGGTACCGGCGGGTCTACAAGGTGGGCCTGGCGGTCTTCACCCTCGCCTCGCTCGCTTGCGCCCTGTCCTCCACCCTGCCGGCCCTGGTCGCCGCGCGCATGGTGCAGGGCATCGGCGCCGCCGGGCTGATGGGCGTCAGCACCGCCCTGCTGCGCACCATCTACCCCAACCACCTGCTCGGCCGCGGCATCGCCATCAACGCGGTGGTGGTTTCGGTCTCCGCCGCCGCCAGGCCCACCGTGGCTTCGGCCATCCTCTCGGTCGGCTCCTGGGAGTGGCTGTTCGCCATCAACGTGCCCATCGGCGTCGGCGCCCTGCTGCTGGCCCTGCGCGTACTGCCGCGCAGCGAACGCCGCGAAGCGGACTTCGACTGGCGCAGCGCTCTGTTCAGCGCCGCCATGTTCGGCCTGCTGTTCACCGCGGTGGATGGCCTCGGCCGCAACGCCCCGCCGCTCCACGCCGGCGCCGAACTGGCCGGCGCCCTGGTCGCGGCGGTGCTGCTGGTGCGGCGCGAGCTGCGGCAGCCGGCGCCGCTGCTGCCGCTGGACCTGCTGCGCATCCCCATGTTCCGCCTCTCCATCGGCACCTCCACGGCCTCCTTCGCCGCGCAGATGCTGTGCTTCGTCGCCCTGCCCTTCTATTTCCAGGACGGGCTCGGCCTGTCCGAAGTCAGCACCGGCCTGCTGATGACGCCCTGGCCGCTGACCCTGGGCGTGGTGGCGCCGTTCGCCGGGCGCCTCGCCGACCGCATCCCGGCCGGGCTGCTGGGCGGCATCGGCATGGGCCTGTGCTGCGCCGGCCTCGCCCTCCTGGCCTGGCTGCCGGAGCATCCAACCGCGTTCGACATCAGCTGGCGCATGATGCTGGCCGGCGGCGGCTTCGGCCTGTTCCAGACACCCAACAACCGCGCCATCCTCGGCTCGGCTCCGCGCAACCGCAGCGGCGGCGCCAGCGGCATGCTGGCCACGGCGCGGCTCACCGGGCAGACCGCCGGCGCCGCCGTGGTGTCGATCCTGCTGCACCACTTCCATACCGCCGGCACCCACTGGGCCCTGCTGGTCGCCGCCGGCTGCGCCGCCACCGCCGCCGTGGTCAGCAGCCGCCGGGTCGGGCTGAACAGCGAGCCCGCCGGCTAAAACCCGCCGCGACACCGGGGCAACCGCCGGCGTACCTTCCTGCATCCCGGCTATATCCAACAAATAAAACAGTATTTACCCCCGCAGCGGCCCACGGGACATAGTGGCGTTCTTCCAAGAAGGCCGGGCCGACCGCGAGCCCAGGCCGTGTCGTCATTCGGGGATCGCCGTGGCACCTTTCAAGCTGTTGTCGTCGCCAGCATCGAAGAAACCTCCGCTGCTGCTTGCCGCGTCGGCCTGCACCTGCCTGTCCCTGCTGTCGTTCCAGGCACAGGCGGACGACGCGGCGGCGCCCGCCGCCGCGCCGGTCAATCCATCCGGCGCCGCTTCGGATACCCAGCTGCAGACCGTGGTGGTCACCGCCCAGAAGCGCAACGAGGCGATCAACTCCATCCCCATGGCGATCAGCTCCTTCCGCGGCGAGGAGCTGCAGGCGGCGGGCGTCTACGACACGCGCGACCTCGGCAAGCTGGTGCCCGGCTTCACCGCCGCCGACTCCGGCTTCGACACACCCACCTACACCCTGCGTGGTGTCGGCTTCGCCGACTCCAGCTTCGCCACCACCTCCACCGTCGGCATCTACAACGACGAGGTCAGCCTGGCCTACCCCATCATGAGCAAGGGCCCGGACCTCGATCTGCGCCGGGTGGAAGTGTTGCAGGGGCCGCAAGGCACCCTGTACGGCCGCAACGCCACCGGCGGTACCGTCAACTACATCGCCAACAAGCCCAGCTCCAAATTCACCAGCGGCGCCGATGTCTCCTACGGCAGCTTCGGCCGCGTCGACGCCGAAGGCTATGTCAGCGGCCCGATCGGCGACTCCTTCAAGGCGCGCCTTGCCGCCAGCAGCACCACCTCGTCCGAAGGCTGGCAGACCAGCAACACCCGCCCCGGCGACACCCTGGGCAAGCTCAACAAGCAGGCCGCGCGCGCCATCCTCGACTGGCAGGCCAGCGACGACGTGCTGCTGGGCCTGACCCTTTCCGGCTGGACCGACAAGAGCGAGCCGCAGGCGCCGTTCGCCATCGCCCGCCAGGCGCAGTTCAAGCTGCCCCTCGGCACCCAGTTCACCCAGCTGTTGCAGAGCCTCACCGGCATCAACATCAACAACGCCTTTCTCGATCCCTCGCTGCAGAACTATCCGCTCATTCCCGACAACAAGAACCCGCGCATCGCCGACTGGAACCCGAACCCGGAATACAAGTACGGCCTGCACGACAATTTCTGGATGGCCTCGCTGCGGCCGAGCTGGGACATCGGCGACACCGTCAACCTCACCGGCCTGTTCAGCTACCAGCAGATGCGCGCCGACGGTTCCTCGCTGCCGCAGGGTGGCACCGACCTGGAAGACATCGACCAGATGCTGCACGCCTACATCCGCACCTACCAGGGCGAGCTGCGCCTGTCCGGCAAGTTCGGCAGCCGCGGCGACTGGCTGGTCGGCCTCAACGGCAACTTCGACAAGCACCACGAGGTGGACGAGGGCCTGGGCTCGGAGAACAGCCTCAACGTCCTCATCTTCGGCGACACCGCCCCGCTGAACAAACCGCTGTTCTTCCAGAAAGGCGCGTCCAAGGGCGACGCCCAGGTGCTGGCCGACAGCGCCTTCGCCGACGGCAATGTGCAGGTGCTGGATGCGCTGAAGCTGACCCTGGGCGTGCGCTACACCCGCGAGAAGCAGAATTACTCGGGCTGCACCTACGTGCTGCCCGACAACGACTCCATCATCCCCTTCCCCTTCTTCACCGCCGCCAGCTTCCTCAAGGGCGGCCACTCGGTGGTGCCGCAGGGCGCCTGCGGCAGCCTCGACGCCAGCGCCAACGCCGGCCTGTTCATCGACAGCCTGACCGAGCACAACCTGTCCTGGCGTTCGGTGCTGAGCTGGACCCCATTGCAGGACACCCTGCTCTACGCCTCCTATTCACGCGGCTACAAGGCCGGCGGCTTCCCCACCGTATTCTCGGTCGACCAGCAGAGCCTGTCGCCGGTGGTGCAGGAGAAGCTCGACGCCTACGAGATCGGCGCCAAGTTCGCCTCCCCGGGCAAGACCCTGCAGGCGACGTTCTCCGGCTTCTACTACAACTACCGCAACAAGCAGCTGCTGACCTACTTCAAGGACCCGATCTTCGGCGCCCTGCAATACCTGCAGAACGTGCCGAAGTCGCTGGACGAGGGCCTCCAGCTCTCCACCACCTACGTGCCGCTGGAGCGGCTGTTCCTCACCGCTTCGGGCTCGTACATCCGCACCAAGGTGATCGAGTACCAGGGCAAGAACACCCAGGGCGACGACTTCGACTTCGCCGGCCAGCCCTTCAACTACACCCCGCGCCTGCAAGCCAGCCTGCTCGCCAACTACACCTTCCCCCTCAACCGCGACCTCAACCTCACCCCCGGCGCCGGCTTCACCTACACCGGCAGCACCAACGCCACCCTGGAACACGACCCGCTGTTCGCCATGGACGCCCACCGCATCTACGACGTGCACCTGGCCCTCACCCCGCCGGACCGCAAATGGTCCCTCAGCGCCTACGGCCGCAACCTCGGCAACGAGTTCTACCGCAGCTCGGTGATCAAGCTCGGCGACACGGTATTCGCCTACGCCGGCATGCCCCGCGTCTACGGCATGACCCTCACCTACGACTTCCGTTAAAGCGCACAACTCCAACTGTCATCCACCACCCTTGTCATCCCAAGCGCAGCGAAGGATCTGGCCGACTCCTTCGCCGCACTCAATCGTAGGTTGGGGTGAGCGTAGCGAACCCCAACATCTTCGACTCAGACGCAAAGTTGGGGTTCGCTACGCTCACCCCAACCTACGCGCTAACCTTCAAGTATCGCCGTCACACCAAGCCCACCCGCCGCACAAACCGAAATCAGCGTGCGCCCGGACCGCCCGGTTTCGGCCCGGAACTGCGCCAGCCGCTTCGCCGCAGAGGCGACAATGCGCGCCCCGGTCGCCGCGAACGGATGCCCCAGCCCGACCGAGCCGCCATTGACGTTCAGCTTGCCGCGGTCTATCGAACCCAGCGGCCCCGCCAGCCCCAGCACATCGCGGCAATAGTCCGCGCTCTCCCAGGCCGCCAGCGTGCACAGCACCTGCCCGGAAAACGCCTCATGGATCTCGTAGAAATCGAAGTCCTGGAGGCTCAAGCCATTGCGCGCCAGCATGCGCGGCACCGCATGGGTCGGCGCCATCAGCAGGCCCTCCGGCTGCGGCCCGAAGAAATCCACCGCCGCCGTCTCCGCATCCACCAGCCAGGCCTGCGGCACATGGCCATGCGCCTGGGCCCAGGCTTCGGACGACAGCAGCACCGCCGCCGCGCCATCGGTCAGCGGCGTGGAATTGCCGGCCGTGAGCGTGCCGCGCCCTGAAGTGCGGTCGAACGCCGGCTTGAGCCTGCCCAGCTTCTCCAGCGAGGTATCGGCGCGCAGGTTGTTGTCGCGCTTGAGGCCGTTGAACGGCACCAGCAGATCGTCATAGAAACCCTGTTCGTAGGCGCGCGCGCCATTGAGGTGGCTGGCCAGCGCCAGCTGGTCCTGCGCCTCGCGACTGATGTTCCACTGCTTCACCATCAGCTCGCAGTGGTCGCCCATGGTCAGCCCGGTGCGTCGCTCGTTCACATTCGGCACGCTCGGCGTGAACATCGCCGGGCGCAACTGCGTCAGCAGCTTGAGCCGATCCTGCCGGGTCTTGCTGCGGTTGAAGCGCAGGACCAGCTTGCGCAGCTTGTCGTTGAGGGAGACCGGCGCGTCGGAAGCCGAATCCACGCCGCCGGCGATCCCCACCTCGATCTGCCCGAGCGCGATCTTGTTGCCGACCAGGATGGACGTCTCCAGCGAAGTGGCGCAGGCCTGCTGCACGTCATAAGCCGGCGTCTGCGGCGACAACCCGCTGGACAGCGTGGCCTCGCGGCTGATGTTGGCGTCGCGCGAATGCTTCAGCACCGCCCCCGCCGTCACTTCACCGAGTCGCTCACCCTGCAAACCGAACCGCTCCACCACGCCCTTCAGCGCCGCCGTCAGCATCTCGGTATTGCTGGAATCGACATAAGCCGTGTTCTGCCGGGCAAACGGGATACGCGCGCCGCCCAATACCGCTACCCGCTGGATGGTCTTCATCTGAGCCTCCTGTTTTATATGACGATTATAATGTTACTGACCTCAGGAAAAACAAGATCAACCCAAACCAGCGGAATTTTCGCTTTCCGGTCTGGCGCTTTGCGGGCAATTCCGGCTCTTCCGGACGCTTCAAAAGACACAGGAACACCGCGCGCTCACCGCATGCGTGCCAACAAAAAGCCTTGGCACGCATGGCGCGCATGGTGTTTTCAGCGATCAGATAGCCATGCAGTCCGGGAAGCGCGCAACGCTATCCCGGGCGGCAATTCACCCGGAAAGCACCATTACCGGTACTGCGACAGCAACCCCGCGCCTTGCGTCACCAGCCGGTCGCCCTGCGCCAGCTGCACACCGCCAGCACAGGATTTCAGCCGCAGCGGCGCGAACCGCTCGGGCGCGCGATGCACCCAGGCCACCGCCGTTCCATCCGCCTCCAGCGCACAGGCTCCCGCCGGCAACGTGGCAACCCCGTCCACGGCCGCCTCCACCCTGACTTCCACCAGCTGCCCCGGCGACAAGGCCGCCCCTTGCGCCAAGTCGAACAGCAGCCGCCACCCCGGCGTGCCCGCAAGAGGTTCCTCCCCGCGATACACCAATGCCGCTTCCGTCGCCGCATCGAGCCGCAGCTTCGCGCCACGCACCCGCTCGCCCAGTTCCGGATCGAAGCTGATGGCCACCAACCGCGAACGCGAACCATCAACCAGCTGGAACAACACCTGCCCGGCCGCCACCACATCGCCGGCACGCGCCGTTGCCGCCTGTACCCGCCCGGAAACCAGGGCACGCAAGGGCACACGGTCATTCAGGCTCTGTGCCACCAGCTCGCGCTGATGCAACAGGGCATCGCGCTCGGCCACCGCCTGTTCCAGGTAGATATTGCCGGTGGCTACCTTCTGGTCGGCGTTGACCGCCCCCTGCAACCCCAGGCGATCGACATTGAGGTTGGCGATGACCAGCTGCTGGTCGAGATCCGCCACCAGCGCACGCCGGCGCGCCGCATCGCGCTGCGGGATTTGCGGCGACAGCCAGGCCAGTACATCGCCCGCGTGCACCGTGCGACCCGGCAGCGGCCAGCTCCCGCCACCCTCACCCGACTCCAGCCGGCCCGGTTCCGGCGCGGTGATGGTGACCGCGGCGGCAGGCTGTGCCTGCACCTCGGCCACCAGCGACACCGGCACGGTCATCGCCGCGGACCAGGGTTGTGTACGAATGCCGAGCAGATGCTGCGCCGTCTTCGGCAGGTACAACTCGCCATCGGGCAAACGCCGCGGCCGTTCGGCCAGGGCCGCAGCGGATGGCGGTGCTGTGGCAGCCGCTTCGTCGCGATGCACCTCTCCTTCGTGCGCCGCGCTGTTGGCGGCAACCAACACGCCCAGCGTCATCCCCGTTGCCGAAACAATGCCGCGCCTCATGGCCTCACCGCTCCGGCCTGGGCAACCGCGGCATTGAGCGCGGCGACACCATCCGTCACCACCCGCTCGCCGCCGTGCAAACCGCTGCGTATATGCAGTTGTTCATCGCCATCGGCAGCGGCGACTTCGACCTGTTGTGCAATGAACCGTTGCGCCTCCGCATGCACCCATATCCAGACATGACCATTACGCCTGAACACCGCGGCGGCGGGCAATGCAATCCCGCCCTGCTCGCGCGGCGCGGCCAGCGACAGCGGCTGGTTGACGTGGACATCGGCATCCGCATCGGCGACGGCATACAGCGCCCGATGCGTACGCAGGCCGCTGTCGTAGCTGACCCCGATGAATTCCAGGCCTACCGTCTGGCCGTCGGCCATCGTCGCCTGCCGCACCGCGTCGGCATCGATATCGTCGTCTGCATATTCAGCCTCCACCGCCAGCGCGCCTGGCGCATTCAGCTCGAACAGCGACTGCCCCGCCGCGACAACACGGCCGGCAGTAGCGGGACTGCGCAGGATGGTCCCGGCGCGCGGCGCCAGCAACGGCAAGGGCTTTTGCAAGGCGCCTTCCAATTCTCCGCTGCGCGCCTGGGCGGTGCGGTAATTGGTGAGGATTTCCACCGAAGGTGTGGGCAGCTTGATCTCCAGCCGCTGGTTCTCGTTGATGCCATAGCGGTCGATCTGGATCCGGTCGAGCTTCATGTCGCGCTGCGCCGCCGTGAGTTCCACGTTCATGTCGCGCCGGTCCGGCTGGCTCAGCACCGGCCGCAGATACGCCAGCACCTGACCAGCCTTCACCTGTTGACCGGCCAGGGGCAATGACGCACCGGCGGCCTCGACCACGCCGTCCTGCGGCGCGGCAACACGCAGTTCCCGCCGCGGGTCGGCGATCACCAGCCCCGGCAGGTGCACCACGTCCGCCGTACCACCGGCGAGCCGCGTGCGGATACCGGCCCGATGCTGCGCCGCCTTGTCCAGCAGCACTTCAGGTGCCGGCGACTCGTGTGCCGAAACCACCGCGCTGCACAACAGCAGCGCCAGCCCGGAGGCCATCGCCGTACGATTCGGCATCAGCGATCGTCCTGGCGGCACCCGCCATCCACTCAGTGCTTACCAGGCGGCGAAACCGTCGCCGCGGCCTGCGGATCGAGCAGCGCGACAATGCCGTCTAGCCCCTTGACCTTGGCCGCGCGCAGCGCGGTATAGCCGGACGTGGAAACCACGCTGCGGTCGGCGCCGCGCTCCAACAACAGCTTCACCTGCGCTTCATGCCCGGTGACGCTGGCGAAGTACAGCGGCGTGATGCCGCGGCCATTGCGCGCATCGATCTTCGCGCCATGGTCGAGCAGCTCCTTCAGCACCACCGAACTGCTGCCGAACCATGTGGCGTAGTGCAGCGGCGTCCAGCCGGCGTTGTCGGCAATATCGACATCGGCGCCGTGCGCCAGCAGCAGTTGCACTTCCGGCAGGGAGTTGCTGCTGATGGCCGCGAGCAGGGCGGTCTGGTCGAGCGAATCGCGCCCGTTCACCGGGATGCCTTCGGCCAGCCCCTGCTTCACCGCCTCGATCTCGCCGCTGCGCGCGTGGTTTACGAAGAAGGCGATGCGGTCTTCCTGCGAAAGGCCATCGGCAGCGGCGGCAGGTGCGGCGTCCGGCTTGGCCGACTGCTGGGCGCAAGCGCCCAGCAACAGCGAGGCCAGCGCGGACGCAATCAATAGATTTTTCATGGTGGACTTCACGATTTGTTTGGATGGGTCGAGGGGAGAAACCAACTCAACGCGTGCTCTTGGCGTTGGCAGCGACCGCGCCGGGGCCGGTCACCTTGGCGGCGGCGCTCAACTTCGCCGTGAGGTTTTCCAGCTTGACCTGTGCGGTCTTCTGCCGCAGCGCCTGCTTGACGTTGTCGTCCAGCGCATCGTAGGGCTGCGGGTTCTTCACCGGGCGCGGGCCGTCCTCGATCTTGATGACGTGCCAGCCGAAGCGCGTGCGCAGCGGCGTCTTGTTGTACTCGTTCTTGTTGAGGGCCACTACGGCATCGCCGAAGCCGTGGTCGACGAAGATGTCCGGGCGGAACCAGCCGAGGTCGCCGCCGTTGCTCTGGCCGCCCGGATCCTGCGTGTAACGGGTGGCCAGCGCGGCGAAGTCCTCGCCCTTGTTGAGCTTGTCGATCACCTGGCGCGCTTCTTCGGCGGTGGGCAGCAGGATCTGTCGCACCTTGTACTCGACGATCTTGCCGTTGGCGCGGCTCCACTCGTACGCCGACTTGATGCTCTCCTCGGTGACCGGGTTCTTGGCGAAATAGTCCTCCAGGTAGGCGCGCGACAGGATGGCGCGCTCCTGGAAGGCGATCTGATCCGCAACATCGAGCTTCCTGTCCAGGCCTTCCTTGCGCGCCTGCTGCGCCAGCAGCTCTTCGGTGATCAGCTCCGAACGCGCCGCCGCCTTGGCTTCCGGCCCCGGCACGGCCTTGTCCGGCGTGAAGTTGGCGCTCATCAGGGTGATGTGGTTCTGGCTGATCGGCTGGCCGTTGACGATGACGTCGGCGGCAAGGCCCGAGTTCGACTTGATGACGGTGTCGTCGGCCGCCAGCACGGCCTGCCCTGCGAACAGGCCGGCGGCAAGCAGGGTCAGCTTGAGGGAAGACGACACGATGCGCTGGTGTGAATGCTGCTTTTTCATGTTCTGTATCCGGTGATGCATGGTGATTCAGAGACGGGAAAAGCGCCGCCTGCTTGCGCAGGCGGCGCCTCCCCTATCCTTCTTGTTTCAGCTTCAGCTCATCTCAGCTGTTGCCGTCCGGGTTGAGCGGAGCCGCCGGGTAGTAGCCGGGACCGAACAACGGTGCGCCGTCGCGCTCGAAGATCGCCGAGTGCGGCTTGGCCGAACCCTTGGTGCCGCGGGCGCCCGGCCACAGCCAGGCATCGCGCGCCGCACTGTCGAAGTCGAGGCAGGGCGTGCCGAGGATTTCGTCGGTGAACGAGGTATCCAGCACGGTGGCGCCGGTGGTGCGGTCGACCTTGCCCAGGCAGATGGTGCGGTCGCCATCCGAACCGGTGCCGGGCAGCGGCACATGGTTCAGTTCCACGAAGTACTGGATGAAGGCGAAGCGTTCCGTGCCCGTGGCCGCCGGCTTGCCGACCACCGCGTCACGCGGCAGGCCCAGGCCCGAGCCATCGTTGAGTGGCGTCAGATCCAGATAGCCGCCCTGACCCGTGGTCTGGATCGGCTGGTAGCCGATACGGTCGATCACGGTGAAATGCGGGCCGCCGTGGGTGTACAGGTTCTGGATGGTGTTGAGGTTGCCGCTGCCCGGACCGCCGCCGGTGTTGCCGGACGGTTCGCCGCCGGTCTTGGCCGGAGACAGCAGGATGTTGCCCAGCGTGCCGGACTCGACTTCCTGGATGGTCTGACCCAGGCGGATGTAGCCCGTGCCCGGTTCGCTGGTGTTGGACGACTCGGTGGTCGCCAGGCCAACGCCGTTGGGGCCGGTTTCGAACTGGCCGATGGCGCCACGGATACGCGGGCAGTCGTCCGCCTCGTTGTTGTGACGCAATACGTTGAACTTGCCGCTGACGCCGCCGGACAGGTCGGCGCGCGTGGCGGGCAGGCCCAGCGTGGTGTTGGCGGTACGGCTCGCATCCGGCGGCGGGAAGTCGCACTGGATCCGGGTCGCCGCGGTATCGGCATGGCCCTTGGACAGCAGCGGACGGATGTCCACCGTCAGCACGCGGCGGCTGTGCTCGCGCGGATAGTCGCGGTCGAACTCCACCGCGCCGTCCGGATCGATCGAAGCCGGGCTTTCGATGCCCGAGATCGGCAGGATCAGGAAGCGGTCGTCGTCGGTGAGGGTGAAGTAGGACACGCCGGTGCAGGGACCGACATCGTAGACCGCACGCCAGTACGGACCCTTGCCGCCGTAGGCATTGGTGGTGTTGCCGTCGAGGGTGATGTCCGGGCTGTAATACACCACGCCGCCGCACATCGCCGCGGAGAAGGCGCCGTCATGCGGGATGTAGGTGCTGGTGCCCTTGACGCTGTTGGCCGGACCGATGGCCGAGCTGGCATTGGCGGCGACGCCGGCGGTGGAAACCGCCTTATCGTAGCTCGGATCGCCCAGGCTGACCCAGCCTTTCTGATTGACAGTGTGATGCGACTGGTGCGGCAGGCCGAACGCCATCAGGCCTTCGTTCTCTTCGTGGAAGATCACCTCCTCCTGGCGCGGACCATCCGGCACGGCGCTGACCGAGCGGATGTACGGGTTGCCGGCATAGATGCCGGCCTGCGCCAGCGAGTCCTTGGTCTTGCCGTTGGTGTAGCTGTTGCTGGTCGGGTAGACGCGCACCGAACTGCCGTAGGTGGAGCCGCAGACACCGAGCGGGCCGGCGCTGATGCTCTTGCCGCCGGCGATCAGCGGCTCCTGGTTGCACAGGCCGCGCAGCGCGCCGTTGATGGCGGCCGCGCCGATGCTGGCCGCCACGGCATAGTCGGACTGCACCAGGTACTTGCCGTCATAGGTCAGGGCCATGCCATGCGGCAGGCCTTCGATGCCGACATCCTTGTTGCCGAAGTAGAACACGCCCTCGTTGAAGGAGCGCGACACGCGCTTGTCCGGGTAGCTGGTGTACTCGGTGGGGTTGCGCGGCTGATTTGCCTTCACCACGGAGGAATACTCGGTGATGCCCTTGTGACCGAGCAGCGCGTTGTCGTCCGCCACGTCCACGCCGGCCAGCAGGCTCGGCAGGATGCCGCCCTGGGCGGCGCTTTCGAGCAGCGGCACCACGGCCGGGATCGAAGCCACGCACAGGCCGAGCGCGGTCGGCGCCTTGCGGCCCGGATCGATCTCGGTGACCGTGCCGCCGGGGCCGTACACATAGTTGCTCATGTAGGTGTACATGATCTTGTGATTGGCGCCCGGGGCGGGCATGACGATGAAGTCGTCGGTCAGCGAGGAGCGGCGCGGCTGCGTGCCGCACACCGCGATGTCCGCCTTCTGGATATGGCGCACGCTGGTGATGTCGAAGCGGAACACGTTCTTGCTGATGACGCCGCCGGCGAAGGTGTACTTGTGGCCCTGGATCAGGCCGTCACCGCCGCCGGAGATGTACGAGGTGTAGCTCAGCATGTGGTGCGGATCGTTGTGCGAGTCCGAACCGAGCACGCCCAGCACGTTGCCGGCGACATCGGAAGCGAGGATGTTCGGCAGTTCGGCGGTGTCGATGACGTTGCCGAAGGTGGTCGAGTTGGGCTCGGCATCGACGACCGCCAGGAAGTCCTGGCTGGTCTTCGGATCGCACAGCGGCGTGGAGCAGCCGTCGCCGGTCCAGACCAGCAGTACCGCCCCGTTGGGGATGACCTGTCCGGTGTACTTGTTGATCGCGGCGGGCGCGCCGCTGGGGGTCGCCGCGCCCGTGGCGGGCTTGCCGAGCAGGCCACCCAGCAGGCCGGCGGCCTGCGCCGATACGGCGCCTGAGGCGCCCATGATTCCCGCGGCGGCGAATATGGCCAGCCGACGTCCAAGCGATCGCGTTCTCTCGCGAGAGGGCGAATTCATAGTCCAACTCCTGAGCGTATTGTCCCTTGTGTAAGAGAGGCTCGCGGCATCTTCCCAGGCGCCGAGGCCCTCTCCCCGTTCCATCGGCCCCATGCAGGCTTTCCGCGGAGAATGGACAATACACAGGCGGGCGCGAGTGCAAGGCCCCGTTTTTAGACTTTTTCCGAAGCGGCTAAGACCTTGCGGCACTAGGGCATCGCGCGCGGATGGATACGGAGCAAATGACCCGGTAACCATTGAGGAATCCGGCTAAAGGGTTATTGCAGCACCTGCATTCCGGTGCTGAACATAGATCGCGCAGTTATGACCTTGCGCAATGCAGCCTCAATCCGGCGCGGATCTCTCCGCATCGCCGAGCAGTCGGCGCAAGGGCGCTCCGCCGAAACGACGGAACAACAGCGGCGTGACGAAGCTGTCCAGCAAGGTGCCGCTGATCAGGCCGCCGAAAATCACCAGGGCCACCGGATGCAGGATCTCCTTGCCCGGCGCATCGGCCGCGCCGAGCAAAGGCAGCAGTGCCGCGGCGGCAATAAGCGCGGTCATCAGCACCGGCGTCAGGCGCTCGCCCGAGCCAAGCAGGATCAGCGCATCGCCGAAAGGCTCACCTTCCCGCGCCAGTTGCAGATAGCGGCTGAGCTTGAGAATGCCATTGCGCGCGGCGATGCCGGCCAGCGCAACGAAGCCGACCAGGCTGGCGACCGACAACGGTGTGTGGGTCAACGCCAGCGCCGCAACGCCGCCGATCATCGCCAGCGGCACATTGCCAAGGATGATCAGGCTGAAGCGCAGCGAGCGGTAGCGCGCGTACAGCACCGCCAGCATCAACAACAGTGACAGCAGCGCCAGGCCGCCGATGCGCCGCGACGCTGCGGCCTGTGCCTGGAACTCGCCTTCCAGGTGCAGCTCGTAACCATTCGGCAGCGTCAGGTCGGCCAGCCGGGCACGCGCCGATTGCACGGCCTCATCGAAACGCCCGACACCGGCATAGGCCGAGACCGCGACGCGCCGGCGCAGGTTCTCGCGCAGGATCTGTCCAGGCCCGTTGCCGGCCCGCACATCGCCCAGCCAGCTCAGCGGCACCGCGCCGGCCGGCGTATCGATGGGGATCTCGCCGATGGCGGCGGGATCGAGCGTAGCCTGCGGCAGGCGCACCACCAGGTCGAAACGGCGCTCGCCTTCGACGATGCGCGAGACGGTACCGCCGACGGTAAGTTCGGTCAGGGCATCCTGCACCCGCGGCGGCGACATGCCGTATTGCGCCGCGCGGCGCGGATCGACCTGCACCCGCAGCTGCGGCGTGTCCGCCTGCGGCTCGGCCTGTACATCGGCCAGGCCGCCTACATCGTGGAGACGCTCCACCACCTCATCCGCCAGGCGGCGCAGCTCGCCCAGGTCTTCGCCATACAGCTTCACCGCCAGCGGTGCGCGCACCCCGGACAACAGATGGTCCAGCCGGTGCGAGATCGGTTGGCCGAAGATCACCGTTGCCGGCAGCGCCGACAGGCGCGCACGCAGATCGGCCACCACCTCGGGACGCGGCCGGCCGCCGGGCCGCAGGGCAAGCTCCAGTTCCGAATAGTGCAGACCCTCGGCGTGTTCGTCCTGTTCGGCGCGGCCGGTGCGGCGGCCCACGCTCGCCACCTCCGGCACGGCCAGGACCAGGCGTTCGGCCGTGGTGCCGATGTCGTTGGAGGCATCCAGCGAAACGCCGGGCCGCATCAGCAGGTTCAGGGTCAGGGTGCGCTCGTTGAACGCCGGCAGGAAGGCGCGCGGCAGTTGCCAGGCCGCGAACAGCGCGCCGAGCAAGAGCAAGGCCGTGAACAGGAACGGAAGGCGCGGCGCACTCAATACCGTCCGCAGGGCAATGGCGTAACGCGCCTTCAGCCCATGCAGCCACTGCCGCTCCTGTGGCGCCGAGGCATTGCGCGCAAAGGCGAAATAGCTCAGCGCCGGCGTCAGCGTCACCGCCACCACCAGGCTGGCGAGAATGGCGGTGATATAGGCCACGCCCAGCGGCGCGAACAGCCGCCCCTCCACGCCTTCCAGGGCAAACAGCGGCACGAAGGCCAGCACGATCAGCAAGGTCGCATAGAGAATGCCCGAGCGCACCTCCACCGTGGCGCGGACGATGACCTGCGCCGCGGGTTCCGGCACGGCGCGGAGCGCGTTTTCACGCAGACGGCGGATGACGTTCTCGACACCTACCACCGCATCGTCCACCAGTTCACCGATGGCGATAGCCAGCCCGCCGAGCGTCATGGTGTTGACCGACAGCCCGAACAGCCCCAGCGTGAGGATGGCGGCGGCCAAGCTCAGCGGAATCGCGGCCAGTGAGATCACGGTGGCGCGGCCGCCGGCGAGGAACAGCAGCAGGGTAAACGCCACGATCAATGCGCCATGCCACAAGGCCTGGTTCACATTGGCGATGGATTCCTCGATGAAGTCGGCCTGGCGGAATACGTTCACCACCTGCACGTCGTCCGGCAGCAGATGCCCTTCACGCTGCGCCAGCGCCGCTTTCACCGCCTGCGTCAGCTGCAGCGTATCCGCCCCCGGCTGTTTCTGGATCGACAGGATCACCGCCGGCTTGCCGTTGAAACCGGCATCGCCGCGCTTGAGCCTGGAGCCGACGGCGAGATCGGCCACCTGGCCGAGCCGGATCGGTCCGTTGCCGCGCCAGGCTACCGCCGCCTGCGCCAGGTCTTCGAGCCGGAACGGGCGGCCGATGCCGCGGATGGCGTACTCGCTGCCGCCGGAGAACGCGACGCCGGCGCCGGTGTTGTTGCCGAAGCCGCGCGCCGCGTCGTTGATCTGCGCCAGGCCGATGCCGTCCAGCCGCATGCGCTGCGCATCGGGATGGATTTCGTATTGCTTCACCTCGCCGCCGATGGCCAGCACCTGCGCCACACCGGGCAAGGCCAGCAGCTTGGGCCGCAGGGTCCAGTCGGCCAGGGTGCGCAACTCCTGCGGACTGGTATCGCCGCTGCGGGATTGCAGCGAGACCAGCAGGATCTCGCTCATCAGGGAAGTCAGCGGCCCGATGCGCGGCTCGGCGATTGGCGCCAGTTGCGAGCGGATGGCGTCGATGCGCTCGGCCACCAGCTGGCGGTCGCGCCAGGGATCGCTGTTCCAGTCGAACTCGGCGTAGACCACCGACAATCCCGGGCTGGTGACCGAGCGGATGCGGGCCACGTCCTGCAGGCCGCTCAGCGCGGTCTCCACGGGAAAGGTGACGAGGCTTTCGACATCCTCCGGCGCGAGGCCGGCGGTCTCGGTCTGCACCGTCACCATCGGCCGCGTCAGGTCCGGCAGCACGTCCACCGACAAGCTGCCTGCCGCGCGCACGCCCAGCGCCAGCAGCACCAGGGCGGCAGCCAGCACCAGCACGCGGCCGCGCAGGCTGGCTTCTACGATCCAGGAGAACATCAGGCGGCGCCGAGCCCCCGCGCCGCGCGCGCATCGCGCCTGCGCCACAACAGCCAGCCGATCACGAGAACCGGCAATACCGCGGCGGCGGCCGCGATGATCCAGGCCTGGTCACGGCGCGCCGGCTCCGCATGCGCGACGTGATCCGGTACTGCCGCCGCCGGCAGCGGCGCCTGCAGGCGGGCATCGATACCGGGACCATGCACCGCGATATCGAGCGGCTGGCCGTCCTGGCCGTCGAGCAAGTCGCCGGCGATGCGGTAAGCACCCTCGCCGCTGGCCGCCGCCTGCACGGTCAGGGTGCCGCTGCGCACGCTGACCTGCAGTCCGCTCAACGGCGCATTGGTGTCGTAGTCGTCGAGGTACAGCACGAGGTCCGCGCCCTCACGCTGCACCACCAGTTCCAGCTGCGGCGTATCCAGTGCGGCACGCGGTGCGGGCGCCACGGCCGCCGCAGCCGTTTCCGGCACGGGCTCGTGATGGCCTTCATGCGCCGGTGCGGCGCCGCTCACACAACAGAGCAGCACGGCAAGCAGGTTCGACAACGGTGTGCAGGGCTTGAGCATGGGCATCAATCGTGGGTCTCGGCGAAGCGCCGGTCGTGGATGAAGCTTTCGTCGGTGAGCGTATCGAGGAAGATCAGCAGCGCGCTGCGCTGATCTGGGGACAGCGGCACACCGCCGGCCAGTGAGGGATCCAGCGTGGGCGAAGGCTGGACGCCGCCGCTGTAGTGGTCGAGGACCTGCTCCAGACTGTCATAGCGGCCGTCGTGCATATAGGGCGCGGTGAGGGCGATGTTGCGCAGCGAGGGCACGCGGAAACGGCCCCGGTCTTCATCGCGTCCGCTGATGACGGCGCGCCCGGCATCGCGCGGCGCGGCGTCGAGACCGTTGTTGCGGTAGCTGAAATCGGTGAACAGGGGTTCGCGGTGGCAGGACGCACAGCGCTCACGGAACAGGTCGAGGCCGTCGCGCTCCTGCGGCGTGAACGCTTCCTTGCCCTCGACAAAGCGGTCGTACCTGGAATCCGCCGAGACCAGGGTGCCGGTGAACTGCGCCAGCGCGCGCAGCAGGCGCTGCGAATCGACACCGGGGGAGCCGAAGGCCTCGGCAAACAGCTCCGGGTAGCGCGCATCACGGCGCAGCTTGTCCACCGCCAGCGCCAGGCTGCCGCCCATCTCCACCGGGTTGCTCATCGGCGCCACCGGCTGGAGTTCCAGGTGATGCACCGAGCCATCCCACATCAGCTCCGGCTGCCAGGCCAGATTGAACAGGCCGGGCGTATTGCGCTTGCCGTTGACGCCGCCGATGCCGTGGCTGACGCGATGGTCCAGGTGGGCAAAGGCGGCGAACTGCTGGTGGCAGCTGCCGCAGGCCACGCTGCCGTCGCGCGACAGGATGGGGTCGTAGAACAGGCGGCGACCGAGGGCGAACCCGGCCGAGGTCACCGGGTTGCCGGCGAAGTCATAACGCGGCGCCGGCCAGCCCTCGGGCACTTGCAGGCGCGGCGTGGAGTGCGCCGTCATCCAGGCCTGCGCCCAAGGTATGGTCGCCAGCATCCCCAGCAGCGGCACAGCGAGCAGCCATGGCGTCGATCGCTTCACCGGCCTTGCGCAAGACCCGCCTTCGGCAGCTTGTGGATGTGGTCGATGCGGAACAGGCCGGCGCTGTTGTCCGCCACCTCGGCCGAAGCCTTCGGGTCCATCGCGGTCGGCATGGTCGCCGGGCGCAGCGCATGGGCGCCGTCGAACAGCCGCGAAAGGTCCGCGTACAGATGCAACTCCGCACTGTTGTCCGCCGTGACCTGCACCGGCGTCTGGAATTGCAGGAATACGCTGCGTGCCGGCGAATCGGCGCCGCCGCCGGTGTGGTAGGTCAAGGCGTGTTCGCCATCGCTGGACTGCGGCGAGTGCCCCTCGAACTGGAAGAAGATGTACCCGGTGTTCCAGGTCCAGAACATGCCGCGTGCCGGATCCAGGGTGCCGGTCTGCGCGCCCGCGCCATTGCGCGCGGTGTCCACACCGACCAGGAATTCGATGCCGCTGTAGGTTCCCTCCGGTATCGGCCCGATCTGGAACTGCTTCGAGGCCGCGTCCGCCTCGTCCACCAGGAAATAGCCGCGGCTGCTGTCCGCGCTCTGCGGATTGACGAACCAGGTGCTGTCGGCGCGTCGCAGGCGGAAGTTGCTCAGGTAGTAACGCAGCCGTTCGGCACTCCAGCTGTCGCCCGCGCCGGTCTTGTAGCTGTCCCCCAGGCGCAGCGGCGCCTCGCCGACCACGTGGCTGATCTCGATGCGCAAAGGCAAGCCGCCCTGTGCCGTGCCCTGACCACAGCCGGCGAGCAGCAACAACCATGCGGCGGCCAGATGGCGCGCCGCCAGGTTCATCCTGTTTTTCATTGTCCCGTTCCTGAGCCGCTTCCCGCGACATGCGCGCGGGAAGGAATCATAGGTTTGGCCGATGCGCGGCAGACACCGGTTTTCCAGATCGAATCGCGCTATTCATAGATGGATTGCGCAGCGATTCGCCGTCCACCCTTCCAGGTTCAAGCAGCCGCGATAGAACCGGAGAGCGGCAAAAACGCAATCAGCGACAGCGTGGAAAGCCGGAAAAACGTTGTAACAAAGGGGTTTTATTCATGTTCAGGCTTGACCGGCCTGACCTGCAAGAGGCGCAGCACGGTTTGCCACATCGCATCAAAAGACGTGCACCTGCCACTCCGTTATATGGATAGACGCGGAGATCATTTTTTTCCGCTGGCGCCTTGCGCTATTACATAGCGCACAAAAAGGGGCGCCCAACGGGCGCAAGCGGTCACCTGCTCAGGAAGCGATGTGGTGCATGTAAAGAATCACGCCGCCGGCGGCGTACGCCCGGCATTGCCCGAACTGCGGTTGCAGGTGGTGGACCGCAACCTCGCCTTCCGTGCGTGCAATTATTCGCTGTATCCCTCGTGGCTGGCCTATCCCTGGGCGAATGCCCACCTGGTGATTCGCGGCACCCGTCCCTATTCCATCGACCGCTGCGACCGCACCGCGCTGCGCAGCGAAGCCTCGGTGGTCGCCTCCATGCTCGAAGCCACGACGCAGTACAGCGAAGGGCTCGATGCCGCTGCGGTCGCCGCAGCCCTGCTCGAATTCGCCGAATCCGCGCCGCGGCCGGCGCAGGCCCTGCTCAACCTCAATACCCTGGCCAAGACGCGGCGGGTCACGGGACAACTCACAGTGCTGGGCTGCCGTATCGCATCGGTGAGCAAGGCCGGCGAATTGAGCACGCTGGGTGGCCTGGAATTCGATCCGCCGCTGCACTCGGAGCCCGGCGGCCCGGCGCGCACCGATGGCTTGCGTGTGCGCCACCGCATCCTGCTGAGCCCGGGCACGCGCGTGCAATTCGCCTTGCCGCAGGCGCTGGCCGACGCGGCGCGCCGGCGGCCGCGGCCGGGACAGCGCATCGAACGGCTGGAAATCCTGCCTTCCGTATTCACCGACTGCACGACCTTCCGCACCTTGTGGCCGGAAGGTCCGGAACCACTGCTGGGCGAGCGATACCGTCTGGATTTCAGCTGGCGGGACCAGGCGGTGACTGTCGCGCTTCACCCGATTCCGCCGGCGGAATCGATCCAGGGCGACGAAACGCTGCCGGTGCTGGAAACCGATCCGGCGGGCTGAACTCCACCCGGCATCCGCACGCCGGCGGCGCAGGATAAGGCCGATTACCACTCATCTGCGTAGACGATGCGTAACGGGATAAAATCGGCGAAGGTCCGGCGGCCTGCTACAGGCCCCGATCTTCCACCGAACGAGCGCACCGCGCTCCCCGCACCGACGACCAATCTATGAGCTCCGCACCCGCCCCCAGCCTTCCCTACGTCTCGCCCTGGATGGACGAGGACCTGACCATGTTCCGCGACGCCGTGTCGCGCTTCGTCGAAGCCGAAATGGTGCCGCAAGACGAGCAATGGCGGCACCAGAAGCACGTCGGCCACGAGATCTGGCGCAAGGCCGGCGCGCAGGGCCTGCTCTGTACCGACATCCCGGCCGAGTACGGCGGCGCCGGCGGCGACTTCCGCCACGAGGCGGTGGTATACGAGGAAACCCAGCGCCGCGGCCTCAGCGGTTTCGGCCAGGGCGTGCACAGCATCTGCGCCCACTACATCCTCAACCACGGCACCGAGGAGCAGAAGCAGCGCTTCCTGCCGCGCATGGCGCGCGGCGAACTGGTCGGCGCCATCGCCATGACCGAGCCCGGCGCCGGCTCCGACCTGCAGGGCATCCGCACCAAGGCGGTGAAGGACGGCGACGACTACATCATCAACGGCTCCAAGATCTTCATCACCAACGGCTACCTCGCCGAGATCATGATCGTGGTGACCAAGACCGACCCGAGCCAGGGAGCGCGCGGCACCTCGATCTTCCTGGTGGAAACGCCGGGGCTGAAGGGTTACCGCGTCGGCCGCATCCTCGACAAGATGGGCATGAAGGCGCAGGACACCTCGGAACTGTTCTTCGAGGATGTGCGCGTGTCGGCCGACAACCTGCTCGGCGGCCGCGAGGGCCAGGGCTTCTACCAGCTGATGTCCGACCTGCCCTACGAGCGCCTGATTGTCGCCCTGGGCGGCGTCGCCGCGATGGAAGGCGGCCTGGAAGCGACCAAGCAGTACGTGCGCGAGCGCAAGGCCTTCGGCAAGAGCATCGCCGAATTCCAGAACACCAAGTTCAAGCTGGCCGAGATCGCCACCCACACCCGCGTCGCCCGCGTCTTCATCGACCGCTGCATCCAGGACCACCTGGAAGGCAAGCTCGACACCGCCACCGCCTCGATGGCCAAGTACTGGGTCACCGACACGCAGCAACAGATGCTCGACGAATGCGTGCAACTCCACGGCGGCTACGGCTACATGAACGAGTACCTGGTCACCCGCATGTTCGCCGACTCGCGCGTGCAGCGCATCTACGGCGGCACCAACGAGATCATGAAGGAAGTGATCGCGCGTTCGTTGAGCTGATGCCGGACCATCAGGCCTGACGACGAGCCCGGGAATCGCCCAGCGGCTCCATTCCTCCGCCCGGTTTATCGGGGGAATTTGCGCAAATCAAGGCGGATCGAAGCTTCGATCCGCCTTTTTTGTGGCCGCAAACCCGAATCCTGAGTCACCAGCCGAACGGTAGCAAATGAAGCCGTGAACGGAATTTTTACTACCCGTTCGGGTCGGGCTGGAGGATCGATTGCCCCCTAACCTGTTGTCGCGAGGAGAACCGGAAGCGGTACCGCAAGACGTCTCACCCAATGCAGGTGTGCCGGATCATTGCGTAAGAAGACGCTTCCACTAACATCGCCCGCTACAACAAAGCATTGCCGGCTCAGGGACCGCGACAAGCGAAGTCTTGCAATCGACATAAGGGTGAACCATGAAAAAAGCGAAAGCATCACGTTGGCGGATCTGCCTGTTTGCCTGCCTGATCCTGGGGGGCGCCGCGCGCGCCGATGAGGAGGCCGCGCCGGCGGCATCGAGCTGGGCGCTGCCGGACTGGGCGTCCCTCAGCGGCTATGTCCGTCCCGAGGTGGCGTTGAAGGCCTCGGACCGCGAGGATCCATTCAACCAGCGCGGCAATCTCTTCAACGGCGTGCCGGTGGCACGCCACAGCTTCGTCGCCGACGACGTCACAACACGCAACGGCCAGCCGGCGGACAACTATCTCAACCTGGCTTTCCTGCGCGCCGAACTCGATGCCTCGCTGCGCTTCTCCCCGCAACTGAGCCTGACGGCGAAGCTGCGCGGCATCTTCGATCCCGCGGCCTACGACGAATTCGATCCCGGCGCGGTCGGCAGCCAAGCCGCGGGGAGCCTTTATGGGCGGCCCAACTACTTCAAATACGACGTCGAGGGCAGCGGCCACCCGCAACCCCTGGACTGGGCCGGGCGCAATTACCAGCTCTACTTCCCCGCCCTGTTCCTCGAGTACAGCAACGGCCCGCTGGACGTGCGCGTCGGCAACCAGCAGATCGCCTGGGGCCAGGCCATCTTCTTCCGCGTGCTCGACGTGCCGGACGGCCTGGACCTGCGGCGTCACTCGGCACTGGACTATGCCTCCGAGGAATTCTCGGACAAGCGCGTGCCGGCGCCGGCGGTGCGGGTGCTGTACCAGATCGCCGACCATTGGCTGGCGGACGGCTTCGTGCAGAAATTCCAGCCGACCGTCTACGGCAATCCGAATACGCCGTACAACGCCATCCCCTCGCAGTTCACGGTGCACGACAACTACAGGAATTACGACAGCAAGCTGGACTACGGCTTGCGCCTGAAAGCGGACTTCGGCGACATCGGCCTGCAGGCCATCGCCGCGCGGCGCTACAACCCGGACGGCGTCTATCGCTGGACCGCCTCGGGCGTGAACCGCGATCTGCCCGGCGCTCCGGGCTCGGGCGGTGTGCTGGCGCAGACGCCGTTCGAGGTGGATCCGACTGGCGTATGGAGTTCGGCCGAATGGTTCACCTACGCCGGCATGGCGCGGCTCAATGGCCTTGACGGCCTCAACGCTGCGGTGCGCGACTTCCCCGCCGCGGCCCTGCTCGGCGCGGCACAGGTGCCGACCTACGACCTGGCCCGGCAGGAGCTGGATACCTTCTTCCAGGCCTCGGGCAGCGGCCTGCGCGGACACATCCAGCGCTCATACCGCGCCGAGACCGACCTGGGCGGCGGCGCCAGCTACGTCATCTCCGCGGCGCCGGGCTCCCTGCTGGACCAGCTCATCATCAACGTGGAAGCGCTGTACGTGCCGGATCGCACCTTCACCGATCCCTCGCTCGGCGCCGGCTTCCTGCGCAAGCATGAATGGACCACCGCACTGGTGATGGAGAAATACCAGCGGTTCTCGGCCAGCCTGCCGGCAACCTACATGGTGTTCCAGTGGCTGCACAAGACCGAAAGCGATCTGTTCGGCCGCTACCTCGGCGGCATGGGCGGCGATGTGAGCAAGCCGCCGCCCGGCTACGGCGGCGGCTACAACGCCTTCGCCCTCGCCCTGCAGCAGCCCTTCCCCAACCTGATCTGGCGCGCCGACTTCGCCGCGCTCTACGATCCAAAGGGTGGCATCCTGCTGCAGCCAGCGGTGCGCTGGAAGCCGAACGGCCGCTTCACCGTCGAAGCGTTCTACAACTTCATCGACGGCCATCTGGGCACACCGACCAACAATGCCCTGTCGACGTTCGACTATGCCAGCGAGGTGACGCTGCGCGTCGGTTACCAGTTCTGAGACCGGGCGATGGATGGGCCGCGCCGCATCGCGGCCGGCCCATCCATCACCGGCCCGGGCTTCACCCGATGAAGCGGCAGAATTCCTCCAGCGGCGCCCGGTCCGTGCGCAGCCGGTTGATCACCGCGGCCCGATCCTCGTAGCCGATGGCCATGCCGCAGAACAGCATCAGTTCCTCGGGTGCTTCAAGGAAAGTCCGTACCGTGCGGTGCAGCAGCGACCAGCATTCCTGGGGGCAGCTGTCGATGCCGGCTTCGCGCAGCAGCAGCATCAGGGTTTGCAGGTACATGCCCAGGTCCGACCATTGCGGCGGCCCCATCTGGCGGTCGACCAGGCAGAACAGACCCATCGGCGCGCCGAAGAACTTGAAGTTGTTGCTGAACCAGCTGAGGCGGGCGAACTTGTTCTCGCGCGCGATGCCGAGCAGGCCGTAGAGATCCTCGCCGTTCTTGTAGCGGTAGTCGCGGTACGGAGCCTTGAGGGACTTCGGATAGACGTCGTATTCGGCCGGAGCATCGCCCATCGGATTCTTGGCCAGCTGTTTCGCCACCTGGGCCTTGAACTGCGCCAGCGGCTCGCCCGAGACCACGTAGATCTTCCAGGGCTGCACATTGCCGCCCGAAGGCGCCCGTGAAGCCTTGGCCAGGGCTTCCTCGACCAGGGCGCGCGGCACCGGCTTGTCGAGGAAGGCCCGCACCGAACGGCGGCCCAGTACGGCATCAGTCACATTCATCGCGGCTATTCCCCGGCTGTTCCATACGACTGGTTCGATCCGCATGCCGGCGCCCGGCACGGCACGGACATGATACAGATGCCTTCCCCCGCGGCAGGCGGGTGTGTCGGTTGAAGCGGCCGCTCCGATCGGTCGTAATAGCACCTCCGCCACATACACCGGATCCGGCAATGACTCCGCAAACCAACGCACTCGGCCAACTCCTGGACCGCCCGGTGCCAGACTGGCAGGCGCCAACAATGCCGCCGCGCGAAGCCATGCAGGGCCGCTGGTGCCGGCTCGAGCCGCTGGATGCGGAGCACCACGCCCGGCCACTGTATGAAGCCTTCGCGCTCGATGCGGATGGCCGCAACTGGACCTATCTGCCCTACGGTCCCTACGATTCCTTCGACAGCTACCGTGCCTGGGTGGATTCGGCGAGCAAAGGGCCGGACCCGCTGTTCTTCGCCATCGTCGACCTGGCCTCGGGCCGGGCCGTCGGCGTCGCCAGCTTCATGCGCATCGATCCGCGCAACGGCTCGATCGAAGTGGGCGGGCTCAACTTCTCCCCGCTGCTGCAAGGCCGGCCGGCCGCAACCGAAGCGATGTTCCTGATGATGCGGCAGGCCTTCGCGCTGGGCTACCGCCGCTACGAGTGGAAGTGCAATGCCCTCAACACCCCCTCGCGCTCGGCGGCCCTGCGCTTGGGCTTCAGCTTCGAGGGGGTGTTCCGCCAGGCCACCGTGGTGAAGGGCCGCAACCGCGACACCGCCTGGTATTCGGTGGTCGACGGCGAGTGGCCGGGGCTGCAAGCGGCCTTCGTGCGCTGGCTGGCGCCGGATAATTTCGACGCCCGGGGATTGCAGAAACTGCGGCTGTCGGAGCTGACCGCCGCGGTACCTAAGGTCGCCGGCATCGCCTGAGCCACCGCGGCGGCGGGTCCGATTCATCTATATTAGGCGCCTATAACAGCACGAATCACGGCCAGCGCGAAGACCCCGTCCCGGCGCAGCACGAGATTCCCACAACGAGGAGCCCCATGATCGGATACCTGTTCGTCACCGGCCTGATTTTCGCGCTGGTCGGGCTGTACAGCCTGATCGATCCGAATGCCGCCCTGGCCCCGCTGGACCTGCACTTCCAGACGGTCAACAGCTTCAGCCAGGAACGCGGCACCGCCGGCGGCGTGACACTGGCCGTGGGCCTCTTCCTGATCGCCAGCGCCCGCTACCGCAGGCTGGTTCTGCCGGCCCTGTGGATGGTGACGTTGGTGCTCGGCGGCCTCGAAGTGGGCCGGCTGGTGGGCCTGGTGGTCGACGGCGTACCGGGCAAGATCGTGTGGATCTACGCCGCCTTCGAGGTCTTCGGCCTGCTCCAGGGCATTTTCTGGCTGCGACGGGAACTCGCGGCGCAGCCTTGGCCCCGCTCAATCCAGACCCGAACGGTCTAGGCGGCGCTGCTGGTCAGCACACCCCGACCGGCATCGGTCAAGCGGTCGTGATGGTCGATCAATCCGGCGCGGCGCAGGGAGGCCAGCGCCAGCATGCACTTGCCGTAGTCGCCGCGCGCATGACATTCGCCGAAGGGATCGCGCCCCTCGCCGATGTTGTGCAAAGCCGCCAACTCCATCTCGCTCAGACCCGAATTCATGGCCCTCTCCTTTGCGCCATTGCCGATGCAGCCATTGCCAACGCAGAGTAACCGCAGCACCATACGCCTTGGAGTGGGTATAACAACCTAATGCTGAATAGGGGCTGAAGAGCGGTAGTACCGCGGGTGGCGAGCGGTGTGGGATGCGCGATTGATTCGCCGCATTCGTCCGACGAGTTGCCCCGGCGGATCAGGCCCGGCTCAAACCGAGACGATCTTCCACACCCTGAATCCCACGAGGTGATCCTCCAGGAAGGTGCCGGTCACGGTCACGCTGACGTTGAAGGTGCCGCGCAGCAGCAGTTCCGGCGAGTCCTTGAACAGGCCGCGCTCGCTTCCGGTCATCTTCTGCTCGCTATCGAACTGGCGCTGCCCCGTATTGCCATCCCACTGCACCGGTTCGCCCAGCAGGGAAACGAACTCGGCCTTGCTCATGCCCAGATGCAGGCCGGCAAGGTCCCTGGCCTGCTCGGCCTTGCGGCCGTGCAGTTCGCGGCAGCCTTCGGCGGTGGCGCTCACCGCCTCCCGCACTTCGAAGCCGGAAAGCTCCAGCCGGGGCACGGCGGAAACGAAGCTGACCACGCCGTTCGAGCCGAGGTAGCACATCCGCGCCTCGTAGTCTTCGGTATCGGTGGATTCGATCAGTTTGGTCTTGCCCAGCCGCGCCTGGACCTCGTTGAGCGTGCCGACATTCAGGCGCAAGCCGAGAAACGAGGTGAAACGGCCGCCATCATCCCCGGCCAGCGCCGGAAATGCGACGACCGCCAAAACCATTGCCAGCATGCTCGATTTCACGTCCCTGTCCCCCTTTCGGCTACCATTCAAGCATAACCGCGCGCTCCCTGAACTTCATCGGGCTCGCAGGGGTCGAAACAGCGTAGTCAATAAGCGGAGCACCGCACATGAAGCTCAGGAAACGCACGATTCTGTCCGCCGCCTTCGGTATTGTCGTCTGCACCGCCGTAGCGCACGCCGATCAGCCCCGGCACGGTGCGGTGAAAGCCCCCGCTCCGGTGGTGGTGTTGCCGGCCGACACCAAGCGCGTCATCATTCCCACTCCGCTGGGCGGTCCCAGCGTGGCCGTGCCGGTCCGCAGCGGCATCGACGTGGCCGCTGGCGCACCGTCAGCCGCCCCCGTGGCGATGGCCCCACCGCAGGTACCGAGAGCAGCACCGGCGCCGGCGCCAAAGGTGGTCATGCCCGTGGGCAGCAACGTTCCTCCGGTGCGCACGCGCGAGGCCGGCCCGATCGTCAACGTATCGCCGTAGCTCGCAGCAGTCCCGATGTTCAGGCGCCGGGGAACGACCCGGCGATGATGCGCCCGACCTCGGCCAATGCCCGGTTGCGCTCTGCGGCGGGCGCCGCCGTCTCGGTCAGGTAGGCAGCCACCAGGATCGGCTCCCGGCCAGGGGGCCACAGGATTGCGATATCGTTGGTGGCGCCGTGCCCGCCGGTGCCGGTCTTGTCGCCCACCCGCCAATCCGCCGGCAAGCCCGCGCGCAAGCGGCTGCCCCCAGTGGTATTTGCGACAAGCCAGGTCTGGATGTTCTGAAGAGAGGCCGGCGACAATGCCTTGCCCAGCAGGATCGCCCGCAGGTCGCCAACCATGGCGGCCGGGCTGGTGGTATCCCGCGGATCTCCCGGCACCGCTTCGTTGAGGCTCGGCTCGGTCCGATCCAGGCGCGTCACCCCATCTCCCAGCGTTGCCGCATAACGACCGATGGCGCTTGGTCCGCCAAGGCTTTGCAGCAGCAGGTTGGCGGCAGTGTTGTCGCTGTATTCGATTGCGGCGGCACACAGGGCGGATACGGTCATGCCGCCTTCCTTTTCGTGCTGGCGGGTGATCGGCGCGTACTCGAGCAGGTCGCCTTGGCTGTAGCCGATACGGCGGTCGAGATTCTCCCGCCCCTCATCCACCCGCTTCAATACCGCCGCCACTGCGAGGAATTTGAAGGTACTGCACAACGGGAAGCGTTCCGCGGCGCGATGCCCGATACGGCGGCCGCTGGCAGTATCCAGGGCGGCCACGCCGAGACGGCCGGCTACCCGCTTTTCGATCGCCGCGAAGCGCGCATCGTCGCTGAAGACCGGAATCGCCGTCGATGGAGACGCAGCGGCACGGAAAGCAGGAATCAGGGAGACGGCACCGATCAGAAAACCGCGGCGGCTGAGGTCGGGTAGCTGCATGGGCGGGATGGGCTCCGGAAAGATTCATCGCACTTTAGCGGGCCGACTTGCCGAACCGGTGCCCGAAGTGTGCAAATCCGGTGCAGCGGTGCAAGCCGCTGGGGTGAGGGAGACGTAGAATGGATTTGGTTCAGCCGGCAGTCAGCGGCTGGAGGGTTGAATAAGCTGCCGCTTTGTACCCATGCTCTCCGCCACCAGACCAGGGAAGCTCGCCATGATCCGCAGCACCATGATCCGCTCCTTCTGCTGCGCCGCCGCAGCCCTGCTGGGCATTGCCACCGGATCAGCCCAGGCTGCCCTGCAGCAGCAGCTCAGCATCAGCACGCCCAGTGGCACACGCGACTATATCCTGGCCAAATCCCCGAACATTGCCGCCGGCCCGCGCCCCCTGGTGATCATCCTGCACGGCCATATCGGCACCGCCGCGAATGCGCTCGGCGGCGGCAAGACGCCCTCGCCGCTGTCGGCCTGGCTCAACATCGCCGATCGTGAACAACTGCTGGTGGTGGCGCTGCAAGGTCTCAAGGGCAGCGACAACCACACCGGCTGGCATGACTGCCGTCTCGACGCCACCGAGGATCCCACTGCTGACGACGTCGGCTTCGTCGAACGCGTGGTCAACGGCCTGGTGCAGGCCGGCCGCGCCGATCCCCACCGCATCTATGTGATGGGCATGTCCAACGGCGGCATGATGGCCTATCGCCTTGCGCTCGAGATGCACCCGACGCCGGCCGCCATCGCCGGCGTCTCGTCCAGCATGGCCAGCCAGACCGCCTGCGGCCAGACGCCGCCGAAGGTGTCTGTGCTATTGATCAACGGCACCGATGATCCCATCGTCCCCTACGGCGGCGGCAAGGTGGGGCTGCGTGGCTACAAGACCGGCACGGTGATCGGCGCCGAGGCCACGCGCGATTTCTGGCTGCATACCGATGGCCTCGCCGACGTGCCCGGCATCGCTTACAGCTTCCCGCACCTGTCTTCTTCGGATACCACCCGCGCCAGCAAGGTCACTTATGGTCCCAACAGCGGGCCGCAGGTGGAAATGGTCACCATCCAGAACGGCGGCCATATCGAACCCAGCCTGATCTACCACTATGGCTGGCTCTATCACCAACTCGTCGGCACCCAGAACAGCGATTTCGAAAGCGCCGAGGAAGCCTGGTCCTTCTTCAAGGACAAGCGCAGCAAGTAATTTCCGGATCGTCACCACGACACCGCATGGACGCAGCCACGCAATACGCCCTGGCCTATGCGCTCAGTACCAGCGCCGGCCTGCGCGGCATCCTGACGCTGGCCGTGGTCTCGATCGCCGTGCAGCTGGGCATCCTGCATCCACCGGCCGCGTTCGCCTGGCTCGGCTCCGGCCCGGTGACGCTGGCGCTGGCCGCGGTGGCGCTGGTGGAGATCCTCGGCGACAAGATCCCGGTGCTGGATCATGCCTTCCACGTCGTACAGACCATCCTCAAGCCCGCCGCCGCGGCGATCCTCGTCGGCGGCATCGTGCACACCCGGAACACGCCCGAGCTCTATGGCCTGATGGCCTTGGGCGCGCTGAACGCACTGGGCGTGCACGCCGCGTCCGCCGCCGCCCGCGGCGCTTCCACCGCGCTGACCGGAGGTATCGCCAATCCGGTCCTCAGCCTGCTGGAGGACGGCGTGTCGGCGGTGATGATCGCTTTCGCCTTCCTGGCACCGCTGCTAGGCACGGTACTGGCGATTCTGCTCACCGTGCTGGTGGTCCGTGCCGCACGCAAAATCCTGGCGCAGCGCAAGGCCCGCGGCGAACTGCCGCAGCCGGACGGATACTGAAACGCGCGAGGGCCACTACGCGACTTGCCGTGGATGAAACGCGTTCGATGCCGGAAATCCGACCGGCAGGTGGTCACCCTGTAATCCAATTGGCCCGGAGAAGCATCCAACCTGGACGCGGACTGGAGTCCATGCCGGGAGCATGGACGGCCACGCCCTTCCTGAAATCAAAAAAAAAGAGCCTCCGACATGAATGCATCCTGGACCCGCCGCGACTTCCTCAGCCTGTCGGGAGGCGCACTGCTCGCCTCCGGCGTGGCCCCGCTGTCGGGGGCGGCCGCAGGCAAGGCGGGTAACGCCGAGGTCTACCGCAAGGCCTTCGTGCTGGACTGCAACACCCTCGCTTCGATCGGCAGCTTTTCCGAAAGCGACATCCCCGAAATCAAGCAACTCCTGCGCGACTCCGGCGTCAACGTGGTCAAGAGCACGCTGGGCGGCGGCGGGGGCAACTTCGAAGCCACGGTCGCCGATATCGCCGCGGCCCAGGGGCTGATGGAGCGCCACCCGGAACTGTTCATCAAGGCCACCGGCATCGCCGATCTGGATCGCGCCAAACGCGAGGGCAAGCTGGCGGTGATCTTTTCCTTCGAAGCGGCCAGCATGCTGGAGGACAAGCTCGACCGCATCGAACTGTTCCGCGGCTTCGGCGTGCGGGTGATGCAGTTGTCCTACAACCGCAAGTCGCCGTTCGGCTGCGGCTGCCTGGATGGCGATACCGATGGCGTGACCGAACTCGGGAAGCAGGCCATCGCCAAGATGAATGCGCTGGGCGTCGCGCTCGACCTCAGCCACGCCAACACCCGCACCACCGCCGACGGCATCGCCCTGTCGACGAAGCCGCCGCTGATCACCCATGCCGGCTGCCGCAGCGTCTTCGCCCATCCGCGCAACAAGGAAGACCGGGAGATGAAGGCGCTGGCCGACAAGGGCGGCGTCATGGGCATCTACATGCTGCCCTTCCTGACCGAGGACACCCGGCAGCCGATGCTGGAAGACTACATGCGGCATATGCTGCATGCGCTCCAGGTCTGCGGCGAGGATCACGTCGGCATCGGCACCGACGTGCCGTTCTTCACCGTCAGCGCGAGCGACCTGGAAGAGATGAAGCGGGACGAGGCGGAGCGCCAGGCCAAGGGCATCGCCGCACCCGGCGAAAACCGGCCGCCCTACATTCCGGATCTGAACATGCCGCGCAAGCTGGAAAAAGTGTCGGATGCGCTGCTTGCGCACGGCTACGGCAGCGCCGCTGTGGACAAGGTGCTGGGGCTGAATTTCCGCCGCGCCTTCAAGGACATCTGGGCGGTTTGAGCGCGGGGGAACGGCAGGGTCGCCAAGCGGAGGGGTGGTGACTCCGGCGTCCGCTCGCACCATTCTGGTTCATCGCCGCAAACATGCATCCATGACGAAGCAACGGACGTAAACTAAGATGCGGCCCGACGATGCGCCGCAATGGCCCGACGACGCGCCATCAAGGAATTCCGGATCGTTTCCGGTCCACCTGTTTCGCTGGAGGCTACCCATGAACCGCACCCTTAAAACCTTGACCCTGCTGGCGCCTGCCGCCCTGCTGCTGGCCGCGACCGCGCACGCCGAGGTCACCTACGGCGGCGTTCCCGCCGATGCCTACAACCGTTTTGGCAGCAAGGCCGCCATGGACGTGTGGGCACAGGACCTGAACTATTACGTTCAGGGCGACAACCGCATCAACCGCATTTTCGGCTTCAACGGCGACACCGCGCGCCAGAAGGCCTTGCAGGACGATCTCGAAACGCTGGTACTGACCGGCACCGTCGACCAGGATCTGGGCACCAAGTACGGCCTGTCCCTGACCAAGACCGAGTACAACGCGGTGATCGAGAACGCTTACCTCGCCTGCGAGGCCTCACACACCCGCTACCACGTGTGCAACCGTATCGTCGCCGCACTGGCGCCGTTCGAGCGCTCGGCGGTCAAGCGCTGAGACCATCTCTGCGCCAGGCGCACTGGGGTATCCGGCGCAGGACAGTTAATTAGGCGGTACCGGCGCCGCATCCGTGGGTACCGGTGCCGGCGCACCGGCGCTGTCGTCGGCAGTGCCGTCGTCGTCGGTCTCCGCCGGCACGCTGTCCTGCGGCGTGACCACGCCCTTGGCCTGCGGCGGGTGGTACAGCACCTTGCCGAGCAGGTACTGGTCGATCATCTGGCGCGCCACCGGCGCGGCCGAGGTAGCGCCCCAGCCGGCGTGCTCGGCTACCACCGCCACCACGATCTGCGGATCCTCCACCGGGGCGAAGGCGATGAACAGGGCGTGGTCGCGCAGCTGCTTGGCGACCGTGTCCAGCTTCGGCGCATAGGTTTCATCCTGCTTCAGCCCCGCCACCTGCGCCGTGCCGGTCTTGCCGGCCGAGGTGTAGGGCGCGTCCTTGAACACGTTGTAGGCGGTGCCGGTAGGGGTCTGCGTCACCATCGACATGCCCTTGATCACCCGCGCGTAGACGCTTTCCTCGATATCCTTGATCGGCGTCAGCGCTTCCGGCCGCACTTCCCGCGTATTGCCGGTGAGCGGATCCTTCATCGCATGCACCATATGCAGCTTGTAGCCGCCGCCGTGCATGGCCAGGCGCGCCACCGCCTGTGCCAGCTCCACCGGCGTCACCGTGAAGTAGCCCTGGCCGACGCCCATGTTGACGGTTTCGCCCAGGTACCAGCTGTCGTGGTGGACGCGACGCTTCCATTCGCGTGTCGGCAGGATGCCGGCCTTCTCGTTGGGAATGTCGATGCCGGTGGATTTGCCGAAACCGAATTGCGCCAGCACCTCGTCGATGCGATCGATGCCGAGGTTGACCGCGGCCTGGTAGAAATAGACGTCGCAGGACTGGGCGATGGCCTGGTCCAGGGCCAGCCAGCCGTGGCCGGTGCGCTTGTCGCAGCGGTATTTGCGCGACACGCCCGGCAGCTGGAAATAGCCGGGATCGAAGATCGCCTTTTCCGGGTTGATGGTGCCGTAGTGCAGGCCGCCGATGGCGAGGAAGGGCTTGATGGTCGAGCCGGAAGGATAGGTGCCGAGCAGGGCGCGGTTGTAGAGCGGCCGCGATGGATCCTCCAGCAGGGCGTGGTAGGTGTCGTTGTCGATGCCTTCCACGAACGGCGCCGGCGTAAAGCCGGGCTTGCTCACCAGGGCCAGCACCTCGCCGGTCTTGGGGTCGATCGCCACCGCCGCGCCGTCGAGGTCGCCGAAGGCCTGCTCGCCCACGGCCTGCAGCTTGGCGTCGATGGACAGGTACAGGTCTTCGCCCGGGTTGCCGGAATGGTAGTCCAGCTCGCGCAGCGGCCGGCCGCCGGCATTGGCTTCGATCACCTTGTTGCCCGGCAGGCCGCGCAGATCGTCCTCGTGGCTGCGCTCGATGCCGGCCTTGCCGATCTGGGTCAGTCCCTGGTACTCGTCTTCCTTCAGGTTGGCGTAGTCCGCGTCCGAGATGCCGCCGACGTAGCCGATCAGGTGCGAGGTCACGTCCGCCATCGGGTAGTCGCGCGACAGCTGGGCGCTGACGTCGACGCCGGTGTACTCGTAGCGGCGCACCTCGTAGCGCGCCACTTCCTCCATCGACAGGTGGGTGCGCAGCGGTACGGCGTTGTAGCGCTGGGTCTTGTGCATGCGGTCCTTGAAGCGCGCGATGTCGCGGTCGCTCAGTTGCAGCACTTCGCCCAGCCGGGCCAGGGTGTTGTCCAGGCCCTTGACCTTCTCCGGGGTGATTTCCAGCACGAAGCTCGGCTGGTTCTGCGCCAGCAGGGCGCCGTTGCGGTCGTAGATCAGGCCGCGCACCGGCGCCACCGGGATCAGGCGCATGCGGTTTTCGTCGGCACGGGTGACGTAGTAGTCGTGCTGCACCAGCTGGATCTGCGTCAGCCGCGCCAGCAGCAGGCCGGCCAGCACCACCACGAACAGGCCGGCCACCACGACGCGCCGGGTGAAGGAGCGCTTCTCCTCGAAGATGTCCTTGACCGACTCGAACGTCTCGGGCAGGCCGAACCCCGCCTGCGGCCCGCGCCCGATCTGCGAAGTGCCGGAACCGCGGCCCGGGGGAATCCTTGAACTCATCTATTGCCTGTCGATACGTTGCCGGTCACCGCACTGCAGCTCCCGCAGGAAAATCGTTGGTGAAGCACCATGGACCGCATGGCTGCTGCCGCAGTTCTCGCGGGGCAAGCCGGTCCGCTCATGCCGGCTTCTTGCGGCTGCGGATGCGCAGCAGCCAAGCCGCCGCGCCGCCGATGAAGACCCCCAGGGCCGTGCGCCGGAGCGCCATGCGCCAGTCGAAGCCCGCCGCGGCCGGTGCGGGAGCAGGAGCGTGCGCGGCAGCCGGGGACGGCTGGTAAGCGAGGGCCGCGGACGGCGTGGCCGAGGCGACGATCTGGCGGAACAGCGGCAGGTAGGTGTCGAACGAGGCGTCCAGGGCATAGCAATGCAATTGCAGCGCGCCGTTCTGCGTCGGGATCAGGCCGGACAGGCCGTGAATGGTGCCGACGCCGGGTACCTCGGACTGCGAGCTGAGCCAGATCACCCCGACCTTCTCGTCGTACTGCATGTGGCCCAGCGAAACACCGGATACCAGGGCCTTGAGGACATCGGTCTTGCCGTCGAGCGCGGCGCCCAGATCGAGCTTCGGCAGTTTCTGCAATTGCTCCGGCGGGATCCGGCCCTTGTCGGTGAGCTGGACCAGGATGTACGGGTATTCCATCGTCTTGTTGGCGGCAAGCTGGAAGCCGTAGTCGTATCTGGGAATCACCGCGTTCGGTACCGTCCGCGCGATCTTGTCGCGCGCGGCGGCCAGCGCGTCCTGCGGCATCTCCACCCAGCCGTCCGGCAGCGCCACGGAGAATTCCGGCTTCTGCACCACGACGTCGGCATAACACTCGGGAGCCGCTGTAGCCAGCGCCAGCAGGCACAGCACCGCGGCCTTCACATGACGAATCATCCACACTCCTGGAAATCGCACCGGCCAGGTGCGTGCATCAATCGGGTTCGACCATCCGGGCAGCCAGGCCGGCGAGTCAGCTTATATCACCGATTCCCTGTGCGGCTTACGGTAGCGGGGGCGGCGCGCCACGAATAGCCAGCGGCTAAACTGCCGCATCGCACGAACCGGGAATCCGATGAAGATTTTACGCGCCTTTGCCCTGGCGCTGGGCGTTTTCTGCGCCGCCTGCTCGACGCATCCCGTCACGCCGGCCGCGGACGGCGGCGCGGCGCAGGCCGCCGCCGACATGCCGCACTACTCGGCGCAGGAGCGGAACAGCCTGTATGGCTGTTCGGCCCTGACCGACAGCGCCATGATCATCGCCGAGATGAAGCAGAAAGGCGCGGCGATCCAGGACGTCAAGGCCTTCTTCGCCGAGCGGCCGAATGCGCAGCTCACCCTGGCCACCGCCGACCGGGTTTACGACGACAGGATCGGCAATGTCTGGGATTACGCCGTGGTCTTCTTCGGCGACTGCGCCACGCGCGTTTCCCGGGTGCCGCGGGACCGCTCCGGGCCGGCCGGTTTCTGCATGCTCAACAGCATGATCGCCGCCAACGCCCAGGCTTCGAAAGCGGCGGGCGTGCCGATCGAAAAGGTGGACCAGTATTTCTCGCGTTTCCCCGGCGAACTGCCCAAGGCGATCATCGGCAAGGTCTATGCGCAGTCGCAGACCCGCGCCGAAGCCCATGCCGAGGCCTGGAACGCCTGCATGGCGCCGATTTCGGGCTAGGGAACCTTAGCGGGCATCGATGCAGTGGAACGCCGTTTCCCCGAAATGGGCTTCGCAGGCGCTGATCCCCGGCGTCGGCCAGCTCGGCGCGTAGTTGAACACCAGTGAACTGCGCTTGGTCGAGTAGTTGAGCTCGGGCTGCTCCGGCAGGGCGGCGATGTAGCGCGGTACCAGGGCCCGCAGCGTGGCCGGCACGCGGTGGTTGACCTGGACATAGTGATTCAGCGCCGCCAGCACCGCCGTGGCGTTCTGCATCAACACATCCCCCTGCGGATCGTGTCCCGCCGGCCAGACCGAGCAGGCGCACAGCAGCGCGGCCAGCCATACCGTAGCAACAACCTTCATCGGCTATCCCCCGTGGCGATGCTCGAACGGCTTCGCTTGTCCCGTGCGGGTATTGCACCACCAAACCACCCCCGGCGGAAACCGGCTTTGCACTTGCCGGGCCCCCGCCCGCATTCCTGTGTAAATAGGCTCACATTATTTAATATCATATGATATTATCTCTCCCGTTTTCATCTTGGCGGCGGCTCATCCCATGGATCGTTTGCGCAATTTCGGCTTTCTGCTCAAGGACGTATCGCGCCTGTCCGGGCTCAACTTCGAGCGCGAAGCGGTCGGCCTGAACCTGACGCTGGCCCAGTGCAAGGTGCTGATCTACCTGCAGCAGAACGAGGGCATCAGCCAGGTGCGCCTGGCCGAGCTCACCGATATCGACCCGATGACCCTGGTGCGCAACCTCGACCGCCTGGAGCGTGACGGCCTGATCGAGCGCCGGCAGGATCCGGCGGACCGCCGTGCGCGGCGCCTGTTCATGACGGCGGCCGCGCAGCCGGTGCTGCTGGAGATCTGGCGCATCGCCGCCCGCGCCCGCGCCGCAGCGCTGGCCGGATTGTCTGCGGCGGAGCAGAACCTGCTGGTGGGGCTGCTGGAAAAGGTCCACGCCAACCTGACCACGCTGCTGCCCGGCGCCGAAGCCGGCGCCCCGCCCTGCCCGCCGGATCTGTCCGACGACCCGGCCCCGCCATCCACTCCCGAACTCCCGGCCGCAGCCGGCAGCAGCAAGAAGGCATCCCGATGAGCACAGCAACTCCCGTCAACGATTTCCACGCCGGCAGCGGCAAGCCGCAGCACCTGGCCGCCATGCTCGGCGGCATGCTGGTGGTCGCCGCCGCCGCGCTGTATGTCTGGTTCACCGGCGGTCGCTCGCTCTCCGCCGATGTCGATGCCATCCGGCGCTTCGTCGGCCGCGCCCGCGTCGCCGCCCTGGCCGCATTCTCCGGCACCACAGCGGACACCGCTTCCCACTCCACTTCCGCACTCTCAGCCGCCCGCTGCGGCCACAGAAAGGTATCCCGATGAGCGCAATCAGTCCCACTGCCGGCGGCGTCCCGGCCGGCACCATCAAGTCCCGCGCCGAACGGCTGCGCCTGCCGCTGATGATCGGCGGCGTGCTGGTGGTCATTATCGGCACCCTGTATTTCTGGCTCACCGGCGGCCGCTACATGTCCACCGACGACGCCTATGTGCAGGCGGCGCGCGCTTCCATCAGCAGCAACGTCGCCGGCCAGGTGGCGGAGGTGGCGGTGCGCGATAACCAGCGGGTGCATCGCGGCGACCTGCTGTTCCGGCTGGACGACCAGCCCTACCGCATCGCGGTGGAGGAAGCGCAGGCCAAGCTCGGCACCGCGCGGATGGAAATCATCGCCGGCAAGTCCACCTACCGCCAGCAGCTCGCCGCGCTGCGTTCGGCGCAGGACACGCTGGCCTACCAGGAGCGCGAGTACCAGCGCCAGCAGAAGCTGCTCACGTCCGGCATCTCCTCGCAGATGCAGTACGACCAGGCGCAGCATGCGCGGGACACGGCGCGGCAGCAGTTCGCCTCGGCGCAGCAGCAGGTGGCGAGCGTGCTGGCCATGCTCGCCGGCAATCCCGACATCGACCCGGACCAGCACCCCACGGTGCAGCAGGCACAGGCGGTACTGGACCGGGCCAAGCTGAACCTGGCCTATACCCGCATCGTGGCGCCGGACGACGGCATCGTCACCAAGGTCGAGCAGTTGCAGGTGGGCGACTACATCAATGCCGCCAACCCGGTGTTCGCCCTGATCTCGACCCGCGATGTCTGGATCGAAGCCAACTTCAAGGAAGACCAGCTCACCCATATGCGCGCCGGGCAGACCGCCACGGTGGACATCGACACCTATTCCGGCAAAACCTTCAAGGCGCATGTGATCAGCATCGCCCCCGGCACCGGCTCGCAGTTCTCGGCGCTACCGCCCGAGAACGCCACCGGCAACTGGGTCAAGGTGGTGCAGCGCCTGCCGGTGCGGCTTGAGCTCGAGAACGCGGATGCGGACCTGCCGCTGCATTCCGGCCTCAGCGCCACGGTCGAGGTGGACACCGGCCACCGCCGCAGCCTGTTCGGCGCACACGCGGCGCAGTGAGCCAGACCGTGTCGGCCACCACTACAGCGGCGCCGGAGCGGCCCCCGCTGAATCGAACCATGATCACCCTGACGGTGATGCTGACTTCGATCCTGCAGACGCTGGACAACACCATCGCCAACGTGGCCCTGCCGAAGATGCAGGGCTCGCTGTCGGCGACCCAGGACCAGATGACCTGGGTGCTGACCTCGTACATCGTCGCCGCCGCCATCATGACGCCGCTGACCGGCTGGCTCGCCGGACAGTTCGGGCGCCGGCGGCTGTTCCTGGCCTCGGTGGTCGGCTTCACCATCACTTCGATGTTCTGCGGGCTGGCGCAGACGCTGCCGCAGATCGTGCTGTTCCGCTTCCTGCAGGGCCTGGCCGGCGCGGCGCTGGTGCCGATGTCGCAGGCGGTGCTGTTCGACATCAACCCGCCGGAGAACCACGGCAAGGCCATGGCCGCCTGGGGCCAGGGCGTACTGCTCGGGCCGATGCTCGGCCCTATCCTCGGCGGCTGGCTCACCGACAACTACAGCTGGCGCTGGGTGTTCTACATCAACGTGCCGCTGGGAATCCTCGCCTTCGTCGGCCTGCTGGCGTTCCTGCCGGAAGGCGAGACGCGCCGCTCGCGCTTCGACTTCTTCGGCTTCGCCCTGCTCAGCATCGCCATCGCCGCGCTGCAGCTGGTGCTCGACCGCGGCCCGCTGAAGGACTGGTTCGGCTCCAATGAAATCTGGATCGAGGCCACTGTCGCCGGGCTCGCCTTCTACCTGTTCATGGTGCACAGCGCCACCAGCCCCAATCCCTTCATCCGGCCTTCGCTGTTCAAGGACCGCAACTTCCTTACCGGCAACGTCTTCATCTTCGTCGTCGGCATCGTGCTGTTCGCCACGCTGGCCTTGTTGCCGCCATTGCTGCAGAACCTGATGAATTACCCGGTGTACCAGGCCGGCCTGCTCACCGCGCCGCGCAGCCTCGGTTCGCTCGCCGCCATGCTCATCGTCGGCCGCATGGTGGGGAAATTCGATGCGCGCCTGATCATCGGCATCGGCTTCGGCCTCACCGCGCTGTCACTCTGGCTGATGACGCGCTTCGACATCCAGATGAACGGCGTGCCGGTATTCTGGTCCGGCGTGTTCCAGGGTCTCGGCACCGGCATCGCCTATGTGCCGATGGCGGCGATGACCTTCGCCACGCTGTCGCCGCAGCTGCGCAACGAAGGCACCGCCCTGTTCAGCCTGACCCGCAACATCGGCAGCAGCGTCGGCATCTCGGTGGTGCAGGCCCTGCTGGTCAGCAATACCCAGGTGGTGCATGCCGCCCTGGCCGAGCACGTCTCGCCCTACAACCTCGCCGCGCGCAATCCCGAACTGCTGGCGCAGATCACCAGCCACACCGGCGCCGCCGCCTTCAACGGCGCGCTGACCGCGCAGGCCACCATGATCGCCTACATCGACGACTTCCAGTTGATGTTCATCCTCACGCTGCTGGCGATGCCGTTGTTGCTGCTGGTGCGCGCCGCCAAATCAGCACCCAAGGACGCGCCGCATGTCGCCGCCGAATGAGTTCCCCATGAAATCCCGCACCAGCCTCATCATCGCTACGCGCGGCACGATCTTCATCGCCGCCGCCCTGCTCGCCGCCTGCACCGTCGGGCCGGACTACCAGCGCCCGCAAGCGCCGGACACCCGGGCGTATACCAATGAAACGCTGGCCGGCTTGCAGGACGGCAGCGGCCAGCACCTGGCGCCGGGACAGGACCCTGATGCGCAGTGGTGGACCGGTTTCCACTCCGCCGAGCTGGATGCAACCATGCGGCAGGCCGTCGCCGGCAACCACGGCCTCGCCGCCGCCCAGGCGACGCTGGCGCAGGCGCGCGAAACGGTGAATGCCGCCGCCGGCGCCCTGTATCCGCAGGTCGGCCTCGACGCCGGTGCCGGCCGCCAGAAGTATGGCGCGCAGTTCAGCGGCCCCGAGACCTTTCCCATCTTCAACTACTACTCGGTGGGCCCCAGCGTCAGCTACCTGGTCGACTATACCGGCGGCCAGCGCCGCGCCGTGGAGCAGCAGCGGGCCCAGGCCGATTACCAGGCCTTCCAGTTGCAGGCCGCCTACCTCAGCCTCACCGGCAATGTCGCCCAGCAGGCCCTGGCCATCGCCTCGGCACGGGCGCAGATCGCGGCGGCGGAACAGCTGCTGGAAGAAGACCGCAAGAACCTGTCGCTGGTGCAGAGCGCGTTCGCCGCCGGCTCGGTGACGCGCGTCGACGTGCTCAGCGCGCAGAGCCAGCTCGCCAATGACCAGACCCTGCTGCCGCCGCTGCGTCAACAACTCAGCGTGGCGCGTCATGCCCTGTCGATTCTGGCCGGCAAGGCGCCGGCGGACTGGGCGCCGCCCGACTTCGAACTCGACCAGTTGCAGCTGCCACAAGCCCTGCCGCTGAGCCTGCCTTCGGAACTGGCGCACCGCCGGCCGGACATCCTGGCCGCGGAAGCGCAGCTGCACGCCGCCACCGCCGCCGTGGGAGTGGCGACCTCCAACCTGTATCCGCAGATCAACCTCACCGCCTCGGTGGGTCAGCAGTCGACCACGCTGTCGCACCTGTTCGATGCCTCCAGTACCGCCTGGGGCGTGGCCGCGGGTCTCACCGCGCCGCTGTTCGACGGCGGCACCTTGCGGGCGCAGCGCCGCGGGGCGCAGGACGCGGCCAAGGCCGCGCTCGACACCTATGAGCAGACCGTGTTGCAGTCTTTCGGCCAGGTCGCCGACGTGCTGACCGCACTGGATCACGATGCCGAACAGCTCGACGCGCAGAAGAATGCCCTGGACTCCGCCGAAGCCAGCCTGGGGCTGACGCGGCAGAGCTATGCTGTGGGCAATGTCGGCGTGCTGCAGGTGCTGGACGCGGAGCGGCAGTACCAGCAGGCCCGGCTCGGCTATGTCCGCGCCCAGGCGCAACGCTACCAGGATACGGCGCAGCTGTTCCTCGCGCTGGGCGGCAATGCCGAGTGGCAGCCCGCGCAGGTGGTGGAGCAGACGCCGCCCGCCGCACAGCCTTGAAGACGGGCGCTATGCCGCCGCGTCAGGGCACATAGCGCCGCCGCCACTCGATCTCCGGCAGCTCGATCCGTTCGGCGATGGTGCCGGACCAGGTGACCGCCAGGCCGTGGCGATGCAGCACCTCGACGATGCGCTCGCCGATTTCCTCGCCCTTGAGGTCGGTGCCGAGGATGTCGCCGAAGGTCAGCAGCAGGCCCTCGCCATCGACCGCGCGCTCCAGATCCTGGCCGTGGTAGAAGCAATAACCTTCCACCGCGGACTCTTCCCCGCCGAGTTCCTGGTAGACCTCGGTCACGTCCTCGATGCCTTCGTCCTGGGTGAAGCCGGCGTTCTGCAGGGCGATGATGCCGCTTTCGTTGAGTTCGTCGAAGGCGCGATCGAGCTTGTCGCAGTCGGTCACCAGAGGCCAGGCGCGCTCCACCGCCAGCTTGCGCGCGAATTCCTCATCGATCTGGCGCTCGACCCACTCGGGTTCGATCTCGCCCGGCTCGAAGATCTCTTCCAGCACGATATCCCGCACCATCGGGGCATCGTAAAAGCCGGACCACACCAGTCGACGGATTTCCGTCGCCGCGTATTCACTCATTGCCAATCCGTCCCCGGCGCTCCGCGCCGCTAACCAGCGACCATCAGCGGCATAGTAGAGCGCAAGCGGCATCATTGCGAATCGGACTTGCGATCCCGGGCCGGAATCCGGCGCCATCCTCTTTCCCCTCGGTGGAACGCATTCGTTGTTTGACGGGCTTTCCTCGCTGTCCGATACTGCGCACGCAATGAGCCCTATCGCCGCCAACAGGTTTTCCGCCAGCCGCATCCACGGCACCATGGCGCGCGCGCAGAGCAAAAAACACACGCTCACCTGACCGGGGCGTGTGTCCCGTCAGGCGAGCTGACGGGATCGCGCGCAATACCGGTTGCACCTCGCATTCTCCAGTCCGCAAGCCTGACCGCACCGACGGTCTGACTTTGTTCCACTGGAGAATCGGAATGACAAGCTTTTCAGGTATCTGGGTGCCGCTGGTGACTCCGTTCCACCGCGACGGCGCCATCAATCACGCCGCACTGCGCATGCTAGCTGCGCACCTTGCACCGCAGGTGTCGGGGCTGGTGGTCTGCGGCTCCACCGGCGAAGCCCATGCGCTGGATGAGGAGGAGCAACTGGCCGTGCTCGACACGGTGCTGCAGGCCGCGCCCGGCACGCCGGTGGTCATGGGCGTCGGCGGCCCGCACCGGCCGCGCCTGCATGCGCAGCTGGCCAGCCTGCGCAGCCGCCCGCTGGCCGGGCTATTGGTACCCCCGCCCTACTATGTGCGCCCGTCGCAGGCCGCCATCGCCGATTACTTCCTCGATCTGGCCGATCATGCGCACTGTCCGCTGATCGCCTACAACATACCCTACCGTACCGGTGTGGCGATGGAGTTCGACACCTTCGAGCGCATCGCCACCCATCCCAATATCCAGGCGGTGAAGGACTGCGGCGGCAGCGCCGGGCTGACGCTCGATCTCATCACCCGCACCCGCCTGCAGATTCTCGCCGGTGAAGACGGCAACATCCTGACCACGCTTTGCGCCGGCGGCAGCGGCGCCATCACCGCCGCGGCGCACATCTTCCCGCGGCGCTATACCGAGGTATACGAAGCGATAGGCGCGCAACGGCTGCAGCGGGCACGCGCGATCTTCCACTGGCTGTGGCCGCTGATCCAGCTGCTGTTCGCCGAGCCCAACCCGGCCGGCATCAAGGCCGCGCTGGCGCAACAGGGATTGATCGAAGACGTCTGCCGCGCCCCGATACACGGCGCCTCGCCGGCATTGCGGGCGCAACTCGCCGCGATGCTGGAAGCGCTGGGACAGGACACTGCCGCAGTTCCCGCGTAATGGGAATCCGCAAGACGCGCTTCAGCGCCGCTCGCAGTAATGCACATCCGCGGCGCTGCCGCGCGGTTGCGCCAGATCGCAATCCAGCGGCAGCAGCGGCGGCGGGAAGCCGTCCTCGTTCTGCGTCAGGCCCGGATAGTCCTGGCCGCCATCGCTCAGCTCGAGCACGTAGCCGTAGGAAGCGTCGTGCAGCAGCGAGGTGGTCATGGCCAGTTCCGACAGCGGCCCCAGTTCGAAATGTCCGTCCAGGCCGGTGGTAGCGACAGCCACCTGCTCGGTGCCGGTGGCGCGCAGACGCAATTGCGTCCCCGCCACCGGTTCGCCGCCGCGGGTCACCGTGCCGCTGATGCGCGGCGCCAGGTATACCCGGTGCGGCGCCGGCAGGCAGGCCGACACGGACAAGGCCAGCGACAGCGACCACAGCATCCGCACCCTGGGCATGTTCACTCCCGACTCGCTCTGCGGCGAGGGCTGATGCCGCAGCTTACATGGCGGACCGGACCGACGGCTAAACGCCAGGCGTCCGCGGCGCGTCCAACAGGCAAATACCAGAACGAGATTCCCGCCATGCCGCAGCAATCCTTCGCCGCCCTCGCCGCCTCGCTGCTGTCGGCCGCCCTGCTGGCCGGGCCGGCGCAAGCCGGCCAGCATGCCTCCCTCACGCTGGGCGACGGCCCGGTGGTCGCCGGCTCCGGCAACATCGTCAGCCAGTCGCGCCAGACCGGTGCCTTCGACTCCGTACAGACCAAGGGCGCGGTGGACCTGGACATCGTCATCGGCGCGCAGACCGCCGTCGCGGTGGATATGGACGACAACCTGCAAGCCCTGATCCGCACCGAGGTCCATGGCAGGACCCTGCTCATCGACAGCAAGGGCAGCTGGAGCGCCGACCGCGACCCGCACGTGCGGATCGTCCTGCCCGCGCTGTCCGCCGTGGACATGGAAGGCAGCGGCAACGCCGCGCTGAAAGGCCTCAACGGCGGCGAGTTGGCGCTGCGCGTCGACGGCTCCGGCGACATCGACGCCAGCGGCCATGTCGCAAGTCTCGCCGTACTGGTCAACGGTTCCGGTAACGCGCGGCTCGGCCCGCTGCGGGCCGATACCGCAGAAGTCAGGATCAACGGCAGCGGCGACGTGACGGTCAACGCGGTGCAGACCCTCGAGGCCAGCGTCTACGGCAGCGGCGACATCCACTACCGCGGCGACCCCAAGGTCACCAGCCGGCTCCACGGCAACGGATCGGTGGAGAAACAGTAACCCGCGGGCGTCCATAAAACCGCGGCGCGCCAGCGATGGGCGCCGCTTCAGGCGCAAGGCCTGTCGACGGAAAACACCACCTCCAGCACGAGGCCACCCGAGCCGCCAGGCCAGCCGGATCTGTCGCCTGCCGTGCCCGCTCGCGTCGGCACCCACCGCCCTATGAACCTGCCCGGGCCCGCAGCGGCACCTGCCCCCATGCAGTTCCTGTTTCCGCAACCGGCGCCCGGCAGCAGCCTCCCGGAGCGTGGGCGAAACATACCATTCGCCGCCCACTTGACCAAATTTTTCATAAACTTGCACCATATATACAAACCCGATGGCCCGGGCGCGGCGCAAAACAGGTCTGTTCGAGGTGGCGATGCTTCAAGAAACGCGCGAGCTCATGGCACCTTGCGGTTCGTGGTCGTTCCAGCGCATCACCGGCCTGCTGGGCGGCCTTGTCCTGGTGCTGGCGAGCCCCGCCGCACCGGCGCTGGGGTTCGGCGAGCTCCTGTCGCAATCGCCCCTGAACAGTCCGCTGGACGTGGTGTTTCCGGTGATGCTCGACGCCGACACGACGCAACTGCCCACCGTCAGCGTCGCCGGGGATGCGACCTACACCGCGCTCGGCACCCGCCGCCCCGATCTGCTCGACAGCGTGCGGATCACGCTGGAGCCAGCCGGCGCGCAGGTGCTGGTCCATGTACGCACCGAGCAGCGGATTCTCGAACCCTACATTCCACTGATCGTGCAGGTGGCCCTGCCGTCGGGCGTGCTGCGCCATCGCTACGACCTGCTGCTCGATCCGAGCGTATCCGACACGGAACACGCCGCCGCGCAAACGCCCACCGGGCAGCCATCCTCCGCCCCGGCAACGGCCGCAATCACCGCAATCCCGCCCGCCACGATTGCGTCCGCGACACCGCCGCCGGCACAAGCCGCCGGCAGCGCGCCGGCGCCCGCCGCTCACGCGGGCGGCAACCATTCGCACCCGCTCGCGGCGACGGTGGTGCCGGTCATTCCGGCCTGCGTCGCGCCCACAGCCTCCCCCGCCGCGCCGCCGAATTCGCCGGCCCTGTTCCGCCTCGACTCGGGGCTGCATATGCCGGTGCCGCGGGCCATCGAACCGGTTCCGGGACCGCAATCACAGCCGCCATCGGCAGCATCGCCGCCGCAACAGCCGCCGCCCGGCGACAGCACCGCGCAGGCGCCGCCGGCTGTCGCCACGACAGCCGCCACCCTGAAGAACGCGACCACCTCACCTACTGCCACTCCCGAAGCGAAGCAATCCGGCGGATTCCCCTGGCTTGACCCGTTCATCGCGCTACTGCTGCTTGGTGGCGGGTATGCCTGGTACACGGGGAAATTCCAGACCCTGCTTCCGTCCCGACGCCGCAATGCCGGGACGCCCGAGGGGCGGCCGCAGCGCCAGATATCCAAGCCACCGGCGGCACCTGGCACTATGCCGGGCCCGGTCACGGCCAGCCCGCCCCGGGCCGACGGCGGCAGCACCCCCACTACCGCTACGGCCGCCGATGACCGTATCGAATACATTCCTTTCGTCGCCTCTCCGCCCGCCGCGCCGGCACCGCCACCACAGGAACGCAGCCGTCACGAAGGCATCGAGGTGATCGATGCTTCCGGCTTCTACGACGATATCGCCCTGTTGCTGGAAAGCACCCTGGCGCGCGAACCCAGGCGCCTGGATCTGTACCAGAAACTGATCGAGGTCTATGTCGCGGGCGGCAAGCCGCAGCAGGGCCTGCGCATCAAGCAGCAGCTCGAAGCCTTGCGCAGCGATACCGGCGTGTCCGGCATCGATAACGGCGAATGGCAGCGCGTGCTGCAGCAAGCCGAAGAGCTCCTGTCGCGGGAACCCGCGGCGGCGCCGGCCGTGGCCGGCATCGAAAACCCAACTGCCGGCGCGCGCTGGAGCCGCTACTACGAAGGCGCCGAATTCGAATCGCTGGGGGAGCACCTGGCGCCGGTCCGCGAGGCCTACGCCGCATTCCGCCGCGACCCGATGCTGCAGCAGACCTTCATCGACCTGATCAACGAAGAGGTGGGCCGCCCCACGCCGCTGCAGCCGGCGCTGCAGTTCAGCAGCAGCCTCGGCGGCGCGCAAATCTACTTCAAGCGCGAAGACCTGCGCCTGGCGGGCTCGGAACAGGTCATCAACCTGATCGGCCAGATGCTGCTGATGCGTTCGATGGGCAAGCTGGGCATCGTCACCGCGGCCGCCAGCGTCAAAGGCGCGCGCGCGGTCGTCAGCGCCGCGAAGGTGCTGGAAATGCCCAGTACCGTGTTCATGCCGCCCGACCAGATCAAGGCGCTGGAACCGGTGCTGCTCGAAATGGCGCAGAAGCATCATGTCGAATTCGTGCCGGCCGTCGATCCGCGCGACCTGCGCCGCGACGCGCTGACCTGCTGGCTGGAGCATCCGGACCGCCTGGGTTTCGTCACCGGGCTGCGCGCCGGACCCGATCCCTTCCCCACCATCGTGATGGACTTCGTCGCCGTGGTCGGACATGAAACGCGGCGGCAGCTGCTGCGCTACAGCAAGCGCGACCCGGCCGTGATCGTCGGCAGCGCCCTCGGCGGCTTCGCCTCGATCGGCTTCGTCAAGCCTTACCTGGAAAAATCCGCGGTCAGGATCATCATGACCGACCCTCCGGCCGGGCTGAAGCCGGGGGCAGCGGATGTGCCGCAGCCCGGCGCGGCCGGCTACGAGCTGGCCCTGCGCGAGCAGCGCTGGCTGCATGCCTCAGGCCGCGTCGAATACCTCGAAGTGGACCCCGAGAAGGCCCGGCTGGCGCGGCTGAATTGCGACCGGGTCGAGGAATTCATGCCCAAGCCCGGCGATGCGGCCGCCATCGGCATGGGACTGGAAATCGCCGCCACCCTGCCGCCCGAAGAATCGGTCGTCATCCTGCTGAGCGCCTTCGGCGCCTGAGCCTCGACAAGCGTAGCGCGGACGCCGCAGAGCGGCCGGCGATGCAACCGGACGAGCCCGCCCCCGGCACTCATCGTCTGGAGCCGGGCCGGAAGCCGCCATCCAGTAGCCGCGGTGCTGCCCTGCGTCGCGACCATCCGCCCCGGCTCCCCCTTCGGCGATGCGTGAACCCGGCCGCCCGGCTGTGGCATTCTTGGCCGGCGGCATTTCCATAAAACAAAAGCACAACCGGTTCAGAGGAGCGGGCATGAAATTCAGGACACTCGGGGGCGTATTGTCCCTGGCAGCTGTTTCCCTTGCGGGGGCGGGTCTTTCCGCTTGCGGCGGCAGCGGTAGCGATGGTGGCGGCAGTTCATCCCCGGCACAGGCGGCCGCGGCTTCCACCGGCCCCGGCGCCACCGACACCAAGAACTGCGCCGTGCCTTACGGTGATGCGCCGGCGGCTGTATCCACGATAACTTCCGGCAGCGGCGCCGGCGCCGTGGCGGACCTGCTCAACGTCCTCAACCAGTGCGCCACGGTCGGCGGTGAAACGCTGAAGTGGACCGACGCCAAGAACGAGGCGCGCACCGCCTGCCTGTTCGTGCCGCCGAACGCCAGCAAGACCACGCAGCTGCCGCTGCTGGTGTTCCTGCAGGGTTCGCTGTTCCCGGCACCGCCGCAGCTGATCCTCAGCGACTGGATTCCGCTGAGCAAGACCGCCGATCTCACCGGCGATACCAAGCGGCCCGGCTTCATCCTGCTGCTGCCGATCGGCCGCAACACCCACCACTTCTATCCCTTCCCGGACAACTATGCCCTGGGCTGGGACAACTGGTATCGCAACCTCGACCGCAGCAGCCCGGACCTCAACCTCGATGTCGCCGCGATCGACCAGTTCGTATCCCAGGTGCAGGGACGCGGCATCGTCGACAACGATCGCGTCTACGCCACCGGCTGGTCCAACGGCGCCGCCCTGGCCGAGCTGTATGCGCTGAACACGCCCTCCATCGCCGCCGCCGCGGTGTACTCCGCGCCGGCCCCCTTCAGCGACGTGCAGGATCCCTGCTACCAGACGCCCTTCGCCACCACCATGACGCCGATCATGGACATCCACAACGCCTGCGACATCATCGGCACCTGCCAGACCTCCACCCAGTTCCACAAGGACCTGGCGCAGCTCTTCCCCAAGCTGCAGCAGAACGTGGTGATCGTGGATTCCAACAAGCAGGTGGTGCAGTCCTGCAACGCCGCCTGCGCCAGCCAGACCATCGCAGGCGATCCGGCGGGCAACCTCAATCACCTGATCTGGCCGCAGGTGCAGAACAACGCGATGTTCACCTGGCTGCGCGAGCACCCGCTCAGCGCCAAGCAGCAGTAGCCGGGACGTTTTTGCGGAGGCTTGCCGGGTGCAGGCCTCCGCGATCCAAATCCCTCAATAAGCCGGGCTCAGGGAACCGGGCTGCTATCCAGCAGCCGCGGCTGCGCGCGCGGCATTTCCCTGGTCGGGCCGCCGCGGGGCCGGGGCTGCCCGCGCGACTTCTGCACCTGCGCCAGCGCGAACAGGGCACAGGCCGAGATCAGCACCGGCACCGCCGACAGCAGGAACACGGTGGACAGCGGCAGGCTCAACGACAGGATGACGCCGCCCAGCATGGGGCCGAACATCGCGCCGAGGCGCCCCATGGCGTTGGTCCAGCCGGTGCCGGTCGAGCGCATGTAAGTGGGATAAATGGTGCCGGCGACGGCGTTGAGGCCGGTCTGGCCGCCGATGAGGAAGAAGCCGGTGCCGCCGACCAGCCCGAGCAGCAGCGCCTCCGAGCCGTTGAGATGGCCCAGCCCGATGACGCAGGGCACGCCCAGGATCAGCAGCCCCGCCAGCGCCATCACGCCGACGCGGTCCACCGCATAGCCGATGAACAGGCTGCCGAAAGCGCCCAGCGCCTGCATCACGGCGGTGGCGATGATCGAGGTGGAGAGCGGCAGGCCGCCGCTGTTCAGGGCGGTGGGCAGCCAGCTGGTCATGAAATGGTGCGTCATCATGTTGCCGATGGCGCCGACCCACAGCAGGATGCTGATCAGCGCGCGGCCTTCGGTGAACAGGTGCTTCGCCGGAATACCTGGCCGCACTTCCTCTTCCGCGGCAATGGTGGTGCCCGCGGGAAATGAGAGGTCGGGGCGGATCCGGCGCAGCAGCCCGAGCGCCTGTTCCGGCCGCTTGCCGCGCAGCGCCAGGAAGCGCACCGACTCCGGCAAGGTCCCCAACAGCAGCAGGGCAACCAGCAGGGGCATCACGCCGCCGAGGATGAATACGCTCGGCCAGCCCTCCACCGGGATCATCCGGGCCGCGATGACGCCGCCGGTGGCCGAGCCGATGGTGTAGCCGATGTACAGCACGGCCACGTAGAAGGTGCGGCGCTTCGAAGGCGCGTACTCCGCCATCAGCGCCACCGCGTTCGGCACCGCGCCACCCAGGCCGATGCCGGCCAGGGTGCGCATGATCAGCAGTTCCGGAATGGTGGTGGCGAAGGAAGTGCCCAGCGTGAACAGGCCGAAGACGACCAGGCCGCCGATGATCGCCTTCTTGCGACCGACCGTATCGCCCAGGTTGCCGATGACGAAGGCGCCGATCATGAAGCCGAACATGGCCCCGCCGAACACCACGCCCAGGCCCGACTTGCTGGTATGCAGCGCCTTGATCATGGCCGGCGCGGCGTAACCCAGCACCTGCATGTCGTAGCCTTCGACGCACATGAAGCAGCACAGCAGGAGAATCAGCAGCCGCTGGAACCTGGCCGAAGCGGGATCGTCCAGCAATTCGCGCAGATTGACCACTTGCCCGGACATCGTTGCTTCCTCCAGCGGCGCGATGCTGGCGCCATTCGTTTTTATGAGTACCGTTTAGTACGTCTGTTTCGCATTTGCCGATGCGAACCGGGCAATGCGGGAGGAACATACACCGCTTCCGGGCACTTGCCAACAGCGTCGTGGAACGCTCCTGCAGCCCGGTGCATATGAGCATTTCAGACTTGCAAAACACGCAGACCGCTTCTTTTCATGGATGAAAACATCCACGACACAATACCGCCAAAAATGCCGTCATCACCGATCCGCGGAAGGAACAATGCGGCATCGCCCAAGCCGGGGATTCGCAGCCATTTCTTGCATCCGCCAACATCCGAAATTCCAGCCAGCAGCCGAATTCCCGCACTGCACAAGGCTTTTCCGGCGGCACCAATCGAAAATCCCGCTGTCTCATATTGCGTCCAAGAAGGACAAGGAGACATGACAATGAAAGGATTCGGCATTTTCGCTGCGGTTGCCCTGTGCGCGCCTGTACTCGCGGTTCAGGCCCAGTCGTCCGTTCCCACGGACGATACGTCCAGCTCGGGCAAGACCTACACCTTCAACTTCAAGCAGACCAGCAAGGACGCCTGCGTGTTGCAAAGCGGCACCATCGTGTTCGATGGCGGCGGCAATGCGACGCTGAACCTGGCGACCATGACCACCGACAACAACGACATCTGGAAGTCGCGCGTGCGTCTGCGCAATGTCGCCGGCGTCTCCGTCTTCACCTCGCCCATCCTGAATTCCCCCAAGATGGAGAACAAGAACGGACATCCCCAGACCTACAACTGGGCCTACAATTTCCACGTAGACCCCACCCTGCTCCCTTCCGTCACCACGGCGGAAATGTTCGACATCGAATGTTGAGGTAGGACGTCACGGCCCGGCTGGCGTATGCGCCTGCCGGGCCGCTGTTCGAGATCGGGCGTCGCGAATGCCGCGGCGGTCCGGCGGCGAACGTTCCCTTGCCCGGGGACGAATCGACCAGGGGAGCCATCGTGGAAAGTATGGCCGTGGAAAATCCGGGATCCGCAGCCTCGGCGACAACGTAGAGCGCCGCTCCCGCACGACGCTCATTGCGCAGCATCGACTGGCTCAATTTCTTCCTGGCCGACAGTGCCGCGGGAAACGCGCTGGCGCAGGCATCCTGAGCGCAACGGCAACTTTCGCCGCTGCCTCAATGCAGGAACAGCAGGCCCGCCGCCACGGTCGTCGCCAGCAGGAACGGGATGGCGATGCGATGGAATTCGCCGAACGCCCCAGGCGCCCGCGCCAGGCGCAGCGCGATGATGTTCGCCAGGGAGCCGACGAAGAAGCCGAAACCGCCGACGCTGACCCCGGCGGCGAGCGCGGGCAGATCGTGCACGTGGCGCTCCAGCAGGATGGCGGCAGGTACGTTGCTGATCACCTGCGAGGTGACGATGCCGGCCAGGTAGGTGCCGAGGCCCTGGCCGATCGGTAGGGCTTGCACCACGGCCGTGATCGCGGGGAGATCGGCCAGCTGGCGCAGGTCGACGAACATCAGGCCGATGATGAACAGCAGCGTCCAGTCGGTCCGCGCCAGCACCCGGCGATTGCACAGCAGGTAGATGGCCGCAACCACCAGCAGCGCCGCCAGCAACTGGTGAAAAGCCAGCGCGGCCAGGAAAGCCAGCAGCAGAACGCCCGAGATGGCGAACCAGGGCAGCGACAGCGCGCCGGCGTCCGCGGGCGGCTTCAGTTCGATGGTCTTGCGCGGCACCAGCCAACACACGGTACCGCCGAGCAGCACCAGCATGATCGCCACCACCGGCGTCATCATCGCCACGAAGGCGGCGAAGCCCATGCCGGAGCTTTGCCAGAGGAACAGGTTCTGCGGATTGCCGATCGGCGTCAGGGCCGAGCCGGCATTGACCGCCAGCGCTTCCAGCACCACCAGCCGCGCCAGCGGCAGCCGGGCCTGCGCCGCCAGGCTGCAGGTCAGCGGCACCAGCAGGAACAGGCTCACGTCATTGGTGACCAGCGCCGACAGGCCGGCGGAGAACGTCACCAGCAGCAGCGCCAGCCGGCGCATGTCCCGTACCTGCGACAGCAGGCGGCTGGCGGTGCGCTGCAGGATGCCGCTGAGCTCGATACCCTTGGTCAGGATCAACAGGCCACACAGCGCGCCCACGGTGCGCCAGTCCACCAGTGCCGGATAGGCGGAGAGCGGCAACGGGCGGGCCAGCGCGAACAGCAGCGCAACCGCGCCCAGCACCCACAGCAGCCAGTTGTCGGCATTCGGGGCGAGCTGCGCACCGGGACCACGCCGCGCCGGAGTTGTTTCTTGTTGTTTCATCTAGCCGTACGGGCCCTGGTTCCTGCATTCGACCGCGTTTTTGTCTTAAGTTTCCCCGCCGCCGCCGAGGCTTTGAAACCGCACTGCAGCATACCGGCCCTGCGATGATGCCTTACGCAAGTCCCGGACGAGCATGCTACCGTGCAGCCCCATGAATTCCACTTCGCATCCGGTTCCCGTGTCAGAAATCCACCCGAACGACCCATCATCAAGGAAAGGCGCCTTGATGCTGAAAGCCATCGCCGTGCTGAAGCTGCTCGAAGCCCTGGTGCTGTGCGCCACCGGCATCGCCGCCCTGGAATTGCTGCGTCCCGACATCATCAAGGGGCTGGAAGACTGGGCCGCGCAGCTGCCTTTGGCCTCCCAGCAAATCCTGGCGCAGCATCTGCTGGATTCGCTGACCGGCTTCGGGCCGCACCGCATCAAGGCGGTGGGCATCGGCGTGTTCGCCTATGCCGCGCTGTTCCTGGTGGAAGGCATCGGCCTGATGCGCCGCAAGCGCTGGGCCGAGTGGATCACGGTGCTGACCACCGCCCTGCTGGTGCCGGCCGAGGTCTGGGAACTGACCCGCCACGTCGGGCCGGCCAAGCTCGCGGCGCTGGTCATCAACCTGCTGGTGGTGTGGTACCTGGTGCACCGCATCCGCAGCACGCCGCATCCGGCAACCGAGTAGTACCGAGGGATACAGGTCTGCCCCGCCGCCAGCAGGCGGATCGCCTGCATCATCGTCAACGGCGGCATCTTCACCATCATCCGCTACCTGGCCGAGATGGCGGCGAATTACGTCGAAGTGGAGTTGGCGAAGCGCCCGCCGCGGATCGCATCCGAAGGCTGGCGGCGCGATAGCGCCGCCAGCCTGCAACGGACTTGCCTAGCCCTGACGTCGCCTGCGGCGAAGCACTGCCACACCGAGCGGCAACAGCGTGAACAGCCCGAAGGCACCGCCACCGCCCCCGCCGCCGGAACCGCCGCTGGAAGAACTGCTGCCCGATACGCCACTCGACGAGCTGCCGGGAGCGGTGCCACCCGAAGACGAACCGCTGCCTGACGAACTGCTGGACGTGGTGCTCCCCGAGGAACTGCTGCTGGAAGTTCCGCCGCTGGACGACGACGCGCCGCCCGACGAACCGCCGCCCGAACTGCTGCTGGACGAACTGCTGCTGGAGGAAGCGCTGCCCGAAGAGGTGCTCGAAGAACCGCTGCTGGATGAACCGCTGCCGGACGAAGAACTCCCCGAAGACGAGCTGCCTGAAGAACTGCCACTGCCGCTCGAGGACGCGCTGCCGGAAGACGAACCGCTGGAAGAGCCGCCGGAAGAACTGCTCCCCGAGGAACTACCGCCGGATGAGCTGGCGCCCGACGAGCTGCCGCTACCGGAGGAACTGCTGCCGGAGCCGCCCGAGCTGGAACTGCTGCCCGAACCGGTGCCGCAGCTATCGTTGCCGATCAGCGTGTAGCCGAAGCGTGTGCCGGCGGCATCGACCGTCTCGCCCACCGCGATCTGCGTGCCGGCACCGGCGATGCTGGGCGGCAGGTCGATGAGGATGGCGGTGGTGCTCAGGATGCCCTGCAAGGTCTCGCCGGTGCTCAGCTTGAGCACGGACTTGTCCAGCACCAGGGTGATGGTGCCGTCGGCGTTGAAGCCACTGGCGGCATCGAGCGACCCAATGTCCTGGTACAGGGTGAGCAGGCCGAGGGCGCTGATCTTGACGCCGCCGAGGCTGCCGCGCTTGCCGTAACGGAAAGTCGGCGTCAGCGAATCGGTGCTCATCGAGACGTAATAGGCCGTAGTGTCGCCCGGCAGGGTGAAGAACACCGCCCAGCGCGTCAGCGGCGTCACCGTGGCCAGCGTATCCACCTTGAGCGTGAACACCAGCTTGCCCGGCATGTTCGTCGGCTCGGCCACACTGGCCGTGAGCAAATCCTGGCCCGGCAAGGGATCGGGCACCACCGGCAGCAGACTGCCGACGATCGGCACCGGCAGCGGGATGCTGGAGCTGCCGGCCGGCGAAGTAACCAGGGTCTTGCCTGGCACCGTGCAGGCCGTGGGCACGCCCGCCACCGTCACCGTCTGCGTCACCGGGGCGCTGACGGCGCCATGCGCGTTGCGCACCGTCAGGCTGGCGGTGTAAACACCGGGCGAGGCGTAGGTGTGCGGCGCGAACACCGGCACCAGCTGCTGCAACGGCAAGGTATCGTCGCCGAAATCGAGGGTGTAGTACTCGATGGTGTCGCCGGCGGGATCGCTGGAGCTGCTGGCGTCGAAGCCGACGTTCAGCGGCGCCGGGCCGCTGCTGGCGCCCGACTTGAGCCGCGCCACCGGCGGCCTGGGCGCGACGCAGTTCCCGGAGGCGGCCGGCAGGGCGGCGTTGACCGCGGCCAGGTCGATACTGCCGAAGCCGGTGGTGTAGTCCCAGCCGGTGGTGGCGATGTAGTCGCCATTGGTGCCGGTGGTGACGTCATGGAAGCCGGTGGCGGTGGAGAACAGGCCGCCGGCCGTATCCAGCTTGTAGTACGCCGGCGCGGCGAAGCCCAGGGCGTTGCAGTGCGCGCTTTGCAGGCGCGCCCAGGCGCCGACCGCCAGCGGCGAGGACAGGCTGGTGCCGACCACGGCGTAGTGGGTGCCGCCGACGATGGTGTCCGCCGAGGCGGCGATGGCGACCTCAGGCAGGTAGATACCCGCATCCATCGAAATGTCCGGCACACCGCGACCGACGCCAGTGCCGCCGAGCAGCTTGCCGAACAGGCCGAGACCGGGGATGTTGGTCAGTCCGTAGGACGGCACGATGCCTTTCTGCCAGATCGGCGCCGCTTCCAGCACGCTGATGCCGCCGCCGCCGGACAGCCAGGCGGTTTCGGAGCTGTAGTTGAACTTGGCGTCGGTGACCAGGGAGGTGCCGCCGACCGCCACCACGTAGGGCGAGGAGTCGGGATAGTTGGCCAGCAGCGGGATGCCCGCCAGCGGCGCACCCAGCAAGTTGATCGGCGAGCAGACGCCGCCGTCGTCGCCGGTGGAGGCGTGCCAGCTCAGGCCCTCGACCGCGGCCTGCTCGAAGGCCTGATCGGAGGAGGCGATGTCCGGCAGCAGCAGGCCGGTGGGCGCCAGCAACTCGCAGGTGCCGTAGGACATGTTGCCGGCGATGGCGTCGCCGCTGGTGGCGAAGTCGTTGTACTGGCTGATCAGGTCCGTGGTGCTTTCGGAGGCGTAGATGATGAGCTTCTTGACGTTGTGGGCGATGGCGGTCGAGGACTGCGTGTCCAGATCCCATTCGTCGTCGCCGGCGCCGGTCGGCGTCGGCACACTGAACGGCGCCGTTTCACGCACCTCGACCGGGACATAGGGCAGGCCGTATTGCCGCTCCATCTGGCGCAGGTCATCGACCACGCTGACGTTCTCGCTGCCGTAGGTGGAGATGGCGATGGTGGACTGCGAGCCGTCCGGCGAGGTGCCGGCGTCATAGGCGACGTCCCAGGCGGTGGGCGGGAATGCCGTGATGACCTGCCCGGCCGCTGCCGCCGCCGCGCTCGCCCCCTTCAACATGCCCAGGGCGCGCGAGGCATTGGGGGTCAGCGGCGTCAGCACGGCGCGCGCTTCCTGTTGCTCCAGGCTGGTCTTGAATTCGGCCATGTTGTTCGGGCCCAGCACCGCCAGCACGATGCCGCCGAGGCTGTCCGGCACCTGCAGGTCCTTGACGTTGGCGCGCACGATGCGGCCATTGCGCGGCACCAGCACCAGCTGCGTATTGAAGGCTTTCTGCACCACCGCCGCGGTGCCGGTGGCGCTGACCAGCAGGCGATTGCCGGCCAGCCGGACGTTGCTGAAGCCTGCGCTGCGCAAGTAGTCGACGACTTTCTGCGCCTGCGCCTCGCTCGGCGAGAACGCCGCCGCGAACTGCGCCGGCGTCAGGTATTGACCATATTGCGGATTGCCGGGGGTGTAGAGGTTTTTCAGCAGCGCATCCAGCGCGTCCTTGTTCTGGATCTTCAGGCTGAGGTGGACGTTCATGGTGGTGGCGGCCGGCACCGGCGCCATGCCGGCAGAGGCATCGGGCGTCACCGCCTTGGACAGCGTCGCCTCCCAGGCCGCGAGCGAAGGCAACGGTGCGGCGAGCAGCGCCAACAGCATTCCACCGGCGAGCAACGAACGGCGCCGCCCGTCAAACAGCTTCTGCAACAACGATTTCCCCGACATGTGCCGAATCCCCCTGCCCTTTTGATAGACAACGCAGCCGGCACGCTTCGCCAGATATCGCGATGTGCACGGCTTCCCCCAACCGTTCAGCGGCGCTCCCTAGTGTCTTTCAGGTGTTACGCCACTGCTGTCCCGTCTTGTACGCCGCGATCCCCATCGCCTCGCGGACCGGCCTGTTCGACAACGCAAGCAAAGTGCCAAGCCGGACATCAGCCCGCTGGCCTGTCCTGAATGATTGAAATTGTGGCGAGCCGGCCGCGCAATTGTGCCGAGCTGCCGCGCGGGCATCGGCCCTGGCCGCAACGCGGCTGTCTATTGCAGTGTTTCCCCGAGACGGCGTCGGCATCGACATGCCCCCATGTTCCGAACTACAACCGGTGCCGTTTATGGTTTTTAGTCGCGGCACGCCGTTCCAATCTATCGGGACACGCCGGCGGAAACAAACAACGGGGGTTCAGGCCTGTTGTCCGGCATCCGCGGGGCCCGCCGGATGCGGCGCGCCGGCAGCCCGCCGTCGCAAGATCCGGTCGCGCAGCCGCAGCGCGGGCTTTTCCACCGCCAGATGCAATGCCCACCCGCCGAGCAAGGCAGTCAGCAAGGCACTCAGGAACACCTCGTTGCTGTCCGCCGGAAAGCCGTAGCGGGCAAGCAGGACCTGGGTCAGGTGGATCAGCGGCTTGTGGATCAGATACAGGGAATAGGAAATAGCCGCGATGAAGGCCGTGACGCGGGAATCGAAGCGGCTGAGCACGCCGGATGGGCTCAGGGCCGCCAACACCAGGACGCCGTAGCCGAGATCCACCAGCGGATAGCCGAACACGGTGGCATTGAAGGTGATGAGATCCGCACAGAGGAACCAGGCCCCGGTGAGCATGGCCAGAGCCAGCAGCAGCAAGGCATTGCCGTGCCGCGTCAGGCGCGACCACAGGCTGGGCTGGAAGTGGTACAGGGCCGCCAGGCAAACGCCCGTCACCAGGCCGTCCATGCGGTTGTAGCTGGGGTAATAGATCCACTTGTAGTAGGTGATGCCCAGGCCGTTGCGGCTGCCGGACTGGAGGATCGGCTCGATGAACAGCTCCCAGCCGTAGAAGCGCAGGAACAGGCCCAGGCCGAACAGCACCGGCACCAGCCACAGGGCCCAGCGGCGCGGTTTCAGCACCGCCAGGGCCAGCACCACCAGCGGCATCAGCAGGTAGAACTGCTCTTCGACGCAGAGCGACCAGGCATGGGAAAAGGCGCTTCTGGTGCGCAGGTCGAGGCCGAAGTTCTGGGTGAAGGTAAGGAAGCGCCACAGCGGCGGCAGCTCGCCGCGCTCCTTGAATGCCGGGATGCTGAAGTACAACAGCAGCACCGCCAGGTAGGCGGGCACGATGCGCAGCAGGCGCTTGAAGTAGAACTCGCCCAGCGCCAGCGGCCTGCCGCCGGCCACACGGCCCAGCAACTGGCCGCCGATGAGGTAGCCGCTGAGCACGAAGAACAGGTCGACCCCGGTCCAGCCGAAGCTGCCGACGGTCTCGACCCATTGGGGATGCCCGAACAGGCCGAAGTGGAAGATCAGCACCAGCAGGATCGCCAGCGCGCGCAGATGATCCAGGCCGGCCAGGCGCTTTTCCGGCTGCGGGCTTGGCACGGTAGCGAATACTTGATCGGGGGTGTGCATCGGGTTCCGGGCCGGCGTGGAATTGGCAAGGCGGTGCGGCCCCTGCGGCAAGCGATCAGCTTAGAGCGCGATTGTGCAAACGGCGTGCAGCCGCCGTGCAAGATTCAACGCGGTCTAAGCCTGAGCTGCGGGTTTTGCCACGGGAGGATTGCGCTCTGATCAACACCGGACGATGCTAGCGGCATCATCCCGGAACTGAACCGCCCTTGACCACGCTCGATCTTGCCTTTGCGCGCTCCCAGTTTCCCGCCTTCGCCGAACCCTCCCTGGCGGGACAGGCATTCTTCGAGAATGCCGGCGGCTCCTATGCCTGCCGCCAGGTCATCGACCGGCTCGGCGAGTATTACCGCCGGCTCAAGGTGCAGCCCTACTATGCCTACCCCGCTTCGCAGGAAGCCGGCGAGTGGATGGATGCGTCCCATGTGCGCCTGGCCGAGTACCTGAATGTCGGCGTCGACGAAGTCCACTTCGGGCCTTCGACCTCGCAGAACAGCTACGTCCTGGCGCAGGCCCTGCGCAAGCTGCTGAAGCCGGGCGACGAGGTCATCGTCACCAACCAGGACCACGAAGCCAACAACGGCGTATGGCGCCGCCTCGCCACCGACGGCGCGGTACTGCGGCAATGGGCGGTCGATCCGGACAGCGGCATGCTGGATCCGGGCGCGCTGGACGGACTGATCAACGAGCGCACCCGCGTGCTGGCCTTTTCCCAGTGCTCGAACATCGTCGCCCACATCAACCCGGTGGCCGCGATCACGGCCAAGGCCCGCGCCGCCGGGGTGATCACCATGGTGGACAGCGTGGCCTACGCGCCGCATGGCCTGCCCGACGTGACGGCGCTCGGCGCCGACATCCTGCTGTTCTCCCTCTACAAGACCTTCGGCCCCCACCAGGGCGCGATGGTGGTGCGGCAAGCGCTGCTCGAGCGGCTCGGCAACGAGGCGCATTATTTCAACGGCGCCTATACCCGCAAGCGCCTGGTGCCCGCCGGCCCCGACCACGCGCAGATCGCCGCCGCGCGCGGCGTGGCCGAATATTTCGATGCGCTGGACGCCCACCACGGCGGCGGCACTGCGGCAGGCCGGCCGCAGCGCGTGCGGCAACTGCTGCGCGAAGCGGAGTTACCGCTGTTGGCCCGCGTGCTGGATTACCTGTCCAAGCGCAAGGACGTACGCCTGCTGGGACCGGCCGATGCCTCAGTGCGCGCCGCGACCATCTCCTTTGTGCCATTGAAGAAAACGCCCGCCGACCTGGTGCCGGCGCTGGCCCGCCACGGCATCATGGCCGCCGCCGGCCACTTCTACGCGGTGCGCCTGCTCGAAGCCCTGGGCGTCGATCCGGCGCGCGGCGCGCTGCGGCTGTCGTTCCTGCACTACACCTCGGCACAGGACATCGATCAACTGATTGCAGCACTCGATAAAGTGCTCGGCTAACCACTCAGTTCGGACCGCCCTCGCTTTATCCGATTCCGGGCCTGCAACCATCATCCGCACAGCGGCGCGCCCAGACCAAAAAAACCAGCAGGACCAGGGCTTCGGCCCACAGACCGTCAGCGCGCGGCAGCGGCTGGGGAATGAGCGGCGAAACCGCATAGACCACGTCAATCATCGTGTGCAGTGTCGCCGCCAGAAGCAGCGATCCGCTCATGCGGTACATCACCCCGAAGATGCAGCCGAACAGGAACAATTCAAAGAAGCGCGGCCAGCTGTAGGACCAGCCGCCATAGCCGTAGTGATAGAGCGCAAAAACAACGCTGGCCAAGAGAATCGCAACCGCCTTGCCCAGCCTCTCCTCCAGCAGATTCTGCACGATGGTACGGTACACGATCTCTTCGCGCAGGCCGACCACCGGGCTGGTCAGGACGAAAACCGTGCGTGCAACGGGATCTGTCCAGTCATCGTTGCCGAACAGCAGCGGCACCGATAGCAGCATCACCACTCCGACCAGGAATGATGGCTTGCCCAACGTTTCCAGCCGCGCGGCTCGGCTCCGGATCAAGGGCCGGTACAGCTTCCAGTAGAGCGGCAAGGTCAGGAGTCGCGCCACTGAGATGTACAACTCCACGCTGATACCGGAAAAGTACCTCGGCATGAGCAGACGCGTCACCAGGGCATAGCTCAGCTCGATCGTCACTACTGGAAGCAGGAGACCCAGCGTGCCACGCCAATCCGATGCGCCCTTCCAGGCAGGGTCGTGTCGCATCACAGCGGCCAGGGCTCGGGCACCCGCCCCGACAGCGCTTCGATCAACTGCTGGCGGTAGCCGGCGTCGTCCCATTCCTTCACCGCCTGCGCGGCGATGGCGTTGGCTTCGTCCTTGCGGTGGTTCTGCACCAGCAGGGCGATCAGCAGTCCGGTCTTGTTGGCAAGGGTCTTCTGCGCGAACGCCTTCATCTCATCCGGACGGTCGGCGGTGGCGGCGAGCTGCGTCACCGTGCGGTATTGATCGAGGATGGCTTGCAGGGCCTTCTGCGGCTGCAGGTATTTGCCGCACAGCGCATAGTCCTTGGCCCGCACCAGCGAAGGCTGGGCGATGTCGTAGACCTGGCTGGCCACTTCGTTGCGGTTGGCGTCGAGCCAGACAAATAGCCCCCGCGTCGCCGCGTCGTCCTTCAGCGCCCGGTCGATGGCGACGACTTCATTGAAATAGCCTCGCGCACCGTCTCCCTGGCGCACATGATCGGCCGCCGCGTCGCGCTCGGCCCGCAGCTTCTCCAGCGCCGGAGGGTAAGCCTGTCCCAGCGAAGCCCAGGCGTTGAGGGCATAGGACAGGCGCACGCCGTACAGGCCCTGGGCGTAGTCCAGGGCGTGCTCGTGGAACCAGACCTGTTTCGCCAGCGCGTCCGCATAGTGCTTCGCCGCGGCATCGGCTTGCGCCTGGCCGAGGATCACCATGGGATCGGGTTGCGGCGGCGGGACCCAGACCGCGGCGCAAAGCACCGGGGCGACGGCCAGCAGCATGAGGGCCAGCAGGACTCTCATGCCGGAATGCCTTGCCGAAGTCCTGGCGGCCGGTTCCGGGGCGATTTGGCGGGTATGGACACCAGCCAAGGATAGATCACCTCACCCGGCCCCGCCGACCGCGCCCGCTGGCGCGGATCACTGCAGGGACGGCGCACGCTGCCCGCGTGCGCGTCCTCGCACCGGCTTACTTGCCGGCCTTTTCCTTGGCTATCAAATATTGCACCAGCTCGATCGTCTGCGCTGCGCCGCCGGCCGAAGTCGGGGTCACGCGATACTTGCCGTTGACGATCAGGGTCGGCGTGCTGTCGACCTGGTAGCTGAGCATCTCGGCATCGGAGCGCTTGATCTGCGCCTCGACGGTGAACGACTTGGCCACCGCCAGGAAGTCCTCGGGCTTGACGCCATAAGCGACATAGAACTTGGCCACGTCCTCGATGGTCGGCTGCTCCGACTTGGGCAACAGATGGCCGGTGGTCTTGTCGGTGATGGCGAGGGTGCCCTTGCCCCATACCGCGTCGTACATCGCGTCATGGCTCTTTTCAGCCACGTCCAGGCTCTGCGCCGCGAGGAAGGCGCGCTGGAACACCGGCCAGTCCTCGGAAGTATTGAAGGCGGCGGGCAGGTAGGCCATCTTGGCCTCGGGCGGCAAGGCGGCCTTGAGCTTGTCCAGCGTCGGCTGGAAGCCGTTGCACGCCGGGCAGGCATAGGAAAACACGTCGAGCACCTCGATCTTGCCCGGGGTCGACACCGGCTGCGCCGGCTCGACGCGGAAGTAGTTCTTCCCTTCCACCCACTTGCCGCCCCCCTGCGCGACGGCGGCACCGCCGAACGCGAGCAGGGCCAGAACAACGACGAAACGCTTCAGCATTGCAATCTCCACAGGCAATGAATTCGACGGGACTGGTGTCCCGGCCACTTTTCCGACCACCCTCGCCCCGCGCCGGTATAGGGCGCCGCGAGGCATCGCGCCGATCTTACCGGGCGGCGCGGACTCATGGACTGCACCCGGCCTATTTCGTTCCGGTCATCGCCTTGAGAAAGCGATAATAAAACTCCACGCCCTCGTCGAAGGAACTGAGCAGCAGGCGCTCGTCCTTGCCGTGGGCGCGCACATCGTTGCGGTCGATGGCGGTGCCGGAAAAGCCGTAGCTCGGCATGCCCGCGGCCATGGTGTAGATGCTGTCCGAGGCGCCGGTTTCCATCTCCGGCACGATCGGCACGCCCGGCCAGAGAGCGCCGGAAACCTGCTTCAGCGCGGCCATCAGGTCGGCGCGCGGCGGCGGCGGCGCCATCGCCTTGGACGAAGGGGCCGTGTCCTGCGGCTGGTTGGTGGCGGAGTCGATCCACGCCACCGTCACCTTGGTGTCGGCGAAGACGCGGATCAGGTCCTGCCGCACTTCCTCCGGCGAATGGCCGGGCAGGATGCGGCAGTTGACGTTGGCGGTGGCGCGCTGCGGCAGGGCGTTGTTGGCGTGGCCGGCTTCCAGTCGGGTCGCCACGCAGGTGGTGCGCAGGGTCGAGTTGTAGCGCGCATCCTGCGACAGGCGGGCGACGGCGGCGGGATTGGCCGGGGTGTGCAGCACGGCCTTGATGTCCTTGGCGCGCTGGCCGGTTTCGATGCCGCCCATGTACTCCAGCCAGGCCCGCGTCACCGGGTTCAGCTCGAACGGGAACGGCTTCTTCTCCAGCCGGCCCAGGGCATCGGCCAGGTGGTAGATGGCGTTGTCCGGCTTGGGCAGCGAGCTGTGGCCGCCGGGATTGGTGACGGTGAGCTGGAAGTCGGAATAGAGCTTCTCGGTGGCTTCCAGGTTGAAGGTCACGGCCTTGCCGGCATCTGCATCGACGCCGCCCGAATCCGGATTGATGGCGAACTCGGCATCGACCAGGTCGCGGTGGTTCTTCAGCAGCCAGTCGACACCGTTGTTGGTGCCGCCTTCCTCGTCGGCGGTCAGCGCCAGGATGATGTCGCGGTCCGGGACGTAGCCTTCCTTCTTCAGGCGGATCAGCGAGGCCACGGCGATGGCGTCGCCGTCCTTCATGTCCTGGGTGCCGCGGCCGTAGACGTAGCCGTCCTTCTCGGTGAAGACGTAGGGGTCGGTGGTCCAGTCCTCGCGCCTGGCCTCGACCACGTCGAGATGGCCGATGATCAGCATCGGCTTGTGCGCGCCGCTGCCGTGCAGGCGCGCCACCAGGTTGCCGCGCTTGGGATTGGGGCCCACCAGCACCTGCACATCGCCGGCGGCGAAACCGCCGTCGAGCAGGCGCTGCGCCATGGCCTGCGCCGCCGCGGTGGTGCTGCCCACGGACAGCGAGGTATTGATCTCGATCAGCTGCTTGAAGATGTCCCGCGCCAGGGGGTCCGGCGCGATCTCCGCCACCGCCTGGGAGCTCAGCGCCAGCGCGCCCATACAAGCAAAAACAGCCGTCCCGCCGATCCGGCGCCGGCCTTTCAAGTGCCTGCTTTTCAAGTGATGTTCCCGGTTATTGGTTGAGCCCTGGGCTCGATGCCGCACTATAGCGAAATCGCCGGCCGGTCCGCTTGATCGGGAACGGGGTACAGCCCCTGCGGCCGGCTAGGTCGCCCCGGCGTGCAACCAGTGCTGCAATTTCACCAGCAGCTGATACACCGCCGCCACCAGGCCCGCGTAGGCCCCGACAAAACCCAGCATGCGCCAGTCGAGGGTGTACTCGATCCGGCCAAGCCCGAGCAGCCAACCCCAGCGTCCGGCGCTGTTGTCGAGCCAAGCGTCGTGTTTGAAGGTGTCAAAATCCTCAAAAAAATATCGCGCGATGGCCGGAAGCGCGGGCAGGCAGACCACCGCCGCCACGATCAGCGTTCTTGGGTATCCGATAAAATCGGGAATCAGGGTCACTGGAAAACTTCGGGCACGGAATCTGGCGACACGATAAGGTCGGCTGACCACGGCATCAAGCTGAACCGATGCTCAGTCAGGCACCCGCGATCGGCTTGGCGAGGTCGCGCGAGCGGATCAGTTTCTTGTTCTTGACGCTGTACTCGCCGGCCACGATGACGTCGCGCCAGTCGATGCGCAGCTGGGCGATCTGCTGCTGCAGCCGCTTCAGCTCGCCGCCGGAAGACAGGGCGGCGCAACGCAGGAAGCGCGGGCTGGCCGGCTCGCCGGTGTGGGTCACAGCCTGCTTGAGGCAGGCCAGGGCGGCGGCACTGTCCCCGGCGCTGAAATGAGTGGCGACCCAACGCACCAGGTCCTCCGGCAACGGTGTTTCCACGATGTCCTCCGCGAAGCCGCCGAAGATGCGGCGCACCAGGTGCCTGGGCCGCATCAGGGCTTTCCCTGCAACCGCGACGGAACCGCCGCTCCCGCTGCCATCGGCGCTGAGAGGTGAGGGAATTTTTCTGGACACGCTCCGCTCCCGTGATTCGGTTCTGGCCGAGGCAGCGGCAGTGTAGTGCGCGACGATCGGCGCCACTGTGACCGATTTCCCAGGATGGGCGGATTCGGAATTTTTCCCGGCCGGGCGGCGGACCCGGACGATGCGCTACGCTGTTGCCATCCGCCCCCGCCGCAGCGGCTCGAAAGCCTGCGGCAGGACCCTATCGATTGAAAAAGGCCTTGCCGTGAAAGTCCTCGAAACAGAGCGCCTGGTGCTGCGCTGGCTCACCGCTGAAGATGCACCGTTCATCCTGGAACTGCTCAACGATCCTTCATGGCTGCGCTTTATCGGCGATAAAGGCGTGAGAAACCTGGACGATGCGCACACTTATATCCGCATCGGACCACGCGACATGTACCGCCGCCTCGGCCACGGCCTGTACCTGGCCGAGTTGAAGGATGGCGGCATCCCCATCGGCCTCTGCGGCCTGATCAAGCGCGATACGCTGGACGATGTGGATATCGGCTTCGCCTTCCTGCCGCAGTATCGCAGCCAGGGCTATGCCCATGAAGCGGCGGCGGCCACGCTGGCCTATGCCCGCAACACCCTGGGCATGAAACGCATCGTGGCGATCACTTCACCGGACAACCAGGCCTCGGGCCGGCTGCTGGAGAAAATCGGCCTGCGCTTCGAAGGGCTGGTGCGGCTGGCCGGCGGCTCCGGCGACGTACGACTGTTCGGCAGCGGGGATGATGCCGGGAACTGAGCGCTGAGGGCCATATCGCGTGAACGCCCCATATGAGGGGCACAAATTGGCCGCAGCCCCTTTCCGGGCAATGGTAAAAATGCACCGGGGTCATGCACCCGCCATCATCCTGCGGGACAATCGCGACACGGGCCGCCCCGGGGTGGTGTGGCGGCGGCCCGTCAACTGAAAAACCAAATGACGGTACAGATTCCGCGCGCACTGCGGGACGATTCACCTATCGGGGGTAAGCAGCAATGCGGTTGAAGATTTTCCTGGCGGCCATCGGCGCCGCTTCCGCGTTGATGCTCAGCGCCTGCGGCGGCTCCAACGACCAGGGCGGATCGCTCGCTTCGAGTTCATCGGGCGGCTCGTCGTCAAGCGGCTCTTCCAGTTCTTCGAATTCCTCGTCGGGGGCTGCGTCGTCCGGCGGTTCTTCGTCCGGCTCGCATTCCAGTTCGTCCAGTTCTTCGAGTTCGTCTTCTTCGAGCTCGTCGAGTTCGTCTTCCTCCAGCTCCTCGTCGGGTTCATCGAGCAGTTCTTCTTCCAGCAGCTCTTCTTCCGGCTCGGCCAGTTCCTCGAGCTCGTCTTCGAGTTCTTCGTCGGGCTCGTCGAGCAGTTCCTCGGGCAGCAGCTCTTCGGGTGGCCCCTTGCGCATCTTTTCTGGCGACGCGCCGCCATCGATCCTGAATCTGCCGGCCGGTTCGCGGGGCTTCGTGCGCACCGTCGACGGGCGCATGGTGCTTTACGTCATTCCCGCCGATGCGCCCAAGGCACCGGCGACGCAAGTGCCGCTGATGATCGTGCTCGATTACCTGGGTGGCAATCCTACCTTCATGGCCAATTTCCTCAAGGCCGGGGAACACGCCACGGGAGTCGACAGCCTGACTGGGAACAGCACGGTGATGGCTTTTCCGGCTCACCAGGGTTCGAGTTGGAACAACGGCTTGCCGGGGAATGGCGATACGGGAACCGACATCACCTTTCTCGCCCACGTCATCGATGACGCAACCCGCAACATGCCGGTGGATCCCGCCAAGGTCTCCATGACGGGTTATTCCGAGGGCGGCTTCATGGCCGACCTGTTCGGTTGCACCCGGCCGGACCTGCTGACGGGCTTCGGCATGGTCGCCGCGGCACAGCTGAAGACCACGCCGTGCGAAACGCATACGCCGCTGAAGATGATGATTTTTGCCGGCACCAAGGACAGCCAGGTGCCTTACAACGGCCTGGGCTCTCTGCAGTCCGCGCCAGTTACCCTGGCGCAATGGGAAACCATAGACGCATGCAATGGCGCGGAGACCGCGACCACCTTGACCAACCGCGTCAACGACGGCACCAGCGTGGTTCTGCACCGCAAACCGGGCTGCCCCGCCCTGCTCTACCAGATCGTCAACGGCGGCCACAACTGGCCTGGCGCGGAAGTGACTCTCTCCACCATACTGCTGGGCATCACCTCGCAGAATATCGACGCCACGCAGGCGCAGTGGGATTTTTTCTCGGCACCGTGATGCGCCGTACGTCCGGCGCCGGAGACGCTCAAGGCGCCGCTGCGAGGGTGTAGTCGAAGTCGTAGAAATGTTTGCCGTCGGCAATGCGGATGGTCATGGTGCCGGCAAGTCCCTGTAACTGGCCGGTGCCGGAATCCGGCACCACGGCGATGCTCTGCTGCGGCGTGCCGCGGTTCAGGCTGGCGTAGTGTTGCAGGACGAAGCTGCCGCTGCGGCCGCCCAGCGTGCCGGTGAAGCGTTCGACGGCGACATAGGCGGCCGAGCCTTTGACCTCGGTGCCCGCGGTCAGCATCTGGCCTTTCGATACGCCTTCGAGATCGCCGCGGAACTGCTTGTCGATCGACATGCGTCCGAGCGTAGGCTCGTCCATCTCCAGAGGGCTCAGCTTCACCTCGAACGCACCGCTTGCACGATTGGCCACAACCCTCTCCTTCTTGCTTGTTTCAGACGCGGTACCGGGCGCCCCGGCGGCAAGCGACAGGCCGGGCAACAGGCAGAGCGCCGCCAAGGTGCCTGCACCGACGATGCGCACGCGCATTTCCCGCCCATCGCCTTTGTGCATACTGTACCTGCCGCGGATTCACTGGAACCGGGGCGCCAATGGTAGACGGGGAAGCGCGGCCTGCATTGAACAAACGCGACATGATCAGACCCAAAGACGAGCCGCCGCGCGGCATCCTCAATATGCCCGCCTCACAGCCGGTCAGCGGGCATGCGCGGTATCACCCCTCGGAGGACCTGGCGCCCTTCGTCGAGCACTACTGGACGGTGGCATGGGACCTGGACGCGCCACGCACCGTGGAAACCCTGCCACATCCTTCGGTGCACATCGTGCTGGAGGCCGGCAAGGGTGAAGTCCACGGGGTGAGCAGGCGCCGTTTCACCCGTGTCCTTGAAGGCAAGGGCCGTGTCTTCGGCATCAAGTTCCGGCCCGGTGGATTCAGGCCGTTCGTGATGCGGCCGGTGGCGGACTTCACCGATCGGGGCTTTCCCTTGCAGGAGATTTTCGGCGAGGCAGCAGCAGGACTGGCGTTACGGGCGCTGGCTCCGGAAGAGCATGCGGAGACCGTGGCCATACTCGAGGCCTACCTGCGCCAGTGCAAGCCACAAACCGATCATTCGGTCGCACTTGTCAGCGGCATCGCCGAACGGATTGCCGCCGACCGCGCCATCAACCGCGTGGAACAGTTGGTCGGCGAATTCGGCGTCGGCCTGCGCACGCTGCAGCGGCTGTTCGGCGAATACATCGGCGTCAGTCCCAAGTGGGTGATCCAGCGTTACCGCCTGCACGAGGCGGCGGCGCGGCTTGCCGCCGGCGGCGATATCGACTGGGCGGATATCGCGCTGGAACTGGGTTATGCCGACCAGGCGCACTTCATCCGCGATTTCAGGAAGCTGGTGGGACGCTCGCCGGCCGACTACGTCAAGGCCCTGGGCAACGCCTGAATTCGCCGGCTGTTACTGGTCCGGCGTCGGAGTCAATTTCGCGTTGGCCCAGTCCGCTTCCGGATCGTGCATCGTGACCTGGTGCACCCCGCCGCGCAGGGACCTCTGCAGCAGCTCGTACTGGTCCTGCAGCGCGCCGATGGGATGGTGCCAGTTGTGCAGGTAATGAATGGAGGTAACGCGGGCCTGGAGCATGGCCTTGGTGCAGTCGAAGCAAGGGCGCAGGGTGGAATAGACGATGGCGTCCTCCACCGCGTTGCCGAAGCGCGCCGCCGTGATCAGGGCGTTCTGCTCGGCGTGGACGCAGATGCAGACATCGTAGCCGACGCTGGCCTGGTAGGTAGCGCGGTCGCGGCAGCGCACGCAGCCGCCGTCGGTGCAGTTGACCATGCCTTCCGGCGTGCCGTTATAGCCGGTGGAAATGATCCGATTCTCGCGCACGATCACCGCCCCGACCTTGCGCCCGAGGCAGTTCGCCTTCTTGCGCACCGCCATGGCGATGTTCATGTAGTACTCGTCCCTGCTCATCGCCCTGTTGTCCACTGCGCGCTGCTCCGTACGGGTCCGCCATTGCGGCCATGATATAGCGCCGGGTGGCGTTGGCGAAGCGAGCCGACCGGGGCACCTGCCGGGAGGGCCGGATTGGCATGCGTGCCATGCGTGCCATGCGTGCCAAGGTTTGTTGTTGGCACGCATGCGGCCAACGAATAACGAATGGAGCGTTTTTGGGGTGTCCAGGAGGTATCAGGACGTCCGAAGAAGGTTTTTAGAGACGGGTTTTCGGATTTGGTTGCCCGCATTCGTGCATCGAGGTCGGCAGGACTGGATCCCCGCCTTCGCGGGGATGACGAAGAAGGTTGAGGACCGCACAAGAGCGACATTCCGGCTTTTGATGTTGCTTTGCCTCGTGCGCAAGCGCGTACACCACAGTTTCAAAGTGAGAAGAAAGGCCGTGTTCCGCCTGCGGCGGAAGGGCGGCCCCGACACGGTGTCCGAGCGTAGCGAGGTGGGTGCGGGAGGGGGCGTCCGCCTGCGTTGGCGACATTATCCCGGGGCCGCTGCGCCTGCTCCCGCACCCACGCTTCGCGGCACCGTGTCGCAGGCGCAATGCGCTTCGCTTATTCCGCCCTTGTTGCCAGTTCGGCGACCAAGGTGAGTTCATCAGATACCCAGATTCATCGAAGCCTGGATTCCGGCTTTTGCCGGAATGACGATGAGTTTTCTTGGATGAATGAACCTCTAAATCCCCATCACGATGCCCCGCTCCGCCAACTTCTCCTTGATCTGCGGCAACGCCGCCTGCGCCGCACGCTCGCCGGCCAGGATGGCATGCATGCGATCGTCGAAGTCTGTGGAGCCGATGGCGCCGAGGTCCGGGGTGATGACGACGTCGGCCTGGGCCGCTTCGTTCTCGCGCAGGCCCTTGCCCATGATGTCGATGGCCCGATGCATCACCGCCAGCCGGCTGTCCGCATCGCCCTGCGGCGGAGTGGAGACATCCACCGCGACGACGATGTCGGCGCCCATGGCGCGGGCTTCGCGGATCGGCACCGGGCTGCGCAGGCCGCCGTCGACGTAGTCCTCGCCGCGGATCTTCATCGGCTCGAACACGCCGGGCACGGCGGAGGACGCGCGGACCACTTCGCCGACATCGCCATGGTCGAGGACCACAGCCTCGCCGGTGCGCAGTTTCACCGCCACGCAGGCGAAGCGGCGCTTGAGCTTCTCCATCGGCGCCTGCTTCACGGCCTGATCGACAAAGGCCAGCAAGGCATCGCCCTTGATCACGCCGCGGCCGAACATGGTCCAGTCGGTAACCACGGCGCGATCCAGGTCGAACGACATCTGCTGCAGGTCGAAGCCGCTGTAACCGGCCGAATAGAGGGCGCCGGCGACGCAGCCGGCACTGGTGCCGACCACCATGTCCGGCACGATGCCGTGGCTTTCCAGCACCTTGATCACGCCGACATGGGCGAAGCCGCGCGCGGCGCCGCCGCCGAGGGCCAGGGCGATCTTCGGCAGCGGCGCCGGAGCGGGTGCGGCGGTAACCAGGGCGGAATCCTGGGCCGGCGGCGTGGTGCCGCAGGCCGCCAGCAGGCAGCAGGTCAGGAAGGCGGCGATGGCGGCTTTGGTCACGGTGATTCCCTTGGGCTCGTTCTGAAAACGGGTGCAGGCGCGCATTATGCCGAACGGCTTTGCCGGCGAAGTGGCCGATTTGTGCAAAAGTCGTGACGGCGGCACGGAAGGCGGGGTGGCGGGCGCAGCCCGCGAACCTGCGCGGATGGGTAAACCGGTTTTTGATACGCAGGACGGCGGCGATCCTTGCGGCTATCCAAGGCCGGAAAAAAATTACAAGACGCCCGGGAGCGCATGGGTTCCGCCTGTTACCTGGCGGCGCTCCAGCGCAGTTGCCGCTCCTTCAGCGCCAGGTACAGGGCCATGGCGAAGGCGAAGCTGGTCAGGGCGCTCATCGGGAACCAGATCCAGTTCCACTTCATGCCGCTGCGGCGGCCGTCGGCGAAAGTCCATAGTGGAAACAGCACGACGTTGGCGAAGAGCAGGTCCTGGCCGCCGGAGGCCGAGGCGGGATTGACGAACAGCAATTTGGTCCAGTTGGACCAAGTGGCCTCGGCGCCGTAGGTGCGCATGTACTGGAAGTTGAAATACCAGCCCACCAGCAGGGCCGCCAGCGCGGTGAGGTAGTAGACCGCTTCCAGCACAGCGACACCGCCGCCCTTAGCCGTGAACAGGTGGCGGTTGGGATAGATGGTCAGCACGATCGACAGCAGGCCGATGCAGACGTAGAAGATTTCGTTGGATGACATGGCGTTCCTCCCCTGGTTTGAACGCCATGCCAGCTTATAGCTCGCCACCCCAACGCATTTCACCCGTTCGGCCTAGCTGTCTGCTACGAAATACGGTGACAAGGGCTGCTTCGACCCCGGAATTTCGGCGCTCCTGCAGAGGCCGTCGCCGGGCAATACTGCGCGTGTTGCCCGCGCATGCCCAACGAGCATAGGCTAGGCGCAAACATCACCCGCTCAGGAGGGCCCGATGCTCCTGGCAAGGCACCCTGCCGCTCCGCGCAACATTTCCGAAGCCCGCGAGAATCCGCGATGAAGGCGATCGCCACGCGCCCCGAGCCTCGTCTGCATGGTTTGCTGCCCGCGCCTTCTTTCGCCGATGCCTACCAGGTGACGTTGAATACCCCGGGCCTCGATGCGCGCCAGGTCTCGCAGCGCATGCTGGAGCGGCAGCCCGGGTGGGTCGATGCGCTGATGGGTTTACGCAACCGCATCGTGGGTCTGTTCGGCCTGAAACCCGGGATACGCGAGCCGGCCGGGGACGGGCCCGCCAGAATCGGGATTTTCCCGGTGCTGGCCGAGTCGCCGCAGGAGATGCTGATGGGGCTGGACGACCGGCACCTGGATTTCCGCGTCGCCGTATCGGTGCAGCCAGCGGCGGCCGGGACACAGCGGGTTACCCTGACCACGGTGGTTCATACCCATAACCTGCTGGGCCGCGTCTACCTCGCCGCGATCCTGCCGTTTCACCGGGTGATTGTGCGCAGCATGCTCGACCGTGCCGTGAAGTCTTTACCTCGGTAACCCTGAGGCTTCAGGACCCGACAGGCAAAAAAAGGGCGGGACAGCTTGCACCGTCCCGCCCCTCTTGTTACGACTGCCGCGAAGCGAACCGCTCCACGGGCCCTGCTTTAGTTGCGGCGGCCGCCGAACAGGCGCAGCAGCATCAGGAACAGGTTGATGAAATCCAGGTACAGCGTCAGGGCGCCCATCACGACCATCTTGCCCAGGGTGTCGCCGGAACCGGCGGCGCCGTAGTACATGGCCTTGATCTTCTGCGTGTCGTAGGCGGTGAGGCCGACGAACACCAGCACGCCGATCACCGAGACGGCGAACTGCACGGCGCTGGACTTGAGGAAGATGTTGACCAGGCTGGCGATGATCACGCCCCACAGGCCCATGATCAGGAACGAGCCCATGCGCGTCAGGTCGGTCTTGGTGGTGTAGCCGTAGAGGCTCATGCCGCCGAAGGTGGCCGCGGTGACGAAGAATACGCGCGCGATGCTCTCATGCGCGTAGACCGCGAAGATGCCGGCCAGCGACAGGCCCATGACGGCGGCGAAGACCCAGTAGGTCACCTGGGCCGTGACCAGGCTCATCTTCTGGATGCGGAAGCTGAGGAACATCACCATGCCCAGCGGCGCCAGCATCACCACCCACATCAGCGGGGTGCGCGCGATGCTCGCATAAAGCCCGGAGTCGAAGGCGAAGTACGCCACCAGGCCGGTCAGGGCCAGGGCGATGGTCATGTAGCTGTAGATCGAACGGAAGTACTCGCGCAAGCCGGTATCGGTCTGCGTCTGGACTACCGCGGGATTGTTTCGCATCGAGTTCAGGTCGATGGGCATGTGGTTTCTCTGTGGTGATGACGGGGAGCGTTTGGGAAGCATACGCCAAGAAACATCATGGGGCCGCAGAAATCCGTTTCAAGTGACGGTTTTACAAGAAGAAATTCCGCCAGCCACAAACCGTGGCAGAGCATTCGACAGCGCCGGGGCGGCGCAGTTCAGGATTGGTGCGGCGGCCGCCCCGCGGGCCCTTCCCGGCGGATGTCGCGCCGGACGAGCCAGGCCATCAGGATTACCGGTGCCGCCAGCGCCGCGCGCAGCAGCAGCCAGCCCGGATCCATGTGCCGGTCATTCACTCCCATCAACTACCCGAACGAGTGTGGGCGGAGGATACAGCGGGAATGCTAACGTTGCAGGCACCAGGAATCGGCCCGCATGCGGGCCCGGTTTCCTCAAGAACAAACACATAAACGCAAGAGGAGCGGAACGATGTCACTCAAGGAGCAGGCGGACGGGCTGTTGCGGCAGGCGGCCGAAGCGGGCGCCGTACCGGGCGTGGTGGCGATGGTCACCAACCGGCAGGGTACCGTCTATGAAGGCGCCTTCGGCAAGCGCAGCCTGGGCCAGGACGCGCCGATGACGGCGGACACGGTGGGCCTGATCGCCTCCATGACCAAGGCGCTGACCAGTACGGCGGCGCTGCAACTGGTGGAACAGGGGCGGCTCGATCTCGACAGCCCGGCGGCGAAGTGGCTGCCGGAGCTGGGTGAAATCCAGGTACTGGAAGGTTTCGACGCCGCGGGCCAGCCGCGCCTGCGGGCGCCGAAACGGCCGATCACGCTGCGCCACCTGTTGACCCATACGGCGGGCTTCAGCTACGAATTCCTCAGCGAGGACATCCAGAAGTACCAGGCGGCGAAGGGGCTCAAGGGCATCTTCAGCTGCGAGCTGGCGGAACTGCGCCTGCCGCTGCTGTCCGATCCAGGCGAGCGCTGGGGTTATGGCATCAACACCGACTGGGCCGGCCGCGTGGTGGAAGCGGTAAGCGGGCAGAAGCTCGGTGCCTATTTGACGCAGCATGTGCTGGAACCGCTGGGCATGCGCGATACTGCTTTTTGCATGACGCCGCAGATGCGGGCGCGCAAGGCGGCGATCCATCAACGGCTCGAGGACGGCACGCTGGTGCCGACCGATTTCGAGGTGCCGCAACAACCGCAGTTCGAAATGGGCGGCGGCGGGCTCTACAGCACGGTCGGCGATTACCTGAAGTTCATCCGCATGATCCTCAACCGCGGCCAGGCCGCCGGCGGACAGGTGCTCAAGCCGGAAACGGTGGAGCTGATGTCGACCAACCAGATGGGCGCGCTGGACGTGCTGCCGCTGAAGAGCGCCAACCGCATGCTGACCAACGACCTGGTACTGCCGCCGGACGTGCCGCACAAGTGGGGCCTGGCCTACATGATCAACACCAAGGTGCTGCCCACCGGGCGCCCGGCGGGCAGCCTGATGTGGGCCGGCCTGACCAACTGTTATTACTGGATCGATCCCACCACCGGCATCGGCGGCGTGTTCCTGACGCAGATCCTGCCGTTCGCCGACGTCAAGGCCATGCCGCTGTTCTTCGCCTTCGAGTACACGGTGTACCAGAGCCTGTAGGAGCGCACAGGTGATGGCTGCGGGCATCGGGAGCCGGTGCCTGCAGCTGTTGCCGCGGTTCCGCCAAGGAATCAAAACAGTTACCGGCGGCGCCGCTCAGAACACCGGTCGCAACAGGACGATCACGGCCGCGGCCACGACCATTTCCACCAGATGTTGCGCCGCGTTGTAGGGACGCGAGATGCTGAGCATCAGGTAGATCGTTGCGGACAGGAAGCCGAGCAGCGCCCATAGCGGCGCCATCGCCACCAGCACCCAGGTGGCACCCAAGGAGAGCTGCTTCAGGGCCGCTTCGGTACCGGTCAGGTAGAGCAGCAAACCCGGCAAGGCGAACAGCAGGAAGACCGTACTGGCGCGAAACGCGACCATACGCGAACTCTTCGGTACTTTTGAATCCCACTCCGAAACCATCGGTTCTTCCTGCAAGGACAGCAGAGCTTTGCCGGCGATTCCAAACGCGACGGATCAGCAAGGCACGGTGCTTCAGGCGCCTCAACTATCATACCGCCACGCTTGCCGCGCGACGCACTCTCCCCGTCTATCGCTGTTTTGAGTTTGGTCGGGGAAGCCAGTATCGCCGCTCCGGACGGGCTTGGTACCGTGCAGTGCGATCAACGGTAGCGTCGAGCTTCCCGAAGCGTCATGGCGACCCGGATCGGAAGGTGCTCCGTTTTGGGGAGATGATTCATGGAGCGCGATTCACCTGATCCGGATCCTTGCGCATCAGATGCAGCATCAGGGCCTGCGTCTGTTCAGGCAAGGCATTGGGATCGCTGTGTGCCTGGTACCAGTCGGCGAAGTCGCGCTTGCGCGGGGTGTCGGTGCCCGGCAGGCTTTCCTTCAGCGACTTCAGTCGCCGGTCGGCTTTATCCAGCGGATTGCGGCGGCCGTTGACGATGACCGGAGCAAGTTCGCTGGTGGTGGTCGCGGCATCCGGCGCCTTCTCCGGCAGCTTGTCGTCGGCGAATGCGGCGATGGACAAGCATGCGGCGGCACCGAGGATCAGGCGACAGGCCGGAAACGCGGCGGGCACGATGCCGTGCCGCGCGGCCCGCTGATCCTGCACAATAGCCATGTTCTTCCCCAATACCGGCCCACGCCCGCCTGACGATCAAGCATGCCTTTGACCATCCCCCGAACGCAGCGCAAGCCGTCCGCCCCAGGTGACCGCATCATTCCGGTAAAAGTTCGCAACAGCCGCATCAACGGGCGCGGCTTGTTCGCCACCGCCGATCTGCCCGGTCGCAGGAAGCTGGGCGAAATCTCCGGGCAGGTGGTGAAGCTGCCGGGGGCGTGGAAGACGGTGGAACAGTCGGACAAGATCTATCTGATCGAGTTGAATCCGCGGCAGGCGCTGGAGTGCTCCACCGGCAACAGTTTCCGCTATCTCAACCATAGCTGCGCCGCCAACTGCTATATGCGCATCATCCGCAACCGGGTCGAGGTCTATACGCTGCGTCCGGTCAAGGCCGGCGCCGAACTCACCGTGAATTACGGCATGACGCCGCACAAGGATGGCATGCGCTGCGGCTGCGGCGCGCCGAACTGCAAAGGGCGCATTTAGGCCCTGGCCCCAGCCCCCTGCCCGGCTGCCGCTCGCCCCCGGATTCCGCACCGCCCGTCCCGCGCGCCGGGATCCGCTGAACTTTCGCGCTCATTGTGTACTCGGATTGACATAGCGACCGGCACGGACGATCCGAGGGATTCCGTGCGCCGGCTTTATCGCGCCAAGGAACGAGGTGCTCGACATGGCAAGAGCAACAATGCTGTCCATCGTGGTCGCGGGCTGCGTGCTGGCGGCCTGCGGCGGCCCGGAAGTGACATTGAAGAATCCGCAAAACGGTGAGGTGGCCTCCTGCAAGGGCGGCGTGGGTGCCACCGGCGTGACTTCCAGCCGCGTGGCGGACGACCTGATGACCAAGTGCGTGGACAGTTACACGCAGCATGGTTACGAAGTGGTGTCCGCCAAGCAATAAGCGGCCGCACCCTCTCCCCGCTGCTATGATCGTTCGTCCTGGGCGATGGCAGATCCTGGGCGGGTGTTCATATCGACAGGGAGAATCAACATGAAGCGCATGCTGCTCACCGTGGCAATGGCCATGCTTGCCGCACCGGTGTTCGCCGGCGTGGGCGTATCGGTCAATATCGGCGAACCCGGTTTCTACGGCCAGATCGAACTCGGCGAGAGCTATCCGCCGCCGCAAGTGGTTTACCGGCAGCCGGTGGTGATCCAGCAGGTTCCGGAGAGCATGGGGCCGCCGATCTACCTGCGCGTGCCTCCGGGTTATGCCCGGGACTGGCGTCACCACTGCATGGAATACAACGCCTGCGGCCACCGCGTCTATTTCGTGAAGAACAACTGGTACAGCAACGTCTACGCGCCGCGCTACCACCAGAACCACGGCGACCCAGGCTACCGGGACGATCATGGGCATGGCCCGGGACCGGGTCGCGGACACGACGATCATGGGCACGGCCCCGACCATGGCCGCGGCCCGGATCATGGGCACGACGATCATGGGCATGACCACCACGATCATTAAGTGGTAGCCGCTGCATCCGTGAAGCGGGTCAGGCGCTTGCCGCTGGCCCGCTTCTTCGTTTGCGGTGCCGGCTTGCGCCGCCTCCCCTGAAAATGCGGTAATGGGCCACCGCCCCAAGACGAGGCGCGGAGGAGACGGCGATGCCACGTATCGATGTGACCGACGACCTGGGCGGCTGGATGGCGCTGCGGCCCGAGATGGCGCCCGGCCTGGTGGCGCTGAGCGATGCCGTGTACGGCAAGTCGATCCTGCCGCTGCGGGTGCAGGAAATCGCGCGCATGCGCATCGCCCTGGCCAACCAGTGCGAGGTATGCCGCAACGCCCGCTACGCCGAAGGCCTGGAACAGGGCATGGACGAGGCCTTCTACGCCAACGTGGCGCAGTGGCGCACGGCGACCAATTACAGCGTGCGCGAGCAGCTTGCCGCGGAATATGCCGAGGGCTTCGCGCTGGACCATGTAGCCCTGCGCGACAACGAGGCTTTCTGGAATCGTTTCCGCCAGCAGTTCCGCGACGACGAGATCGTCGACCTGGCCTTGTGCTGCTCGCTGTGGCTGGGCGCCGGCCGCACCATGCGCGTGCTGGACGTGGGCCAGGCCTGCGCCCTGGTGATGAGCCGCCGCGAGGCGGAACCGGTCTGAGGCGCAGCCGCAGCGCGCATCCATAGCAATGGAGACGCATGCTCGCGCGCAACCTGATTCTCGCCGGCAGCGGCATCATCCTGGCGATGGGCTTGCTGCACCTGGCCTACACCTTCCTGACCGACAAATTCAGTCCGCATGGCGATGCGGCGCTGGAAGCACGCTTGAAGCAGGTTTCGCCCAATATTTCGCGCGACACCACCATGTGGAAAGCCTGGGTGGGCTTCAATGCCAGCCATAGCCTCGGCGTGATTTGCTTCGGCGCGGTTTACGGCTATCTGGACCTGTACCACACGGCCCTGCTGCTGCAGGATCGTTTCCTGGCCGTGTTCGGCGGCCTGTTTTTGCTGTGCTACCTGATCCTGGCCAGGCGCTACTGGTTCAGCGTGCCGCTGGCAGGCATTCTGCTCGCCCTGCTCCTTTACCTCGGCGGGTTCACCGTGGCGCTGACGCAGATGTAGCGGCTGCCGCATCGCAGTCCGCTCATCGGCTCCAGAATTCGGCTGAAATGACACCGCCGGTAGAGAGCGTCAGGGCAGCACACCGCCAGCCTGTCCCGCCGCTGTCCTGCATCGCGGCGCGGAATTGTTCGCAGGCGCGACACAGCATCTGGCGCAGTTCGTTGGTGATATCGAACCAGATAACGTGGCCGGTGGCGTCGATATGGTCGACTGTCACTTCACAGACTGGTTCGCTCACTTCGATTTTCATCACCGCGATGACCCAGGCATCGGGCGCATCGCTGGCCACCAGTTTCACCACTTCACGATAAAACGCCTGCTCGGCTTCTGACTGGATCGCTTTCATCGGGTCCGCCTTTCCCCTGTGATTTTCGAACTGCAAAACCACGTCATGGGGCTTGCTTGCGGCATTGCGTTGGTCCGGGACCATGCCGCGACTGGAATGGGAGACGCGGATGTAGCCGCGACTACGAAGCCTGCTGCCGACATGAATCCGGCACGTGCAATGCTGCCGAGCCGTGAAGGAAACGGCTGCGTTGCTGGCATTTCCGCAGCGTTGCTTGAGCGCCGCTGGAGAGCGGCGGCCGGTGATACCGGCGGGTGGGCATGGGAGCCTGACTCCGATGCGCCGGGCTGCTGCGACAGGCATGATTAAGACCGCCCGCCCCTATCCCGGTTCCGCGAATTTCGCCGGAAGCTGCGGCTATGCCATTGATTCAGCTGGAATTCAGTTTGAACGCCCACTCCCGGGGCGGAACCCTCACCGGTAGCGGGGGTCTTAACAACGGCCGATCAATACCATCGGGCCAATCCCCTACAAGCAGGCAATCCATACAGAACAGGAGTTCGATCATGAGCATGGACGACAAGGACGACGCGCGCGAACGCATCCACAATGCCGCAGAAGATGCGGCCCACAGCGCCAGCGCCGACAAGGCCAAGGGCCGGGTCAAGGAGGCCGTAGGCAAGGTCAAGGAGAAGGTCGGCGGCGCCATCGGCGATCACGAACTCGAAGCCAAGGGCACGGCGCAGAGGGTCGAAGGCAAGAAGGATCGCCTCAAGGGCGAGATCAAGGACAAGATCGAAGACGTGAAAGAGCACATCGAAGCCGGCATCGGCGTGGTGAAAGAGAAGATCGACGAAGCACGCGGCAAGAAGTAAGCGCCGCCCGCAGCGAAAAAAGGCCCCGCGGCGCGGGGCCTTTCCTGTTGCGCGAACCATCGATGGAGATGACGATCCCTCGTCCATTCGGCTGAATCGCCGCGCGGCCGATCCTTTAGTCTGAGCCGGGGAATACAAGGGACAAGGGCGCGGAATGGTCAACCATATCCAGGCGGGGCTGACGATTTTCATCTTCGTCGTCTCGGTGCTGAGCTTCTGGGGCAGCCTGCGCACGGTCAATCCTTACGGACGGCATATGCAGCCGGGCCAGCGCCATACGCTGCCGGCGCTGCCGGCCTGGCTGCTGTTCGAGGCGCCGCAATTGTTCGCCTTCGCCCTCACCTTCTGGCTCAGCGCCGATGCGCCCTCCACGGCGGCGGTAATCCTGTTCGCGCTATGGCAGGCGCACTATTGCTACCGCGCCCTGGTCTATCCGCTGCGCATGCGCGACCGCCACAAGCGTTTTCCGCTGAGCGGCGTGGTCTTCGGCATCCTGTTCAACAGCATCAACGGCTTTATCAACGGCTACGCGGTGGCGCGCGCACCGCACCTGATGGACGCGGCGTGGTTGCATGACCCGCGCTTCGTCGTCGGCCTGGCTGTCGCCGTCGCCGGCTGGCTGATCAATTTCCAGGCCGACACCATTCTCATCGGGCTGCGGCAGGACGGCAGTACCGGCTACAAGGTGCCCTACGGCGGGCTGTTCCGCTACGTATCGTCCGCCAACTATTTCGGCGAGATCGTGCTGTGGTGCGGCTGGGCGCTGATGAGCTTCACCCCGGCGGGCCTGTCTTTCGCCGTCTTCAGCACCGCCAACCTGCTGCCGCGGGCCTTATCGCATCATCGCTGGTACGTCGAGCGCTTCCCCGACTATCCGAGGGAGCGCAAGGCGATCATTCCGGGGCTGCTCTGAACCTGGATACACCCCGGTGCACCGTCTGGCGGCCTGCCGGCAACGTTCAGCCGGCCCAGGTCTCCGGCTAAGCCGTTTGCCGTACGCTAAACTGATTGCAGGCGGGCAAAGTACCCGCCGTTCCAAGAGGAGGAGATATCCATGAGCAGAGGCATGACACCGGCCATATTGGCGATGGTGAACGAGCGTGAGCGCGACAAGCTGCGCTGCATGTTGAGCCTGCGCAAGCCGACGCAGGCGGTGACGCCGCCGGCCGCACAGTCGCAGATCCAGCGGGTCGAAAGGCTTTCCTGACGGTTTGAGCGGGGTGGGCTGCATCGGCCGGGGACGATGCAGCGGAAAAGCGGCGGCGCAAGGCGCCATCGGTTGATTCGGCGATCGGCCGCGGGAGTGCTGTCGCTCAGGGGCTGGTTGGCTTCCAGTCGATCTCCTGGGTGAAGACGATGGTGTCATGTGCCGCCCGCACACGATTCGGGATATATGGGATCTCGGTATTCAACTGCATCATCCCCAGCGCGACCAGCGAGGCGCCGTCCAGCAAGGCCGAGCCGGAACTGCGGCTGATCGAAACGCCGAGGAGGCGCGAGTCGCGATCCAGCGACACGCACAGCAGGGTATATCCCGACTCGCCGGCATCCAGTGCCAACTTCGGAAAGATCAGTTCTTTCTTCACCGCGTCGGAAAATTCGGACGGAAAACCGCTCCATTCCTCTGCCGTCACCTCCTTGGCACCGACGTCTCCTTCCTTCGTTCCGGTGCTCTTGCAGGGCCGATCCTGCGCCGCCTCGTGCAAAGGTGCGTCGGCAGGCCGCTCGGGTTTGAAGTTCACGCTGAACACGATCCATACCTGCTGCTGGCCGGGCGCCAGGTCTTGCGGCAGGGGTGCACGTTCCTTGGCACCCTTCAACGTGCCCACAGCCAGCAGCGCCGCACCATCCAGCAGGGGGAACCCGCTACCTTCGGCGATGCGTCCGCTATGTACCAAGCCGTCGCGGCTGATCATGGCGCAAAGTTGTACGGTGCCGATCTGGCCGGCGTTCAGCGCTTCGGTCGGGTAGGACACGCGATTGGAGAAGCGCTTCAGGAAGTCCTGCCCGTAGGCACTGTCGGTGGCCGCCAACATCCGCGTCGCAGGTGGGCAGATGGTGTCGTCCGTCATGCCTGCGAGTTCCTTGTTCTTGCCTCCGGATGCGGAGCATCCCGCCAGCAGGCATAGGAGCGCCATCGCGGCCGACGCAAGTCCGAATCCACCGTATCTCTTCATCGCTCGTGTCTCACGCAGGTTCATTCAGCCAGTTTGTTCAGGACACGCCGCAACAGCATAAGCCACCGCGGCATGAAGCCGTGCCGGAAACCCTCGTCGCTACTTCGCCAGACCCATGGCGTTCAGCGCGAAGGCATAGATATCCGCGTATTCCTCGATCAGCTTGCCGGTAGGCTTGCCGGAGCCGTGGCCGGTGCGCAGGTCGATGCGGATCAGGATGGGATTGCCGTCCGGATCGGCGTGCTGCATGGCCGCGGCGAACTTGAAGCTGTGGGCCGGGTAGACGCGGTCGTCATGGTCGCCGGTGAGAATCAGCATCGGCGGGTACTTCACCCCGGCCTTGATGTTGTGGTACGGCGAGTACGCCAGCAGGGCCTTGAACTCGTCCGCGTTCTCGACCGAACCGTAATCCGATTCCCAACCCTTGCCGACGGTGAAGTCGCGGAAGCGCAGCATGTCCATCACGCCGACCTGCGGGATCACCGCGGCGAACAGGTCGGGGCGCTGTTCCGTCACGGCGCCGATCAGCAGGCCGCCGTTGGAGCGGCCGTAGACCGCCAGCCGTTTCGGGCTGGTCCACTTCTGGGCGATGAGGTATTCGGCGCCGCCGATGAAGTCATCGAACACGTTCTGCTTGTGGGTCTTCATGCCGGCTTCGTGCCAGGCGCGGCCGTACTCGCCGCCGCCGCGCATATTGGCCACGGCGTAGACGCCGCCCATCTGGATCCAGGTGGCGATGGCCGCGGAGAACGTGGGCTGCACGGAGATGTTGAAGCCGCCGTAGCCGTAGAGGATGGTGGGGTTGGCGCCGTCCTGCTTCACGCCCTTGCGCGCGGTGACGATCATCGGCACGCGGGTGCCGTCCTTGCTGGCGTAGAACATCTGGCGGCTTTCGAAGTCCGCCGGCTTGAAGCCGGCCAGCTTCGGTGCGTGCAGCAGCGCGGATTTTCCGCTTCTCAGGTCCAGGCGATAGACCGAGGCCGGCGTGGTGTAGCTGCTGTAGCTGTAGTAGGTATCGGTGTCGTCGATGCGTCCGGCGAAGCCGCTGGCGGTGCCCAGGCCCGGCAGCTTCACCTCGCCCAGCAGCTTGCCCTGCGGGCTGTAGCGGCGCACGGCGCTGTGCGCGTCCTGCAGGTACTGCGCGACGATCTGGCCGCCAACCAGGCTGGCCTGGTCGAGGGTGTCCTTGCTTTCCGCCACCACCGTGCGCCATTTCTCCGGCGCGGCATCGGCGAGGTCGATGGCGACGATGCGGTAGCGCGGGGCATTGTCGTCGGTCAGGACGTAGAGGGTGCTGCCGATATTGCCGATAACGGAGTACTGCGCCGCCGGTTTGGGGATGACTTCGCTGATCTTGCCGTCGGCAACGGACAGGTCCTGCACCAGCACGGTGTTCTGCACCTGGTCGCCGTAGTTGGCGGAGATGACGAGGTAGCGGCCGTCGTCGGTGACCTGGCCGCCGACGAACCAGTCCGGATCGTCGCTACGGGTGTAGACCAGGGTGTCGGCCGACTGCGGCGTGCCGAGCTTGTGGAAGTAGAGCTTCTCGTACTGGTTGGCGGCCTTGAGCAGTTCGCCTTCCCTGGGGGCGTCGTAGACGGTGTAGTAGAAGCCCGAGCCGTCCTTGCGCCAGCTGCCGCCGCCGGCCTTGGACCAGTGCAGCTCGTCGGGCAGGTCCTGACCGCTGGCGATGTCCCTGACCCGCCACACCTGCCAGTCCGAGCCGGCTTCCGACAGCGCGTAGGCGAAGTAGCGGCCGTCGTCGGAGACGGCGCTCTCGCGCAGGGACACGGTACCGTCCTTGGACAGGCTGTTGGGGTCGAGCAGGATCTTGCCCTTCAACTTGGGATTGTCGGTGGCGAACAGTACGGACTGGCTCTGCAGGCCGTCGTTGTGCGAGTAGATCCACCATTTGCCGTGCTTCTCCGGCGCGCTCCAGCGCTCGAAGTTCCAGATCTTGCGCATGCGCTCGACGATGCCGTCGCGTCCCGGGATCGCGGCCAGGTAGTCGCTGCTCTGCTTGGCTTCGGCTTCGACCCAGTTGCGGGTTTGCGGCGAGTCGATGTCTTCCATCCAGCGGTACGGGTCCGGCACCTTGATGCCGTGATATTCGTCGACCACTTCGCCGCGCGCCGCGGGCGGATAACTCAGGGCAACCGGCGTCGCGGCGGACGCCACACCAGCCGCCGCCAGGAACGACAGTGCCACCACGAACCTCTTCATGGAAAATTACTCCAAAACGGATGCGCAAGCATAGCCTTTCGGAGGTCTTTTCCGCACAGGGACGGGCTGCGCGCCGGGTAAAGATGGGCGAAGGACTGGTGAGGGCACCGCCGCGGGGTGACCCGTCCTAGCCAGGGTTGACACCTTCTAGGGTGGACGAAAGATGTGCCAAAGACGCCCGATGCGCCGCATCGGGCGTTTTCATTTTCAAT
>NZ_KL543999.1:0-181667 GCF_000711955.1 Nevskia soli DSM 19509
TAGAGCATTTTTGATTTAACAATCAACATTTGGTAAACATTCCTCAGGTTCTACGGGAGGAATGTATGCGCGCGTATCCACAGGAGTTTCGGGACCGGGTGTTGGCGGCGCTAGGACGTGGGGAGAAGGCCAGCGAGATTGCCCGGCGGCTGGAAGTGAGTCGGTACTTTGTCTACCAAGTGCGCGATCGGTTCGTACTGGAAAGCGAGCGTGGCATCCGCCAACTGGGAGGCTATCGACGTTCAGCCATCGAGGGGATGGAATCCACGATCCAAGGTTGGCTCAAAGCCGAGCCAGACCTGACACTGCGGGACATGTGCGACCGGCTATCTTCCCAGGGCAGGGTCCTGAAGGTGCCGGCACTATGGCACCAGTTGAATCGGATGGGCCTGACGCTTAAAAAAAACCCTGCACGCCAGCGAGCAAGAGCGCGCCGACGTGCAGCAAGCACGGCATGAATGGAAGACCACCTTTCAGCCGACCCTGGATCCGGCCAAGCTGGTCTTCCTGGATGAAACCTGGGCCAGCACCAGCATGGCTCGCCGTTATGGGCGAGCGCCCCGAGGACAGCGCTGCGTAGCTGCCGTGCCTCATGGGCATTGGAAGACCACTACTTTCATCGCTGGGTTGCGCCAGGGTGGCCTGACGGCCCCTCTGGTGATCGATGGCCCCATGGACGGGGAAATATTCCTGGCTTATGTGCGGGACTTTCTATGCCCCACGCTCAAGCCTGGCGATACCGTCATCGCCGACAATCTGGGCAGCCACAAGGTTGATGGGGTGCGGCAGGCTATTGAAGCGGTAGGCGCAAGCATCCGTTACCTGCCGCCCTATTCCCCCGACCTCAATCCGATTGAGCAAGTCTTCGCCAAGCTCAAGACCCTGCTGCGCAAAGCCGCCAAACGTACCGTCGATGCGCTCTGGGACCACATTGGCAGCCTCCTCGACGCATTCTCTCCGGAAGAATGCAGAAACTATCTCACCAACGCAGGGTATGTCGATTAGTAAATCGAAAATGCTCTAGAACCCGTCCGGCATGCACTTTCCCGGTCCGGGTCATTCAGAAAGCCCGGATCGGTTCGCCGCGCCGCCAGCGCTCGACCGCACCCTCGGCGCCGAGGCGACGCAGGAACGGCCATTCCAGGGCATTTTCTTCCACGATCTTGCCCTCAGCTTCGTCAGCAAGGACCGCCGCCACGTGCACCGCGGTGGCCGCGCCGAAACGCGTTTCTCCTGAAGCGGATGGTCGATGATGGCAGGCTACGGCATCGATCAGGGGCAGGGGCAGGCCCCATAGCGCCAGCACCTGCGCGCCAATCTCAGCGTGGTCGCAGCCCAGTTTGTCCATCTCGACCCGCTCGATGGAAGTTGCACGGTCGAAGGCCTCGTCGCGCAATGACGTGTATTCAAGACGCAGGTTGACCGCGAGCATCAGATAAGCGATGTGGTGCAGCATGCCGGCGGAGAAGGCGGTTTTGATCTCCTCGGGGTCGCTGAGCATGGATACGGCCAGCCTTGCGACATGCGCCGAGTGGGTCTGCAGGACGTCCAGGGAAAAACCGGTGGGCAGGTCGCTGGCGTGGATCAGCCTGGACATTCCGGCAAGCAGAGCGATACTGCGTAGCGGCTCCAGGCCGAGCACAGTGGCGGCGTCGCGCACCGAGCGCACCTGCCGCTGCGCGCCGAAGAATGCGGAGTTGGCAAGCTGCAATACCCGGGTGGTGATGGCGGGATCCTGTTCGATGATGGCTGCCACCGAAGCGGAGTCAGCCCGTGGCCGTTCCAGTTCTCCGGCCAGCTCCCAGTAGATCCTCGGCAGTACCGGCAGGTTTGCCAGCATGCCCAGTACACGTTGTACGCTGGGTCGCTCGCGGCGCCGCAGCAGCTTGCAAACACGCTCGATGCAGCGCTCCAGGCCCCGCGTGTCGCTTGCATTGCCCAGCACCTGGTGCGCCAGCGGCATTACCCGGTGCATGTCGGAGATGCTGGCCTGGCCGCAGATTACCAGGCGAGCGGCCCGGGGCTGGTGCCGGTGCACATGCTGCAACAGCTCGGCACCGTCCATGCCGCGCAACGCCATCTCCGTCATCACTACTTCGAACGGCGACGCATCGATGAACCGGACGGCCTCATCGCTGCTGCGGGCGATCACCACCTTCCAGTCTTTTCGCGCAAGGGTCAACTGCTCGTACAACTTGAGCAGGTCCCTGGATTGGTCGCCTACGATCAATATGCGGATCATCTTCTGCCGCCAACGACTTTCTGGCGGCGCGATTACGCCGCTGATGCATATATCGGCAGCGCCGTATCCGCGGCGTATGGTAAAAACAGACCAGGCGGACGTCCGGCCGAACGGATCGATTCCGCCGGAGCCACAGGCAAAACCCCCGGCTATGCTCTGGTCAGCCTGAAGGCGCGACGGATGTCGGGGCGGCCAGGGTATCAAGCTTGACAACGCGGCAGCGCGGCACCGGGTGGTTTTTCGCGCCGACCCACCGCAGCAGCATGCCGCCGCTGCGGTGGCCGTCGGTATCGATAAAATTGCCGACACCCCGATCTTCCGCGGCGATGACCAGGGTGACGCTGCCATCGGCGTTGTAACGCGCGCCGCGCTGGTTCACCGACACCTGTCGGTGCACGGTATCCAGCGATTCCAGCCAGTAGTTGGCCAACTGGAAATTCCAGTACGGACAGTCCGGCACCTCGCTGTCGATCACCAGGGCCTCGTCCGGTGCCAGGCGCCAGAAGCCGTGGTAGTAGCAGATCTTCGGGTCGCCGCCGACGCGCATCGCAGCGGCCGCGTAGGGCTCGGCGGCCAGCTCGTTGGGCCGCTGCGCCACCATCTGCGCCCAGTCCGCCACCAGCCTGGCGGTGCCCTGCACGAAGGCGCTGGCCCGTGCCAGGCCGCCGCTGAGCGCCGCGCCGGATAGCGGTGCCGGGGCGGGCGGGGCGCCGATGCGCTCGATGCCGAGTTGTGCCGGGGTTTCGGTGGCACGGTCGAGAAAGGTCTGGCGCACGATCACCATGCTGGAGTCCTCGGCCATCGGCAGCCAGTTGCCCGGCTGCGGCTGGCGGCTCAGCACGAGCTCGAAGCTGCCGTCCGGCGCGATCTCCATATCCGCCGCTTCCAGTTCGCCGGTGGAGGCCATGGTGCCATCGACGGCATAGCGATTGGCCTTGGTGCCGAAGGACAGGTAGGCGACGCTGCCGCGCTGACCTCGGATACGGTACTCGCGGTCGCCGGCGATGCTGGCGTTGCAGTAGATGTTGTCCGGATTGGGCAGGAACACCTTGATGGTGTCGTCCGATGCGGCGTAGAACACCGGGAAGTCCGGATCGGCGAACTCCAGCATCATCTGCAGGCCGAGCCGGGTGTAGCGGCTGAGCAGGCGCCAGCCCTCGGTGCGATCCAGCAGGGTGTCCGGCGCTTCCGGCCGCTGGATGGTGCGGCCGGCAGCCTTCAGTTCATCGCAGAAGCTGTCCCAACTGGCTTCGACGGTATCGGAGTGCGCAGTATCGACCTTTTGCACGGCGGCATTCCTCAGCGGTTGCGGTCAGAACATCGGGTACTGGCTGGTCGGCACCACGTCCAGCCGCTCCATGTCGATGAAGCGGGCCACGCTGTCCATCATGCGCTTGAGGTTGTGCTGGAATTTCGCCTCGTCGCCCTCGGCATCGAAGAACACATAAGGGTCGGTCATGGCCGCCGCCGGGAAGCATTCCTCGACGATGGCATCGTAGGCCGGCCCGTCCGGCGTGAGCCGCCGCACCACCAGGTTCTGGATGTACTCGAAATTCGACTGGGTCTCGACCGCCACCGCGGTGTGCGAGTTATGCCAGATGTCGAGCCATTCCTCGTAGCCGAGTTTTTCCGGGCGCCGCAACAGGGCCATCTGGGCGAAGCCCTCGGTGCGCTCGCCGGGTTGCGGCTGACGGCGCCGGTTGCGCAGCGGCTGCGACTCGCTCACCAGGTAGGCGGCGTAGCGCAGGCTATGCGCGGCGATGACGGCGTCGAAGGGCTGGCGCTGGCTGGCGATGGCGCTGTCGACCCAGACGTTGATGAAGGCGTCGGCCTGCGGCAGGACGTGCATCTGCCGCAGGCCGGCGGCCGGCTCCACCGCCGTATCCGCCACATTGATTTTCAGGCCGCGCGCCCCGGCATCGCGCAGGCCGGCGGCGAGGCTCAGCCGCAGGCGCTGCGCGTACGCGTCCGGTGTTTCCACCGGATCGCGCCACAGGACATAGATCACTTTTTCCATGGTGTAGTGCCCGGTTGGGGAGCCTCTGATCGATCCCAGGCTCTTAGGGCATGTAGTGGCCGCCGTTGACGTCGAGCGTGGCGCCGGTGACCACGCTGGCGTAGTCCGACACCATGAACAGGGCGGCGCGGGCGCATTCCTCATCCGGCGGGATGCGGCCGATCGGGATCTGCGAGGAGATCTGCTTGATCAGGCTCTCCACCGGCACGCCGTTCTCCTTGGCCTGCCAGTTCATGTAGCCCTCCACCGGCGCGCCCCACATCCAGCCCATGTGCACGGTGTTGACGCGGATGCCGAACGGTCCCAGTTCCTTGGCCAGGAATTTGGAGGCGACGGCCAGCGCGCCCTTGGACGAAGCGTAGCCGGCCTCACCCAGCGGCGGCGGCACGCGCGCGGCCATGGTGTTGATCATGACGATGGCGCCCTTCTTCTGCTGCTTCATCTGCGGCAGCACCGCCTGGGTCAGCCGCAGGGTGCCGAGCAGGTTGGTTTCCAGGGTGGGAATCCAGGAGTCCAGCTTGGCGGTGGAGGCGTAATCCATGTCGCCGTGGAAGTAGGCGCTGTTGACCAGGGCGTCGATGCGGCCGAATTTCTCCGCCGCGGCCTTGGCCAGGCCTTCGCAATCCTTGTCCTTGGTGATGTCGGTGACCACTTTCAGCACCGGGGTCTTCAGGCCCAGCTCGCGGATGCGCGCTTCGGCCTCGTCCAGCTTGGCGGCGGTGCGGGCGGCGGCCACGATGCCGGCGGCGCCTTCGCGCGCGGCTTCGATGGCCAGCTTGATGCCCAGGCCGGGGCCGATGCCGGATACGACGACGATCTTGTCTTTGAGTAGCATTTTATTTTCCTCCAGTGAATCAGTGGTTAGTGATTAGTGGCTAGTGATTAGTAAAAACAGAACAATTGGCCGTGGCTTTTAACTGGCCACTGACCACTAGCCACTAATCACTGCTTTGTATGTATTTCTGCCGGTAGTCGGCAAAGTCGCGCCGCAACTGCCCGGCGCTGAGGCCGAACTTCTCCGGCGGGTAGTCGTGGCGGCCGTGGCGGGTCTTCTCGTCCTCGGTGAGCCAGTCCTGCATGCGCTTCTCCAGTTCGGCGCTCATCGGCAGGCCGAGGAAGGCATAGACCTGGCGTGCCACTTCCAGCGGGCGCTGCACCGTGTCCTTGAAGCGCACGTCGAAGAACTGGCCTGCCGGCGCCGTCTCGCGCAGCTTCATGGTGTGGCTGAGGCCGCGATGCATCACGTCGTTCCAGGCGCGGCCGGCGGAGACCGGATCGGGGTTTTCGCCGTAGATGCCCCACAGGGTGTGGATGAAGCTGGCGATGGACGGGATGCTCTGCACCGGGTCACGATGGGTCTGGATCACCTTGGTGCCCGGGAACACCTTGAGCAGGGTATCCATGCGCAGCAGGTGGTGCGGCGCCTTCAGCACCCAGCGCTCGCCGACGATGCCGCGCTGGCGTTTCTGCCATTGCAGGAACTGCATGCAGCGCTGCAGGAAGCGGTAGGGCGGGGTCTGGTCCTGCTGGTCGAGCCAGGCCATGTAGCCGGGCACATCGGCATAGGCATTGAGGCCGCAGAGGAAGGAATGCTCCATCAGGATGAATTCCTCGTCCGCCAGGTCCGCGTTCATCGGGTGGATGGCGGTGAGCGCCGGCATGGCCTGGACCATCATCTCGACGTCGGCGCGGCCCCGGGCGATGCGTCCCTCGGGATGCCCGGGCGTTTCGTCCGCGAAGGGCACGGGGTAGCAGGCCTCCCACCACGCCATCCACCAGAAGCGCGGATCGCAGGCCAGCAGGCGGTGCAGCTTGGTGGTGCCGGTGCGCGGCAGGCCGACGATCACCACCGGCGGTTCCAGTTTTTCCTGGGCGATCTCCGGATGGCGCTTGAAATAGTCCTCGATGCGCAGCCGGTTGACCAGCTGGTTGACGAACTTCATGCGGAACAGGTAACGCCCGGTGCCGGACAGTTTCGCCTCGTGCTCCAGCGCCTCGCAGCTGCGGGCCAGGCCGGTGCGGAAGGTGGGATCGCCGAAGTCGGTCGGGCCGTCGGCGAGCTTGAGGGCCTCCTCGATCATGCTGTCCGGGGCCAGGGAAATCTGATCGGGTGCGACGCTCATGCCTTCAGCTCCCGCGCGAGTGCGGATTGTTTCACCACGCGCGTGGTGGGATGGATATGTTCGCTGGCGCCGACCCAGCGGAAGCACAGGGTGCCGCGATCATGGCCGGCGGTTTCCAGCCAGTTGGCGTGGCCCGGGTCCTGGTGGGCGATGACGATGGTCACGCCGCCGTCGGCGTCCGCCTTGGCCGTGTGCTTGTTCAGGCTGATGCGGTAATAGCGGTAGTCCAGCGACTCCATCCACCAGTTGCTGACCTGGAGGTTCCAGAAGCGGCAGTCCGGAATGCGCTTCACGTGCACCAGCAGCGCCTCGTCCGGCTTCAGCTCCCAGTAGGAGTGGTAGTAGAAGATGTTGGGATCGCCGCCGACGCGCTGGCACAGGGCCTGGTCGGCGGGCGGCAGTTCATTGGGATGCTTGAGGTAGCTCTGCGACCAGTCGGCGAACAGGCGGGCGGTGCCTTCGACAAAGCGTGAGGCATTCCCGAGGCCGGCCTGCAGGCGTTGGGCCGACAGCGGCGCCGGCTTGGCCTCGGCGCCGGCGCGCGCGATGCGCATCTGCGCCGGCTTCTCCTTCGCGCGATCCATGAAGGTCTGGCGCACGATCACGGCGTTGCTCTCCGGCTCGATGCGCAGCCAGTTGCCCGGCTGCTTTTCCTGGCTCAGCCGGATCTCGAAATGGCCGTTGGCATCGGTCTGCAATTGCGCCGAGTCGATGGCGCCGGTGGGCTCCATGCGGCCGTTGGTCTCGTAGCCGCCCTTCTGCGTGCCGATGCTCAGGTAGGAAACGCTGCCGCGCTCGCCGCAGATGACGTACTCGTGCTTACCGTTGATGCGCGCGAACAGGTAGTGGTTGTCGGGATTGTCGGCGCCGATCTTGCCGGTCTCGTGCGAGGGCAGGAAGAAGCCCGGGAAATCCGGATCGGCGAATTCCAGATGCATTTCCAGGCCGATGCGCAGCAGGCGGCTCAGGTAGCGGAAGCCCTCGGCGCGATCCAGGGCGCTGGTGGGCGCTTCCGGGCGCAGGATCTGCTGGCCGGCGCGCTTGAGCGTGTCGCAGAACTCGTCCCAGACGCGGCCGCTGATGACGTCGGCTTCGACGCCCTTGTCGGACTGCATGCCGGCTTTCCTCCAGAAATTGTCCGGCGGGGGATGTGCCGGATCGTTCGGAAGAGGCTAGTGCCCGGGGGCGGCCGGGGCTTCATCTATTCGGACTAAAGGACCGCGCTGAATTGGGCCTCGGTTTCGGGGTTTTTTCACCCGAAATCCGCGCCAAAAACGAGGCCGCTCAGGCGCGACGCCTGACCCAGGAGCGGATCGAGCGGATGCGATCGAGCAGGCGCCCGGTGCCGGAGCTCGGCGGCGGTGGTTCCGGAGTATTGGCGACTTCGTAGCGCTGGTGCAGCTCGGGGCTGTGGGACAGGCGTTCGTGCTGCTTCAGCGCCGAGTTCACCGTGATCTTGCAGGCGTTGTCGATGATCGGCTTGGTGATGAAGCGGTAGATCTGGCCCTGGTTGATCAGGTCGATGGCGGCGCCGGCGTCGGCGCGCTCGGTCAGGATCACCGAGACCAGTTCCGGGTGGTGCTGCTTCAGCGTACCGATCAGGTTGACCACCGGGTGGTCCTGTACCCGCGTGTCGGAAATCACCACGCCGATATGCTCGCGCTCGAGCAGATCCACGGCCTCGCTCATGGTGGTGGCACCGAAGACGCGGCACTCGTTGCCGAGGATGGCCTGGATCTGCGGCGGCACCCGCGCGTCGTCGTCCATCACCAGCACCGCCGGCAGCGGTCCGCTCTGCGCCGGGGCGGGCCTCTCATCGGCCTTGGCCGTCATGGCGGCGCTGGCACGGGCGGCGGTGACGGCGCGGGCCACGGTGGTGGAGAGGTCGTCGTTGGACCAGGGCTTGTTGACGAAGCGGAAGATCTCGCCTTCGTTGATCGAGCCGATGATGGCGTTGAGGTCCGAATAGCCGGTGAGCAGGATGCGCATGGCGTTCGGATTGAGCTCGCGCGCCGCGCGCAGCAATTCGATGCCGGTCATGCCGGGCATGCGCTGGTCGCTGACGATGACGTCCACGGCCTGTTTCTTCAGCAGTTCCAGCGCCTGCGTGCCGCCCTCGGCGAAGTACACCTCGTAGTGGGCGCGGAACAGCATGCGCATGGTGGTCAGCACGCGCGGCTCGTCGTCGACGAACAGTACTCGGGCCTTGGCGGCGGGCGAGTTGATCAAGAGTTCTTCCTCCAACTGCACTTGCTGCTAAGCGGCGGCGAGCGCCGCTTCCTGAGCCGTTTCGGCCTGCTTTTTCTGTCTGAGCGGCAGGTGGATCGCGAATTCGCTGCCTTTGCCCGGGGTGGAGCGCACGTCGATCCGGCCGCCGTGTTCCTCGATGATACGGAAAACGATGGACAGGCCAAGCCCGGTGCCCTTGCCGACCGGCTTGGTGGTGAAGAAGGGCTCGAAGATGCGGCTGCGCACGTCCTCGCTCATGCCGCAGCCGGTGTCGAGGATGCGCACGTCGACGCCGTCCGTTCCGGACAGGGTGTGCACGTAGATGCGGCCGTTGCCCTCAATGGCCTGGGCGGCATTGGTGAACAGGTTGAGGAACACCTGGTTGAGCTGGGAGGGCGAGCATTCGATCTGCGGCAGTTCACCGTATTGCTTGACCACCTTGACGCGGCCCTTGATCTGGTTCTGGCAGATCTTGAGGGCGGAGTCGATGCCGTCGTTGACGCTGAACAGGTCGGTGCGCGAGCGATCGACGCGGGAGAAATCCTTCAGGCTGGAGACCAGTTCGCTGATCTGGCCCAGACCGTGGTCGGTGTCCTGCAGCAGGCCGTGCAGGTCGCCCAGCAGCTCTTCGGGCGCCAGCGCTTGGTTCTGCGCTTCGGCGGCTTCCATGGCGGCGGCGATTGCGGCCTCGGAGGCGTCCGGCGCGGTCAGCAGGCTCAGCGCCTTCTGCTGCGCCGCGCACAGGCCACGCACGTCGGCGAGGGAGTTGCGCACGATCTCGGTGTTGCTGCGGGCATAGCCCAGCGGCGTGTTGATCTCATGGGCCACGCCCGCGACCATCTGGCCAAGCGAGGCCATTTTTTCGGACTGCACCAGCTGTGCTTGCGAGGAGCGCAGATCCTGCAGCGCGGCGCTGAGGTCGTGGGTGCGCGATTCCACCTGGGCTTCCAGGGTTTCGTTGGCGCGGGTCAGGCCGGCGTTGGCGCGGTCCAGGTCGCGGTAGCTGGTGCGCAGGCGCAGGCCGAGCCAGGCCAGCACGCCCAGCAGCACCACGGCGTAGGCTACCAGCCCCAGTCGGTAGCGGCCCGCCAGGACCACCTGGCCGGCGTACCAGGAGGAGTAGGCCTGTTCCACGTCCTGCAACTGCGGGCCGGTGGGGCGATCGAGGAAGTCGCGCATCTTGCTGACCAGCTCGTCCTTGTCGCCGATCACGTCCTGGCAGCTCTGGTGCAGGCGCTGCAGGGCTTCCTGGAAAGCGGCGGACTGGCGCGGGGCCAGCTTGTCGAGGCCCTCCAGCAGCATCTGGATGTCTTTCTCGTTGGACGGCGAGGGCGTCACGCTGAAAGTGACGATCTGCGTGTTGAGCTGCTCGCCGAGGTCGCGTACCTGTGTGCGCGCCGCCGGCGTGGCGGCGGCGGCGAGGGCGGCGATATTGGTGGGCAGCGCATTGGTGCTGTTGATCAGGCGCTGGTTGAGCAGGGTGCTGCGCGCCTCGATGTCGAAGTCCAGCTCGAACTTGGACTGGATGGTATCGAGGAACTTGTCCAGTGCCTTGTCCAGCTCCGGGCTGAGGCCGTGCAGGGAATGGGTGCCTTTGTCGATGGCGTCCAGCGCTTCGCCCAGCTGGCTGGTGATGACCACGCGTTCGTCGCCCTCGTCCGACAGCGAGGCCACCCGGGCCTGCGTCAGCACGCGGTTCAGCTGCACATCGAGGTTGTTGATGGCGCGGATGTTGGCCAGGCGCTGCAAGTGCAGGTCGCTGTCCGCGCTCTGCGTCATGCGCAGCAGGAAGATCAGCACACCGATCGCCAGGCCGGCCAGTACGGCCGGCAGCAACATGCGCAGGTTCATCGCCCTTACTCCCTTTCCGCACCAGCTTCCTGAGACCTGGGGAGGGCATCCGGTCCACTACCGCAGTGAAGCCGGCAGGGGGAAACCACGCGTACCTGGGCTTGCCTGTGAGGAGGCCTTGGGGCCGCATCATGAGGCTAGGCCCGGACCATCTGTCGCAACCGCCTGGAGCGGCTGCCTCCCGGGGCAGTGCCGGCGGCTTCGAGGCCGCCAACTACTTGTTCTGTCTGGACAATAGTGCCACGAGGTGACGCAGGCATCACCTGTTTGGAGTAGTTGGCCCCCCATTCACAGGCGTATGGGCGAGCCGGAAAAGACAAAGGTCCAGTGGACCTTTGTCCCGGCGAACGCCCGGCCAGGGATGACCGGGCCGGGGTTTCCCGGTGTGCTGAAGCCCGCCAGGGACGGCAGTGCTGCCGGCCCTGGATCGATCAAGCCCGGATCAGGGCCGGATCAGGCTGTCTCAAGCAGTTTCCGTTCCTTGGCCATGGTCAGCGCGGTGTCCTCGATCATGTCTTCCTGGCCGCCGACCATGCGGCGCCGGCCCAGCTCAAGCAGGATTTCGCGGGCCGGGATGCCGTAGCGCTTTTCCGCCCGCTTGGCGAACAGCAGGAAGCTGGAATAGACGCCGGCATAGCCCAGCACCAGGGCGTTACGGTCGATGCGGATCTGGAAGTCGAGGATCGGCTGGATCAGGTCTTCGGCCACGTCGGAGATCTTGAACACGTCCACGCCGGTTTCGATGCCCATGCGGTTGCACACCGCCACGAACACTTCCGTCGGGGTGTTGCCTGCGCCGGCGCCGAGGCCGCCGCAGGCCCCGTCGATGCGCCGCGCGCCCGCTTCGATCGCCGCCAGCGAGTTGGAGATGCCCATCGACAGGTTGTGGTGGCCGTGGAAACCGATTTCGGTTTCCGGCTTGAGCTTCTCGCGCAGCGGCGCGATGCGGGCACTGACGTCGTCCGGCAGCATGTAGCCGGCCGAGTCGGTGACGTAAATGCAGTTGGCGCCATAGCTCTCCATCAGCAAGCCCTGCTCGACGATGGTTTCCGGCTCCACCATGTGCGCCATCATCAGGAAGCCCACCGTATCCAGGCCCATCTTGCGTGACAGCGAGATGTGCTGTTCGGATACGTCCGCCTCGGTGCAGTGGGTGGCGACGCGGATGGTGTGCACGCCGCAGTCCGCCGCCATGCGCAGGTGGTCCACGGTGCCGATGCCGGGGATCAGCAGGGCCGAGATCTTGGCGTTCTTCATCCCCGGAATCACCGCGCGCAGGTATTCCTCGTCGCTGGCGGCCGGGAAGCCGTAATTGACCGAGGCGCCGCCGAGGCCGTCGCCGTGGGTGACTTCGATCAGCGGTACGCCGGCGGCATCCAGCCCGCGGGAAATGCTCTGCATCTGCTCGATGGTGATCTGGTGCCGCTTGGGGTGCATGCCGTCGCGCAGCGACATGTCGTGCACTTTGATGCTGATGCCTTTGAGGTTCATCTCATTGCTCCTGTCTCCCCTCTCCCTCCGGGAGAGGGGTTGGGGGTGAGGGACCGCGGTCCCTTTGAAGTGGGCGCTCCGATCCGGCTGCGCCCCTCACCCTGACCCTCTCCCGGAGGGAGAGGGGACTGAATGCCTTTACGCCGCCACCGGTTCCAGATTGAGCCGGCCGGACAGCATCTCTTCCGCGAACATCTCCGCCGTGCGCGTGGCCGAGGCGGTCATGATGTCGAGGTTGCCGGCGTACTTGGGCAGGAAGTCGCCCAGGCCTTCCACTTCGAGGAAGGTGGTGACGCGGTTGTCCTCGAACACCGGGCCGTTCTTCAGGCGGTAGCCGGGGACGTACTTCTGCACCTCGGCGATCATCTCGTGCACCGACTTCTCGATCTCCGCCTGTTTCGGCGCGTCCACGGTGAGGCAGTGGATGGTGTCGCGCATGATCAGGGGCGGCTCGGCCGGGTTGATGACGATCAGCGCCTTGCCCTCTGCGGCACCGCCGATGCTGGCCACCGCGCCGGCGGTGGTGCGGGTGAACTCGTCGATGTTCTTGCGCGTGCCGGGGCCCACCGACTTGGACGACACCGTGGCGATGATCTCGGCGTACTTCACCTTCTGCACGCGCGACACGGCATAGACCATGGGGATGGTGGCCTGGCCGCCGCAGGTGACCATGTTGACGTTCATCTCGCGCTTGCCGGCGTGCTGCTTGAGGTTGATCGGCGGCACGCAGTAGGGGCCGATGGCGGCGGGAGTGAGGTCGATCATCATCACGCCCAGCGCATTGAGCTTGTCCGAGTTCTCCTTGTGGACGTAGGCCGAGGTGGCGTCGAAGGCAATCTGCACGCCGTCGGCGACAACGTGGGGCAGCATGCCGTCCACGCCCTTGTCGGTGGTCTTGAGGCCCAGCTCACGGGCGCGGGCCAGGCCCTCGCTGGTGGGGTCGACGCCGACCATCCACACCGGTTCCAGCACCTTGCTGCGGCGCAGCTTGTACAGCAGGTCGGTGCCGATGTTGCCCGGACCGATGATGGCGCATTTGATTTTCTTCATTGAATCACTCTGATTAAGCTTCGAACGAAATCGAAGCGGTGCCGATGCCGGTGAGGCTCATGTCGAAGCGGTCGCCGGGCGTGATGGGCAGCAGCGGCGCCAGCGAGCCGGACAGGATGATCTCGCCGGCGAGGAAGGGGATGCCGAAGCGGCCCAGGGTATTGGCCAGCCAGGCCACCGCGGCGGCCGGGTGGCCCTGCACGGCGGCGCCGGTGCCGCTGGCGATGTGGGTGCCGTTCTTCTGGATGTCCATCTTCACCGCGGCCAGGTCCAGGGCGTGCGGCGCGATGCGCGCCTCGCCGATGACGAAGACGCCGCAGGAGGCGTTGTCGGCCACGGTATCCTGGATGCGGATCTTCCAGTCGCGGATGCGCGAGTCGACGATCTCGAAGCAGGGGGAGACATAGTCGGTGGCGTCCAGCACCTGCTCCATGGTGACGCCGGGCTCGCGCAGGTCCTTCTTCAGCACGAAGGCGATCTCGCCTTCGGCGCGCGGCTGGATCAGGCCGGCCTGGGCCAGGCTGACGCGGCTGCCGTCCGGGATGTGCATGCGGTCGGTGAGGAAGCCGAAGTCGGGCTGGTGCACGCCGAGCATGTCCTGCACCGGCTTGCTGGTGACGCCGATCTTCTTGCCGATGACGCGTTCGCCGTCGGCCTTGCGGCGCTTCAGCATATGCAGGGAGATCTTGTAGGCGTCGTCCACCTCGATGGCCGGCTCGCGCGTGGTCAGCGGGTCCAGCACGTGGCGGCCGCGCAGGGCGGCGTAGAGCTCGTCGCCGAGACTGACGATCCGGGTCTGGTCGAGCATCAGCCGTTCTTCAGGAAGTCGAGCGTCATGCGGTTGAACAGGTCGCGGTGCTCGATCATCACCCAGTGGCCGGCCTGCGGCACCAGGATCATGCGCATGTGCGGCATGCCCTTGGCCAGCTTGAGGATGCCGGTCTCCGGCATGATCTGCTCGTTCATGCCCCAGAAGCCCAGGGCCGGGCACTTGATCTCGCCAAGGCGGTCGGCCATGTTCGGCACCTTCATGGTCTTGATCACCTGCGGGTTCTGCAGCTTCATCAGCTCGAAGCGCTCATGCGCCAGCTCGTCGTCGACGCAGGCGGCGTTGACCACGAAGGTCGACTGGAAGAAGGCCTTCATACGCGCTTCCGTCACCGGCTCCGGCGACATGAACAGCTCCTTCATCTTGGCCATGCCGGGCATGAGGAAGTAGTCCGGCTGGTTCTCGATGCCGCCGGGCGCCATCAACACCAGCTTCTCGACATGGGCGGGGTGGTCGACGGCGAAGCGCAGCGCCACCGCGCCGCCGAGGGAGTTGCCGACCAGGGTGTACTTGCCGGCGCCGACATGGTCCAGCGTCTGCTTGATGCACTCGACGAACAGCTCGATCGGGTACTCGATGTTGTCCGGCTTGTCGGAGTAGCCATAGCCGAGGTGGTCGATGACGATGTTGCGGTAGCCGTGCTCGACCAGGTAGGGGTAGTTGCCCTTGAAGTTGCTGTGGCCGCTGGCGCCGGAGCCGGAACCGTGCAGCCAGACCACCACCGGGCCCTTGCCCTGGTCCAGGTAATGGATTTTGTGGCCGTTGGGGAGCTTGACGTAGTGGCCTTCGGGTACGGGTTTGCTCGACATGGGAATCCTGTTTTTGGCAACGGATTGATGAGCCGCGCCCGCAGGCGCCAGCATGGTCCGGCAGACCGCGCCATGTTGAGGCCCGGGGCGCATCCGGGCTTCACCCTTTTGGACTACAGTGAGCGCGTGGTAATGGCCTAGGATGCGCGACTGCAAGTCATTCATACGCAACAGGAAGGTACTCGTGGAACAGCGCAGGGTGGTGCTGGTTACCGGCGGCGGCAAGGGCATCGGGCGCGGCATCAGCGAGCGCTTCCTCGCCAGCGGCGCCGCGGTGGTGATCTGCGGCCGCGAGCAGCCGGCCGCGCTGCCGCAATTCCAGGGGCGCAGCGCCGAGTTCATCGCCGCCGACGTGCGCGACCGCGCCGCGGTGGACGCCCTGTTCGCGGAGATCGCCAGCCGCCATGGCCGGCTCGACGTGCTGGTCAACAATGCCGGCGGCGCGCCTTTCGCCATGGCGGACAAGGTCTCGCCCCGTTTCCACGAGTCGATCTTCGCCCTCAACCTGCTGGCGCCGCTGCACCTGGCGCAGAAAGCCAATGCGCTGATGCAGGCACAGGAGGCGGGCGGGGTGATCGTGTTCATCGGCAGCGTCAGCGCCTCGCGGCCTTCACCGGGCACCGCCGCCTACGGGGCGGCCAAGGCGGCCATCCTCAGCCTGACGCAGTCGCTGGCGGTGGAGTGGGCACCGAAGGTGAGGGTGGTGGCGGTCAGCCCCGGCCTGGTGCACACCGAGCAGTCCGACCTGCACTACGGCGATGAGGCCGGCATCGCCGCCGTCGCCGCCACCATTCCGCAGGGAAGGCTGGCGCAGCCGGCGGAAATCGGCGATGCCTGCGTCTGGCTGTCCTCGCCGGCGGCGGCCTATGCCTCCGGCATCAACCTGCTGCTGCATGGCGGCGGGGAGCGCCCTGCCTTTCTGGCGGCGGCGAGTGCGAACAAGGTCTAGAAGCGCTTCACGATCCAATCGTCGTCCCCGCCTTCGCGGGGATGACGCAGGATGAAAGATCAGCGCGCCAGGAAGCCGCCATCCACGGCGAAGACCGCGCCATTGGCGTAGGACGCGCGATCCGAGCACAGCCATACCACCATGTTGGCGATCTCCTCCGCCGTGCCGACGCGGGCGCTCGGCACCGTGGCGGCGACCATGTCGCGGAATTGCTGCACCTCGAACACCGGTTTGGTCATCGGCGTTTCGATCAGGCCGGGCGCCACCGCGTTGCAGCGCACGCCCTGGGCGCCGTACTCGATGGCGATGGTCTTGGTCAGGCCGACCACGCCGTGCTTGCTGGCGACATAACCGGGCACGCCGGCGAATCCGATCTGGCCGGCGATGGAGGCGGTGTTGACGATGGCGCCGCCGCCGTTCTTCAGCATGGCGCGTACCTGGTAGCGCAGGCAGTAGAACACGCTGGACAGGTTGACCGCGATGAGACGGTCCCACAGTTCCAGCGGGTAGTCGATGGTGCCGGGCGGCAGGGGGCCGTCGGAGATGCCGGCGTTGTTGAAGGCGGCATCGAGGCGGCCGAATTTCTGCACGGCGGCCTGCACCAGCGCTTCGCACTCGGCCGCCCTGGAAACGTCGGTGCGCACGAAGACCGCTTCGCTGCCCTTGCCGCGCAACTCGGCGGCCAGGGCCTCGCCTGCTTCGACGCCGATGTCGGCCAGCACCAGCCGCGCGCCTTCCTCGGCGAAGCGCAGGGCCGCGGCGCGGCCGATGCCGCTGGCGGCGCCGGTGATGATGGCGACCTTGTTGCTGAGTTCGTGCATGGGGCTCCTCGCTGTTTCCGAATCATGGATTTATGCGGTGAACATTCGGTCATGAGCGAGATGGCCGCATCGTCTGCGTGGACTATCGGGTGTTCTGGTCATCCTGAGCGGCCGCAGCCTAGGCCTCGAAATCGATCACCTGATTCGCCTCACGGTTCCCGTCCCATTCCCGTGCCGCCTTCATGCCGCTGGCGAAGTTCTCCAGCACCACCGGCGCGGCCTCGATGAATTCCAACAACAGGCCGGGCTCCGCAGCGGATTCCATGTAGGCCACGCGCACCACGCCGTTGCTGGCTTCGAAAGCGGGCGCCAGCCCGCGCTGCTTCGCTTTGGCCACGTCGGCGTCGATGTCCTGCGACAGCCAGGCGATGTGGTGCATCCCGATCAGGCTGCGGCCGTCGGCGTCCTGGTAGGGGGAGGGCGTCTTGCTGTTGACCTGGATCAGCTCGATCTGCACCTCGCCCTGATAGGACAGGCCCACGTTCATCTTCACCGCCGTCTCCACGCCGCGGCAGTGGCCGCGCATGGTGGCGTTCTTGTAAACGGTCCAGGGGCCGATGCCGGCGAAGTCCATCCAGTGGCGGATGGCGGCGTCGAGGTCCGCCACGATGTAGGCGACCTGGCGGATCGGGCCGTAAGCTTGGGTATTCATGCGGTGCCGGCCTTCCGTATTTCGAGCGGACGCTGGTAGGAGATATCGTTGCGGTCGCGGCTGGAGCGGCTGTTGCGCATCAGCGCCGCCACCGCCTCGCGCATCTGCGGGTCCACCTCGGACTCGCCCGCCAGGCTGCTGATCCACTCCACCACGCAGACCCGGCGTGCGATGGCCCAGCGGCCCGCGCGCCGCTCCAGTCGGTCGATGTAGCGGTTGCCGATGACGTCGATGGTGCCGCTGCGGTTGACGCCGATGTAGAGGCAGTAGGTCTCGCTATGCGCGGTGTCGCCGTCCAGTTCGCAGCTGTGGTTGAGAATCAGGTGGTTGGTGTGCTTCTGGTGTTCGCGGTGATGGGGCAGGGCCCAGTCGGCGAAGTCCGCCGGCTTGCCGACGAAGGCGCCGTGATCGTCGATGGCGTCGGCATGGTAGGCGGAGAGCAGCAGTTCGCGGTCCAGGCGGTCGACGCCGCGCGTGTAGCGGTGCAGGCAATCCTGGATCGCCTGGCGGTCGAGCAGTTGGCGCAGTTCCGCCTGTTCGCGCTCGTTCATGGCCTGGTTTCTCCTGCGTGGTTTTCCTGTGCGTCAACCATCGGCCAGGGCCGGCCGGACCGCATCGTCTGGAAAGACGACCGGCACGGGCCCCGGCCGGTCGTCTCAATGGATGATGCCCGGCTGGCGCCGCCTCCCAATAATGCGTTCAACCGGAGGAGCCATAACAATGCAACAGAATGCGCAAAACGACTTTCCGCAGGGCGCGGTGCTGGTGTTCGGCGGCAGCGGCGGCATCGGCCAGGGCGTGGCGCTGACTTTCGCCCAGTCCGGCACGGATGTGGCCATCGCCTACCGCTCGAAGAAGGATGTGGCCGAGCGCGTCGCCGGCGAAATCCGCGGCTTCGGCCGCAAGGCCAGCATCCATGCCACCGACGTCACCGACCCCAAGCAGGTCGAAGCGGCGGTGGAAGCGGCGTTGAAGGAGCATGGCCGCATCCATACCGTGGTCTTCGCCGCGGGCCCGGTGGTGGAGCAGGTGCTGCTGGGCGATACCAGCCACGCCCTGTTCAAGCGTTCCATCGACACCGAGGTGATGGGCTTCTTCAACGTGGTGCAGGCGACGCTGCCGAAGCTGCGCGCGGCCGGTGGCGGCTCCTACGTGCACCTGGGCTCGGCCGGCCACGTCTGGTGGCCGCCCAAGGATGGCCTGTCCGTCGCGCCCAAGGCGGCCAACGAAGCCCTGATCAAGGGCATCGCCAAGGAAGAGGGCCGCAACAACGTGCGAGCCAACAGCGTGCTGGTGGGCGTGATCGAAGCCGGCATGTTCCTGGAGCTGCTCAAGCGCGGCGTGTTCGACCAGGCCTGGATCGAGGAAACGCAGAAATTATTGCCGTTGAAGCGCTGGGGCAAGCCGGAGGAGATCGGCCATACCGCCGTGTTCCTGGCCTCCACGCGCGGCGGCTACATCACCGGACAGCAGATCAATGTGTCGGGCGGTTTCGGCATCTGAGGTGGAACCAGCAACAGCGTCATACCGGCGGAAGCCGGTATGACGTATCGATTTTAGTTTTGACCTGCAAGCCGAGCCAGTTGATCCGCTCGATTATTGTCATCCAACAAAACGGAGGAAAACCATGTCCCTGCCACTCGAAGATCTCGAGCTGATCAAGCGCCTCAAGTACGCCTATTGCCGCTGTATCGACACCGCCAACATCAAGGAAGTGCGCGAACTGTTCACCGAGGACGCCGGCGTCTGCTACGTCGGCGGCACCTACCGCTTCGAGGTGCAGGGCCGCGACAAGATCGTCGAGGCCCTGGAAAACGCCTTCCACTCTGAAGCCATCGCGTTCCACCATGTCAACCACCCGGAAATCGACTTCCAGTCGCCGACCGAAGCCACCGGCACCTGGTACCTGAAGGACTGGTTCCTCGACCTGCGCCACAAGATCATCACCGACGGTTCCTCGCTGTACAAAGACCGTTACGTCAAGCGCAACGGCAAGTGGCTGATCCAGTTCGCCAGCTATGAGCGGGTGTTCGAGATCGTCACACCGGTGACGCAGGTACCGAACATCACCGCGCATTACCTGGCCAAGCACGGCAAGAAGCTGCCGCCGCTGTAAGCGGCCGGGGAGCACCGATGCGCGCAGCCGTGACGGGTGGGGGCGGTCGCCTGGGTTGTTCCCTGGTGCGCGCCCTGCTGCAACGCGGCCACAGCGTGCGCGTGCTGGAGCCGGGCGCGGCCACGCCGGCCTCGCTGGCTGGTCTCGACGTGGGGCTGGTGCACGGCTCGGTGCTGTCCGCCGATGACGTGGCGCGGCTGGTGGATGGCGTGGACGTGGTGTTCCATCTCGCCGCCAAGGTCAATCTGGACAAGGACCGCGACGGCAGCATCCGCGCGGTGAATGTCGACGGCACGCGCATCGTCGCCGAAGCCTGCCTTGCGCGCGGTATCCGCCTGGTGCATTGCTCCTCGCATCATGCCCTGGTGCGCCATCCGCTCGAACAGCCGCTGGACGAATCACGGCCGCTGGCGCTGGAAGAGCCCTGTGACTACCACCGCTGCAAGGCGCTGGCCGAGAAAATGATCCAGGAGCTGGTGCGCGAACGCGGCCTCGATGCCGTGGTGGTCAGCCCCGGCACCATGATCGGCCCGCAGGACTACGAGCCCTCGCTGATGGGCAAGGCCCTGATCGACCTCTACCACCGGTGCATCCCGATGCTGATGGAAGTGGTCAGCGATTACATCGACGTGCGCGACGTCGCCGCCGGCATGATCGCCGCTGCGGAGAAGGGGCGGCGCGGCGAGCGTTACCTGCTGACCGGCGCGGTGCACGATCTGCGCACCATCAGCGGCTACTGGCAGGAACTGACCGGTGTGACCATGCCCAAGGCGGTGATGCCGCTGTGGGTGGCCTGGGCCATGCTGCCGTTCACCACGCTGGCCTCGCGCTTCAGCGGCAAGCCGCCGCTGTTCACGCCGGGCGTGTTGCGCGCCAGCGTGTCGAATACCGTGGTATCGCATGCCAAGGCCGAGCGTGAACTGGGTTTTGCGCCGCGCGGGACCCGTGAGTCGCTGGCCGATGCGCTGGCGTTCTACCAGGAACAGGGCTGGCTGGAGCAGAAGCTGGCCGCCTGAGTAGCTGCCCGGGTTGCGCTACACGCTTCCCGGGCTACGGATTTTCCTGATCAGCCCAGCGTGATGACGCTGTTCAGCAGCAAGCGCACCAGCATGGTCTGACGCGTCACCCCGGTCTTGCAGAAGATCGAGCGCAGATGGGTGCGGGCGGTGTTGCGGCGCACGTCCATCTTTTCCGCCGCCTCGTCCAGGGTCAGGCCCTCGGCCAGCAGCAGGGCCAGGGCGGCTTCCATACGGGTCAGGCCGAACAGGCGGCGCACCAACTCGTGCGAGGGCTGGGCGGCGCTGGATTCGGGGTCGCGCAGGAACACCGCCACGGCGGGGCGCTGGCGGCTTTCCGACCAGGTGCCGAGCGGAATCTGCCGCACCAGCACGCCCAGCTTGGCGCGGCCGGAAGGGCGGGTGACGGACATGGCCTCGACCACCGCCGGTCCCTTGTCGGCGACGGTGCCGCTGAGCGCCTGGCGCACCATGCGCTGCAGCTCGCGGCCTTCCTGCGTCACTTCCACCGAGAGGTTGTTGCCGCTGAGCCAGATGCCGTCCTTCTCCGACAGGATGCGGCGCGCTTCCTGGTTGGTTTCGAGGATGGCGCCGTTCTGCGAGAAGCTGATGATGCCCAGCTGCATGCGGTTGACGGTACCGGCGAAGAGCTGCCGTTCGCACTCCAGGAAATCCAGGCGGGCATGCAGCTGGATGGAGCGCTTCAGGTGCGGCAGCAGGAAGCGCACCAGCGCCTTGTCCTCGCTGCTGAAGGGCTGGGCTTCGTGCGAGCGCGTCACACGCAGGCGGCACTCGATGCCTTCCTTGGTGTAGATGTCGGCGCCGAGCAGGTGGCGCACGCCCAGCGGGCGCAGGTATTCCTGGTACACGGTGCTTTGCAGCCACTGCTTGCCGATCAGCTCTTCCGCCGTGACCACCTCGCCCTCGGCCAGGCGCACGAAGGGGTCCATGGAGAAGAAGTGGGTTTCGTAGGACTCGATGCCCTGCTTGGTGACGGTGCCGGTATTGATCATCACCCCGGCGTTTTCCGAGGATGGCGGCCGCAGCATCAGGGTGACGTGGGCGGCCTGCAGGCTGTCGCGCATCAGTTGCAGTGCGGCCTGCCACGGCGGCGATTCCATGGCGCCCTCGTAGATGGCGCCGATCAGGCGGTCCAGCGGGGCCAGGCCCACGGCTTCCGCCAGGTTGTCCAGGGAAAACTTGCCGCCGTTGCGGCCGATGGACCCTTCATTGTCGGTAAATGTCGACTTCGCTACCAAAGGCATTGACCCTCCTCACTCTGTCATGCCGAACTTCATCCCCGGCGTTTTGGGATATTGGTATGAACGCCGCGGGTGAAGCCTGAAAATTTCGGTCGGTTCTGTTGGTCGGTCCTCGTACCGTAAGGCGGCTTACCTAAGTCAGCCTGCTCTCAATGGCCTAAGTATATGCCAGTGTGTAACCCGAACGGACGATTCTGGAGGATAGCCGGTCGGCGGAGCATGGCGCATTGACATTAGCCGCCAGCAGGGCCGTTTTGCGGCCCTTGACGGCAGCCCTCCACTGACCGACGGAAATCCGGATGCCCAGCGAAAAACTGATGAAACAGGGGATGCAGGCCTATATCGACGCCTTCAACCGCTCGGACGCCGACGGCGTCGCCGCCCTGTATGCCGACGATGCCACCGTGGAAGACCCGGTCGGCAAGGACGTGATGGTCGGCAAGGCGAAGATCGCCGCGTTCTACAAGATGTCCATCGCCACCGGCGCCCGCCTGGCGCTGGCGGCGCCGATCCGCGCCTCCCACGGCAATTCCGCCGCCATGGCCTTCGACGTGCAGCTCAACATGCCGCAGGGCAAGGCGGTGATCCGCGTCATCGACGTGATGACCTTCAACGAGGACGGCAAATTCACCTCGATGCGGGCTTTCTGGGGACCGGGCGATATGGAAATGGTCTGAGGCCGGGCGGGTCCAGGGAGCGTTGCCCGGAGGGAGGCAGTGATGAAGCGTCTGATCGTGATCGCCATGGTCGGATTCCTGCTGTGGCATGGCTACACCAGATACCGCTCGCTTCATCCGCCGCGAGCGGCCGCGCAAGGCATTGCTGAAATCCCGGCGTCGTCGCCGGCCATTGCGCCCGCGCAGCCGGAGCCCGATAGCGCTGGCCAGTTCAAATGCGACGGACGCACGTACTGTTCGCAGATGACTTCCTGCGCGGAAGCGACGTACTTCCTGAAGAACTGCCCGAACGTGAAGATGGATGGGGACAACGACGGCATTCCCTGCGAAAAACTAATGGTGTGGCCGGTAACAGGACGGCATTTGCCATTGATCACTAGTCATTTCGGACGATGACGCAACCTTCGTTTTCTGTGAAAAAGATCATCGACAAAAGCCGGTTTCCGCGCCCCACGTTTTCACGCCGCAACCGGAACCAAAAAACCGATCCAATTCTTTGAGTTTCAGGAGGACGCTGTGCCCACCCAAGCCCAGAAAGCCACGCCGCTGGTCAGCCCCGAGATCCTGCTGCAGCGCGCCCGCGAAATGGTGCCGGTGCTGGCCTCGCGCGCGAAGAAGACCGAGGAGCTGCGCCGCGTGCCGGACGAGACCGTGGCCGAGATGCAGGCGGCCGGCTTCTTCCGCGTGCTGCAGGCCAAGCAGTACGGCGGCTACGAGATGGACCCGCAGGTGTTCTACGACATCTGCATGACCCTGGCCGAAGGCTGCATGTCCACCGCCTGGATCTACGGCGTCATCGGCGTGCACAACTGGCAGCTGGCCTGCTTCGATCCGCGCGCTTCCGAAGACGTGTGGGGCAAGGACACCTCGGTGCTGGTGGCTTCGACCTATATGCCCAAGGGGCAGGTCAAGCCGGTCGAGGGCGGCTTCCAGTTCAGCGGGCGCTGGGGCTTCTCCAGCGGCATCGACCACGCCCAGTGGGTGCTGCTCGGCGGCCTGATCTTCCCGGCCGACGGCAAGGGCCCGCCGGAGTACCGCACCTTCCTGCTGCCGCGCAAGGATTTCGAAGTCATCGACACCTGGCACGTCATGGGCCTCAAGGGCACCGGCAGCAAGGACATCGTGGTCAAGGACGTGTTCGTGCCGGAATACCGCACGCACAAGGCCACCGACGGCTTCATGGGCACCAACCCGGGCCGCCACACCTTCACCGCCGACCTGTACAAGCTGCCCTTCGGCCAGATCTTCGTCCGCGCCGTGTCCTCGGCCGCGATCGGCGGCCTGCAGGGCGCGCTCAACACCTTCCTCGATTTCGCCAAGGTGCGCGTCGGCGACATGGGCAACAAGACTTCGGAGCAGGCGCCGGCGCAGCTGGCCGCCGCCGAGACGGCGCAGTCCATCGACGAGATGAAGCTGGTGCTGCACCGTAACTTCGACGTGCTGATGGGCAAGATCCGCGCGAACCAGCCGCTGGATGATATCGCCCAGCGCTCGCACTTCCGCTTCCAGGCGGCGCAGGTGGTGGACCGCTGCGCGCGTCACGCCTACCAGCTGTTCTCGGCTTGCGGCGGTCGCGGCATCTTCACCGACTTCCCGCTGCACCGCTACATGCACGACATCTATGCCGCACGCGGCCACTACGCCAACAACCCGGAGCAGTTCGGGCGCAACTACGGCAGCGTGTTGCTGGGGCGCGACAACACCGATTATTTCCTGTAGCAGGAACTGTCCCCTCTCCCTCCGGGAGAGGGTTAGGGTGAGGGGCGCAACTTGCCCTGCAGTGTGCTTCATGGAGAGTGCCTCCCTCACCCCCAACCCCTCTCCCGAAGGGAGAGGGGAGTTGAATGACCGAGACTCCGGATGGTGTGTGCGATGGGCATGAATGAAACGGCGCTCGCCGCAGCGGCGCCACGCGAGTACGACGTGATCGTCGTCGGTTCCGGCGCCGGCGGCATGACCGCCGCGCTGTGCTGCCAGGCGCAGGGTTTGTCGGCGCTGGTGATCGAGAAGCAGGACGTCTACGGCGGCACCAGTGCGGTGTCTGGCGGCGGTATCTGGATTCCCTGCAACGAGGACATTCCCAAGGTCGGCGGCACCGACTCCTTCGAGGAGGCGCTGACCTACCTCAAGGGCCTGATCGGCGAGGCGGTGCCGCAGAGCCGCATCGAGGCCTACCTGCGCCAGGCGCCGGCGATGGTTCGCTTCCTCAAGGAACGCTTCGGCATCGCCTTCCGCGCGGTGAAGAAGTACCCCGATTATTTCCCGGATGCGCCCGGCGGCAAGCCGGGCTACCGCACCATGGAACCGGTGGATTTCGACGCGTCCCGGCTCGGCGCGGAGTTCGAGCGCATGCGCGGGCCCTACAAGGGCACGCAGCTGATGGGCCGCATCTCGATGGACCAGGTCGAGGCGCACATCCTCTTCACCCGCGCGCCCGGCTGGATCTGGCTGATGCTGCGCATGATGGGCCGCTACTGGTTCGACCTGCGCTGGCGCCGCCGCACGCAACGCGACCGCCGCCTGGTGCTGGGGCAGGGCCTGGTGGCTTCGCTGCGCCAGGCCATGCTGGAGCAGAAGGTGCCGCTGTGGCTGGAGACGGGCTTTGAATCCCTGGTGGTGGAGAACGGCCGCGTCAGCGGCATCGAAGCGACGAGGAACGGCCAGCGCCTGCGCCTCAGCGCGCGGTGCGGCGTGATCATGGCCAGCGGCGGCTTCGAGGCCAACCAGCAGATGCGCGAGCAATATCTGCCCAAACCGACCAGCGTGGAATGGACCGCGGCGCCGCCGATCAACCACGGCGAGGGCATCCGCGCCGGCCAGGCGCTGGGCGCCGCCACCGATTTCATGAACCTGACCTGGGGCTCGCCCACCGTCGTCACCGGCAAGGGGCCGGCCTGCGGCATCTTCGTCGAGCGCGCCCTGCCGGGCAGCGTGGTGGTCAACAAGCTGGGCAAGCGCTTCGTCAACGAGGCCGCGCCCTACACCGAGTTTGTCTACGCCATGTACGACGAACAGGCGCGCAGCGGCGGCGGTGTGCCTTGCTGGCTGGTGTTCGACGCCACCTTCCGCAAGAAGTACCCGATGGGACCGCTGCTGCCCGGACAGATCCAGCCGGACTCGTCCCTGCCCAGGCACTGGCTGGACAAGGTCTACTACCGCGCCGACACCCTGGATGCGCTCGCCGCCAAGATCGGCGTCGACGCCGCCGGCCTGAAGGACACTGCGCGGCAGATGGGCGAGTTCGCCGCGCAGGGGAGCGATCCGCAGTTCAAGCGCGGCGGCAATGTGTTCGAGCGCTACTACAGCGACCCCAGCGTGAAGCCGAATCCCTGCCTGGGGCCCATCGTCAAGCCGCCGTTCTACGCCGCGCGCCTGGATGCCGGCGAGCTGGGCACCAAGGGCGGCCTGCTCACCGATGCCGCGGCCCGCGTACTGCGCGAGGACGGCGGCGTCATCGAAGGGCTGTATGCCGTCGGCAACTGTTCGGCGGCCGTGATGGGCCGTACCTATGCCGGGCCGGGCTCCACCCTGGGGCCCGCGATGACCTTCGCCTATGCCGCCGCGTGCGAAATCGCCAAGACGGCGGCGCAGCCAAAGGCGCAGGCTGGAGTGGCCGCAGCGGCCTGACGGTGTTGTCATCCTGAGCGCGGCGAAGGATCTGGCTCTGCGCTGAAGCCGGATTTTTCGCCGTGCTCAGGATGAAGGTATTTCCAGTTCGGCTCCTGCTTTCAGACAAGGACCATTCATGAGCAAACTCAAAGGCAAAGTGGCACTGGTGACCGGCGCCGGCCAGGGCGTGGGGCAGGGCATCGCCTTCGCGCTGGCGCAGGAGGGCGTGGCGGTGGCCGTCACCGGCCGCACCCTGTCCAAGGTGGAGAAGACCGCCGCCGAGATCGTCAAGCGCGGCGGCAAGGCGCTGGCGCTGGAGTGCGACGTCAAGGATGCCGCCTCCCTCCAACGCAGCGTCGAGCAGACGGTGAAGCAGCTCGGCGGCCTCAACATCCTGGTCAACAACGCGCAGGAAGTGCCGCTGGGCCCGCTGCTGGGCGTCAGCGACGAAGGCTTCACCAATGGCTGGGAGTCCGGTCCGCTGGCCACCTTCCGCCTGATGAAGCTGAGCCATCCGCACCTCGAGGGCGACGGCTGCATCATCAATCTCGCCAGTCCCGCCGCGATGCGTTGGGACGCCAGCAACTACGGCGTCTATGCCGCGGTGAAGGAAGCGATCCGTTCGCTGACCCGCGCCGCCGCCTGCGAGTGGGCCAAGGACGGCATCCGCACCAACGCCATCCTGCCGCTGGCCAACTCGCCCGGCATGGAGTGGTGGACGCGCGAGCATCCGCAGGAAGCGGCGGCCTTCATCGCCACCGTGCCGATGCAGCGGGTGGGCGAGTGCGAGGCCGACATCGGCCGCTTCGTCGTCTCACTGTGCTCGGACGATTGCCGCTACATCAACGGGCAGAGCATCGCCGTGGATGGCGGCCAGGCGTACCTGGGTTAAGACATTCAAGCGTCATACCGGCTTTCGCCGGTATGACGACAAGGAAATTGGTGACGGAGGAGCAATGAGCACGGAGCAACTGGTGTCCCTGAGCCATACGCCGGACGGCGTGGTGACCCTGAGCATGGGCGTCCCGGGCAAGCCCAGCGTGGTCACGCTGGAATCCGGCAAGGCGATGCAAGGGGCCCTGGCCGAAGTGGCCGCCATGCCGCAGGCCCGCGTGCTGGTGCTGCGCAGCGCCGGCAAGTCGTTCAATGCCGGCGGCGATCTCAAGGCGATCAAGGACACCCTGGTCGATTCCGATCGCCTGCTCGGCGCGGTCATCGATGCCTTCCACGGCGCCATCCTGGCGCTGCGCCGCCTGCCGATTCCGGTGATCGGCAGCGTCTACGGCGCCGCGGCCGGCGGCGGCTTCTCGCTGGCCCTGGCCTGCGATCAACTGGTGGCGGCGTCCAACGCCCGCTTCGTGGTGGCCTATCCGGCGCTCGGCACGTCTTCCGACGGCGGCCTCAGCCATTTCCTGACCAAGCGGCTGGGCGCGATGAAGGCGTTCGAAATCGTCCTCGGCAGCGGCGCCATCAACGCGGCGGAAGCGCAGGCGCTGGGGTTGGTGGCGAAGGTGGTGGAGGATGCCAGCCTCGATGCCGAAGCCGCCGCCTACGCCGCGAAGCTCGCCCAGCTCGCACCGCAGTCGGTACGCGAGTTCAAGCGCCTGATCGGCGGCGCCGAGGACGGCGAGCTGGAAGCACAGCTGCAACGCGAGAAAGAGGCTTTTCTGCGCTGCGCCAGGACCGAGGATTTCCGCAACCGCGTCACGGCGTTCCTGCAAAAGCGCGCATGAGCGCGGCCAGCACCGCCGAGCTGCTCGACGAAGCGCATGTGCGCGCGGGCTTGCAGCGGGTGCTGCGGCAGCACATCGGCGCCGAAGTCGGCATCGGCGGCTTGAAGCGCTTTCCGGTGGGCTACTCCTGGCTCACCTATGGCTTCGAGGCGAGCTGGGATTCCGCCGCCGGCCCGCAGCGGCGCGAGCTGATCCTGCGCCTGGGGCCGCCCAACGGCCTGTTCGCGCCCTACCTGGCGGGGCCGCAGTTCATCACCTTGCAGGCGGTGCGCGGCAGCGGCGTGCCGGTGCCGGAAGTGCACTGGTACGGCGACACGCCGGAAGTCTTCGGCGCGCCCTGGTTCATCTGCGAGAAGGTTTCCGGCCGCGCGCCGGTGATGTGGGGCGAACATTTCAGCGACAAGACCCGCACCGCCCTGGGCGAACAACTCGCTGACTCCCTGGCGGCGCTGCACCGCTTCGAATGGCGCGGCACGCCGATCGAAAGCCTCGGCAAAGGTGTCACGGTGGAAAACGCGGCGCGTACCCAGGTGGACTACTGGGAGCATGCCATGCGCGGCTGGGAGCTGCGGCGCATGCCGATGGCCGAGTCGGTGCTGGGCTGGCTGCGCCGCAACTGCCCGGTGGCCCCGAGGATCAGCGTGGTGCACGGCGACTACCGCATCGGCAACTTCCTCGCCGAAGGGGACCACATCACCGCCATCCTCGACTGGGAACTGGTCCACCTCGGCGACCCGCACGAAGACCTGGGCTGGATGTGCCAGCGCACCTTCCGTCCCGGCACGCCGCTGATCTGCACCCTGATCCGCCGCGAGGACCTGTACGCGCGCTACCAATCGCTCACCGGCATCGAGATTTCCCCTAGCGCCGTGCACTTCTACGAGGTGCTGGGCCTGTTCAAGTTCTACGTCATCGACGTCGGCGCGGAGCGCTGCTTCGAGGAAGGGCGGCACAACGACCTGCGCCTGCCCTCGATGAGCATGCAGGGGCCGCGCCTGCTGCTCCAGCTGGAAAAGCTGATCGCGGAGGCGCCATGAACAATTCGCTCGACCGGCTCTTCGCCGGCATCGTGGCCAGTCTCGGCAGCGAGATCATCCCGCGCCTGGAGGACGAGTTCGCCCGCGGCCAGGCCTATGCCATCGTCGACCTGCTGACCAACCTGCGCCCGCGCATCGACTGGGCGGTCGGCCCCCTGGCCGAACAGATCGCGGCACAACTGGCCGCGGCGCGGCGCGTCGATGAGTTGGCGCAGGGCCTGCAAGACGGCCCGCCGAATTTGCCGCCGGCACTCGCGGCCCTGCCCGAACCCGCTGCCGGCGAAACCCTGCGGCGCCTGCGCGACCAACTCGACGAACACCTGTGCAAGGTCATCGACTGGCAGAACCAGCCGCCCGCGGGCGTGCCCGACGCGGCGCTTGCCGCCATCATCGCGGTGACCGCCAAGTACATGCAGGAACAGGTGCGGCGCGAGGTCAGCCTGCTGGCCAAACCCCTGTTCGGCGAGATCGCCGGCAATACCGGCACGAAGAAGCAGCCGGATAAAAACCAGTAGCAGGAGGCGTAAGCATGCTGACCCCACAGGACGACTGGATCGGCCACCAGCTGCCGACCACCTTCGACCACGTCGGCACCAGCGACCCGGCCTGGATGGAGCGGCTCTGGTACACCGGACACCTGACGCCGTCCGGCGAGGTCATCTTCGATCTCGGCCTGGGTTATCACGCCAACCGCAACGTCATGGACGCCTTCGCCGGCGTCACCGTCGGCGGCAAGCAGTACAACTTCCGCGCTTCGCGGCACCTGCGCCCCGATCCGCTGGCAACGAAGGTCGGCCCACTGGAATTCACGGTGATCGAAGGCTTCCGCCGTCACCGCCTGAGCCTGGCCGAGAACGACTCCGGCGTCAGCTTCGACATCGAATTCCTCGGCGCCTTCAACCCGCACGAGGAAGCCCAGCGCTTCCGCCGCCGCAACGGCCGCATCACCGAGAACCTGGCGCGTGCGCAGCAGCTCGGGCGCTATTCCGGCTGGCTCAAGGTCGATGGCCAGCGTTACGAATTGCGGCCTGAACAATGGTGCGGCCAGCGCGACCACTCCTGGGGCATCCGCGGCGAGCTGCGCACCGACGAGACCAGCCCGCCGCTGACCCACTTCCAGCCCTCGTTCTGGACCTGGGTGGCGGTGCAGTTCCCCATGCGTGGACTGCTCTGGTCCTTCACCGAACGGGCGCCGGGCGACATCGCCTACCTGACCGGCGAGGAAACCCTGCCGCTGGGCCAGCGCGCCAGCCGCGGCCTGCATGTCGATGACGTCAAGCATGAATTGAGTTGGGCCAAGGACGGACTCGGGCAGACGCTCGAACACGGGGTGTTCGACCTGACCATGGCCAACGGCAGCAGGCGGCACCTGGAGCTGCGTACCCTGCCGGCGCGCTACTTCCTCAAGGGCGGCCTCTACGGCGGCCTGCGCGGCTGGTTCCACGGCGACGATCGCGGTGCGCTGTACGTCGAGCACGACCGCTGGAACCTGCGCGATGCCGAAACCCGCCGCATCGCGTGCACCCTCAGCGACCATGTGGTCGAGGTGCGCGAAGGCGACGAGGTCGGCTACGGCGTCATCGAGTACGCAGTGGCCAAGGGCTATCCGAAGTACGAGGAAGTGCAGCAGTTTCCGGCATATTGAACCTGGTCCCTGTCATCCCGAGCACAGACATGAGCACACCATCCGCCTTCGATCCCATCCGCATCGGCCCGCTGCAACTGCGCAATCGCTTCATCAAGTCCGGCGCCAACGAGGGCATGGCCAAGGGCGGCACGCCGTCGAAGATGCTGGTGGAGCACCATCGAGCCATCGCCGCGGGCGGCGCCGCCATGACCACCGTGGCCTATTGCGCGGTCAGCGCGGACGGGCGCACCTTCGTCGACCAGGTGCAGCTCGAGCCGGGCTCGGTCAGGCACCTGCGCGTCCTGACCGATGCGGTGCACGGCGAGGGCGCGGCGGCCTGCGCCCAGATCACCCACGGCGGCGCCTTCACCTTCCTGCCGGAACTGAGCACCCGCTACCCGCGCAGCGCATCAGGCGGCTTCAACGCCGCCGGCGTCATCAGCGGCCGGCTGTTCCGCACCGGCATGAAGCCGGACGACCTGGAACGTACCGCCAATGAGTTCGTCGCCGCCGCCAGGCTGGCGCGCGAGGCCGGCTTCGATGCGGTGGAGCTGCATATGGGCCACGGCTACCTGCTCAGCCAGTTTCTGTCGCCGGCCTACAACAAGCGCCGCGACCAGTACGGCGGCAGCACCGAGAACCGTGCCCGCTTCCCGGCCATGGTGCTGCGCCGCGTGCTCGACGCGGTGGGCAAGGACCTGGCCGTGACCTGCAAGGTCTGCGTCACAGAGGGCTTCAAGGGCGGCGCCACCGCCGAGGACGCGGCCATCGTCGCGCAGGTGCTGGAACGGGAAGGGGCGCACCTGCTGGTGCTGAGCGGCGGCATGAACGTCGAGGCGCCCTGGGCCATCTTCGGCAGCCCGATGCCGCGGGCCGCCACCGAAGGCTTGCAGAACCCGGTGATCCGCACCGCCACCCGCATCATGCGGCTGTGGGAGCCGAAGATCAGCTTCCATGAACTGTATTTCATGGAGCACTCGCGCAAGGTGCGCGCCGCCGTGCGCATGCCGCTGGCCTACCTGGGCGGCGTCAAGTCGGTCGCCGGCGTGGAGCAGGCCATGGCCGAGGGTTTCGACTGCGTGGTGATGGCGCGCGCCCTCATCCACGACGCGCAGCTGGTCAATAAATTCCGCAGCGGCGAGGCCACGCAGTCCGGCTGCACCGCCTGCAACGAATGCGTGGTGATGATGTACACGCCGGGCGGCACCAGTTGCGTGCTCAATGCCCCCAACGACGCCGAACTGAACCGGACGCCAGCCGCTTCCTGACCGAAACCCGTAGCCCGGGAAGCGCGCCAGCGCTACCCGGGAGGCCTTGGCGCCAAAGCTCCAGACAGTCGCGGTGCCGAAAGCCCCGGGTAGCGCTGGCGCGCTTCCCGGGCTACGTTATGTCTCTATGGTCCAATATCGGCGAAATCGGGTGCCCGGTGGTACTTACTCTCTGACGTTGGCGCTGCGGGATCGTGGAGCGCGTTACTTGGTAGATCACGTAGAAATCCTGCGACAGTCGTTTCGACAGGTGCGAGCTACGCGTGCTTTCTCCGTCGATGCTGTTGTGGTCATGCCGGACCATCTGCATCTGCTTTGTACGCTTCCGGAAAGGGACACCGATTATTCGGAGCGTGTGCGTTTGATCAAGCGATACTTCACCCAATCTTTGATTGCGGCGGGTGTCGTACGCCGTGGAATCTGGCAACCACGTTTCTGGGAACACACCATCCGCGACGACGAGGATTTTCGCCGGCACGTGGATTACATTCATTTCAATCCGGTCAAACATGGTTATGTCTCCGGGGTGAGTGAATGGCCGCATTCATCGTTTCATCGATATGTACGCCAAGGTCTGTTACGGTCCGATTGGGGTGGTGACATGGCTGACGTTCCAGGCGAAGGGGTCGGAGAGTAGGCAAGACCGGCCCCCCCCCCGCGGCAGCCTAGCGCCGCGACGCGCGCATCAGGCTCAGCGCCATCCAGATCACCGACGCGGCGGCGAGCACCAGCACCGCCCACAGCAGGATCTGGCGCAAGGGCGTCGGCCTGGGCAGCGGCGACAGCACGGCCACGCCGCCGAGCTCGCGGACCGCGCCGGCCTGGGCCGTGCCGATCATCGCTTGCAGTTCCGCCGGCGGCAATCCTTGCAGCAGCGCTTCGCAGCCCGGCGCGGGAGGAATCTCCGCACGGGCGCTGCCGTAGGCCAGCAGGAAGTTGCCGCTGCCTTGAACCAGGAAGCGCAGGCGCGCCGGGATGTAGCCGAGGCGCAAGGCCGGCACGCCGGCGCCCAGCGAGTCCGCACCCTGCTGCACCTGGACGCGCCAGTAGCGGTCGCTGTCCGCCGCGAAACGCAGGTCGTCGTTGTGATGCTCGGCCGCGCCTGCGCCGACCGAATACACCGCGCCGCTCCACACGGTGCGCCAGGTTCCGTCGGCGCGCGCGCGGCTTTGCAAGGCCAGTTGCAGGGTCATGTTGCCGGCGGGCAAGGCGATCTGCGCGGTATGCACCGGCGCCAGGCGGGCGGCGTCGAAGACGTAGCCGTGTTCGGGGTCCCGCGGCAGCACCGCCGGCGCGAACCAGCGCGCCTGCTCCAGCGCCTTGCCCCCCTGCAGCTCGGCGATCACGGCGTCGAGCGCGGGTGCCGGGCCGGCGTCATTGCGGGTGACGCGCAGGTAGGCATGGCGCCCGCTCGGCAGCGGAATGCGCTCGCGCTGCAAGGTCTGGCCCGCGCTGCCGGCCTGCACCAGCGTCGCCTGCGGTACCAGCGTGGTCCAGCGGTCGAGGTCTTCGCTGCCCTCCACGCGTACCTGCAATTCCGAGGCGCCGTCGGCGGTATGCCAGCGGAAGCGCAACGCATCCAGCGGTCTCTCGGCGCTGCGCGCGTCGATGACGTAAGCGGAGACTTGGGTCTGTGCCGCCGCGGCTTCCCCGGTGGGTTTGACGTCCACCGTCACCGCGCCGCCGCTATCGACCTCCAGCCGCGTGCCGGCACCCGCCGCGGCTTTCGCCGCCTGCAGCGGATAGACCTTGAGCGGCAGTTCCTGGACCGCACCGGCCGGTGCCGGCGGCGGCGTGCACAGCGCGGCGGGGACCGGCGTGCTCTCGGCGTTGAATACGCGCAGGTCGCCCAGGTCGGCCCGGGTCACGCCCTGGTAGATGGCGTCGGGCAGGTCCAGCTCGGCGATCGGATGTCCGGCCTGCGGCAGCAGCTCGATGCCGGAACGGAAGTCCTGTGGCCCGGCGCTTCCTGCCGCGGCGGACAGGGCCAGGAGCGAGAGCATCAATACGGGAAGGGATTTCATGGGTAGGTATCGGTGTCCGAAGCTGGGTCCGCCGGTTCCGGGGCATCCTTGCGCGGCGGCAGCGGCGACAGGTAGCCGGTCACCAGCAGCAGCGCGCCGACGATCAGGAAGGAGACGATGCGCGCAAGGGTGCCGCGGCCGGCGGTGTCCACCAGGAACAGTTTCACCAGCAGCACTGCCATCAGTCCGGCGCCGGCCAGCCAGGTGCTGCGCTGTGCGCGTCGCGCGGCGAGCGTCATCGCGGCAAAGGCGAGCAGGCCCCAGAACACCGAGAGCGAGGCCTGTACGGTGATGGAACGGGCGATGCCGTCGAGATCCAGCGGTGTTCCCGCCAGGTAGTGCAGGGCGCGGATCAGTGCGGCGTTGAGCCATAGGAAGACCAGGGCGGCGGCGATACCGGGGAGGATGCGCGGATCGGCCGGGGTGAAGCGCGCGCGCCGCTCCGGGCCCAGCGACTTCCAGTGCAGGGCCTGCGCCGTGAATACCAGGGCGACGCCCAGGTCCAGCGGATTCAGCAGGGGCAGGTAGGGCAGCTCGCGCGGGTCGCCGTCGCTGAGCAGGTTCATCGCCACCGTCCACAACGCGGCGAACAGGCTCAGGGGCAGCGCCGCCAGCTCGCGATAGGTCTGTTCATGCCGCGCCAGCGGCCATGCCGGAATCAGGCAGGCCCGGCTGAGCCAGCCGAGCAGCAGCGCCGGCACCACGCCCCAGGGCAGGGCCTGCCAGACGCCGCCGATTGCCTGGCCGATGCGCCAGGACAATTCCCAGGCGACGAGCAGCGCCAGCAGCCACACGGTGGCGGCATGCAGGCCCGGTAGCGTACTGCGCAGGACCGTATCGTCGCTCCGCTCGAGCCGGAACAGGATCCACCATGCCGCGGCCAGCAGCAGCGGCCAGCCCAGCCAGGCAGCTTCGGCCAGGGGATGAACGGCGTGCAGCGAAGCCGCAAGGCCGCACCAGACCGCAAGCGGCAGCAGGGCGACGGCGACGCGCAACAGCAGCGGCCACGACAGGCGCGCACTGAGTCCGCACAGCGCCGCCGCGCTGAAGGCGACGAAGGCCAGCCCGCTGCCCATCACATAGGGATGGGCCGAGCGGCCGATCTCCGCCAGGCCGCCGCCCAGCCACCAGGCGATGCCCCACAGCGCAAAGCCGGAGTCCAGGCGCGCTTCGTAGGCGGCTTGCCGCGGACGGTTGCGGAACAGCCACCAGCCGCTGGCCAGGCCGGCGGCCGCCAGCGCCACGCTGCCAAGGTACTGGCTGTTGAGCACGGGATGCCCGGGGATGTGTCCGGCGCGATCCGCCAGGCAGGCGAACCCGGCGATGAACTGCAGCAGCACGCCGAAGGCGCGCGCCAGCTTGCGCTCCTGGCGCACGCCCAGCCACACCAAGCCGGCGCCTTCGATGGCCCAGGCGGTCGCGGCCGTATCGCGTTCGAAACCCAGCGGTATCGCCAGCGTGGCGAAGATCACGCCGAGCGCGGCGAAGGCTTCGACCAGCAGGCGCAGGTTGTCGACCCGGCTGCGCAGCAGTGCCGCCGCCAGCGCGAGGTAGAACACGCCCAGTCCCAACGCGCTCCAGGCCAGCACCAGGCCCTGGTGACCGACCACGCTGCCGTGCAGGGTGAATACCGCCAGCGGCAGGCCGAACACCAGCGAGCCGGAGACGTAACCCTTCAGATCGGGCTTCTGTCGCAACGAGAACAGCACCGAGACCGCGACGTACATGAGGAAGAACAGCCACAGGAAGAAGTCCATGGTGGACTGCTGCTGCGCCGTGTAGGCGGTGGCGCGGAACAGTCCGGCCACGCCGAAGGTGAAGACGAAGCCGACCAGATTGAGGACCCGCCAGGCGCGGAACCAGGCGACCGCGAACACGCCCAGGTTGAGGATCGCGTAATAGGTGAACAGGGCGGCGAGGCTGCCGCCGCCGGTGGAGAGCAGGATCGGCGCCAGGAAGCCGCCGCTGGTGCCGATCACCGCCAGGGCCAGCGCGTCCTGCGCCACCGCCAGCACCGCGGCGCACAACGCCACCACCACCATCAGGCCCAGCGCGGCCTGGGTCGGCAGCAGTCGATAGAGGCGGGTGGCGGCGAACACGGTGAGATAGAAGCCGGCGATGCCGCCGCCCTGCAGGGTCTGCGCGTACAACGGACGCGCGCCGCGCAGGCGCCAGCCGATCAGCAGCAGGGCCAGGGCGCCGACACCGAGCGCGGCCATGCGCAGTTCGATCGGGAACATGCTGTGCTCGGCGGCGTATTTCGCCAGGAAGCTGCCGCCGAAGAACAGGGTCACGATGCCGGCGCGCGCCAGCGGATTGCCGCGCTTGAGCCAGGCCAGCGCCGCGGCGAGGGCGCGGTCGAGCGGACCGGGTTCGGCCGGCGGCATGGGCGCGGGGGCGGGGCGCGGGACCGGCGGCGGCCGGGGCGCCTCGGGCTGTGCGGTGGGCACGGGCTGGCTGATCGCGGCCGTGGCGGGCTGCGGGCCTTGTGCTTCCGATGGCCGGGGCGCAGGGGCCTGCGGCACTGCCGCGGGAGTAGCCGGAACAACCGCCTGCTGTTCCAGGCTTTGCAGGCGCTGTTCGAGAGCGCCGACGCGATGGCGCAGCCGATACAGCAGGGCGACGGCAAAACCCAGCAGGACGCCGATGACGCTGGCGCCGGAACCTTCGGCCGCCAGCGAGGCGATGACCGCCACCCCGATGAACAGGACCACGCTCAGCCAGACGCTAGGCGCCGCTGTCTTCGACATCGATTTCCGCTCCCCCGTGTCCCGGCTCGCCCAGTCTAGCCCGGCGCGGCCGCCGGCGGCGCGGGCCGCGGGATCAGGCGCGTGCTTCGAGCACGCTGACCCGGTCAGCGCCGGAGATGTGCGCGATGTCCCGCACCGCCGGGATGCCGCGGGCCTGATGCACGATAGCCTCACGGAAGCCGCAGTCGCGCAGGCGCTGGTTGGCCTGTGCCTCGCAGTTGAAGTGCGTGTGCATGCGGCCGCGCACGAAGGCCTGCATCAGCTTGCCGAAGGCGCCGACCACGGCGCCGTTGTTGCGGTTGTCCAGGTACAGGTCGGACAGGTAGATGCCCTGCGGGAAGCGCGCCAGCGCCCGGGCGAAGCGGCGCCACACGTCCCGCGCCACCTCGGGTGCGAAGTAGTTCATCAGGCCCTCGGTGATGATGGCGGTGCCGACCTTGGGGTCCAGCGTCTCCATCACCGCTTCCAGCGCGCGGGGACCGTCGGCGGCCAGCACGTCCAGTTCCACCACGCGGTGACGTGCCGACAGCAGCCCGGCGCCTTCGAGCAGCTGCCGCTTGGTCGCGGCCATCGCGGGCAAATCCGTTTCCAGATAGGTCAGGCGCCGCTCGTAGCGCCGCATGAAGTCCCAGCCGCGCGGCGACAGTCCGGCGGCGACCTCGACCACCTGGCCGACACGGCCCTCCTCGATGGCGCGCGACAACACGCCGTCGATGCCGCGATGCCGCGCCAGCAGCAGCGCATCCATCGACAGGCCGCCGAAGATCCGCGTTCCGGCGATGAATGGCCGGAAGGCATAGTGCAGGCGCCGGCCCTGGGCCGTGGCCAGGGCCGGGTGGGACATGCCCTGCTTGTACCAGAAATAACCGGTGGCGTAGGCCGTCGGGCTGATCCTGCCGGTACCGCCTTCCACCGGTTTGTCCAAACAGAGGCTCCCTAAACGCCGGGTGCGCCCGGGAAGCCGACATAGTACTGGCCGGTGAGCATGCCGCCGTCCACCGCGATCTCCGCGCCGCAGAGGTAGGAGGAATCGTCGCTGGCCAGGAACAGGCTGGTGCGCGCGGCCTCGATCGGGTCGCCCACGCGCTGCAGCGGCACCATGGTGTAGCGCTTGTTCACCTCGGTGCGGTTCTCGCTGTAGGGATTGCCCATGGCGGTGTCGATGCCGCCCGGGTGGATCGAGTTGACGCGCACGCCCTTGTGGCCGAATTCCATCGCGGCGACGCGGGTCAGGCCGCGCAGGCCCCACTTGCTGGAACTGTAGGCGCCCAGGCTATTGGCGCCCTTCATGCCGTCGACCGAAGAGACGTTGACGATGGAGCCGTTGCCGCGCTCGATCATGTGCGGCGCCACCGCCTTGATGCCGAGGAAGGCGCCCATCAGGTTGACGCCGAGCACGCGCTCGTAGTCGGCCTTGCTGGTATCGAGCAGGGTCTTGAACAGCAGGATGCCGGCGTTGTTGACCAGGATGTCGACCTTGCCGAAGGTGGCGATGGCCTTGGCCACCACATTGGCCCAGCTGGCCTCGTCGGTGACGTCGTGGTGCTGGAAGATGGCCGAGCCCTTCAGCTCCTGCGCCAGTTCCGCGCCTTCCTTGTCGAGCACGTCGGCGATGACCACCTTGGCGCCCTCCGCCGCGAACAGCCGTGAAGTCGCCCCGCCCATGCCGCGGGCGCCGCCGGTGATGATTGCCACCTTGCCGTCCAGTCTAGCCATCGTTCTCCTCCAACCGCTCGTTATCGTTTCGTTGTTTTTGAACCTGCTTCAAGGGCCCAGCGTACCGCGCAGTCCTATTCCACGACGGCCGGATGCGCCTGCGTCGGCCCGCCCAGCATCGGGCGGTGCGAGGGTGGCTGCGCGCCGTCGATGTCCTTCATGCCGTATTCCAGCGCCAGCTCCGCGCCGATGATGACCTGGCCGGATTTCTCCATGCGCTTGGGATCGCGGTAGATGCGGCTGATGAGGTGCCCGGTGAACTCCGGGTTCTCCGCCATGTCCCAGAAGCCGGCGTACTTGGCCGCGTCCGCATCCATCACGCGGCGCGTGCGGTCGGTCTTGAGCATGCCCATCCAGATCGAGACGGCGGCGACCTCGTGCTTGCGCAGGTCCACCGCCATGTCCTTGGCGAACTTGTCGACGCCGACCTTCTGCGCGCCATAGGCCGGCCCATGCATGTAGCAGCTCGCGCCGAAGGAGGAGGTGAAGGCGATCAGGCCGCGCTTCTGCGCCACCATCAGCGGCGCCGCGTACCAGCTCGCCACGTAGCCGGAGCGCAGGCCCACGTCGAGGATGTCCACCTGCTCCAGCGGCTTCTCCCAGAAGCCGCCTTTCTCGATCAGGGTGTCGTGGATCACCGTGGCGTTGTTGACCAGGATGTCGAGCCGGCCCTGTTCCTTCTTCACCTGTTCGAACAGGCGCTTGACCTGCGCATCGTCGGCATGGTCCACGATCACGGCGATGCCCTTGCCGCCGGCCTTGGTCACGCCATCGGCGGTGGCTTGGACGGTGCCGGGCAGCGGCGCATCGCCTTCCTTCTGCGAGCGGCCGGTGACGTAGACGGTGGCGCCCTCGGCGCCCAGGGCGAGGGCGATGCCCTTGCCGGCGCCGCGCGAGGCGCCGGTGACGACGGCGACCACGCCCTTCAGCGGTTTGTCCTGACTCATGGATGTGCTCCTCCGGGTTTGGTTTATTGGTTGGATTTAATGCAAAGCCCGTTCGCCCCGAGTGCGTTGCGGAGCAACGTGTATCGAGGGGCCAGCGCGAACGGTGCGGCTGGTCCCTCGATACGTCCGCTGCGCGGACACTCGGGACGAACGGACATGGGCAATGATAGGGAGGTCATGCCGACGCCGCCGCCTTGCGCAATTCGAACTTGAGCACCTTGCCCGAGGCATTGGTCGGCAGGCTGCCGACCACCTCGACGAAGCGCGGCACCTTGTAATTGGCCATGTGCTCGCGGCACCAGGCGATCAGCGCCTTCGGCTCCAGCGCAGTGTGCGGCCGCAGCACCACGAAGGCCTTGCCGACCTCGCCCAGGCGCTCGTCCGGCACGCCGACCACCGCCACCTGGGCCACCGCCGGGTGCCCGGCGACGATGCGCTCGATCTCCGCCGGGTAGCAATTGAAGCCGCCAGCGATGTACATGTCCTTGAGGCGGTCGGTGATGCGCAGATAACCGCGCGCATCGAGGATGCCGATGTCGCCGGTATGCATCCAGCCATCCGCGTCGATGGTCTCCGCGGTAGCCTTGGCGTCGTCCAGGTAGCCCTGCATGACGTTGTAGCCGCGCACCACGATCTCGCCGGCCTCTCCCGCCGGAACCGGTTTGCCGTCGCCATCGACGCAGCGTACCTCGGTGCCGGGCAGGGGCTTGCCGCTGGTCAGGGCCACCGTTTCGGCGTCGTCGCCGGCGCCGCACAGCGAAACCACGCCGCAGGACTCGGTCAGGCCGTAGCCGGTCAGCACCACCTTGAAGCCCAGCTCCGCGCGGATGCGCTCGATCAGGGCGGGCGCGACGGCCGCCGCCCCGGTGATGGTGGCGCGCAGGCTGGACAGGTCCGACGCACCGCGCCGTGGATCGTTGAGGATGCTGATGAACAGTGTGGGCGGCCCCGGCAGCACCGAGATCCGCTCCTGCGCCACCCGCGCCATCAGCGCGGCAGCGTCGAATACCGCATGCGGCAGCACCATGGCCCCGGCAAGCAGGCCGGCGAGCCAGCCGAACTTGTAGCCGAAGGTGTGGAAGAAGGGATTGACCACCAGATAACGGTCTTCCGGCACCAGGCCCATGTGACGCGACCACTCCGCCACCGTGCGCAGGTTCTGCCCGTGCGAGGTCATCACGCCCTTGGGCAGGCCGGTGGTGCCGGAGGTGAAGATCACATCCATCAGGCTGTCCGGCGTCACCGCGCGTTCGCGCTCCGCCACCGCTTCGGCCGGCACGCCCTCGGCGCGGGCCAGGAAGCCCTGCCAGTCGAGATCGCCGGCCTGCGCATCGCGCATCACCACGATGGTGTGCAGGCCCTTGGGCCGGTGCGGCGCCAGCAGTTCGGGGTAGTACTGGTCGAGGAAGCGCCCGGCGCTGAACAGCAGGCGTGCGCCGCTGCGTTCCAGCACATAGGCCACTTCGCTGCCGCGCATGCGCGTGTTCACCGGCACCACGGCCGCGCCGACGCTGTGCACGGCCAGCGCCGCGATGATCCATTCGACGCAGTTCTGCCCCCACAGGCCGACCCGCTCGCCCGGCTGCACGCCCAGGGCGAGCAGGGCGCGCGCCGCATCCAGGCGCAGACGGTCGAGCTGCTCGAAGCTCAATACCTGTCCATCTTCGCCGACCACGGCAATGCGGCCGGCATGCCGCTGCACGGCGGCGGCGAAAGCCCTGGGTACGGTATCGTTCATGGCGGTCACGGGGACTACCTCACGTAGCGCACGCGGATGCGCGGCGTCTTCGGCACGGACTGGCAACCGAGAATCCACCGCTCGTCCAGTTCACCCTGGTCGAGCACATGGTTTTCCAGCATCTCCACTTCGCCTTCCTCCAGCTTGCAGATGCAGGACGCGCAGGCGCCGGCGCGGCAGGAGTAGGGCGGCGACAGGCCGGCATCCTCCAGCGCCTCCAGCACCAGCTGGCCCGGATAGGCGGTGACGATGTGCGAGACGCCGTCGAGTTCCGCTTCGATGGTGACTGGGCCGTTGTGATGAACCATGATCAGCTAGCTATCCTGCTTATTTGAATAGTCGGCGCCATGGATGGCGCCGTCTTGTTCAGGACGAACATTTAGTCCGCCCACATCAAATAACCGTTGTCGATGCGCATCTCGGCGCCCTGGATGAAGCGCGACTCGTCCGAAGCCAGGAACAGCACCAGGTTGGCGATGTCCTGCGGCTCTGCGAAACGGGCCATGATCTGCTTGGGGTCCTTCTCGCGCACCGAGGGCATCTGCCCGGGCTTCAGTGTGGTGTGCAGGCCGGAAACCATCGGCGTCTTGATGCCGTCCGGGTGGATCGAATTGCAGCGGATCTTGTAGCCCTTGCTGCGGCAATGCGCCGCGATGCTGCGCGTCATCGCCGCCACCGCGCCCTTGGAGGCGCTGTAGGCGCAGAACGAGGACACGCCGCCGATACCGGCCATCGAGGACATGTTGATGATCGAGCCGCCGCCGCGCTCCTTCATCGCCAGCAGAGCATGCTTGCAGCCCAGGAAATAACCGTCCGAATTCACCTTCTGGATCTTCTGCCACAGCTCCAGGGAGGTATCCTCGATGGTGCCGTAGGCCAGGATGGCGGCGTTGTTGACCAGGATGTCGAGGCCGCCGAAGCTTTCGTGGGTGAGCTTCATCACCTTGAGCCAGTCGTCCTCGGAGGCGATGTCATGGCGCACGAACAGCGCCTGCCTGGCCCCGATCTGCTCGGCGACGGCGCGGCCGGCTTCCTCGTTGACGTCGGTCAGCACCACCCTGGCGCCTTCCCTGGCCAGCAGGATCGCATCTTCCTTGCCCACGCCGCTGGCGGCCCCGGTGACGATGGCGACCTTGTCCTGCACCCTGCCCATGTGCTGCTCCTCGATTGATGGATGTTTTGAAAAGCCGATAGCGCGCTCCGCTTCGCTGCGATTTCATCCGGAAACGGCCTGGAAAAGGCCGGAAAAGGGGACGGGGCGCAAGGCGGGAGAATCCGTTACGCCATTATTTCCATTCGCTTAGGCGATTCATCATCCAATGAGACTAGCCAAGTGGAGCATTCCTGCTCAAAGGTCTCGTCTAATTGGGTGAAGCAGTACCCCCCGCCGGGTCTTGATAATTGCGGTCATCCAACCCAATCCAATCAATATACGGCGGACACCCCATGGTGAAGATCGACGCACTGGCCTACGTCGTAGCGGAAAGCACCGATGTCTCCAAGTGGAAGCACTTCGGCGAAGAGGTGCTGGGCGTGGCCACCGCGGAGGCCCCGGAAGGCGGCCTGTACCTGAAACTGGACGAGCGCAAGTATCGCATCGCCATCGTCAAGGGTAAGGAAGACCGCTACCAGGCTTCCGGCTGGGAAGTGGCCAACGAGACCGCCTTCGACGCCGTCGCCGCCGCCCTGAAGCAGGCCGGCGTGACCACCACCAAGGGCAGCGAGGCGCAGCGCAAGGCCCGCTGCGTGCAGGACCTGCTGTCCTTCACCGATCCCTCCGGCAACCTGCACGAAGTGTCCTGGGGCTTCACCACCGACTTCGCGCGCTTCGTCTCGCCGATCGGCGTCGAAGGCTTCGTCACCGGCGAGCATGGCGTCGGCCACACCGTGCTGCCGGCGGTGGAGTTCGACGCCACCTGGGCCCTGTTCCGCGACGTGCTCGGCTTCAACCTCTCCGACATCTTCCGCCACAAGTTCACGCCGGACCCGAACGAGCCGGTCAAGCGCATCTACTTCACCCACTGCGCCAACCCGCGCCACCACAGCCTGGCGCTGTTCGAGATGGCCATGCCCAGCGGCTGCGTGCACATCATGATCGAAGTGCCGAGCATGGACGAAGTCGGCCGTGCCTACGACCGCATGCAGAAGCAGGGCGTCAAGCTGATGGCCACGCTTGGCCGTCACGTCAACGACCGCATGACCTCGTTCTACATGAACACCCCGTCCAACTTCGCCCTCGAATACGGCTACGGCGGCCTGATGGTCGACTGGGAACATCACCAGGCCTTCGAATCCACCGCCGTGAGCCTGTGGGGCCACGACTTCTCCGTCGGCTTCAAGTAAGCCCAAAAGAACCAAGCAAGAATGGCACTGAACAAGGAATTGACGGCGGCAGCGGCAATCGCCCAGCTGCGCTCCGGCATGACGCTCGGCATCGGCGGCTGGGGCCCGCGGCGCAAGCCGATGGCCCTGGTGCGCGAGATCCTGCGTTCCGACCTGAAAGACCTGACCGTGGTCTCCTACGGCGGCCCGGACGTCGGCATGCTCTGCGCCGCCGGCAAGGTGAAGAAGCTGATCTTCCCCTTCGTCACGCTCGACGCCATCCCGCTGGAGCCGTACTACCGCAAGGCACGCGAGGGCGGCAGCATCGAGGTGATGGAACTGGATGAGGGCATGTTCGAGTGGGGCCTGCGCGCCGCCGGCATGCGCATGTCCTTCCTGCCCACCCGCGTCGGCCTCGCTACCGACGTGCTGGCGAAGAACCCGCAGATCAAGACCATCACCTCGCCCTATGAAGACGGCGAAGTCTATGTCGCCATGCCGGCGCTCAAGCTCGATGCGGCGCTGCTGCACGTCAACGAGTGCGACCGCCTCGGCAATACCCTGGTGCGCGGCGCCGATACCTTCTTCGATCACCTCTTCGCCCGCGCCGCCGGGCGCTGCTACGTCAGCACCGAAGTGCTGCACGACAAGCTGGCCCTGGACGCCGAGACGGCCAAGCTCAATCCCTACGAGCGCTACCTCGTCGCCGGCGTGGTGCACGCTCCGTGCGGCGCGCATCCGACCTATTTCGGCCCGAACTACGGCTGGGACATGGAGCACCTCAAGCGCTACAACAGCTCCGCCACCGAGGACAACGGCTGGCACAAATACCTGGACGAGTTCGTCGCGGGCGGCGAAGCCGAGTACCTGACGAAAGTGGGTGGGGCCGAGCGCATCGGCAAGCTCAAGCTGCCGGTATTCTGAACATGACCACGAATACTGAAATCACCCTGGCCGAGCTGATGATCGTCGCCGCTTCCGAAGCCTGGCGCGACAACGGCGAGGTGCTGGCCTCCGGCATCACCACCATCCCGCGCCTGGGCGCCTCGCTGGCCAAGCTGACGCACTCGCCCGAGCTGCTGATGACCGACAGCGAAGCCTTCCTGGTATCCGAGCCGGTACCGGTCGGCCCGCGCGGCGACTACCAGCCCAAGTACGAAGGCTATATGTCCTTCGACCGCGTGTTCGAATGCGTCTGGGGCGGCAAGCGCCACGCCATGATCGGCCCGACGCAGATCGACCGCTGGGGCCAGACCAACCTGTCGGCGGTGGGCGACTACGCCAAGCCCAAGTCGGCGGTGCTGGGCGTGCGCGGCCTCCCCGGCAACAGCATCAACCACATCAACTCCCTGTTCGTGCCCAACCACGGCCCGCGCGTCTTCGTCGCCGGGGAAGTGGATATGGTTTCCGGCGTGGGCTACAACCCCAAGCGCTGGGGCGAGGGCATGAACCAGGATTTCCTCGACCTGCGCCTGATCGTCACCGACCTCTGCGTGCTCGATTTCGGCGGTCCGCAGCATGCGATCCGGGTCAAGTCCCTGCACCCCGGCGTCAGCTTCGAACAGGTCCAGGCCGCCACCGGCTTCCCCCTGCTCCAGGCCGAAGGGATGGGCGAGACGCCGCTGCCGACCGCCGAGCAGCTGGCCATCATCGGCCGCCTCGACCCGCACAACCTGCGCGGCGCGATACTCAAAAACAACCCGCCGGCGCGGAAAGCCGCCTGATGGACACCCCGGTCAAGACCCCGGTGCTGGAAGGCTGGTTCACGCTCGATGAGCGCGAGCCGCACCTGCTCGGCGCCCGCTGCGCCGCCTGCGGCACCTATTACTTCCCCAAGGCCATCAAGTTCTGCCGCCATCCGGATTGCGCCGGCGAGAGCTTCGAGGAAGTGAAGCTGTCGCGCACCGGCCGCATCTGGTCCTATACCAATGCGGCCTACAAGCCGCCGGAGCCTTATATCTCCAACGATCCCTTCGTGCCCTACGGCATCGCCGCGGTGGAGCTGGAGCAGGAACGCATGATCGTGCTCGGTCAGGTCGCCAGCGGCGTCGGCGTCGAGGCGCTGAAAGTCGGCATGCGGGTGGAACTGATACTGGAGCCGCTGGACGACGGCAAGCTCAGCTGGAAGTGGAAGCCGCTGCCGGAGAACAAGCCTTGAACAAGGACATCGCCATCCTCGGCGTCGGCATGCACCCCTGGGGCAAGTGGGGCCGCAATTTCGTCGAATACGGTGTCGTCGCCGCGCGCGCCGCGCTGGCCGATGCCGGCGTCAACTGGCGCGACGTGCAGTTCGTCTCCGGCGCCGCCACCATGCGCAACGGCTATCCCGGCTACGTCGCCGGCGCCACCTTCGCCCAGGCCCTCGGCTGGCAGGGCGCGCAGGTCAACACTTCTTACGCCGCCTGCGCCTCCGGTTCGCAGGCCCTGGCTGCCGCGCGCTCCAAGATCCTCTCCGGCGAATGCGAAGTAGCCATGGTCATCGGCGCCGACACCACGCCCAAGGGCTTCCTGGCGCCGCAGAAAGGCGAGCGACCGGACGATCCGGACTGGGTGCGCTTCCGCGTCGGCATCACCAATCCCACCTATTTCGCCCTCTATGCGCGCCGCCGCATGGCGCTGTACGGCGACACCCAGGACGACTTCGCCCTGGTCAAGGTGAAGAACGCCGAACACGGCTTCGACAATCCCAACGCCCGCTACCGCAAGAAATTCTCCGCGCAGGACGTGGCCGCTTCCGCCATGGTCGCCGACCCGCTGCGCCTGATGGACATCTGCGCCACCTCCGACGGCGCCGCCGCCCTGATCGTCTCCAGCCTCGACTACGCCCGCCGCATCGGCAAGAAGGATGCGCCGCGCGTCGCCGCCGTCTCCACCGTGACCCCGACCTTCGCCACCGACACGGTGGAGATGCCGGACCTCGCCACCGACTCCGCCGTCGCCGCCGAGCCGCAGCGCTTCCGCGCCGCGCTGCCGCGCAAGGCCTATGAGGAAGCCGGCATCGGCCCGGAAGACGTCAGCCTGGCCGAGGTCTACGACCTTTCCACCGCGCTGGAACTGGACTGGATGGAAGACCTGCAATTCTGCGCCCGCGGCGAAGCGGCGAAGCTGGTGCGCGAGGGTGTCACCCGCATCGGCGGCCGCCTGCCGGTGAATCCTTCCGGCGGCCTGGCCTGCTTCGGCGAAGCGGTACCCGCCCAGGCCCTGGCCCAGGTGTGCGAGCTGACCTGGCAGTTGCGCGGCCAGTCCGGCTCGCGCCAGGTGCAGGGCGCCAAGGTCGGCATCACCGCCAACCAGGGCCTGTTCGGCCATGGCTCGTCCGTGATCGTGAAGCGCTGACGATGAGCCAAACCTCTACGCCCATTACCAATGTCCGTTCGCCCCGAGTGCCCGCGAAGCGGGTGTATCGAGGGGCCAGCGCACCACCGGCCCCTCGATACGCGTTGCTGTGCAACGCACTCGGGGCGAACGGACTTAGGTGCTTGTGAGATGAACAGCATAAGCTCCTTGCCCAGCATTCTCCACACGGTCCTGTGTGAACGCCTCGGCTGCCGCTATCCCATCGTGCAGACGGCGATGGGCTGGGTGGCGGACGCGAAGCTGGTCGCCGCCACCAGCAATGCCGGCGGCTTCGGCTTCCTCGCCGCCGCCACCATCCAGGCCGACGTGCTGGAAGCGGAAATCCTCAAGGTGCGCTCGCTCACCGACCGCCCCTTCGGCATCAACTTCCACATGTTCCAGCCGAACGCGCAGCAGGTGATCGACCTCACCATCAAGCACCGCCTGCGCGCCGTCAGCTACGGCCGCGGGCCGGACGCCAAGACCATCGGCCGCTTCAAGCAGGCCGGCGTGCTGTGCATGCCCACCGTCGGCGCGCTCAAGCACGCGCAGAAGGCCGTCGAGCTGGGCGCCGACATCATCACCGTGCAGGGTGCGGAGGGCGGCGGCCACACCGGCTCGGTGCCGACCACGCTGCTGCTGCCGCAGGTGCTGGATGCGGTGAAGGTGCCGGTGGTCGCCGCCGGCGGCTTCTACAACGGCCGCGGCCTGGCCGGCGCGCTGGCCTTCGGCGCTTCCGGCATCGCCATGGGCACGCGCTTCCTGATGACCGCCGAGTCGCCGGTGCCGCGCGCCACCCTGCAGAAATACCTCGACGCGAAGGATCCCGCGAAGATTCGCGCCTCCACCGCCGTCGACGGCATGCCGCAACGCATGATCGACAATCCCTACCTGCTGCGCCTGGAGAGCGGCGGCCTGCTGCATCGCCTGTTCGTGGCGCTGAACAGCGCCTGGCAATGGCGCGCCCACACCGGCATGTCCATCGCCCACATGCTGCGCACCGCCATCACCGCGCTGGGCGAGGGCGACTCCGCCATCCAGACCATGATGGCCGCCAATGCCCCGGTGCTGATCCAGCGCGCCATGGTCGAAGGCCGGCCGGACGAAGGGGTGCTGCCCAGCGGCCAGGTCGCTTCCAACATCGACAGCCTGCCCAGCGTGGCCGAGCTGATCGCCGCCATCGTCGGCGAGGCCGAGGCGCGCCTGGCCGCACTGACTGCGCAAACCAATAAAACAGAGGCCGCCGCATGAGCGTTCCCGCAAGCCGGCAGTTCAGCACCACCATCAGCGACGGCATCGCCGAGATCGTCATCGACCGGCCTCCGGTCAACGCCCTCAACGACGCCGGCTGGCACGGCCTGGCCGACGCCATCATCCGCGCCGGCAACGATCCTGCGGCGCGCGTCATCGTGCTGCGCGCCGAAGGCCGCGGCTTCTGCGCCGGGGTCGACATCAAGGAACTGGACAAGAATCCGGAGCGCATCGTCTCGGTCAACGCCGGCAACTACCGCAGCTTCGAGGCGGTGCACCGCAACCCGTTGCCGGTGATCGTCGCCGTGCACGGCTTCGTGCTGGGCGGCGGCATCGGCCTGGCCGGCGCGGCGGACATCGTCGTCGCCGCCGAGGACGCCACCTTCGGCGTGCCGGAAGTGGACCGCGGCGCCATGGGCGGCGGCGCCCATCTGCAGCGCCTGTTCCCGGTGCAGAAGGTGCGCATGATGTATTTCACCGGCGAGCCCATCACCGCCGCCGACGCCTACCGCCTCGGCGCGGTCGAAAAGGTGGTGCCGCGCGCCGAGCTGCGCGAAGCGGCCCTGGCCATCGCCCGCAAGATCGCGGCCAAGAGCGGCACCATGATCCGCCTGGCCAAGGAATCGCTCAACGGCATCGAGGACGGCAACCTCGAGAACAAGTACCGCTGGGAGCAGGGCTTCACCCTGCAGGCTTACATGAGCGCCGAATCCGCCGAGACGCGCCGCGCCTTCGTCGAGAAGCGCGAGGCGCAGCTCAATACCAACAACGATGCACAGGGGCCGTCGGGGGCTCGTAAATAAATGAGACTTGCCAAGTGAGACTCGAGTACACGGACCGCCAGCAGCGCTTCCGCCAGGAAGTGCGCGACTGGCTGGAGCAGCATGTGCCGAAGCAGCCGCTGCGCAGCTTCGATACCGAGGAAGGCTTCGCCGACCACCGCGCCTGGGAAGGCAAGCTCGCCGGCGGCCGCTGGAGCGCGGTGACCTGGCCCAAGGAAGTCGGCGGCCGCGGCTGTGATTTGATCGAGTGGCTGATCTTCGAGGAAGAATACTGGCGTGCCGGCGCGCCGCTGCGCGTCAACCAGAACGGCATCTTCCTGCTGGCGCCGACCCTGATGGAATACGGCACCGAGGAACAGAAGCAGCGCTTCCTGCCGCGCATGGCCACGGGCGAGGACATCTGGGCCCAGGGCTGGTCCGAGCCGGGCGCCGGTTCCGACATGGCGGCCATCCGCTGCAAGGCCGTGCGCGACGGCGACCACTACGTCATCAGCGGCCAGAAGACCTGGTCCACCCGCGCGGTATGGGCCGACTGGCTGTTCGGCCTGTTCCGCACCGATCCCGAATCCGTGCGCCACCACGGCCTCACCTTCATCCTGCTGCCGCTGAACCTGCCGGGCATCACCATCCGCCCGGTGCAGCAGCTCAACGGCCAGACCGGCTTCGCCGAAATCTTCTTCGACGAGGTGCGCGTGCCGGTGCACAACCGCCTGGCCGACGAAGGCGCCGGCTGGCAGGTGGCGATGGCCACCGCCGGCTTCGAGCGCGGCCTGATGCTGCGCTCGCCCGGCCGCTTCCAGCAGACCGCGAAGTCGCTGGTGGAGCTGTACCTGCGCCACCAGGCGCATGCCGACGCCGACCCTTCCGTGCGCGACGCGGTGATGCAGAGCTGGATGGGCGCCGAAGCCTACGCCCTTGCCACCTACCGCACCGCCAGCCGCATGGCCAAGGGCGCCCAGATCGGCGCCGAGGCCAGCACCAACAAGATCTTCTGGTCCGAGCTGGACCTGCTGATGCACGAAACCGCCATGCGAATCCTCGGCGCCCGCGCCGAACTGATGCCGCACGCCCCGGATGCCGGCGACATCGGCAACTGGCTGGACGGCTTCCTCTTCGCGCAGGCCGGGCCGATCTACGCCGGCACCAACGAGATCCAGAGAAACATCATCGCCGAGCGCATGCTCGGCCTGCCGAGGTCTTAGCTGTGCGTTCCAAGGTTCTTAGATCCCCGTTCACCCCGAGTGTCCGCGTAGCGGACGTATCGAGGGGCCGCGCGGAAATTTCACCGCACCCCCTCGATACGCGCGTGCTACTCGGGGTGAACGGACGGTGTTTAGTGCAGGCTCACAAAACGGCTAACTGACATGGACTTCACCTTCGAAGAACAACAAGTCGCCTTCCGCGACGCCGTGCGCAAGTTCCTGATGGTCGAGGCGGCGCCGGAAATGCTGCGCGAGATCTGGGAGACCGAGAGCGGCCGCTCCCGCGACCTGCGCGCCAAGCTCGCCGACCAGGGCATCACTGCGCTGTCGGTGCCGGAAGAATTCGGCGGCATCGGCCTGGGCGACCTGGACTGGGTGCTGATCAACCAGGAACTGGGCTACTACGCCATCCCGGATTCCCTGTCGGACACCGCCTACCTCGCGGCCTGGCTGCTGACCCGCCTGCCCAGCGACATCTCGTTGAAGAAGGCCTGGCTGCCGCGCATCGCCAACGGCACCGCGCGCATCGCCCTCGGCCACCCGGTCAACCCCTTCGTCGCCGACGCGCAGCTCGCCGACCTGCTGCTGCTCTGGCACAACGACGAAGTGCACGCGGTGCAGCGCGACCAGGTCAAGCTCTCCTTCAACCCCAGCATCGAGATGTCGCGCCGCCTCTACAAGGTGGAGTGGACGCCGAGCGACGCCACCCGCGTCGCCCCGGCGCGCATCGGCCGCGACCTGTGGGAAGGCGTGCTCAACCGCGCCGCCCTGGCGGTCAGCGCGCAGCAGCTGGGCCTGGCGCAGCGCATGCTCGACCTCGGCATCGACCACAGCGCCCAGCGCAAGCAGTTCGGCAAACCCATCGGCTCGTTCCAGGCGGTGAAGCACCAGCTCGCCGACGTGGCGGTGAAGATCGAGTTCGCCAAGCCGGTGGTGTTCCGCGCCGCCCAGGCCCTGGCCACCAACCGGCCGCGCGCCGCGGTGCACGTGTCGCACGCCAAGCTGGCCGCCTGCGAAGCCGCGTGGCTGTCGGCACGGCGCAGCATGCAGGTACATGGCGCCATGGGCTACACCTGGGAAGCGGATCTCCAGATGTTCATGAAGCGGGCCTGGGCCCTGGACGCCGCCTGGGGCGACCGCGCTTTCCATAAAACCAGGGTTGCGAAATTCATCTTTGCCGAGGGCTCGGAACTGGGCCCCGGCGACACCTTCAACTGATCCATTCGAGAAACGGAAACTGACATGGCAGAAGCCTATATCGTCGACGCGGTGCGCAGCCCCGTCGGCAAGCGCCGCGGCAAGCTGGCCCACATCCACGGCGCCGACCTCGGCGCCCACGTGCTCAAGGCACTGGTCGAACGCAACCCCTCGATCCCGGCGGAAGACTACGACGACGTGGTGTTCGGCTGCCTCGATGCCATCGGCCCCCTGGCCGGCAACATCGCGCGCTCCTGCTGGCTCGCCGCCGGCTTGCCGTTGACCGTGCCGGGCGTGACGGTGGACCGCCAGTGCGGCTCCTCGCAGCAGGCCCTGCATTTCGCCGCGCAGGCGGTGATGAGCGGCGTCAACGACGTGGTCGTCGCCGGCGGCGTGCAGACCATGAGCCAGATCCCGATCTCCTCGGCCATGATCGCCGCCAAGCCGCTCGGCTTCAGCGATCCCTTCTCCGGCAGCAAGGGCTGGGCCGCGCGCTTCGGCGACCAGCCGGTGTCGCAGTTCTACGCCGCGCAGAAGATCGCCGACCAGTGGAACATCTCGCGCGAGGAGATGGAAGTGTTCTCCCTGGAGAGCCACCAGCGCGCCCTCAAGGCCATCGCCGCCGGCCGCTTCAACAAGGAAATCGTGCCCCTCGAAGGCCTGGAGCAGGACGAAACGCCGCGCCAGACCTCGCTGGAGAAAATGAAGTCCCTGGAGCCGCTGGAGCCGGGCGGCAAGCTCACCGCCGGCGTCTCCAGCCAGACCTGCGACGGTTCCTCCGCACTGCTGGTGGTGTCCGAGAAAGCGCTGAAGCGCTACAACCTCACGCCGCGCGCCCGCGTGCACCACATGAGCGTGCTCGGCGACGACCCCATCATGATGCTTACCGCGCCGATCCCCGCCACCCGCCACGCCCTGAAGAAGGCCGGCATGAAGCTGGAGGACATCGACCTGGTCGAGATCAACGAGGCCTTCGCCTCGGTGGTGCTGGCCTGGTTCAAGGAGATCGGCTACCCGCACGAGAAGACCAACGTCAACGGCGGCGCCATCGCCCTGGGTCATCCGCTCGGCGCCACCGGCGCCAAGCTGATGTGCACCCTGCTCAACGAGCTGGAGCGCACCAACAAGCGCTACGGCCTGCAGACCATGTGCGAAGGCGGCGGCGTCGCCAACGTCACCATCATCGAACGGTTGGGTTGATCCATGGGTATCTGCGACAACCGCACCATCATCGTCACCGGCTCGGGCAGCGGCCTGGGCCGCGAGTACGCGCTGTTGCTGGCGGGCGAGGGCGCCAACGTCATCGTCAACGACATCCGTCCCGAGGCCGCGGCTTCCGTGGTCAAGGAGATCGAGGCGGCCGGCGGCAAGGCCCTGGCCAACAGCGACGACATCACCAGCATGGACGGTGCGCAGCGCATCGTCGACGGCGCCGTGGCGCGCTTCGGCGACGTGCAGGGCGTGGTCAACAATGCCGGCATCGTGCGCGACCGCATGTTCGCCAGCCTGTCCGAACAGGACTGGGACGACGTCATCCGCGTGCACTTGAAAGGCCATTTCTGCCTGGCCAGCATCCTGGTGCGCCGCTGGCGCGACCAGGTCAAGAACGGCCAGAAGGTCGACGCCCGCATCGTCAACACCAGCTCCGGCGCTGGTCTCCAGGGCTCAGTCGGGCAAAGCAACTACGCCGCCGCCAAGGGCGGCATCGCCTCCCTCACCCTGGTGCAGGCGGCCGAACTGGGCCGCTACGGCATCACCGCCAATGCCCTGGCCCCGGCGGCGCGCACCGGCATGACCGAGAAGGTCTTCGCCGACGTGATGAAGAAGCCCGATGGCGAGGCCTTCGACCACTTCCACCCCGGCAACGTCGCCCCGCTGGTGGTGTGGCTGTGCAGCCCGCTGTCGGCCGGCGTCACGGGCAAGGTCTTCGAAGTGGAAGGCGGCAAGCTCTCCATCGGCGACGGCTGGCGTACCGGCAAGGTGCGCGACAAGAAGGCACGCTGGCAGCCGGCCGAACTCACCGAGGTGGTCGAGTCGCTGATCGCCGAAGCGCCCAAGCCGCAGAAAGTCTACGGAACCTGATCAGCCGCCACGCATGAACTTCGCCTTCACCGAAGACCAGGTCATGATCCGCGACGCCGCCCGCAGCTTCCTGGCGGAAGAGAGCGGCTCGGCCGCGGTGCGCGCGGCCATGTCCGGCGAACACGGCTTCGACGCCGGCGTGTGGCAACGCATCGGCTCCGAACTGGGCTGGTGCGGTATCCCGGTGGCCGAAGAGTACGGCGGCCTGGGCCTGGGCGCGGTGGAGCTGGTGCTGGTGCTGGAGCAGATGGGCCGCCAGCTCCTCTGCGCCCCGTACTTCTCCACCGTCTGCCTGGCCGCCAACCTGCTGGCGCAGCTCGGCAGCGAGCAGGCGCGGCGGCGCTTCCTGCCCGCCATCGCCGAAGGCCGGCTGTGCCTGACGGCTCCGCTCGACAGCGGCGTCGAAGACTGGCACGAAGCCGCGGCCCTGGTGCAGGCCAACCGCAAGGGCGAGGTCTGGACCCTCAGCGGCCACTGCCCGCGTGTACCCGATGCGGGCGCCGCCGACTGGCTGCTGATCTTCGCCTGGGTCGAGGGCGAGCGCCTGCCCGCATTGTTCGCAGTGCCGCGCGAAATCTCCGGCCTGGACATCAAGCCGCTCGAAGGCTGGGACGCCACCCGCCGTTTCAGCAGCATCAGCCTCGGCGGCGTCACCCTGCCGGCCGAAGACCGCATCGACGACGCCCTGCGCCTGGAAGACGGCCTGTCGCGCGCGGCCGCGCTGACCCGCCTGGCCATCGCCGCCGAACAGCTCGGCGTGGCGCAGCAATGCCTGGACCTCACCGTCGCCTATACCGCCACGCGCAAGCAGTTCGGCCGCGCCATCGCCTCGTTCCAGGCGGTCAAGCACCGCTGCGCCGAAATGATGGTGCGCATCGAGGCCACGCGCTCCGCCGTGTACGGCGCCGCCGCCCTGGCGGCGGGCGGCAGCACCACCGACGCCCAGGCCATCGAATGCGCCGTGGCCCGCACCCTGGCCGCGGACACCTGTTTCTTCTGCGCCCAGGAAGCCATCCAGCTGCATGGCGGCGTCGGCTTCACCTGGGAATACGACCCCCAGCTCTATTTCAAGCGCGCCCAGGCCAGCAGCCATTGGCTGGGCAACGCCGATGCCTTGCGCGAACGCATCGCGCGGGCGCTGCTCGCCGCCTGATCCCGCACATGAATCTCCAGCCTAGCACCACCGATGAAGCCTTCCGCGCCGAAGTGGCGGAATGGATGCGCCGGCACCTGAGCGGCCGCTTCGAAAGCCTGCGTCATCGCGGCGGCCCCGGCGACGAGGAAGCCGATCCGGTCCTGCGCAAGGAGTGGGAGCGCGAGCTCGCCGCCGGTCGCTGGACCTGCGTCGGCTGGCCCGCCGAACACGGCGGCCGCGGCCTGAGCATCGAGCAGCAGGTCATCTTCCACGAGGAATACGCCCGCGCCGGCGGCCCCGGCCGCATGGGCCACATCGGCGAAGGCCTGATCGGTCCCACCCTGATCGCCTTCGGCAGCGAAGCGCAGAAGCGGCGCTTCCTGCCCGGCATCGTCGCCGGCACCGAGTACTGGGCCCAGGGCTATTCCGAACCCGGCGCCGGTTCCGACCTCGCCAACGTCCAGACCCGCTGCTGGCAGGAAGCGGACGGGAGCTGGCGCGTGCAGGGCCAGAAGGTATGGACCTCGCTGGCACACGAGTCGGAATGGATCTTCGTGCTGGCGCGCAGCGAGCCGGGCAGCAAGGGCCGCAACGGTCTCAGCTTCCTGCTGCTGCCCCTGGCCCAGCCCGGCGTGCGCATCCAGCCGATCCGCCAGATGGGCGGCGGCTCCGAATTCAACGAAGTGTTCTTCGACGGCGCGGCCGCCGAGGCCGGCCACCTCGTCGGCAAGCCGGGCGAGGGCTGGAAGGTGGCGATGGGCCTGCTCGAATTCGAGCGCGGCGTCAGCACCCTGGGCCAGCAGATGCACTTCGCCTACGAGTTCGACCTGGTGGTGAAGGCGGCCCAGGCCAACGGCAGCGCCGCCAACCCGCAGGTGCGCCAGCGCATCGCCCAGGCCTGGTGCGGCCTGCGCGTGATGCGCTACAACGCCCTGCGCATGCTGTCGGGCGGCGAAGGCCCCGGCCTGAAGCGCGAAGCCCTGATCTACAAGTACTACTGGTCCAACTGGCACCGTGAGCTGGGCAAGCTGGCCCTGGACGTGCTGGGCCCGGCCGGCGACGTCGTCTCCGATGACCCGCGCATCCGCCCCCTGCAGCAACTGTTCTTCTTCTCGCGCGCCGACACCATCTACGCCGGCACCAACGAAATCCAGCTCAACCTGATCGCGGAGCGCGGCCTCGACATGCCGCGCGAACCGCGTCCAACAGCCTGAGCAAGCGAAAACAATATGCAAAGCGCCAAACCTTTCTGCCCAACACCAAAGCCCGTTCGCCCCGAGTGCCCGCGCAGCGGGTGTATCGAGGGGCCAGCGCCTCGCTCGCCACTCGAGACGAACGGAGACTCTGAGCGATGATCACCATCCCGCCTCCCCCCTACGTCCCCGGCCACGACCTGCTCAAGGGCAAGTCCGTGCTGATCACCGCCGCGGCCGGCGGCGGCATCGGTTTCGCCACCGCCCGCCGCTGCCTGGAAGAAGGCTGCCGCGCGCTGCTCGTCTCGGACATCCACCAGCGCCGTTTGGACGAGGCGGTGGCGGCCCTGCACAAGGATCATCCGGACCAGGCAATCCACGGCAAGCTCGCCAATGTCGCTGTCGAAGCCGATGTGCAGGCCCTGGTCGACGAAGCGGAGCAGAAGCTCGGCGGCGTCGACGTGCTGCTCAACAACGCCGGCCTCGGCGGCAGCAGGCGCGTGGTCGACATGTCCGACGAGGAATGGCACAAGGTACTGGACATCACCCTCACCGGCACCTTCCGCATGACCCGGGCCATGCTCAAGGTGATGCAGCCGCGCGGCCGCGGCGCCATCGTCAACAACGCCTCGGTGCTGGGCTGGCGCGGACAGAAGGAGCAGGCCCACTACGCCGCCGCCAAGGCCGGCGTGATGGCGCTGACCCGCTGCTCCGCCCTCGAAGCCGCCGAGTTCGGCGTGCGCATCAACGCCGTGTCGCCCTCCATCGTGTTCCACGACCACCTGCGCAAGAGCGCCCCTGAAGCCCTGCTCAACGAACTTGCCAGCCGCGAAGCCTTCGGCCGCGGCGCCGAGGCCTGGGAGATCGCCAACGTCATGGTGTTCCTGGCCTCCGACTATTCCTCCTACCTGGTCGGCGAAGTGATTTCCGCTTCGAGCCAGCGGGCCTGAGGCGAAGCTAAATGAAAAAGCGCTCATTCACATCCATCGTCATACCGGCGAAAGCCGGTATCCAGGGGCCTGGTGCGCCGCAGTCAGCCCTGGACCCCGGCTTCCGCCGGGGTGACGAAGCAATCGTGAGGAGAACACCCTGATGGCCACAGTCTTCGACAACGCCGAAGCCATCCTCGCCGCGGTCGGCCACAAGCTCGGCAGCAGCGAGTGGGTGACTATCACCCAGGAGCGCGTCAACCTGTTCGCCGACGCCACCGACGACCACCAGTGGATCCACGTGGACCCGGTGCGCGCCAAGGACGGCCCCTTCGGCGCCTGCATCGCCCACGGCTACCTGACCCTGTCCCTGGTCTCCCGCTTCCTGCCGCAGATCGTCGACGTGCGCATGAAGATGGGCGTGAACTACGGCTGCGAGAAGGTGCGCTTCCCCAACGCGGTGAAAGTCGGCGCCCGCGTGCGCGGCAGCGGCGAACTGATCGCCGCCGAGAAAACCAGGGACGGCGGCGTGCAGGCCACCATCCGCGTCACTGTCGAGATCGAAGGCGAAAGCCGTCCCGGCTGCGTGGCAGACACCATCTCCCGTTACTACTTTGATGTGCGTCCTGCACAAGAACGCGTCATCCCTGACGCGACTGTTAAAACAAGCTAGGCATCTCCCATGAACGAAGCAGTTATTGTGAGTGTTGCACGCACCCCCATCGGCAAGGCCTTCCGCGGCGCCTTCAACGACACCGAAGCCCCCGTCCTCGGCGGCCACGTACTGCGCGCCGTCGCCGAGCGCGCCGGCGTGGAGCCGGCCGCCATCGAGGACGTCCTGCTCGGCGCCGCCGCGCAGCAGGGCACCCAGGCCTACAACCTGGCCCGTCTCTGCACCTATACCGCCGGCTTCCCCGACACCGTGCCGGGCATGACGGTGGACCGCCAGTGCTCCTCCGGCCTGATGACCATCGCCGCCGTGGCCAAGAGCATCATGGTGGGCGAGGTGGACATCGCCATCGGCGGCGGCCTGGAGTCGATCTCCCTGGTGCAGAACTCGCACAAGAACAACTACCGCGCCGTGTCCGAGGCGGTGCTGGCCGCCGTGCCCACCGCCTACATCCCGATGATCGAGACCGCCGAGCTGGTGGCCGAACGCTACGGCATCAGCCGCGCGGCGCAGGACGAGTACTCCCTGCAAAGCCAGCAGCGCACCGCCGCCGCGCAGAAGGCGAACCTGTTCGCCGACGAGATCGTGCCGCTGACGACGACCAAGCAGCTCTTCGACAAGGAAGGCAAGCCGACCACCAGGGAGCAGGTCACCCTGGCCAGGGACGAGGGTAACCGCGCCGAGACCACGCTGGAAGGCCTGGCCTCGCTCAAGCCGGTGTTCAAGGACGGCCGCTGGGTCAAGCAGGGCCAGCACATCACCGCCGGCAACGCCTCGCAGCTCTCCGACGGCGCCGCCGCCGCCCTGCTGATGAGCCGCGCCGAGGCGCAACGCCGCGGCCTCGAGCCGCTGGGCATCTACCGCGGCTCCGCCGTCGCCGGCTGCAAGCCGGACGAGATGGGCATTGGCCCGGTCTTCGCCGTGCCCAAGCTGCTGGCCAAACACGGCCTCAAGGTCGCGGACATCGGCCTGTGGGAACTGAACGAGGCGTTCGCCTGCCAGGTGCTGTACTGTCGCGACAAGCTCGGCATTCCCAACGACCGCCTCAATGTCAATGGCGGCGCGATCGCCATCGGCCATCCTTTCGGCATGTCGGGCGCGCGCATGGTCGGGCATGCTCTGCTGGAAGGACGCCGCCGCGGCGTGAAGTACGCGGTGGTGACCATGTGCATCGGCGGCGGCATGGGGGCTGCGGCCCTGTTCGAGTTGCCTGCTTGAGTTTTTACATCGTTCCGGCTTGCGGCGCGCCTGATCGGGTGAGGGGCTGCGCGAATGACTCAATGTCATTCGCGTGGCCCCGAACGCCCGGCCAGGGATGGCCGGGCCGGGCTATCAGAGAAGTGCTCGGTAGCGCCAGGGATGGCAGCGCTTGAACATGCAAGCAAGTGTGGTTGTAGAACAAATTACGAGAATCGTCCGTCGCGGTACCGGTTCATCCGGCCAGCGGCGTGACGGCGGAATCTGGAGGAGAGGGCGATGAATCAGACACTGTCCGCGCCGGTCAAGGCGCAGCGCGACAAGGCAAGCAACAGCGGCTGGCCGGCGGCGGTCTTCACCGGCATGGTGCTGGGCGCCGCCCTGTACGCCTTCTCGCCGCGTCCGGCGGCGCCGTTCCCCGCCACCCAGGTCTATCCCGACCGCGTGCTGATCAACGGCCTCGCCGAAAACGGCAAGCGCCTGCTCGCCGCCGGCGAGCAGGGCCACATCCTGGTCGCCGACGATCCCAAGGGCCCCTGGCGCGATGCCGCCGTCAGCCCCCAGCGCGGCGCCACCTTCACCCAGGTCCATTACATCGGCGACAACGTGGCGCTGGCGGTCGGTCATGACGACTGGATCGTGCGCAGCGAGGACAACGGCCAGACCTGGAAGGAAGTCTCCTACAACGAGGACGCGGACCAGGCCGCGCCGCTGTTCGGCGTGGCCGGCCCCTACGACGGCAAGGTCTACGCCTTCGGCGCCTTCGGCACCCTGATGGTCTCCGCCGACCTGGGCAAGACCTGGCAGTCGCAGAAGTCCGACGCCATCGGCGACAAGCACCTCTACGGCATGCTCGACGGCGGCAGCGCCCTGCTGCTGGTCGGCGAACAGGGCCTGATGCTCAAATCCACGGACGGCGGCGCCAACTGGCAGGCGCTGAAGCAGATCTACAAGGGTTCCTTCTTCGGCGCGCTGGAGCTGCCGGACAAGGGCTGGCTGGCCTACGGCATGCGCGGCCACGTCTTCGTCAGCCACGATGCCGGCGACACCTGGAAGGAGAGCGCCACCCCGGCGCCGCTGTCGATCTTCGGCGGCGCGCTGCGGGCCGACGGCAGGATCTTCCTGGCCGGCGCCCAGCGCACCGTGCTGGAGTCTGACGACGGCGGCGCGCACTTCAAGCTCTACGCCCAGGGCGAACGCCAGACCCTGGCCGCGGTGCTGCCCCTGGCCGATGGCCAGGTGCTGGTGGCCGGTGAACCGGGCCTGAGCATCCAGCATTCCGAAGCCGCGCCCGCCGCCGGGGGTGCCAAGTGATGAAGGCCAACAGCAGCTTCATCAGCCGCATGGTCGACGGCATCTCCAACGTCCTCATCGGCCGCCGCCACGTCCTCTCGGTGGTGTTCGCCGCGATGACCCTGTTCTTCGGCTACAGCGCCACCCACGTCAAGCTGGACCCCGGCTTCCTCAAGCTCCTGCCGGTGAAGCATGAATACATGCGCACCATGATGGAGTACATGAAGGACTTCTCCGGCGCCAACACCTTGCTGGTCAACCTGCGCTGGAAGGGGCAGGGCGACATCTACAACAAGGAGTTCATGGACGACCTGCGCAAGGCCACCGACGACGTCTTCTTCATCCCCGGCATCAACCGCACCCACGTCACCTCGCTGTTCACCCCCAATACCTGGTACCTGGAAATCACCGAGGACGGTTTCCGCGGCGAGCCGGTGGTGCCGGCCAAGTTCAGCGCCACCGACGAGGAGCTGGAGCGGGTGCGCCACAACGTCACCCTGTCCGGCCAGATCGGCCTGCTGGTGGCCAACGACCTCAAGGGCGCCCTGATCCGCGCCGACCTGCAGGACGTCGATCCCAACGCGCCGCCCGACCAGATGCGCGTCGACTACTGGGAAGTGCAGAAGAAGCTCGAGGAGATCCGCGGCCGCTTCGAGAGCCCGCAGAAATACGTCTACAAGATCAAGCAGGCCCAGGGCCCGTTCAAGGCCGGCGACGTGGTCGGCGAGGGCTATGTCGACTACGGCTGGATGCTGCGCTACGAAACCTTCCAGGCCATCCCCAGGACCGATACCGGCGAAGCCGGTGAAGCCGTGCCGGTCAAGGGCAGCGAAGTCACCGTCGAGACGGTCAAGAACCCGGAATACGACCCGAACATCGAGGTCAACGTCATCGGCTTCGCCCGCCTGCTGGGCGACGTCATCAAGGGCCTGCTCGGCGTCTTCACCTTCTTCGGCCTGGCCTTCATCATCACCTTAGGCCTGCTCTACTGGTACACCCGCTCGCCGCGCCTGACCCTCACCGCCCTGGTGGTGGCCTTGCTGCCGGTACTGTGGCTGATCGGCATCCTGCCCCTGATCGGCTTCGGCGTGGACCCCATGTCCATCCTGGTGCCATTCCTGATCTTCTCCATCGGCGTCTCCCACGCGGTGCAGATGACCAACGCCTGGCGCCAGGAGGTGGTGGCCGGCGCCAGCGCCGTGGAAGCCTCGCGCAGCGCCTTCCGCAAGCTGTTCGTGCCGGGCGCGGTGGCGCTGCTGACCAACGCGCTGGGCTTCGCCGTGATCATGTTCATCCAGATCCCCATCGTGCACGAACTGGGCATCACCGCCTGCCTCGGCGTGCTGCTGATGATCATCACCAACAAGATGATCCTGCCGATCATCCTCACCCACATCCGCCTGGAGCAGTCCTGCCGCCAGCACACCGACGATGCCCGCGGCGGCGGCGAAGGCGCGAAGATCTGGAGCATCATCGCCAAGTGCGCCGAACCGCGCTGCGCCGTCTGGGTCTTCGTCGTCTGCGGCGTGCTGCTGCTCGGCACCACCTGGCTGTCGCGCGGCCTGGTCATCGGCGACTCCGGCCACGGCGCGCCCGAACTGCGCCCGGATTCGCGCTACAACCGCGACAGCGAGCAGATCGCCAGCACCTACCTGATCGGCGTCGACGTGCTGACCATCATCGTCGAGGCCAAGGACTTCGAGGGCGATTCCTGCCTGCACTACCCGGTGACCAACCTCATCGACCGCTTCGAGAGCAATATGCGCGGCGTCGCCGGCGTGCAGTCGGTGATGAGCGTGGGCGGCATCGGCCGCCTCGTCATCTCCGCCTTCAACGAGGGCAGCCCGCGCTGGGAAGCCCTGCCGCGCAGCGAGTCCGGCCTGTCCGTCGGCTCCCGCGCCTTCGATCCCAACCTGGGCTTCAACAACGAGAGCTGCCGCGCCATCCAGGTGATGATCTTCACCAAGAACCATGACGGCCCCACCGTCGCCCACGTGGTCGAAGAGGCGAAGAAGTTCATCGCCGCCAACCCGGTGGACGGCGTCAAGATGCGCCTGGCCAGCGGCAACGTCGGCGTCATGGCCGCCACCAACGAGGCGGTGGGCGATGCCGAGGTGAAGATGCTGCTGTCCATCTTCGGCGCCCTGATCCTGCTGTGCCTGCTCACCTTCCGCTCGGTCACCGCCGTGATCTGCGTCATCGTGCCGCTGACCATGGTCTCGATCTTCTGCAACGCCCTGATGGCCTCGCTCAGCATCGGCCTCAAGGTGGCCACCCTGCCGGTGATCGCCCTGGGCGTCGGCGTCGGCGTGGACTACGGCATCTACCTGTTCGAGCGCATCCAGCACCACATGCGCTGCGACGACATGAACTTCCACGACGCCTTCCACGCCGCCATGCGCCAGCGCGGCACCGCCGCCGTCTTCACCGCCATTACCATGGCCGTGGCCGTCGGCACCTGGACCCTGTCCGCGCTCAAGTTCCAGGCCGACATGGGCCTGCTGCTCTCGTTCATGTTCCTGGTCAACATGCTCGGCGCCATCTGCCTGCTGCCGGCCCTGGGCGCCTGGTTCTACTACGGCCAGGGCAAGCCCTCGAAGGCCTGATGAGGGGTCAGAAATGCCGCCCAGGACTGGAGTAAGCTAGGCCCAGTACTCCAAACCAAAATCCCCTCTCCCCTGCGACCGAAGGAAGTCCCCGTGGGACGGGAGAGGGCTAGGGAGAGGGGTGCTGCCTCTTCCGCAGGAAGAGGCAGTTGGTAGGGCGGCCCATGGCCGCCGCACGCCGCACTGGCCCAGAGACATCGGAGGAGGAACCAATCATGGTGGCATCCGGCCTGATCAACCGCTTCGCGCGCGCCATGATCGGCAATGCCACGTCCAAGGGCTACCACGTCGAAGTCATCAGCGACGCCCTCCAGATCACGCCCGCCCTGGTGCGCGACAAGAGCGCCAGCTTCGATGCGCAGACCTTTTGCCGCATCTCGCGCAACGTCAAGCTGCTGATGGACGACGAGTTCTGCGGCTTCACCACCGCGCCCTGCCGGGTCGGCTCCTTCCAGCACATGTGCGAAACCGCCCTGGACAGCCGCACCCTGGGCGAGGCCTTGCAACGGGCCTTCGGCTTCTACGGCCAGCTCACCCACGATATCGGCTTCGAGCTGGACGCCCACCAGGACACTGCCAGCCTGCGCATGAGCCTGGCGCACCCGGAACTGGACCGCTACAACTTCCTTTACGAGTGGTGGTTCATCGTCTGGTCGCACTTCGGGGCCTGGCTGATCGGGGAGGAAGTGCCGGTGGTCGCGGCGGACTTTCCCCATCCCCGGGCCGGTTCGCTGGAAGAGTATGGCGATACCCTCACCGGCAACTGCCGCTTCTCACGTCCGGTCGGCAGCCTGTTGCTGCCGGTGCAGTACCTGGAGCGGCGCATCATCCGCAAGCCGGAAGAGCTGGCGGCTTTCCTCCAGCCCAGCGGCTATGACATTGCCAATGTTTTCGGGGTCCATCGCAGTTTCCGCTCGCTGCTGCGGTCCCGTCTGCGTGAACATCTGGGGCAGACCCAGGCGCTGCTCTCCATCGAGGACGCTGCGGCCCACTACAACATCAGCAGCCAGACCTTGCGCCGTCGTCTTCAATCGGAATGCACCAGCTATCGGCTGGTCAAGGAAGAAGTGCGGCGGGAGGCGGTGCTGGAAATGTTGGGGCGGAGCGATGTCCGGATTGGGGAGGTTTCTTTGATGGCGGGGTTTGCGGAGACTAATGGGTTGTCGCGCGCCCTCAAGAATTGGGTGGGGATTAGTCCGAGCGCGTATCGGCAGCAATCGTAAGACCAAGTATGTCGATAGCCGTCCTAACAGCATTTCTTACTGCTCTCGGAAGCATAGTGATCGCTGGGGCAACCTACTGGTTTACCAAGCAGCGAGAGCGTGATGCCGAATTGCGAAAGGAAAAGCTGGAACATTACAAGGACTTTGTCGCAAGTCTTAGCGGTATTGTCTCAGGCGATGCGACGCCTGAGGGCCAACGTGTTTTTGCAAGGGCATCTAACAAACTAATGTTGGTGGCGCCACAAGTAGTGATTGAAGCCCTTCAGGCATTCCAGCACGAAATACGAATATCCAACGACAATAAGAGCATTCAGCGTCATGACCAGACGCTGTCGCAGTTGTTCTTCGAAATACGACGTGATCTAGGTATGTCGCCAGCGGATGATTCAAGAACATTTCAAGTAGGTCTGTGGGCATCAGGGGTCAAACCGGATAATTCTTAAAATGTAGCGGGTATAGGGCGCAATAAGCGAAGCGCATTGCGCCGGATGGGATGTTGAAACTTCACCGAGCGCGCTTGCGCGCGGCCTGTATCCTCCCTGCGGCTGACCGGAGCTTTTCGCCTCCGGCGACCTACTTCTTGTCAACAGCGACAAGAAGTAGGCAAGAAACGCCGCCCCGGAGTCTGCGCCCAACAATCGCCTGCGGCGATTGCTGGGTTCCCTGCGCTTCTCGCTCGTGGCGGGGTCCGCAGACAGGCCGTCCCTGGCCTGTCTGCGGACGCTTCGGCATCCCTGCCTCGCCCCGCGCAAAAGGCGCGGGCCCGTGTCGCCACGAGCTGCGATGCTCGGCGCAGACAACGGGGAGGAACGTCAAAAGCCACGGCAACGGCGCAAAGCAACGTCAAAGGCCCAAAGCAAAATCAAAAGCACGCTCTTCCACCCTTCGTCATTCCCGCGTAGGCGAATCCAGTTTTGCCCTGCCGCTCTGGTGAAGCAGAGTAGGGCGGGAGATATCCCGCCTTCCGCGATTGGCGGGATGTCTCCCGCCCTAATGGTTCTCCTCCGCATCCCCGGTCTCCTGACACCATGTTGTCAGCAGCAAATCCATACGCTGCCTGCAAGCCAATCCGGCCTGACAACACTCCGGAAAATACGGAGCAAATGGGAGCACCCATGAGCGTCACCTACATCGGCCAGTCCCAGGCCAAGCCCGACACGATCGAGGAACTGCGCCACCTCCTATCTTCCGTGGTCGTGCCGGCGGTGAACAGTTCTCCGGGTTGTGAATCCTGCCGTTTCTACCAGAGCGAGGACGATCCGAGCCGGTTTATCGGCATCGAGGTCTGGACTTCCGTCGAAGCGCACCGTGCGGCGATCAGGAACATTCCCGCCAATGCCATCGCCGAATTCATGAAGCTGGTTGCCGGCGCCCCCACCGGCGGCTACCACTTCAACCTGTAACCACCGCATTCGCGGGATTGACGCCCTGACGGCGTTGCCGCCACCATGAGCCGGCTCGGCCGTCCGGCTGAAATATGACCGGCATCGATTCGGCATTCGGAGGTGGAAGATGGGCGACTACAAGGGAAGCTGTTTCTGCGGCGCGGTGGAGTTCACGGTGAGCGGGGAGCCGGCTGCGATGGGTTACTGCCATTGCGAATCCTGCCGCCACTGGTCCGCGGGCCCGGTCAATGCCTTCACCCTGTGGCAGCCCGAGGCGGTGAAGGTGACCAAGGGGGCGGACAATATCGGCACCTACAACAAGACGCCGACGAGTTTCCGCAAGTGGTGCAAGACCTGCGGCGGCCACCTGTTCAATGACCACCCGCCGTTCAAGCTCACCGACGTGTTCGCCGCGATGATCCCTGGCCTCAAGTTCCAGCCCGCCTTGCATGTGAACTACCAGGAAACGGTGATGAGGGTGAAGGACGGCCTGCCGAAGATGAAGGATTTCCCGGCGGAGATGGGCGGCTCGGGTGTGACCTTGCCGGAATAGCGGCCGGATGTCGTTTCGGGTCGTAGGGCGGCCCGTGGCCGCCGAAGGGTGTCGCGCCAATACCCGGGAACGTGACGGCCTGGGCACCTTCGTAGTGCAGGTAGGGCGGGTCGGCAACCCGCCGTTCACCGCGGCAGGTATCCGGGCCGGAGTTGGTGCAACTCATGACGCTCACCGCATGCGTGCCAACAAAAAACCTTGGCACGCATGGCACGCATGGCACGCATGACACAGATTTGACGCCGGGGCTGAAATCGTCAGCGAATGGATCATCCCCCGCGCCGCATTGGTGCACCCGGGCGCCCCTGCCAGCGCCCACTTCCCGCCCAATCCGCCGGCGCTTTCAAAACCCCCAATAAGCCCCTGAATTCAAAGACCTGCCTTCCCGGGCAAAGTCTCACCCATTTGCAGCAGGCGCAGACGGGCCTGCGGAGGGTAATTTGTCCGTACAGCCAACCAGCTCCAGCCGCCCGGAGCTGCGGGTTTTCGGATTTCCTGGCGGTTGTCACTTTTTGATATGGGCCGGCGCACCCCGGCTACCTAGACTGATGAAGTCCATCAGTCCCGAAACGGTGACGTCCGATGGCGAAATTTGGACCCTGATAAGGCCTGGCAGCATCTGGAGGAATAGAAAATGACTGAACTTGCAACGGAACGTCTGATTTCGGTTGATTCGCATGTGCACTTCACCGACGAATGGGTGAAGGGGCGCCTGCGCAAGGAAATGCAGGTGGTGTGGGACGAGGCCAACAAGAAGGCCGAGGAATACGCCGCCAAGGTGCTGCGCGGCGGCCAGCCGCAGCTGGAGCTGGAGGATTTCGTCGATCCGGAAGCGGCGATGGACCCTGGCCACTTCGAGCCGCACGCCAAGCTCAAGGCGATGGACCGTGACGGCGTCTACGCCGAGGTCATCTTCCCGGAGCTGGCCGGCGCCAAGATCGCCAATCCGCACCTGATGGGCAGCGACTGGAAGGAAGTGTTCCAGGGCTACAACAACGCCATGGGCGACTTCGCTTCGATCGACCCCAAGCGCCTGATGACGGCCTACCAGCTGCCGCTGTACGACATCGCCTTCGCGGTGAAGGAAGTCGAGCGCCTGGCGCGCGACAAGAAGGCGCGCTGCGTGCAGATCACCCCGTTCCCCTCGGACCTGGGCCTGCCGGACGTCTACGACAAGAGCTACGAGCCCTTGTGGGCGGCGATCCAGGCCAACGAGCTGACCATCCTCAACCACCTCGATCTCAAGAAAGAGCTGTGGGACCTGTTCCGCCGCGATCCCACGCCGCAGAAGGGCATCTTCACCGGCCTGGCCTGGGCGCCGCTGGCCGAGTCGATCTGCATGTGGATCCTCACCGGCACGCTGGAGAAATTCCCCGGCCTGAAGGTGCTGCTGGTCGAGCCGGGCCTGGGCTGGCTGCCGTGGTTCTTCGAGTTCCTGCTCGATCCACGCATGCACCAGCACTACACCTTCCCCGGGGTGAAGAAGCCGCCGAGCGAGTATTTCAAGCAGCAGATGGGCGCCACCTTCATGTACGAGCCCACCGGCCTCAAGGCCTGCTACGACTACTTCGGCCCGGACTGCATCTACTGGTCCACCGACTTCCCGCATCCGGCCACCTGCTGGCCGAATTCGCGCAAGCAGGTCGTATCGCAGTTCGCCGAAGCCGGCATCCCCGAGGCCGATCGCCGCAAGATCACCTCGGAAAACGGCCTCAAGCTGTTCGGCCTGAAGTAAGCGTTTTGACGTAGAGCCGGCCGGTTGTTTTCGACGGGAAGCAACCCGCCGGTGCGTTCAACAAGTTACGAATCAACTATCAGATGGCGGTCAGGAGGAGACGATGGCAGCGGTTCTCGACAAGCTCCGGGTTCTGGATCTTTCATGGGGCATTGCTGGCCCGATGACGGCCATGCTGATGGCCGACAACGGCGCGCAGGTCACCAAGATCGAGCCGCCGGGCGGGGATCCGTTCCGCAACCAGCTCGGCTACAAGGTGTGGAACCGCGGCAAGCGCAGCGCGGTGTACGACCTGAAAAACGCCGCCGACAAGGACAACTTCCTGGCCCTGGTGAAAACCGCCGACGTGCTGATCGAAAGCTACGCGCCGGGCGTCACCAAAAAACTGGGTATCGATTACGACACCCTGCACAAGCTCAACCCGCGGCTGGTCTACTGCTCGATCACCGGCTACGGCCGCGACAACGAGAACTCCGACCGCCCGGCCTACGACGCCCTGGTGGCGGCGCGCTCCGGCCTGCATTGGGAGCAGCGCGGCTGGCCGGAAGGCGCCATGAATCACCTGCTGGGCCGGCCCGATCCGTTCCCCGACCTGGAAATTCCCTATGAGTGGGTGCAGGGCGCACCGCGCCCCGGTCCGCTGTTTCCGGCCTCGCACTGGCCCAGCCTCGGCGCCTTCTTCAGCGCCTCGGTCGGCATCAGCGCCGCGCTGCGCGCGCGTGAGATCAACGGCACCGGCCAGTGGGTCGAAGCCTCGCTGCTGCAGGGCGCCATGGCCGGCGCCGCCGGCGTGTGGCAGCGCGCCGAGAACATCGACGCCGACGGCTTCGACAGCTGGATCCTCGGCAGCCGTTCCCCTAAGGGCCACTTCCAGTGCAAGGACGGCCGCTGGATCCAGAACTGGGTGCCGAACCCGCGCTTCATCCTCACCGCCTCCGAAGGCGAGCACATCAACGCCACGCCGAACCTCACCGTGCAGAACGACCCGGACCGCTTCGGCACCGGGCCGGAAGAGTTGCTGGTGATGGCGCATTACCAGCCGATCCTGGCCGAGGCCATCGCCAAGTTCACCGCCAAGGAATGGGTGGACGCCGCCGCCGTCGCCGAGATGACCATGCAGGACATCCGCTCGGTGGAAGCCTCGCTGGCCGACCCGCTGTTCCTGGCGGATGGCTGCGTCACCGAGATGAACGACCCCGAACTGGGGAAGATCCGCGCCGTCGGTGCCGCGTACAAGATGAGCGCCACGCCGGGCAAGATCGGCGGCCCCGCGCCGAAAGTGGGGCAGCACACCGCCGAGGTGAAGGCCGAGGCGGAGAAGGCGAAGTCGGCCTCGGCTGCCGCGCCAGCCGCGACCGGCAAGAAGATCAAGCGCCCGCTGGAAGGCATCACCGTGCTCGACCTGGGCCTGGCCATCGCCGGTCCCTTCGGCGCGCAGCTGCTGTCGGACCTGGGCGCCAACGTCATCAAGATCAACGGCCTGTTCGACATGTTCTGGCACCGCGTGCACATCGCCTACATGGCGAACCGCGGCAAGAAGAGCATCACCCTCAACCTCAAGCACCCCGAGGCGATGAAGATCTTCCTCGAGCTGGTGAAGACGGCCGACGTGGTGCATCACAACATGCGCTACGACGCCGCGGAGCGCCTGAAGATCGACTACGAGAGCCTGAAGCAGATCAACCCCAAGCTGATCTACTGCCACACCCGCGGCTTCGAGACCGGCGTCCGTGCCAGCCTGCCCGGCAACGACCAGACCGGCGCCTGCCTGTCCGGCATCCAGTACGAGGACGGCGGCATGGACCGCGGCGGCAAGCCGATCTGGAGCCTGACCTCCTTCGGCGACACCGGCAACGGTTTCCTCTCCGCCGTGGCGGTGATCAACGCCATCTATCACCGCGACCGCACCGGCGAAGGCCAGATGGTGGACACCTCCATCATCAACGCCGCGCTGCTCAATACCTCCTACGCGGTGGCCACGCCCGACGGCAAGGGCTTCGAGCGCCCGAAGATCGACGGTATGCAGTACGGCTACTCCGCTGGCCACCGCCTGTATGAAACCAAGCAGGGCTGGCTCTGCGTGCTGCTGCTCAACCAGGCGCACTGGGATGAGCTGCTCACCGTGCTGGGCCTGCCGGAGCTGGTCACCGACGCCCGCTTCGCCACCGAGGAGGCGCGCAAGAAGAACGACGAGGTTCTGGCCCAGCTCATCGCCGAGCGCTTCATGACCGCCACCGCCGCCGACTGGTTCGCCAGGCTCGACGCCGCCGGCGTGCCGCTGGAAATCGTCTCCGAGGATTTCTCGCTCAAGCTCTACGAGAACCCGCAGTTCCTGAAGCAGCAGTGGGTCACCTCCTATCCGCATCCGGTGGTCGGCAAGCTCGACCAGATCGGGCTGCTGTTCAGCCTGTCGGAAACGCCGGGCGTGATCCAGGGGCGGCCGCTGCTGGTGGGCGAGCACACCAAGGAAATTCTTGCCGGCATGGGCTACCCCGAAGACAAGGTGAAGGCCCTGGAAGAGCAGTTCGCCATCGGCTTCGTCGGCATGCCGCGCATGCCGCCGCGTCCGCCGGCTGGACAGCCGGCCGCGCCGAAGCAGGGCATGGCCAGCATGCTGGAAAAAGAAGCTGTCAAGAAATAGATCAAACCGCATCCCCTCTCCCTGTGGGAGAGGGGCAGGGGTGAGGGGCGCACTTTCACCTTTCGATACTTCCAATCAGACAACGAAACCGCCATGACCGATCCGACCGAGTCAGCACCGAATCCCCCGCCCAAGCCTACCCGCCTGGCCCCCATCGTCACCCTCGATGCCAAGTTCTTCTGGGATGCGGCCGACAGGGGTGAGTTCGTCGGTGAGGCCTGCGCCGACTGCGGCAAGCTGCGCTTCCCGCCGCGGCCGATGTGCCCGCATTGCCACAGCGTCAAGCGCAACGAAGTGAAGCTGTCCGGGCGCGGCACCGTCTACACCTGGATCCAGCCGCGTCACCCTGCGCCGTTCGGATTCAAGGAACCGCCGATCGTCGCCACCATCGAGCTGGAGGAAGGCTATCGCCTGGTCTCCAACCTCTACGACATCGCCCTGGAAGACGTGAAGGCGGGGATGCCGGTGGAAGTGTTCTTCGTGCCCACCATGGGCAACCATCAAGTGCCGGTGTTCCGGCCGCGTGCGAAATAAGCGAAAAGGAAAACAATCATGGCACGCACCTTCCGTGAAGCAGCCATCGCCGGCATCGGCGCCACCGAATTCTCCAAGGCCTCCGGCCGTAGCGAACTGCAACTTGCCGCCGAGTGCTCCAAGGCGGCGCTGGACGACGCCGGCATCCATCCGTCCGAAGTCGACGGCATGATCACCTTCACCATCGACAACAGCGACGAGATCGGCCTGTGCCGCTGCCTCGGCGTGAAAGACCTGGCCTATACCGCGCGCATTCCGGGGGGCGGCGCCGCCGCGGTGGCGACCATCTACCAGGCCATGGCCCTGGTCAACGCCGGCCTGTGCAACACCGTGCTGGTGTGGCGCGCGATGAACGAGCGCTCGCAGTACCGCTTCGGCCAGCCGCATACGCAGAACCTCGGCCCGCAGGCCGGCAACGGCACCGGCTCGCTGCTCTGGTGCATGCCCTTCGGCGCGCAGACCCCGGCCACCTGGGAGTCCCTGGCGGCGCAGCGCTACATGCAGCAGTACGGCGTCACCAACGAAGACCTCGGCCGCGTCGCCGTGGCGCAACGCAAGTACGCCGCCACCAATCCCGCTGCCTGGTTCTACGGCAAGCCGATCACGCTGGAGGAGCACCAGAGCTCGAAGTGGATCGTCGAGCCGATCCTGCGCCTGCTCGACTGCTGCCAGGAGAGCGACGGCGGCGTCGCCATCGTCATCACCAGCCTGGAGCGCGCCAAGGATCTGAGGCAGAAGCCGGTGAAGATCGTCGGCGCCTGCCAATCGATTCCCTACAACGTGGAAGTGATTTCCAATTACTACCACGCCGACCTGTCGATGATGCCGGAAGCCGAGGGCACCGCGAAGCGCCTCTACGCCCAGACCGGCATGAAGCCGACCGACATGCAGGCGGCGATGATCTACGACGCCTTCACCCCGCAGGTGCTGAAGCAGATGGAAGGCTTCGGCTTCTGCAAGCGCGGCGAGGCCAAGGATTTCATCAAGAGCGGCGGGATCGACATCGACGGCATCCTGCCGGTCAACACGCACGGCGGCCTCATCGGCGAAGCCTACATCCACGGCATGAACAGCATCGCCGAGGGCGTACGCCAGGTGCGCGGCACCGCCGTCAATCAGGTGAAGAACGTCGAGCACGTGCTGGTGTCCTCCGGCATGGCCGGCGCCATCTTCGAGAAGGTTTGAGGCTTGCTCCTGATCCGGCCCCAACCGTTCGTGTCGAGTAGCGCCGCGCAGCGGCGCGTATCGAGACGGTGCGCAAGGTGACGGCGTGAGCGATCAAGCCATCACCCTGCGCCTGGATTCCGGCATCTCGCTGCCCGGCGTCGGCACACTGCGCGTCGCGGTGGAAGTGCGCGCGCCGGACCGTGCCAGCCTCGGCGCGGCACCGGTGGCGCTGGTCTGTCTCCCTGGCGGCGGCATGAACCGGCGCTTCTTCGACCTGATGCCCGGCGGCGATGCGGCGGACGATGCGAGCTTCAGTTTCGCCCGCCAGATGGTGCAGCGCGGCTTCATCGTCGTCTCCATCGATCACCTCGGCGTGGGCGAGAGCGATCGGCCGGAGGACGGTTACCTGCTGACGCCGGAGGTCCTGGTCGACGCCAACCAGCATGCGCTGGAGCAGGTGCTGGCCGGCCTGCGGGCCGGTACCCTGCTCGCCGGCCTGCCGCCCTTGCCGGGGCTGCTCAGCATCGGCGTCGGCCATTCCATGGGCGCCATGCTGACCCTGCTGCAGCAGGCGGCCCACCGTCCGCACGCGGGCCTGGCGCTGCTGGGCTTCAGCACGCGCGGCATGCCCGAATACCTGATTCCCGAAGCCAAGGCGCTATCCGCCGACACGCAGCCGCGAGGTACCGAATTGGTGCGCCTGGCCAAGGCCACCTTCGTGGTGCCGTACCCGGAAGTGAAGCCCTCGCCGCAGTCGAACAGCCTGTTCGCCGGAGCAGCGGCCGAGGCGCGCGGGGTCGAGGCGATCAAGGCGGCGCGCGACAAGATGCTGCCGGTGACCGCTTTCATGTCGATGCTGCCGGGCAACGTGGCGCCGGAAGCGGCGCAGATCGAGGTACCCCTGTTCCTGGCCCTGGGCGAGCGCGATATCGCCGGGGCCCCGCACAAGGTTCCGGCGGCGTTCACCAACAGCCGCGACCTCAGCTTGCACATCCTGCCGGAAACGGGACACAGTCACTTCCTGTTCCCGGCTCGCGCCGGCTTGTTCAAACGCCTCGGCGTCTGGGCGCGGCAGGTGGCGGAAGGTTTATAAGATACGGTTCATGATATTCACCGAGTTTGGAGACTGGAGATGGCAGTAGCACTGAAAGCCGGCGCGAAGCTGAAGAGCGCGGTTTGCGACACACAGCTGATGGTGGTGAAAGCACCGGCGGGTGAGTACGACATCCGCTGCGGCGGCGTCGACATGCTGGCCGGCACGGCCACCGCCCCGGAAGGCGCCCAGCTCGACCCGGCGCAGGCCGGTGGCACGCTGATCGGCAAGCGTTACGTCGATGCGGAAGAGAAAGTCGAACTGCTCTGCACCAAGGGCGGCAAGGGTTCGGTCGTGCTGAATGGCGTGGCCATGGAAATCAAGCAGGCCAAACAGCTGCCGTCGTCGGATTGAGGCTCCTGATCACCTTATGAATATCGCGACCATCCTCGACATGGCCGCCGAGGCGTTCGGCGATCGCATCGCCGTGGTTTCCGGCGCCACCCGCATGAGCTACGCCGAGTTGCGCGCGGCGGCACAGCGCGCCGCCGGCGCCATCCGCGCCAGCAAGGCCGCCTATGTGGCCCTGCTCGACGTGAATACCCCGGCCGCGCCGGTGGCGATCTTCGCCGCCGCCTACGCCGGCGTGCCCTATGTGCCGCTCAACTACCGCCTGACCAAGGCCGAGATCAACGAGCTGGTCGAGCGCGTCGCGCCTGCTTACCTCATCACCAGCGGCGACTATCGCGCGCTGCTGCAGCCGCGTGCCGATGTGCAGGTGGTCGACCGCGCCGAGTTCCTCAACCTGCCGGATTCGCTCGCCGAAGGTCTGCCCGAGCCGGGCGACGATCCGCGCGCGGTGGCGGTGCAGCTGTTCACCAGCGGCACCACCGGCAAACCCAAGGCGGCGATCCTGCGCCATGAGAACCTGATGTCCTACATCGTCGGCACGGTGGAGTTCGCCGCGGCCGAAGAGGACGACGCCATCGTCGTCACCGTGCCGCCGTACCACATCGCCGGCATTTCCTCGGCGCTCAGCTCCACCTACGCCTGCCGCCGCATGGTGCAGCTCGACGGCTTCGACGCGCGTACCTGGCTCGAAGCCTGCCGCAGCGAGAACGTCAGCAATGCCTTCCTGGTGCCGACCATGCTCAGCCGCATCGTCGATCACCTGAGCGAGGAGGGGAAGGGCGCCAACCTGCCGGCCCTGCGTTCCATCGCCTATGGCGGCGGCAAGATGCCGCTGAGCGCGATCCAGCGCGCCATGAACCTGTTCCCGCAGGTCGATTTCACCAATGCCTATGGTCTCACCGAGACCAGCTCCACCGTCGCCGTGCTCGGCCCGGATGATCATCGCGCCGCGGCAGCCAGCGAAGACCCGCTGGTGCGCAAGCGCCTGTCCTCGGTCGGCCGCCCGACCGGCGCCGTGGAAATCGTCATCCGCGACGAAGACGGCAAGCCGCTCGGTGCCAACCAGCCTGGGCTGGTGTTCGTGCGCGGCGGCCAGGTGTCCGGCGAGTACCTGTCCCTGGGCAGCGCGCTCGATGCCGACGGCTGGTTCTCCACCCGCGATCGCGGCTATCTCGATGATGAAGGTTTCCTGTTCCTCGAAGGCCGCGCCGACGATGTCATCGTCCGCGGCGGCGAGAACATCTCTCCCGGAGAGATCGAAGACGTGCTGCTGAGCCACCCGGCCGTCGCCGACGCGGCGGTGGTGGCGGTGCCGGACGAGCAATGGGGCGAGGGCGTCGGCGCCGCGGTGGTGCTGAAGGAAAACGCCAGGGCCAGCGTCGCCGAACTGCAGGAGCTGGTGAAGCAGCGCCTGCGTTCCTCCCGCGTGCCGCAGGCCATCGTCTTCCGCGACGCGCTGCCCTATAACGAGCTGGGCAAGGTGCTGCGCCGGGTCATCCGCCAGGAATTCGCCGAAGCCAAGCCCGCCGTATCGGCTTGAGCGGTGACGGGGGGGGTGGCGGAGGACTAAGCTTCCGCATGCCCGCCGATGCCCAAGATTCATCCGAGAGTACCGCCGCCGCCTACGCGGCACGGTTGCTGCGCTCGCTGGGCTTGATTCCGTCACCGACGCTCTATGCTCCGCGCGAGCATCCCGCCATGGCCTGGGCTGCCTCCGGCCTGATGGAACTGACCGGCCTGAGCGACGGTCCCCCGCAGATGTGCCCGGTTCCGCTCGCTGCCTGCGCCGACGGCGCGCTGGCCGCCCTGGCCAGCCTTGCGCCCGAAGGAAGCTTCGATGGCCTGAGCGGTGCCCGCCTGCTGGGCGAACGCGCCGCCATCATGGACCTGCACCGCGCCGGCGCGGTGTCGCCGGGCGGCGCCTGCCGCCTGTACCGGGCGGGGGATGGCTGGATCGCATTGAACCTGGCGCGCGACGAGGACCGTCAAGTGCTGCCCGCGTGGTTGCAGCTGGAAGACGCCCTCGCACCTGATGCCTTGCCACAAATGATCGCGGCACGCCGTTCGCACGAGCTGGTGGAGCAAGGGCGCCTGCTGGGCCTGGCAGTAGCTGCTGACGATGCTCCTGGCCCGAAACCCAAAGGCTGGTTTGCGCTGGGCGTGGAAGGCAAGCCACGGCAATCCAGCAAGCGCCGCGCCCTGCGCGTGGTCGATCTGTCATCCCTGTGGGCCGGCCCTCTATGCAGCCATCTGTTGCAAAGGCTCGGCGCCGAGGTGATCAAGGTGGAAAGTCCGGCGCGGCCGGATGGTGCGCGGGCAGGGCACCCGGGATTTTTCGACCTGCTCAACGCTGGCAAGAAATGCGTAGCCGTCGATCCGCGCGATGAGTCCGGCCGAAGACAGCTGCGCGCCCTGATCGCCGGCGCCGACATCGTCATCGAAGGCTCGCGCCCGCGCGGCCTGCGCCAGCTCGGCATCGATGCCGAAGTCCTGGTACGCGATACGCCGGGGTTGACCTGGATCGCCATCAGCGGCCATGGCCGCGGCGAGCCGCAGGAGAACTGGGTGGCGTACGGCGACGATGCCGGCGTGGCGGCTGGCCTGTCCCATCTCATGTATCGAGCGACCGGGCACCACCTGATCTGCGGTGATGCCATCGCCGATCCGCTTGCCGGTCTGCATGCCGCGCTGGCGGCCTGGGTCAGTCACATCAACGGCGGTGGTCGGCTGCTGTCCCTGGCGTTGAGCGGGGTGGTGGCGCATTGCATCGCCTTCGATCTGCCTGGATCGGAGGGCGCCTTGCGCGAGCGGCAACAGCAGTGGACGGCGCTGGCGCATGAAAGCGGTGTGAGCAAACCGCGAACGCGACCTCCATCAGGCCACGCATCCGCGCTGGGTGCGGATACTTCCGCAGTACTGGCCGGGCTGGGCATCGCATGCTGATCCGCCGGGCCGAAATCAATTTCAGTGTAGTGGTCGACCTGCGCGTCGCCAATGGACGTGTTGCCGCCATCGCCCCGCAGCTGCTCGCGCAAGACCATGAAACGGTGATCGAAGCGAATGGCGCCGCCCTGGTGCCGGGCTTGCGCGATCATCATCTGCACCTGGCCTCCCTGGCCGCCTCGCGCTCCTCGCTGCGTTGTGGTCCGCCGCAGGTGCATACAGCCGCGCAACTGGCTGCCTTGCTCGGGGCGCAAGGCGAAGGCTGCGGCTGGGTGCGCGGCATCGGCTACCACGAGTCGGTAGCGGGGGAGATCGACCGCGACTGGATCGACTGCCACCTGTCGAACCGGCCGGTACGCATCCAGCACCGGGGCGGCCGCCTGTGGGTGCTCAACTCCCTGGCCCTGCAGGTGCTGGGTGTCGACGAGGCCGGTGCCGACCCGCTGGAGCGCATCGGCGGCAGACTCAGCGGCCGCCTGTACGACAATGACCGCTGGCTGCGGCAACGCCTGGGCCGCGAGCGTCCGAACCTGGCCGGGGTCAGCCTCCACCTGGCCAGCCGAGGCGTGACCGGACTCACCGACGCCAGTCCCAACAACGGGCCGGAGGAAGTGCGCTGGCTGCGGCAGGCGCAGCAGCGCGGCGAACTGCTGCAGGAGCTGCTGGTGATGGGCGATGCCAGCCTGGATGATTTCGGCATGGAGCCGGCGGCATCGGATACTGTCGCATCCTCGCTGCGGATCGGTCCGCGCAAATTCCACCTGCACGAGGCTCATCTGCCGGATTACGAGCAGGTCTGTGCCGGCATCCGGCAGGCCCGCCAGGCCGCCCGCAATGTCGCCTTCCACTGCGTCACCCGCGCCGAACTGGTGTACACCCTCGGAGCGCTGCGGGAAGCCGGCGTAAGCGCCGGCGACCGCATCGAGCATGCCTCGGTGACGCCGCCGGAGCTGCTCGAAGAAATCCGCGAACTCGGCCTGACCGTGGTCAGCCAGCCCGGCTTCGTCGCCGAGCGCGGCGACAGCTACCTCGAAGCGGTGGAAGCCGACGACCAACCCTGGCTGTACCGGCTCAGGGCCTTCGTCGATGCCGGCGTGCCGCTCGCCGGCAGCAGCGATGCTCCCTTCGCCGAAGCCGAGCCCTGGCAGGCCATGCAGGCGGCCGTGACGCGCCGCTCCGCCGCCGGCCGTTCCGTGGGTGCCGCCGAGGCCCTCAGTCCCGAACAGGCCCTGGCCCTGTTCACCTCGCCGCTGGACACCCCGGGGCAGGCGCCCGGCCGGGTCGAAGTCGGCGCCGTCGCCGACCTGTGCCTGCTCGATGCCGGCTGGAAGAGCGTCCGTCTCGACCTGGCCGCGGCACGGCCGCGGTTGACCTTGCGTGGCGGCCAGGTGATCTGGGCCGGATGAAGCCTGTTTTGTAATCCTGGCAGAGTAGGCGGGCTCCCCGCTGATTTGCCATGCTGCGCTACCGATAACCAGAACAGAGGCCCAGGAGGAAGTCCATGCAGCATAAAAGCCAGGTGCGTTACCCGGCGCCGTCGGACGTGGTCATCAGGATGTTCACCGACAAGGCTTTCCACACCGGCAAGCTCGACGCCATGGGCCTGAAGAACTACCAGGTGCTCGACCATGCCCTGGTTGGCGCGGACTTCCGCATCAGGATCCAGCGCAAGGTGCCGATGCAGGCGCCGGCCATGGTGAAGAAGATCGTTCCGGCAGAATCCACCGTGGTCAACGAGGAGCGCTGGAACATCAAGAGCAAGACCGGCCGGGTGGTGGTCGAGCCCCAGGGCATGCCGCTCGAGATGTCGTGCCTTACCGCACTGAAGGACCAGGGCGGTGAATGTATCGTCAGCTACGACTGGACCATCAAGGCCAAAATCCCCCTGGTCGGCGGCGCGCTGGAAAAGTTCGTGGTCTCCGACCTGGAGCGGCGCTCCGCCGAGGAAACCGCAATCGCCATTGGCATGCTCAAGGACTATCGCTGAAAAAGCGCGAAACAGGGGTCTTGCGCGGCCCGGAAAGCCCTGTTTTCCGTACTCCCCGGTGAAATCGCCAAAAACCCTAATCGGTTTGGATGAGGCGCCTGCCGGGGCTCACGCTACCATTCCCACAGCGGTAAAAAGCGGATGCCGACCAGCGGCCTTGAAGGGGGCTTTCCCCAGACGGTCGTGATTGCTCAGGTAGCCGGTGTAGTTCCCCTCGCGCCGTGCAAATGCACGAGAAAAGGATCGGCGCGGCGGGATGCGAAGACAGCAGCAAGGATCGCGCAGGCGTCTCCGCCATCGGCAGATCGGAACCCAATGCACGCCACCAGTGCCCGGTGCTTTTGAGGAAATCGTAATGAAAATGAAGTTAGTCGCCGCGTCGTTGTTGCTCGTTGGCGGGATCGGCCTGCCCCTGCAGACGGCGTTCGCCAAGGTCACGGCCGACAAGGCCAAGGAACTCGACGGCCCCAGGCTGACCTGCATGGGTGCCGAAAAGGCCGGCAGCCCCGCCGGCACCGCGGCCTTCACCGGAAAGTTCGTCGGCACCTGGCCCGGCATCAAGGGCAAGGAGGGCTACGAGCCCGGCCCCTTCGCCGACGAGAAGCCCACGCTGACCATCACCTCGCAGAACATGTCCCAGTACGCGGACAAGCTGACCGAGGGCATGAAGACCATGCTGACCAAGTATCCGCAATCGTTCCGCATGAACGTGTATCCCAGCCACCGCGATTTCGGCTATCCGGCCTGGGTCTGCGACACCACCAAGAAGAACGCGGTCACTTCGGAAGTGATCCATGACGGCAAGGGCGTCACCGGCACCGCCGGCAGCATCCCGTTCCCGTTCCCGGCCAGCGGCATCGAGGCGGTGTGGAACACCATCGACCCGTTCCGCGCCTGGACCGAGGACGCGGTGGTCGACATCGCCGACGTCTACGCCAACGGCACCATCGCCTGGGGCAAGCAGCACTTCATGGTGCTGGCGCCGGCCAACGATCCGAACAAGCGCGGCTCCTACCAGGACAAGATCAACGCCTACTTCTACACCGGCTACATGCTGCCGCAGCGTGAAAAGGGCTTCGTCGCGGTGGGCTACCAGCCCAACGACTTCAACAACGATTCCACCCAGTCCTGGCAGTACCTGCCCGGCATCCGCCGCGTGCGCGAGGCGCCTGAAGTGGGCTTCGATTACCCGGTGCCGCCGGCCGGCCAGCGTACGGTGGACGACGACTACGGCTTCAACGGCTCGCCCGAGCGCTACACCTGGAAACTGGTCGGCAAGAAGGAGCTGTACGTCCCGTACGACAACTTCAGGATCAACGACACCTCCATCAAGTACAGCGACCTGATCAAGCCCAACACCGTCAACCCGGACTACGAGCGCTACGAGATGCACCGCGTCTGGGTCATCGAGGGCAACCTCAAGCCCGGCGTGCGCCACATCTACAGCAAGCGCATCCTTTACGTCGATGAGGACAGCTGGTTGACCCTGTGGGCCGACAACTACGATGCGCGCGGCCAGCTGTACCGCATCACCCTGATCAACTATCACTATTCGCAGGAATCCAGCTCCTGGCACCGCGGCGTGTCGCTGTACCACGATCTTACTGCGAATGCCTACGAAGCCGGCTACCTCGTCAACGAGGCGCAGGGCGACAAGTGGTGGAAGATCAACCGCACCAATATCACTCCGGTGCTGTTCACGCCGGACGCGGCGGCGCGCGGCGGACATTGAAATATTGATGGAATCCCCTCTCCCGAAGGGAGAAGGGGCAGGGGCGGGGGGCGCACGATCGGCTGGCGGTTCGCTTTGCCGATCGTGCGCCCCTTGTCCGTCTCTGAACAACAAAGGTGCGTCATGAATGCAGTCCTGAGGGAATCCAGCGTGGTCCGCGCCGCATTCGAGCGCATCGCCGCCCGCGCCCCGGCGCTGGTCGAGACCACGGCGGAACAGCGCATCGCCAGGATCCGCAAGCTGCTCGCGGCCATCCTCGAGGCGCGCCCGAAGATCCATGAGGCCGTGCGCAAGGAACTGGGCCTGTGCGATACGGACATCGACGCGCAACTGCTGATGGTCAAGGCCGAATGCGAATTCATCATCAAGCACCTGGCGCAGTGGATGCGCCGGCAGCCGGTGAAGGGCTCGCTGATGACCCTGGGCAAGAAGAGCTATATCCAGTACGAACCCAAGGGCGTGGTGCTGAATCTCGCCACCTGGAACGCGCCGTATGCCATCAGCTTCGTTCCGGCCCTGGGCGCCATCGCCGGCGGCAACGGCGTCATCATCAAGCCGTCCGAACTGGCGCCGCACTCGGCCCAGGTCATCGCCGACATCGTGCGCGCGGCCCTGCCGGAAGACGAGGCCACCGTGCTGCAGGGCGGCCCCGAAGTGGCGCAGGAGCTGCTGGCCCAGCCGTTCAACCATATCTTCTACATCGGCGGCCACCAGGTCGGCCGGCTGGTGATGCGCGCGGCGGCGGAATATTTCGCCTCCATCACCCTGGAGATGGGCGGCAAGAACCCGACCATCGTCGACGCCAGCGCCGACATCGAGGATGCCGCCCGCAAAATCAGCTGGGGCCGCCTCAGCAACGCCGGCCAGGTCTGCATCGCCCCGGATTACGCGCTGGTGCATGAGTCGGTGCAGCAGCCCTTCGTCGAAGCGCTGAAGCGTTCGATGACGGCGATGTACAACGCCGACGGCAAGGGCTTCGACCGGTCGCCCGAGTACCCGCGCATCATCAACCAGCGCCATTTCGAGCGCATCCGCGACCTGATCGAGGACGCCCGCGCCAAGGGCGCCACCATCGCCTTCGGCGGCGACACCAAGGCCGAGGAACGCTTCATCGCGCCGACCGTCATCACCGATGTGAGCGACGACATGAAGATCATGCACGACGAGATCTTCGGCCCGGTGATCGCGGTGGTGCCGTTCCGTAAGCGCGAAGACGTGCTGCGCACGGTGCGCGGCAAGCCCAAGCCGCTGGCGCTGTACATCTACGCCAAGGACCGGACGGAGATCGAGTACTACCTGCGCCACACCACCTCGGGCAGTACCGTGGTGAACCACAACATGATCCAGTCCGGCACCAATCCCTGCCTGCCGTTCGGCGGCGTCAACGCCAGCGGTATCGGCCGGCTCGGCGGCTGGTATACCTTCAACGAGACCTCCAACGCCCGCGCCGTGGTGGAGGAGGGGCCGCCGCTGGACAAGAACCCCAATGCCTTCTTCCCGCCGTATACCGACAAGTACAGGAAGATGGCGAATTCGATGCTGGGCCGCCCGATCGTCGTGGCCGATGGCCTGGTCAAGGCCATCAACGGCATGATCAGGGTAGGCAGCTTTTTTTCAAAGAAGTAGACTAGGAATATAGACTGGACTCCACAGCCTCGGGTTGGCCAGGATTTTGCGGGAAAGAGGGCGTGTCTATCTGTGCTGCCGGTTTCGGGGGAAACTGGCGCCGGAGTAGTTGGGAGCAAGCTGCCACGGATGGCTAATCGATTCAGACAAACCAGGCCCCGGAGGCGCGAGCCCCGGGGCCTTCCGCTTTCCGGAACCGGGCCTCGCCTCAGTGTGGCGGCCGGTTGAGCGCCTTCAGCAAGGGAGCATCGAGGTTGTAGATGTCTGATTTGAAGGCCGGCCGGTTGTTTTCGTGCAGGTCCACCGTCCAGTAGGCCAACAATATGGTCACCGGCCTGGCCAGCTTGTAGGTACGGGTGCTGCCTTCCGCCACCGCGGCATCGATGGCGGCGCGGTTCCAGCGCACGGGGTCGTCGAACAGGCGTTCCGCCAGGTCGTAGGGCTGCTGCACCCGGATGCAGCCGGAACTGAAGGCGCGCGCCCCCCGGTCGAACAGTTCCGGGTGCGGCGTATCGTGCAGGTAGACGGCATAGGGATTGGGGAAGCTGATCTTGATGCGGCCCAGCGCGCCTCCGGGCCCCGCTTCCTGCCGCAGCCGCAGCCCCGCCGGCGGCTTGTTCCAGTCTACGCTTTGCGGCGACACTTCCCGCCACTGCGCATCGAACACATGCAGCCGGTTGGCCGCCAGGTAAGCACGATTGCGGCGGACCTTGGGCAGGATGTCCTTGAGATAGACCGTCGGCGGTACCACCCAGGCCGGGTTGAAGGTGATCTCGTCGATCGCCGACTTGAACACCGGCGTCATGCGATACGGTTTGCCGACCTGCACGCGGGTGCTCCAGGCCGGCATTTCCCCACTCGTCACCGGTGCTTGCGATTGCGGGTCGATGGGCGCTTGCGCGGCCGGCGCGGCGGTTGTCGTGTCCTGCTTCGGCGCTTGCGCCGCCGCGTCGGCGGCTCCGGAAAAATAGTGCAGCTTGTAACCCGCGATATCCACCACCACCAGCTTGTTCTGGACCTCGTGCAGCAGCCAGCGCGCCCGCTCCTCGTTGACGCGCAGCTGCTGGATGCGCGCCTCCACCGGCACATTCAGCGCCGCGCGGGTAGCAGGGCCGATGGCTCCGTCGGCACCCAGGTATTGCTCGGTCTGATAGCGGATGACGGCGGCGGTCAGCTGCGCATCATAGTTCGGGGAATCGAGTACTTCGGCATCGAGATCGGTGGGGAGGTAACCGGCGTCGATGATGCGCCGCCGCAGCAGCGGCACGCGCGGATCGGTCACGCCCGGTTTCAGCGCCGGCCCGTCAGGCAATCGCGGCCAGCCGCCCCGTCCCGCCACGTCGCGCAGGGAGCCCATGGCTTCACGCAGCCCGCGATACAGCGGGTGCTGCGGTCGGGCGCGGGCAAAAGCGGAGGCGATGTCGCCGTCGCCGACGGCGGCCAGAGCCGCTTGCAGGCCCTGTGTCGGATCAAGCTGGCGCGCATCGAAGTTGCGGCCCGGATCGAAGTCGCGCGGATCGACCTTGCCGCGATAGAGGTGGGTCAGCGCCAGCAGGTAGGACCGTGTGGCCAGCAGGTCGAAATCGGCGCGCTGGCTGGCCGTGCCGGCGAGGGCGCTACGGCCGCGTTCGATATCGCCGGCGCGGTAGTCCTCCGGGTCGAGGCCATCGAGAGTCAATTCATGCAGGGCGCCCAGCAGCGTGTCGACGCGGTGATCATCCGGCCACGCCGGTTCGAAGCCGCGCTGCCGGTAAAATTGCGCGACCGCCTGGTTGAGCGTCAGCTTGATGTCGGGCAGGAGCATCACGCCGCCCGGGCCAAGCGCCTCGACTTCGGCCTGGATCCGCTGCGGCTCGTCTCCCGCGGTCGGCGCTTGCGCCGGGACATTGGAGGCGGGCAGGACCAGCAGCCATAGCAGCGCCAGGCGGATAAGCCGGCCGCAGCCATGCGCTGTCCCGCGACCTGGATCAGATGCCATGCGTAAGGTCCCGATTAGTGTGGCCGACGCCACCGTCCGGCGCGGCCGGATGTCAATGCATAAAGCCCTCGGGTAGCATAGCCGCTGCTTCGACTATCCGTGTGTCCGCTACGATGCGCCCGACTTCCCGGGCGGCGCTCGCCGCCCTGCTGAGCCTGTTGTCACCGTTTGCGGCAGCCGTCGCAAGCGACAGCCTGCCCGAAGCCCTGCGCCGCGCCGCGCCGGCGGCGGACCCCGCGGTGCTTGGCCTGGCGCTGGAAGCGAGGCAATGCGCTGTGGAGCGTGGCCTGCCGTCTTCGCAGCGGCTTGCGGTGATCGATTACTCGCGGCCATCCACCGAGGCGCGGTTATGGGTGTTCGACCTGTCCACGCGGCAGTTGCTTTACCAGGAGCTGGTTGCCCATGGCCGCAACAGCGGCGAGAACCAGGCACGCAGTTTTTCCAATGTCGAAGGCAGTCTGGAATCGAGCATCGGCCTGTTCCGCACTCTCGATCCGTATGACGGCCATAACGGCTATTCCCTGCGGATGGAAGGGCTCGAGCCCGGGACCAATGACCACGCCTTGCAGCGCGCCCTGGTGATCCACGGCGCCTCCTACGTCAGCTATGCGGCGGCTCGCAGCCAGGGGCGCATCGGCCGCAGTTGGGGGTGTCCGGCGGTACCGCAGGCTGTCGCCCCCAAGCTGATCAACGTCCTCAAGGGCGGCCAGTATGTGTTCGCCTATTACCCCGATCGCCGCTGGCTCTCCTCTTCACCTTATCTGCATTGCTCGGGGACTGAAATCGCTGCCGTACACTGAAGCAGAACGGCGTCGTTCATTAATTTCGCCTATATAGCTATTAAAATTGACTATAAGACGTTAAATTTAGTTATCGTGCCTTCTGCTTCAATCTGTAACCAAATTGGTCTTGAATTATTGGCGTGCACTCCCTACAATGTTGCGATGCAACATAAGGAGGCTGCCATGCACCCCTTGCCTATCGTCGGATTGATTATTGGTTTATTCCTGCTCTGTGCCCTGACGCTGACCGCCCTCATCCTCGGCGACTGGCTGGCCGAACGCCGCCTGCGCCTGCCGAAACAGGACGCACTGCAACTCAACCTCGAGTCGCTGATCGGGGAGTTGACCGTCTACGGTTGATTTTCGGCCGTACTGGTCAAGAGATCGCGGCGCCGCTCCCTGGACGGCGCCGCCGTGAGTCAGCTCAAGAGTGATGCCGCGCCGGGAGGTAAAGCCGTTCCGGCGCCCCGCACTCGCTACGGCTTGTCCTTCTGCCGCTGCTCCGCGTTCCGACCCTGTTCCATCGAACGGTCCCGCTGATCCTGCGGGTTGCGCGGGGCGTCCATGGAACCCGAGCCGTGCTGGCGGTTGCCCTGGCTGAGGTCATCCTGCCGGTGCTGGCCGGAACGCTGCTGGGAGCCTGGTTGAGGGGACTGCTGGCCTTGCGGCTGCCCGCCATGCTGCTGGCGGCTCTGCTCGTTCTGGTGCTGCTGTCCGGCGCGCGGGGCTTCCCGCTCGGTATCCGGCTGGCCCGGGCGTTTTTCCGGGTGATCCTTCTGCTGCTTGGACATGTCTGCCTCTCCTTCCATGAAATGGCCACGTGCCGTGGGCGGGGATTTCATATCCCCTGCCTGATATAAGAACGGCACGGTTCACGGGAGTTCAATTGGATTTCGGCCTGTTTCGGCCGCATCCAACGCGTTGTTTTGCCCAGCTCCGGGGAAATCCGCCTAGCGCTGGGCTTCCAGCGATTCCCAGCGCGCGTAGGCCGTCGTCAATTCGGCACCGATCGCCGCCAGGCGTTCCTGGATGGTGACCGCCCTGGCCTTGTCGCGCTGATAGATGCTGCCGTCGCTGAGCAGTTCGGACAGCTGGCCCTGTTCGGCTTCCAGTTTTTCGATCAGGCCGGGCAGGGTGGCGAGCTCCCGCTGTTCCTTGTAGTTCAGCTTGGCGTTGGCGGTGGACTTGGCCTGCAGCGCGGCCTGCTGCCGGGGCGTGGATGCGGAGGGCTTGCCCTCGCTCTTGCCCGATCCCGGGGAGAAGCGCTGCCGCAGCCAGTCCTGGTAGCCGCCGATGTACTCGCCGATGCGGCCGCGGCCCTCGAACACCAGGCAGCGCGTCACCACGTTGTCGAGGAATTCGCGGTCATGGCTGACCAGCAGCACGGTGCCGGTGTATTCGCCGAGCTTTTCCTCCAGCAGGTCCAGCGTCTCCACGTCCAGATCGTTGGTCGGCTCGTCCAGCACCAGCAGGTTCGACGGCTGGGCGAACAGTCGCGCCAGCAGCAGGCGTGAGCGCTCGCCGCCGGAAAGGGCCTTCACCGGGCTGCGCGCACGGTCCGGCGTGAACAGGAAGTTCTGCAGGTAGCTCATCACATGCATTTGATTGCCGTCGATCTCGACGAAATCCTTGCCGTCGCCGATGTTCTCGTAAACCGGCTTGTTCTCGTCCAGCAGCGCGCGCAGCTGGTCGAAGTAGGCCACCTGCAGGTTGGTGCCGTTCTTCAGCGTGCCGCTGTCCGGCGCCAGCTTGCCCAGCAGCAGGTTGAGCAGGGTGGTCTTGCCGGCGCCGTTGGGGCCGATGATGCCGAGCTTGTCGCCGCGCAGCAGGGTGGTGGAAAAATTATTCACCAGCAGGCGTTCGCCGCGGGCGAAGCTCACGTTTTCCGCTTCCACCACCAGCTTGCCGGAGCGTTCCGCTTCCTGCACCGCCAGCTTCACCTGCCCGGGCAGCTTGCGCCGCGCGCGGTCCTCGTCGCGCAGCTTGTACAGGCGTTCGACGCGGCCCTGGTTGCGGGTGCGGCGTGCCTCGATGCCCTTGCGGATCCAGGCTTCCTCCTGGGCCAGCCGCTTGTCGAACAGGGCGCCCTGCTGCGCTTCCGCGCGCAAGGCTTCTTCCTTGCGGCGCAGGTAGTCGTCGTAGGTGCCGGGCCAGCTGCGCAGGATGCCGCGGTCCAGCTCGATGATGCGCGTCGCCAGGCGGCGCAGGAAGGCGCGGTCATGGGTGACGAACAGCAGGGTGCCGTTCCAGCCGAGCAGGAATTCCTCCAGCCACGCGATGCTGTCGATATCCAGATGGTTGGTCGGCTCGTCCAGCAGCAGCAGGTCCGGCTCCGCCACCAGGGCCTGGGCCAGCAGGGTGCGGCGCTTGAGGCCGCCGGAGAGGGCGGAGAATTCGACATCGCCGTCCAGGTCCAGGCGCGTCAGCACCGCCTGCACCCGGCTGTCCAGCGACCAGCCGTCGTGGGCTTCCAGCGCGCTCTGGATGTCGCCCAGGGCCTTCATGTTGTCCGGATCGTCGTGCAGCAGGCGGTGGTACTCGGCCACCAGGCGGCCGGCTTCGCCCAGTCCGGCCGCGGCCACCTGGTAGACGGTGCCGGCCAGGCCTTTCGGCACGTCCTGCGGCAACTGCGCCACGCGCAGGTTCTGCGCGCGGACGATATCGCCGCCGTCGGGGAGGATGCTGCCGGCGATCAGCTTCATCAGGGTAGACTTGCCGGTGCCGTTGCGGCCCACCAGGCACAGCCGTTCGCCCCGCTCCAGCGTCAGTTCCACCTTGTCGAGCAGCACGGTGCTGCCCAGGTTCAGGCTCAGGTTTTTGAGGTTCAGCAGCATGGGGCGGACGCAGGGGGAAGATCAGGCGCGCTATTGTAGTCGTTGCGGACCGACCACATGATCGGAGAGGGTCGGCGCCGCCGCGTTGAGCTGCCCCGAAGCACCGGTTACCCTGCACCCCGGAATCCGTCCAGGATTCCGGACCAATTCCGTTTCGCAAGACCTCAGGACCCTACATGAACAGAAGCTTCTCCTCCCTCGGCCCCAACCCGAAAGCGGCCGACCCCGAGGATGTGCCGCCGGGCGCCGAGGCCGCCACGCCGCCGCCGGCTGCCGTGAACGAGCTGGAGCTGCGCCTGCTCAACCAGCGCAAGGTCCTGATCTTCGGCGAGATCAACGACAAGCTGGCGCGCGACGTGGTGGCGCGCCTGCTGTCCCTGGCCAGCGATTCCGACAAGCCCATCGACGTCTACGTCAATTCCCCCGGCGGCCACGTCGAGAGCGGCGACAGCATCCACGACATGATCCGCTTCGTCGACGCCATCGCCCCGGTACGCATCATCGGCACCGGCTGGGTCGCCAGCGCCGGCGCCACCATCTTCCTGGCCGGCGTCAAAGAACGCCGCCTGTGCCTGCCCAACACCCGCTTCCTGCTGCACCAGCCGCTGGGCGGCATCCGCGGCCGTGCCGGCGACATCGCCATCGAGGCGCGCGAGATCGTCAAGATCCGCGAGCGCATCAACCACCTCATCGCGCGCGAAACCGGCCAGAGCTACGAGAAGGTGACACAGGATACCGACAGCAATCACTGGATGAGTGCCGAGGAAGCCATCGCCTACGGCATGGTCAGCCGCATCGTCCAGAATGCGAAAGATCTGTAAAGCCGCCGCCACCTTCTTCCGGAATATGGTTTCATGACGCAGGTCGAAGAAAACGTACGCCGCGTGGTGCATCTGTTGCCCGCCAAGCCGGCCGCCCTGACCGGCTCGGCCGAAGTGCTGCGCGCCCTGCCGCGTCGCGAGCAGCGCCGCGTCGGCTCGTTCGTCTTCTTCGACCATTTCGGCCCGCATGAAACCACTTCCGGGGCGATGGACGTGCCGCCGCACCCGCATGTAGGGTTGCAGACCGTCACTTACCTGTTCTCCGGCGCCATCGAGCATCGTGACTCGCTCGGCTCGGTGCAGGTGATCAGCCCGGGCGACGTCAACTGGATGACCGCCGGCCGCGCCATCACCCATGCGGAAACCGTAGTGCGCAACGGCGAGGCCCTGCACGGCATCCAGACCTGGGTCGGGCTGCCGCGCGAGCGGCGCAAGATGGATCCCGCCTTCGAGCATTTCGCCGCCGCGGTGCTGCCGCGGGTGGAGTATCCGGGCGCGGTGGTGCGGGTCATCGCCGGCACGCTGGGCGAGCGGCGGTCGCCGGTGTCGACGCATCTGCCGCTGACTTACCTCGATCTGACCCTGCAGGCCGGCGCGGAACTTGCGTTACCCGTCAGTGCGGACCATGAGCTGGCCTTGTATGTCGCCATCGGAGAGGTGACACTGGGCGGGACCGCTGTCCCCGCCGGCGTGCTGGCCACGCTCGGTACCGGGGGCGTCAGTATCCGCATCGGTTCGACACAAGGGGCGCGAGCCCTGTTGTTTGGCGGCGTACCGCTGCCGGAGCCCACCGCGATCTGGTGGAATTTCATCGTGGACAGTGTCGAGGAGGGGCGCGCGTGCGAGGCGGACTGGAAGGCGGGCAAGTTTCCCCGGGTGCCGGGTTTCGCATGAAACCGTACCCGGCAATACGCGCACCGCTGCGCCTGACGCTGGCACTCGTCCTGGCTGTCTGTGGCGGCAATGTCCTGGCCCAGTCGGCCCCGGCGCAAAAGTCCGTGCCCGCAACGCCCCCGGCATCGGCGCCGGCAGCACCTCCGGCCGAGCAGGCCAAGCCAGCGCCGCCCTCCAATCTGCAGATGGCTCCCGCGCCCGAGCCCATCGTCGGGGCCGGCGAGCATCCGGATACGCCGGGTACCACCGCCAACGTCACGCTGCCCCGCGTCAACGTCCAGGGCCAGCGCAATGTCTTCAACGACAATGACAAGAAGCTGAAGGATTTGCAGGACAACCTGCCGTGCGCCGGCTGCGACGCCACGCCGCACGTCAAGAAGAAGCTGGTGAAGCGGGTGCTCGAAGCGGTGGGTGAACGCGTATTGCCGACCGAGGCGCCGGATCACAGCGACCGCGACCCCAACGACAAGGCCGCGGAGTTCTCGCAGCAGAATGCCTGCAACGCCGGCAATGTCGGCGGCTGCGTGCCCGATAACCTCAAGCCCTGAGAAACGGCCCGCGGCTGCGCCGCGGGCTGCCGGCTAGGTTTGCGCGTACCTGGTGCGCAGCCGCTTCTTGTCGAGCTTGCCGACGCTGGTCTTCTCCAGCGCCTCCACCAGCAATACCTTGTCCGGGATGCCGTACTTGGAGATCACGCCCTTGTCGACGTAGCCGGCGATATGCCGGCGCACCGCCTCGGGGTCGATGTTGGTCTGCGCTTGCGGCACTACCAGCGCCAGCGGCCGTTCGCCCCATTTGGCGTCGTGCACGCCGATCACCGCCACTTCGCTGACTCCTGGGAACTGCGAGATGATGTCCTCCAGGTCCAGCGAGGAAATCCATTCGCCGCCGGTCTTCACCACGTCCTTGACGCGGTCGGCGATATGCAGGAAGCCGTCCTCGGAGAAGCTGCCGATGTCGCCGGAGTGCAGGGCGCCGCCCTTCCATAGTTCCTCGGACTTCTGCGGGTCGTTCAGATAGCCCTGGGTCAGCCAGGGCGAGCGGAACACGATCTCGCCGGTGCTCTTGCCGTCGCGTGGCTGGGACTGCATCTTGTCGTCCACCGCGCGCACCTCGCAGAACACCACCGCGCGCCCGGCGCGACCGCGCAAGGCCGCCTGCGTGTCGAGATCCTGCTTGAGGTCTTCGCTGGACAGGTGATTGACCACCTGCAAGGGCCCGGTTTCGGACATGCCGTAGCCGGAATAGACGTCGATGCCGCGCTCCAGCGCCGCCTTCGCCAGCCCCTTGGACATGGCCGAACCGCCGATCACCATTTTCAGCTTCGACAGGTCCACGTCCTTGCCGGCCGGGTGGTTGATCAGCATGTGCAGCAGGGTCGGCACGCAGTGCGAATGGGTCACGCCCTCTTCGCGGATCAGCTTGAGCAGCAGTTCCGGCACGTAGCGCCCCGGGTAGATCTGTTTGATGCCGAGCAAGGTCGCGGCGAAGGGCATGCCCCAGCCGTGCACATGGAACATCGGCGTGATCGGCATGTACACGTCCTCACGGTGGATGCGGCCCTGTACCGGCGCGGTGCCGAACCAGGCCAGGATGCCCATGGCGTGCAGCACGATCTGGCGGTGGCTGAAGTACACGCCCTTGGGCAGTCCGGTGGTGCCGGTGGTGTAGAAGGTGGTGGCGCGGGTGTTCTCGTCGAAGTCCGGGAAGTCGTAAGCCGGATCGGACTTCGCCAGCAGCGCCTCGTACTCGCCGGCGAAACTGAGCGGCGATTGCGGCGGCGTGCCGGTATCGTCGATCAGGATGAAGGTCTTGACCGATTCCAGCTTGTCGCGGTTCGCTTCCAGGCAGGGCAGGAATTCGGCATTGACCAGCACCACGTCGGCGCGCGCATGATTCAGGGTGTAGAGGATCTGGTCCGGCGATAACCGGATATTCACCGTCTGCAGCACGCAGCCCATCATCGGGATGGCGAAGAAGCATTCCAGGTAGCGGTGGCTGTCCCAGTCCATCACCGCCACCGTCATGCCCGGCTTCACGCCCAGGCCGCTCAGGGTCGATGCCAGCTGACCGACACGCGCGCGCGTCTGCACATAGGTCTGCCGTCGCTCGTCGCGATACAGGATCTCCTGCTGCGGCGCATTGGCCAGCGGTGTGATCCATAGCTGCTTGATCAGCAACGGAAAGTCGTAGGCGGATGGCGTACGGAAAATCGGGTTGAAGCTCATGCGTGCTCCGATGCGGTGCGTTGTTTCAATGCAGGCTGGCGAGGAATTTTTCGATCTGCGGATTGACCTGGTCGGGGTGGGTCAGGTTCGCGGCATGGCCGCCGCCCTCGATCACCGCCAGTTGTGCCTGCGGCAGGCCTTCGGCCATGGCCTTGGCGCGATCCAGCGAGATCGCCATGTCCAGGTCGCCGTGGACCACCAGGGCCGGTACCTTGATCTGTTCCAGCTTCGATGAAATATCGTCACGTCCGCCGAGGGTCTGGAAGCACTGCAGCAGATTGTGCGCCTTCCAGCCGCGCCACTTGTCCTTCCAGGCGGCGGCGCCGGACCAGTTCTGGCCGAGGATGATCTGCCCGATGGTGTCGGCGATCGGGTCGGGCAGGCCCTGCGCGGCCCAGATGTCCATCATCTGCTTGTAGCCGGGCATCTTGGCTGGATCCTCCGGCAGGGCCTGGGTGTCGATCAGGATCAGCGCCCGCACGATTTGTGGGTGGGTCAGGGCGCAGCGCAGGGACAGGTAACCGCCCTGGGACATGCCGGCCAGCACGGCCTTCCCGATGCCCAGGTGCGCGAGCAGGGCGGCGAGGTCGTCGGCCGAATCGTAATAACTGAATGGCGCCAGCGCATCGCCCGCGGTGCGGCCGTGGCCGCGCTCGTCCCAGCTTATGCAGCGGTAACGATCCCGCAGCGCCGCCACCTGCGGTGCGAACATGCTTTGGTCCATCAGCAGGCCGTGGGAGAACACCACCACCGGGCCCTTGCCGCCGGTGTCCTCGAAATACAGCTTCTGGCCATTGACCTGTGCGTAGGGCATGCGTGTTCTCCTCCAGCTGATTTTGTTATGGGAAGGCGCGATGATTGCCGCGCCTCCTGGTGAGACGAGTCTAGCGCGGATTTCGGCGCTTGCCGCACAACTTTGGATGGGGTTTCAGATCTCTGAATGGCGCCTCAGATCGGCAGGCGATGCAGCCAGCCTGCCTCGATCCAGAACTCCTGCCTGACACCTGCCTCATCCTGGAAGCTGACGGCGATGGTGCCGCAGTCGTCCAGGTCCGTGACGGTCACCACCTTGCCGAGCCAGCCCTCGAAGACATCCTGTTTCTCGACCGGCAAACCGTACAGGTACAGCCGGTCGATATGGGCGAGGGTGGCGCGGTCGCCGACACAGACCATCTGGCCCAGGGCATCGAGCAGATGGTCCGTATGGTTTCCCGCGCGCTTGGCCACGCTGCGTTCGCCGCCGCTGCGGATTGGCGGATTCCTACAGCCCGCCGGCGAGGAAGCCGCCGTCTACCGTCAGCGTGGTGCCGGTGACGTAGCTCGCCGCGTCCGAGGCCAGGAACAGGACGGCCGGCGCGATCTCGGTCGGCTGCGCCATCCGCCCCAGCGGGATCTGCGGCAGCACCGTCTTCAGGATCTGGTCGTTTTTGGTCAGGGCAGAGGCGAATTTGGTGTCGGTCAGACCCGGCAGTACCGCATTGACCCGCACCTTCCACGGCGCGCACTCCTTGGCGAAGGCCAGGGTCATGTTGATCACCGCCGCCTTGGTGATGGAATAGATGCCCTGCATGTTGCCGGGCTTGACGCCGTTGATCGAGGCGATGTTGACGATGGCGCCGCCGCCGCCCTTCTTCATCAGCTTGCTGGCCAGGGCCGACAGCTCGAAGTAGCCCTTGATGTTGACCTGCAGGGTCTTGTCGATCATGCCGGCATCGGTATCCGAGATATGCCCGAAGTACGGATTGGTGGCCGCGTTGTTGACCAGGATGTCGAGCCGGCCGAACTGCCCCGTAATCTCTTCCATCAGGTTCTTCAGCGCCGCGGATTCGCCCTGGTGGGCGGCGATGGCGGTGGCCTTGCCGCCGGCCGCCGTGATCGAAGCCGCCACCTTGTCCAGATCCTCCTGTTTGCGCGAGGAGACGATGACGTGGGCGCCCTGTTCCGCCAGCAGCCGCGCCGTGGCCTCGCCGATGCCGCGCGAAGCGCCGGTGATCAGGGCGACGCGACCGCTGAGATCGAACAGTTTGGTGGACATGGTGGCTCCTCTATTGTTTTGATTGAGGTGGATATTCTAGCTGGGTGCGCCCGCCGCGGTTCTAACCGGCCTGCAGCGTGAAGGGATAGCGCAGCCGCGTTCCTTCGCGAACCGCCCACGGGGTGAGGGTATGCAGTTGCCGGAGCCCTGCGTCGACGATGTGCTGCACCGTCACCTTGCGCACGCTCAAGGCATCGGCGATGAGGGAGCGATGGCATTGGCTGGGTAGCGCCTCGGCGCACATCAGGCTCAGCCTTTTCGTTTGTGCCAGCGCGATCAACTCGGCGAGCTGCGCCTCGAATCCCGAAGTCTGCATATAGTCGGCGTAGCCGCGAAAGCCCTCACTCTCCCACCCATCGTTGAACGAATCGATGCGTGGTTTGCGCAGGCCGCCCAGGCCTGGCATATGGCGATAGGCCAGTCCGGTGGCGGCCAGCGAGTTGCGCAGGGCATCACCGTTGAACTGAGGGTTGTAACGCGAGCGCGGCACGCTGCGCACGTCGACCACTTCCTCGACGCCGTTCTGCCGCAGCAGATCGACCAGTGTTTCCACAGTTCGCGTGGAATGGCCGATGGTGTGGATTTCCATGGCTGGGCCTAGGGAGCCTCTGATCAATTCCAAGCCCTGTCGTTGCCCCCCATTTTGTGCCAGGCAAGGCGCGAGCGACGAAGTGTGCTGAAGCACATGAGGAGCGAGCAACGCAGCCTGGTGCAAAATGGGGGGCAACCCTTCGGGCGGCTTGCCCTTTGACGCAGGGCGGCGTTGCTCGTCGCTCGTGTACATTCAGTACACCACGCTCCTCGCGCCTTGCCCTGCGTCAAAGAGCAAACCGCGGCAGGGCTTGGAATTGATCAGAGGCTCCCTAGAGGGTGGATTTCTGGATCACCCCGTCGGCCACCTGCGCCAGCACCGTGACGAACATGCCGAAGGCCTGGAACCTGGGGTTCCTGGTCTGGCCCAGCTTGTAGCGGTAGTAGATCTGCTGCGCGATCACCGCCAGCCGGAACAGGCCGAAGACATAGTAGAAGTCGTAATTGCCGATCTCGCGCCCGGTCTTTTCGCCGTAGTAGCGCACGATCTCGTCGCGCCTCAGCATGCCCGGCAGGTTGCTGGGCTGCATGCGGATCGTCTGCATCATTTCCGGATCATCCTGTTGCACCCAGTAGGCGAGGGAGTTGCCCAGGTCCAGCAGCGGGTCGCCCAGCGTCGCCATCTCCCAGTCGAGCACGCCGACGATGCTGGTGCCGTCCTCGGGCGACAGCACCACGTTGTCGAAGCGGTAGTCGTTGTGGATGATGCCGGGCCGTGCCGAGTCCGCCGGGCGCTTGGCCTTGATCCAGGCCATCAGTGCTTCGCATCTGGGTACGTCGTCGGTGATGGCCTTCTCGAAGCGCTCGCACCAGCCGCTGACCTGCCGCTCGACATAGCCCGCCGGCTTGCCCAGGTCGGACAGCCCGGCCTGCTCGTAGTCCAGCGTGTGCAGCTTGATCAGGGTGTCGATCAGGTTGAGGCACAGCTGCCGCGCCTGCTCCGGCGCATAGCTCAGGCCCTTGGGCAGGTCGCGGCGCAGGATCACGCCCTGCAACTTTTCCATGACATAGAAGGTGCTGCCGATCAGGCTTTCGTCCTCGCAATAGGCGAGAGGCCGGGGGCAGGGGAAGTGTGGGCTGAGCCGCTGCATGAAGCGGAATTCGCGGCCCATGTCGTGTGCCGACTTGGCCTTGGTGCCGCCCGGCGGACGGCGCAGGATGGTCTCGCGGCCGCCGATCTTCAGCAGGTAGGTGAGGTTGGACGCGCCGCCCTGGAACTGCTTCAACTCGATGGGACCGTCGGCAAGGCCGGGGATCCGGCTTTTGAGGAAAGGCAGAATACGCAGCGGGTCGAAACTGTTCTCGTCGCGGACTGCGCCGGGCTGATCCAGCGGGGCGGTCGACATGCTCAGCCTTCCTCCTCTTCAGAAGCGGGTGCGGATCGCTACTTTAAAAATAAAGCGCAATCCATTGATTATGATTTAATTAATAAAATGATAAGCAGATGTCGGTGAGGTTGCGAGCGTTCTCTTATTCCCAATTGGACTAAGAAAATAACCGGTAACCGCTTTTTCCGCAGTGCAGCAGGCCCTATCATTCGCGACTTCATGAACCTCCATGTTCAAACACCGGCCATCCATGGCCGGACTATTCAATACAGCCATGATACATACTGACACGGTGATTATCGGTGCCGGACCTTGCGGCCTGTTCCAGGTGTTCGAACTGGGTCTGCTCGGCATCAAGGCCCACCTGATCGACACGCTGCCCGAACCCGGCGGCCAGTGCACCGAGTTGTATCCGGACAAGCCCATCTACGACATTCCGGCCCTGCCGGTGTGCGGCGCGCGCGAGCTGATCGAGCGCCTGATGGAGCAGATCAAGCCCTTCGGCCCGACCTTCCACCTCGGTCAGCAGGCCACCGAGGTGCGCAGCTTCGAGGACGGCTCCTTCTACATGAAGACCAGCAAGGGCACCGAGTTCCACACCAGGACCATCATCATCGCCGGCGGCGTCGGCGCCTTCCAGCCGGTCGAGCTGCAGGTGCCGGGCGTGGCCGAACATGTCGACCGCGACCTGTTCTACAAGGTGCGCGATCCCGAGATCCATCGCGGCAAGAACGTGGTGGTGCTTGGCGGCGGCGACTCCGCCCTGGACTGGGCCCTGGCGCTCAAGGACAAGGCCGCCAGCGTGGTGCTGATCCACCGCTCCGACAAGTTCAAGGCCGCGCCGGCTTCGGTGGCCAAGATGCACCAGCTCTGCGAAGAGCTGGAAATGCAGTTCCTGGCCGGCAGCGTCACCGAGCTGCGCAATGCCGAGGATGGCAGCCTGCGCGAGATCCAGGTCACCGGTACCGACGGCGTGGCGCGCCGCCTGGAGCTGGACCACCTGCTGGTGTTCTTCGGCCTGCATCCCAAGCTCGGTCCCATCGCCGAGTGGGGGCTGAACCTGCACAAGAACCAGATCCACGTCGACACCGAGAAGTTCGAGACCTCCACGCCGGGCATCTACGCCGTGGGCGACATCAATTTTTACCCAGGCAAGAAGAAGCTGATCCTGTCCGGCTTCCATGAGGCCGCGCTGGCGGCGTTCGCCATCAAGGCCAGGCTCAATCCGGGGGAGAAGGTGCATTTGCAATACACCACGACCAGCCCGGTGATGCACAAGCGGCTGGGGGTGGATGATCCGTTCGCGGACGAGAAGCGGGCGGCCTGACCGGTACGCAGCGTCATGAAAAACGGCCCGCAAGCGGGCCGTTTTTCGTTGTCACACACAGGGCCGCTTCAACGACCAGCACCTCTATCCCCAGCGTGTCATTCCCGCGCACGCGAGCCCTGAGGCCCAAGCTGCGAACTCCGTTATCCGGCCCTTATCCGCAGGGCTGCGTTGGCGTTGTGTCAGGACAGAGACTCTTTCTGAGTGTCGCTCTCGACCGCGCCGATTGCTCGATGCCAATCCCGAAAGAACAAATGCACACACCACAGCGCGGCAGGTGTCGGAATCACGGCGCAAAGCAGCTCGAACGCTGGCGAAAGCATCCGATGCTGGCTGGCCCATCCGACCGCCGCAAAGAACGGCGCGCCCATCATGGGGACCAGCAACATCCCCTTCGGACGGACCAGTAGCGCCAGTCCGGCCAGCCCCTGTTCCGCCAGCGCCAGCTGCACGTTCCAGCGCACCACCACGATGGTGCTCACCAGGTAGACGCTTGCCACGTAGAACCAGGGCCAGACCTCTTGCTGCCCGACGAAAGAAGTCGCCGCCAGGATCAGCACCGGCGGCAGGATCGCGAACAGGGAATCTCCCAGGGTCGGGATGTGCTTTCTCGAAACGCCGATGTGGGCATAGACGATCCACACCGTCATGGCGGAGGTGCCGTTGGCGAACAGCTGGCTCCAGGTGCGCAGGCTGTCCATGTTCAGCGGCCACAGGTGCATGCGCGCCCGCGCTTCGGTGACGAGGTCCTGGAACACCAGGCCGATCAGCACGCTGACCAGGGTGATGAACAGATTGGGAAATTGTTCCTTCACCCGCTCCGTCAGAGTCTGCGGGGGAGGTGCTGTCCCAGGTTCCCGCTCAGGCTTTTCCGGTGTGTCCATCAGGCTTCCCCGTGCCGATGCCTTTTTTTGCGGCATTGATCCGGGCGACCCCGGCCTTGCCCTAACGATACGTGAACAGGTCCGGGTCCTGCATCACTTCGAGATGGGCCGTTTCGTTGAACCGTTGCAGGATCAGGCCGCGCTTGCCCAGCTTGAATGTGTGCACCGAGGCATTGAGGATTTCCCAGTTGAGGTGGAAAGCCTTGTCGGCGTCGAGATTCAGTGCCGCGCGCAGCGCTGCGGTAATGACGCCTCCGGAGGTAAAGGCGACGACCCGCTTGGCCCCGCTGTCGGCGATGCGCCGCAGACCGTCCATGCAGCGTGCCTGGAAAGCCTCCCAGCTTTCGTCGATGGGCGCCGCGCCTTTGCGCTCGCCGATCCAGCAGGCAATGATCAGGTCGAACAGGCGCTGGAAGGCGTCGTGGTCATTGAACAGGGTCCTGGGATCGACCTGGAACCGGGGGTGTTCCTTGGCTACCAGCGGCAGGTAGGCGCGGATCAACTGGGTGTGGTCGAATTCGTTGAAGGCGGTGTCGATCGCCACCGCGGTATCCGGTGCGTCCATCGCCCCGAAGGCGCGGGTTGCCGTCAGTTTCTGGCGCTCCATGCCGCCGCTCCAGGCGGCATCGAAGCGGCGCCCGCAACGTTGCCAGTACTCTCCCAGCAGCACGCCCTGGCGTTCGCCGAGGGCGGACAGCTCATCGTAATTGCGGGCGCCGAACGAAGCCTGGCCGTGGCGCACCAGGACCAGGCTGGTCACGTGCGGAAGTACTCCGCGCCGCTCAGTGCACGTACACCGGGCCGTGCAGGCCGGTGCCCAGGGTCTTTCCCGACAGGCCGGCCAGTTCCGGCGCCAGGATCAGGGTGTAGCGGCCCGGCTTGGTCTTGAAGAGCAGCATGCGCGCGTTCTGCGGGCTGACTTCCCAATGCCCGGCGGCGGGCTTGCCGCTGCTGTCCAGGATCTGGATGTGGCTGGCAGCCGCGGATACATTGCCGATGTTGTCGGAGAACAGCAGGACGGCGGCTTTTTCGGAAGCGGCTTCACCGGCATAGACCAGGTTGAGCTGGCTGTCCTTCTGCTTGTCGAGCGCCGGCCACCAGGTGGTGATGGCATCGGTTGACTGTTCACCCGGACGTGACTTGGCGGTTGCCTTTGCGGGCGTCGGCGCGGCGTTACTGGATGCGGTTGCGGCCGGTGCGGCGGCGCTGGTGTGCTTGCTCTTCTTCGGTGCGGGCGCGGGGGCGGCCTCTGCCGGTGCGGCTTCAGCCGTGGCGGCCGGTGCGGGCGCTTCGGCCGGTGCAGCCGCAGCGGCGGGTTCTGCGGCCGGCGCGGCCGCCGGCGCCTGGTCGGCGCTGCCCGAGCTCGAACTGCCGGCCGCGGCGGTGTCCGTCGTCGCCGGCGCGGTATCCGTGGCGGGCTGTGCGGGCTGGTTGCTCTGCACCACGGAGGAGGCGACCTGCGTGGCGACCTTGCGGCCGACTTCCTCGGCGATCTTGCGGGCTTCTTCCTCGCTCAGGCCCTGGGCGGGCGCAGCCGGAGCTGCGGCAGCGGTGGCTGCGGTCTCGGTGGAACCCGCCGGCGGCGGCACCGCAGCTCCGGCGGTCGCAGCGGCAGGCGCCTCCTGGTCTGCAGGAGGTGTGGCGGCAGGAGCGGGCGTGGCGTCCGCAGTCGTGCTGAAGACCTGGTCGGGGGTGGTGCCGCCAGCGGCCTTCTGTTCCGCCGTGTTGTGCGGCAACAGCAGGTTCAGTCCGAAATAAACCGCGACCGCGGTGATGACTACGATGATGCCGACACGAGTGAATGTCATTGCAAAAGCCCCCGAAAGCCTGAGTGTCCTGCTACCTGCGTGGTAGGTTCCCGGCCTGCAGCACCCTGAACACGCGGGCATGCAAAGCACTTGTGCCGACCGGTCGGGCGCGACCACAACACGCGCCCTGCGCCTCCTTTACTCGACACCCTGACTTTACCGAAATATCCAGCAAAAATCAGCGACTGGCGGTTTTTTGTTCGACCGGGCGAGCTTGCTGTTGCGCGTGCAGGCGACTCATCGTCACCGATTTGGCCGTCTGTGCAGCGGTACGCGCCGCCACTTCGGCGACCATTTTTGCCATGCGGTCGCGGGCGGCGATATCGGCCGGACTGCGCTGCAGGACCGTATGGACGAGTTTTGGCTTGGCGCCGGCGGACGCGACGAGCGCGGTATAACCCGACACAGCGAGGCTGAGGGCGGCGACGATGGCGCCCATAGTTGTTTTCTTCATGGCGACTCCCTGAGAGCGCCCCCAGTCCGGTCTGTGCCGGATGTATCTACTTAGTATCGTCGAAACGCTTGAAGCAAGACATATGCCGGGGGTGCTGGGCACAGGTCACTCCCGCACTATATAACCGTGGCTGATCAAGGCAACGGGTAAAATTGGCCTCCTATGGCTGCGTAAGGCCTGTTCGCCGGCAGCTCGAAGCACCTCGATATCCCTTCGCAAGTGCCTGATCCACAGGGACAGTTCGCCTCGGCGCCATGGCGCTGTCGCGCGAGGGGCGAGGCTGCGATAATACGCGCCCCCAGGGGGTTGTCGACAGCCGTTTCAGTGCCCATATGGGCTGTCGACAGACCCTTGTCCCCCGAGCCGTTGCAGCCCCCGGAGCACCCATGTCCGATCGGTACCTCGAATTCGCCAATTCTCCCCTCGGCAAGAGCATCGCCACCGCGCTGGGCCTGCCCGCCGCGCCGCGCCTGCGCCGCGCCAAGTCGGGCTATGCCGCCAGGCCCCTGGCCGACCGCGCGGTCCTGCTGGGCGGGGGTAGCCATGGTGAGCTCGCAGCGTCGCTGCTGACTGCGCTCGACGGCGCCGGCGCCACCGTGCAGATCGTCCCCAGCCATCCCGGCCTGCCGCCGATCAAGCACGCCGCCGCGGCTGCCGGCGTCACACTGAAGACCGAGCCGGGCGCGGAGGAGCGCAACAGCGCCGCCTACGCCCTAGTATTCGACGCCACCGGCGTCAACGGCCCCTCCGGCTTGCGCGAGCTGTACGATTTCTGTCAGCCGCGCGTGGGCCGCATTCCGGGCAATGGCCGCGTGCTGCTGCTGTCGCGCGCGCCGGCCGAGAACAAGGATGCGGCGGCCCACGCCGCCAGCCAGGCCCTGCGCGGTTTCGTGCGCTCCCTGGCCAAGGAAGTCGGCAAGAAGGGCATCACCGTCAACCTGCTCGAAGTCGGCGGTGATGCCGACGGCCTGCTGGCCGGGCCGCTGCGCTTCTTCCTGTCGGAGCATTCCGCCTTCATCACCGGCCAGGTGCTGCCGCTGGGCGCGCCGTTCGCCCCGGCCAAGGCCCTGAAGGAATTCGAAGCCCCGCTCGCCGGCAAGGTGGCTGTGGTCACCGGTGCCGCGCGCGGCATCGGCGCCGCCATTGCCGCCACCCTGGCGCGCGAGGGCGCCCAGGTGGTCGGCATCGACCGGCCGCAGGAAGAGGGCGTGCTGGGCCAGACCCTGGCCGCCTTCAACGGCCTCGGCCTGCCGCTGGACATCACCGCCGCGGACGCTCCGGCGCGCATCGCCGAGGAGCTGGAGCGGCGCTTCGGCGGCGCCGATATCGTCGTGCACAACGCCGGCATCACCCGCGACAAGATGCTGAAGAACATGCCTGCCCATTTCTGGGACCAGGTGCTGGACGTCAACTTCGGCGCCATCCTGCGCATCAACGAGAAGCTGCTCTCCGGCGGCCTCAAGGATGGCGGGCGCCTGGTGTGCATTTCCTCCATCGGCGGCATCGGCGGCAACGCCGGCCAGACCAACTACGGCTCGACCAAGGCCGGCGTCATCGGCTACGTCGAGGCGCTGGCGGCTGAAATGGCCCGCCGCGGCGGCGCCATCAACGCGGTGGCCCCGGGCTTCATCGAGACGCAGATGACCGCGGCGATGCCGGCGGTGCCGCGCGAAGTCGGGCGGCGCCTGTCCTCGCTGGGCCAGGGCGGCCTGCCCATCGACATCGCCGAGGCGGTGACCTTCTTCGCCAGCGCGCATGCCGCCGCCGTCAACGGCCGCACCCTGCGCGTCTGCGGCCAGAACTTCTTCGGCGCATGACTCTTTTGGAAAACCCTGCGAAGACGCTGAAGCACATCGCCACGGCGCAGCTGCCCACGCCGTTCGCGCTGTTCACGGTGCAGGCCTACAAGTCATCGGACGGCAAGGAACACCTGGCGATGACCCTGGGCGACCTGTCGGGTTCCGGCAAGAAGGATCCCGTAATCCCGGGCAGGCTGGCGCCGCTGGTGCGGGTGCATTCGGAATGCCTCACCGGCGACGCCCTGTTCTCGCTGCGCTGCGACTGCGGTTTCCAGCTGCGCGCGGCGCTGGAAGCCATCGCCCGCGAGGGCCGCGGCGCCCTGCTGTACCTGCGCCAGGAAGGGCGCGGCATCGGCCTCGGCAACAAGATCCGCGCCTATGCGCTGCAGGATCTGGGCGCCGACACGGTGGAAGCCAATCACCAGCTCGGCTTTCCCGCCGACGCGCGCGAGTATGGTTTGGCGGTCCAGTTATTGCGAGAACTGGGACTTTGCCGGATCCGCTTGATGACCAACAATCCCGCCAAGCTCGATGCCCTGGTCAAGGACGGCGTGGAAGTGGTCGAGCGGGTCGAGGTGGAGCACGGCCGCAACCCGCACAACACCGCCTATCTCGATACCAAGATGCAGAAGATGGGGCACCTGCTGCTCGGCGGCAAGGGCGAAAGCAAACCGTGACCCAGCCCGCCGCGCCCACCGACACGGTTCGCGCGGACCCCCCCGAAAAATCGCGGGGGCTGGTACGGGAACTTGGGGCGCTGGGGCTGTCGACGGTACGCGTGTCGCGCGGCTTCGTGCCGCTGCTCAAGCTGCTTGCCTCGGAAGAGGATGTCGACCGCGCCCAGCTCGGCCTGGTCATCGACCGCGCCTTTGGCGGCCTCTATCAGCATCCGGTGCTGCGCTCCACCGAGCGCATCACCCAGCTGTTGCGCAAGCGGCGCCTCATCCCGGACGAGCAGTCCACCGAAGACCTGATCCGCTTCGTGGTCGAGCAGGTGGTGGCGCGCAGCCCGGTGCCGGTGCCCGAGGCCCTGGTCAACGAGTTCTGGCAGTTCTTCAACGAATTGTTTTCCGCGCCGGAGCTGAAGGGCCTGGGCGAGCTGGGCCTGGACATGGTGCGCCTGGTGCTGCGCTCCTACGAGCCGCTGCTGGTCGAAGTCATCAACCTGCTCAAGGCCGGCAAGCGCTTCAACCAGTGGCAGCTCAACGAGCTGCTCAAGCGCGCCGCGCAGATCAAACATGATGCCGCCATCGTGCGTCGCCAGATCCGCGCCATCCGCTACATCAAGCCGTTCTTCCAGGCCGATCCCAAGGACTTCGGCGCCCAGGCCAGGATCGTCGCGGCGATGGTCAACGAGTTCGGCCCGTTCTTCGTCAAGCTGGCCCAGGTCGCCGCCGCCAACGCCGACTTCCTGCCCGATGAAATCGCGCGTGAGCTGGCGGTGTTCCACGAAGACGTCACGCCGATGAACGCGGACGAGGTCAACGCCGCCTTCATCGAATGCTTCGGCAAGCTGCCGGACAAGCTGTACATGGGCTTCGAGGCGGACAAGCCGCTCAAGTCCGGCTCCATCGGCTCGGTCTACCTGGCGAAGAAGCCCTTCCTCGAAGGGGGCAGGGAAGTACTGCGGCCGATCATCATCAAGGTCGGCCGCCACAACATCGATCGGGAGTTCGCCATCGGCAAGCTGGTCATCGGCCTCGCCATCATGTCGAGTCAGTACTGGGCGCCGCACTCCAAGCTGACGCCGTTCCTGCGCGCGCTGCACGAACAGGTCGATGAGTTCGTCGCCGGCTTCGTCGAGGAGCTGGACTTCGAAGCCGAAGCGCGCAACCACCAGCGTTTCTATCAGCGCAGCCTCAAGGGCCGTCTGTGGCGCGTGCCGGAGTTGTACGGCAGCAGCCGTCGCATCCTCGAAATGGAATATCTGGGCGATGCCCAGAGCCTGCCGCGGGCCCTGGCGCGGATGCCCAAGCGCGAGCGTCGTCGCTTCCAGATCAAGCTGGCGGAGCAGCTGCTGTATACCGTGCTCTATCACGCCTTCGCCTTCCGCGAGATGCACGGCGACCTGCATCCGGGCAACGTCATGGTGGCGCCTGACGGCCGCCTCAACCTGATCGACTGGGGCAACGTCATCGACCTCAACGGCAAGTGGGGCCCGGTGTGGGATTATCTGGCCGGCGCCATCCTGGCCGATACCGAACTGCTCACCGATGCGCTGATCCGCATCAGCACGCAGCCGGAAGTCGACGCCGCGCGCCGCGAGGAAATCCGCATGGCCCTTGACGAAACCCTGCGCAAGAAGAACGTCAGCCGCCTGACCCGCGGCAGCTTCATCGCCGAGGTGCGTCGCGGCGGCCTGGCCGGCCTGCACGCGCGTGGCCAGACCGTGCTGCACCTGATGTCCAACACGCAGCAGGTGGGTCTGGTGCTGAAGCGCGATTACCTGCACCTGTCGCGGGCCCTGTTCGCCCTGGCCGGCAGTATCGGCACGCTCTACGAGGGCGAGCCGGGCCGGCGCCTGGCCATCGACCTGGCCATCGTCGCCCTGCGCCTGCCCGCCACCTTCAGCAGAGAGGTGTTCGTGCGCGAACTGAACGCCGTGCGTGGCCGCCTGGCGCGCCGCTTGGTGCCGCCGGTACCCGCCGCTGTGCCGATGCCCCTGCCGCGGCCGCCATTGTCCAAGGCGCAGCCGGTGCCCGCCCTGATTCCAGGCTGATGCGCTGTATCATCGGCCCGCACACGCTTTCGCCCTGACCAACCCTCATCAATGTTTCTGTATCCGCTTGTCCGCCCGCTGTTGTTTTCGCTCGACGCCGAGCATGTCCATGAAATGACCGTCGCCTGGCTGTCGCGCCATCCGGACATGGCCGGCATGCTGGCCGGTGGCACCGTGGAAGATCCGGTACGGTTGATGGGGCTGGAGTTCCGCAACCGCGTGGGCCTCGCGGCCGGCCTGGACAAGAACGGCGAGTGCATCGAGGCTTTCGATCGCATGGGCTTCGGCTTCATCGAGATCGGCACGGTGACGCCGCGGCCGCAGGCGGGCAATCCGCGTCCGCGCATGTTCCGCCTGCCACATGAACGCGCCATCATCAACCGCCTCGGCTTCAACAATCAGGGCGTGGATGCACTGGTGGCCCGCGCCACCCGCGCGCGCCGCCGCGCGGTCCTCGGCATCAACATCGGCAAGAACGCCGACACCCCGATCGAGCGTGCCGAGGACGATTACCTGATCTGCCTGGGCAAGGTCTACCCGGTCGCCGACTACATCACCATCAATATTTCCTCGCCGAATACCGCCGGCCTGCGCGACCTGCAGCAGTCCGGACGATTCGACCAGCTGCTGCGCAAGCTCACGGACGCGCGCGAGCAGCTCTCCGACCGCCACGGCAAGCGCCGACCCTTGTTGATCAAGATCGCGCCCGATATCGATGACGCCCAGCTCATCGATATCGCGCAGACCGCACGGGAACGGGGCATCGATGGCCTCATCGCCACCAACACTACCATTACGCGCACCGGCGTCGAGCATCGCGCCCTGGCCAAGGAAGCGGGCGGTCTATCCGGCGCGCCGCTGCGGCCACTGGCCGATCGCGTACTGCGCCGCCTGCGCCAGGCGGTGGGTCCGGATTTTCCCCTGATCGGAGTGGGCGGCATCCTCAGCGGGGCGGATGCCGCGGCGCGCCGCGAGGCCGGCGCCGATCTGGTGCAGATCTACACCGGCTTCATCTACCGCGGCCCGGGTTTCATCGGCGACTGCGCCCGCGCATTGCGTCGTTAATCGTTCATCTACAGGCATTAGGCTCTTTTTACCTGTCATTTACATCGGACGAGTGCGAGGCTCGCGCCGCTTCCGTTAGAATGATGGCGCTGCAGGGAAAAAATCAGTCCACCGGAGAGGGGAAAAACTAGATGCGTAAGTTACTGTGGGGCTTCTTTGCTGCCGGTGCGCTGTGGGCGCAACAGGCGGCAGCCGTCAATACCGATGGCTATGACATTCCGTACGCCACCGGCTCGTTTGTCTACGAACTCAGCGATGGCAGCCGCGATTCCAACAACGGTCTCGGCTTCAACGTCGGCGGCGGCATTCCGCTGACCGAGCACGGCGCGGTGGAACTGAATTACTACGGCCTCAGCCGCAAGCGCGACATCGACGGCAACGACGACTACCAGAACGGCGTCTTCGCCAACTATGTGTACGACTTCGGCCTGTTCGGCTTCAACCAGAAGTACCTGCCGAACTTCAAGCCCTACGTACTGGGCGGCCCGGGCTACGTCCTCGACGACGTGCGCGGCTCCAAGCACAACCACTTCGGCCTCGACGCCGGCGCCGGCCTGCTGTTCCCGCTGCATGTCGGCAGCTGGGACTGGGGCTGGGCGGTGCGCACCGAAGCCGGCGTGGTCGGCCAGCTCGACAACGGCAAGTCGGTGGACAACCAGAGCACCCTGTGGGACGTCCACTTCACGGTCGGCCTGCAGATCCCGCTGACCCCGTTCTTCAAGCCGCACCAGTCCGCCACCCCGGTCCAGCCGGAATGCGCCCTGGCCGTGGTCAACCCGGTCACCGGCCGCAAGGACTGCGTGGCCGACTCCGACGGCGACGGCGTTCCCGACAACCTCGATCAGTGCCCGGGTACACCCGCCGGCACCAAGGTCGACGAGAAGGGCTGCCCGGTCGAGAACGGCAACGATGCCGACGGCGACGGCGTGACGGATGACGCGGACCAGTGCCCGAACACCCCGGCCGGCGTGCAGGTCGATGCCAAGGGTTGCGCCATCGAGCAGACCATCGTGCTGCAGAACGTGAACTTCGAGACCGGCTCCGCCGTGCTCACCGGCCAGGCCACCAAGGTGCTCGACGGCATCGCCTCGGCGCTCAAGGGCCAGCCGAACATCCACGTCGAGATCAGCGGCCACACCGACAGCACCGGTACCCCGGCGTTCAACCTGGCCCTGTCGCAGCAGCGCGCAGAGTCGGTCCGCCAGTACCTGATCGGCAAGGGCATCGATGCCGGCCGCATGATGACGCAGGGCTTCGGCGAGACCAAGCCGCTGGTGTCCAACAACAGCGAAGCGGGCCGTGCGCAGAACCGCCGCGTCGAGTTCAAGATCCTGCTGAACTGATCGGCAAGCGGTAAATCAGGGCGGCCGCGCAGCGATGCGCGGCCGTTTTTTATGGGCGCCGCTTTTTCGCCGTCATCGATAAAATAAAGTTGCTGTCATCCCAAGCTCAGCGAAGGATCCGGCCCGATGCATTACCGCATCCGGAATAGTCGGCACTTTCTCGATTCGATCTCCACGGCGTTGTCGGACGACAGCTCCCGCGACTCAAGGCTTGTTTTCAGACAGGCTTTGCAGCGTGAGCCGTTCCGCAGCCGACAGGTCCACGTCTGGTGGCGAGCGCTTCCATCGCCATCTCCAGGGGCTCCGGCGAGGTATAGGGCGAAGGTTCTTGCGGGCTGTTGCCGTGTGTGGAACCGCTCATATCGCACCGACTCCGACCAGCTTCTGGAAGCGCGGGTCCTTGCGGACCGGATCCCACATCGGGTCCTCCACCAGAAGCGCCGGGGTGAGGCCGGCCGGCATCTGCAGCAGGCGCGGCAGCAGGGCGATGGCGGCGTCCGCCTGGCCGAGCTGGGCGTAGACCTGGGCCTGCGCGGCCAGTGCCGTCGGCAGCTTGATGGCGTCGCCGGCGTTGAGCTCCACACCGATGCGCGCCGCCTCCAGCGCCTCGTCGTTGCGGCCCAGCCCGGCATAGGCAAGCGCCAGGGTCTGGTGACCGATCAGTTCGACGTGCTCCATGACATCCGGGCTTTCGGACAGGGTGAGCGCCGCGCGCTCGAACGCGGCGTGCGCGCCGGCGGCATCACCCAGCCATTTCCTGGCATAGCCCAGGGCGACCAGGTTCTGCAGGTCCTGGGCGGAAAGCGGCGTTCCTTCCCGGGGCAACGAGGCCTCGATCATGGACGCCACCTTGCGGTAGTCGCGCCGGTACATCACCTGCTGGATGCTGACGAAGCCGGAGATGTCCTGGAGGCTGATGTGGGCGCGCGCCAGGAGCGCATCGGCGGCGTCGAGGCGGCCCTGGGCCTGCTCGATCATTGCCAGGCAACCGAGCGTGTTGGCCGCGTCGGGGGTGACGGCCAGGGCCTGGTTGAGATAGGCGCGCGCCTCGTCGAAGCGGCGCAGGTAGTTGACGCCCTCGCAGCCCATCGGCGAAGTCGCGCCCACGTCCTTGGGGTTGCGCCGGATCAGTTCCGCGGAAACGGCGATGGCCTCGTCCCACTTGCCCATGCGGCGCTGGACCAGGAACATGCCTTCCATTGCGTCGCGATCATTCGGCAGCTTGGTCAGGACCTGCTGGAAGTCGCGCATCGCTCCGGCGTAGTCGCGCTCGACCCGGTACAGGTAGTAGCCATGGGCGAGCAGGGCTTCGCCGGAATCCGGCTTCAGCCGCAGCGCCGTCTCCGCCGCTTCACGAATCGCGGCGGCGGTATTGTGCGCCAGGTCCCAGCCGTCGAAGTACAGCACGCTGCGCGCCAGGGCGATCTGGGCCCAGGCCAATGCGAATTTCGGGTCGCGTTGCACCGCTTCGCTGAAATACGCGAGCGCGCGTTCGTTGGCGCCAACCGAGTAGTCGGCGCCGATGGCGGCGCGGCCGCGCAGATAGGCCTGGTAGGCATCGGGGTCGGAAGTCGGCTTGGCGGTCACCGCTTCCTGTTCGGCGCCGCTCAGTTTCGTGTTCAGTGCTTCCGCCACCGCCTGCGCTACCTCGCCTTCGACCCCGAACATGTCGTCGAGCTTGCGGTTGTAGCTCTCGGCCCACAGATGGCGGTCGCCGTCGGCGTGGATCAGCTGCACGTTGATGTGCACCGCATCACCGGCCTTCTGCACACTGCCTTCCAGGATGTTGGCCACTCCCAGCTGCCTGGCGATCTCCGGCAGATTGCCGGGTTTGGCGCCGTACTGCTGCGTCGAAGTGCGCGAGATCACGCGCAGCGCGCCGACCTTGGCCAGCTTGGTCAGGATCTCGTCCTGCATGCCGTCGGCGAAGAAGGCGTTGTCCGGATCGCGGCTGAGGTTGGCGAAGGGCAGCACCGCGATCGACTTGTCGCTGGCGATCGCCTGCGACGCCGACGCCCCGATGCTCTCGGCACCGTGCGGCCACAGCAGCTTGCCCAGCAACACCAGCACCGCCACGCTGAGCACGGCGATGATGGCGCGATTCAGCTTCTGCCCGGTGGCCTGCGTCACCGAGGCGTCCGGTGTCACCTCGTCGGTCCTGACGATGCCCTGCGGCGTCAGCTCATAGATCCAGGACAGTACCAGCGCCACCGGGAATCCGGCGACGATGGCGATCACCACCACCCGTACCACCCAGTTCGGAATGTCGAAGAAGGGGAATACCTGCGTTGCCACCTGCACCAGCAGCCAGCCGGCGACGCCGTACATCGCGCCGACCTTGTAGACATTGCGACGCTTCAGCTCCGAGAAGAAGGAGGGCCTGGTATTCAAGCGTGACTCCCGGCCAGCAGCTTCTGGAAGCGCGGATCGTCGCGCAGCGGATCCCACATCGGGTCGAGCTTCATTTGCGACGGGGGGCTGGCACCATAAGTGCCCTGCAGTGCCTGCAGCGTTGCCATGGCGCCGTCCCGGTCGCCAGCCCAGGCTTGTACCTGCGCCTGCGATTCGACCACCCGGGCGAGCCAGATGTGATCGTCGCGATACAGCTCGGTGGCGTGCCGGGCCTGCTCGACCGCTTTGCGCATATCGCCGGTACCAGCATAGCCGACCGCCAGCAGCATCGGCCGCAGCGAGTCGTCGACACGGTCGGCGCCATCCGGGCCGACATCATGGATCAGTTGTGCGAAGGTGGCATGCGCATCCGCGCCGCGGCCGGCACGCAGTTGGGCGATGCCCAGATCGCGCCGCAGAAACGGTCCGAAGCCTTCCAGTTCGTCTTGCGGCCGCGCCAGTACCGGCGCGCTCTCGGCGATGGCCTGGTCGTAGCGGTGCTCGAGCAGGCGCTGTTCGATGCGGATGAAGGAGAGCAGGGGATCCTCGCCGGCCTCCGGCTTCTCGCCCAGAAGCTTCGCGGCATCCTCGATGCGGCCTTCCCGCTGTCGCCCCAGGATCTTGTACGTGCGGGCCAGCGGGTCGTTCGGCGTCAGCGCCAGTGCGCGATCCAGCCACATCTGTGCCTCATCCCAGCGCCACATCCCCAGTAAGGTCTCGCCGCCGATGGAGGAGAACAACTGCGCATTGTGCGGGTCGAGTTCGGCCGCTTTCTCCAGGTGCGCCAGGGCTTGTTCGAAATGCCCCTGGCGGCGTTCGTCCCAGCCGAGCATGGAGAGGATGCCGACGTCGTTCGGCGCCAATGCCAGTGCCGCTTCCAGCGAGGATTGCGCCGCCGGAAAGTCGTGCTTGACGCGATACAGGTAGGCGCCCTGTGCCTGCCGCGCCAGTGGCAGGTCGGGCTGCAGGTGGATCGCGGTTTCGGCAGTGGTCCGGACCAGCTCCGGCGTATAGGTCTGCTGCTCGATGCCGTTGAAGTAGAGGTAGCCGGCGGCGATCGATTGCTCGGCCCAGGCCTGGGCGAATTGCGGATCGATCCTGACGGCTTCCGCCATCGCGGCGGCGAGCCGCTTGTAGCCAGGAACGCTCTGGTCGTCGGCAAAGGCCGCGCGCCCGCGCAGGTAGAGGTCATAGGCTTGCGGATTGTCCGTCAGCTTCAGGTCCAGCGCCTGCTGCTCGGCGCCGCTGAGCCTGGCCTTGAGCTGCGCCGCGATGGCGCCCGCCACTTCGCCTTCGACGCCGAAGATGTCGTCCAGCTTGCGATCGTAGGTCTCGGCCCACAGGTGGTCGTCGGTGGCGGCGCGGATCAGCTGCACATTGACATGCACCGCGTCGCCCACCTTCTGCACGCTGCCTTCGAGAATATTGGCCACACCCAGCGCGCGGGCGATTTGCGGCAGGTTGTCCGGGCTGCTGGCGTAGTGCGCGGTGGAGGTGCGCGAGATGACCTTGAGTGCGCCGATCTTGGCCAGCTTGGTCAGGATCTCGTCCTGGATGCCGGAGGCGAAGTAGGCGTTGGCCTTGTCGTCCGACAGGTTCTCGAACGGCAGCACGGCGATGGACTTGTCGCCGTCCACCGCCGCTGTCTGCGGCGAGGGCGCGATATCCACGTGCGGCCAGAGCAGCCGCGCCGCCAGCATCAGCACCGCCAGGCTCAATATGCCGATGATGGCGCGGTTGAGCTTCTGCCCGGTGGCGCGCGTCACGGAGGCGTCCGGCGCCACCTCGTCGGTCCTGACGATGCCCTGCGGCGTCAGCTCATAAATCCAGGACAGCACCAGCGCCACCGGAAAGCCGGCGACGACGGCCAGCACCAGGATCCGCTGCACCAGTTCGCTGACGTGGAAGATCGGGAACACCTGGGTGACGATCTGCACCAGCAGCCAGCCGGCCACGGCGTACATCGCCCCGACCTTGTAGACGTTGCGGCGCTTGAGTTCGGAAAAGAAGGAGGGACGGGCGCTCAAGCGTGGTTTCCCGCAAGCAGTTCCTGGAAGCGCGGATCGCCGCGCAGGCTATCGAAATCGGGATCCAGACGCAGCAGCGCCGGCGTCAGCGGACCGCTGGAGTACAGGCCCTGTGCCGGCACCGCCAGCAGATGACGCAGGATGGCGAGTGCCTCGTCCTTGTGTCCGAAGCGCAGCAGCAGGCGCGCCCGCAGGTCGAGCAGGCGCCGTCCGACGATGGCGTCCCTGGATTCGGGCACCTCGCGCTGCGCCAGGTCGAGTTGGGCGAACGCCGCTTTCTCGTCGCCCAAACCCGCCAGCGACTGTGCCAGGCAGAAACGCAGCTGCGAGTTATGCGGCGAACGCTCCAGTTCGGCCTGAGCCCGATTGCTCACCAACCGGTAGCCGGCGCTGGCTGCCGCCGCATCGCCGGACAACCAGCGCAGCTTGGCCAGACTGAGGCGTATGCTGATCCAGTCCGCCTCGACGGCATCGGGGTCCGGGCGCGCGAGCACGCCTTCCAGCCAGGCGATGGCGGTTTTCCAGTTGCGTTGCAGCAGCATCAACTCCAGATAGGTGCCGTCGTCTTCCGACGCCAGTAGGGGCGGATGGTCGAGCAGGCTTGCGGCCTCGGCCAGCTGGCCTTGCTCCATCAGGGTATCCGCCCGCATCGCGCGCCACTCCGGATCATCCGGCGCGATCGCCTGCACGCGGGCGAGCGCCTTCAGGGCGTCGTCGAAGCGGCGTTCGTAGGCATCCTCGATGGCTTCCAGCTTGTGCAGCTGGATGTTCAGCGGATCGAGCTGCAGCGCCTTCTGCACGCACCGCGCGGCTTCGTCCAGCCGGTCCTGTCGGGCCAGGATGTAGCTCATCACCGTCAGCACTTCGACGTCGTTTGGCCAGCTCTCGTGCAGGGCCTGGAACTGGCGCAAGGCTTCGTCGTAGTCGAGCTGGACGCGATAGGTGTAGTAGGCCCGTGCGCTGCGCGTCTCCAGCGTGTCCGGTGCCATCCGTTCGGCCTGCTCCAGCGCGTGCAGGGCCGCGGCACGCCGTTCCGGACTGGCGTCGTCACCAAAAAAGACCATCAGCGAATAGCCACGGCACAGCAGCGCCCAGGCCTGCGCGAAGCCCGGGTCGGCGGCTACCGCCTCCTCGAAGGCATGGGTGGCGGCGCGGGAGTTGGCGTTGGAATAACCCTTGCGGTACAGGGAAACGCCCCGCAGGTAGGCGTCGTAGGCCGCGGCATTGCGGGTCGGCGCCGCCGTCACTTCCCGCCGCGCCGCGCCGGTGAGCCGGGCACCGAGGGTGTCGGCGATGGTGGCCGCCACTTCGCCCTGCACGCCGAAGACGTCGTCCAGCGTGCGGTCATAGGTCTCCGCCCACAGGTGGCTGTCGCCGGCGGCGCGGATCAGCTGAACGTTGACCCGCACCTTGTTGCCGGCTTTCTGCACGCTGCCCTCGAGGATGCTCGCCACGCCGAGCTGTTGCGCGATCTCGCCGATATTGTCCGGCGAGCTGGCGTAGCGCAGTGTCGAAGTGCGCGAGATCACCCGCAGGCTGCCGATCTTGGCCAGCCGCGTCAGGATTTCGTCCTGCATGCCTTCGGCGAAGTAGGCATTGGCCTTGTCGTCCGAGAGATTGGCGAAGGGCAGTACGGCGATGGACTTGTCGCCGCCCGCGGCACTCGCCGCCGCGGCGGAAGGCGCGACCGGCTGCGCCTGGTGCAACACCAGCTTGTCCGCCAGCAACAGCACCACCGCTAGCCCCAGTACGACGATGATCCAGCGATCCAGCTTGCGCCCGGTTTGCCGGGTGATCGACTCGGCCGGCGTGATCTCGCTTTCCAGCTTCAGGCCCTGCGGCGTCAGCTCATAGAACCAGGCCAGGGCCAGGGCGGCGGGGAAGCCCAGCGCGATGGCCACGACCACCACGCGCACCACCCAGTTGGCGATATCGAAGAAGGGAAACACCTGGGTGGCGACCTGCACCAACAGCCATCCCGCGGCCGCGTAGAAAGCAGCCACCCGCAGGACATTGCGGCGCCGAAGCTCCGATATGAACGACTGCATCCCCGGTCCCTTTCCCGATGGCCTTACTTTACTGGGGATTGGGACCCCCCGTCTGCCGTCCCGGGGCATTTTTTTACGACGGGCCGGGCTGGATCGATCCAGCCGGCTTCGCCTCAGGGCTTTCAACCAATCGCGGCGAAGGTGCCGCTCTGCCTGCAGACGCTGACACCGGCGGCTGGATCGTCATGGCCGCGTGTCCGTGGCGTCGCGGATCAGGCCGGAACGAGGATCTTGCGCAGCAGCGGCAGATTCGGACCGCCGGCCCAGATCCTCAGGGCATCCGGGCACTTCGGCGCCGGCTCGAAGCCGATGGTGATGCGCCACACGTCCGCCGCGAGGCGCTCCAGCGCGCCGCGGTATTCGCGGAAGAGGGTTTCCGTGCTGGCGTGCATCCGCGACAGCGAATCAAGGAAGTCCGCCGGATGTACGTAGGGCGCCAGCCGGTCCAGCACCTTGCCGACCAGCAGCGCGTCCTTGTCTTTCGGCCCCTCGTTGAGCATCACGCTCACCAGCTTGGGATTGCCGCCGTTGCGGTCGGCATTGCGCTTGCGCAGCACCGGATCGTGGGTCAGGTAGAGCGCCGCCGCCAGCACCACGAACAGCTCGTCGTAGGAGTCGCCGCTGTAGTTCTGGTCGTCCGGCACCAGGCCCAGCAATACCGGTTTCAGGGCGGCCAGCAAGCCGGGAAATTCCTCATCCTGGCGCGCGATGTCGCGCAAGGGCTTGTTGCTCGAATTGGACATGCGTGATCCCCAAGAATAAATGTCGTGCCGACTTACATCCCGCTTACAGCGCATGCCCGGCAGGTTCCCAACTCCCGTTCCGTGCGACGGCGGCCGCTAACTGCTAGGCTTTTGTGCTGTGGTGCACATTCAAGCAGGCCCGTTCTCAGGAATCCTTTGCCTGTCCTCAGGACTTGTCAGGACTTGTGATCGGTTTTCTTCGGGGAGCGGGGAAGCACGATGGATGCGTCAAACGAGGCCAGTTACCGGTTCGGCCCTTTCCATCTCGATAGTGGTGCCCGCCTGCTGATGCGGGAAGGTCAGCCCGTGGCATTGGCGCCCAAGGCTTTCGACCTGCTGTGCCACCTCCTCGCCAATCCGCACCGCCTGCTGGGCAAGGATGAATTGCTCAAGGCCGTATGGCCCCGCGGTTTCGTCGAGGAAGGCAACCTCAGCCACAACATCTTCCTGCTGCGCAAGGCCCTGGGCGAATCGCCCGAAGAGCATCGCTACATCATCACCGTGCCGGGGCGTGGTTACAAATTCGTCGGCCAGCTGCAGAAAGAGGCGGCGCCGCTGCCGTCCGGGCTCCCTGCTCCTGCGCCGGACCTGCTCGCCAGCGCCATCGGCGCAACGCCGGGCCGCGCCGGGCAGACCTATGCCATCGCCGCCGGCGACTTCAACGGCGACGGCAAGCTGGACCTTGCCGTGGTGAACCAGCTCGACGGCACGGTCTCGATTCTGCTCAATACCACCGAGCCGGGTGCCGACAGCCTCAGCTTCGCCCCTGCGATGAGCCTGGGCAAAGCCGGCGCGGCGACTGCCGCCGGGAACGACGTGATGGCGGAACCGCAGCCGCAAGCGGGCAAAGCCGGCGGTTGATGCGGCGGACGGCAGCGCATGCCGCCGCTCAGAATACGATCACCTGCCGCACCGCCTCGCCGCTGGCCAGGCGGTCGAACGCCTCATTGACCTCTTCCAGCTTCAGGCGGTGCGTCAGCAGTCGGTCCACCGGCAGCCGCCCGGCCTTGTACAGGGCGATGTAGCGCGGCAGGTCGCGTGAAGGCACCGCCGAGCCCATGTAGGAACCCTTCACCGTGCGCTCCTCGGCCACCAGGCTGACCGCCGGCACCGAGAACATCTTGCTCGGATGGGGCAGCCCGGCGGTGACCGTGGTGCCGCCGCGCCGCGTGGCCGCATAGGCCTGTCCCAGTACCACTTCGCTGCCCACCGTCTCGATCGCATGGTGCGCGCCGCCGCCGGTGGCGGCCTTCACCGCGGCCACCGGGTCTTCGTTGCGTGCATTGATCACATGCGTGGCGCCGAGTTGCCGCGCCAGTTCCAGCTTGGCCGGCAACACGTCCACCGCGACGATGGGGTGCGCACCGGAGGCATGGGCGCCGAGCAGGGCGGCGAGGCCCACGCCGCCCAGGCCGAACACCGCCACGCTCTCGCCGGCGGCCACGCGCGCGGTGTTGACCACGGCGCCGACGCCGGTCATCACCGCGCAGCCGAACAGGGCGGCGATCTCGGGCGGCAGGTCCGCATCCACTTTCACCGCCGAGCGGGCCGAAACCACCGTCATCTCGGTGAAGCCAGACACGCCCAGGTGATGATGCAGGGTGCCCTCGCCATCGCCATGCCAGTAACGCTTGCCGGACAGCAGCGTGCCGGCGGTATTCGCCGCCGCGCCGGGCTCGCACAGGGCAGGGCGCCCGGCCGCACAGGGGTTGCAGTGGCCGCAGGAAGGCACGAAGGAAAACACCACCTGTTCGCCCGGACTGAAGTCCGCCACGCCGGGCCCGCATTCCAGCACCTCGCCGCTCGCTTCGTGGCCGAGCACCATCGGCATCACCCGCGGGCGCGAGCCGTCGATCACCGACAGGTCGGAATGGCACAGCCCTGCCGCCCGCACCCGCACCAGCAATTCGCCGGGGCCGGGCGGATCCAGTTGCAATGTCTTGATGCGCAGCGGCTTCGACACCGCATACGGTGCCGGCAGCCCCATTTGCCGCAGCACCGCACCACGCACTTCCCGGCGGCCGCTCATGCCGGCTCCCCAGCCACCAGCAGCCGCTCCAGCGCGGTGCGCAGGGTCCCGGCGATGGCCTGGGGCCGGCGTTCGGCGCGGTCGACGAAAACGTGCACGAACCAACCCTCCGCCGCGGGCGTTTCGGCGCCCTCGCGGAACAGCCCGATCTCGTAACGCACGCTGGACCGCCCCAGCTTGGCCACCCGCAGGCCGGCATCGACGCTGTCCGGGAAGGCCAGGGAATCGAGGAAGCGGCAATGCGATTCGGCGCAGACGCCGATGGTGTCGCCACCGTGGATGTCCAGGCCGCCCTGGCGGATCAGCCAGGTATTGATGACCGTGTCGAAGTAGCTGTAGTACTCGACGTTGTTGACGTGGCCGTAGATGTCGTTGTCCTTCCAGCGCGTGGTGATGGTCTGGAAATGCGGGTAAGCCTGGCGGGCGTTCATGGCTTTCTTTGAAGGTTTGGGGCGGGGGAATCCCGGTCGCGCGCGGAAAGTGGCGATGGAGTCAGCTTTGCCGCAGCGCACAAATTAGCTTTATGATTAATCTTCCACCGTAAAGGGCTGCTTGTAACGGGGCATTGACCCTGCGGTGTTTGCCGCATGGCGCTCCGGCAAACTATAGTGCCGGATACGATTGGCCGCAGCGCCACAATTTGACGAAGGAGAGGGAGAGAGGATGCGGGATTCAGGAGTCCTCCTGCAAATCATTCACGCCGGCATGGTCAAGGCCGGCCTGGATGTGGCAGCGATCTACACCCGGCTGGGCTACCACGCCGACAAACTGACGCAAAAGGACTTGCGCACCCCCCATCGCCTGCAGGCTTTTTTCTGGGAAATCGTCGAGGCCGTCACCGGCGATCCCGATATCGGCCTGCACCTGTGCCCGCACCTGCCGGTGTATCGCGGCGAAGTCATCGAATACCTGTTTTTCAGCAGCCCCACCTTCCGCGACGGCTGCAACCGCGCCCTCAAATACCTGCGCCTGGTCAGCGACGCGCTCGAAGTGCGCCTGGTGGAGGACGAAAAAGGCCCGCGCTTCACCGTCATCGGCGCCGCGCTGCAGGCGCCGCAGCTGCGCCACACCGAGATCTGCATGGTCTACGAGGCCATGCAGTTCGCCCGGTCCGTCACCGAAAGCAACTACAAGCCCCTGCGCGTGCGCCTGCGCTGCACCCAGCGCGCCGAAGTCTCGGAATACGAAAAAGTCTTCGGCTGCCCGGTCGAGTTCGAAGCCGAGCAGAACGAGATCTACTTCGATCCGGCCCTGCTCGAATACCGCTCGCCGCGCTGGGACCCGGACCTCCTGCGCCTGCACGAGGAACTGGCGGAAAAGCGACTGTCCAGCATCGAGCGGCAGGACCTGATCGAGCGCATCCGCACCGTCTTCTCGCAGAAGCTGGAACTGGAGCAGTGCGACCTGGAAGACGTGGCGCAGGAGCTGGATGTCCCGGCCCGCCGCCTGCGCTTCGAACTGGCCCGCGCCGGCACCAGCTTCAGCCAGCTCCTGTCGGATTTCCGCTACGCCCTGGCGCGCAAGCTGCTGCGCAGCACCGAGGAGCCGATCGAACACATCGTCTACCTCACCGGCTTCTCCGAGCCCAGCACCTTCTACCGCGCCTTCAAGCGCTGGTCCGGCATGACCCCGGTGCAATACCGCGAGCAGAAACGCGCCGCGGCGCGTGAGCAGAACGGCAAGGCCACCGCGGATACGCTCAGCGCCATCGTCGGCGCCACCCGCAAGGCCTAGACGCGCGCCCCTTTAAGTGCCTTTCCCCCTCTCCCTACGAAGTGGGGAGAGGGCCGGGGTGAGGGGCGCGCAGCCGGAACTTCACGACTCGCTTCGGTCATCCTGCGAACCTGAAAAAGCTCCTGTAGATCGGATCAAGCGCAGCGGATCCGACAGCGCCCTGCGAACCCGTCGGCTCCGCCTGCGGCCTGAGCCGGCCTACGAACCGTCTCCATGGGGACGCGACGCGGCCGGCATCATCTTCAGCCATGCTCCGAATGCTGCGGAATCCGCGTCGAAGGTTCCGCGCCCTTGTTGGGCGAGCGCTCCGGGTGCAGGAAGGCGGCAATCGCCGGCAGCACCAGGATTGCGCCGAGCATGTTTGCCGTGAACATGAACAGCAGCAGCAAGCCCATGTCGATCTGGAATTGCAGCTGCGACATCAGCCAGGTGGTGACCGAGGCGGCGAGGGTGATGCCGGTGAAGATCACCGCCTTGCCGGTACCGCGCAGGGTTTCGAAGTAGGCCTGCCGCAGGGATTTGCCCTCGGCCAGGCCGCCGGCCATGACGCCGTAAACATAGATGCCGTAGTCGACGCCGATGCCCACCGCCAGCGCCAGCACCGGCAGGGTGGCTACCTTCATGCCGATGTCGAGCGCGGCCATCACGGCATAGCCCATCAGCGACACCAGGCCCAGCGGCAGCACGATGCAGACGATGCCGCGCCAGCTCCTGAAGCACAGCCACAGCAGCAGCAGGATCACGGCGTAGACCCATAGCACCACGCGGCCTTCCTGCGCCTCGACCACCTCGTTGGTGGCCGCCATCACGCCGACATTGCCGGTGGCCAGGGCGAAGTTGACCGGGCAATCCTTGGGCATGCCCTCGTACTTGGTCTGCAAATCCTTCTGCCGCCCCTGCGCCTCGGTGAGCTTGGCGGGGTCGGGCGCTTCGCCGGATTCGCCGAACCTGATGATGTCGTCCTGCGCCTTCTTCAGGCCCTGGAAGGTGGCGTACTGCGCATCGCAATAGGCCGCGTCGACATCCTTGGTGCGGGCGAAGAAATCCTTGCGGTTCTGCTCGTTGAAGCGTTTCACCTCGGCGACGATGGTGGCCACGGTTTCGGCCTTGTGGTCCTTGGTGAACATGTAGACCGCGATGGCGTCGCAATCGTCGTTGAGCATGCCCGAACTGGTCGGCACCAGCGCCGTGGCCTGGGCCAGGGCGAAGTGGTTGCGCGGCAGCACCAGCGCGTTCAGGCGGCCTTCGGACAGGCCCTGGTAGGCGAGCTTGGCCAGGGTCAGCATCGACAGCGAGGAGGCCACACCCGGCGTGTTGTCCATGTCCCAGGAGAAGCGATCGACCTGGTTCATCAGCTGGTAGTCGACGCAGCCGTTGGGCTTGGATTCGGCCACCACCTTGAGCTGGTCGACGGCGATCTGGAAATTGTTGGTGATCGCGTTGAAGTCCTGGTTGAAGCGCGAGTCCGGACGCAACTCCGGCACGCCCTTGATGGCATCGCCGATCTTCAGGTCCTGCTTGCCCCACAGGGCCCAGCCGAGCACCGCGCCGCAGAAGATCAGGATGACGCTGGCCACGCCCGGTTTGGTCACGCCGGACAGCCACCACCAGACCTTGTCCAGCACCGCGTCCTTCTTGTTCTGGCGCTCGATGAACGCGTCCACGTTCTTCAAGCGGATCATGGTCAGCCATATCGGCACCAGCATCTTGTTGGCGACGATGATGGCCAGGCCGCCGAGCACCGCGTTGATCGACATCTCGCGGATGGTTTCGATCTTGATCAGGTAGATGGTGGCGAAACCGGCCACGTCGGTGAGGAGGGCGATGGTGCCGGCGATGGCCAGGCGGCGGAAGGTCTCCAGCGAGGCGTCGTAGCTGTTCTTGCCATGGTGCACCTCGTCGACCCAGGCGTTGACGTACTGCACGCCGTGCGACACCGACACCGCCAGGATCAGGAACGGTACTAGGATGGCGAACGGGTCCATGCCGAAGCCGAAGCAGCGCAGCGCGCCCATCTCCCAGATCACCGCGACGATGGACGAGCCCAGCGGGATCAGGCCCAGTTTGAACGAGCCGCAGTAGATCCACAGCAGGATGCCGGTGATGACCAGGGTCAGCATGAAGAAGCCGGCGACCTGCATCGCCGCATTGGTCATGTCGTGGACGATCTTGGCGAAGCCGATGATATGGACGTGGATGCCGTCCTTCTCGTACTTCGCGCGCAGCTTCTCCAGGTAGGCGCCGACCTTGTTGTAGTCGAGCTTGGTCGGGTCGCTATGCACGCGCAGCACATTTTCGCGGAAGTGCTCGATCGCCGCCTGCGTCCTGTCCTGCGTCGCCAGGGTGATTTTCTGGCTGTAGTCGGCGGCGGGCGCCGCTGCGGCGTCTGTTGCGGCTCCCTCCGCCCGTGCCTGGCCGGCAGCCGGCGTTGCATCGCTCCCGCCGCCACTACCGTCACCATCGGCCGCGGGCGTGGTCGCCTGCTCCGCCGGAACCCGCTCCAGCAGTTCCGTCATGATCAGCGCGCCCCGCTGGTCGTTGGTGACGAAGCGGCCGATGGCCTGGGCCTTGGCTACGTTGGACTTGACCTTCTGCAGCACTTCCGGCGTCGGCGCGTAGTCGTGCGGAATCACCGTGGAGCCGGACAGGCCGCCTTCCACGTTCTCCACGTAAAGCAGGTTCGGGGTGAAGATCGACATGACGCGGGCGCGGTCGGCGCCGGGCAGGAAGAACACGTCGTCGGTGGCGTGCTGCAGCGCGTCCATGAACTGCGGGTTGTAGATCTCGCCCTTGTCCTTGTCCTGGATCAGCGCCACCAGCACCGTGTTGGCGCCGCCGAAGTCCTTGTAGTACTGGCGGAACTTCTGCATGTAGGGATGATCCATCGGCACCGTCTTGAGCCAGCCGGCGTCGGGCTCCAGGCGCATGGTCTGCACGAAGAAGAACAGCGTCAGCACGATCAGGATGATGTGCGTGAGATGCCGCCGCGTGTAGATGATCGGCTCGACCGCGCGCAGAATGGCGTCCGCTACGGGTCCCGTGATTGCCTTGCCTGCCATGCGCCGTACTCCCTGAATCCTTGTAGCGTCTGTTCCCGCTGCCGGACCCGGATCGGGGCCTTGCGCGTGGAACGATTTTTTTGGTCTGTGCTTGCTGCGATGCTGTTACTGCAAGGTCACGCGCCTGATCCCGGAAGTCCCCACCGTGACCAGCGCCGCGCCGTCCATCAGGGCCGCGTTCATGTTGATGTCGGTATCCACCGTCATCCGCTTGAGGGCGCCCCCGGTGAGATCCGCTTGCATGACGCGGCCGTTCTGTCCCACCAGCAGGATGTTGCCGTCGGGTCCGGCCACCCCGCCGAACAGCGGCTCGGTGTCGTCGTGTTTCAGATGCGTCCAGCCGGCGACTTCGCTCACCGGGTTCTGGTTGTTGCCGGCATTCTCGGCATCGGAAGCGGCGGCCTGCATCGCCGCCAGCTCCTTGGCGCTGAGCGGAGCCGCCTTGGCGACATCGGGGGCATAGAAGGCGTTGCCGCGCAGGCCGAAGATCAGCACACCGGCCTTGCCGGTGGCCAGCGCGCCGAAGTACGAGCCCGTGTAGGGCGACTTGAGGCGCGTCCAGTTCGCGCCCTTGTCCATCGAGCGCGCCAGGAAACCACGCTCGCCGGCCAGCAGCAGGCTGCCGTCGCCGAGCGCGATCAGGTTGTACAGGTTGGGGGAATCGGCGAACGCATCGCTGTTCACCGCGTCCCAGGTCTTGCCGCCGTCGGCCGTTTTCTTGAGTGTGCCGTTGGCGCCGGCCAGTAGGCCGTTGCCGGCATCGAAGAACAGGATGTCGAAGTAGGGCTTGCCCCAGGCCGCGTCGAACTGCTGCAGCTTCCAGCTCTTGCCGCCGTCCTCGCTGTCCAGGATGGTGCCGTCGTAACCGACCGCCCAGCCGTGCACGGCATCGAGGAAGCGTACGCGGGTCAGCGTGGTATCGGCCGGCGTCGGCACCTGCTGCCACTTGGCGCCGTCCGGCGACACCAGGATGTTGCCGCGTTGCCCGACCGCCACCCAGCCGGAGCCGGCGCGGGTCAGATCGAGTAGCAGGGATGATGCGGCCCGCGCTGCGGGCTTGGAAGGCGTCGGAACCAGGGTGGTGTCGGCTCCGGTGTCATCACTGTTGTCTTCGGTCTGGGAGAAAGCCGGCTGGCAGAACATCAGCGCGGCCCCCGCCGTCACCGCCAGCACAGTCCAACGATTCATTCCACGCTTCATTGCACATGCTCTCCGCTAACGGACGCGCTGCCTTGTTAACAGCTCCATCGTCATGCCGGCGAAAGCCGGTATCCAGGGCCCGGTGCGTTGCACCCGCGACCCTGGATACCAACCCATCCCGTCAGGACGACCTGCCTTTCGGCGATGGGACGCCCTTACTTGGTCTGCGACTTGTGATTCAGATTGTTCGGCGAGAAATAATCGTCCTTGAAGTCCACCTTGAAGTCGGAAATCTTGTCCTCGTTGGACAGGGCGGTGATGAAATAGCGGCCGCTCTGCAGGTCGTAGATGATTTCCGGAATGCCGGTGACGGTCGGCACGAAGGGCACGGTGATCAGCTGCGCTTCCTGCACCTTCCACAGCTGGTCGCGGTTGTCGTAGTCGTCCACCGCTGCGATGGCCCAGCTGTCTTCGTCCACGTAAAAGGTGCGCCGCTTGAACTGGTGGCGCAGGCCAGCCTTCAGCGTGGCGTCCACCACCCACACGCGATGCAGCTCATAGCGCGCCAGGTTCTGGTTGATGTGACCCGGGCGGATGATGTCCTTGTACTTGATCAGCGGCGCGTTGATCAGGAAGGAGTCGTAGGCGATGTACATGTCCTTCTTGCCCAGCAGCTTCCAGTCGTAGCGGTCCAGCGCGCCGTTGAAGACGTCGACCTGGTCGTTGAACTGTTCGCCGTCGGTGCCGATGTAGGGGTTGTCGTAACCAACGTCCGGCGCGCGGTTGACGCGGCCCAGGCCCGGGTTGTAGATCCACGCGTCGCGGCCGCTGCCGCCGGCGCCGGAGCTTTCATGCACCAGGATCAGCTGGCCGGCCACGCGCGGCGGCGACAGCACCTCGGAGAGGTAGTACAGCAGGATCTTGGTACCCGGATTGGCTTCCTTCAGGTTCGAGTACTTGAACTTCACATCCTCGACCAGCTTGGTGATCTTGTAGGAGCCGTCCTGCTTGACGATGGCCTGGTTGTTGTAGCGACGCACCGCGGCCCCGCGGTAGCGCATCTTGTGGTTCCACAGCACCTCGGCGCCGGTCTTCGGGATCGGGAAGGGGAAGCCCAGCACCGCGCCCTCGACGTCGTCGGTGCCCTTGAGGCTGGCGCTGGTGGCGTTCTTGATGGTGGCCTGGTTGATCTGGTCCGGAAAAAAGGCGCTGCGCACCGTCGGATACACGATCATCTTGTAGTCCGGGTACTTGGCGAACATCGCCTTCTGTCCCGCGGTCAGATGGTCGCCGTACTTGGCCAGGTTGTCCTTGGTGATGATGAACTGCGGCGCCTCGAACTTGCCGCCGCCGCCGATCTGTTCGCGCTGGCGCTTGGCCAGTGCCTGGAGATTGCCGTCAGCGGGGAAGCCCGGCACTTGCTTGGCCGCCGCTTGCTGGTCGGCGCTCAGCTCGGACACGCTCTTCGGCAGCTTGCCGATGATGGTGTCGATCTGCTTGGAGATGGCGGGGTAGTCGGCCAGCGTGAAGCTGTCCAGGTACTTGAGCAGGGCGTCGAAGTCCCCCGGGCTCTTGGTGCGCACCACCTCGAACTGCTGGCGCAGGATTTCCAGGCTCTGCGGCGTCTGCGTCTTGATGTTGTCGTCGAAATTCTTGCCGCCGATCCAAGCCGGGATGGTGCCGTCGCCGTTGCCTGCCGCAGTGGCGCCCACCGCCGTCAGGTCCTTGCCCAGCCGCGCCGCTTCTTCAGCGGTGGCCGTGGCGTATGCCGCCGAGGACAGCGCAAGGCAGGCCGTGCCGGCCGCCAGTGCCACCCATTGTCTGCTGTTCATGCCTCTTTTCTCCTGTCTGCCGCTCGAAACCCGATCGATGAAAATGCCGGCACCGCAGCCGCGGTGCCGTTTAGAAGGTGTACGAAATCGCCATGCCGATGACATCGCGGTCGCGCTGCGTGTTGACGGTGCCGCCACCGGTGGAGCCCTGGTAGAACACCTGGCCGCTCCATTGCTGGCCGCTCTCGATGACGGTACCGACCACGTAGGTCTTGGTGCCGGCGATGAAGTTCTGCACCGGCTGCGGCGAGATGCCCGAGATGTCCTGCTGCCATTGCAGCGAGGGCTTGAAGTTCAGATCCCAGAACAGGTTGTCGTACTCGAACTGCGCCAGCAGGCGGTAGCCCCAGGCGAAGCTGGAGGCGAAGCCGGAATGCTGCTGCGTCGGATTGAGGCGCCGCGTGTCGGTCTGGCCGCCGCTGCCGGTGCCGTCGGCGCCGGGGCTGGCGTGGGTGTCGTTGTTGTCGCCGCCTTCCAGCTGCAGCCGGCTGCGATTGGGCATGTTCCAGATATGGGTGAAGCCCACTTCGGTGAGGATCAGGATCTGGTCGGCGCCGATGGGGTTGTCGCTGCTGCCGATGGCGCGAATGCCGGTCAGGTCGAGCTGGTCCACCACCATGCGCTCGTAGCCGTGGATGAGCTGGTTGGGCTGGGTGGTGAAGCCGCGGTAGTTTTCCAGGTAATCGGGCACCGCCGAGCGGCGGCCGGGGATGGTCACGCCGCCCTGGCCGACGGCGCCGAGGATCGCCGGCAGGCCGTTGAGCAGGGCGGTGGCGTCCTGCAACAGCACGGTGGGGTTGGTCACCGGCAGATTGCCGATCACCTGGCCCAGTGAGGCGACGGTCTGCTGGATGGTGGCGGCGTTGAGGCCCAGGTTCAGATCCTGCTTCGGAAACGCGGGCTGCAGGCCGGCGAAGATCAGGTCGGTCACATCCACCTGCACCGGCATGTTGGGGCGGATCGAGTATTCCCCGGCCAGCGACCACTTGCCGATATTGGTGTTGAAGCTGGTGCCGAACATCTGGATGTCCTCCGGATACTCGGCGAAGATCTTCAGCGTGTCGATCGGCAGCGGCTCCTTGCCGGACGCCGGATTGAGGCCGATGAAGCCGTTGCAGGAGACGAAGGCGTCGACGAAGCTGGTGGAGTCCGCCATGCAGGACTGGTCGGCGGCGATGGCGCTCAGGTAGGGCAGCTGGCTGTGGTAGTTGAGCGCGTAGAAGCTGATCTCCGTGCCGCCGTTGAGGTTCGCCGCGTAATAGGTCAGCTTGCCGCCGAACTGGCCCTGCTTGCGCGGCTGGCCATACTTCTCGTTCAGCACCTCGGCGGTGAGCGAGGTATTGGAGATGGCGTTGCCGGGGAAGGGCAGGCGCGCCTGGCCCAGCGGATCCTCATGGAACTGGCCCAATGAAATCAGCGCCGTGTTGGACTTGAGCACATCGAGGAAGGAATAGAAGCTGCCGTTCGGCTCCGGGATCGCCTTCTCCCAGCTCAGCTCGTAGACCAGGTCCAGCGACAGGTTGTCCACCAGCTGCGTGCCGAGCAGGACCGCCGGGGTGGGGCGGAAATACTCGTTGATCGGCGTGCCGGGCTGGTGCAGCAGCACCGAGCTGGGCGGGTTGATCTGGCTGATGCTGTTGAGCGCGTTGAAGGTCGATTCGCCCCAGCGGATGTGCTGATAACCGACGCTGGCGGTGAAGTCGTGGTCGATGACGTTGAACTTGCCGGTGACGAACGCGTCCTTCAGCTGCCAGTCCTGGCCCAGCTGGTGCGCCACGGCAGGGTCGCGGATGGTGGTCGCGGGCTGGAAGGTGGTGTCCGGGTGGTACTCGGTCTTGCTGTAATTCACCGGGTCGAAGAAGCCGAAGGCACTGAGCTTGAGCGTGACCTCCTTCCACGACAGCGTGAAGTCCTCGCTCAGCTTGGATATGCCGGAGACCAGCCCCCAGCGCCGGTAGTTGAGGTCGCCGTTGTCCTTGTTGGAGCCGAAGTAGGCACCGGGCGCGTTGACCAGCTTCTGATTCTGCGAGGCATCGCCGGAAAAGGAGATGCAGTCGCCGGGGCCGCACAGGTTGGGATTGAGGTTGAGCTTGCCGATCAGGCTGGCGTCGGGGTTCTCGGTGCGCACGGCAGCACCGACCGACAGGCGGCTCTTGATGTTCCCGGTGAAATCCCCGAACTCGAAATCCTGGGCCAGGGCACCGCCGCTAACCGCAACGGTACCAAGCACAATCCAGCGCAGACGCAGTCTCCGCATTGTCTTCTCCTCCCGCATGACCCATGGCTTTTTTCTGGCTCGGGCATTCCGCTGTGGCGGGATGCTGGGCTGGCCAGTGCCTTGTTTGGAACGATCATAGCGCCAATTGCTGCCCCGGCGCATGAAACATTGTTCAATGTTACATCATAAAATGGCAATATCGCCCGCGCCGCCGCCTGGCGATTCATGGCTGCGGGTCCGGCTCAAGCGTGCGCGGCCGGCTTGGCCGGCGCGCGCAGGGATTCGGTCAGGCGCGCCGCCATCTTGAGGCCTTGCGACTCGGCAATGCGGGCGGCACGGGCCTGGCCGGCGTTGTCCATCAGCGCCACCAGGGGCAATAGCTGCGTCCACAGGTCCGCGGAGTCGACCGCCTGGATGAAAGCGGCCAGCACCGCCTCGTTTTGCAGCACCGGCAGATTGATCAGCCGCCGCTGGCTGTCGATGGTCATCATCGACACCACCGGCAGCATCGCCGGCCACAGTCCCTGGACCTGGGTGCTTTCGATCATGCGGACGATGGCGGCTTCTTCCAGCTCGGCCGCCAGGTTGGCCATTTGCCTCCGCTGCGGTTCCTCGATGCTGTTGATCATCGCCAGGGCTTCCGGCCACAGTTCCGCGTCGCCGCCCGCGGCCACCCGCACGATATTGAGCAGCCGTTCGCGCGGCAGCAGGTCGAGGATGTCGCCGAGGCGCTGCTTGTCCTCGACGAAGAAGCCGATGCGCAGCAGAACCTCGTCGTCGCGCAGGTCTTCCATGACGGCGCGGATGGCGTGGTCGTCCAGGCAGTCGACGAAACGGGCCATGGTGATGTATTCCTTGCGCCGCGCCAGTTCGCGCGACACCTCCACCACCCGGCCCACCGGCATCGCGGCGATCACGTCGCTGGCCGGGCGCGGATCCAGCTCGAGGCACAGGTCGGCGAGGAAGCCGGTCTTCAGGCGTTTCGAAATCTCCACCGCCCGCTCCGGCGGCAGCAGGCCGGTGGTGCGGGCGCACAACAGCGGCCCGATGGCTTTCTCGGCGATGATCGCGATCAGCGGCGCCGGCAGCAGCCTGGTGGCGGCGGCGACGCGCTGGAACAGCTTGCGATCGGCGTCGAACAGCGCCGCGCTGGCCTGCTCGCGCAGGCGGCGGATCACATTCGCATCGAGCTTGTGCAGGTATTCCAGCTGGCTCGGCGGTACACCGAGGACACGGGCCAGTTTCAGGACTTCGGCGCGTTGGGCGAGCGTGCTCATCAGGGCAGCAGGATCTTGCGGACCGGCCCGCGCAGCAGCATCGGGATATGCCCCAAAGCGCTTTCGAACGCCCGTTGCAGTTGCTCCTGCTGTGCCCGCCGGGCGCGGCGCAGGGACTGGGTGAGGGATTCGATCTCGGCCATGTTCAGGGCCGAGAGGTCGGGCGGAGACTTGCCGCCCAATTCCTTCGCCAGCGCCGCCAGCTGCTTTTCGCTCACTACCCCTCCCGCGTGGCCATGCCCTGGACCGGCACGATGGCGGCGACCGTACCTGCGGCCGCCTGATTCTGTCTGATTTGTTGCAGACTATCGGTGCCATCGGCCGCTGGCATTGACTGCACACGCCGTGTGCGCTGTCATTTGGGCCTATCAAACCATTAAACGAACGGGATGTTCATGCCTGCCCGGGCCTTACCCCGGCTTTCCCGGGCGCGCCAGCCGCAGCTGCCGCGCGATCAGGAACAGCGGCACCATCACGCTCACCGCCACCATGATCGACAGCAGGATGTAGACCCAGACATGGCGGATACCCAGCCGCCGCGCCTCCGCCAGCATGAAGGTGAACAGCGCCAGGCAGACGAACAGGATGTCGTTGGCCAGCGAGGTCGCCGCCGGATTGGCGTAGGCCATGCGGATGAAGCCCAGCGCGCCGCCGTTGCCCGGCAGCGCGAAGAATGCGAGGTTGTGCGACCAGGTGGCGAGCAGGGCGCCCACGGCAAGGGCGGCGTAAAGAATGATCAGCGATCTGTCGGTGCCGCTCATCCGCATGCTCCCAGTTGTTCCGTTGGAGAATCGGCTCAAGCCGTGCCTTCCAGGATCAGCCGCGCCACTTCGGGCGGATCGTCCCACATCGGCACATGGCCCCAGCCCCTGGGCCGCAGCCAGCGGGTGTGGGCGGGCAGCTCGTCGCGCTGCTGGCAAGTCGCTCGCGTCAGCAGCCAGTCCCGGGTGCCGAAAGCCACGGTCACCGGCACATCGATCCCGGCGCAACCGCTGACCGGCACCAGGGAGTCGAAGGTCTCATCGAAGGCGACGGCGCCGCTGAACGTCTGCGCCGCACCCACCGCTTCTTCGACCGTCATGCGCCCGCAGCGCGAGGACATCGGCACCGCCATCAGCACCGTGCGCAGCGGCTTGACCCGCATCAGCGCCAGGCTCAGCCGCGGAAAGGTGCGCAGGTTCCAGCGCAACATGGCAAAAATCATCTTCAGCCGCGGCGGCGTCTCCCCTCGCCACAAGCCACCGGGAGACAGCGCCACCACGCTGCGCGCCAGCCCTTGCCGGGCGGCCTCCAGGGCGAGCATGCCGCCCATGGAATTGCCGGCGATATCCACCGGCCCGGCGATGCCCAGTTGGCGCAGCGTATCGAACAGGGCCGCAATCAAATTCGCCTGGTTGGGCAGCGTGCCCGCCGGCAATGGCGGCGTCCGGCCGAAGCCGGCCACATCGAAAGCGAGCACGCGCCGTTCTTGCGCCAGCATGGCCAGTACCGGCTTCCACGCGGCATGCGACATGCCGATGCCATGCAGCAGAATCAGCGGCCGCCCGCTGCCCTGGTCGACGTGATGCCAGGCGGTCGCGGCATTCATCGCAACTCGGCCGAAGTCTTGCCCAGCAGGCGCCGCGCCACGATCAGCAACTGGATCTGCTGCGTGCCCTCGAAGATGTCGAGAATCTTGGCGTCGCGCGCCCACTTCTCCAGCAGCTCGTTTTCGGAATAGCCGATGCTGCCGCACAGCTCCACGCATTTCAGCGCGATGTCGACGCAGCTGCGCCCGGCTTTTGCCTTGGCCATCGAGGCCTGCAGCGAATTCGGCCTGCGGTTGTCCGCCATCCAGGCCGCCTGCATGGTCAGCAGGCGCGCCGCCTCGTAGTCCGCCTCCATCTTCAGGAATTCGGCGACGGCGGCATGCTGGGTCAGGGCAGGGCGGTCATAGTCGATCTTCACCCCGGCCTGTTCCAGGATCTTGCGCGTTTCCTCCAGGCAGGCGCGGGCCACGCCCACCGCCATGCCGGCCACCAGCGGCCGCGTATTGTCGAAGGTCTGCATCACGCCGCCGAAACCCTTCTCGACGTCGATCTTCGGATCGCCCAGCAGGTTGGCCCTGGGTACGCGGCAATTCACCAGCGCGAACTGGGCGGTGTCGGACGCGCGGATGCCGAGTTTGTGCTCCAGCCGCACCAGCTCGAAGCCCGGCGTGTTCTTCTCCACCACGAAGGACTTGATCGCGGCGCGTCCGGCCGCCTTGTCCAGCGTCGCCCATACCACCACCAGTTCGGCGCGCTCGCCGGAGGTGACGAAGATCTTCTCGCCGTTGAGCACGTAGTCGTCGCCGTCGAGACGCGCCGTGGTGCGGATCGCCGCCGAGTCCGAGCCGCAGTGCGGTTCGGTGATGGCCATTGCCGCCCAGCGTCCCTTGAAGCGCTCCAGCTGCTCCTCGTTGGCCACCGAGGCGATGGCCGAATTACCCAGGCCCTGGCGCGGCATGCTCAGCAGCAGGCCGACATCGCCCCAGCACAACTCCATCACGCCGAGCACGGTGGAGAGATTGCTGCCATTGCGGTTGCCGGACTCGCCGTCCTTGCTGTCGCGGCGCACGCCCGCGGCGCCGGCCCCGCCGTTGCCGCCGGCGGAGTTCATGCCGTCGAGCAGGGCGGCGAGCATGTCCAGCTCTTTCGGATAACTGTGTTCGGCCAGGTCGTACTTGCGCGAGTTCGGCCGGAAGATCTCCGCCGCCACCTGGTGCGCCTGGTTGACCAGCGCGGAGAACTTCTTCGGATTTTCGAGATTGATCATTTGAATATCCTCAGACTAGTACCACGCCTTCCATCAGGCCCGCCGCGCGCAGGTCGCGGTACCAGCGTTCCACCGGATGCTCCTTGACGTAGCCATGGCCGCCGAGCAGCTGCACACCGTCATTGCCGATGGCCATGCCCTTGTCGGCGCACAGCCGGCGCGCCAGCGCCGTCTCGCGCGAGAAGGGCAGGCCGCGCTCGGCGCGTCCGGCGGCGCGCCAGGTGAGCAGCCGCATGCCTTCCAGCTCGACGGCGATATTGGCGACATTGAAGGCCACCGCCTGGCGATGGCTGATCGGTTCGCCGAAGGCGACGCGTTCGTTGACGTAGGGAATGACGTAATCCAGCACCGCCTGCGCCGTGCCGGTGGCCAGCGCGCACCAGCCCAGCCGGGCCAGGTTGATGCAATTCGTATAGACGCTCGCCTCGGCATCGCCGAGCAGGGCCGAAGCCGGCAGCCGCACGTTGTCCAGGATCAGCCGCCCGGTGGACGCGGCGCGCAGGCCCATCGCCGGCTCCGACTCGATCGACACGCCCTGCGTGGAAGATTCGACGATGAACAGCGCCGGCCCCTGATCTTCCAGGTGAGCGGCGACGATGAACAGCTCCGCCTCGGCTGCGCGCGGCACCAGCGACTTCACGCCTTCCAGCACATAACCGCCGCCGCCCGCATAGGCGCGCGTCGTCAGCACCATCGGATCGAACAGCGGCCGCGGCTCCAGCACCGCCAGCGCGGCGGCGGGGCTCTTCTCGCCGACGAAGGCCGGCAGGTACTTCGACTGCTGCTCGGCATCGCCCCACAGCACCAGCGCGGTACTCACCGCCGAGGGCGCCAGGCAGGCCACCGCCAGGCCCAGATCGCCCTGCGCCAGGGCTTCCGCCACCAGCACATTGGTCACGGCTGAACGCTCGCTGCCGACGCCGCCCAATTCCTCCGGCACACCCATCAGGGCGATGCCCAGGTCCGAACTCTGCTGCAGCAGCTCGGCCGGTGCGGCACAGGCGCTGTCCGCCGCCGCCGCATGCACGCGCAACTGCTCCAGTGCGAAGCCCTGCACCGTATCGCGCAGCATCTGCTGCTCGTCGCTCGGCGCCAGGTCGAACAGCTCCGGCGCGCGGCTCTGCGGCAGGCGCGCCGGCTTGAGCAGCTTCTGCGTCGCGCTGAAGCCGCGGTTGAGCGCGCCGATGGTGCGGAAGCCGGTGCGCGTCGCCTGATACAGCACCTGCTCGGCCGGCTTGCGCAAACCCAGGCGGTCCACCACCGGCAGTCCGGCGAAGCGGTTGAGTACACGCAGGCCGAAGCCCATCGCGTCATTGGCCAGGCTCATGTTTTTTGACTCCCGTAGCGGGATGTTCTGATTCGGCGTTCCACGAAGGAACTCATTGGCTTGCCGCAAGCAATCCTGACAGGAAAGCCGCTTGCCTGTTCAGGCGCGTTTCTTCGGCGCTTTGGCGGTCTTGGCATGGACCAGGGCGTCGCGAGTGTCTTCAAGAAAGGTGTCGACCAGGCGGGTGAACTTGCCCTGGATGAACGGCGGCGCCACCACGCGGTAGAGCAGGGGTACCGGCACATCGCGCAGCTCGCCGCGCACGCGGAAGGTCAGCCGCGTGGCCTCGCTGTCCGCCGCGATGCGGAAGTAGCCCTCGATCGTCGCATTGCCCTTGTTCGGCACCGGCTTCCAGCTCAGCTCGCCGCGCGGCAGGTCCAGCTTGTAATCCGCGCCGTAGGAAACATCGTGCGCGATATTGGCGATGCGCGAACCGATGGTGCGCATCTCCCAGAAGTAGCTGTTGTCGCCCAGCCTGGTCAGCTTCTTCAGCTTGGGAAAGCGGCCGATGGTGCCTTCCAGATCCGTCAGCAGCGGTTCCACCTGCTTGTAGGGGACAGGCACCACGGTGCTGCGTTCGATTTCGATGTTGACCTTCATGCGCCGCCCCGCGAGACAGATTCCGATGCCGGCAGAGTGGCAGCGGAGCGGCGTCCTGGCATTGCCCGGCTGGCCGCCGGCGCACTGGCTGTGCGGTCAATCCCCGAAATGACACACCCTGTCCGGGCGTTTGCCGCCTAATCCAGCCTGGACATCAGCGCCGTCACATCCTCCAGCCCGCGATTTTCTCCCTGCACGCCATAGCGCCATGCCACCACCGCGGCGACCAGCATCATCCCCGCACCCAGCACATAGCCCCAGCCGAGCGAAGCGTGCTCCCCATTCGCCACCAGCGCACCGAACAGCGCCGGCCCGCCGATACCGCCCAAGGCGGTGCCGAGCGCATAGAACGTGGATATGGCCAGCGCGCGCACCTCCATCGGAAAGCTCTCGCCGATGGTCAGGTAGGCCGAACTCGCCGCGGCCGAGGCGAAGAAGAACACCAGCGTCCAGGCCAGCGTCTGCGTCGCGGCAGTGAGCAGCCCGGCGACGAACAGCGCCGTGGCCAGCAGCAACAACACGCCGGATGCCGCATAGGTCAGCGCCATCATCGGCCGCCGTCCCACCGAGTCGAAGTAATGCCCTAGCAGCAGCGGCCCCAGGAAATTGCCGACCGCGAACGGCAGCAGGTACAGGCCGACATGCCCGGGCGCCACGCCGAAAAAGCGGCCCAGCACCAGCGCATAGGTGAAGAAGATCGCGTTGTAGAAAAACGCCTGTGCCGTCATCAGCGTCAGCGCCACGGCGGTACGTTGTGGATAGAGATGAAACAGGGCGCGCAGCAAGGCCGGCACACCGCTCCCGGCGGCCCGGGGATGCAGGCGGGTGCGCTCGCTGCCCGGCACGGCGGAGACGCCGCCACGCGACTCGATGTCCCGCACGATCGACTCCGCTTCATCCAGCCGTCCCTGGATCATCAGCCAGCGCGGACTCTCCGGTACCGAACGCCGCAGCAACAGGATGCCGCAGCCGAGCACCGTGCCGACGCCAAAGGCCATGCGCCAGCCGATGCCCGGCGGCAGCAGGCGTGCATCGAGCAATACCGTTGCCGTCACCGCCCCCAGCGCCGCGCCCAGCCAGAAGCTGCCGTTGACGATCAGGTCGGTGCGCCCGCGGTAGCGCGCCGGAGTGAACTCCTGGATGGCCGAACTGATCGCGCTGTATTCGCCGCCGATACCGGCGCCGGTGAAGAAGCGGAATGCCGCGAACCAGCCGTAGTCCGGCGCCAGCCCGCTCAATGCCGTGGAGGCGAGATACAAGCCCAGCGTGGTCAGGAACAGCGGCTTGCGTCCATAGCGGTCCGCCAGCCAGCCGAACAGCAGGGCGCCGAGCACCGCCCCTGCAAGGTAGGCGCTGGCGGACAGTCCCACCTGTGCATCGCTCATGTGCAGCCCGGTCTTCAGCGCACCGGCGACCGAGCCGGCCAGCGTCACCTCCAGGCCGTCGAGCATCCAGGTGATGCCCAGCGCCACCACGATACGGCTGTGGAAACGGCCCCAACCGAGCGCATCCAGCCGCGCCGGGATATCGATTTCGATGATCCCGGCCGACCGCTCCTTGCCCGGCATGTCGCGGCTCACGCCCGGCGGTTGCTGCCCGCCGGGGATGTCCACCGCTATCCCGTCATGCCGCCGCGCGGGCGGCGCCGAACGAACCCGTGCCCTGCAGGGGCAGCGGCTTGCCTTCGCGCTTCGCCGCCGCCAGCCGCTCGTACTGCGCCACGTAGTTTTCAGCCATGCGGTGCGCGGTGAAGCGGCGCTCGAACTCGGCGCGGATGCGCTTGCGGTCCAGCGTGCCGATCCGCGTCGCCGCCTGCGCCGCGGCCAACTCGCTCTCCGAGATGAAGCCGGTGAGGCCGTCTTCCAGCACCTCCGGCACCGAGCCGTTGCGGAACGCGATCACCGGCGTGCCGCAGGCCATCGCCTCGATCATCACCAGGCCGAAGGGCTCGCGCCAAGCGATCGGAAACAATAGTCCGGCGGCATTGCCGAGGAACTCGCTCTTCTCGTGCTCGCCGATCTCGCCGATGTACTCCACATGCGGTTGCGCCAGCAGCGGCTCGATCTTCTCCTCGAAATACTTCTGGTCGGCGCGGTCCACCTTGGCTGCGATCACCAGCTTCATCCCGGCCATGGCCGCGATGCGGATCGCCGCATCCGGCGCCTTCTCCGGAGAAATGCGGCCGAGGAAGGCGAGATAGCCGCCGGAGCCATTGCCGGGCTTCAGCAGGTTTTCCGGCAAGCCGTGATACACCGTGGAAATGTAGTTCGCATGCGGCAGCGGCACGCGCTGCGCGTCCGAAATCGAAACCACCGGCACATCGTTGTACAAGCGGTACAGCGGCTGCAGCTCCGGCATGTCGAGGCGGCCGTGCAGCGTGGTCAGCGACGGAATGCCGCCGAGCCGGCCCAGCAGCGGATAGCCGAAGTAATCCAGATGCGAGTGGATCACGTCGAACTCGTCGGCGCGGCGCGCCATCACTTCCATCAGCATGAACAGCGGCGCCAGGTAATCGCGTACCGTCGGGTCCAGGCGCAGCGCGCGCGGCCAGATCGCTTCCAGCTGGGCCTTGGTCAGGCTGTCGCCGGAGGCGAACAGCGTCACCTCATGCCCCAGCTCGACCAGGGCGTCGGAAAGATAGGCCACCACGCGTTCGGTGCCGCCGTAGAGTTTCGGCGGCACGGCTTCGGTCAAAGGTGCGACTTGCGCAATTCTCATTACTCTTGCTCGCTCTAGGTTGAGGGGAGCAACCCCGGCTTGCCGGGTCCCTGTATGTCATATCCCGTCCTCGTGCCGCTGCCGCCATCAGGCGGCACCCGCGTATACGAAAGGCAGGACTCGCACTCCATTGCTGCCGATCCTGGCCAGACCGCACCGGAATACACCGGAAAATCCGGTCAACTTCCCCCAATTTCAATCTTCGGTGGAACGGATCGCCTCAAACGGACTCTATATCCCTACAGAAAGTTCCTCAGGAGGTTACGAGATGCCCTCAGCGGCGCAGCCGGAGAAGGCGACGCAGTCCACGCCGGAGGAGAACCAGTCCCCCGATTTCCACATCGCCGCCAGCGTTTCGCTGCAGGAGCGGCAACCGCACACGCTCAAGCACGGCGACACCTTCGCGGTATTCGACCATCGCGGCGACATCGGCGCCGACCCGCGCAGCCCGGAGGGCATCTACCACAACGACACCCGCGTCCTGTCGCGCCTGGAACTGCTGCTGGAGGGGCGTCCGCCCCTGTTGCTCAGTTCGATGAACCAGGACGACAACGCCGTCTTCACCGCCGACCTGTCCAACCCCGACTTCGTCGCCGACGGCAAGATCGCGCTGCGCCGCGAACTGATCCAGCTGCATCGCCTCAAGTTCGTGTGGAATGCCGCCTGCTACGAACGCGTGCTGGTACGCAACTTCAGCGAAGAGCCACAGCGCCTGCGCCTCACCTTGCGTTTCGCTGCCGACTTCGTCGATCTGTTCGAAGTGCGCGGCACGCCGCGCAAGCGGCGGGGCCGGGTGACCACCCGCCGCGACGGCGATGCCGCCGTGACCCTGCGCTACCTCGGCCTGGACGAGGTCGAACGCCTCACCGCGCTCAGCTTCGATCCGGTGCCAGCGCACCTGGATACAGCCTCCGCCGAATTCGATCTGAGCCTGGAACCGCACGAATCCTGCCGCATCTTCATCCGCATCGGCACCCCGGCCCCCGCCGCCGAAGCCTGGAGCGGCCGCAACTTCTACCGCCAGATGCATGCCGCCCGCACAGCCCTGCGCCGCTCGGTCGGCCGCGCCACCCGCATCGACAGCTCCAACTCCCTTTTCAATGAAGTGATGCGCCGCTCCGTGTCGGACCTGTACATGCTGGTCACCGACACCCCGCAGGGCCCCTATCCCTACGCCGGTACCCCCTGGTACAGCACACCCTTCGGCCGCGACGGCATCATCACCGCCCTGATGACCCTGTGGCTGGACCCCGGCCTGGCCCGCGGCGTGCTGCGCTTCCTCGCCGCCACCCAGGCCACGCGCCTGGAGCCGGAGCGCGACGCCGAGCCCGGCAAGATCCTGCACGAGATGCGCCGCGGCGAAATGGCGCGCCTGCGCGAGGTGCCGTTCGAGCGCTATTACGGCAGCGTCGACGCGACGCCGCTGTTCGTGCTGCTGCTCGGCGAGTACTACCGCCGCACCGGCGACCTCGACACCGTGCGCGAACTGTGGCCCAACGCCGAGGCGGCGCTCCACTGGATCGACAGCCGCAGCAACGCCGAAGGCTTCCTCGAATACTTCCGCATGACCGACGACGGCCTCGCCAACCAGGGCTGGAAAGATTCGCAGGACGCCATCTTCCACCAGGACGGCCGCGCCGCCACCGGGCCCATCGCCCTGTGCGAGGTGCAGGGCTACGTCTACGGCGCCAGACAGCTGGCCGCGGAGCTGGCCGTCGCGCTGGGACTGGAAGCACGGGCGAAAGAACTGAACCAGCAGGCCGAAACGCTGCGCCGGAAATTCGAGGACGCCTTCTGGTGCGAGGACCTGTCCATCTACGCCCTGGCCCTCGACGGCAGCAAGCAGCCCTGCCGCGTCATCTCCTCCAACGCCGGCCAGGCCCTGCTCAGCGGCATCGCCAGTCCCGAGCGCGCCCGCCGCGTGGCGCAGACCCTGCTCGACCACGGCAGCTACTCCGGCTGGGGCATCCGCACCGTGGCCCTGTCGGCGCAGCGCTACAACCCCATGTCCTATCACAACGGCTCCATCTGGCCGCACGACAACGCCCTCATCGCCATGGGCTTCGCGCGCTATGGCCTGAAGGATTCCGTGCTGCCGGTGTTCAGGGGCATGTACGACGCCGCCAGCTACATGGAGCAGCGGCGCCTGCCCGAGCTGTTCTGCGGCTTCGTCCGCCGCCGCCGCAACGCGCCGACGCAGTACCCGGTCGCCTGCGCTCCCCAGGCCTGGGCCAGCGCCACCATGATGGCCCTGTTGCAGGCCAGCATCGGGCTGGAGATGCGCGGCGGCGCCGGCGAGATCCGCTTCGATCATCCGCAACTGCCGGACTTCATCGACGAGCTATGCCTGCATGGCCTGCGCGTCGGCGCAGGCTCCGCCGACGTGATGCTGCGCCGTCACGGCGACGACGTCGCGGTCACGGTGACCAATCAGATCGGCGCGGTAAAGGTCATCGCCCTCTACTGAGCCTTGATCGGGGCAGCCTGCTTGGCCGCCATGCCCAGCCGCGATGCCGGGCCCACGCCCGGCCCGGTGCCCGGAGCGGGCACACCGGGCGTCTGCGGCGGCCGCGTCTCCGGCATCAGCGTCAGCAGCAGCAAGGTCGCCGCAAGGCCAACACCGGCCAGCGCCAGGAAGGCGATCTGGCTGCCGAAATGGTCCGCCACCCAGCCCGCCGCCGTGGTGCTGACGGTGGCGCCGATGCCGATGGCGAAGCCGACCACGCCCAGCGACAGGGTGTAATGCCCGGAGCGCCCGGCGACATCGCTGGTGATCAGCGGCACCATGATGCCGAAGCAGGCCGCCGCCACGCCGTCGAGCGCCTGGATCGCGACCACCAGGGTCGGCGAGGGCAGCGTGGCGAACAGCAGCCCGCGCAGCGGCAGCATGCAGAAGCCCAGCAGCAGCAGCGGCCGGCGGCCGCGCAGATCGGCGATGCGGCCCACCGCCGGCGATGCCAGGGCCACGATCACCTGCGGCAGCACGATGCAGGCCCCGATCAGCAGGCTGGCCAGATGGCCCACCTTCGTCGTCAGCGTGCTGGCCGCCAGCGGCAGCATCGGCGCGTTGGCGAAAGTGAAGAGCATGGCGCAGGCGCTGAAGATCAGCAGGCGCCGGTCGAGCAGCACCTGCATCACCGCCGCATACTTCGATCCGGCGGGTTTGGCAACTGCCGCTGGCTCAAGCTTTTCCGCCACCACCTTCGAGCCGACCCCGCGCAGCGGCAGCAGCGCGAACACCGCCGGCAGGGTCACGATCGCGGTCAGGAAGAACACCGCCCGCTCCGACACATAGGAACCACAAGCCCCCATCAGCGCCGCGCCGACGCCGTTGCCGATGGACGCATAACGGGCATTGCGCCCCAGCCGCGTGCCCATGGCGGCGCGCCCCGCCAGTGCCAGGCTCATCGCGGCCACTGCCGGCCCCAGCGTGCAGCTGGAAAAGCCGTGCAGGATCTCCGCCAGGTAAACGAACAGGGGAATCGGATAGATCGCGAACATCAACGCGCTGGCGGTGAAGGCCAGCACGCTGATGAAGGCCACCGTGGCCTTGCTGCGCAAGGCATCGACCAGGGCGCCGGCCGGCACCTGGCTGGCCATCGCGGTGACCGTGCCGATGCTCAGCGCGATGCCGATCGCCGTCTGCGTCCAGCCCTGGCTCACCAGGTACACCGCCACGAAGGGGCCGAAGCCGGTCTGGATGTTGGCGACGCACAGGTTGAACCAGTCCAGGCCGCGGTTGGCGGCGCGGTTGGTGTCCGCTACAACGGCAGCACCAGTCTGGTCGGTGGGGGACAAGGGCAGGGTCCGGTCACTGTCAATGCGGCGTCGTCGCAGCTTTGGCGGCCGGATCGCTGACGATCGCCTGCTCCGGATGATCCGATTCCTTGAACTCCGGCGCGGCGTTGATCTGCTCGCGGCTGAGGCTGAGGATCACGGGCTTGTCGACGTTGGCAGGCTGGATCTGCAGGGTCCGCCAGTCCACCGCCACCTTGCGGTTGCCCACGCCGAGGAAGCCGCCGAAGTCGATCACGGCGGCGCGCGGGCGCCCATCGCGGCCGGCCAGTATGTCGACCACGCGCCCCATGTCCTCGCCGTCGCGGCCGAACACCTTCTTGCCCAGGATCGAGATCATCGCCGGGCCGCCGGCCTTGTCGTCGGTCAGCACTTCGGCGGGAGCCGGCGCCGGCTGTACCGGCGCTGGTGCGGGTGGCGGCGTGTCCTTGCGCACGGTCTTGCGCGGCGGCGCCGGCTTGGGCCGGTCGTCGTACGGCACACAGACGAAAGCGTAGGGCTTGCCCTGCGTCGCCGGTGCGGCGGGCTGCGTGGTGCCGCCGGCCGCGGGCGGGTTATCCGGCGAGGGCGGCAGATCCGCGGTATCCGCCGGCACCTCGTCGGTGGGCTGCGGCTGAATGGTCGTCGTCGCCGGAGCAGGCGGCTGCACCGCCGTACCCGTGTCGGGGTTGTCATGCGTGCCGTGCCCCGCACAAGCCGACAGCGTCAACAGCACCATGGCGGCGGATGCCAGCCGTAGCGATGCGAGCGCCTGCTTGCCCGAAATCCAATTCTGTACGTGTTTCATCCGAGTGCCTGTTGGTCCATCGGGGTGAGCTGACGGGAATACATGCGGCTGTAGACGCCACCCTTGCGTCGCAGCAGCATGGCCGGCGAGCCGTCCTCGACGATGCGGCCCTGGTCCAGCACCACGATGCGATCGAAGGAATCCAGGGTCGACAGCCGGTGTGCGATGGCGATCACCGTGCGCCCCTTGAACAGCCGCGCCAGGCCTTCCTGGATCGACTGCTCCGACTCGGTATCGAGCGATGAGGTGGCCTCGTCGAGCAGCACGATCGGCGCATCGCGCAGGAAGGCGCGGGCGATGGCCAGGCGCTGGCGCTGGCCGCCGGAAAGCTTCATGCCGCGCTCGCCGACGATGGTGTCGTAACCCTGCGGCAAACGGTTGATGAACTCCGTGCAGCGCGAGGCCTCCACCGCGCGGAACACCTCCTCGTCGGTCGCGTCGGGCCTGCCGTAGCGCAGGTTCTCCAGCAGCGAGCGGTGGAACAGCGAAATGTCCTGCTGCACCACCGCGATGGAATTGCGCAGGCTCTCCTGCGTCACATGGGCGATGTCCTGCCCGTCGATCACCAGTTGCCCGGAGTTCGGATCGTAGTGCCGCTGCAGCAGCGCCAGGATGGTCGACTTGCCAGCACCCGAGCGTCCCACCAGGCCGATCTTCTGCCCCTGCGGCACCTCCAGGTTGAACAGCTTCAGCACCGGCTGGCCGCTGGGGTAACTGAAGGAAACCTCGCGGAAGGCGATGGCGCCGCCGCTGACCCGCAGCGGCTGGGCATCCTCGGCATCCTGCATCTCGTGCGGCAGGCCCAGCACCTGCACCGCCTCGCCCAGCTTGGCGAACTGCTGCACCAGGTCCACCAGCGCCATGGCGAAATCGCGCGAGGCATGCAGCACGGTGAAGCCCAGCGTGGTGGTCAGCACCACGTCGCCGGTGCTGATCTGCCCGCGGCGCCACAACTCCACCGACCAGCCCAGCACCCCCGCGGTGACCGCGAACACGGTGAATGCATGGAACAGGCGCAGGCGTTCCAGCGAGCGCAGGCTCGCGCGCTGCGCCTTCATCTCGCTTTCGATCTTGCGCTCCAGCCGCGCCTGCTCGCGCGCCGCCGAGCCGAAGGCGCGCACCAGCCCGATGTTGGAGACGATGTCGGTGAGATCGCCGCTGACGCTGGCCGCCTTGCTGGCGAAAGCCTGGTGCAGGTCGCGGCCGCCGGCGGCCAGCCTGCCGATGATGGCGCCGAGCACGATCACCACCAGCACCAGCACCGCGGTCAGCTTCCAGTTGATGATGCTGAGCAGGGCGATGCTCGAAAGCACCGCGATGCCCGGCGGAATGGTGTTCCAGGTCAACGAGCTTTCGATGGTCCAGGCCGCGGTGGCCGCGGCGGTGATGCGGCCGGCGAGGGCGCCGGGAAAGCGCTCGACGAAATAGCGCGTGCCATGCCCGGAGAGGTGATTGAACAGCTCCAGCCGGATATCGCCGCCCACCACCACGAAGGCATAGGTGGAGACCCAGCCGGCCAGCCGCCACAGCAGGTTGTCGCCGGCCACCAGGCCGAGCAGCAGTCCCACCGCGCTCCACAGCTGGAAATCGGTCGGCTTGCCCATGCCCAGCGTGTCGACCAGCAGTTTCACCGCATACTGCGAGCCCACGGCGCAGCTCACCGCCGCCAGCACCGACACCAGCACGATCGAATGGCTGACGCCCCTGCGGCTCACATAGTGAAACAGGAAACGGCTGGCGCCGCGCGAGGCATATCGGGGAAGGGACATGGCTTAACGTCCCGCCATACGAGGGGTGGGTCCGGTGACGCTACGGGAGCGGAAACGATTCCCTTGTCCATGTGCCTTCATGGTGCGGGCCAATCTCGCCCGCGCGCATCTCCCGGCATCGCCGGGCACCGAGGTCCGGTCTGCATTCATTGTGATCTTCCTTGAGCACTCGCGCTTTGGACAACCGGAAATCCATGAAGTTTTCCCGCATTTCGCCACGTGTTTCGAACGAATTGCTTCCAAAAAGCAAAACACCCGTAAACATTGCGCGAATAAGGAAATCCGCGCCGCTGACCGGATATGTAAAGCACAGGCCAATACCGGATGTGGCGGGCGGTAACTTACTTTTTTGTGCGTACTTGAAGTCGATCGGGAAGCCGCTACCCTCGAAGGACTGTTGCACCACCTTGACCTGATCCCGGCTGGCAATGTGTCGATATGGCAACACCGCGATCGACTCTGGTGCAGCGTCCCCGGCAATTGCATGCCGCGGCTTTCTGCCGGCGCTGCCCGGTTTATCCAAAGATCTGGAGATCGAAGCATGATCGAAACACGAGAATTCGAGGGTCGTTCCTTTCTCGTCACCGGCGGCACCAAGGGCATCGGCGCGGCCGTCGTCAGCCGTCTGCGCGGTGCCGGCGGCAAGGTGTTCACCACCGCGCGGTCGGTACCCGAAGACCTGCCCGAACCGGATTACTTCATGGCCGCCGATGTCGGCACTGTGTCCGGCGTCAAGTCCGTTGCTGCCGCCGCGCTCAAAAAGCTGGGCCGCATCGACGGCCTGATCAGCGTGGTGGGCGGCTCTTCGGCTCCCGCCGGCGGTTTCGCCCGTCTCGACGACGAAGCCTGGGACCGCGAACTCTCCATGAACCTCCTCTCCGCCGTTCGCTTCGACCGCGAGCTGGCCCCCGCGATGATCGAGCGGGGCAGGGGCGTCATCATCCACATCAGCTCGATCCAGCGGAAGATGCCGCTCCACGATTCCACGCTCGCCTATGCCGCGGCCAAAGGTGCCCTCTCCACCTACAGCAAGGGCCTGTCGAAAGAACTGAGCCCGAAAGGCGTGCGCGTCCTCAGCGTGGCCCCCGGATTCGTCAAGACCGAAGCTGCCGAACGTCTGATCGACCGCCTCGCCGCGCAAAGCGGCGGCGACCGCGAAGTGGCGCTGGGCAAGCTGATGGACTCGCTCGGCGGCATCCCCATGGGCCGCCCGGCCGAGCCCGCGGAAGCCGCCGAACTGATTGTTTTCCTCGCCTCGGACCGCGCCGGCTATCTGAGCGGGTCTGAATTCACCATCGACGGCGGCTCCGTGCCGACCGTCTGAGCAATACTCCGTGCCCGGAACAATTCAGGTCTCGTCCTGCGCCGGCAGCGCCGGAGAATCCGCCGAAGTGGGCTCGCCTTTCCAGCGCTGCGCCCAGAACAGCAGCTCGTCCAGGGCCGGGCACAATTCCTCCCCGGCAGCCGTCAGGCTGTATTCCACTTTGGGCGGCACCTCCGCATGGACCACCCGGGCGATAACGCCGTCGCGCTCCAGGCTGCGCAGTTGCTGGATCAACATCTTCTGCGTGACCTCAGGGATCGCCCGTTCGAGTTCGCCGAAGCGTAGCGTGCGCCCGCCGAACAGCTCGAACAGGATGGTCAGCTTCCAGCGCCCTTCCAGCACCTTGAGCGCCGCCTTGACGCCGGTGGCCGCGATCTCCGGCGTGATGCCCGGATACACGCTTTTCTGCGCGCGGGCCGCGTGTTCGTCGGTCTGTTCCATTGCCTGACCTTACCCAATATCAACCCTGCGAGGTAGGCCCCCTGGTCACGCTCGCCCCCAAGGAGATCATCATGTCCGAGAAGCTTGCCGCACCCGTAGCCGGATACATCCGCGCTACCAACGCCTTCGACACCGACGCCATCCTGTCGACCTTTCACGACGACGCGCTGGTCAACGACGTCCAGCGCGAATTCCGCGGCAAGCCCGCCATCAGGTCCTGGATCGAGCGCGAGATCGTCGCCGTCAAGGTGACGATGCAAGTGGTCGAGGCGTTCGAACACCACGGCGACAATATCGTCAGTGCGAAGCTCGACGGCGAATACGACAAGAAAGGCTTGCCGGATCCCCTGATCCTGACCTTTTATTTCAGCCTCGATGGCGACCGGATTTCCAGGCTGATCATCCTGCACAACAAGGCCGTAACCTGAAATCGCGATGTCCGCCCGAAGTCCGGGAACAGCACGGTGGAAGAAGCCTACAGGCCCATGCGTTCGAACTCGGGCTCCCGGTCGATGTACTGGTGTTTCAGCGCGCCGAGCAGATGCAGCGCCACCAGCACGTAAAGCACATAACCAAACGTCGTATGCCAGTCGCCGAACAGGTCGTGCAGCATTTCCTTGTGCTCCCCCTCGATGCTGGTGATCCAGCCGATGCGCGGCCAGGGGATCAGACCATACAGCGTCATCGGATGCGTGGCCGCATCCTTCCAGGCCGAATCGTGCATCCAGCCGGACAAGGGCAGGGCGAACATCAGGGCGTAGAGCAGTCCGTGCGCCAGGTGGGAGGCATGCCGCTCCCAGCGCCGGTAGCTGGAGGGCAGGGCGGGCGGCGGATGCGACAGCCGCCATAGCAGGCGCATCAGGGCCAGGCCCAGCACCGTGATCCCGATCGACTTGTGCGTGTCGATGACCGGACGGTCCCAGTTGTCCGGGAACAGGTCGATGGGCAGCACCAAAGCCACGTTCACCGTCATCAACGCGGCGATGATCCAGTGCAGGGCAATCGCGGTCTTGCCGTAGTAAAGGGTCTGATTCATCCGGGACGATTCTCGGGTGGTTCGGCGGCCGACGCATTTAGGGGATTGCAACCAGTCCGCCCGCTGCAGGAACGTACCGTTGCGAATAACAGTCTATTCGAGCCGGTCTGATTCCTGCACGGCCTTTCATCCGTGGCGATCCGCTCCCCACCATCGTTTCCATGAGCTCCCTGACAACAGCCCTGATCACCCATTCGCCGCGGTTCCAGCCGCCGGCAACGCCGCTGGCCAGCATCCTCATTCATGGCAGTGTGCTGGGCTTGTGGCTGCTGCTGTTCGCCGCCGCCTTCAGGCTCGGCGGCGTGCTGGCCTGGGGAGTGGGCATCGCCTATATCGTCTACGACACCCTGTTGCTGCTGTTCGTCGCCTGGCAGTCGCGCCTGCTGCTGCGCCCTCCGGCGCCACAGGTGGCGGGGCCACGCCTCACGCTGGGCGTGATCGTCGCCGCCCACAACGAAGTGGCGGCATTGCCGGTCACGCTCGATGCCCTGTTGCGCCAGACCGATGCGCCAGACCGCATTGTCATCGCCGACGACGGCTCCGACGACGGCACCGCCGAATTGCTGCGCAACCGCTACGGCCTGCAGGCGCTGGAGCCCGGCACGGCGGATGCGCCCGGCAGCGCCCATCCCACGCTGCGCTGGCTGCGCCTGCCGCACGGCGGCAAGGCGCGGGCGCTGAATGCGGCGGCGTTGCGGATCGACACCGACATCCTGCTCTCGGTGGATGCCGACACCCTGCTCGAGCCCGGCGCCATCGCCGCCTTTCGCCTGGCCTTCTCGGCCGAGCCGGAACTGGTGGCGGCCACCGGCGTGCTCACCCCGGTGTGCGGCGGCGCGCCGGGTGCGCGCATCCTGCAATGGTTCCAGACCTACGAATACATCCGCAATTTCCTGTCGCGGCACGCCTGGATGCGGCTGGACAGCCTGTTGCTCATCTCCGGCGCCTTCGCCGGCTTCCGCCGCGAAGCACTGCTGGCGGTGGGCGGCTTCGATCCGGAGTGCATGGTGGAGGACTACGAACTGATCCACCGCCTGCGCCGTTACGGTCAGGCGCAGGGCCGCTCGTGGCGTTTTCGCGTGCTGGGCGCCGCCCAGGCGCGTACCGACGCCCCGGCCACCATTCCCGCCTTTCTGCGCCAGCGTCGCCGCTGGTTCGGCGGCTTCCTGCAGACCCAGTACTGGTATCGCTCGATGGTCGGCGACCGCCGTTTCGGCTGGCTCGGCATGCTCATGCTGCCGGTCAAGGCGGTGGATACGCTGCAGCCGCTCTACGGCCTCACCGCCTTTTTCCTCCTGCTGGCTTACGCCGTCACGGGACGCTTCGGCATCTTCGCGCCGGTGGCCGCGCTGATCGGCCTGAAGATCGTCATCGACCTGATCTTTCACCTCGCCTCGGTGCGATGGTACAGACGCTGGGTCGACGACCGGCTGCGCGCCAGTCTCGGCGGCGCCCTGCTCGCCGCGCTGGCGGAGCCCTTCTCGTTCCAGTTGCTGCGTCATACCGGCGCCGCCCTGGGCTGGTGGTCCTGCCTCGCCGACCGCCGTAGCTGGGGCCGTCAAAGCCGGCAGGGCGTGCTGGAAGCCGCAAAAGCCGAATCCTGAGCGCTGCCATCTGTGCCATGAGTGCCGACGGCCGCGCTCCACTTTCAGCATAAACTTCGATGCACAAGCGGGAAACACCGCGAATCCATTTCCTGTGCCTGTTGCAGGTAACGATTCGGGTCGATTCGCACACACAACCGCAATCGAGGAGAGCGCCATGGATCTGTTGAGAACGCCGGAAGACCGTTTCGCCAATCTGCCGGATTACACCTTCGCCCCGCATTACCTCGAAGCGCTCCCGGGCGATGGCGGCCTGCGCATGCACTACCTCGACGAAGGCGCGCCGGACGCACCGGTGGCGCTGTGCCTGCACGGCCAGCCCACCTGGAGCTACCTCTACCGCAAGATGATCCCGGCCTTCATCGCCGCCGGCATGCGCGTCATCGCCCCGGACCTGTTCGGCTTCGGCCGCTCGGACAAGCCGGTCGACGAGGCGGTCTACACCTTCACCTTCCACCGCGAGTCGCTGCTGCGCCTGGTGGAGCGGCTGGACCTGCGCAACATCACCCTGGTCTGCCAGGACTGGGGCGGCCTGCTCGGCCTGACCCTGCCGATGGACCTGCCGGACCGCTTCACCCGCCTGATCATCATGAATACCGCCCTGGCCACCGGCGACCAGCCGCTGGGCGAGGGCTTCCTCGCCTGGCGCGCCTTCAACAACCGCAGTCCGGACATGGACATTGCCGGCCTGATGAAGCGCTCGGTCAAGGGCATCAGCGAGGCCGAGGCGCAGGCCTATGCCGCCCCGTATCCGGACGCGCGCTACAAGTCCGGCGTGCGCCGTTTCCCCAACCTGGTGCCGGACAATCCGGATGCCGAAGGCGCCGCCCTCTCGCGCCGCGCCCGCGACTGGTGGAGGACGCAATGGTCCGGCCAGAGCTTCATGGCCATCGGCATGCAGGACCCGGTGCTGGGTCCGCCGGTGATGCGGGCCATGCGCCGCCTCATCCGCAACTGCCCGGAGCCTTTGGAACTCGCCGATGCCGGCCACTTCGTGCAGGAAGCGGGCGCGGTCATCGTGGAGCGCGCCCTCGAATCGTTCCGAAGCTGATGCGGATGATCAGAAGCGCAGTTCGCCGCTCTGAATCTGCTTGAAGATCTCCGCCGTCAGCGGCTCATAGCCGCGCTGCGCATCCAGCAGCACATACAGCGGCTCGTCGATCTGCCCAGGGTCGAAGCCGGCGCGCTTCAGGTCCACCTTGCGGTACTTGAAGGTGGCCGTGGTTTCCTGTTCCGCGCGCAGGCGCAGGAACAGCGGCACCGCGTACACGGGCAGCTTCTCGCGCATCTGCCTGGCCAGTGCAGCGCCGTCGAACGCCTCGCCCACATAGCTCAGCGCCGCCATGCCGGCGCGGCCATCGGCATTCGGCACTTCCACGCCGTAGGCCACCGCCTGCTCGATGCCGGGGAAGTGGTTGAGCGCGCCTTCCACTTCCGTGGTCGCCACGTTCTCGCCCTTCCAGCGGAAGGTGTCGCCGACGCGGTCGACGAACTGGATATGCCGGTAGCCCTGGTCCCGCACCAGGTCGCCGCTGTTGAACCACACATCGCCCTTCTTCAGCACATCGCGCAGCAGCTTGGCGTCGCTGGCCTTCTTGTCGGTGTAGCCGTCGAACGGCGCCTTGTCGGTGATCTCGGTGATCAGCAAGCCCACTTCGCCGCGCTTCACCTTGCGCATGAAGCCGTTGGCCGCCCGGTAGGGCTGCTCCGCTTCCGCGTCGAATTCCACGATGGCGAAGGGCAGGGGGCAGAAGCCCGCCGTCTTCGACAGCCCGAAGGCGTTGACGAAAGCCAGGTTGCTCTCGCTGGCGCCGTAGAATTCATAGATCTGCCGGATGCCGAAGCGCTGCTGGAACTGCTCCCAGATCTCCGGCCGCAAGCCGTTGCCCACGATCATCCGCACCAGGTGCTCGCGGTCCTGCGGCGTGGCGGGGCGATTGAGCAGATACCGGCACAGCTCGCCGATGTAGCAGAAGGCCGTCGCGTCGTAGCGGCGGATCTCGTCCCAGAAACGCGAGGCGCTGAACTTGCGCCCCAGCGCGAAGGTACAGCCGGCACCCAGCACCGCGCCCCAGGTCACCGTCAGTGCATTGTTGTGGTACAGCGGCAGCGGACAGTACAGCGTGTCGTCCGGCTTCAGCCGCATCGTCATCTGGCCCAGGCCGGCCATGCCGCGCAGCCAGCGGTAATGCGTCATCACCGAGGCCTTCGGCATGCCGGTGGTGCCCGAGGTGAAGATGTAGAAGCAGGGCTGCTTCGGCAGCACCCGCTGCGTCTCCAGCGGATTGTCCGCGGACTTGCCCGAGGTCTCCGCCTCCAGGTCGCGGTAGCCGGCCGGCGCCTTGCCCGGGCCGGTCCACAGGTAGATGCGCTTGTGATCGCTGGCCGGGTTGAAGGGGGTGGACTCCAGCGCCTCGCGGCATTCCCCGCCCACCACCACCAGTTTCGGCTTGGTCAGCGTCAGGCTGAACTCCAGCACCTCGCCGCGCTGGTTGTGGTTGAGCATGGCCGCGATGCCGCCGAGCTTCACCGTCGCCGCCACGCAGGCCAGCACCTCCGGCCGGTTCTCCATCAGGATGGCCACGGTATCGCCGCTGCCCAGCCCATGCGCACGGAACACCGCCGCATAGCGGTTCACCCAGGCATTGAACTCCGCGTAGGTCCAGCTGCGCTCCTCGAACAGCAGTGCGACGTGCTTCGGGTCGCGCTGCGCGATCTGCTCCAGCTGCAGCCCGATCGAGCCGGCCTTGTCCGGCGTGAACCGCGCCAGGTTCCACAGTCCCTTGTTGAACGCCAGCGCATCCGGCAGCGCCCGCAGGATGCCGCGCGCCAGATCGCCCAGATGGACTTCATCGCCTTGGTTCTTGCTCAAAACGGCCTCTCTCCATGATTCAAAGCCCGCACAATCTGCGTGCTCGGCGCCGCCACGGCAAGGGCTGGGCGGACAGGCAGCCCTGGCCGGGGAGCGCTTACCAGCCCCGCGCCTGCCTGCGATCCGGTCGCGGCTCCCATTTTCGCGCACTGCAAATGTCGTATCACCGCGGGCGAATCCGTATGTAGGGATAGAGGCAAACGCCTCCCGGCGCCAATCCCGGTGCCGTGCCGCGGCTTGGGAGAATCTTAATGAACCATTCCGCAGCATTTTGCCGCAGCTTCGCCGTCGCCCTGCTGGGCCTCGCCGCCATCGCATCCCCGGCCCACGCCGATCCGGCCACGCCGGACCCGGCCGCCAACGGGCAGCCCGCTGCCGGCACCGCCAATGCGGTCGGCCAGGCCGCCGCCGACCAGGCCAACCGCCAGAAGGATCGCGTCACCAGCAACGTCGAGAACCAGGCCCAGAACAAGGCCGACAGCGCGGTCGACAAAGCCGTCGACAACGCCCTGGGCAAACTCTTCGGCCGCTAGCAATCCCTATCAATTATCGTCATCCCCGCGCAGGCGGGGATCCAGTTTTAGCTTCTCGCTTTTTAGCAGGCCGGCAAACCAACCCGGCCTCCCGCCTGCGCGCGGACGCCCCCCGCTGTCATCCTGAGCGTAGCGAAGGATCTGGCCGCACCCTCCACCACAATCACCCCAATCGCAGCCAAGGGCCGCCAGACGCCGCAGCCCACCCCTAAGCCTCAGGCTCCAACTCCTGATAAAGCCAAGCCTTCGCCTTCAGCCAATCCCGCTGCACCGTCCGCGTACTCATCCCCAGCAGCCGAGCCGTCTCCGCATCGCTGTAGCCGGCGAAGAACCGGCACTCCACGATCTTCGCCAGCCGCGCATCCAGCTGCTCCAGCCGCCCCAGCGCGAAGTCGATCCCCACCACCTGCGGCGCCGGCTCCCCCAGCAGTGCCGCCACCTCGTCCAGCGACTCCGCGTCCTGCCAGCCCCCGCGCTTGGCCGCGAGATGGGCGCGGGCATAGTCCACCAGCACCTGCCGCATCACCGTCGCCGCCGTATTCAGGAAATGGTCGCGGGACTTCCAGCCGCTCTGCCGCGACAGCTTCAGGTAAGCCTCGCTGACCAGCGCCGTCGTCTGCATCGTCTCGCCCACGCGCAGCCGCCCGCGCTGCGCCCGCGCCAGCCGCTTCAGGTTGGCGTAAAGCTCCTCCGTCAGCAGCCGCACGTTTTCCGCGCAGGCCGCCGTCTCGGCTTCCGATTCGTGGTTCGACATTCCCTGATTGTCCCCGAGTACCGCGCCCCCAACTGAGACCGAGTTTACGGAACATTACAATCGACGGACGCCCCCGAAAAGCGGCTGAAATCCCCTGTCAAGATGCCAAGTCCCGGCAAAACCTGAAAATTCCTGCAGCAATACCGCGATCCAGCCGGTATAATTACCGGATCGGGGCGTAGCGCAGTCTGGTAGCGCACCTGCCTGGGGGGCAGGTGGTCGCAGGTTCAAATCCTGTCGCCCCGACCAATTAAATCAAGAAGTTGTGTGCAAGGACGCTGCCTGAGAGGGCGGCGTTTTTTGTTTAGGGCTACGAATAGGGGAACACTGGCCTATATCGTTCTACTGTTTATTTGGCCCTGGGCAGGGGCTTCATTGCTCGCACCTGCCGCGGTTGGCCTTATTCACTTGATTTCCTCGAACAATGCCCATGAGCCGCGCAGTCAAAGTTCAAACTGAGGAACTACCCGGCGGCCCATTGCGGTCGGCTATGAGCGGCCGTACATGGATGCCCCCAGTTTGCCAAGCATTCGGCTAGGCTATTTGCAGGCAGTTTGGGCATTGCACAAGATCAATGGACGAGGGGCTTCGCAAGCTTATTGATGACTATCTCTCTGCCGTGCAGAGGGCAGTGAGCCTGATGCAGCGAGCTGGAATCCGCTTGCCTGAATCTAACACCGCTTGGGCTTGTAACACGCTAGAGCAAAGAGGCTTCCTCCCAGACGGCGCGAAGTATTTCAAACATGGGTATGGCTGCGCGGTTCATCTGGACAACGCGGTAGTCGACTTTGACTTCGGAGACAAAGGCCAGATTAACGGCTTTGACGTGTGGCGACTGACGCGATTTGCCGATGGAAATTTGCCAGCCTACGGTTTCGAGTCTGTAGAGGCTTTGAAGTCGAGCTTCGACCGGGCGAAGCGCGATGGTGCCATTTTGGATTCGGGCTACATACTTCACTACTTAGGCGCGCGGGTGTAAATCGGCCCGAAGCTGTCCCTGGTGAGCAAGCAAGATACCGTCTTGCTGGTCAAGCCCGATGAGAGACCAGAGCGGGGTTATAGGGCTGGCCGGTTTTGATGATGCCATAGGGAATGTGGACCAGCTTGCGCATCAGCACACCGAGTGCCGCCATCTTGGCTTTGCCGCTCTGGACGAAGTGGTCATAGATACGGCGTAGCTGCGGGTTGTGCCTGAGCGCTGAGACCGAGGCCATGTACAGCACCTTGCGCAGCCTGGGATCGCCCTGCTTGGACAGCCGCGGCGGCTGGTGCACGCTGGTGCCAGAGCGGTGATGGACCGGGATCAGACCGCTGCACGCGGCGGCCTGCCTGGCGCTATCGAAGTGCTTTGAGCGCAGCAGACAGAGCAGCTGATTGGCGGACTTGTCGCCCACCGCGGGGATGGTCTGGAGCAGATCGCGCTGCTGCTTCAGGCCAGGGTGCTGGTCGTAGTGATCGTCGATGGCCTGTTGCAGGCGCTTGCGCTCGTCCTGGAGCGCTTGGATGGTGCGCTCCAGCGACTCGAGCACCAGCGCCGGGGTGGCGGTGGCTCGGGCCTTTTCGCGCCGGTTGTTCTCCCGCTGCAAGTCCTCCTCCACCGCAGCCAGACGCGCCACCAGAGCCCGCAGGACGCGAATCTCCAGTGGCGGCGGCTGCCAGGGGATCACCTCAGCCTCGGCCCCATAGCGGGCCAAGGCGCGGGCATCGACCGCGTCGGTCTTGTTGAGAATGCCGTGGCCGCTGGCGAAGTCCCGCACTCGCTTGGGGTTGGCCAGCACCACCTCGGCGCCGGCCTCGAAGGCGGCTTCAGCCGCCAGCTCGTGATAGATCCCGGTGGCTTCCAGCACGATGCGGCAGGCATTGATCGGAGCTCCAGATTTGGCCTGTGCCCAGTGCAGCAGCTTCTGCACGCCAGCCACGTTGTTATCCGCTCGCAGGGCGTACCACTTGCGCCCCTCCGGTAGCCACAATGCCGCATCCAGCTTGAGTTTGGAGACATCGATACCCAAGACGACCATCAGCCACCTCCTTGTGCGCGAGTCCGTGCCCAATAGGCCAACGTTTCCTTGTGCATGCAGACTCACGGATGATCCGGGTCTTGGCTACCGTCCAGTTTCAACAAGGGCACTAAAGGGACAAGGCGGGACTGATCTACGCCGCAGACTCATGGTCTCAGGGTGCGCCCAGTGTGCCCGCCTTGTCCTGTACCCGTCGCGTTTCGGGTACGGGGATAAGATACAAGGGTGCGCACCGCGCACGCGGATGTGCCGACGTCTCAAGGTGTAACGCGTGCGCAGTGCGCACCCTACGCTTGCTATCGGCCCTAACCTGCCGCTTGCGACCGTCAGCTTTGCGGCATCGTACGACCATGTCTAACCACGCAACAAGGGTACGCTGCGCAGTATGGAACTAAAGGGTACCTATGGAGTTGTGTATGAAACAAGTATCTCTTTCTGAAAAAGATTTGATGATGATTGTCGAGTGCATGAAATTTAGGCTCGACTGGTACAACAATCGAATTGGCGAGCTTGAAAATGATGACAATGCTCAATCTGAAGCTGTAAATGACGCTTGCTTCTTGGACAATCTAATAGGCGCTTTAGAGGCCAAGCTCAAATAGGGGCACGATTCCGGCCCGGAGCAGCCGGTTGCGAACGGCGGCTTCCCGGTAGGCTAACGGCATAAAAGCACGCGACGGCGGCCTGTACGAGTTCCACAGGAACTGCACATCTCCGACACGTCAGTGGCACCGGAAGAACGTACCCTGCAGCACAAGATAATCCAACCAGGGATTGTGATGATTCTCCGCAGTCTTCTCATCACCATCAGCCTTATCCCGTCGACGGTCCTGGCCCAGGGCCTCCGCTGCGACAGCAAGGCCTTGAGCGCGACTGAAACCACCATCTGTGGGGACTACGATCTCAAGGCGCTGGACCAGAAACTCAACATGGCATTCCGGGCGGCCACGAAGGTGTCGGCGGACGCCCCGGGGCTGAGGGGCTCGCAGCAGACGTGGCTGAAAGCGGTCCGGGATCAATGCAAGGACAAGGCCTGTTTGATGCCGGCGTATCAACAGCGAATCGCCGACCTGGACACCGCGTTCCTCGACCAAGCAAAAGTCATCGATACGGCATTGGATGGTCGTGAAGTGGCTGAACTGTGCCGATCCGTCGCGGCGGCAGCCGACCAGGGGCGCATCCAGGAATTTGCCGTCCCCGGCGTTGCGCCGAACACAGTGACCGACGGCAGTACACAACGGTGGGGTCTTACCAATAAGGACGTGGAGCAACTGCCGCGTGACTCCGGCGAGTTTGAAGAGCTTTATCGGCTGCGGCCAAGCCGGCAACGTCCGCCGGAGCGCTTCGCCCGAGTCTTCACCGGAGGGACCTGCGCGGCTTACAACCTAGTCAACGTCGAGCGCCATCTGCGAGCCGGTCCTGACGCCCGTGATGTCGAGGATGTGGACGATCCCGACGAGGAAATCCGATGGGCTTATTGGGGCGGCGGCGACTTCCCGATTTTCTACAAAGGCAGAAACCTGGTGATCACCTCCGATCTGTCCGATCCTAACAAGGTAAACATGGTGTCCTGGATCCAGCCCGATGGAACCCAGCGCCCCCTCTGCCTGCTGGAGGTTACGAACACCCAACGCACAGTAACCACGGCCAGGAATCCCGCGCTGTGCTCCGGAATTGCCGGGGGAACCATCAAGCCGCTTGGCTGGGAAAGGATCACGGAGCGACTTCCACTCAGTCACGACACTGCCACCTACCGGGAGGACTTTGTCCGGCGCTACGGCGATTACGCCGATGACGTGTCCCTCCTACGGATTGACATCGACGGCAGCGGCACCCAGCAGAATATCGGGGCGTTTGAATACGCCTCCGGCGCCGGATGCGGTTCTGACCACGGGTGGCTGCATGTGATTTCCGATGACTTCGGGGCAATCGTTGACAACCCGCTGAACACCGTCCTCGGCGGCTTTTCAGGTTCGTTTGACGTGTACCGGTTTCAGGGTGGTATCTACCTGGGGGATCAAGATGGCCGGCACGTCGATGAAGTAGTCAGACTCAAGGGCGACCATGTTGAGCAAGTGTGCGCATTCGGGAAGAAAGTCACCACGAGCGTGAAACGATTGTTCCCCCTGGCAGCAGGCGGGACGCAATGACGAAGTGAACTGAATCGCAGCCGGAGCATGACCTCTTGTCCAGCCGCTTTCTGGCGATGAATTTCAAGGGTTGAACGACCGCAGTTGGCACAACTGTGATCTGCGTCACAATCAGTGGCCGCTTCGGACCAACAAGCGGTGCTCTGTGCCAGGTCTCGGCCCATGGACTGCCTGTCATGCGTGCCCGCTTTCCGGTAGCCTGAAGAGCCTCGGGTGTCACACTAAATAGGCATGAGGCACGACAACTCATTGTTTTGCGGAGGAACCCATGGCAACTGTTTATATCGAAGCCCGACCCAAGGGACGCCCCCAAGGCGAACGCATCGACGACTATGTTGTCGAGGACCACGCGGACCACGTGCTGCACACCTCGCGCACTCAAGAGGAGGCGATCGCCTGGGCGCAACGCAACGGCCACCACCCGCATGTCGCGCGTGTCCGGCACCTGAACGACAAGAAGAAGCCGGATTACTGGCGCGCCGTGTAAGCGACATACCCTGCACCGGCGCGGCTCTATTCTGCGTGGACCGTCGCTTGCCGGCCCGATGCTGTCGTTTATGACCAGCAGCTATTGGGTAGCGAGCAGCAAGCAAGGGTGCGCACCGCGCACGTCTACAGACCGCTGCCGGCCGAGGCTGTGTGAAAACCTATTTTGAGACTTACATTTTCGGTCCGTACTGAGCAGAGCAATAATAATTGGCCCGATCTACACAATTATCGTGGCACACAAAAGTGCTTTTTTTGGATAGTTTGTTTGATCAAGATCCGGCTCCTGGCGTTTTCACACAGCCTCGGCCCATACTGGTCGGTCGTGAACGGCTGCTTTCGAGTAGGCTAGGTTATGGACCCCCGCACCATCGTCTCTCACCTCGAAAAGCCACTGGCGGAATACGTCCCGGCGGTGGTTTCCGTATGGGATATTGTTTTGGCAGGCTTGCAGTGGCCAGGAGAGTATTGGGCCGGACTGGCGGTGTCCTGGTTGGAACAAGGAGCGCCCTTGGATTCCAGCGTCGCAGATGAACTGGACAAGCTGTCGTCAAACGCAAGCCTCTCGCAAGGCTTGAGACATCGGGCATTTGGGCTTGCGCGTCGTTTCAATGCGCAGCAGCCGTTTAAGGAGTTCGACGTGGTTCGTGTCGTGGCCTTGAACGGGAAACGCAACTACGACGGGACCGAAGGTTCGAAGCGACATCCCCAAATTGGGGATGTCGGCACGGTAGTCCACGTCCTAAAAAACGAGCAGAAGGAGAGCCCCGCCGCGTTTACCGTTGAGGCGGTGGCACCGAATGGAGATACTTTATGGGTTGCGGACTTCGCGAAAAATGAATTGAAGCGAGAGCAGCAAAGCGAAGCCACGGCATCAGAGCGAGCAACTTTTTCTGTAGTAGACCACTTTGAAATTGCCGGACGCGGCGTTGTCGTGCTCGGAAGCATTCTCAGCGGAACGTTCAAGGCAGGAATGCATGCAGTCGGAGCAGAGGGGTATGCTCCACTAAAGATTTCAGGCGTTGAGTTCTTACGTGGAAGTAACCCAAATGCTTCGATAGGCATCGTGTTTCGTGAGCATGCTGGCCTTCAGGCTCTACGAGGTCAATTCCCTTCAGGCAACATCTTGGTTGGAGAGGAAGCGTAGGGTGAGCGGCTTACGCCGTCCGTGGGTAGCAGTCGGCCCATTCCAGTCGGTCGTGAACGGCGGCTTTCAGGTGGGGAATATTCGAATGTTCAAAAAGCTGTTTGGAAACTCGACGACTACGCTGGCTCAATCAAGCGAGCCTACGACATCACCACGCCCGCCTGAACCTGCGAAATCGGCAGGACTCGAACCGCAGGGACAAACGGACCCTCTTGCTGGCGCCAAGGCTGGAGGCAAAGAAGTTCTCCGCCTCTTGCTTGTCGGTATGAAGAGCGAGCGAGGCGTACACATTGAGTCTTTACTCTGCGCCCTCGGGGCATTGGCAGGGTATGCCTGCCAAGCAAATCTCCGCACTCAAGCAACTGCCAAGGGAATGAATCCCGATGCTCCGTTCCAGGTGGTCGCCACTAAAGACGGCAAGAAGTACTACTTTGGCGATCCTCTGAACAAAACCCTTGCGGAAGGGCATCTATCGGTATGGAGCCTTGTCGCTGGCGCCGCCAAAAGAGCGGGGGCCCAGACACTACCTGATCTCAAAGAGATATTTGCGCGCACAAGTGCGACCCTGGGCTCGCCTCAATGGGGTCAACTCAAGTACCCCGAGGGGCACGCCGCTGGGGATGCTCCTATCAACTATTTAAAGACACTCTGGCCAAAATTGCTGCCCATCGTCACAAAGCTGGCAGGCCAACCCATGCTGTGGCCGACCGTTTATGCATTCGCGATTCAAGAGACAATACAGTTGGCAAAAAACACTATCGAACCAGGGTTGGCGTTGTTGATTGTTATGGAGGCTGCAATTCCGATGTCGAAGGTTAATCTTGACGAGAGCTAAAGAATGAAACCTCTTCGAGCAACGCCGGATGAGCTTAGGCGCTGCCCTATCACTCATCTGTCCGCTTTGTGGCGGTGAATCTCGAGGGTTGACCGGCAACTCCTGGCACTGAGGAGCCAGTCATTCTTCGTCCCTTCGGTGGCGCCTCTACTATAGCTGCCAATTTCGGCAGTAGCAGATCGTCAATTCCGCCGGTCTGGGCATCTACTGGTCGGGCTTATTCTGTTCCTGCGCTGGATCTCATCACCCCAAATTCCCGATGGAAATAGTGCGACGGATAGTTCCAGCAATGCAGTTGGCGTAAACAAAGTGGATTGCTCCGCCGGTCCAAATGCAAGGGATGCAATTCGCAAAAGATGCTGAGCGCCTTGAAAGCCCCTTGATTTCATGCCGTAAAAGAGGGAGCCGCGGCGGGGAAGATGGTGCTAGCCCAACCGTGGAGGCTGCGCCACCACGCAATCCGGGTAGCCCGATTTGGTGTAACGTTACGCTCCCCGGCTACTTACGGCCGGCTTTAACGGATGAATCCCATGGCAGTAACCAGGAAGGAAGCGGCTCTGGCCGCGAAGCAGGCCCGCAAGGACAAGAAGAAGGCCGCGCGCGCCGCTGCGCCGAAAAAGGGCTGATAACCCTTCGCCTCCGTCCTCATCGCCAGCTCGATGAGGACGGATGTCCGCCCCGGCGCCACAGGAGAACCGCTTGACACAGAAGGACGAACTGCGCGGCATCTACGCCGAATCGGTCGCGGAAGCGCAGATCAGCAGCATGATCGCCGAGAAGATGCTCGTCCTGGTGCCGGACCGGCAACTGGCGATCGAGGCCGCCCAGGAAGCCATCGCCGAATTCGAAGCCACCGTGCTGCCGGAGATCGACGCGGACATGCGCCCCCACGCGGAAAGCATCATCCGCAAGCTGCGTGAACGCTATGTACCCCGGCCGCCGGCCCAGCCCGGCAGCACGCCACCGGTGCGCCTGCGCCTGGTATCGAAAGCCCCCAAGGATCCAGAAGCCGGCCCGACGGAGTAGGCATTTCCGACCTCAGGCTGAACAGTCCCGGTAGCCCGGGAAGCGCGCAGCGCTACCCGGGGAGCCTTACGGGCATCCGCCGGAATTCCGGACAAGACACACACGCCATGCCTCGCGGATACTGGTCGCCCCCAGGAATCCGTTGAAGGACCGTCGGTGAAACATTTCTCGATGCGCAATTCCGCAGACGGACAGGCAACGCTGAATTCCTTGCGAAGCAAGGGGTATGGTCGATACGCCTCCCGTTTCGCCTTCCGCACGATTGCTCTGGGCCTCCTCTCCCTGTGCCTGTCCGCGCCGGCTTTTGCGGCAGCCCCCAGGTGGCCCGCCGCCTCGGCGGAATCGTCGGGCATCGATCCCATAGCGCTGGATTCCTTGTATGAGGACCTGTCGAAGGATCCCCACGGGGATCTGAAAGGCATCGTCGTTCTCCGCCACGGCCATCTGGTCAGCGAGCGTTATTTCAACGGCGACGGGCCGGACACGCTGCACGATATACGCTCGGCCACCAAGAGCATGACCGCCACCCTGATGGGCCTGGCGATCGACCGCGGTTACATCCGCAGCATCGACGATTCCATCGCGGACTACCTGCCCGGCATGCCCAGGGACGGCAAGGAGAAGATCAGGCTCCGGGATTTGCTGACCATGCGTTCCGGGCTCGATGCCGACGACGACGATCCGGCCACGCCCGGCAACGAGTCGAATCTGGATCAGTCGCCTGACTGGATCAAGGCGGCCTACGCGGTGCCGGTGAAAAGGCCTCCCGGAGAGCAATATCTCTACTGCTCCATCAACGCGTTTCTGACCGGCGCCATCGTCGAAAACGCGACCAAAATGCCCCTGGATGCCTTCGCCAGGAGGAACCTGTTCCATCCGCTCGGCATCGACAGGTTCGAATGGCGGCATGTCCCGGTCGATCGCACCACCGGGCAGGGCAACCTCCAGATCAGCGCCCGCGATGCGGCGGCGTTCGGTGAGCTGTACCTGCAAAAGGGCAAATACCACGGCCGCCGGATCGTGAGCCAGGCCTGGGTCGAGCAGAGCATGACCGGCCAGGTGCCGATTTCAGCCGCCGATCCTTACGCCGATTTCTACAGCAACATGTGGTACACCAAGGCGGAGCCGGTCGGCGACGGCTCCATCCTCGTGCACTTCGCCTCCGGCAACGGCGGCAACAAGATCTATATCGTGCCGTCCCTCGATATGGTGGTCGCCATCACCTCCAGCGCCTACAACCACGGCTACGGCCAGAGGCGATCGCAAGACATCTTGCTCAGGTTGCTGTCGATCACCAGGCCATAGTCATTTGCGGGTTTGCCCCGCATACCGGGCAGGAGAGAGCCCCCGGCGATGCGCCTCCGTGCGTTTGTATCCGAATTCACTAAAGGCGCTAAAAACCCGGAAGCGCCCAAAAAGCCCACCGCCGACCCGGCGGAATAACCGCTTCATCCCCAGGTTTTCCGGAACGTCGGCACTTCGCACTGCCCGGACCTGCTCCGGATTGCGAAAAGCATGTGTAACTCACTGTAATAACTGGTAAATGCGGTGTATCCGCTCTCGTAGAGCGGCGTTTTGCGCACCTCGCTCGCCGCATGCGTGCCAACAACAAACCTTGGCACGCATGGCACGCATGGCATTCCATGGTGAGCGGCCAAGCCCTTAAACCAGCCGCCCGCCTGCGGTATCCAACTGCAACATCGAGCACCGCAAAGCCGCGGTGCGGGTCGTCGCCGCGGGGGGAAAGGGGCTATGCGTCTGACCGAGTTGTCGCAAACCAATCCGGCCGCCATCGTGGCCGGCGCCTTGATCCTGTTGCTGTTCGGCTCCCTGGCCCTGATCCAGTTGCCGATCCAGCTCCTGCCGAATACCACCCAGCCGCGCATCAGCGTGGTCAGCGGCTGGCGCGAAGCCGCCCCGGCGGAAGTGGAGCAGGCCCTGGTGGAGCCGCAGGAGAACGTGCTCAACGGCATGTCCGGCGTCACCGAGATGCGCAGCTTCATCCAGCGCGGCTTCGGCATCATCAACATCACCTTCGAGCTGGGCACCGACATGACCCAGGCCATGATCGATGTGCTCAACCGGCTCAACCGCGTCTATCCCACGCCGCCGGTGGACTCGGACCGGCCGCAGGTCATCGGCGGCAACGGCAACTTCAACCAGGACGTGGCCGCCTCGCTGCTGCTGCGCCCCCTGCCGGGCAACGAGGTCACCGACCTCGCGCGCTACCAGAAGCTGATCACCGAGGTGATCAAGCCGCGCCTGGCGCAGGTGCCCGGCGTCTCCAACGTCAACATGCAGAGCGAGCGCCCGCGCCAGGTGCAGGTCGACTTCGATCCCTTCCGCGCCGCCGCCCTCGGCGTGTCGGTGGACAAGATCACCACCGCGCTGTCGCGCGCGCAGGATTCCTCCGCCGGCTTCAGCGACGTCGGCCGCCGCCAGCTCACCGTGCGCTTCACCGGCCGCGAAGCCGTGCCGGACCTCGGCGGTCTCATCCTCGGCTGGAGCAACGACCGCCCGATCTACCTGCGCGATCTGGCCGAGACCACGGTCGATCTGGCCGACCAGCACAACTTCACCCTGCGCAACGGCGAGCCGGCGTACTACATCACGCTCTCGCGCACCAACCAGTCCAACACCGTCGCCATCATCGACGGCGTCAAGCAGGCCCTGGCCGAACTCAACGACGGTCCGCTCAAGGCCGACAAGCTCTACCTGGAACTGTCCTGGGACGCCAGCGTCTACGTGCGCCGCGCCATCGGCTTCGTCCGCGACAGCCTCATCGTCGGCGTGCTGCTCGCCATCGGCGGCCTCTGGTACTTCCTGCGCGGGCCGCGGGCGCTGACCGTGATCGCCGCCACCATCCCGCTGTCGCTGGCCTTCGCCGTCATCACCCTGCACATGCTGGGCCGCACCCTCAACGTCATCTCGCTCGCCGGCCTGGCCTTCTCCACCGGCATCGTCACCGACGCCGCGCTGATCGTGCAGGGCAACATCATCCGCTACGTGCAGGCCGGGCGCGGCGGCCTCAAGGCCACCAGCGAAGGCGCCAGCGAAGTGATCCCGGCGCTGTTCGCCTCGATGCTCACCAGCATCGCCATCTTCCTGCCGGTGCTGTTCATGAAAGGCGTGGAAGGGCAGCTCTTCGCCGATCTCGCCATCACCATGGCGGTGGCGCATGCCGGCTCGCTGCTGGTGGCGGCCACGGTGATCCCCGCCGCCAACCGCTGGGCCCTGGCGCGCGCCATCCCCGATGACCAGCACAAGCACTGGTGGAGCAACATGGCCGGCCTCGCCATGCGCATGACCGACACACCGATCCAGCGCGGCGCCTGGATCGGCACCCTGGTCTGCGGCAGTGCGCTGTTCTGCTATCTGTTGGTGCCGAAGGTCGACTACCTGCCGGTGGCGCCCACCGACAACCTCCAGGCGCCGTTCCAGGTCGCTGCCGGCAGCAACATCCGCACCATCCGCGACGAGCTGGGCAAGACCATCGTCGCCCGCCTCAAGCCGCACATGCAGGACGGCAAGCAGCCGGAAGTGAAGTACTACAACCTGTACATGGACGACTCCGGCAACAACCAGCTCACCGTCTACCCGAAGAACCCGGGCGAGGGCGCCGCGATGCAGAAGACCCTGCGCGACGAAATCCTCGCCGGTCTGCCGGACACGGAAGCCTACGTCAGCCGCGGCTCGCTGCTCTCCGTCGACGGCGGCAACGGCCGCGGCATCTCGCTCGACCTTCAAGGCTCCGATATGCCCGGCCTGCTCGCCGCCGCCAAGGTGGCGCAGCAGGAAATCACCGCGGCCCTGCCGGGCACCTATCCGCAGCCCACGCCGCCACTGTCCCTGGCCGAGCCGGAATTGCAGCTCAAGCCGGAAGAGTGGCGCATCTCCCGCGCCGGCCTCGACCGCTACAGCGTCTCCTCCGCCTTGCGCGCCCTCACCGGCGGCCTCTACATCGGCGAATACTTCGACGGCAACGAGCGCATGGACATGATTCTGCGCGGCCCACGCTGGCGCTCGCCGGAAGAACTCTCCGAGTTGCCCCTGGTCACACCGGCTGCCGGCGTGCAGACCGTCGGCGATCTTGCCGAGCTGAAGCAGACCGTCGGCCCCACCACGCTGCTGCGCCTCAACGGCCGCCGCACCGTCGACATCTTCTTCGAGCCGCCGGAGAACATGACCATCGCCGACGCGCAGAAAGTACTGCGCGAGAAGGTCGAGCCGCAGGTGCGCGCCGTGCTGCCCGCCGGCGCCACGCTCAGCTACAACGGCACCGCCAGCGATCTGAAGAAAGCCCTCAAGACCATGACCAGCAACTTCGCCCTGGCCATCGCTATCCTGTTCGCGCTGATGTCGGCGCTGTTCCGCTCGGTGCGCGACAGCTTCATCGTCCTGCTGGTGCTGCCGGTGGCCATGGCCGGCGGCGTCGCCGGATTGCGCTTCCTCGGCCTGTTCCACTTCCAGGCGCTGGACCTGCTGACCATGATCGGCTTCATCATCCTGCTCGGCCTGGTGGTCAACGCTTCCATCCTGCTGGTGGACCAGACCCGCGCCCGCGAGCGCGCCGGCGTGCCGCGCCGCGAAGCGGTGGCGCAAGCGCTGGAAACCCGCGCCCGGCCCATCGTCCTCTCCACCCTTACCGCCGTGCTCGGCATGCTGCCCCTGATGCTGGCGCCGGGCCTGGGTGCCGAGATCTACCGCGGCCTCGCCACCGTCACCGTCGGCGGCATGGTGCTCGGCACCGCCTTCACCTGGTTCCTCATGCCCAGCCTGCTGCGCCTGGGCGAAGCACAACCTTCCATCGCACTCAACGAGGTTCCGGCATGAAGTCCCCCAGGAACATGTCTTTCACCCTCTCCCTCCGGGAGGGGGGCAGGGGTGAGGGACCGCGCTATTGTTTCGGGAAATACCTTGATGGGAAGGGTGCCGGTGCATTGCTGGGATTGACGGCAGGTCTCGTCATCTCCTTATTGGCAAGTCAGAGCGCCCTGGCCGTGGCGCAAACGCCTTCGGCCTCGGTGCGCGTGGTGCCGGCGGAGTTGCGTCAACTTTCGCCGAGCATCTCGGTGTCGGGCCAGGTGCAGAGCCACAGCACCGCCAGCCTCTCCGCCTCGGTGGAAGGCAATCTCGCCTGGATCGCGGACGTCGGCACCGTGGTCAAGGAAGGGCAGGTGGTGGCGCGCCTGGATACCGCGCAACTCTCCCTGCAGCGGGCCGAGCTGAAAGCGCGTGTCACTCGCGCCGAGATCGCGCTGAAACAGGCGCAGCACGAGTTCGAACGCCTCTCCGCCGCCGGCGACGCCATCACCCGCGAACAACTCGACTTGCAGGAAAACACGCGCGACCTCGCGCGCAGCGATCTCGAAATCGCCAAGGCCACCCAGCACGAACTGGAGGAGCGCCTGTCTCGCATGGAATTCCGCGCCCCGTTCAGCGGCGTGGTGGTGGAGCGGGTCAAGCGCGCCGGCGAGTACGCCGCGGTGGGCGACGTGGTGGCGCGCCTCGGCGGTAACGGCGGCATGGAGATCCACCTGTTCCTGCCGCTACGCCATGTGCGCGCTATCCGTCCCGGCAGCGTGGTGACGGTGCATGTCGACGGCGCCACCACCAGCGCGCCGGTCAAGGCCATCGTGCCGGTGGGTGACGCCCTCTCGCAAAGCTTCGAAGTGGTGCTGGACGCGCAACATATCGTGCCGCTGCCGGCAGTAGGCGCGCTGGTTCACGCCGAACTGCCGTTGGGCACACCGCAGCAACTGCTGGCGGTACCGCGCGACGCCCTGATCATCCGTGCCGAAGGCATGACCGTATTCCGCATCCGCAACGAAAAAGCCGAACGCGTCGCGGTCAAGCCCGGCATCGCCGACGGCGACTGGATCGCCGTGGATGGCCTGCTCACCCCTGGCGACAGCGTGGTGATCCGCGGCGGCGAATCCCTGCACGACCAGGACAAGGTCCAGATCGTCGCCGCGCCTCCGATCTGATTCCCCAATAACCGGTCCGCGCGCGTCTTACCGCTGCGGTCCCGCCACCGGCGCCATCTGGTTGTGCGCCGGATTGTGCTGCGCCTGGGAAACCGGAGGCGGCTGCTGCGGATGCGGCAAGGGGTAGTTCGGGCCGATCTGATGCTGCCCTTGCGCGTTGTTGTGCCCGGACTGTTCGTTGCGGTGATACCCGTAACCGTTGCCGTAGCCACTGCCCGGGCGATAACGCCCGTAGTTCTGCTCGAGGATGATCACCTGGGGCGCTGGCGCGGCAACTTCCGGCTGGACTTCCGCGGTGGTATCCGCAGGCGCCTGCGCCGGCTGTTGCGGCGCCGCCTGGCCATAGGCGGGCAGGGTGCCGGTATCCCAGTTCCGCGCATGGGCGAACTGCGCGTAGCGGTTGCAGGCCGTGGCCTGCAATTCCGGGTACTCGCCGTTCTGGTTGTTGTTCGCCGCCTCGTAGCAGTTCTTCTGCAGGGCGTAGTAGGTTGCCTGATCCCGCGCGAACGCCGCCTGCTCCGCCGCCGCCTGTTCTTCCGCGCGCCGCGCGGCCAGGTTCAGTTCCTCCGCCGACGGCTGCGGCGAATTCATGGCCTGCTGAGCGTCCGGTGATGTCGCCTGGTCCGCGTCCGTGGGCGGTGCTTCGGTTGCATCGACGGGCGGAGGGATTGCGGGCGCCGCGGCGGCGACCTGTGGTGCGGCAGGTTTCGGTCGCATCAGGCGTTGCACGCCGAAGGTGGCACCCGCGACCAGCGCCACGCCGGACACGGCATAAGCAACGTAGTCGATACCCTTTTTCACGCCGGGACTCACCAGCAGCTCCAGGCGGCCTGCCGCCGCCATGCAATTCGGCACACGCCTCCAAACATGATGCGGGCGCAAACCGTGCAGGGCAAGCGCCGCGGCGACTCATGGCTGGAAGGGAACCTGGTGGCCGCGGCGGAGGAATTCGGAGAAGATCACCGGGGACGCTGTACGCATCCCGAACCTCCGCGGCGGCCGAGGTAAAGACCGGCTATACGGGGTGGGGTTCCGCCGGCCGAAGAAACTTTACCCGCTTATTTGAATAGTCCGATCAGGGATGATCGGTGCTTGGACAGGGATGTCTATGCTATCTATACAGGCCAGCGTTGCAGCAGGTTTTCCAGCTCGGAGCGGATGTCGTGCAGTTCCTTCTGCTTGCGCGAGGAGGAAACCGGCGGCGCGGCAACCACGATATCGTTGCTGACCGGCATCGGCTGGATCGCCTTCAGGCGCTCGGCCTTGGGCTGGTCCTTGAGGCGCTGGCGGGCGCCACCGATGGTGAAGCCCTGCTCGTAGAGCAGGCTGCGGATATGGCGCACCATCAGCACGTCGTCGAGCTGGTAGTAGCGGCGGTTGCCGCGGCGCTTGATCGGCTTGAGCTGCGGAAACTCCTGCTCCCAGTAGCGCAGCACATGCGGCTTCACCGCGCACAGGTCGCTGACCTCGCCGATGGCGAAGTAGCGTTTGCGCGGAATCTCCGGCAGGGGTGCCAGCAGTTCAGCCGCTATTTTCATCAACACTCACTCGCAGGCGCAGCTTCTGGCCCGGACGGAAGGTGACGACGCGCCGCGCCGAGATCGGAATTTCCTCTCCGGTCTTGGGATTGCGGCCCGGACGGCGGTTCTTGTCCCGCAGCTCGAAGTTGCCGAAACCGGAGAGCTTGACCGGCTCGCCGCTTTCCAGCCGCCCACGAATCTCCTCAAAGAAGAGATCCACGAACTCTTTGGCTTCGCGTTTATTAAGACCCAGTTCATCGAACAGGGCTTCAGCCAGTTCTGCTTTGGTCAGCGCCACGCTCTCGACCTCAACTATCCTCGGACAGAGGCCCCCAGTTGGGCGGACACGCTTGCGGTTACTTCCCCAACCGCAGCGTCTATTTCCTCAACGTTAAGGGTGCGTGAATAGTCTTGAAAAATCAAGCCTAAGGCCATGCTTTTAAACCCTTCCTCTAAACCCGGACCGTGATACATGTCAAATATGTGTACGGATTTGAGCAGCGGACCGCCCGCGGCACGGGTCACCGCGACCAGTTGCTGCGCGGTAACGTCCTCTTTCAGTACCAGCGCGAGGTCGCGCCGCGATGAGGGGAACTCGGATACCGGGCCGGGCTTCGGCAACTGTGCCGCGCACATCGCCTCGGCGTCCACTTCGAACAGCAGCAGCGCATCGCCGACATCCAGCGTCTGGGCCAGGCGCGGATGCAGGGCGCCGAGCCAGCCCACCGGCTGCCCGTCACGCAGGATGCGCGCGCAGCGTCCGGGATGGAGCGCCGCATGCTCGCTGCGCTCGAAGCTGAAATCCGCGGCCGAACTGCCCAGCAGGGCCACCAGGTCGGCCTTGACGTCGAAAAAATCGGCTGCGCGTTCGGGCTTGCTGCCCCATTGCTCGGGCAGCGCGCTGCCCGCCACCAGTCCGGCCAGCTTCTGCGTCTCGCGGGTGCCGCTGCCGTCCGGGAAGTAGGCGGCGCCGCATTCGAACAGGCGCGCGCGCTTCTGCTGGCGCTGGCGGTTGTAGAGCCAGACCGGCAGCAGGCCGCTCCACAGCGTGGTGCGCATCACCGCCATGGTCTCGGCGATCGGGTTGTCCAGCGCCACGGACGGTGCGCCGGGGTTGAGCTGCGCCTGCAGCTTCGGATCGACGAAGCTGTAGGTCACCACTTCCTGGTAGCCTCGCGCCACCAGGCTGTCCTTCAGGACGTCCAAGGGCCGTTGCGTCTCCGGCGTGGAGAACGGTACCAGCGAGGCGGCGTAGGCGCGCGCCGGGATGCGCTCGTAACCGTAGAGGCGGCCGACTTCCTCCACCAGGTCCGCCTCGATGCGCAGGTCATAGCGGTGGGTCGGCACGCGCGCGCGCCATGCGCCCGCGTCCTCGGCCTGGGTCTCGATGCCGAGCCGACCGAGCAGTACCGGCACTTCGCGCACCGGCACCGGGCAGCCGAGCAGGCGCTCCACCCGGCTGTGGCGCAAGCGGATGGTGGTGGCGTACTGCGGCGCGCGCCCGACCTCGACGATGGGACCGGCTTCGCCGCCGCAGATCTGTTCCACCAGCTGGGTGGCGCGCTCCAGCGCACGCCGCTGCAGCGCCGGATCGACGCCACGCTCGAAGCGGTAGCGCGAGTCCGACAGCAGCTTGTGGCGCCGGCCGCTGGTGGCGACGCTGACCGGATCGAAGCAGGCGGCTTCGAGGAAGATCTGGGTAGTGGTTTCGCTGACGCCGGAAGCGGCGCCGCCCATCACGCCGGCCAGCACCAGCGGGCCATTGTCGTCGGTGATCAGCAAATCGGCCGGCACCAGTTCGATGGTCTGCTCGTTGAGCAGCGCCAGCTTCTCGCCGGTACGGGCGCGGCGCACCCGTACCGGGCCCGCGAGCCGCGCGCAGTCGAAGCCGTGCATCGGCTGCCCCAGTTCCAGCAGTACATAGTTGGTGATGTCCACCACCGGGTGGATGGCGCGGATGCCCGAGCGGCGCAGCCGTTCGCGCATCCAGTCCGGAGTGCGCGCCTTGGGATTGAGCTTGGTGACGACGCGGCCGACGTAATGCGGGCAACCCACGGCGTCCTCGACGATGACGTCCTTGCTCGGCAGGGCGCTGACCACCGCCGGGCGGATGGTCGGTGCCTTGGCCGGCAAGCTGTACAGGGCGGCTACTTCGCGCGCCAGGCCGGCGATGCTGAGGCAGTCGCCGCGGTTCGGCGTCAGCTCCAGGTTGAGCAGGTTGTCGCTCAGCGCCAGGTGCTTTTCGATCGGCGTGCCGGGCCGGGCATCGCTGTCGAACTCGAGCAGGCCTTCGGACTTCTCGGCGAGGCCCAGCTCGGAGGCGGAGCAGAGCATGCCCGCGGATTCGACGCCGCGCAGTACCGCGGCTCCGATCTCCTTGCCGCCGGGCAGACGCGAGCCGGGAAGGGCGGCGGGCACCAGGATGCCGGCGCGCGCGTTGGCCGCGCCGCAGACGATCTTGAGGATTTCGCCGGTGCCGGCATCGACGTCGCAGACGCGCAGGCGATCCGCCTGCGGATGCGGCTCGGCCTTGAGGATGCGGCCCACCACCACGCCGCTCGGCATGTCGGGCGTCAGCGGCTCGGCTTCGCACTCGAGGCCGGCAAGATTGAGTTTCTCGGCCAGGGCGGTCGCGCTCACCGGCGGATTGACCCACTCGCGCAACCAGTTTTCGGAAATTTTCATGGCTTACGTTGCTTGCGGTTCGGGGGCTTAACGGAACTGTTCGAGGAAGCGCAGATCGTTGTTGAAGAACAGGCGCAGGTCGTCGACGCCGTAGCGCAGCATGGCCAGGCGCTCCACGCCCATGCCGAAGGCATAGCCGGTATAGCGCTCCGGATCGATGCCGACGGCGCTCAGCACGTTCGGATGCACCACGCCGCAGCCCAGCAGTTCCAGCCAGCGATCGCCCCAGCGCATGTGCACATCGGCGCCCGGCTCGACGAAGGGGAAATAGGACGGACGGAACAGCACTTCCGCATCGCGCTCGAAGAACAGCGAGAGGAAGCGCATCAGGTCGTGCTTGAGGTCGGCCAGGCCGACGTTCTCCGCTACGTACAGCCCTTCCACCTGGTGGAACATGGGGCTATGGGTGCGATCGAAGTCGACGCGGTAGACGCGGCCGGGGCAGATGATGCGGATCGGCGGTTTGCGCTGCTTCATGGTGCGGATCTGCACCGGGCTGGTATGGGTACGCAGCAGGCGCGAACCGTCCAGTGCATAGAAGGTGTCCTGCATCGCGCGCGCCGGGTGCGACTCGGGAATGTTGAGGGCCTGGAAGTTGTGCCAGTCGTCCTCGATCTCCGGGCCCTGCACGCTCTCGAAACCCATCGAGTTGAAGATGCGCTCGATGCGGCGGATGGTGCGCGTCACCGGGTGCAGGGCGCCGACGTCTTCGCCGCGGCCGGGCAGGGTGACGTCGATGGTTTCCGAAGCCAGCTTGCGCGCCAGCTCCGCGTCGCCCAGCTGCTGCGCCTTCCGCTCCAGGGCCGCCGACAGGGTTTCCTTGACGCGGTTGACCTGCTCGCCGAAGGCCTTGCGCTGCTCCGGCGCCATGCCGCCGAGCTGCTTCAGCAGCTCGGTGACGCGGCCCTTCTTGCCGAGCAGATCGACGCGCATCTGCTCCAGCACGCGCGGATCGGTGGCGCCCTCGATTTCGGCGGCGGCCTTGCTGCTCAGTTCTTCAAGATCGTTTGACATAAGTGAACTGGAGGCTTCTTTGCTTGTTTGAACAGTCCGGTCACGGATGACCGGTTCTTGGACGGGATGTCCATTATCTCCGGTCATGGATGACCAATTGTTGGACGGGAGTCCATGAATTCGCGAAACCAATAAAAAAGGGGAGTGGCGCTAGCGCCGCTCCCCCTTGCTCAAGGGTACTGCTGGTCCGGACGCGGATCAGGCGGCGAGCTGGGCCTTGGCCTGGGCCACCAGCTGCGCGAACGCGGGCTTGTCATGGATCGCGATGTCGGACAGCACCTTGCGATCAAGCTCGACGCCGGCGCGAGCCAGGCCGTGCATAAATCGGCTGTAGGACAGACCGTTCTCGTTGGCGCCGGCATTGATGCGCTGGATCCAGAGCGCGCGGAATTCGCGCTTCTTGACGCGGCGATCGCGGAAGGCGTACTGGCCCGACTTGATGACCTGCTGCTTGGCGGCGCGGAAGACGCGTGAGCGGCCGCCGTAATAGCCCTTGGCTTTCTTCAGCAACTTCTTGTGGCGGGCGCGTGCTGTAACGCCTCTCTTGACTCGTGCCATTTCTCAAATACCTCTTGGTTGATAAGTTCGCTGTTGCGAATCTTTTGGTGGGAAAGCTGCTGTGCGCCTTGAATTACTCAGGCGTACGGCAGCAACTGCCGGACTTCTTTATTGTCCGATCCATGCACCATCTGAGGCCCACGCAGATCGCGGATGCGCTTTGCGGACTTCTTGGTCAGGATGTGGCGCTTGTGCGAGCTGCTGCGCTTGAACCCGCCCTTGCCGGTGCGGGCGAAGCGCTTGGCGGCGCCACGGTTGGTCTTCATCTTCGGCATCGTTGTAACTCCAGGTAAAACTCGTTTTGCAGCTTTGGTTGTGCAGCGTTACGTCTTAATGCTTGCGCGGCGACATCACCATGATCGCCTGGCGGCCTTCCATCTTCGGCGACTGCTCGATCAGCGCCACTTCTTCCAGGTCGGCCTTGATGCGGTCGATGAGCTGGAAACCCAGCTCCTGGTGAGCCATTTCACGGCCCTTGTAGCGCAACGTGACCTTGACCTTGTCGCCTTCTTCCAGGAAGCGCAGCAGGGCGCGCAACTTGGTCTGGTAATCGGCTTCTTCCGTGGTCGGGCGGAATTTCACTTCCTTGACCTGGATCTGCTTCTGCTTCTTGCGCGCCGCCTGCTGCGATTTGTCCTTCTGGTAGATGTACTTACCATAGTCCATGATCTTGCAGACCGGCGGGTCGGCATTCGGCGAAACTTCAACCAGATCGAGACCTTCGCCTTCGGCCTTGGTAATCGCATCCCGCGTCAACATGACGCCAACCTGCGAGCCATCTGACCCGATCACGCGTACTCGTGGTACGTTGATCTCCTCGTTACGGCGATCCTGACGTTCTGCGCTGATACGCAAACCCTCCGACGGGCAATAGAAAAGCCGGCGCCTATCGCAAGGCCCCGACAGAAAAGACAACCATTATAGCGGCGCATTCGGGCGAGGCACAAGTCACAACTGCCCTGCCATTACAGGGACTTGCGCACGATTTCGGCCGCTCCCGCCAAAGGCTCGGCGCGGCCGAAGTGGAAACCCTGTCCCAGATCCGCTCCCAGTGTTCGCAAGGCGTCGATTTGTTCTTGTGTTTCAAGGCCTTCCGTAATCACGTCCATGCCCAGCCGATGCGCCAGGCCGACCACCGCGGCGACGATTTCGGTGCCGGCCGCGTTCATGCCCAGCTGCAGGACGAAGGAGCGGTCCAGCTTGAGCGTGTCGACCGGCAGGCGGTGCAGGTAGGACAGCGAGCTGTAGCCGGTGCCGAAATCGTCCAGCGAGATCTTCAATCCGCGCGCGCGGCATTCCTGCAACAGCCGCAGCCCTTCATCCAGCCGCTGCAACAGCAGGGATTCGGTGATTTCCAGCTTGACGCAGGCCGGGTCCACGGCGTGCCGCGACAGGGCCTGGTCGATGGCGGGCAGCAGTTCGGGGTCATCGAACTGCCGGCTGGACAGGTTGATGCTCATGAACAGGTCCAGTTCCGGTCGCTCCGATCCGAACTGGGCCAGGGCGGCGCAGGCGCGATCCACGATCCAGCGACCGATCGGGCTGATCAGGCCGGATTCCTCGGCCAGGGGGATGAATTCCGCCGGCGACACCATGCCGCGTTGCGGATGCCGCCAGCGCAGCAGGGCCTCGAATCCGGCCAGGCGCAAATCCGACAAGTGCACGATCGGCTGGTAGTGCAGCTCCAGCTCATCGCATTCCAGGGCCAGCGTCAACTCCTGCTGGGCATGCACGCGCGCATGGGCCTGTTTGCGATCCTGTTCGTCCTGCCATCCCGCCGCCGCCGGTATCTCGCCGGTCTTGCCGGTGAGCAGTTCGCGGCAACGGGCGGTGAGGGTACGCAGCAAATGGCGTAGCGTCGGACTCGCGCCCTGCAAGTGCTCGCCCAGGTATTCATGGCTGACCACGGTCAGGACGGTCGGCTCGGTGGCGCGCGCGCCGGCCGAGCGGCGGCCTTCACCGAACAGGGCCATCTCGCCGAAGATATCCTGGGGGCCGAGTCGCGCCACCACTCCGCCGGGTTGGCGCGGGTCATGGCAGATTTCGATGGTTCCGGATTCGACGATATAGGCACAGTCGCCCCGGTCCTGTTTTTGGAAAAGGACTTCCCCCGCCGACAGACGACGCTGAAACCGCTCGTTCATGCTCCCCTCGTGGCCGTCGAGCCGTCGTGGATCATCGACGCCGACGTGCTTCGCGTGCCGTTCCCGGATTGTTCAGCAAGCCCGGCCGCGCTTCAACGTATGGGGAGATATTTCCCATGCCCCCCTACTTCAGGGTGAACTCGACGCGGGTCGACGGCCCCTTGTCCTGGATGCCGCTGGCGTCCATCTTCGGCGCCACGGTGAAGATGCGCCCGGCGGCGATCTTGCCGGCGAACCACTGCTGTACCACGCTGGCGCGTTGCTGGGCCAGGTTGGTGAGATCGGCTTCGCTGACCGTGGTGCTGTCCAGCAGCAGCTTCTTCATGTCGGCGGCCGGGATGGTCTTGGCGATGCCGACGAAATTGCGCGGCTTCTTGATGTCGGCGGCGCTGTAGGCCTTGGCCAGGTACTTGTCGTAGTCCGCCGGCTCCAGCGTGATGCTGTCGATGTCGACGCTTTCGCCCTTGCCGGTCATGTCCTTGATCTTCTGGCGCTTGACCTGGCGGTCCACCGCGGCTTGCTTCAGCCCCGGTGTATCCAGAGCCGGATCGACCCGGCCGGTGAGGTCGAGCTTCACCCCCGGCTTGTCGGTGAGGGCCTTGCTCAGGGTGTCCAGCTTTTTCGCCTCGGCGGCGCTGAGTGTGGCCGAGCCGGGTTCGAAGGCGACGTAACCCAGTTCCTCGGAACCGCCGAAGGCGCCGGCCAGCAGGCTGAACGGCGAGGTCACCGCTTTCTCGATCAGGTTGACGAAGGCGTGCCAGATCAGGCCGCCGACGCTGAATTGCGGATCATCCAGCGAGCCGGACACCGGGACGTTGACGTCGATCTCGCCGCGCGAGTTCTTCAGCAGCGAAATTGCCAGGCGCACCGGCAAGCCGGTCGCCGTGGGGCTGTCGACGTGGTCGCCGAAGGTGAACTGGTCGATGAAGATGTGGTTGTTCGCATCCAGCTTGTTATGGTCCAGCAGGTAGTGCAGGTCGACATTGAGCTTGCCCTTGACGATCGGGTAGCCGGCGTACTTCAGCGAGTAGGTGGTGAAGTTGGTCAGGTCGACGTCGCGCGTGGTGGCGGTCATGTCGAGGAACGGCGGCTTCACCAGGGGATTGATGGTGCCGTTGATCGAGACCGGGCCGTTGTCGTTGAGCTTGGCCAGCACGGCGACGCGGGCTGGCTCGGTCGACTGCGTTCCGAAAGCGCCGATATCACCCTCGATGTCGACCAGATGCGCGCTGAAGTTGGGCTTGATGAAATTGTCGCTGTAGTCGACCTTGCCCCGGTGCAGCAGGATCTGGCCGAAGCCGAGTTCCAGCGCCGGTGCCGCTGTCGTCGCCGGCGCGGCGGGAGCGGATGCGGCCGCCACAGGGGGTGCCGGCGTGCCGGGTGCGGCATCGTTGGCGCGGGTCAGCGAGGTGGTCGGCGCGTTTTCCTTGACCACGAAGTTGCTGAGGTTGAGCTGGCCGTTGCTGTTGAGCAGGACCCTCGAATAGAAATCGTCGAGGGTGATCTTGCCGACCTGCAGCTTGGTGCCGCGCTCGTTGTAGGCGGCCTTGATTTGCGTCAGGTCCAGGGTGCGCCAGCCGGCGAAGAGGTCGGAGGTGGCCTTGTCGAGCATGCGCACGCTGGCCAGGCCGACGTCACCCTTGTAGAAGGCCTTGAGCTGGTCCTTGTCGCTGGCCAGCTTGAGCTCGCCCTTGACGTTGAGCAGGGCGCTGGCGATGTAGGCGTTGAGCTGCGCCGTGAAATACGGCTCCAGTGCCGCCACATCCATCTGCTGTCCGTCCAGTTGCAGATCCACCTTGAGCGGCGCCAGTGTCGCCGTGCCGCCGAGTTTCAGGATGCCCTTGCGCTTGAACGCCGCGCTGGCGTCGAATTGCAGTGGCTTGCTGAAATCGCTGCCGAAATGCTGCACCTTGATCTGCAGCGGCGACAGGCCCACCAGGATCGGTTGTTTCTGGGTGCGGTCGACGAAAGTGACGCCGGACTTGTCCAGGTCGATGCTGTCGATACTGTATTTCCAGGCTTGCTCGGGTGTGGCGTTCTTTTGCTTTCCTGTCGCTGCCGGCTTGGCGGACGTGGCGCTGGTTTTCGCCAGCTTGAGCAGATTGATGCTGCCGTCGGCGGCCCGCTCGGCGTTGACCATCAGGCCGTTGATGGCGATGGAGGAGAGTTCGGCGTTGCGTGCGCCGAGATCGATCTGCCTGATGCTGGCGCTGATATGGTCCAGCGCGACGACAGGGCTGCCCTTGGGCGCGGCGCGATCCGGATCGAGCCGCAAACCATCCAGGCTTGCTTCGCTGCTTCCCACCTGCAGGCCGAAGGCCGGACCGGACCAGTCCGCCTTGACGGCGAGCTTGGCGCTCGCCGTGCCCTGGCTCAGGCGCCCGTTCAGTGCCGAAGCCAGATAAGGCTGGAAGGTAGCGAGGGCCAGCTGTTCGATCGCAGCGCTGGCATCGAGCTTGCCGTCAGCCAGGGCCAGGGAGCCGTTGCTCGCAATGGTGCCGCCCTGGTCGAGGCTGGTCTGCACCGTGTATTGGCCCGGCTTGTGCGCCACGGTGGAGATATCGGCCAGGGTCGCCGCCAGTTTGCTCAGGCCCAGGTTCGCACCCGCCTGCTGATCCTGCACGTGAACGGTGCCGTCGTTGAGGGCCAGATGCTGCAGGGCGAAGTCGAATGGCGCGGCCTGGGTCGGCGCAGCAGCCTTGCCGGGTGCGGCCGGTGTCGCCTTGGCCGGTGTCGGGCCGGCCGACGACTGTTGAGCCGCCAGCTTGGTCAGATTCAGCACGCCTTGCTTGTCACGGGACACATTCAGCGTCGGATGGTCGATCCGCACGTCGGACAAATGAACCACGCCGAGCAGCGGCTCTACCGAGGCCGCGGCGACGTGCAGGGCATCGACGCTGAACAGGGGCTGTGCCGCCGTATCGGTCAAGGCCAGGCCTTTCAGGTCCGCGGTGCCGCTGAGCTGGACCGAGGCATGCTCGCCGGTCATGGCGAACCGGATGTTCAGGTCGGTGGAGAGCTTGCCGCTGGGCAGCTGCACCGGCAGCTTGGTTGGCGAATAGGACATCAGCTGCGGCAGGTCGAGCCGGTCGAGCTTGAGCATGACCTCCGAGTTGAAGGAGCCGTTGAAGGGCTTGGTCTTGCCCTCGATCAGCAGCGGGCTGCCGTCGATCTGCGCCTGCAGCATCGGTTGGGCGAACACGTCCACCTTCGACGGCAGGTTGGCGATGAATGGAATGCTCAGTTCGATCCTGTCGACGCTGTGGCGTTGGCCGAGCAGGCGATCGTCGAAGTCGACCAGGCCGTCGTCGAGGTGGATGTTGGCGACCGAGAACAGCGTCGGCTTGCTGTCCTTCTTCGGCGTCGGCGAGGGCTTGGAGAATTGCTCCACCAGGTCGGTGAAATTGAAGGTTTGCGCATCGGTGCGGATGATGTGGACCTGCGGCTTGGCCAGGAACACTTCGCGGATCACCGGCTTGAGGCGGAACAGCGAGGTCCACGAGCCGCGCACCAGGAATTCGCCGATGTCGACGAAACTGCCCTTGCCGTCGCGCTCGCCGATGTGGAGCCGGTCGACCTCGACGGTGAGGGTGTAGGGATTGAGCGAAATCTTGCCGATGGTCACCGGCCGTGCCAGCAACTGGCTCAACTGCTGCTCTGCCTTGTGGTGCACCAGGGGCGGCACCGCGAAGAAGCCGAACAGGCCGAACAGCACGATGAAGATGACGATGCCCATGACCCATTTGCGGGTGCGGCGGGCCTGCGCGAAGTCGCGCAGCCTGGCCTGGGCGCGGGCAGGGAAGAGCTGGTTGAGAAGTGACATTCCGGGTCTGCTTCCTTGGCTCGTTGTTGTTGCGCCCTGCTGGGCGGTCATGTGGCGGGCAGGCCGATTCCCCCCTGCCGCCCGGATTGTATCGTCCCATGATGAAAATGGCGCGTACCCGGCGAGTGGCAGCCGGCGGGGTATCATGAATGCCCGATGGAGACGGAAGCAGGGCTGCGATGAACAGCGGCAAGATACGACGGTCCGGCGGCCATCAGGCGATTGCGGTGTCGCCGCTGCAACAAGTGCTCGAAAGGCTCCACAAGAAGCTGTCTGAAGACCGCGGCGGCAAGCTGGCGAGCTATATCCCCGAACTGGCGCAGGTGGACCCCGAGCCCTTTGGCATTACCCTGGTGACCATCGACGGCATGGTCTACCAGGCTGGCGACTGTGAGCGGCTGTTCACCATCCAGTCCATCTCCAAACCCCTGACCTATGGTTATGCCCTGCAGGCTTGCGGCGTGGCGGCAGTGCTGGCGAAGATCGGAGTCGAGCCGACCGGCGATGCCTTCAACTCCATCAGCCTGGAGCCCGGCACCGGCCGGCCGCGCAACCCGATGGTCAATGCCGGAGCGATCGCCACCTGCGGCCTGATCCCCGGCACCGATCCGCTGGAGCGCTTCGAGCGGGTCATGGCGCATATGGGCGGCTTTTGCGGGCGCCAGCTGGGGTTGAACGAGGCGGTGTACCGCTCGGAGAAAGCCACCGGGCATCGCAACCGCGCCATCGCCCACTTGCTGCGCAACTTCAACATCCTCGAAGGCGACCCCGAAGATCCGCTCGATCTCTACTTCCGCCTGTGCTCGGTCTCGGTAACCTGCCGCGACCTGGCGACGATCGCCGCGACACTGGCTCACAACGGCCTCAATCCGCTGGATTCGGTGCAGGTGCTGGATCCCCAGAACGTGCGACGGGTGCTGAGCGTGATGGCCTCCTGCGGCATGTACGACGCTTCCGGTGCCTGGCTCTACGACGTCGGCATGCCGGCCAAGAGCGGGGTGGGCGGCGGCATCATGGCGGTGCTGCCGGGCCAGTTCGGCCTGGCGGTCTATTCGCCGCGCCTGGACGAGCGCGGCAACAGCGTGCGCGGCCTCGGTGTGATCAAGGCTTTCTCGGAGGAATTCCAGTTGCACCTGTTCCATGGCGAGCGCGGACTGCCCGGTGCGATCCGCGCTGCCTACAGCGGTGCCGTGCTCGGCTCCCGCACCGAACGCAACGAACGCGAGACCCGGGTGCTGGAAGCACATGGCGACAGCACACGCATCTTCGAGCTGAAGGGGCGGCTCAGCTTCGGCAGCATCGAGCTGCTGATCCGCGAAATCGGGCGCCTCCCTTGCGGGGAAATGAGCGTCACCGTGCTCGATCTGCAAAGGGTGACGGCGATCGACGACGCGGCAACGGTGCTGCTGGCGGAGGCTTGCGAGGGCTGGCATGCGGAAGGGCGACAGATCGTGTTCAGCGGCGCCGATCATGTCGATGATTTCCACAGCCGTCTGTCGCAGCGACTCGAAGCGCAGCTGCCCGCCGCTTACCTGGAGCTGATGTTTGGCTTCGCCGATACCGAAAGCGCGCTGGAGTGGGCGGAGGGCATGATTCTCGCGGCCAACGGCTGCAGGCGCGATCCGCTAGCCGAGGTCCCGCTGTCCGCTCAGGAATTGTTGCAGCAGTTCAGTGCCGACGAAATGGCGGCACTAGAAAGCTTGCTGGAGCCGGTTGCGTTTGCTCGTGGCAGTGTGATCTTCGGCAGCGCAGGCGTCGGCGACGCGCATGACCGCGGCAAGCTGTACTTCCTGTGTTCCGGCGTGGTCAGCGTCAGCCTGCCGGGTGAGGCCGGCAGCGACGAAGCAGGACAGCGCATGCGTCTCAGCGTGCTGTGGCCGGGCAGCGCCTTCGGTGAAATCGCGGTACTCGACCACGATGCACACTCGGTCGATGTCGTCGCCGAGACCGCGGTGCGCTGCCTCGGCTTCAGCCTGGCCATGCTGCGGGCTTTGCCGGAGCCGTTGGCCATGACGATCCAGCTGAAGCTGACACAGGGGCTGGCGCAGCTGCTGGCGCGCCGCCTGCGCCGGGTCAACCGTGAGTTCCAGGCTCTGAGCTGAGCGGAGCGTAGTCGGGGTGGGGTGGGGCGATTTGACTCTGGAGTGTGGTCCAGGGTGCAGACTGCATTCTTCAGCATCGTGAGGAACACCATGAGCACGCCCGCCAAATACCGTCCCGCTTCGGCTCAACCGTCTTGTTGCCATGGCGGACAGGACCATGGACCCGGCGAGGCAGTGCCGGCGCCGACGGTGAAGGACCCCGTGTGCGGCATGAATGTGGAGCCGGCCAAGGCGCCGACATTCGAGCATGCGGGTACGGCCTGGTATTTTTGCAGCAATCGTTGCCGCGATCGCTTTGCTGCCGAGCCGGCCAAATACCTGGCGGCAGCACCGGGCCCGGTCGCCGCGCAGGGCATGGCCGATACGCGTACCTACACCTGCCCGATGCATCCCGAGGTGCGGCAGAACGGGCCGGGAACCTGTCCCAAGTGCGGCATGGCGCTGGAACCCGAAGCGCCCTCCCTGGATGAGGGGCCGGACCCGGAACTGGCCGTGATGCGGCGCAAGTTGATTTTGTCCCTGCTGCTGTCGGTGCCGGTGTTTCTGGCGGCGATGAGCGAGATGCTGCCGGGCGGTGGTCTCGCTGCCTTGCTCGGCATGGGGACGGTGGCCTGGGGCGAAGCATTGCTGGCGACCCCGGTGGTGTGGTGGCTTGGAGGGTTCATCTTCGTGCGCGGCGTGGACTCGCTGCGTCATCGCAGCCCCAATATGTGGACGCTGATTGCACTCGGCACCGGCGCGGCCTGGATCTACAGTGCGCTGGCCCTGGTTTTCCCCGCCGCATTGCCCGCCGCCTTCGCCGGCGCGCACGGCATGCCGCCGCTTTATTTCGAGGCGGCGGCGGTGATCACCACCCTGGTCATCCTGGGGCAGGTACTGGAGGCGGCGGCGCGTTCGCGTACCTCGGCGGCGATCCGTGCCCTGCTGCGGCTCACGCCCAAAGTTGCACATCGCCTGCGCGACGGGGTCGAAAGCGATGTGCCCCTGGAGCAGGTGGCAGCCGGCGACGTGCTGCGCGTGCGGCCGGGTGAAAACGTGCCGGTGGACGGCGTGGTGCTGGAAGGCGACAGCCACGTCGACGAAGCCATGCTGACCGGCGAGCCCGCACCGCAGCGCAAGACCCGCGATGCCAGGCTGACCGCGGGCACGGTCAATGGTCAGGGAGCCCTGGTCCTGCGCGCCGAACGCGTTGGCGACGAGACCCTGCTCGCACAGATCGTGCAACTGGTGGCGCAGGCAGGCCGCTCGCGCGCGCCGGCGCAACGCCTGGCGGACAAGGTGGCGGCGTGGTTCGTGCCGGCGGTGGTTGCCTGCGCGGTGCTGGCCGCGGCGGCGTGGTGGTTCTATGGCCCCGCACCGGCCGGCGCGCATGCCTTGCTGGCCGCGGTGTCGGTGCTGATCATCGCCTGTCCTTGCGCTCTGGGCCTGGCCACGCCCATTTCGGTGATGGTCGGAGTCGGGCGCGGCGCTCATGCCGGTGTACTGATCCGCGACGCGGCGGCACTGGAACGCCTGCAGCAGGTCGATACCCTGGTAATCGACAAGACCGGCACGCTGACCCTGGGCAAGCCGGCGCTGCAAACGATTGCAGCGTCCGAAGGTTTCAGCGACGACGAAGTTTTGCAGTTTGCGGCGGCGGTGGAGGCCGCCAGCGAGCATCCTCTGGCGCGCGCCATTGTCGACGCGGCGAAGGCGCGCGCGCTGGGGTCGCTGGCGGTGGCGGACTTCGGCGCCGACCCGGGACTGGGCGCCTGGGCGCAAGTCGGACCGCGGAAAGTCTGCGTCGGCAATGCCGCGCTGATGCAAAGAGAGGGGGTGGAACTGGGGCTACTCGCCGCGCGCATCGACTCACTGCAGGCCGCAGCACAGACCGTGGTCCTGGTGGCGGTAGCCGGGCGCGCCGCTGGCGTGCTCGGGCTGGCTGACAGTATCAAGCCGGGCGCCGCCACGGCGCTTGCCGAGCTGCATGCGCTGGGCCTGCGTGTGGTCATGGCCAGCGGGGACAGCCGCGGCGCGGCGCAGGCGGTGGCGCGCACGCTTGGGCTGGACGATGTCCGTGCCGGCCTGTTGCCGCAAGACAAGGCGGCACTGGTGCGCGAACTGCAGGCGCAGGGGCGGGTGGTGGCGATGGCCGGCGACGGCATCAACGACGCCCCGGCGCTGGCTTCAGCCGACGTCGGCATCGCCATGGGCGGCGGCACCGATGTGGCGATGCAGAGCGCCGCCGTGACCCTGGTCAAGGGCGAACTGGCCGGCATCGCGCGCGGCATCCGCCTGTCGCGCGCCAGTGTTCGCAACATCCGTCAGAACCTGTTCTTCGCTTTTGCCTACAACGTCCTCGGTGTACCCATCGCCGCCGGGGTGCTGTATCCCTGGCTGGGTCTGCTGCTGTCGCCGATGCTGGCCAGCCTGGCAATGAGCCTGTCCTCGGTCTGCGTCATCGGCAATGCGCTGCGCTTGCGCAGCGCACAGCTGGACGGTTGAAGCCTGGTTGCAGGTTCTCAGGCGATGCGCTTGAGGCCGAGCCGGATGCCCTGGGTCAGCACGGCCTTGATGATCGGCCCCACCAGGGGCAGTGGGGAATCGAACCGGATGGTCCAGGCCACCCGCGAACCGCGGCTCGAGCCGGAGAATTTCAACTGGCCACGATGGTTGCGCACCGGACCGCCGCCTTTGCTGATGCGGTAGTCGATCGAGCGGTTGGGGCTGACGGCGGTAACGGTCTCTTCGACCGCCAGCGGACCAATGCCGAGCCGCCGCACCGAACCGACGCCGTTGACGTCGCCTTCGCCGTCGCGCACCCGGCGCACCGGGATGCCGAACACCTTGCCCAGCTGGTTGTGATCGGACAGGAAGGCGAACAGCTCGGCTACGGGTTTGTGGAAGTCCTGCACGATCTCGATGGTCTGTTGCGACATGAATGGTTCCGTAGCTGGTTTGCAGTAATTAAAGGAGTGGGCAACGGTTCGTTCCACGGCTTGCCCCAGGCGCCGCAGTCGTCCAAAGGTTGCGGCGGCCAAGGTTCGGGTGAATCCCGCCATCACACAATTGCTGCAGGGCCAGCCTTCCCCGGCCATGCTGCGAGCCGCGCCGGCGGGGCCCGACTGCTTCGCCCCGGATAGGCGCCGTCTGTCCCTGTCGGCGCGGCGGCCGGCCGTATACTGTTGCCAGCGACGCGATGCACACGGCGTCACCCGATCAGGGCCCGGAATGAACCAGAACAAAGACCGAGTCGCTCCTTTCACGCCAGTATCGCACCCGCGATTCCGGGCGGTACCACGGCGCGGTATCGGTTTCGTCTGCATTGTGGTGATGGCGATGAATGTCGGGGCGGCCCCGCCTGCAACCCCGCTTCCGGCCCCGGCGGTTACGTCTCCGGTTGCAGCTGTGCCGGCAGCGACGCCCGCATCGGTGCCGGATACGCTGCAACAGCGCCTGCTGGCCTGCACCGGTTGCCACGGCAACGAGGGCCGCGCCGCCTCGGACGGATTTTATCCGCGCATCGCCGGCAAGCCCGTGGCTTATCTCTACAACCAGCTCCTCAACTTCCGCGAGGGGCGCCGTCATTTCCAGCTGATGAGCTACATGCTCGATTACCAGTCCGACGATTACCTGCGGGAGATGGCGCAGTATTTTTCCAGCCAGCATCCGCCGTATGCGGCGCCGCAGAAGTTCGATGTGTCCAAAGCCACCCTGGAGCAGGGGGAAAGCCTGGTGAAATCGGGTGATCCCGCGCACAAGATTCCGGCCTGCTCGGCCTGCCATGGCGAAGCGCTGGCGGGTGTGAATCCTGCCATCCCCGGCCTGCTCGGCTTGCCGCGCGACTACATCATCGCCCAGCTCGGTTCCTGGAAGAGCGGCGCGCGGCGCGCCGCGGCTCCGGACTGCATGGCCCAGATCGCAGAGCACCTGAGCGAGCAGCAGGTCGGCGCCATCGCCGCGTGGATCGGCTCCCAGGTCGCCGACAGCCGGGCGCGACCAGCCGACCATGTCGCCAAACCGATGCCCGCGCGCTGCGGCAGCATGCCTTCGGCCGACGTCGCGCATTGAGGGCCGGCTAATGAAGACAAAATTGATCGCGATCGGTGTCCTGCTGCTCCTGGCGCTCGGCATGGCCTTCCTGCAGCGCCACCAGGACGAGGATTACACCGAGGTGGCCCTGCCCACCACCCAGTCGCCGCAGGAAGTGGTGGCGCGTGGGCAGTACCTGGCCCAGCTTGGAGATTGCCTGGTGTGCCATACGGCGCGCGGCGGTGCTCCGTTCGCGGGCGGCGAGGGGGTTCCCACACCTTTCGGCAAGGTCTTTGGACCCAATATCACGCCGGATGCGGACACCGGCATCGGTAGCTGGAGCGCCGACGATTTCTGGCAGGCGCTGCACCTGGGCAAGTCGAAGGACGGACATTTTCTCTACCCGGCCTTCCCCTATACCGACTACACCCGGATCAACCGCGCCGACGCCGATGCGCTGTTCGCCTACTTGAAGAGCGTGCCCCCGGTGCGCCAGGCCAGCCGTGAGCCGGAACTGCGCTTCCCCTATGACCAGCGTCCGCTGCTGGCGATCTGGCGCGCGCTGTATTTCAAGCCGGGCGTGTACCGCGCCGATGCGCAGCAGTCCGACGAATGGAATCGCGGTGCCTACCTGGTGCAGGGGCCAGGTCACTGCGCCGCCTGCCATAGTCCGCGCAACAGCTTCGGCGGAACGGAGCGGGATACGGAGTTGGCGGGTGCGATGATCCCGGTGCTGGACTGGTACGCGCCGCCGCTGAACTCCGATTTGCACGCCGGCGTGGGAGGGTGGGAGCGGGAGGAATTGTCGGCCCTGCTGAAGATCGGGGTCTCCAACCGCGGCGTGGCTTCGGGGCCGATGGCGGAAGTGGTCTACAACAGCCTGCAGCATCTGTCGCAGGCCGATGTCCAGGCCATTTCCACGTACTTGAAGACCTTGCCGGCGAAGGTGGATGGTTCCGTCAGCCGGGGCGCGGCGGGCGTATCCCTGCGCGACAAGGATCGGGTCATGGCGCTCGGCGGTACCCTGTATGAGAAGCATTGCGCCGATTGCCACAAGTCCGCCGGAACGGGGGCCCCGCCTGCCTATCCGCCCTTGGCCGGAAACATCGCTGTGGGCGGTCCTTTCACCATCAACCTGATCCGCACAGTGTTGAATGGAGGCTTCCCGCCGGGCACCGGCGGCAACCCGCGGCCCTACGGCATGCCGCCATTCGGCGAAACGCTCAATGGCGAACAGGCCGCCGCGGTGCTGACCTACGTCCGCAATTCCTGGGGTAATGAAGGGGCGCCGATTTCGCCCGCCGAGGTCGGCCGCAATCGCGGGGCCGCGGTCAATTAAGGCCTGAAAAAGCCGAGGACGGACGCACAGCCGCCGTATTCACCGCAAAGGCTGTAGCGCGCCCACTGTCCCGAGGGGGTATCGCCGGAGCCCGAAAAAGGGAAATTTCAAGAAATCATTGGCATGGCCGCGGTGCAGCCCTTATAATCCGCGCCTCTTTACGCTTTCTTTGCGGCGTATAGGCGCGTAGCTCAGCTGGTTAGAGCACCACCTTGACATGGTGGGGGTCGTTGGTTCGAGTCCAATCGCGCCTACCAAAGATCTTCCGGGAGTCCTTCGTGGACTCTCACCAACGACCCTGCGGGTCGTGGTTGTGCGGCCCATCCATGG
>NZ_KL543999.1:181937-289665 GCF_000711955.1 Nevskia soli DSM 19509
GGGCGTCCGATTTCGCTCCCGGCGAAATCGTCGAGTCCAATCGCGCCTACCAAAGATCTTCCGGGAGTCCTTCGTGGACTCTCACCAACGACCCTACGGGTCGTGGTTGTGCGGCCCATCCATGGGCCGCACCCCTTCGCTGCGCTACGGGGCCGCCCTGCGGGCGTCCGAGCACTTCTATTGCCATTTCAGGCGAATTCGTAAGCTTTCAATGCGTCTGTCGATCGGCTGAATCCGGCATTTGACGCCAGTTTCCAGGCATTTCTCCTGCGGATTCGTCAAGGCGTTCACTGCCTGACGTTACCTTTCTTTACGGCTTTACATTTATTTACATTTCTCCAAAAGCTCAATGTTTCCAACATTTGTTAAGCGGTTCTTAACGCAGGCCGGACCCCTGCCTTAAATCTTTCACCGATGCGTCATTTTCGGCTCCTAGATTCCGGCCACCGCAGCGCATGGGAAGTTGCGGCTGCTTATTTCATCCAGTAATCGCAGGGGAAATTCATGTTCAAACGTATCGCTTTGAGTCTGGCGATGGCCGTGCTGGTCGGCGCCGCCGGTTGTTCCGGAGACGATGGTGCCACGGGTGCCACCGGCCCTGCGGGTCCGGCCGGTCCGCAGGGTCCCGGCGCACCGGGTCCTGGTGCCTATGATCCGGCGCCGGGCATCACGACCGCCACGCCGATCAAGCATCTGGTGGTGATCTACGGCGAAAACATCTCGTTCGACCACTATTTCGGCACCTACCCGTACAACGTCGATCCGGCTAACCCGACCGATCCTTCCAAGTGGAAGCCGTTCCGCGCCGACGCTGTAGTGCCCGCGGCCGGTTCGGTCAACAACTACATCGCCCACCCGGCGCTGCTGACCGCGAATCCGAATGCCGCCAACACCGCCGGCAACGGCAGCAACGCGATCAACCCGTTCCTGCTCTCGGTGGCCCCGGTCACCGGCGGCAAGCCGCATGGCCGCGCGGTCACCGCCAGCCAGGACCACAGCTATAACGGCGAGCAGATCATGTATGACGCCGGCAAGCTCGACCTGTTCCCCTCGCGCGGCCATGCCGATGACAGCACGTCGGCCGATCCGACCGTGAACAAGGGCCTGATCATGGGCTACTACGACGGCACCGCCGTCACGGCGCTGTGGAACTACGCCCAGCAGTACGCGATGAGCGACAACTCCTACGGACAGTTCGGACCGTCCACCGTCGGCGTGATCAACCTGATCTCCGGCCAGACCAACGGCGTGCAGGCGATCAACTTCGCCGGTGCCGCGCTGAGCGGCGCCGACATCGTCGACGGCAACAACGGCTACTACTCCGTGATCGAGGATCCGTCTCCGCTGGATGACGTCTGCTCCACGCAGACCGATATCAACGGCGGCGTGGTTCGCCTGACCGGCCAGAACATCGGCGACCTGCTGGATGCGAAGAATGTCACCTACGGCGGCTTCGCCGGTGGGTTCGACCTGACCCGCGTCAACGCCGACGGCAACAGCGGCTGCTCGCGTGATACGCAGAACTCACTGCACCCGAACAAGGGCGTGTTCGACTTCGTGCCGCATCACGCCTTCTTCAACTACTGGGCGACCACGGCCAACGACACGCATCGCCGTCCGAGCTGCCTGACCCAGACGACGCCGGATTATTCCTGCATCGGCAAGGCCAGCGACACCGCGGTCCACAACTACGACATCGAGGATTTCTTCAACTCGGTCAACGCCGGTTCGTATCCGGCGGTGAGCTTCCTCAAGTCGATCAAGGTCGAGGACGGCCACGGCGGCAACTCCGATCCGCTCAACGAACAGGCCTTCGTGGTGCGCGTGGTCAACTTCCTGCAGCAGCGCAGCGACTGGAAGGACACCGCCGTGGTCGTGCTGTATGACGATTCCGACGGCTGGTACGACCACCAGGCCGGCCCGTTGCTGGCCGCCTCGCATACCGCCCAGGATTTCCTGAACGGCGCCGGCGCCTGCACCAGCGAGCCGTCGACCCTGTTCCCGAACCCGGCCACGCCCGTCACGACGCCGAACGGCATCAATGACAAGCCGGCCGACGGCCGTTGCGGCCCCGGTCCGCGCCAGCCGCTGCAGGTGATCTCGCCGTGGGCGAAGAAGGGCTTCGTCGACCACAGCGTGACCAACCAGGCCGCGGTGATCCGCTTCGTCGAGGACAACTGGCTCGGAGGTCAGCGCATCGGCCACGGTTCCTGGGATTCGATCTCGCTGGACGGCAAGCCGGTCACGGACAAGACCGAGAACTCGATCTACAACCTGTTCGATTTCTCGGGTGCGACGCCGGGCAATGCCACGCCGTTCCTGCTGAACTGCAACGGCACGCCGGCCACCACGGCCCCGGCCAATTCCGCTGCCGGCAAGAACGACGCCTGCGCGGCCTGGTTCGACAAGACCTGAGACGAGTTTGCTTCGGCACCGGTCGCCGCTCCGCGGCGGCCGGTGTTGCCGCACTCCGCAAGCGGCGGGCACGGGGTTTCCCGTGTCCGCCTTTGCTGTTTAACGACCCGATGATCCCCGAATTCAAATGTCCCTGAATCGCCGCAGATTTCTTCAGCAGGGTGGCGGTCTGGCCGCCGCCCTGATCGCCGGCCAGACCGCCGGCACCGACCTGCTTCCAGGCGCCGCGCTGTGCCGCGCACCGCGCCTGCGCAAGACCAAATTCGTTGCGCCGGCCGGCCCGCAGCGGCAGCAGCTCAGTGCGCTGACGCTGGCCCGTTTTGTCGATGCCCTGCCGCTCCCTGAAATCGCGCGCCCGGAAGGCAAGCGCGCCGATCCCGCGGATGCGCATCGCCAGTTGCCGTATTACCGCATGTCGATGCGCGAGATCGAGCAGACCGTGCATCGCGACGTCAAGCCGACCCGCTTCTGGAGCTATGGCAACACCGTGCCCGGCCCGGTACTGGAGACGCGCAGCGGCGAGGGTGTCTGGGTGGACTGGGGCAATGCCCTGCCGACCCGGCATTTCCTGCCGATCGACCACAATCTGCATGGTGCCGAGGCGGGCAAGCCCGAAGTGCGCACCGTGGTGCATGTGCATGGCGCCAAGGCGCCGCCGGCCAGCGATGGTTACCCGGATGCCTGGTACACGCCGGGGCATTCCCGGCTTTATTGCTATCCCAACCAGCAGGACGCGGCCCTGTTGTGGTACCACGATCACACCATGGGCATCGAACGGCTGAATGTCTATGCCGGCCTGTTCGGCTCTTTTATTGTCCGTGACGCAGCGGAGGAAGCGTTGGGGCTGCCGAAAGGCGAGTATGAAATTCCGCTGACCCTGTTCGACCGCGGTTTCGATCGCGAAGGGCAGCTTTATTACCCGGACACTGGTGATCCAGAGGCTCCGTGGGTCTCGGAGGCGATCGGGGATGCCATTCTCGCCAACGGCAAGATCTACCCTTACCTGGACGTGCAGCCGCGCGCCTATCGTTTCCGTCTGCTCAACGCCTCGAACGGCCGCAGCTTCGATCTGAGCCTGGCCAACGGGCAGGGCTTCCAGCAGATCGGCAGCGATCAGGGCCTGTTGCAGGAGCCTGCGCCCCTGAGCAACCTGTTCCTCGCGCCGGCCGAACGCGCCGACCTGGTGGTCGATTTTTCGCAATACGCCGGGCAGAACGTCGTGCTCAAGGATCATCGCCTCAACGACGTCATGCAGTTCCGCGTTGCCGCCGGCAAGGCCATGCCGCTGGCATTGCCCGCCCGGCTGCGCACCATCGAGCGTATCCCCGAAGCGAGCGCGGTCAGGACGCGCACCATGACGCTGCGGGAGTACGCCGATCCGGTCAGCGGTGAGACCACGCTGCTGCTGCTCAACGGCAAGCACTGGCACGATCCGGTGACCGAGAAGCCCGAACTGAATACCGTGGAGATCTGGGAGCTGGTCAATCTCACCGAGGACACCCATCCGATCCATCTGCACCTGGTGCGCTTCCAGGTGCTCGACCGGCGTTCGTTCTCCGTCCAGGAATACCGCAGCAGCGGAAAGATGGTCTACCTGGGCCAGCCGATTCCGCCGAAAGCCGGGGAGACCGGCTGGAAGGACACGGTGCAGGCATTCCAGCGCTCGGTGACCCGCATCATCGTCCGCTTCGAAGGCTTTACCGGCCGCTACCTGTGGCACTGCCACATCATGGAACACGCCGGCAACGACATGATGCGGCCGCTCGAAGTGCTGCCGCCGCGCAAGGCCTGAACGGACGCTTCATCTCAAACGGCGGGATCGTGCATCGGATGGCCCCGCATTCCGCCCCGGCTCTTGACTGGAAGTTGTGTGTCTTAACATTTCTTAACAGTATGCGGACTTCTCCGATCACGAGCGTTTCATCTTGGCTTCTTAAGCTCCCCTGGCTGTCGCACGCTGGTTCCAGGCTTTCAGAAAACTTTCATTTGCCTGAATAAAGGCAATCAGGAGCTGAGTAAATGTTCAAACGTACAGGACTGAGCGTGGCGGTCGCCACTCTGGTCGGACTCGCCGCATGTTCGTCGAGCGATGGGGTGAACGATCCGGCGGCCAACCTGGCCACCACCACCCCGATCAAGCACCTGGTGGTGATCTTCCAGGAAAACGTTTCATTCGATCATTACTTCGCCACTTATCCGACTGCGACCAACCCGGATAAGGAACCCGCCTTCACCGCGCTGGCGAATACGCCGGCGGTCAACGGCCTCAGCGGCACGCTGTTGACGGGTAACCCGAACAAGACCAACACCGGCAATGGTACCGGCGCCGCCAATCCGTTCCGTATGGATCGGACGCAGGCCGCCACTTCGGATCAGAACCACGCCTACCCGGCGGAGCAGCTCGCCTTCAACAATCTGGCGATGGACCTGTTCCCCAAGAACACCGGCACCTGCGATGTCACCATTACCACCAGCGCCTGCGGCAGCGCCGGCGCCTTCGGCACTTCGGGTCAGGTCATGGGCTACTACGACGGCAATACCGTCACCGCCCTGTGGAACTACGCTCAGCACTATGCGATGAGCGACAACTCCTACAGCACCACCTTTGGTCCCTCCACGGTTGGCGCGGTCAACCTGATCTCGGGCCAGACCAACGGCGCCACCCCGGGTCCGGCCTTCCCGAAGGCGGCCGATGGCACCTATGACGAGTACACCGATTCCAACGGCAACACCGCCGCCACACTTGTGCCAGACGGCAACGGCGGCTATACCGATACCGACGATGACGACCCCACCGGCGATGTGTGCTCCGACACCACCTACAACTTCTCCCTGACCGGCAAGAACATCGGTGATCTGCTGAATACGGCCAAGGTCAGCTGGGGCTTCTTCGCTGGTGGCTTCGATTTGACGCTCACCAACAGCGGCACCAGCACCACGGGTTGCAAGCGCAGCACCAAGTCCACCGTGACCAACGTCACCAAGGTGGACTACATTCCCCATCACCAGCCGTTCCAGTACTACGCCTCCACGGCCAACCCGAAGCATACCCGTCCGACTTCGGCGGCGGTGGTGGGGAGCGCCAACGACGGCGGCGCCAACCATCAGTACGACAGCCACGACTTCCTCGATGCGCTGGCGGCGGGCAACTTCCCGGCGGTGAGCTACGTCAAGGCTCCGGGCTTCCAGGATGGCCATGCCGGCTACTCGGACCCGCTGGACGAGCAGACCTTCATCACGACCATCGTCAATGCCGTGCAGAAGTCGCCGGAATGGCCGAGCACCGCCATCGTCATCCTCTATGACGATTCCGACGGCTGGTACGACCACGCCTCCAGCATCGTCCGCGGTTCCAATATCGCGGTGGCGGGTTTCGACGTGCTGTCGCAGTGCACTTCGGTCAACACCGACGTGCTGCCGGGTGTGGATGGCAAAAAGCCGGCGCAGGGCCGTTGCGGTTACGGCATGCGCCAGCCGCTGCTGGTCATCTCGCCCTATGCCAAGGCCAACTTCGTCGACCACACGCTGACCGACCAGGCCTCGGTGCTACGTTTCATCGAGGACAACTGGCTCGGCGGGCAGCGCATCCTCGGCTCCTACGACGGCATTGCCGGTTCGCTGGAGAACATGTTCGACTTCAACGCCAAGCCGAACACCGCGACGTACCTGCTCGACACCACCACGGGTGAACCGCAGTAAGCAAGCGGCGGTGTAGCGCCTTGCGGTAGACATTCGGCAGCCGCCGGTGGCGGGACGTAAAGTCCCGCCACCGGCGCTGTCATTTTCAGCCTTGGCCTATTGAGGCCGGGCAGCAGAGGTTCAGTCCTGATGTCCAGTTGCCTGTCCCGGATTTGTTCACGTCCCGCGTTCGGCGGCCTGCTGGCGGCGCTGGTCTTCGCCCTTCCGGCCTGTGGACGGCAGGGCGGGGCGGCGACGCCCGCTGCCGCGCCTGCGCCAAAGCCGCTCAGTGTGATGGCGCAAGTCGGCAGGAAACTGTTTTTCGAACCTTCGTTGTCTGCCTCGGGCAAGCAGTCCTGCGCCAGTTGTCACGACCCGGCCCATGCTTTCGCGCCGGCCAACGCGCTCGCGGTGCAGTTCGGAGGGCCGGACCTGAGCCTGCAAGGGGAGCGTGCGGTACCCAAGCTGACCTACCTGATCGAGACACCCGGGTTCTCGGTCGGCCCCGATGACACGGGCGGGCTGGAGCTGCATCCCTCGGGTATCTCACCCCATGCCGGCCCGCAAGCCGGCACCCTTGCGGCGGCCGCAGCGCCGGGGCCCGCAAGGCTGGCGCGTGTCGCTCCCAGCGTGTCCAAGTCGAGTAGTGCAGCCGCGGCGGCTGTGGCAATGGTGCCGCAAGGCGGGCTGTTCTGGGACGGCCGGGTCGACACCCTGCAAGGCCAGGCACTGGCGCCGCTGCTCAATCCGCTGGAGATGGGCAACAAGTCGGCGGCGGAAATCGTGGCCAAGCTGCGCAAGCTGGATGTGGTCGAACAGCTCAAGCTCCTGGCGGGGCCAAATGTCGAAACCGACGACAAGTTGCTGTTGTCGGAGGCCCTATTCGCCATCGGCCGCTATGAAGGCGAGGAAAAAACCTTCGCGCCCTTCGACAGCAAGTACGATCAATACCTGATGGGTACGATCAGCCTGAGTCCGGCGGAACTGCGTGGTCTCAAGCTGTACGAGGATCCCAAGAAGGGCAATTGCGCTACCTGCCACCCGGACCAGCGGCGGCCCGACGGCGGTATGCCCCTGTTCACCGATTTCCAGTACGAGTCGCTGGGCGTGCCGCGCAATGCGGAGATCCGCGCCAACGCCGATCCGCATTTCCATGACCTGGGCATCTGCGGCCCGGACCGCAAGGATCTTTTCGCGAAGCAGCCGGGAAATTGCGGCCTGTTCAAGACGCCGTCGCTGCGCAATGTCGCCACGCGACAGGCTTTCTTCCATAACGGCGTGTACCACAAGCTGGAGGATGTGCTGCGCTTCTACGCCGAGCGCGATATCCACCCGGAGAAGTTCTATCCGCGCAAGGCCGATGGGACGGTGGATGTGTACAACGACCTGCCGCCGCAATACCGCGCCAATCTCGACACCCTCGATGCGCCGTTCGACCGCAAGCCCGGCGAGTCGCCAGCGCTGGACGAGGCCGAGCAGAAGGACATCATCGCTTTCCTGGGCACCCTGAGCGACGGGTACAAGCCTACGCAATGAGTCAGGTTTCGCCTTGATGGGGTTGAACCAGGGCGGGGTGTGGTGCGGCTTGTAGTTGAACGTTGTAGCCCTCCTCACGCACGGCGCTGACAAGCGGTTGTGCGCTGCGTGCAGCGGGACTCACATCCGCTTTTACAATTCTTTACGAATTGCGCAAACGTCAATTCCATCAAGGCTTGCGAGGTCATCGTGTGGGGCTCACCGGTGCCCTCCGTCCATCTTTAACCGGGCCGTCATCTTCGGCTCCTAACTTCGCCGACCGATACGGGCCGGTGGTTGGGGCCGTCTCATTTCCGCCCAAAATTCCTAGGGAACACACTAAATGTTCAATCGCAATGCGCTGAAACTAACGCCGATCGCCGTGGCCTGCTGCATGTTGCTCGCAGCATGCGGCAATGACGATAACGGTGGTTCTTCGAGTTCCTCGAGTTCGTCCAGCTCGTCGGGTTCTTCGAGTTCCTCAAGTTCCTCAAGTTCATCGAGTTCCTCGGGGTCGTCGGGCTCATCGAGTTCGTCGAGCTCGTCGGGTTCGGGGCCGACGGCTTCGACCTACACCGGCGTTGTGGTGTCCAGCGCCTTCGTCGCCGGCAGCAAGACCGGCAATCCGACCCTCAAGGCGGGCGTTTACACCGGCGCCACGGTTTGCGTGGACGCGAACGGCAACGGCAAGTGCGACGGCACGGAAACCACGGCGACGACCGACGGCTCCGGCAAGTTCACCCTGACCACGGCCGACACGGGCCAGATCATCGCCGACATCACCACTGCGGCCAAGAACACCGCGTCCGGCGCGACGGTTCCCAGCCACCTGGTCCTGCGCGCCTCCGCCGCGCAAGTTGCCGACCAGGGTGCGGACAAGATCGTCATCAGCCCGGCCTCGAGCGAAGTGCAGCGCCTGGTCGAGGCCAACGGCTCCTCCTACGCGGTCGAGAAAGCGAATCTTGCCTCCCGCCTGAGTGGTCCGGCTTTCGGCCAGGGCGTCACCTTCAGTGGCGTCGATGCGCTTGCCGACGTCAACACGCTGACCGGTGCCCAGCAGTATGCGATGCTGTATGAATACAACCAGTTGAGCAACCGTTATACCTACGCGACCACCAAGCTCGATCGCGGCGACAAGTACCCGGATGCGCTGGCCGTCGCCGGCGGCGATCCCCGGCTTGCCGGTGTTACGGGCATCACCTCGGGCGAGACGATTCCCGCCGATACGCGTACGACGATCACCTTCGCGCAGGCGCAGCAGGCCGCGTTCAATATCGAAGGCGTGCCGGCCTACGACAACATTTTCATCATCATGCTTGAGAACAAGTCCACCGACGCGATTCTCGGCAATACGACACGTGCGCCGAACATCAACAACCTCCTCGGCAAGTACAACCAGCTGACGACCTACTACTCGACCGGTAACCCGTCCGAGCCGAATTACACCGCGCTCGGCGGTGGCGACGACTGGGGCATCACCGACGACAACTGGTTCGGCTGCGGCGCCTTCGGCCCCAACGCGCCGACGGACGTCGCCTTCGTGGGAGGCACGGCCTCCGACGGTCAACCGCTGCCGGCGCAATCGGCGCTGCCGCCGCTGGACAAAGCTCACCTTGCCGGTTACAGCACCAATGCCGGCGACGCCTGCAGCTCGGCGCCGACCAGCGGCACCAACCACAACGAGCCGGGCGACAACCTGTTCACCCTGCTGTCGAAGAGCGGTCTGACCTGGCGCACCTATAACGAGTCGATGAACCCAGGCCAGGACGTGCGTGCGGACAGCATCGCCGATCCGGCGGTTGCCGACACGTACAACGAGACCAACACCGACGGCACGAATGTGACCGGCTCCCCCAACTTCGCGGTGGTGGGAGGCCTGTACAAGGTCAAGCACGGTCCGTCGATGGCCTATCAGGCAGCGCGCAACCTGCCGGAGTTTGTCGCCGATACCCGCACCATCTTCGGTACGCAGTACACGGCGGCCGACTGGGCCAAGACCTCGGTCTACACCGTTCCGAAGGGCTGGATTTACGACCAGTTCGGTGCCGACCTCGCGGCCGGCGATGTGGGCAACGTCAACTTCATCATGCCCGACCAGTGCGACGACATGCACGGTGTCGGCAGCGATACGAGCTGCAGCAACAACAACAACGGCGAAACGGTAGGCATCACCCGTAGCGACATCTACATCAACAAGGTCGTCGGTGCGATCCAGAGCTCGGCCCTGTGGAAGAATGCGCGGAAGCACGTCGCGATCGTGATCATGTTCGACGAAGGCGAAGGCTCCAGCACCTCGTGCTGCGGCTGGAACGCGGCCGGTAAGGGTTCCGGCGACGCCCCGGTGACGGTGGATGCCAGCGGCAAGGCCACGAAGGGCGCGCAGCCGAGCGGTTACGACAACGGCAACAACGGCCACGGCAACTCGATCTTCGGCATCATCACCAATGCGCAGGATGCGGGCACGGCGCCGCTGGGCGTCAAGGACAGCGACGCCTACAGCCACTTCTCGCTGGTGCGCACGATTCAGGACATGTTCCAGATCGCTGACCCGGCTGCCGATGCTTCGTATCTGAACCGTGCGAAGTACACCGAGTTCTTCATCGCCGAGAATATCCTGGCCTTGCCGGAATTCAACAGCAGCGCGGATACGCACTTCGACTCCGTGCGTCCGATCAATCACGCCTATGTGATTCCGAAGACCTACGTGCAGAAGCTGAACCCGGCCGACATTTCGGGCGTCGGCGTGGGCGGTTCCGCGGTCACGCCGCAGACTGGTCCGGACGCGACCCAGAGCAACGTCTGGTCGTTGACGAAGTAATGTCACGGCATTGGCGTGGGGCGGTTCGCCCGCCCCACGCATTTTTACAGTGACGCAATGTGCCGGGCCGTTTCGACGGCCCGTCTTTGCTTGTGGCGTTCCGTGCCGAGCAGCACCCATTTCGGGGCGGTCGGCTGGAGTGAAGTGGTAACGAGGACCGGGAACCGGCCCGAGAAGGATTCAGATGCGTACGAAATTCCATGTCGTTGCCGTATTCGGCGCGGTTCTGCTCATGCTGACGGCCTGTGGCGGTGGCGGAGTCGATAACAGCAGTAGCAGCAGCGGCAGCGGTGGTAGCAGCGGGAGTGGAAGTGGCAGCAGTAGTGGCGGGAGCAGCAGTGGCGGCAGTAGTTCGACGCTGGGCCTCGCGGCGCAGGTGGGGCAGAAGGCGTTTTTCGACAAGACCCTGTCCAGCGGCAAGAACATGTCGTGCGCGAGCTGCCACTCGCCGCAGTATGCTTACGGTCCGCCGAACAGCCTGGCGGTACAACTTGGCTCCGACCCGGCGCAGTCGGGCGTCCGCGCGGTGCCGACGCTGCGCTACAAGGATGCTACGCCCCCATACGAGGATAATGCGGCGAATCCGGACGGCGTGACCTTGCCCTCGGCGGGCGGCGGCTTCATGTTGGATGGCCGCGCATCAACGCTGGCCGAGCAGCCGGAATTGCCGCTGCTCAATCCGATCGAGATGAACAACCCCTCGAAGAGTGCCGTCGTGCAAGCGGTAAAGGACGGCCAGTATGCCGACCTGTTTGCGCAGGCTTACGGCGCGAACGTGTTCAACGACACCGACTCGGCGTTTGCCGATCTGGGCCAGGCGATCCAGGCCTTCGAGCAGGAAGACCCCAGTTTCCATCCATACAGCAGCAAGTACGATCTCTACGTCCACAACAAGCTTGGCGGCACGCTGACCGCTGCCGAGAATCGCGGCCTCAGGATTTTCAACACCGCCGAAGTCGCCAACTGCTCGGCCTGCCACTACGGCGGAGTCAACTTCAACGGCAACCAGGGACTGATGACGGACTTCACTTACCAGGCGATCGGCGCGCCGCGCAATGACAAGTCGATCCCCGGGAATCCTGATCCGATTCCGGCCAATGATGATCCGACCTATTACGACATGGGTCTGTGCGGTCCGTACCGCAGCGACCATACGCCGGCCAAGCTCGGTACGCCGGATCAATACTGTGGCCAGTTCAAGGTGCCGACGCTGCGCAACGTGGCGACGCGCAACGCGTTCTTCCACAACGGCGTGTTCCACTCGCTGAATCAGGTGGTGAACTTTTACAACACGCGCGACACCAACCCGGAGTATTGGTATCCGAGCACAGGTGGTTCCGGTACGCCGGTTGTCAATCCGACTTACGCGCTGCAGCCGACCTATGTGCCCGGCGCGACAGTGGCGAAGTTCAACGACCTGCCGCCCGAAGAACAGGTCAACGTCGACGAGGAAGTGCCCCTCGGTACCGGCATCACGCCGCCGGACAATGTCAATGCAACCACACTCGGCGACGGCGTACAGCCGCGCGCGGCCGGCTCGACACCGTCGATCACCGATCAGCAGATCACCGATCTGGTTTGCTTCCTCAATATCCTGAGCGACGGTTATCAGGTTCCGGATGTGCAGCCGACCAGTGGCGCCTGTGTGAATTGATGGGCGCACGATACTTGATGGCCAATCCGACGATGAAGCGGTACTGCACTGCGGGGTTCCTGGCAGTCCTCGCCTTGCTCGCTGCCTGCCACAACCCGCAGGCGCAAGTGCCCAATCGCGCCAACTTCACGGCGGCGATCAACGATTACCTCACGCAGCGGGGTCATCTGTGTCTCGCCAAGTACGAATGGCCGATTACCGTGACGGCGGCCGATCGGCAAGCGCGCAGCCTCGACGCGCAGCAAATGCCCGTGCTCGAAGCGCTCGGCCTTGTGACGGGCCACGATGTGGGCGAGGCGCGCGAGGGTGTGGTTGGTGCTGCGACGGCGCAGCCGGCGCGCGAATACGCGTTGACCACGGAAGGGCAGAAGTATTACCTGCACGTGCCGGTGGTGATTGCCACGGCCACGCGTCACGTTACCCACCCGGCCGATTTCTGTGTAGCGACCTTGTCGCTGGATCGTTTGATCGGCTGGGAAAAGCCGCAGCCGCTCGATGGCCGCACCGTGACTTCGGTGCTGTTCACGTACAATATCGCCCCGGCGCCGTGGACGCAGACGCCGGACGCACGCCGTGTATTTCCTGTTGTGACGCATGCGGTCGAGAATGCCGGCACGCAGCAGTTGCGCCTGGGCGTGCATCTGACGAAGCGCGGCTGGATCGTCGACGAGTTGTCGGGATAGACATCGCGATGATTCCTCCGGCTTGTATGCACTCATCCGGGAATGTGCGTCTCGCTGATTACCCGCTAAAACTTGTACTCCTGACGATGGACGAGTGACATGAAGTATCGTTTCCGCAAGATCCTGATGATGGTCGTGGCCTTGTCCATGCTCCCGGCGTGCGGCAGAAACAGCGATCCCGGTGCGCCGACGCGTGAGAACTTCACTTCGGCGCTCAAGGATGTCCTGGCCAAGCGCGGCGATGTGTGCTTGGCGATGTTCGATTGGCCGATGGACCTGACGCCGGCAGAAGCCGGCGCGGGTTCAAACCATGCCGTGCAACTTCCGGTGTTCGAAAAGCTGGGTCTTGCGACCAGCACGGTCATCGAGGTGCCGAAGACTGAGGAAAATCCGCAGGGTGTGATCAAACGCTACGCATTGACCGACGAGGGCCGCAAGTATTACAAGCCACATGCGTACACCAGCCGTAGCGGCGCCGAGCACCCGAACGATTTCTGCGCTGCGCAGATCAAGCTCGACAAGGTCATGAGCTGGGAGCTGGACAAGCACGACGCCCAACATCCCTCAGCGGTGGTCAGCTATACCTATCAGATCGAACCGGCGCCATGGATGCATGATCCCGATGCCCAGCGTGTACTGCCGATGATCACGCGCGTCATCAACGGTGCCGGCGGCCGCCTGCAGCTGCATCAGGGCTTCACGCTCGGCGAGCATGGCTGGGTCGCCACTTCCGGTCCGGTGTGAGGGCATGGCCTCGCTCGTCCGCTTCGCGCCGGAACTGGGCCGCTGGCTGACGCAGAGCCTTGATCGTGGCCAGTCGCCGCAAGCGCTGGTCGGCATCATGAATCAGCGGGGCATGGACGCGCGCGCCGCGCAGGCGATCGTCGATGCCTTCGTCGACGCGCGTCAGCGCCGGCAGCCGGTGCCGGTCGACAGCGTCGAACTGCCGGAGGACGGCGCCTCGAGTGCCGCCGCTCGCCTGGCGCCGGGCACGCGCATCCACGCTGCCGGCCGCGAGATCGTCGTGTACTCGCGCGCCGCCGATCCGGTGTTCGCCGCGCTCGGCAACGTGCTCGATGCCGAGGAGTGCCGCATCCTGATCGAAATGGCGCGGCCGCGGCTGAAGCTGTCCACGCTGGTCGATCCGTTGACGGGCCAAGACATCGTCAGCGACAAGCGTACTAGCTACGGTATGTTCTTCCGGCTCGCCGAAAACGACTTCATCGCCCGCATCGATCGCCGCCTGTCGGCGCTGACGAACCTGCCGATCGAGAACGGCGAGGGCCTCCAGGTGCTGCATTACCCGCTCGGCGCCAGCAGCGAGCCGCATTTCGATTACCTGCTGCCGACGAATGCGGCGAACCGCGAGTCGATCGCGCGCAGCGGCCAGCGCGTCAGCACGCTCGTTGCCTACCTCAACGACGTGCCGGCCGGCGGGCAGACTGTATTCCCGACCTTGGGCTGGGCGGTATCGCCGCTGCGTGGCAACGCTGTCTATTTCGAGTATTGCGACGACGCGGGTCGCGTTGATCCGCGCTCGCTGCACGCCAGCGCGCCGGTGACGCAAGGCGAGAAATGGGTCGTGACGAAGTGGATGCGGCAGCGGCGGTTTGTCTCGGCCGGAAGCTGAAGCCGGCATCCGGGGAGTCAGCGGCGCGTAATGAGACCTGGTCCCCCGGCTTTCGCCGGTGTGACGATCTGGTCGAGGAGTGTCAAGGATTGCGGGCGCCGAACGCCTGCTCGCGCAGCTTGCGCAACTCGTCGCGCTTCTTTGCCGCCAGTTCGAACTCCAGGTTCTGCGCCGCCTGATGCATTTCCTTTTCCAGCTTGCCGATCAGCTTGGCCAGCTTCTCCGGCGCCATGTTGCCGTAGGCGGCCTCGCGCTCCGCCACCTTCAGCGCCACGGCACTGTCCAGCGCCTCGTAGCCGAAACGCATGACGTCGGCGACGCGCTTTTGCACGCCCTTTGGGGTGATGCCGTGCTTCTTGTTGTACTCGACCTGCTTGGCACGGCGGCGGTCGGTTTCGTCCAGGGCGCGGCGCATCGAGCCGGTGATCTCGTCGGCATAGAGAATGGCCTTGCCTTCGAGATGGCGCGCGGCGCGGCCGATGGTCTGGATCAGCGAGCGCTCCGAACGCAGGAAGCCCTCCTTGTCGGCATCGAGAATCGCCACCAGCGAGACTTCAGGCAGGTCCAGGCCTTCGCGCAGCAGGTTGATGCCGACCAGCACGTCGAAGACGCCCAGGCGCAGGTCGCGGATGATCTCGGCGCGCTCCACCGTGTCGATGTCGGAGTGCAGGTAGCGCACCTTGACGCCATGTTCATGCAGGTAGTCGGTCAGGTCCTCCGACATGCGCTTGGTCAGGGTGGTGATCAGCACGCGTTCCTGCTTGGCGGCGCGGATGCGGATTTCACCCAGCACGTCGTCCACCTGGGTCGAGGCCGGGCGGATTTCCACCACCGGATCGACCAAGCCGGTGGGACGCACCACCTGCTCGACCACGCTGCCCCGCGATTTCTCGATCTCATAAGGGCCGGGCGTGGCGGAGACGTAGATGGTCTGTGGCACCAGGCGTTCGAATTCGTCGAACTTGAGCGGCCGGTTGTCGAGCGCGGAAGGCAGGCGGAAGCCGTATTCCACCAGCACTTCCTTGCGCGAACGGTCGCCCTTGTACATGGCGCCGATCTGCGGCACGGTGACGTGGGACTCGTCGATGATCACCAGCGCGTCCGGCGGCAGGTAGTCGAACAGGCAGGGCGGCGGCTCGCCCGGCTGGCGCCCGGTAAGCCAGCGCGAGTAGTTCTCGATGCCGTTGCAATAGCCGATCTCCTGGATCATCTCCAGGTCGAACACGGTGCGCTGTTCCAGACGCTGCGCCTCCAGCAGCTTGTTGTGGGCGCGCAGGTATTCCAGCCGGTGGCGCAATTCGTCCTGGATGCCTTCGCGCATCGACAGGATGCGCTCGCGCGGCGTGACGTAATGGCTCTTGGCGTAGATGGTGTAGCGCGGCAGCTTTTCGCGCAGCTCGCCGGTGAGCGGGTCAAAGGTGCTGATGTTCTCGACTTCGTCGTCGAACAGCTCGATGCGCACCGCCTCGTCGTCCGATTCGGCCGGATGCACGTCGATGATGTCGCCGCGCACGCGGTAGGTGGCGCGGGACAACTCGACGTCGTTACGCGTGTACTGCATCTCGGTCAGGCGGCGGATGATCTCGCGCTGGCCCATGCGGTCGCCGCGCACCAGGTGCAGCACCATCTGAAAATACGATTCCGGGTCGCCCAGGCCGTAAATGGCGGAAACCGAAGCGACGATGATGGCGTCCTTGCGCTCCATCAGCGCCTTGGTGGCCGACAGGCGCATCTGCTCGATGTGCTCGTTGATCGAGGAATCCTTCTCGATGAAGGTGTCGGTCGAGGGGACGTAGGCTTCCGGCTGGTAGTAGTCGTAGTAGGAGACGAAATATTCCACCGCGTTGTTGGGAAAGAATTCCTTGAACTCTCCATAGAGCTGGGCGGCCAGGGTCTTGTTCGGCGCCATCACCAGGGCAGGGCGCTGTTCGCGCTGGATCACATTGGCGATGCTGTAGGTCTTGCCGGAGCCGGTGACGCCGAGCAGGGTCTGGTGCGCCAGCCCGTCCTCCAGATTGGCGCACATCTGTTCGATCGCCCGCGGCTGGTCGCCGGCAGGCTTCCAGTCCGCCTTGAGCTGAAAACCGCTCTCGGCGCGGCGCCGCAGCCGTACAACCTTGTCGGAAGTGGGTTCGGTGGCTGGTTGGGATTTGGCCATGGCTCTGGAAATGGGGCGAAAAGGGGGAATTCAGGGGAGAATTTGCGTATCATTCTGCGCCCTTCAAGTGTGCGGCGGCCAATCGGCCGCCTGCCGACTCCCCTCTACCTCCGGGAGAGGGGAGGGCCGATCGCGGAGCGATTGGCGGGGTGAGGGAAGTCCGGGAACCGGGCTTCGAGACCGCTAAAATTTTTACGAGGAATCTATTGTGGAACTCGCCGAACGCGTCCGCCGCATCAAGCCTTCGCCCACTCTCGCCGTGACCGCCAAGGCGGCCGAGCTGAAAGCGCAGGGCAAGGATGTGCTCTCGCTGGGCGCCGGCGAGCCCGATTTCGATACCCCCGCGCACGTCAAGGCCGCGGCCGAGAAGGCCATCCGCGACGGGTTTACCAAGTACACCGCAGTCGGCGGCACGCCTAGCCTCAAGAAGGCCATCGCCGCCAAGCACGCCCGCGATAACGGCCTGGAATACAGCGCCGCGCAGATCCTGGTGTCCTGCGGTGGCAAGCAGTCCTGCTACAACCTGTGCCAGGCCTTGCTCAACCACGGCGATGAGGTGATCATCCCGGCCCCGTACTGGGTCAGCTATCCGGACATGGTGCTGCTGGCCGACGGCAAGCCGGTGATCATCGAAACCACCCCGGAAACGCGCCTGAAGATCACCCCGGCCCAGCTGGAGGCCGCGATCACCCCGCGCACCCGCCTGATCTTCCTCAACAGCCCCTCGAACCCCTCCGGCATGGCCTACAGCAAGGCCGAGCTGACGGCGCTGGGCGAGGTGCTGCGCAAGCATCCGCGCATCATCATCGCCACCGATGACATGTACGAGAAGATCCTGTGGACGGCGGAGCCTTTCGCCAACATCGTCAACGCCTGCCCGGACCTGTACGAGCGCACGGTGGTGATCCATGCAGTGTCCAAGACCTACGCCATGACCGGCTGGCGCATCGGCTGGGCCTGCGGGCCCAAGGCCCTGATCACGCCCATGGCCGACATCCAGAGCCAGAGCACGTCCAACCCTTGCTCGATCTCCCAGGTGGCGGCCGAAGCCGCGCTCAACGGCGACCAGTCCTGCGTGGCGGAAATGACGGTGGCGTTCAAGCGCCGCCATGACCTTCTGGTGGCTGGTCTGAACACCATTCCCGGCATCAGCTGCCAGCCGGGCGACGGCACCTTCTATGCCTTCCCCAACGCCCAGGGCCTGATCGACAAGCTCGGCGTGAAGGACGACCTGGCGTTGTCCGACCTGCTGCTGCAGCAGGCCCTGGTGGCCCTGGTGCCGGGCTCGGCCTTCGGCACGCCGGGACACCTGCGCCTGTCCTTCGCCACCAGCGACGAAGTGCTGAAGAAGTGCCTGGAACGCATCGCTGCAATTGCCAAATAACAGAATAAAAGTCTGAAAAGGATTGCGTTGTGACGCATGTTGGCTAAAATATGCGTCCTGTCGTATTCCTCGATAGCTCAGTCGGTAGAGCAGTTGACTGTTAATCAGCGGGTCGTTGGTTCGAGTCCAACTCGAGGAGCCACGACAGGTAATTGATTTAGAAAACAAAAATGGCGATCTTCGGATCGCCATTTTTTTGTTTCGCGGATGGCCCGGGCCTTGCGGGCTCTTGATTGAGTACTCAAGCATCCCAATCAAGTTCGCATGCCTCTGAAAATGCTGTTACGTATCGTTGGCCTCAGCGCCCTCCTGCACGCCTATATCGGATTCCGTCTGTTGCCGGATCTTCCCGTAGGTCCCGTGGGCGTTGCCGCCGCCATCGCCGCCCTGGCCCTGTCCTGCCTCGTCATGCCGGCGCCGTTGCTGGCCAGGTCGGTGGCGCCAAAGCCCTGGTCGGATCTGCTGGCCTGGATCGGCTACCTGGCCATGGGCCTGTTTTCCTCGCTGTTCGTCCTGACCCTGCTGCGCGATATCCTGCTGCTGGGCGCCGTCGTCGTAGGCTTCCTTGCTCGTGATGCGCTGCCGATCGACGGCTTCCGCGAGGCTTCGGCCATCGCCGTGCCGGGCCTGGCGCTGGTCCTTACCTTGATGGGCGTCTTCAACGCACGCCGGCTGGCCAGGGTGGTGCGGGTCGATATTCCCATCGTCGGGTTGCCCGCGGCCCTGAGCGGCTTCGTCATCGTCCAGATCAGCGACATCCACGTCGGCTCGACCATCAAGCGGGGCTATCTGAATGCCATCGTGGGCGCCGTCAATGCCCTGAAGCCCGACCTGGTGGCCGTGACCGGCGACCTGGTCGACGGCAGCGTGGAGCGCCTGGGGCCGCATGTGGCGCCGCTGGCAAGCCTGTCGGCACGGCACGGCGTCTACTTCGTCACCGGCAACCACGAGTACTACTCCGGCGCGGATGCCTGGGTGGCCGAACTGCGCCGGCTCGGCCTCAATGTGCTGCTGAACCAGAATGCCGTGCTGGAGCACGACGGCGTCCGCCTGCTGGTCGGCGGCGTCACCGACTACTCGGCGCATCACTTCGACCCGGCACAGCGCAGCGATCCGCATGCCGCCCTGTCCGGCGCGCCCGCGGACGTCGCCGTCCGGGTGTTGCTGGCGCATCAGCCGCGCAGCGCGCCGGCCGCGGAAGAGGCCGGGTTCGATGTACAGCTTTCGGGCCACACCCACGGCGGGCAGTTCCTGCCCTGGAATTTCTTCGTGCGCTTCCAGCAGCCGTTCACGGCCGGCCTGAACCGCCTGAAGAAGCTCTGGGTCTATACCAGTCGTGGCACCGGCTACTGGGGCCCTCCGGTCCGCTTTGGCGCACCTTCCGAGATCACCCGGCTGCGCCTGGTCGCGGCCTGAACTGAAACGGCCATCTGCCGACCGGGTGCTTTCCCAGGCCCTCGCATAAAGAAAAACCCCGCTGGTCGATGACCAGCGGGGTTCAGTTTGCTGCCAGGTGTCTACTTCGGCGCGTCGGGAGCCGGCGCGTCGCCCGCTGCCGGTGTGGCGGCATCGGCAGCCGGGGCCGCCGAAGTGTCCGCAGGCGGCGTGGCATCGGCCGCCGGAGCAGCGCTGTCGGCGGCAGGCGCCGGAGCGTCCGGAGCCGGAGCTGCTGCATCGGCGGCCGGAGCCGCCGGGGCGGCTTCGGTGCTCGCCGGGGTGGCGTTTTCGCTGGTGACGCCGCCGTTGGAGTCCGTCACCTTCAACTCGACGCGACGGTTCAGCTCACGGCCTTCGTCGGTGTTGTTGTCGGCGATCGGCATGGACTCCCCGAAGCCCTTGGAACTCATGCGGTCCGCTTCTACGCCGCGGCCGACCAGGTACTGCTTGACCGAGGCGGCACGCTTGTCGGAGAGCTTCAGGTTGTAAGCGTCCGAACCCTTGCTGTCGGTGTGGCCGTCGATCTCGACCTTGATGTCCTTGCGTGCCAGCAGCGCGTCGGCCACCTGGTCGAGCAGGGTCTTGGCGTTGACCGTCAGCGTGGCCTTGTTGAACTCGAAGTTCACGCCGTGCAGCACGATGGTATCGCCGGTCTTGCAGCCTTCCAGGCTGATCGGCTGGCCCGGGGCGGGCGGCTGGCAGGGTGGCGGCGGGGGCGGAGGCGGCGGGGGAGGCGGAGCCTCCTCGGTCGGCACCACCGCGGGCGGCGGTTCCGGCGGGGCTTCCGCGGCGGGCTTGAGGCGGCCGCCCAGCGGGATGCGCAGGCCGATATTGAACTGCGCCTCGGTAAAGCTCTTCTGGCCGCCGGTATCGTTGGTGCCGATCACGTCGCGGTTGTGCGAATCTAGCTGGTACAACGCCTCGGTGCGCAGCGTCATGCCGGGGGCGATGAGGCCGCCCAGGGTGATGTTCAGCGGGAAATCCCAGCCCAGGCCGGGATGGAAGATGGTGCTGGTGTACTCGCGCACCGGGCCGGGCTGGTTGTTGGCCTGACCGCGCATCACGTCCACATGCAGGAACAGGCCGTGGACAAAGGATTCGGCCGAGGGGAACAGGTAGACATTGGCGCCGCCGCCCGCGCCGAACACCCGCATGGAATTGGGCTGGGCGGTGCTGAAATCGCCCTGCTTGGTGTCGTATTGGGTAAAGCTGCCCAGGATTTCCAGCTCCAGGCCGCGGGTAAAGCGTTTGCCGATCGCGACCACGCCGCCATAGCCGCCATCGGTGCCGCGGGCGTCGTCGGCGAGGGTGTAGCTGCCCATCGGCGCAACGTAAACGCGGCGGTCGTCGGCGGTATCGTCGGCCCGTACGGCGGTGGCGCCGAAAGTGGCCGCGACCATCAGCGGGATCAATCCATAGCGGAATCTATTCATGCTGCTCCCCTTGCGCTCCTCTGGTCCAGTCGGAGAATCGTTCTAATCTTCGTTTTACGTCAGAACTTACGGCGAAGCCGTCCCTGACGGCCTTTTTTAACATGCACTTGCGTCATCACACAACTTCGGTGACCGGATCGCCGCGGGCGACTATACTTCGCCTCCTTCCAATACCTCCAGATCATGGAACTCAACCCGATCAGAAGCGAGATTACAGCCCTGCAGGCGCGTTTCCACGCGCTGCGGGGCTATCTTTGACTACGATGTCAAGCGCGACCGCCTGGTCGAGGTAAGCGCCGAGCTGGAAGACAACAAGGTCTGGGACAACCCGGAACGCGCGCAGAGCCTGGGCCGCGAGCGGGCCAAGCTGGAGCAGGTGCTGGAGCCGATCGCCCGTGCCGAGGCCGGCCTCAAGGACGCCTCCGATCTGCTGGAAATGGCGGCCGAAGAGAACGACGAGTCCACCGTTGCCGCCGTCGCCAAGGACGTGGCCTATTACGCCCGCCTGGCCGACGACATGGAATTCAAGCGCATGTTCTCCGGCGAGATGGACGCCAACAACGCCTATCTCGACGTCCAGTCCGGCTCCGGCGGCACCGAGGCCCAGGACTGGGCGCAGATGCTGCTGCGCATGTACCTGCACTGGGCCGAGTCCAAGGGCTTCAAGTCCGAGCTGCTGGAACAGTCCGACGGCGAAGTGGCCGGCATCAAGAGTGCTTCCGTATTCGTCGAAGGGCCCTATGCCTACGGCTGGCTGCGCACCGAGATCGGCGTGCACCGCCTGGTGCGCAAGTCGCCGTTCGACTCCGGCAACCGCCGCCACACCTCGTTCGCCGGTGTGTTCGTTTCGCCGGAAATCGACGACAACATCGAGATCGACATCAACCCCGCCGACCTCAAGATCGATACCTACCGCTCCAGCGGCGCCGGCGGCCAGCACGTCAACAAGACCGAATCGGCCATCCGCATCACCCACGTGCCGACCAATACGGTCGTCGCCTGCCAGACCGAGCGCTCGCAGCACAAGAACCGCGACCGCGCCATGAAGATGCTGCGCGCCAAGATGTACGAGCAGGAACTGCTCAAGCGCAATGCCGAAAAGCAGAAGCTGGAAGACTCCAAGAGCGACATCGCCTGGGGCCACCAGATCCGCTCCTACGTGCTCGACCAGTCGCGCATCAAGGACCTGCGGACCGGCGTGGAAATCGCGGACACGCAGAAGGTGTTGAACGGCAACCTCGATCCGTTTATCGAGGCCAGTTTGAAGCAGGGGTTATAACGCTCTTTGTCATTCTGAGCGCAGCGAAGGATCTGGCCAGATTCTTCGCTGCGCTCAGAATGACAGGCCCCTTTACTTAGTTGCCAGTGTTGACCAATGACCAATCAAAAGCTGCCGCCGGATAGCCCCGAAGACAAGGCCTTGTTCGACAAGATCGACAAAGCCGTCGACGAGAACTACGTCATTGCGCACCGCCGCGAGAAGCTGGAAAAGCTGCGCGGGGCGGGGCAGGCTTTCCCCAACACCTTCCGCCGCGACACCCTGGCCGAATTCCTCAACGGCAGCTACGGCGCGCGCGACGCGGCCTCGCTGGAAGGCGAGACCCAACAGTTCAAGCTCGGCGGCCGCCTGGTGGCCAAGCGCGTCATGGGCAAGGCCAGCTTCGTGCAGCTGCAGGACATGTCCGGCACCCTCCAGCTGTTCGTGCAGCAGGGTGCGCTGGGCGAGGAGAAGTATGCCGAGTTCAAGACCTGGGACGTCGGCGACATCGTCGGCGCCACCGGCACCGTGTTCAAGACCAGGACCGGCGAGCTGTCGCTGAAGGTGTCGCAGATCGAGCTGCTGGTGAAGACGGTGCGTCCGCTGCCGGAGAAGTGGGCCGGCCTCACCGACACCGAGACACGCTACCGCCAGCGCTATGTCGACCTGATCATGAACCCCGACGTGCGCCGCACCTTCGAGGTCCGGGCCGGCACGGTTCGCTTCATCCGTCAGTTCCTCGACAGCGTGGGCTTCGTCGAGGTGGAAACGCCGATGCTGCAGCCCATCGCCGGCGGCGCCACGGCGCGGCCCTTCGTTACCCACCACAACGCCCTGGATCGCGATCTGTACCTGCGCATCGCGCCGGAGTTGTACCTGAAGCGGCTGGTGGTGGGCGGCTTCGAGCGGGTCTACGAGATCAACCGCAATTTCCGCAACGAGGGCCTGTCCACCCGGCACAACCCCGAGTTCACCATGCTCGAGTTCTACCAGGCCTACGCGGACTACCGCGACGCCATGGACCTGGTCGAGAACCTGATCCGCGACTGCGCCCTGGCGGTGCTGGGCACGGCCCAGCTCAAGTACCAGGCGCAGGATTTCGACCTGTCCCAGCCCTTCGTCCGGATCAGCATGGCCGAGGCGGTGGCGCGGGAAAACCCGGACCTGGATCGCGGCCGCCTGCGCGACCGCGATTACCTGGCTGCCTATGCCAGGGGCAAGGGCGTGCAGATCGGCAAGGACATGGGCACCGGCAAGCTGCTCACCGAGCTGTTCGAGAAGACGGTGGAAGCCAAGCTGTCGCAGCCGACCTTCATCACTGAATACCCCACCGAAGTGTCCCCCCTGGCGCGCCGCAACGACGCCGACCCGGAGGTGACCGACCGCTTCGAGTTCTTCGTCGGCGGCCGCGAAGTCGCCAACGGCTTCTCCGAGCTGAACGATCCGGACGACCAGGCGGCGCGCTTCAAGGCCCAGGTCGCGGCCAAGGAAGCCGGCGACGACGAGGCCATGCTCTACGACGCGGACTACATCCGCGCCCTGGAATACGGCCTGCCGCCGACCGCCGGCGTCGGCATCGGCATCGACCGGCTGGTGATGTTCTTCACCGACTCGGCCTCGATCAGGGACGTGCTGCTGTTCCCGCAGATGCGGCCTGAAGCCTGAGGCCGAAGCTCAAGGTGAAAATGCGGGGCACAAGCCCGGAGCAAGCGGTTCGCGGCGGCTGTTAGCAGTCCCTCGATGTGACTGCTAATTTTTTGCTGGTTTTTTCGCCAAACCCAAGCCCTGGTGGCCTTTACACGTTAGGCCACATTATCTAGTTGACGTAGGGCTCGCAAAGTGGGAACTTTGTAATGCAGTCGCTTGCCCAAAGGCCAAGAAGACCAACAACGAAAGAAGGCCCTCAAGCTTGCCTTCGACTGCCATGTTCTTTGTTAAATCCGCTACGAGTCCAGGCTGATCCGGGAACATCCGGTACCGGTTTGTCGTGCTCGCGTTCTTTAGGAGTGGTTGCTGTATTGCGGTGTGACGGTTTGCCGTCACTGCTTGAATTCCTTCGCCCTGTCGAGGCGAAGGCGATAGAGTCCGCGGCTCTTTAAGAAGCAAGGCTGGACCTGCGGATAGCGGCAAACAGCGGCGTCGCTTCACTCCCGCTCTCTCACCCTACCGTTCGGCGGGTGATGTAAACCCCCTTCGATCCGTCTGCGGCCGTGCGCGTATACGCACGTCGGAAATCCGTCGCCGCCTCCGATGCTGCGCGCAGCATGGTTTCGCATCGCGATGACGGAGCCTGTGCAAATGATCTTTCCTAATGGCCGCAACGATGACCGATGCTGGCATTCAGCCGGCAGCAAGCTCGGTTATGCGAACACTGGGGCCAACGGTTTCCGGAACGAGAGCAGTGTGGAAGCTCGATGGAGCTTGTTGCCGGCGACGCGGTCAAAAGCCTTGTGGATGGCGCTTTGCCGGAAGTTGGTCCAGTAGTTGCATTTTGCTCGGTAGGTTGAATTCGTCGAAGAGGACGGGCTCGACAAACTGCATGAAGACAGGTGCCGGTTCTTGACGACTGCGTTTCGTACATTGGCTTTGCCGGAGAACGAGATGACAGGCATTTTTGAAAGCTTCAAGCAGCAATTCCTGCAATCGCGGGATGAAGAGATGTCGCTGGAGGAATACCTCGCGCTGTGCAAGCGCGATCCCCTGGCCTACGCTTCCGCCGCGGAGCGCATGCTCGCCGCGATCGGCGAAGCCGAGATGGTGGATACGCGCAACGATTCGCGCCTGTCCAGGATCTTTTCCAATCGCATGATCCGGCGTTATCCGGCCTTCCGCGAGTTCTACGGCATGGAAGACGTGGTGGCGCAGATCGTCGCCTTCTTCCGCCACGCCGCGCAGGGACTGGAGGAGCGCAAGCAGGTGCTGTACCTGCTCGGCCCGGTCGGCGGCGGCAAATCGTCCATCGCCGAGCGGCTGAAGTCGCTGATGGAGCAGTTCCCGATCTACGCGCTGAAAGGCTCGCCGATCAACGAATCCCCGCTGGGCCTGTTCTCGCCCGAGCGCGATGGCGCCACGCTCGAAGCCGAATTCGGCATTCCGCGCCGCTACCTGTCCGGGATTGCTTCACCCTGGGCCCTGAAGCGCCTCAACGAATTCGGCGGCGACCTGACCCAGTTCCGCGTGGTGCGGATCCAGCCCTCGGTGCTGCGCCAGACCGCCATCGCCAAGACCGAGCCGGGCGACGAAAACAACCAGGACATCTCCACTCTGGTCGGCAAGGTCGACATCCGCAAGCTGGAAGCCTTCTCCCAGGACGATCCTGACGCCTACTCCTACTCGGGCGGCCTGTGCCTGGCCAACCAGGGCCTGCTCGAGTTCGTCGAGATGTTCAAGGCGCCGATCAAGATGCTGCATCCCCTGCTGACCGCCACGCAGGAGTGCAACTTCAAGGGCACCGAAGGGTTCTCGGCCATCCCGTTCCACGGCATCATCCTGGCCCACTCCAACGAAAGCGAGTGGCAGAGTTTCCGCAACAACAAGCACAACGAGGCCTTCCTCGACCGCGTCTACATCGTCAAGGTGCCGTATTGCCTGCAGGTATCGGAAGAGCTGCAGATCTATCGCAAGCTGCTCAAGCACAGCTCGCTGGTGGATGCCCGCTGCGCTCCCGGCACGCTGGAGATGATGGCCCAGTTCTCGGTACTGACCCGCCTGAAGGAACCGGAGAATTCCAGCATCTATTCCAAGATGCGCGTCTACGACGGTGAAACCCTCAAGGACACCGATCCCGGCGCCAAGTCCTTCCAGGAGTACCGCGACTTCGCCGGCATCGACGAGGGCATGACCGGCAGTTCCACCCGTTTCGCCTACAAGGTGCTGTCCGCCGTCTTCAACTACGACCAGACGGAAGTCGCCGCCAACCCGGTGCACCTGATGTACGTGCTGGAGCAGCGCATCCTGCGCGAACAGCTGCCGGAGGAGACGCAGCGCCGCTACCTGGAATTCATCAAGGCCTGGCTGTCGCCGCGCTATGCCGAGTTCATCGGCAAGGAAATCCAGACCGCTTACCTGGAGTCCTATTCGGAATACGGCCAGAACATTTTCGACCGCTACGTCACCTTTGCCGACTACTGGATCCAGGACGAGGATTACCGCGATCCCGAAACCGGCGCCAGCTTCGACCGCTCCGCGCTCAACAGCGAGCTGGAGAAGATCGAAAAGCCGGCCGGCATCGCCAACCCCAAGGACTTCCGCAACGAGATCGTCAACTTCGTGCTGCGCGCCCGCGCCCAGCACGGCGGCAAGAATCCGAAGTGGACCAGCTACGAGAAGCTGCGCGAGGTGATCGAGAAGAAGATGTTCTCCAGCACCGAGGAACTGCTGCCGGTGATCTCCTTCAATGCCAAGGCTTCGGTCGAGGACAAGAAGAAGCACGAGAACTTCGTCGGCCGCATGGTCGAGAAGGGCTACACCGAAAAACAGGTGCGCTTGCTGTCCGAGTGGTACCTGCGGGTTCGCAAGTCGTCCTGATGCCACGGAGCCTTCATGTCGATCATCATTGACCGCCGCCTCAACGACCGCAACAAGAATGCGGTCAACCGGCAGCGCTTCCTGCGCCGTTACAAGGAGCAGATCCGCAAGTCGGTGACGGACGTCGTCGCGCGCCGTTCCATCACCGACATGGAGCAGAGCGGCGTGGTCAATATCCCGATCAAGGATATCTCCGAGCCCAGCTTCCATCACGGCGGCAGCGGCGGCGACCGCGAGTACGTCAACGCCGGCAACCGCGAGTTCAACACCGGCGACAAGATCCCGCGGCCCACCGGCGGTTCCGGCAAGGGCAGCGGCGAAGGCGAGGGTGGCGACAGCGAGGACAATTTCTCCTTCGCCCTGTCGCGGGAAGAGTTCATGAGCCTGTTCTTCGACGACCTGGAGCTGCCGCATCTGGTGCGCAACGCGCTGGGCGAGACACGGGATTTCAAGTGGCGCCGCGCCGGCTATACGCCCAGCGGCGTGCCCGCCAACCTGTCGGTGTCGCGCTCGCTGCGCAATTCCATGGCGCGGCGCATCGCCATCGGCGCGCCGCTGCGGCGGCAGCTGCTGGAACTGGAGGCGGCACAGGCGGCGGAAGAAGAGATCGAAGCCATGCGCGCCCGCATCGAGCGCATTCCCTTCGTGGAGGAGGTGGACCTGCGGTACCGCCATCGGGTCAAGGAGCCGCAGCCCATCTCCCGGGCGGTGATGTTCTGCCTGATGGATGTCTCCGCCTCGATGACCGAGGACAAGAAGGATCTGGCCAAGCGCTTCTTCACCCTGCTGTACCTGTTCCTCTCACGCAAGTACGAGAAGGTCGAGCTGATCTTCATCCGCCACACCGATGACGCGCAGGAAGTGGACGAAGACACCTTCTTCCACGACACCAAGTCCGGCGGCACCGTGGTGCTGTCGGCCCTCAAGCTGATGCAGGAAATCGCCGTGGCGCGCTATCCCTCCGACAGTTGGAACATCTACGGCGCCCAGGTTTCCGACGGCGATGCCTTCGGCGCCGATCCGGAGAAGAGCCGCGCCTGCCTGGTCGAGCAGCTGCTGCCCCTGTCGCGCTACTTCGCCTACATCGAGGTGCCGGACCAGGCGGACCGTCCCAGCCCGCTGACCCATGCCTACCAGCGCATCGACAGCGACCGCTTTGCCATGAAAAGCGTGATGGCGCGCAACGAGGTCTACCCGGTCTTGCGGGAACTGTTCAAGCGGGAGGCCACGGTATGAGCATCGCGAAGCTGGACGGCGGCCTGATCTCGACCGGCGCCGAATGGACTTTCGAGCTGCTCGAGCGTTACGATCACGCCATTCACGACATCGCCGCCAACGAGTTCGGTCTCGACACCTATCCCAACCAGATCGAGATCATCGCCTCCGAGCAGATGCTGGACGCCTACGCTTCGGCCGGCCTGCCCATCGGCTATCCGCACTGGAGCTATGGCAAGGAATTCATCCGCAACGAGCAGGCCTACCGCAAGGGTGCCCGCGGCCTGGCCTACGAGATCGTGATCAATTCCGATCCCTGCATCTCCTACCTGATGGAAGAAAACACCATGGCCATGCAGGCTCTGGTCATCGCCCATGCCTGCTACGGCCACAACTCCTTCTTCAAGGGCAACTATTTGTTCCGCCAGTGGACCAGCGCCGATGCCATCATCGACTACATGGTCTTTGCACGGAAGTACGTCATGCACTGCGAGGAGACCTATGGCTCCGAGCGCGTCGAGGAGGTCCTCGACTCCTGCCACGCCCTGATGAGCCACGGCGTCGACCGCTACCGCCATCCAACGCCGCTGTCGGTGGCGGAGGAGCGCGATCGCCAGCGCGAACGTGAGGAATACGCCTGGCGCCAGTACGACGAGATCTGGCGCACCCTGCCGACGCGCACCGGCGCGGCCGCTTCGCAGAAAGCCGCGGCCGGGCGTTTCCCGGCCGAACCGCAGGAGAATCTGCTGTACTTCATCGAGAAGTACGCGCCGAAACTGGAGCCCTGGCAGCGCGAGCTGGTGCGCATCGTGCGCAAGACCGCGCAGTATTTCTATCCGCAAAGCCAGACCAAGGTGATGAACGAGGGCTGGGCCACCTTCTGGCACTACACCCTGCTGCAGCGCATGTTCGACAAGTCGCAGGTGGACAGCGGTTTCATGATCGAGGCCCTGGCCTCGCATACCAACGTCACCATGCAGCGCGGCTTCGACCAGCGCGGCTACGGCGGCCTGAATCCCTATGCCCTGGGCTTCGCCATGATGTGCGACATCCGCCGCATCTGCGAGGCCCCGACGCAGGAAGACCGCGAGTGGTTCCCGGAAATCGCCGGCGGCGACTGGCAGAAGGTGCTGGACTTCGCCATGCGCAACTACAAGGACGAGTCCTTCATCGGCCAGTTCCTGTCGCCGCGCCTGATGCGCGAATTCCACCTGTTTGCCGTGGCCGACCACGAGGACGAGGACGATCTGGTGGTGGACTCCATCCACAACGAGCATGGCTTCCGCCGCTTGCGGCGTCTGCTGGCGACGCAATACAACCGCGACCAGCTGCTGCCGGACATCCAGGTGACGCAGTACGAGCGCAGCGGCGACCGCTCGCTGACCCTGCGGCACCAGCGCAGCCGCAAGCGCCCGCTGGCGGAAGAGGCCAACGAAGTATTGCGGCACCTGGCGCGCCTGTGGGGTTTCACCGTACGGCTCGAAACCAGCGACGAGAACGGCCGGCTGGAGAGCGTCTGCGAGGTGCGGAGCTAGAGCCGGACTCGAAACAAAGAACCTGTCATACCGGCGAAAGCCGGTATCCAGGGCCGGTAGCGCCACAGTCAAATTTCCTGGCTTCCGGCTTTCGCCGGAATGACGTCTAGGGTTGTTTCAGTCCGCGGCCCTGATGCGAATTCAAACGCTGGCCCGCGGCTTTTCCTGCGCCGGCCTGGCAGCCGTCTTTTCGTCGGAAGCGCATAGCAGCAACAGCCGCCGCGCCAAGGCCTGTGCCTGGATGCGGATTTCCGGCACCGCGGTCGTCTCCCACAGCAGCCCCTTGCGGGCGGGGCCGAGCGTATGCAGCCGCTCCGAGGCCAGGCCGTCGCGGTCGAGCAGGGCGCCGTGCGCATCGGTCTGCAGGCCCAGGCCCAGGCTGTCCGGCTGGATCAGGCCGCGTTCACGCAGGCTGACGATCAGCGGATGGTTGAGGCGCCGGTAGTTGCTTTCCGGCCCGGTGCAATTGACCACGCGCTGCACCTGCAGCTTCTGCATGCCCTTGCCCAGGCGCGGCCGGATGCTGACTTCCACTTCGCCTTCGCGCTCCTCGAAGCCTTGCAGGCGGCCGGCCAGCACCTGCAGCTGGCCGCTGCGCAGCAGCTCGTACACGCTTTCGACGATGCGCGGCGCCGCCCGGTGGCGATGGATTTCCCAGTAAGGCCGCAAATGGCGCAGGAAACGCTGCTGTTCCGAAGCAGGCAGGCGTTGCCACAGCTTCTGCGTAAAGGGACGCAGGGCATCGACCACGGCGCGCCAGTCGCCGCCGCGCGCTTCCGCCGCGGCCACCTCGGCCCGCATGCGCCGCAGCAGGGGCAGCACCCGCGCCGGCAGTTCCAGCGGATTGAAAGACAGCGTGTGCGGTGCGGCAGCCCGGTGCAGCTGCGGCAGCAGGCCGCGGCGCGACACCACGTGGATGCGGCCGTGGTGGCCCAGGGTCTGCAGGGCGGCGAGCCAGTCCAGCGTGGTCAGGCCGGAGCCGATCAGCAACAGATTTTCATCGCGCTGGATGGAATACAGACCCGGGGTGGACCAGGCATGCCCGAGATAGCGTGGGCTGCCGAAGAACTTCTGGTCCGCCAACGGCGGATCGGCCGGCCCGGGGTTGCCCAGCGCCAGTACCAGGCGGTCGGCGCGCAGCTGGCCACCGCTGCCCAGGCGCAGGCTGACGCCGTCCTCGGCCGGGCGCAGACCCAGCACCTCGTCGTTGCGTACTTCCAGGCTGACGCCGCGCCGAGCGCCCTGCTGCGCCGCGGCGAGCAGGGATTCGAGGTAGAAGCCGTAGATACGACGCGGCAGGAACTCGGTGGTGCCCACCGGGTGGCAGGGGCTGTAGGAATTGTTGAGCCAGTCCAGGAAATGATCCGGCCGGTCGGGAAAGGCGCTCATCGCCTCGGCGCGGACATTGAGCAGGTGGCATTCGGGCTGGTCGCGGTAGGCGACGCCACGGCCGGGCGAGTCGGCGCGGTCGATCAATACCACCCGCAGGGGCTGCTGCGCCTGTTGCAGCAGGTGCACGGCGACCATGCAGCCGCTGAACCCTCCGCCCACGATGGCGACCGTCGGCTTCCTGTTGGCCATGTTTCTCCCTGATGTGCTGCCCGGTTACGCTTGGCTTCCGGGTCCGCTGATATCATCGGCGGACGCGCGGCAACAGGCAACCTCGGCCCGATGGGGCCCTACTGTCCGCGCACCCGGCTGTCCGGCGCGGCGTGGCTGGCGGAGCGATCCTCGACGATATTCGGCTGCTGCGCCGGACGGTCCCGGTACAGGCTGAAATGCGCCGGCCGCAGGCGGATATGGTCGCCCGGCAGCCACACCTTCATCTCCGGATCCGGATTCGGCACCTCGATTTCCAGCACCTGCTGGTTGGCCGAGAGCTTCACCGACAGGCGCATCAGCACGCCGGTGCGCTGGGTTTCCAGCACCAGGCCTTCGATGGCGGCGGCATCGTCGCCGACCACGCGGAAATCCGAAGGACGGGCATAGACGTCCACCGGTCCGGGCTGCAGGCCGTTCGGCCCTTCGATCGGCGCGGTCGCGCCGAGCAGGTAGATGCCGTCCGCGCGCACCTCGCCCGGCAATACGTTGGGCGAGCCTAGGAAGTCGAACACGAAGGGTGTGCCGGGCGAGTCATAGACCTCGTCGGTGCTGCCGATCTGCTCGATATGGCCGCGGTTCATCACCACGATGCGGTCGGCCAGCTCCAGCGCCTCCTCCTGGTCGTGGGTGACGAAGATGGTGGTGTAGCCGGTCTCGCGGTGCAGCTGGCGCAGCCAGCGGCGCAGATCCTTGCGCACCTTGGCGTCCAGCGCGCCGAAGGGTTCGTCCAGCAGCAGCACGCGCGGCTGGATCGCCAGCGCGCGCGCCAGGGCCACGCGCTGGCGCTGGCCGCCGGAGAGCTGGGTGGGGTAGCGCCCTTCCAGGCCGCCGAGCTGGACCAGGTCCAGCAGCTCCAGGCCGCGCCGGCGGATCTCGGCGCCGGCGGGTCGCTGCGCGCGCGGACGCATGCGCAGGCCGAAGGTGATGTTGTCCAGCACCGTCATGTGCTTGAACAGGGCGTAGTGCTGGAACACGAAGCCGACGCGGCGCTCCTGCACGCTCAGGCGCGTGGCATCGGTGTCGCCGAACAGGATGCGGCCGTCGTCGATCGGCTCCAGGCCGGCGATGGCGCGCAGCAGGGTGGTCTTGCCCGAGCCGGAGGGGCCGAGCAGGGCCAGCAGCTCGCCCGAGGCGATGTCCAGGTCCAGGCCGTGCAGGGCGGTGAAGTCGCCGAAGCGCTTGCTGATGCCGCGGATGGTGATGTTCATTTCTTGCGTCTCAGTTCTCAGTGCCCGCGTACCGCGGCCAGTTCGCTGCCGTGGCGCCATTCCAGGAAGCTCTTCAGCCCCAGGGTGACGAAGGCCAGCAGGGCCAGCAACGAAGCCACCGCGAAGGCGGCGGCGAACTGGTAATCGTTGTAGAGGATTTCCACCTGCAGCGGCATGGTGTTGGTCTGGCCGCGCACATGGCCGCTGACCACCGACACCGCCCCGAACTCGCCCATGGCGCGTGCGTTGCACAGCAGCACGCCGTAGAGGAGGCCCCAGCGGATGTTGGGCAGGGTTACATGCCAGAAGGTGCTCCAGCCGCGGGCGCCCAGCGTCAGGGCGGCGTATTCCTCGTCGGTGCCCAGCGCCTGCATCAGCGGGATCAGCTCGCGCGCGACGAAGGGGAAGGTGACGAATACCGTCGCCAGGATGATGCCCGGCGCGGCGAAGATGATCTTCAGCCCGTGTTCGGAGGCCCAGGGCCCGAGCCAGCCGCGCGAGCCGAAGATCAGGATGAAGACCAGGCCTGCGATCACCGGCGACACCGAGAAGGGCAGGTCGATCAGGGTGATGAGCAGGCCCTTGCCGCGGAACTGGAACTTGGTGATGGCCCAGGCCGCGGCAACGCCGAACACCGTATTCAGCGGCACCGCGATGGCCGCGGTGAGCAGGGTCAGCTTGATCGAGGACAGCGCGTCCGGGTCGACCATGGCGGCGAAGTACGCGCCCACGCCGCTGGCCAGCGCCTGGGTGAACACCGCCAGCAGCGGCAGCAGCAGGAACACGCCGAGGAACACCAGGGTGACGCCGATCAGCAGCCAGCGCACCAGCCGCGGCTCGCCGATCGCCGCATTGGTCTGCACCAGGGGCGCGAACGGCGTGTCCGCGACGGCGGTTTCAACATCGATCTGCGGTGTCGCGGGCGAAGTCATTTTGAGGTGCGGGAGATGATCTGGTCGAAAATGCCGCCGTCGGAGAAATGCAATTTCTGTGCGTGCGGCCAGCCGCCGAAGTCCTTGGCCACGGTGAAGGTATGCAGCGGCGGGAATTCCGCCACGTGCTTCTGCACCACCGCCGGGTCGGCAGGACGCAGGCCGTTGCGGATCAGGATCTCCTGCGCCGCCGGCGTGTAGTGGAACTTGAGGTAGGCCTTCGCCAGCTCGGTGTTGCCCTTCTTGGCGGCGACCTTGTCGATCAGTGCCACCGGGTTGTCGGCGCGCACCGTGATCGACGGGTTGACGATTTCATACTTGTCCGCGCCGAAGTTGGCCAGGATCAGCCTGGCCTCGCTCTCGAAGGTCAGCAGCACATTGCCGATGCCGCGCTGCACGAAGGTGGTGGTGGCGTCGCGGCCGCCGACGTCCAGCACCGGCACGTTGGCGAACAGCTTCTTCTCGAACTCGATCGAGTCGGTGTCGCTGGCGCCGGGGCGGGTGCGCGCGTACTGCCAGGCGGCGAGATAGCTGTAGCGGCCGTTGCCCGAGGTCTTCGGGTTCGGCACCACGATCTGGATGCCGCTGCGCACCAGGTCGGACCAGTCGTGGATGTTCGAGGGATTGCCCTTGCGCACCACGAACACGATCGGCGACCAGGACGGGCTGCTGTCGTCGGGATACTGCTGCGCCCAGTTCTTCGGCAGCAGGCCGGCGTCGGCGATGGCGTCGATGTCGAGCGGATTGTTCATCGTCACCACGTCGGCCTCGAGGCCGTCGATGACGGCGCGCGCCTGCTTGCTGGAGCCGCCGTGCGACTGGTCGATGGTGATGGTCTGGCCGGTCTGCTGCTTCCATTGCGCCACGAACGCCGGGTTCAGATCCTTGTAGAACGAGCGCGACACGTCGTAGGAGACATTGAGCAGGCCGGCGGCCGCGGCGTTGCCGGCGACCAGGGTCGATGCCGCGGCCAGTGCGGCGCCGGTGATGAGGCTGTAGATTTTTTTCATGGTTAAATTTTGTGCAGCGGTTCAGGAAAACCTGTCAGGTGCCGCGCCGTTGCCTCCAGGCTTGCAGGAGATTGATGGCCAGCAGCAGCGCGAATGAGATCACCAGCATCGCCGAAGCCACGGCGGTAGCGCCGGCGTAGTCGAATTCCTCCAGGCGGATCATGATCAGCAGCGGCGCGATCTCCGACACATTGGGAATGTTGCCGGCGATGAAGATGATCGAGCCGTATTCGCCCACCGCGCGGGCGAAGGCCAGGGCCAGGCCGGTAAGCAGGGCCGGCAGCACCGTCGGCAGGATGATGCGGGTCACCGTCTGCCAGCGCGTCGCGCCAAGGGTGGCGGCGGCTTCTTCCAGCTGCTTCTCGGCTTCCTCCAATACCGGCTCCAGCGTACGCACCACGAAGGGCAGGCCGATGAAGGTCATCGCCAGCACGATGCCGGTGGGGTTGTAGGCGGCCTTGATGCCGAGCTTGGCCAGCGGCATGCCGAGCCAGCCGTTGGGCGAGTAGATCGCGGTGAGGGCGATGCCGGCCACCGCGGTGGGCAGGGCGAAGGGCAGGTCGACCATGGCCTGGAACAGGCGCTTGCCGGGGAAGCTGTAGCGCACGAAGGTCCAGGCCACCAGGGTGCCGAACACGGCGTTGATCGCGGCCGAGATGAGGGCGCCGCCGAAGCTCAGGCGCAGCGCGGCCAGCACGCGCGGCGAACCGAGGATATGCACCAGGCCGTCGAAACCCAGCCCGGCGGTCTTGACGAACAGTCCGGCCAGCGGGATCAGCACCAGCAGGGACAGGTAGGTGATGGTGAAGCCCATCGCCAGGCCGAAGCCTGGAAGGACCGAGCGTGAGCGGCGTGCCGTCAGGTTTGCGGCGGCGGCAAGCGGTGCTGCGCTCATAAAAAGTCGAGTTCCCCGGCGGTATAGGTTTTCTGCTGCGGTTGCGGGGCGTGGGTCAGCGCCAGCCGCCGCCGGTCGATCCAGCGCGTGCTGCTCAGCCACAGACCTTCGAATTCGACCCCGTGATGACGATTGAAAAATACCAGCTGACGCGCCTGCGTATCCAGCAGCACCACCTTGTTCTCGGGCGTAAGGCCAGCCTCGACCAGGGCCACGAAGCTGGGATGGCTGAGCGATTCCGGCCAGTTTACCGCCAGCGGCCGCAGCAGGTCGACCGCGAAGTGCCAACTGTCGGAGCGCCCGGGGACACGCGCCTTGAGCCGCAGGGTGCCGTTGTGCATCAGGTGGAAGCGGTCGCTGACCTTGATCGGATGGCTATTGTCGGCGGCGTCCGAGCCACGTGTGCGCAGGCGCAGGTGCAGGCACAGTTCGACGTCGCGCAAACTGCGCAGACGCTGCTCGATGCGGTCCGCATCCACCTGCTGGTGGCGTTCGACCAGCTCGCTGCCGTCCGGGCGAAAGCCCATCAGGCCCCAGCCGTCGCGGTTGAAGGCGACGGCGGCGTCGATCAGTTCGCGCGGTACGCGCGCCCCGGCGGGTTTGTGCAGGATCAGGCACATCGAGCCGCTCCGGTTACGGGGAAATCAGTCGAGACGCGCCACCAGCACGTCGGTGGCCTTGAACAAGGCGAGGGCGGGATCGCCTTCGCGCAGCGGCAGGCGATCCACCGAACTGGTGGTGACGACCGCCGAGACGATGCCGACGGCGGTTTCGATCTCGACTTCGGATACGACCGAACCGCGGCGGATGTTGACCACGGTGCCGCGCAACTGGTTACGGGTGTTGACTCCGGTAATGGACATGATGGCTTTTGCTTTCCGTATTGTGGTGCGATGTCGTGTATTGAAAAAACCGCCGGTCGCCGGCTCCAGTCCCTGGAAGTTCCGGAGCGGCCGGCGGTCAGGGGAGGCCGCTTATTGCACTGGGCTTACTGCGCCGGCTTGTACAACTCGTCGAAGATGCCGCCGTCATTGAAGAACTTGGGCTGCGCCACGCGCCAGCCGCCGAACTGCTGGATGGTGGTCAACTCGATCTTGGGGAAGTCCTTGGCGTGGGCCGCGGCGACTTTCGGATCCAGCGGGCGGTAGTGGTTCTTGGCGATGATTTCCTGCGCTTCGGGCGTATACAGGTAGCGTAGATAGGCTTCGGCCACTTTCTCGGTGCCGTGCTTCTTGGCGTATTTGTCCACCACCGCCACCGGTGGCTGCGCCAGGATCGAAAGGGAAGGCGCCACGATGTCGAACTTGTCGGCACCGAATTCGTCCTGCGCGAGGTAGGCCTCGTTTTCCCAGGCGATCAGCACGTCGCCGAGGCCGCGCTGGGCGAAGGTGGTGGTGGAGCCGCGGGCGCCGGAATCCAGCACCGGCACGTTCTTGAACACCGCGGTGATGAACTCGCGCGCCTTGGCGTCGTCGTTCTTGTTCGCCTTCAGGGCATAGGCATAGGCGGCGAGGAAGTTCCAGCGGCCGCCGCTGGAGGTCTTCGGGTTGGGCGTGATTACCGAGACGCCGGGCTTGGCCAGGTCGTTCCAGTCCTTGATGCCCTTGGGGTTGCCCTTGCGCACCAGCAGCACGATGGTCGAGGTGTAGGGCGTGCTGTCGCCCGGCAGACGGGTCTGCCAGTTGTCCGGCAGGAGGTCGCCGTTTTGATGGAGGGCGTCGATGTCGGAGGCGATGCCGAGCGTGGCCACGTCCGCTTCCAGGCCGTCGATGATGGCGCGGGCCTGCTTGGACGAGCCGCCATGCGACTGCTTGATGGTCAGATCCTGCCCGGTCTTGGCTTTCCAGTCCGCCGCGAACTTGGCATTGATCTGCTGGTACAGCTCACGGGTCGGGTCGTACGACACGTTGAGCAGTTCGATGGCCTGCGCATGGGCCGGCAACAGCGCGGCGGCGGCGAACAGGGCCGGTGCAACAGCCTTCTTCAACAGCGCGGGCAGGAATGCCCGGTTCTTGGACAGGATGTCCATATTGTGCGACTCCCAGGGTGTTTGTCAGGAGCCGCTATCTTGATGGCGTGTCTATATTTTTAAAAAGAATATAAAGTGCCAATCATGTGTATAAATGGAATAAGAGGTCAGGCCGCTTCCGGGGTGATTTTGACCGGCAATACCGCCCCATCCGCCGTTCCCAGCCGGATTTGCGTATCCGTGGCATGACTGAGCTGCAGTACCGCCAGCAGGGCCAAGCCCCCATCCGGATGGGGCGCCGACGTCACCACCTCGCCGATCGCCTGGGCGTCGCCGTCCGCCGCATGGACCGGGGTCCCCGGTGCAGCTTCCCCGCCTTCGACCCGGCACAGGAACATGCGCCGCTTCAGATTGCCCAGGTAGTGCATGCGGGCGACGATTTCCTGTCCCGGGTAGCAGCCCTTGGTGAAGCTGATCGCGCCGAGCCGGTCGAGGTTGAGCATCTGCGCCACGAAATGGTCGGCGGTCTGCGGGTGGATCGCCGGCAGGCCGGTGAGCACGTCGAGCAGTTCCCAGGCCGCGCTGCCCACCGGGCGCGCCCGGGTCGAAAAACGCTTCCACAATGCTTTGAGCCGTTCCGCCGGGGCTTGAACGCTGTAGCGCGCTGCAATGCCGGGACGGCGCAACACGATGATGTCATCGGCGCTGAGCCAGTCCCAGTCCTGCGCGGGCAGCGGCAGATTTGCCTGGGCCAGGAGCGTTTCGGCTTCCGCGCCGGCAAGACCGAACACGCAATAGCCATCGCCCAGATCCTCCAGCATCACTTTCGAACGCAGCACGAACATGCGCAAGCGCTTGAGCGTGGCGGGCAGGGTGTCGCGGCGTGTTTCCAGCAGGATCGCATCGCCTTCGCGCCGCAGCGCGAACAGGTCGAGCACGCGCCCCTTGGCACTGTTGTAGCTGGCCAGCTGCACGCGCGCGGCGGACAATTCGCGCACATCGTTGCTCAACTGGTTCTGCAGGAACGATTCGGCTTCCGCGCCGCCGACGCGGATCGCGCCGAGATGGGCGAGGGGACTGATCACCGTTGCCGTGAGCGCGGCGGCCGCCTCTTCGTGGATTGGCCCGAACGCCATCTCGCCGTCGGCATATCCGACCGGAACTTCATCTGCAAGCCAAGCGAGCGCACTCATGAAATTAAATTAATTTTCTCGGGATATCGTTGCCATGCTGCTGTGAATTTTGTCACACTATCAAGGATAAACACGGCCATGACCTCCATTTCCTCCAACCCTCCTCCTGCTCCGGTCCCGGTTTCCACCGGCGTGGCGCAGGAATCGGCGGAGCCGGCAGCGGCCGCAACGCCGTCAGCCGCGCCGATGCGCGAGTTCGGTGGGCGCAAGGACGGAACCGAACCGACCCGCTTCGGCGATTGGGAAAAGAATGGCCGCTGTATCGACTTCTGAGCCCGGTTCGCGCGTTTCCGCGACTCCGTTCTCCGGAAGGTAGCGGACTCAAGAAACGCCAAGAATCAAGGGCAGGATCAAAGGCCCGGACCAAAAGGATATAGCCATGTCAGCCAAGCCATCCGCAAAACCCGTCGTTTCCCGTCCACTGTCTCCCTTCATGCTGGGACAGTATTACCGCTTCCAGATCAGCTCCCTGCTGTCCATCACCCACCGCATCACCGGCGTGGGCCTGGCGCTCGGCACGCTGTTCATCGCCATCTGGGTGATGTCCGCCGTGGCCGGGCCGGAAAGCTATGCGCATTTCGCCTGGTTCGCGCGCACACCCATCGGCCTGCTCCTGCTGCTGGGCTGGAGCTGGGCGCTGATGTTTCATCTTTGCAATGGTATCCGCCACCTCGTGTGGGACGTCGGCTACGCCTTCGAGAAGAAGAGCGTCGATGCCGGCGGCATCATCGTCTGCGTCGCCTCGGTGGTGCTGACCGCCGCGATCTGGATCGTCGCCTACCTGCTTCCGTCCGCCTAAATTCAGGAGATCGTCATGAGTCTGCGTTCCCCGTTGTCACAGGCTCGCGGCCTGGGTTCCGCCAAGGACGGTGTTCATCACTGGTGGATGCAGCGCCTCACCGCGCTGGCCCTGATTCCGCTGTCGCTGTGGTTCGTCTTCAGCATCGCCCGTTATCACCTCGCCGATTATTCGACGATGATCCTGTGGCTGCACAACCCTTATGTGGCCATCGCCCTGGTGCTGTACTTCACGGCGCTGTTCTACCACTCCGCGCTCGGCGTGCAGGTGGTGATCGAGGACTACGTCGCCGGCGAAGCGCTCAAGCTCGGCTCCATCGTGCTGATGAAGCTCGCCCATTTCGCACTTGCCGCGGCCAGCATCTTCGCCGTGTTGAAAATCGCCTTCGGAGCCTAGGAGAGTTTACCTATGGCTGAATCGCACACGCGTTGCAGTCCAAAATCGCGCCAGGCAAGGCGCGAGGAGCGAAGTTTAGTCTCGCTAAATGAGCGACGAGCAACGCAGCCTGGCGCGATTTTGGGCGCAACCCGAAGGGACGGCATCAGATTTCGCGCATCGCGGCGTCGATCGTCGTTCATGTACTTTCAGTACACGTCACTCCTCTCTCCTTGCGCTGCGCGAAATCTGATGCCGTCGCGTGCGCGATTCAGCCATAGGTAAACTCTCTATGTCCGCTGCTTATCCCATCGTTCATCATGAATACGACGTGGTCGTCGTCGGCGCCGGCGGCGCCGGTTTGCGCGCCACCGTCGGCCTGGCCCAGGCCGGCCTGAAGACCGCGAACCTGACCAAGGTGTTCCCCACGCGCAGCCACACCGTGGCGGCGCAGGGCGGCATCTCCGCCGCGCTCGGCAACATGGGCCAGGACGACTGGCGCTGGCACATGTACGACACCGTCAAGGGTTCCGACTGGCTCGGCGACCAGGACGCCATCCAGTACATGTGCCGCGAAGCGCCGGCCGCGGTGATCGAGCTGGAGCACTGGGGCGTGCCGTTCTCGCGCACCGGCGAAGGCAAGATCTACCAGCGTCCGTTCGGCGGCATGACCACCAACTACGGCCAGGGCACCGCGCAGCGCACCTGCGCCGCGGCCGACCGCACCGGGCACGCCATGCTGCACTCGATGTACCAGCAGTCGCTGAAGAACCACGCCGAGTTCTTCATCGAATACTTCGCGCTGGACCTGCTCACCGACGCCGATGGTTCGATCCACGGCGTGCTGGCCTGGGACCTGTCCACCGGCGAGCTGCACCGCTTCCGCGCCAAGATGGTGATCCTGGCCACCGGCGGCTACGGCCGCGCCTACTTCTCCGCCACCTCCGCCCATACCTGCACCGGTGACGGCGGCGGCATGGCCCTGCGCGCCGGCATCGCGCTGCAGGACATGGAGTTCGTGCAGTTCCATCCCACCGGCATCTACGGCTCCGGCTGCCTGATCACCGAGGGCGCGCGCGGCGAGGGTGGTTACCTCACCAACTCCAAGGGCGAGCGCTACATGGAGCGCTATGCGCCGAACGCCAAGGACCTCGCCTCGCGCGACGTCGTCAGCCGCGCCAGCACCATCGAGATCCGCGAAGGCCGCGGCGTCGGCGAGCATGCCGACCACGTCCACCTGCACCTCGAACACCTTGGCCCGGAAGTGCTGCACAAGCGCCTGCCCGGCATCTCCGAGACGGCCAAGATCTTCGCCGGCGTCGACGTCACCAAGGAGCCGATCCCGGTGCTGCCGACGGTGCACTACAACATGGGCGGCATCCCCTGCAATTTCCACGGCGAGACCGTCAGCTGCACCGACGGCAAGACCGACGTCGTCATTCCCGGCCTGATGGCGGTGGGCGAAGCGGCCTGCGTCTCGGTGCACGGCGCCAACCGCCTCGGCTCCAACTCGCTGCTCGACCTGGTGGTGTTCGGCCGCGCCGCCGCGCACCGCTGTGCCGAGCTGATCAAGCCGGGCGACCGTCACAAGACCATCTCCAACGAGTCCGAGGAGAAGGCGCTGGCCCGCTTCGACAAGCTGCGCCACGCCAAGAACGGCACCCTGACCACCGCCAAGGTGCGCCTGGACATGCAGCGCACCATGCAGAACCACGCCGCCGTGTTCCGCACCAGCAAGTCGCTGGACGAGGGCGTGATCAAACTGAAGAAAGACGTCGAGTCGTTCCGCGACGTCAAGGTCGCCGATTCCTCCCTGGTGTGGAACTCGGACCTGATGGAGACGCTGGAACTGGACAACCTGCTCGGCCAGGCACTGGTCACCATCACCTCCGCGCAGAACCGCAAGGAATCGCGCGGCGCCCATGCCCACGAGGATTTCCCCGAGCGCGACGACCACGAATGGATGAAGCACTCCATCGCCTGGCGCACCGGCGAGACCGACGTGAAGCTCGGTTACCGCCCGGTGCACACCTGGACGCTCGACGACGAAATGAAGTATGTCGAGCCCAAGAAGCGGACTTACTGACATCCTGTCAAGCACCCGGCCATCCATGGCCGGGACTGTTGAAACAAGCGTCGCACTATCAAAGTTAGCTAAACGAGATCTCACATGGCCCAGTTAACGCTGCCGAAGAACTCCAAGATCGACAAAGCCGCCGGCAAGACCTTCAAGGCGCCGGCCGGCGCGAAGAACGTGCGGGCGTTCAAGATCTACCGCTACGATCCGGACACCCAGGCCAATCCGCGCGTCGACACCTATGAGGTCGACATGGATGCCTGCGGCCCGATGGTCCTGGACGCGCTGATCAAGATCAAGAACGAGATCGACAGCACGCTGACCTTCCGCCGCTCCTGCCGCGAAGGCATCTGCGGCTCCTGCGCCATGAACATCGACGGCACCAACACCCTGGCCTGCCTGCACGCCTGCGGCGACGTCAAGGGCGACGTCAAGATCTACCCGCTGCCGCACATGCCGGTGGTGAAGGACCTGGTGCCGGACCTGACCCACTTCTACGCCCAGTACGCCTCGATCGAGCCCTGGCTGAAGACCGACACCCCCCCGCCGACGCGCGAGCGCCTGCAGTCGGAAGAAGACCGCGCCAAGCTCGACGGCCTCTACGAGTGCATCCTCTGCGCCTGCTGCTCGACCAGCTGCCCGAGCTACTGGTGGAACGGCGACCGCTACCTCGGCCCGGCGATCCTGATGGCCGCCTACCGCTGGCTGGTCGATTCGCGCGACGAAGCCACCGGCGAGCGCCTCGACCAGCTGGAAGATCCGTTCAAGCTGTACCGCTGCCACACCATCCTCAACTGCTCGCGCACCTGCCCCAAGGGCCTGAACCCGGCCAAGGCGATTGCGGAGACCAAGAAGATGCTGGTGGAGCGCAGAGGTTAAAACCTCTCCAGCCCTGCGGCGGCGTTGTATGCAACGCCGCCGCAGCTTGTTCCCATGAGCGAATATTCAGCCACCGCGGGATCCATCGACCGGGGCCGCATCCGCTGGCGTTGCCGCCGCGGCATGCGCGAACTGGACATGCTGCTCGAAGGCTATTTCGACCGCGACTTCGACCGGGAGCCACAGCGGCAGCAGGCCTTCCTGGCCCTGCTGGATTGCGAGGATCCGGATATCTGGGCCTGGCTGATCGGCCACGCACAGCCGCCGGCGGAGCTTGCCGATGTCATCTTCCGGCTTCAGCACCAGTCTTGACCTGAGTCCGCGCCCCTCGGTGCGGGCGGTGGCCTGGCTGTCAGCGCTGCACATGGCGGCCATCGTGCTGGTGGTGCTGTCCGCGCCGCCCAAATGGGTCGGCCTGGGTCTTTCCCTGCTGTTCCTGGTGTCCTGGTTCAGCCTGCGCCGCCATCCGGTTCTCGGCTATGGGCCGCGTGCGCTGACCCACCTGATCTGGCATGCCGAAGGCGGCTGGACCGTGGAAAGCGCCCGGGGGCGCGACGACGCCGAACTTCTCAACGGGAGCGTGGTGCAATCCTGGATCATGGTGCTGAACTTCCGCCTCAAGCAGGGCGGCAAGTGCACCCGCGTGCTGGTCGGCGACGAACTGAATGCGGACCAGATGCGGCGCCTGCGCGCGCGGTTGCTCAATACCCAGGCGACGGTTTAAAAGCCGGAAGCAGTCCATTTGTCATCCCGAGTGGAGTGAAGGATCTGGCCGCGCGGCTTGATGGAATGCGCCGGCTACATGTCCGGAACCGCCCGTCACATGTCCGAAAACGGCGAGACCTGCTTCCCCGACGGGCATAGACTGCCGCCCATGCATCTCGACTCCGACCTCTGCTACCACAGCCTCAACGCGCGCGATTCGCGCTTCGACGGCCAGTTCTACGTCGGCGTGACCAGCACCGGCATCTACTGCCGCCCGATCTGCCCGACGCGGGTGCCCCGACGCGACAACTGCCGCTTCTTCGCCAATGCCGCCTCGGCGGAGCAGCAAGGCTTCCGGCCCTGCCTGCGTTGCCGCCCCGAACTCGCACCGGGCAAGGCGCCGATGGACAACGTCGGCCGGGTCGCCGCGGCGGCGGTGGCGCGCATCGAGGCCGGGGCGTTGAACGATGCCGGCTTCGACGCACTGGCGGCGGAGATGGGCTTGAGCGGGCGCCAGTTGCGCCGCTCGATCGAGCGCGAATACGGCGTGACGCCAGTGGAGCTGGCGCAGACCCGCCGCCTGCTGCTGGCCAAGCAATTGCTGACCGAAACGCAGATCCGCATCACCGACGTGGCCTTCGCCAGCGGCTTCTCCAGCCTGCGCCGCTTCAACCACCTGTTCCGCACCCGCTACCGGCTCAGCCCCACGGACTTGCGCCGCGGCAAGCCGGTCGTCGCCGGCGGCGATACGGTGACCCTGCGCCTGGCCTACCGGCCGCCGCTGGACTGGGAGGCCTTGATGGGCTTCCTGGTCGGTCGCGGTGCTGCCGGCGTCGAAGCCATCGATGGCGAGCGTTACCTTCGGGCGGTGCGCATCGGCACATGCGCCGGCTGGATCGCCGTGGCGCCGCTCAAGAGCGAGGCCGCCCTGCGCGTCGATGTTGCGGTGAGCCTGCTGCCGGTGCTGACCCCGCTGCTGGCGCGGCTGCGCCGCCTGTTTGACCTCGATGCAAACCCGCAGGCCATCCACGAGCATCTAAGCCGGGATGTCCGCCTGCGCCCCTCGTTATCACGCCGGCCGGGCCTGCGTGTGCCGGGTGCATTCGATGGCTTCGAACTGGCGCTGCGGGCGGTCCTGGGGCAGCAGATCAGCGTCAAGGCGGCGACTACGGTGTTCGGGCGTTTCGCCAAGGCCTACGGCGAAACGGTGCAGACGCCGTTCCCGGCCTTGCTGCATACCGGACCCCGTGCGGCTTTGATCGCCGATGCCAGCCTGGAGGAGCTTGCGGCGTTGGGCCTGATGCGGGCCCGTGCCGTCACGGTCAGTGCGTTGTCGCGGGCGGTATGCGACGGTACGGTACGGCTGGAGCCTGGCGTGGCCCCGGAGCAGGCCGCGGCGGCATTGAAGGAACTGCCGGGTATCGGCGACTGGACGGCGCAGTACGTGGCGATGCGCGCCCTGCGTGATCCGGATGCCTTTCCGGCGTCGGATCTGGGAATTTACCGCTCGCTCGGCGTGTCCAAGCCGCGCGACGCGCTGGCGGCGGCGGAGTCATGGCGGCCCTGGCGCGCTTATGCGGTGCTGCACTTGTGGCTGGGATACGGAGGAGGGTGAGCCGGGCAAGGCGAATGTACGGTGGACATTCGCCCCGGCGAACGCCCGGCCAGGGATGGCCGGGCCGGGATCTCAGGTAATGACGAGGTCTCGCCATGGATGGCCTTGATGCTGGTATTCAAAAAAGGAGTTTGGCCAAACGATGACTGCGACTCAGTACTTCAGCAGCATGGCCAGCCCGGTAGGCGAATTGCTGCTGCTTTCCGATGGCGACGGCATCACCGGCCTGTACATGCAGAAGCACGCACACTGGGACGGCATGCAGCCGCACTGGCGCCGCAACGATGCCTGCCTGCGCCATGCGCGGACGCAGCTGCGTTCCTATTTCGCCGATGAACTGAAGCGATTCGACTTGGAACTGAACCTGCAAGGTACCGAGTTCCAGGTCCGCGTGTGGAACGAATTGCTGAACATTCCGTTCGGCGAAACCATCAGCTACGGCGAACTGGCGCGGCGCATCGGCCAGCCCAGCGCCTCGCGGGCGGTGGGCCTGGCCAACGGCCGCAACCCGGTTTCCATCATCGTGCCCTGCCATCGCGTGCTGGGCAGCAACGGCAAGCTCACCGGCTACGGCGGCGGCCTGCCGCGCAAGCGCTGGCTGCTCGACCATGAACGCGGCGTGCCGCGCACCTGGCTGGCCCTGGGTTCGATGGAAGCCCTTGAGGGCGAAATTCCGTAGCAAGGCGGCGAGCGGCGCCTTGGCGGGGAACGCAGACTCAGTAAGTCTTGTACGACAGGAATTTCCCGCTCATCACGATATTGACCCGATCACCCTTCGGATCGGTTTCGCGGGTCAGGTCCATCTTGAAGTCGATGGCGCTCATGATGCCGTCGCCGAATTCTTCGTGGATCAACTCCTTGAAGGTGGTGCCGTAGACGCTGACCAGTTCGTAGAAGCGGTAGATCAATGGGTCGGTCGGCACCGCCGTGGGCAGCGAACCCTTGTACGGCACCACCTGCAGCCAGGCGATCTCATTCTCGTCCAGCCCAAAGATCTTGCCGACGACCTTGGCCTGCTTCGCATCGAGCGTCATCTGGCCGAGGCAAGCGGCCGTGACCCACTCCTTGCTCAGGCCCACCTTCTTCGCGACCTCGGCCCATTTGATGCCCTTGCTGACCTTGGCATTGATGATCTTGCGGGTGACGTCGTTGCGATCCATGCGGGTGCTCCGTCAGATGAGATTGGGAAGGAATTGGCAATAGTCTTGGGCAGAGGGATTGGCGAGGTTGATGTCATGCCTTGATCGCAAAGTGGTCCAGATACGTTTCCGGCTTCGTCGGATCCCAGACCACCCCGTCGAACAGCGTTTCGGTCTTCAGGGGGCTGGCCGGCACCGCGATCCCCATGGAGCGGGCCACGTCGCTGTACAGCTCGATCTGGTTCACCTGCTTCGCCACCGCCAGGTAATCCACATCGTGTCCCAGCAGGCCCCAGCGCCGCTGCTGCGTCAGGAACCACATGCCGTGGGACAGATAGGGGTAATTGACCTCGCCGCCGTTGAAGAACTTCATATGGTCGGCTTCCTGCCATTTGCGGCCCAGGCCGTTCTCGTATTCGCCGCGCAGGCGGCCGGCGATGACCTCCGTCGGCGCATCGACGTAGGCGGCGGCGCTGATGACGCGGGCGACATGATCGCGGTTGGCCATGGTGTCGATATAGCGTGATGCCTCGAGTACGGCACGGATCATGGCCCGTGCGGTATTCGGATACTTCTCGACGAATTCCCGCGTCGTGCCCAGCACCTTTTCCGGATGGTTGCGCCAGATCGCCTGGGTCGTCGTCGCGGCGAAGCCGATGCCTTCCTGGATGGCGCGGGCGCCGCCCCAGGGTTCGCCGACGCAATAGCCGTCCATATTGCCGGCGCGCATGTTCGCCACCATCTGCGGCGGCGGCACGGTGATGATCTTCACGTCGCGCAACGGGTCGATGCCGGCGGCGGCGAGCCAGTAGAACAGCCACATGGCGTGGGTGCCGGTCGGGAAGGTCTGGGCGAAGGTGTAGCTGCGTTCCTTGCGGTCGAGCAGTTTCTTCAGGGATGGGCCGTCGACTGCGCCCTGCTCGCGCAACTGGTTGGAGAGGACGATGGCCTGGCCGTTGTGGTTGAGTCCCATCAGCGCCGCCATGTTCTGCCGCGGGCCGCCGATGCCGAGGTGCACGCCGTAGACCAGGCCGTAGAGCATGTGGGCGGCGTCGAGCTCGCCCAGGGTGACGCGGTCGCGGATCGCCGCCCAGCTCGGCTGTTTCGACAGGGTCACGTCCAGGCCGTACTTGCTGAACAGGCCCAGTTCCTGCGCCATCACCACGCTGGCGCAGTCGGTGAGGGCGATGAAGCCGATCGTCACCTTGCTCTTTTCCGGCGCCTCTCCGGTCCCGGCCCTGGTTGGCTGATGCGGATTCATCGCTGGTTCCTTGTTGTTCATGTCAGCCCGCCGTTCCGCGCTCGGCCAGCAGCCTGGCCAGTTCCGCGATCTTCATGCCGCGTTCCATCGCCATGCGGCGCAGCTGGTGATAGGCCTCTTCTTCCGTCATGTGCATCTCCTGCACCAGCCGGTACTTCGCCTTGTCGATGAGGCGGCGGTCCTGCAGCGCCTGTTGCGCCTCCTGTAGTTCGCTGGCCAGGCTGCGCTGATTCTGGAAGTGGGCCATGGTGACTTCGACCAGGGAGCGCAGCAGCACCGGCGAGATGCCGTCCACGGCATAGGTGCTGATGCCCAGCCTTGCAGCATCGCGCACCAAATCGGTGTCCGTGGACTCGCTGAGCATCAAGATGGGGCGCGGGAAGCGCTTGCCGAGGATCGCCAAGCCTTCCAGGGTATCGCGGGAAGGAGAGTCGGCGTCGATCAGGATGGCATCCGGCTTGAGGGCTTTCACAGCCCCATGCACATCGTCGGATTCCGCCACGATACCCGCCACCTCAAAGCCCGCGGCCGCCAGCGCCTGCGCCAGTTGTTCCGTGCGCTCGGATTGCGCGTCGATGATCAGGACTCTGGCGGCCATGCACTAACCTGGCGCCGGGGGAGGGAAGCGCCGCAATGGTGCAGCAAGGAATGTGCCCCGGCCGGATCAAAGTGGCACGCTGCTTGCTCAATAACTCCCGTGTTCCATTTCCGCGCAAAGGCGCGGGAGCCCAACGGCGGGTTCGGGACGCGAAATTCTAGAGAGTCTTGGACAAAGGCGTCCGTCTGCGCGCAAGCGCGGCGAGACGTCTTTTTTTTTGGCCGCTCGGCCGGCACGCCTCACCGGTCCTCGGCAAACACAAGGCAGTTCGCTGCTGCGTGTCGGGTGGATGGTCAACAACTAGGAGTACAGATGAAACAGGTCATAGCCTCATTGAAAAGCGGCAACTGGAAAGCACTCCTGGCGTGCTTCCTCTACTTCGACACCGGCTTCACCGTGTGGGTGATGCTGGGTCCCCTGGCGCCCTTCATCGGCAAGGACATCACCATGACGCCGGCCGCACAGGGCTTCCTGGTGGCGGTACCGGTGCTGTCGGCGGCGATCCTGCGCGTGACGCTGGGCAATCTGTTCCAGTCGCAGGACGGCAAGCGTCTGGCCCTGATGGGTATCCTGCTGTCGGCGATCCCCTCGGTGTTCCTGCTGTTCCCCGGCGCGCCGTCCTACACCACGCTGCTGGTGCTGGGCGTGTTCCTGGGCGTCGGCGGCGCCAGCTTCGCCGTGGCCCTGCCGATGGCGGGCAGCAACTACCCGCCGAAGGTGCAGGGCCTGGTGCTCGGCCTCGCCGCCGCCGGCAACATCGGCGCGGTACTCGATGGCTTCATGTTCCCGGGCCTGGCACAGGCTTACGGCTGGCAGCATGCCACCGCCGCGGCGCTGCCGCTGCTGGCACTGACCGCCGCTGCGGTGATCTTCTGGGCCAGTGACCTGAGTGCGAAGAGCGGCAAGGGGGCACAGGCCTTCGCCGGATTTGCCGTGACCCTGGTTGGCTTGATCGGGCTGGTGCTGCTGGTGAATGGCGGCTACCTGGGCCAGGGCAAGACGGGCCTGCTGCTGCTGCCGCCGATCGGCGCGGCCCTGGCCATCGCGGTGCTGCCGCAGCGTTACCGTGCGGTGCTGGCGGAGCGCGACACCTGGGTGATCATGCTGGTCTACAGCATCACCTTCGGCGGCTTCGTCGGCATGTCCTCCTATGTCAGCACGCTGGTGACCAGCCTGTGGGGCATGTCCAAGGTCGATGCCGGCCTGATGATGGCGGGCTTCGCCTTCACCGGCGCCATCGTGCGCCCGTTCGGCGGCTGGCTCGCCGATCGCGTGACCGGCGTGCGTGCGCTGCTGGTGCTGCTCACCGGCATCTCCCTGCTCGACTTCACTTTTGCCGTGGTGATGCCGCCGCTGGCCGGCGGCGTGGTGCTGCTGTTCTGCCTGTATCTGTGCTTCGGCCTCGGCAACGGCAGCACCTTCCAGCTGGTGCCGCATCGCTGGAAAGGCAAGACCGGCGTGATGACCGGCATCATCGGCGCCGCAGGCGGCATCGGCGGCTTCTACCTGCCGGTGATCATGGGCATCGCCAAGGAAAGCACCGGCAGCTACCAGATGGGCTTCGCCACCTTCGGTGGAATCTCCGCTGCGGCGCTGGTGCTGGTAGTGGTGCTGCGCCAGGAATGGCTGACCTGGGCGGTGGTGGATCACAGCGCCGGGCCGAGCGATGACGGCATGCAGGGCGCGGTTCACGCCGAGTAAGCCTGCCGTCGAACTCTTCAATTCAAATCGCCGGATGGAAATGGAACGGAAAAAGATAGTTGTCGTCGGTAATGGAATGGTCGGCCACAAGCTGCTGGAGCAGCTGGTGGCACAGACCGATGCCGCCGTCGAAGTCACGGTGTTGTGCGAGGAGCCGCGGCCGGCTTACGACCGCGTGCACCTGTCGGAATTCTTCGCTGGCAAGAGCGCCGATGAGCTGTCGCTGGTAACACCGGGCTTCTTCGAGGAGCACGGCAACCTGCTGCTCAAGCTCAACGCCAAGGCGGTGCAGATCGATCGCGCCGCCAGGACTGTGACGACGAGTGCCAGTGAAATCCTGGCCTACGACAAGCTGGTGCTGGCCACCGGCTCCTATCCCTTCGTTCCTCCGCTGCCGGGCAAGGACCGGCCGGCTTGTCTGGTCTACCGCACGATCGAGGATCTGGAGGCGATCGCCGCCGCCGGCCGCGAGTCCAAAGTGGGTGTCGTGGTCGGCGGCGGATTACTCGGGCTGGAAGCGGCAAAGGCGTTGAAGGACATGAACCTGACCACGCACGTGGTCGAGTTCGCGCCGCGCCTGATGGCGGTGCAGGTGGACGACGGCGGCGGGCGCATCCTGCGCCGCAAGATCGAACAGCTCGGCGTCACCGTGCATACCGGCAAGAACACGCAGGAGATCGTGGATGGCGAGAACTGCCGTCACCGCATGAAGTTCGCCGATGGCAGCTTCCTGGAAACCGATCTGATCCTGTTCTCCGCCGGCATCCGTCCGCGCGACGAGCTGGCGAAGCAGGCCGGGCTGGCAATGGGCGAGCGCGGCGGCATCGTCGTCGACGAGGCCTGCCGCACCAGCGATCCGGATATCTACGCCATCGGCGAGTGCGCCTTGTACCAGGGCCGCATCTACGGCTTGGTGGCGCCGGGCTACCAGATGGCGCAAGTTGTTGCCGATCAGTTGCTCGGCAAGGAAAGCGCGGGCTTCACCGGTGCCGACATGAGCACCAAGCTCAAGCTGATGGGCGTGGACGTGGCCAGCCTTGGTGACGCCCACGGCGCCACCAAGGGCTCGCTGGCCTACAGCTTCATCGACGAACGCCAGCAGATTTACAAGAAGCTGGTGGTGAGCGACTGCGGCAAGTTCCTGCTCGGCGGCGTGTTGGTGGGCGAGGCCGAGGACTACGGAACGTTGCTGCAATACATGCTCAACCGCATGCCGCTGCCGGAGCGGCCGGAGTCGCTGATCCTGCCGGCGCTGGACGGCGCGGCCAAGCCTGGCCTGGGCGTGGGCGCGTTACCGGCGGCTGCGCAGATCTGCTCCTGCAACAATGTCAGCAAGGCGGCGATCTGCGCCGCCATCGACGAGGGCGCCACCACGCTGGGCGCACTGAAGAAGTGCACCAAGGCGGCTACGTCCTGCGGTGGCTGCGGGCCATTGGTGACGCAGATCCTCAAGTATGAATTGACGGCTCGCGGCGTCACCGTCAGCAACCATCTGTGCGAGCACTTCCCGCATTCGCGCCAGGAGCTGTATCACCTGGTGCGGGTGGAGAAGATCCGCACCTTCGACGACTTGCTGAGCAAGCACGGCAAGGGCCGTGGCTGCGACATCTGCAAGCCGACAGTGGGCTCGATCCTGGCTTCGTGCTGGAACGAGCACGTGCTGCAGCCGCGCCACGCCAAGCTGCAGGACAGCAACGACTACTACCTCGCCAACATCCAGAAGGATGGTACTTACTCGGTGGTGCCGCGCGTGCCCGGCGGCGAGATCACCCCGGACAAGCTGATCGCCATTGGCGCAGTGGCGAAGAAGTACGGCCTTTACACCAAGATCACCGGCGGCCAGCGCATCGACCTGTTCGGAGCGCAGGTGCATCAGTTGCCGGCGATCTGGCGGGAACTGATCGCCGCCGGCTTCGAGTCCGGCCACGCCTACGGCAAGGCGGTACGCACGGTGAAGTCCTGCGTCGGCAGTACCTGGTGCCGCTTCGGCGTGCAGGACAGCGTCGGCTTTTCGATCGAGATCGAAAACCGCTATCGCGGCATGCGCTCGCCGCACAAGCTCAAGTTCGCCGTGTCCGGCTGCACCCGCGAGTGCGCCGAGGCGCAGAGCAAGGATGTCGGCATCATCGCCACGGAAAAGGGCTGGAACCTCTATGTCTGCGGCAACGGCGGCATGAAGCCGCGCCATGCGGAGTTGCTGGCGTCCGACCTCGACAAGGAAACCCTGGTCCGTTACGTCGACCGTTTCCTGATGTTCTACGTGCGTACCGCCGACCGCCTGCAGCGCACCTCGGTATGGATGGAAAACCTGGAAGGCGGTCTGGATTACCTGAAGCAGGTCGTATGTGAGGACAAGCTCGGCATCGCCGCGGAACTGGAAGCGGAGATGCAGCACCTGGTCGATACCTACGAGTGCGAGTGGAAGAAGGCGGTGAACGACCCGGCGACGCTGCGGCGCTTCCGCACCTTCGTCAACAGCGACGCCGGCGACAACAACGTGGTGTTCGTCGAGGAACGCGGGCAGATCCGCCCGGCCACCGAGGACGAGCGCAGCCTCGCCCGCAATGCACTAGAAAAGGAAGCGGCATGACTGGCGGTCGCATCTTATGGCGCACGATCTGTGCGCTGGAAGAGATTTGGCCGGACTCCGGCGTGGCCGCGCTGGTTGGCACCGAGCAGGTGGCGATCTTCCGCCTCGGTGAATCCGAGGATGTGTACGCGCTCGGCAATCACGATCCGTTCAGCGAGGCCAATGTGCTGGCGCGCGGCATCACCGGCGACCTCGGCGGCGAACCGGTGGTGGCCTCGCCGGTGTACAAGCAGCATTTCCGCCTGCGCGACGGCGTCTGCGTCGAGGACGCAGCGGTGTCGGTGCCGATCTATCCGGTGCGGGTCTACAACGGCGCGGTGCAGCTGGGCGTGACCGTGGCGGCCGCGCCGAGCGAGAAGCGGCAAAGGCTGGTGATGATCGGCAACGGCATGGCCGGCATGCGGGTGATCGAGGACCTGCTGCGCATTGCGCCGGATCTGTACGACATCACCATCTTCGGCGCCGAGCCGCACGGCAATTACAACCGCATCCTGTTGTCGCCGGTGCTGGCGGGCGAGAAGCGTTTCGAGGATATCGTGCTGCACGACCTGGCCTGGTATGCCAGGCAGGGCATCACCCTGCATACCGGCGATCCCGTGGTCTCGATCAATCGCACCAAGCGGGTGGTGCGCACGCGCAGCGGCATCGAGGCCGGATACGACCGCCTGCTGATGGCGACCGGCTCCACGCCGAACCGCCTGCCGATTCCGGGCAAGGACCTGCCGGGAGTGATCACATTCCGCGATGTGGCGGACGTAGGCTTGATGATGGATGCCTCGCGCGCGCAGCGTCATGCGGTGGTGATCGGCGGCGGATTGCTCGGGCTGGAAGCGGCCAACGGCCTGCTGCTGCAAGGCATGGATGTCACCGTGGTGCACGGGCTCGAGATCCTGATGGAACGGCAGCTCGATGCCTATGCCGCCTCCCTGTTGCGGCGCTCGCTGGAGAGCCGCGGCATCAAGTTCGTGCTGGGCGCCAAGACCGTTGCGGTGGAAGGCGAGGAGCGGGCCACGGCGCTGCGCTTTGCCGACGGCAGCAGCATTCCGGCCGACCTGGTGGTGATGACCGCCGGTGTGACGCCGAATGCGGCCCTGGCCAAGGAGGCTGGGCTGCAATGCGGGCGCGGCATCCTGGTCGACGATACGCTGCAAACCTACGATCCGCGCGTCTATGCGGTGGGCGAGTGCGTGCAGCATCGCAACGCGACGTATGGGCTGGTGGCGCCGCTTTGGGAGCAGGCACGGGTCTGTGCGGCCCACCTGGCCGGCTTCGGCCATCTGCGCTACGGCGGCTCGGTGGTTTCGACCTCGCTCAAGGTCACCGGCATCGAGTTGTTCTCGGGCGGCAACTTCGCCGGCGGCGAGGGCTGCGAGGTGCTGATCCTGCGCGATCCGGAAGCCGGCATCTACAAGCGCGTGGTGCTGAAGGACAACCGGGTCTGCGGTGCGCTGCTCTACGGCGACGCCCGTGACGGTTCCTGGTACCTGGAACTGATGAACGAGAAGCGCGATGTCGGTCCGCTGCGTGATCGGCTGCTGTTCGGCCGCGCGTATGCCGACGTGCAGGTTGCGGCCTAGTCCGCCGCGTTCATGACCATGACCGAGCCGGTGCCGGCAATCCGCACCACCTGTCCCTACTGCGGAGTCGGCTGCGGCGTGCTGGCCACGTCGCGCGCAGACGGCAGCGCCACCATCGCCGGCGATCCCGCGCACCCGGCCAACTTCGGCCGGCTCTGCTCCAAGGGTTCGGCGCTGGGTGAAACGGTATCCTTGCATGGGCGGCTGCTGCATCCGCATATCCGCAGCCGTATCGGCGGCCGCGACGCCGCCTTCCGCGACGAGCAGGTGAGCTGGGACGAGGCGCTGGATTACGTGGCCGAGAAGTTCGGGCGCATCATCGAGCGGCATGGCCCGGACAGCGTGGCGCTTTACGTCTCGGGCCAGTTGCTGACCGAGGATTACTACGTCGCCAACAAGCTGGTGAAGGGCTGGTGGGGTACCGCCAACATCGACACCAATTCGCGGCTGTGCATGTCATCGGCGGTGGCGGGGTACAAGCGCGCCTTCGGCGAGGATGTGGTGCCGTGCAGCTACGAGGACCTGGAAACGGCCGACCTGATCGTGCTGGTGGGTTCCAATACCGCCTGGTGCCATCCGGTGGTGTATCAGCGCATCGTCGCCGCGCGCGAGCGCCGGCCGGATCTGAAACTGGTGGTGATCGATCCCCGGCGCACCCCGACCTGCGACATCGCCGACCTGCACCTGCCGCTGCGTTCCGGCTCCGACGTTGCATTGTTCAATGGCCTGCTGGCCTATTTGAGTGCGCAAGGGAAGGCCGACCAGGACTTCATCGCGGCGCATACGCAGGGCCTGGACGCGGCGCTACGCGCCGCCATCGACGGCGGCGATGTTGCCGCGGTGGCGCTGGCCTGCGGCATCGAAGCCGGGCTGCTGGGTGAATTCTATGCGCTGTTCGCCGCCACGGCGCGGACGGTGACGATGTTCTCGATGGGCGTGAACCAGTCGGGCAGCGGCACCGACAAGGTCAACAGCATCATCAACTGTCACCTCTACACCGGGCGTGTCGGCAAGCCCGGCGCCGGACCGTTTTCCATCACCGGCCAGCCCAATGCCATGGGCGGGCGCGAGGTCGGCGGCCTGGCCAATATGCTGGCCGCACATATGGACCTGGACAACGCGCAACATCGCGACCGGGTGCGCGCCTTCTGGAACAGCCCGCGCATCGCCGACAAGCCGGGATTGAAAGCGGTCGACCTGTTCGAGGCGATCGGCCAGGGCAAGGTCAAGGCGGTCTGGATCATGGCCACCAATCCGCTGGTGAGCCTGCCCGATGCCGACCGCGTACGCGAGGCGCTGCAGCGTTGCGAACTGGTGGTGGTGTCCGACTGCGTGGCCGATACCGATACCGCCAAGCTGGCGCATGTGCTGCTGCCGGCGGCGGCCTGGGGTGAAAAGACCGGCACGGTCACCAATTCCGAGCGCTGCGTTTCCCGCCAGCGCGCCTTCCTGCCGCTGCCTGGCGAAGCCCGGCCCGACTGGTGGGCGATCTGCGAGATGGCGAAGCGGCTGGGCTATGCCGAGGGTTTCAACTTCCGTTCGGCGCACGAGATCTTCCTCGAGCATGCGCGCCTGTCGGCGTACGAGAATGATGCAACGCAGGGCGATGCGCGCGTGTTCAACCTGTCCGGGCTGGAAAATCTCAGCGATCTCGAATACGACGAACTGAAGCCGGTGCGCTGGCCGCTGGCGCCGGAGCGGCAGGTTTCGGGCGAACTGTTTCCGAAGATGCGTTTCACCACGCCGGATGGCCGCGCGCGCTTCGTGCCGACCGTGCCGCGCCTGCCGGCACATGCGCCGGACGAGAAGTATCCCCTCGTGCTCAACACCGGCCGCATCCGCGACCAGTGGCACACCATGACGCGCACCGGCCGGGCGCCGCGGCTGACTGCGCATCGTCCGGAGCCGTTCGTCGAGGTCCATCCACAGGACTTGCTGACGTATGGCCTGCGCGACGGCGAACTGGCGCGCATCTCGACGCATTGGGGCGCGGCGGTAGCGCGGGTCAACAGCAGCCGCGAGCAGCGGCGCGGTAATCTATTCCTGCCGATCCACTGGAGCGACGCCTTCGCCGCCGATGCGCGCACCGGCGCGCTGGTCAATCCGGTGGTGGACCCGGTTTCCGGCGAGCCGGAATTCAAACACACGCCGGCGCAGATCGAGCCCTTCAGCGTCGACTGGTACGGCTTCCTGCTGGTGCGCCGCCCGGTGGAAATCACGGACCTTGCGTATTGGGCGCGCTCTTCCGGCACGCAATTCCAGCGTTACGAATTCGCCGGTCGCGGCCGCGACCGTGACTGGTCCGCCTGGGTGCGGGCGCGGCTGGCCGGGGCGGGCGAATGGCTCGACTATGCCGATGCCTCGGCCGGTGCCTACCGCGCGGCGCGCATCGACAACGGGCGGCTGGAAGCCTGTGTCTTCGTATCACCGCGTCCGGATCTGCCTGAGCGCGAGTGGTTGGGAGCCTTGTTCGCCAAGGAATGTCTGGGTGCAGGGGAGCGCGGCAGTCTTCTGGCCGGGCGGCCTTCGCTCGATGGTGATACCGGGCCGACGGTTTGCGCCTGCTTCGGCGTCGGCCGGCGCACCTTGCAGAGGGCTATTCGCGAACATGGCTGCACCACGCCCAAGCAGCTTGGGCAACGGCTCAAGGCAGGGACCAATTGCGGGTCCTGCGTGCCTGAGTTGCGGCGGCTGATCGAGGAGTCGCTGGTTCCGGCGGAGTAGGGTTGCTTCCGTAGTCTGCCGACCTCGGGGAACAGAACGCGACAAAACCTCCATGCGTGCCATGCGTGCCATGCGTGCCAAGGTTTTTTGTTGGCACGCATGCGACCGGTGGGGGGGCGTTTACGGGGCGGTCATTTCCCGGTTTCAATGCTCTGAAGTCTCCTCGCGGGTGCCATTCCTGTGGGGCGCCGGTGATCGCTTCCGGATGCCGGAAATTGATCGAAGCGGAGCTCGGCCTCAGCTTCCGCTGCCCGGCCAGTAATGCCTCCCGCTCCTCTGGCAACGAACAAAGACCTCGACAGGGTCACACAGGCGAGGGGCAGGTGCGGATCCGGAGACAAAGCAGGCTGAACACGAGCGATGGATTTTTCGAGCCTGGCCGGATCAGGAATAAAAAAAGGGGCGGACCGTGCGGGTCCGCCCCCATAGGCCTGCAGATGCAGGGAGGAGTGATTCGGTTTCGCCAGCCCGTTTCAGCGCCGGGCCGGTTGGTGCAGACGGGATTGTCCTTGGCGGATATAGATCGCCGCCGGCACCGCTTTCCGCTGGCGCCGCCAAGCAAGGGCATAAACGCATTCCGAGGCGATCACCGCCAGCGCGGTCGCCACGAGAAATCCTGAAAAAGCATCGATGTAGTGGAGCATGTCTGATCCTCAGAAGCTTTGGCCCATGCGATCCATCGGCTATGTCGCGGTCGAATTCCGATGATCCCGGCACAAAGTTTCCAGCAAACGCCGCTGCGGCGGTATCGGTACTTTCCGAAATACAGCTGCGGGAAGTACATAGTTGTTCAGATCCACGACTCCAGCGACGACAATCGGCGTAGTCCGCTTTGCGAGGCTGCAAGTCGGGGCAGGTCAATGCGCGGATCGCCGGGTTGTTGAAGGCGCACGGGCCGAGCGGACGCCGATCGCAGTCCCGCGAGTCAGTCGGGCAGTGCGGTCCAGCGCAGCACGGTTCCCGCGGCGCAGTCGCCGTCACCGAGCGGCACCCAGGCCAGCACCTGGGCCGAGGCCAGGTTGCTGAGCATGTGCGAGTCCTGCTTGGGCAGGGGGTGCAGCAGGGCGGTGCCGTCTTCCGCATGGTCCAGGCGCATGCGCAGCAGGCGCACGCGCTGCGCATCACGCTCGACGGTTTCCGCCAGGCGGGCGTGGTTCCAGGCCGGGCCGGGCTGGGCGAGGCCTTCGAGGCAGTCCAGCGCGCGGCGTACGTGCAGCGCCAGGCTGATCAGCACGGCGCCGGGATTGCCGGGCAGGGCGAGGTGGACGCGGTTCCTGTGCACGCCGAAGAAGAGGGGCTTGGCCGGCTTCTGCGCCACTTTCCAGAAGACGCGGCGCATGCCCAGGGCTTCGGCGGTGGCGGGCAGGAAGTCGTGGTCGCCGACGGAGGCGCCGCCAGCGCTGATGACCAGATCGGCTTCGGCGTAGGCGCGTTCCAGCACGGTCTTCACCACGGCGGCATCGTCGAGGACATGTTCGACCACCGGCGGCGGATAGCCCCAGTGCTGGAGCACGGCGCCGATCATGGGGCCGTTGCTGTCGTGGATCTCGCCGGGCCGGAGGGTGGCGCCGACCGGGCGGATCTCGTCGCCGGTGATCAGTACGTGGATGCGCGGCAGGCGCGTGACGCGCACATGGTGCAGGCCGGCGTTGATCAGGGAGGCGAGCAGGCCCGGGGTGACGCGCTGGCCGGCAGCGGCGATGAAGGCGCCCTGCTTCAGCTCCTCGCCGCGATAGCGCACGTTCTTGCGCGCGGCGAAGGGCTCGGTGAAGACCAGGGTGTCGCCGTCGAGGGTGACGCGTTCCTGCGGGATCATGGTGTCGGCGCCGGGCGGCATGGGCGCGCCGGTGAGGATGCGGGCGGCCGTGTGCGCGGACAGCGCCGCCAGGTGTTCATGGGTGCCGGCCGGGAGATGCACGGCGACGGGCAGGCGTACCGGCGCGGCCGTGCCGGCGGCGGCGATGTCGGCGGCGCGGAAGGCGTAACCGTCCATGGCGCTCTGGTCGAAGCGCGGCAGGTCGGTGGTGGAGTTTTGTGCTTCAGCCAGCACGCGGTTCAGCGCCTGCGTCACCGGTACCGTTTCGGCGGGCAGGGCGCGCAGGTTCTGCGCGTAGCTGGCCAGTGCGTCTTCGAGTGAAATCATGTGAGGTCTTTCCTTTGACGCAGTTGCTGTTCGGCCGCGGCCCATTCTTCCGGCGTGTTGAGGCTCCAGGCCCAGTGCGGCCAGTCGGAGCAGTCAGCTTCCGCGACGCGATAGCGGGCCTGCCAGCGGCGGGGGGCATCGCCGCCGTTGTCCAGATAGTCTTGTAAATCAGGCAGCAGGCGGCGCGGCAGCAGGCAGCATAGCGGCTGGCGGCCGGTGCCGTCGTTGACCACGGCCAGGTCGGCGCTGTCGCGTTGCAGGGCGTGTTGCAGGCGTTGCAGCAGGTCGGGCGGCAGCAGCGGGGCATCGCCCGGAGTGCACAGGGCCCAGTCGGTGTTGCTTGCCGCCAGGCCGGCGGCGATGCCTGCGAGGGGGCCGCGGCCCTTGTAGATCCCGTCGTCGACGACGGGCAGGCCGTAGGTGGCGTAGGTTTCGTGTTGACGATTGGCGACGATGACTACCGCTTCGATCTGGGGCTGTAACTGTTTGAGGACGTGTTCAAGCAGGGGCTGGCCGAGCAGGGGGTGCAATGGCTTGTCGAGGCCCTGCATGCGTTCGCCGGCGCCGCCGCAGAGGATGATGGCGGTGGTGGGCATCTATTGCGCTTCCTGACTCGTTTTCTGGAAGGGCATCGCGAATTGGCTTGTCGCCGGGGATAGCGAAGCACCGGCCCCTCCCTCGATACAAATCGCTTCGCGATTCACTCGGGACATTCGGAAAAGCAGCACCCGCTGCGCGGGCACTCGGGGCGAACGGGTTGTATCAAAAGGCTGGTAAGGCGCGCTCACGGGCTTATTGCGCGGCCTATGGTCCGTGACGTCAAGCGGCAAGTCGTGCAAGCAGCGCGGATAGCCCCGGCTGGCGGGCCTTGGGGTCTTCGAATTCCTTGGCGATGATGTTGAGGCGCTTCTGGCCTTCGAGTTTGTAGACCTTGGGCTGGGTCTGGATCAGTTTGATCAGTTTGATCGGTTCGAGTTTGGGCTGCGGGCCGAAATCCAGGGTGGCGGACTTGGCGCCGACGCGGATCTTGACCACGCCGAGTTGTTCGCCCTGCTGGCGCAGGCGCGCGGTTTCGAACAGGTACTCGGCTTGCGGCGGCAGCAGGCCGAAGCGGTCGATCATCTCGACCTTGAGTTCGTCCAGGGCGTGCTCCTCGCGGGTTTCGGCGATGCGCTTGTACAGCACCAGGCGGGTGTGCACATCGGGCACATAGCTTTCCGGAATGAGGGCGGAGACGCCGAGGTCGACTTCGCAGGCGGCGTGGCCGAAGGGAGCGTCCTCGATGCGGCCGGAGCGCAGCGCCTTGACGGCATCCGCCAGCAGTTCCGCATACATGGTGAAGCCGACTTCCTCGATCTGGCCGGACTGGTTCTCGCCCAGCAGTTCGCCGGCACCGCGGATTTCCAGGTCGTGGGTGGCGAGGACGAAGCCGGAGCCGAGTTCGCCGAGCTGTTCGATCGCTTCCAGGCGCCGTTCGGCATCGGGCGAAAGGGCGCGCTTGCTCGGTACCAGCAGGTAGGCGTAGGCGCGGTGGTGGCTGCGGCCGACGCGGCCGCGCAGCTGGTGGAGCTGGGCCAGGCCGAGGTGGTCGGCGCGGTCGATGAGGATGGTGTTGGCGGTCGGCACGTCGATGCCGGACTCGATGATGGTGGTGCAGACCAGGATGTTGAAGCGGCCGTGGTAGAAGTCGAGCATCACCTGCTCGAGTTCACGCTCGCGCATCTGGCCGTGGGCGAAGCGCACGCGGCCCTCCGGCACCAGTTTCTGCAGGTCGGCGGAGAAGCGCTCGATGGTGCGCACTTCGTTGTGCAGCACGTAGATCTGGCCGCCGCGGCGCAGTTCGCGCAGGCAGGCTTCGTAGACCAGGGCGTTGTCCCATTCGGCGACGAAGGTGCGGATGGCCAGGCGCGAGGTCGGCGGGGTGGCGATGATCGACATGTCGCGCAGGCCGGCCAGGCTCATGTTGAGGGTACGCGGAATCGGCGTGGCGGTGAGGGTGAGCAGGTGCACCTCGGCGCGCAGGTTCTTCAGGCGCTCCTTGTGGCGCACGCCGAAGCGGTGCTCCTCGTCGACCACCACCAGACCGAGGTCCTTGAAGCGCACGTCGTCCTGCAACAGGCGGTGGGTGCCGATGACGATGTCGACCTTGCCCTCGCGCAGGTCGTCGAGCAGGGCGGCCTGTTCCTTGGCGGTGCGCAGGCGGGACAGGCCGGCGATGCGCAGCGGCCAGTCGGCGAAGCGGTCGCGGAAATTCTTCTCGTGCTGCTGCACCAACAGGGTGGTGGGCGCCAGCACGCAAACCTGCTTGCCGGCGCGCGCGGCGGTGAAGCAGGCGCGCAGGGCCACCTCGGTCTTGCCGAAGCCGACGTCGCCGCAGACCACGCGGTCCATCGGCTTGGTGCCGGCGAGATCGGCCAGCACGGCGTCGATGGCTTTCTGCTGGTCGATGGTGGGCTGGAACGGGAAGCCTTCGCAGAAGCGGGCATAGTCGGCCTGGTCGAAGCTCATCGGCGTGCCGGGCTTGGCGGCGCGGCGGGCCTGCACCTGCAGCAGTTCGGCGGCGACGTCGGCGGCGCGTTCGCGCGCCTTGGCGGTGGCCTTGGACCAGCGTTCGGAGCCGAGGTTGTGCAGCGGCGCGGCTTCGGTTTCGGCGCCGGTGTAGCGGTGGATCAGATTGAGCGAGGCGACGGGGACGTAGAGCTTGTCGCCGTCGGCGTAGCCCAGCACCAGGTATTCGGCCTCGACGCCGCCGGCGTCGAGTTTCTGCAAGCCGAGGTAGCGGCCGACGCCGTGCTCGATGTGGACCACCGGGGCGCCCGGTTTGAGGTCGTTGAGATCGCGCAGGATGGTTTCGGGATCGCGGATCTTGCCGCGCTTGCGCACCGAGACCGGCGCGCGCTGGCCGAACACCTGGGCCTCGGCGATGAGGGCGATGCCGGCGGCGGCGACGCGGAAGCTGTCCTGCAGCGGGCCGAGGGTGATGCCGTAGCGGTTGCGGTCGGCGACGAAGGCGGACCAGCTGTCATGCACGCGGCTTTGCAGGCCGAGCGGTTTGAGCCAGTCGAGCAGGGCCTCGCGGCGGCCGGCAGATTCGGCCACGAACAGCACGCGGTCGGCGCTGGAAGCGAGGAAGCTGCGCACCGGCTCGGCGCCGGCGGCGAGGATCTCGATGCCGGCATCGGCTTCCAGGCTGATGCCGACTGAGGCGTAGAAGGACAGGCGCTTCTGCGCCAGCCACGGTTCCAGGAACAGGTCGGCGGGCTTCATCAGCGGCCGCTCGATGTTGCCGGAGTAGCGCTCGTGGCGTTCCTCGATCTGCTTCCACTCGGTGGCGAGGGCGGCGGCGATGTCGTCGGCCTCGACCATCAGGCTGCCGGCGGGCAGGTAGTCGAACAGGGTGGCGGTGCCGCCCCCGTCCATGCCCGGGGCGGGGTTGAAGAACAGCGGCAGGTAGGCTTCGATGCCGCCCGGCATCAGCTTCTTGCTTACCTCGGCGTAGACGCGCGAGCGCGCCGGGTCGCCGGGGAAGTACTCGCGGTAACGGCGGCGGAAGGTGTCGATGCCTTCCTTGTCGGTGGGGAATTCGCGCGCCGGCAGCAGGCGGATCTCGTCCACTTTCTCGGTGGAGCGCTGCGTCTCGGGATCGAACTGGCGGATGCTCTCGACTTCGTCGTCGAACAGGTCGAGGCGGTAGGCCACGGCCGAGCCCATCGGGAAGACGTCGATCAGCGCGCCGCGCACGGCGAACTCGCCCTGGGTCTGCACCTCGGACACGCTCTGGTAGCCGGCGGCGACGAGGCGTTCGCGGAAGGCCAGCGGCGGCAGCTTGTCGCCGGCCTGGAGCAGCAGCATGCGGCCGTCGAGCCAGGTGCGCGGCGGCAGGCGTTCGAGCAGGGTGCCGGCGGTGACGATCAGCACGCCGCGGGTCAGTTCGGGCAGGCGGTAGAGGGCGGCGAGGCGGTCGGAGAGGATTTCCTGGTGCGGCGAGAACGGGTCGTAGGGAAGCGTCTCGGTATCCGGGAAATGCGTGACGATCTGCTGCTTGTCGAGGAAGAAGCGCAGTTCCTCTTCCAGGCGGTAGGCGTGCTGCTCGCCGGCGGTGATCGCCACCACCAGGCCGTCGTGGCGCGCGGCCGCCTCGGCGATGGCCAGGGCCATGGCGGGGCCGGGCAGGCCGGACCAATGCGTGCGCGCGCCGGCCGCCGCGGGCAGGGGCAGGGTGCTGAGGACGGGGGCGGTGTCGGACACGGAGGGGGAAACCATGGGGTCGCGGATTATCGCTCCATCGACCGGAGGCTGCCATCCCGGTTCCTTGTACGGGGCTTCATTCCCAGGGATTGACCACCTGGATTGCCAGATCGGCGAAGTGCCGCACGTTGCGGGTGACCAGCATGGCTCGGCGCGCCAGTGCGATTCCGGCGATCTGGGTATCGCGGAAGTCCACCGGGCGGCCGGCAATTTGACGTCGTGCCGCCAGGGCGGCGGCTTCGGCGGCAGCCGCATCGTCGAACGGCAGCACGCGATTTTCCAGATCTTCCTCCAGCAATTGCATGAAGGCGGCCTCCAGGGCCTGGCGTCGCCGTCCAGCGGGCAGCAGGCTCAGGCCGAACCGCGCCTCGAAGACGGTGATGCTGGTGATCCAGACCGATTCGGAGGGTTGCCGGTCCAGCCAGGCGACGACCTTCGGTTCCGGCACAGCCTGCATCAGTGCGGAAAGGACGTTGGTGTCGAGGATGATCAAGCGTTGAAATCCGCCGGCTTCGCGCCCTCGCCATGCAGTTCGGGCAGTTCCGAAGTGAGGCTATCGACGGCAAAGCGGGCGCTGATGCGGCTGCCGAGGCCCGCCTTGGCGCGGACTTCGTCCTTCACCGCGTTGCGCAGGATTTGGCGCACCTCATCCTCCAGGCTGGTGCCGTGGCGGATGGCGCGCTTCTTCAGGCGCTGCTTGACGTCTTCTTCGAGGTTGCGGACGGTGAACTGGGCCATGGACAAACTCCATCACGTTTGTGATATCAAGATATCAAAACGCGGGTGGATTGGGAATGCGGTGACTTGACTTAAACAATGAACAGGAGTTCAATCCTTTAAGAAATGAATTTGGATTCAATCCATGGCCTACCGTGAAACAGCGCAGGTGCGGGCGCGCAAGGATGGGGTGAGGGTGGCCATCCTGGAGGCGGCGCGTGCGCTGGTCGGGCAAGGCGGTTTCCGCGCGGCACAGATGACTGCGGTGGCGGCCGGGGCGGGGGTGGCCACCGGTACCATTTATCGTTATTTCCCGACGCAGATCGAGCTGTTCGCCGAGGTGTTTCGCGACAACTCGCAGCGCGAAGTCGAGGCGATGCTGGCGGCGACCGTGGGGGATGGGAACTGCACGCAGCGCCTGAACCGCGCCCTGGCCATGTTCATCAGCCGCGCGTTGCGCAATCGCCGGCTGGCCTATGCGCTGATCGCCGAGCCGGTGGATCCGCAGGTGGAGGCCGAGCGCCTGCGCTATCGCCAGGCCTATGCGATGGTGCTGGAGAAGCTGGTGCAGGAAGGCATCGTCTCCGGCGAGTTCGCCCCGCAGGACGCCCATGTCACCGCCACCGCCCTGGTGGGCGTGCTGGGCGAGGCCCTGCTTGGGCCTTTGCTGCATTCCGTACCGACGGCGCGCGAGTCCGTCGCCGATTCGATCATTGCACTGTGCCTGCGCGCAGTAGGAGCCAAAGCATGAACCAGCCGCTAAGCAGCAGCTTCATCACCCATGAAGTCAGCAACCAGGCGCCGCCGTTGGCGCCTTACGATGCCTATGCCACCGACCTGCCACTGCGCGAGGCGTTGCTGCGGGAAGGCGGCGGCTGGGCGGAGCCGTCGGTCGCGGCGTTCGGGCCGGTGGCCGGCGGCGAACTGATGCAGCTGGGCTTCCTCGCCAACGAGAACAAGCCGAAGTTCAAGCCTTTCGACCGCTACGGCAACCGCATCGACGAAGTGGAGTTTCACCCGGCGTATCACCGCATCATGGAACTGGGCATTGCCCACGGCATTCCGAGCTTTGCCTGGCGCAATGCGGACAAGGTGGGGGCGCACGTGGCGCGCGCGGCGCTGGCCTATCTGCACGCGGAGCCGGAGCAGGGCAATGGCTGTCCGCTGACCATGACCTATGCCTGCGTGCCGGCGCTGCGCCATGCGCCGGAGCTGGCCAGGGCCTGGCTGCCGCGCATCACTTCGACCGAGTACGACCAGCGTTTCATCCCGGCCTGGGACAAGCGCGGCAACACCATCGGCATGGGCATGACGGAGAAGCAGGGCGGTTCCGACGTGCGTTCCAATACGACCAAGGCTTATCCGGTCGGCAGCCGCGGCACCGGACAGTTATATGAACTGGTCGGGCACAAGTGGTTCTTCTCGGCGCCGATGTGCGATGCCTTCCTGGTGCTGGCGCAGGCCGACGCGGGCATTTCCTGCTTCCTGCTGCCGCGCTTCCGCCTGGACGGCACGCGCAACGCGATCCGCATCCAGCGCCTGAAGGAGAAGCTGGGCGACTGGTCCAACGCCAGTTCGGAGGTGGAGTTCCAGGGCGCGCTGGCCTGGATGGTGGGCGAGGAAGGGCGCGGCGTGGCGACGATCCTGGAGATGGTGGCGCTGACCCGGCAGGACTGCCTGATCGGCTCCAGCGGCATCATGCGCCAGGCGCTGGTGCAGGCGGTGCACCATGCACGCCACCGCAAGGCCTTCGGCAAGTTTCTGGTGGAGCAGCCGCTGATGCAGAACGTGCTGGCCGACCTGGCGCTGGAATCCGAGGCGGCGGTGGCGCTGACCCTGCGCGTGGCGCGGGCGGTGGATGCCACCGGGCGCGATCCGCAAGAGGCGGCGTTCGCGCGCATCGCCACGGCGATCGGCAAATACTGGGTGTGCAAGCGCTGCCCGCCCTTCGTCAACGAGGCGCAGGAGTGCCTGGGCGGGGCGGGTTACGTGGAGGAATCGATCCTGCCGCGACTGTACCGGCAGGCGCCGCTGAATTCGATCTGGGAGGGCAGCGGCAACATCCAGTGCCTGGACGTGCTGCGCGCGCTGGCGCGCGAGCCGGCGACGCGGGAGGCGCTGTTCGCGGAATTCGCCCTGGCCAGGGGCGGGCATCCGGCGCTGGATGCGGAAGTCGTGCGGCTGGCGCGGGACCTGGGGGATACCGATACGCTGGAGCTGCGTTCGCGGTTTCTGGTGGAGCGGATGGCCTTGGCGCTGCAGGCGGCATTGCTGGTGCGCGCGGGGAACCGGCAGGTTGCGGATGCGTTCTGTGAGTCGCGGCTCGGTGGGAGCCATGGGCTGGCGTTCGGGACGCTGCCGGCGCATGCGCCGTTGAAGGCATTGATCGATCGGGCGTTTTAGAAGGCTGGTTGTGAATACTGCGAATGCAGGTCGGATCAAGCGAAGCGGATCCGACAGCGCACTATCCGGCGGCGCATGTCGGTTCCGGGCGCGATGCGCCCTTGAACCGACCTACAGGTGGGCGCCCTCGGCGCGGGGCCGGATCCTTCGCTGCGCAGGATGACCATTGGGTCAGGGCGGCGCTGGCTGGCGGCTCAGCCCTGTCTTGCCTGCCGCGCTTCGTAGGCCTTGACGTGGCAGTAGGCGATTTCCAGCAGGGACGTGAAAACGCCGGCACGTTGGCCGCGGGCGATGAGGTCGCCCAGGATGTGGTCGGCTTCGACGCGGTGGCCGCCTTCGATGTCGCGCAGCATGGAGGCGGTGAAGGTGGAGCCGGCCTTGGTCAGCAGGGTGCGGGTGTCTTCCAGCACGGCGGGTCGCGGGGCGCGGCCGTAAGCGTTGGCGACGGCGGCGCATTCGTCCAGCAATTGCAGCATCAGCTTCTTGCCGATGGGCGCGGCGGCGACGATGTCGCCGATGGCGGCGCGCATCAGGCAGGTCATGCCGGCGAGGCTGGCGAGCATGACCCACTTTTCCCACAGGGCCTGCATCACGTCGCGGCTGGACTTGGCGTCCATGTTGGCGCCCTTGACCAGTTCCTCCAGCTTTTCGATCCGTTCGCTGCGTTCGCCCGAGCGTTCGCCGAAGCGCAGGACGTGCATCGGGCCGAGGTGCTGGATGGCGCCTTTTTCACCCAGGGTGACGGCGATGGAGCAGAGGCCGCCGAGGACGCGCTCGGCGCCGAAGCGGGCGTCGAGGGCGTCGTAGTGCTTGAGGCCGTTGAGCAGGGGCAGGATGGCGGTCTTGCGGCCGACAGCGGGGGCGATGGCCTCGATGGCGCTGTCGAGGTCATAAGCCTTGCAGGCGAGGATGACGAGGTCGAAGGTTTCGAGGAACTCGCCCGGGGCGATGACGCGCGGCTTGAGCCGGGCGTTGCCGACCGGGCTGTGGATCACCAGGCCGGTTTCGGCCAGCTCCGCGGCGCGGCGGCTGCGCACCAGGAAGCTGACGTCGCGGTTGGCTTCGAGCAGCCGGCCGCCGAAGTAGCCGCCGGTGCCGCCGGCGCCCAGGACGAGGGTTCGCATCGGTTCTGTTTCCCTGGCTTGCGCCTGTTGAACGGATCGGCGTTCATTGTAGGGGCAGCGGCTTACGTGGTGGTTCCGGCTCGCGTATTTGACCGTGCCGGGCAGGGTCCGCGGACCACCGGCGCTTCACTGCGCAGGAGTCATGGGGGACTTCAGCTTCAAGTGCCTGATATGTAAAAATATGCGCCCGGTGGCGAATGCCGCCGGTGCGTTGACCGGAGGGTCGGAAGCCGCTAAAATCGCGGATTCACTGACTTAAATTCACTTTTTCTACTTTTTTGGGCGCCCGGTTTCATCCAAAGGCGCATTCGGAGCCGAACAACGATGTACGCCGTTATCAAGACCGGTGGCAAACAGTACCGGGTTGCCCCGGGCGAATCCCTGCAGGTGGAAAGCCTCACCGCGGACGTCGGCTCCGCCTTCACCTTTGAAGAAGTGCTGATGGTCGCCGACGGCGACAGCATCAAGGTCGGGGCCCCGCTGGTGGCTGGCGCGACGGTCAAGGCGGAAATCACCGCCCACGGCCGCGGCGACAAGATCCGCATCATCAAGCACCGTCGCCGCAAGCACTACCACAAAGAGCAGGGCCACCGTCAGAATTTCACGGCGGTCAAGATCACCGAGATCGTCGGCGCCTAAGCCGCGTCGCAGCAGGAGCATTCAGAAATGGCACATAAGAAGGCAGGCGGCAGTACCCGTAACGGCCGCGATTCACAGTCCAAGCGTCTCGGCCTGAAGCATTTCGGCGGCGAGCAGGTCATTGCCGGCAACATCATCGTGCGCCAGCGCGGTACGCGCGTGCACGCCGGCGTCAACGCCGGCCTGGGCAAGGATCACACGATCTACGCCAAGGTCGACGGCAAGGTGGAGTTCCGCGTGCGCGGGCCGAAGAGCCGCACGTTCGTCGACATTGTCACGGCCTAGGCAATCCGGTTTCAAAACAAAGGCCCCTAACGGGGCCTTTGTTTTTGCTTTTGTGTTTATTTGTCCGGGCAGTCCCGACATCGATGTCGGGTAGCCTGGACAGGGACGTTCCATAGTGAAATTCGTTGACGAAGCCACCATCCGTGTCGAAGCCGGCGACGGCGGCAACGGCTGCGTCAGCTTCCGCCGCGAGCGCGCCATCCCCTTCGGTGGCCCGGACGGCGGCGACGGCGGCGACGGTGGCAGCATCTATGCCGTAGCCGACGTCAATCTCAATACCCTGGCGGATTTCCGCTTCAACCGGGTGTTCCGCGCCAAGCGCGGCGAGAACGGCAGCGGTGCCAACTGCCGCGGCGTCAGCGCCGACGAGATGCTGGTGGCGATGCCCCTCGGCACCCTGATCTACGACGTCGAGACCGAAGAGCTGATCGGCGAGCTGACGCATCCCGATCATCGCATCAAGCTGGCCTCGGGCGGCTTCCACGGCCTCGGCAATGCCCGTTTCAAGAGCAGCATCAATCGTTCGCCGCGCAAGGCCACGGCGGGTTCGCTCGGCGAGCAGCGCGACTTGCGGCTGGAGCTGAGCCTGATGGCCGACGTGGGCCTGTTGGGCATGCCCAACGCCGGCAAGTCGACCCTGCTCAGCGCCGTTTCCGCGGCGCGGCCGAAGATCGCCGACTATCCCTTCACCACCCTGTACCCGCAGCCGGGCGTGGTCTCGGTGGGGCTGGCGAAGAGCTTCGTCATGGTCGACATTCCCGGGCTGATCGAAGGTGCCGCCAGCGGCGCCGGTCTGGGCATCCGTTTCCTCAAGCATCTGCAGCGCACGCGCCTGCTGCTGCACCTGGTGGACATCCTGCCGCCCGAGGGCGGCGATATCGTCGAGCGGGTGCGCACCATCAATGCGGAGCTGGCCGAGTTCAGCCCGGAAATGGCGCACAAGGAACAGTGGCTGCTGTTCAACAAGACCGACGTGATGCCCGCGGACGAGGCCAGGGCCCTGTGCGACAAGGCGCTGAAGAAGCTGAAGTGGAAGGGCCGCAGCTACCGCATTTCGGCGGTGGCGCATACCGGCCTGGAGCAGCTGTGCCGCGACGCCATGGACTGGGTGGAGGCGCATGCGCCGCCGCGCGAGGAAGTCAGCAACTTTTCGCCGGATATGTCGGACTCACCAGATTCCTCCGAATCACCGAATAGCCATGCCACCGACACCGATGGATCGGCAGAAACTGAAGAATAGCCGCCGCTGGGTGGTGAAAGTGGGCAGCTCGCTGGTCACGGCGCGCGGCCAGGGGCTGGATCGCGCCGCGATCGCCGACTGGTGCTCGCAGATCGCGACGCTGCGCCAGCAGGGTTACCAGATCGTGCTGGTGTCGTCCGGAGCGGTGGCGGAAGGCATGGCCCGGCTGGGCATGTCCAAGCGCCCGGCGACCCTGCACGGCTTGCAGGCGGCGGCTGCGGTGGGCCAGATGGGCCTGGTGCGGGCCTATGAAACCGCCTTCGGGGAGCACGGCCTGCGCGCGGCGCAGATCCTGTTGACCCACGAAGACGTGTCCGACCGCGGCCGCTACCTGAATGCGCGCGGCACGCTGAATACGCTGCTCGAGCTGGGCGTGGTGCCGGTGGTGAACGAGAACGACACCGTCGCCACCGACGAAATCCGGCTCGGCGACAACGATACGCTGGGCGCGCTGACGGTGAACCTGGTGGAGGCCGAGCTGCTGGTCCTGCTGACCGACCAGGAAGGGCTTTACGATGCAGATCCGCGCGCCAATCCCTCCGCCTTGCTGGTGTCCGAAGCCGAGCTGTCCGATACACGCCTGGCCGGCATGGCCGGGGACAGCAAGGGTGTATTGGGGCGCGGCGGCATGCGGACCAAGCTGACCGCGGCCCACTGGGCGGCGCGTTCCGGGGCGGCCACGGTGATCGCCCATGGACGCACGCCCGATGCCCTGCTGAAAATCGCCCGCGGTGAGGCCATCGGCAGCCTGCTCAAGCCGGCGCAGTCGGTGATGGCGGCGCGCAAGCGCTGGATCGCCGGCCAGTTGCAGGCGCGCGGGCGGCTGAGCCTGGATCCCGGTGCGGTGAAGGTATTGCGGGAGCAGGGACGCAGCCTGCTGCCGGTGGGAGTGACCCGGGTGGAGGGGGATTTCGAGCGCGGCGACCTGGTCATCTGCCTGGATCCGGAGGGACGGGAAGTGGCGCGGGGCCTGGCCAACTACAACACGGCCGAGGCGACGCGCATCCAGGGCGCGCCCAGCGCGGAGATCGGCAAGCGCCTGGGCTACCCCGGCGAACCGGAGCTGATCCACCGCGATAATCTGGTCATTGCCGCGTAACCGCCGGGTAGCTCGACTTAATTCTGAAGATTTAATTCGGGCTTGATTGCGGGGAATCCCGAGGTTTAATCCGGGATGGGGCCGGAGCCTTCCAAGGCTCGTCGGACAGGGGGTTTTTTCCATCGAAATCATGTGCCGGGTGTAAACCCGGCGTTGGTCTGTGCCGTCTAACGACCATGTCGCCATGGCTTTCCGGCGCGTGTGCAAATCCAGATCGACGGGTTGCCGCATCCAAGGAGTAATCAGCTACCTCGGGCGGTCACTTCGGGTGGCCATTTTGAGCGGTCAATCCGGGCGATAGGGCACACGGTACCGGCGCCACTTGGCGTAGGATCTTAGGGGGCAAGGAAACGAATGAGTGCAATGCAGAATGGTCTGGAGCGGCAGGGGCGTTTCAGGCTGTCGGGCAAGCTCGCCGCAATCGCGGTGGTGGTGCTCGCCGGCTGCCTGTGGATTGCGACTTCACGCCATGGGGGCAAGCCGGCTGAGCTGGCCCCGGACGTGCCGGCGCCGATCGAGTTGGCCGCGGCCGATGTCGCCACCGTCAACCTGATGACGCTGAGCCGTTCGCTGCCGGTGTCCGGCTCGCTGTCGCCGCTGGTGCAGACCACGGTCAAGTCCAAGGTGGCCGGCGAAGTGCTGTCGCTGACCGTGCGCGAGGGCCAGGAGGTCAAGCAGGGCGACGTGCTGGCGCGCATCGAGACGCGTTACATCAAGGCCACGCTCGACACCCAGGTGGCGACGCTGCAGAAGGCGCGCGCCGACCTGGCGCTGGCCAAGCTCAACCGCGACAACAGCGATGCGATGCTGAAGGAGCATTTCATTTCGCAGAATGCCTATGACTCGGCGGCCAGCACCTACGAGGCCGACCTCGCCACCATGAAGGCGGCCGAGGCGCAGGTAGCCCTGGCCCAGTTGTCCCTGGACGACGCGGTGGTGCGTGCGCCGATCAGCGGCACGGTGGTCAGCCGCCTGGTGCAGCCGGGCGAGCGCGTCGAGATCGACGGCAGCATCGTGGGCCTGGTCGACCTGTCGCAGATGGAGTTCCAGGCGCTGGCGCCAGCCTCGGAAATCCCCGGGGTGAAGGTGGGGCAGATCGCGCATTTCAAGGTCAGCGGTTTCGGCGACCGCATCTTCGACGGGCGCGTCGAGCGCATCAACCCGATGACTGAACAGGGTTCGCGTTCGATCACGGTCTATCTGTCAGTGCCGAATCCGGACGGCGCGCTCAAAGGCGGCATGTTCGGTCAAGGCATGCTGGTGCTGGACAAGAATGCGCCGGCGCCGACCATTCCCGCCGCCGCGGTGCGCAGCGAGGCCGGCCTGCCGTACGTGCTGGTGTTCGCCGAGGGCAAGCTGTACAAGCGGTCGATCACGCCGGGCCTGACTTCGGAGGATGGCGGCTCGGTGGAAGTGCGTGATGGCCTCAAGCCGGGCGAGCAGGTGCTGCTGGCCAAGCTCGACGACTTCAAGGACGGCGCGCCCGCGGTGTTGAAGAGCGCAGCGGAGGCGCCGAAAGACGCCGCTGCCACCCCCGCGGCAAAGAACTAGGCCGGCCGGGGAACGATCATGTGGATCACCAAGACCAGCATCAACCAGCCGGTATTCGCCACCATGGTGATGGTGGCCCTGCTGGTGCTCGGCGTATCGTCCTACCTGCGCCTGCCGGTGGAGCAGATGCCGGATGTGGCCAATCCGACGGTCAGCCTGCAAGTGGAATATCCGGGCGCCTCGCCGGAGGCCCTGGAAAACGACGTCATCAAGCCGATCGAGACCCAGATCAATTCGGTCGACGGCGTCCATCGCATCTACGCCACCATGCGCGAAGGCACCGCCTTCATGCAGATCGAGTTCCGCCTCGACACCAATGTCGACGTTGCGACCCAAGAGGTGCGCGACAAGATCGCGCAGATCCGCTCGACCTTCCCGCGCGACGTGAAGGACCCGCAGGTGTCGCGGGCCAACAATGACCAGAACCAGCAGCCGATCATCAATATCGACGTCTACTCCGATACGCGCAGCCTGCGCGAGGTGTCGACGCTGACCGATCAGATCATCGTCAAGCGGCTGCAGAACGCGCCGGGTGTCGGCAACATCCAGACCACCGGTGAAACGGTGCGCCAGGTGCAGATCTATCTGAAGCCGGAGCAGTTGAACAGCTACCGCATCAGCGTCAACCAGGTGACGCAGGCGATCATCGACGCCAACCAGGATCTGCCGGCCGGCAGCATCATCCGCGGCCCCAAGGAAACCCAGGTGCGGGTGGACGGGCGCATGAAGAACCCGGCGGACTTCGGACGCATCATCGTCGCCATGCAGGGCGGCGCGGTATACCTGCAGCAGGCGGGCATTCCGATCTACCTGGATCAGGTCGCCGACGTGGTGGATGGCGACGCCGAGGAAACCTCGCTGGCCCGCGTCAACGGCAAGCGCGCGGTTTCGCTGCAAATCTTCAAGGTGCAGAACTCCAACATCGTCATGGTCGGCGACGGTGTGCAGGCGGCGATCGAGGATCTGCGCAAACGGCTGCCGTCGGACGTGCACCTGGAGGTCATGTATTCAAATGCGGAGGGTCTCAAGGCGCAGCTGTCGGGGGTGAAGCAAACCATCCTCGAGGGTGCGCTGCTGACCGTGGTGATCGTGTTCGTGTTCCTGCACTCTTGGCGCTCGACCGTCATTACCGGTCTGACCCTGCCGATCTCGGTGATCACCACCTTCATCGTGCTGCATGCCTTCGGCTTCACGCTGAATTTCATCACCTTGATGGCGCTGTCCTTGTGCATAGGCTTGCTTATCGATGATGCCATCGTGGTGCGCGAGAACATCGTGCGGCATCTGCACATGGGCAAGAGCCACTTGCAGGCCGCGCGCGACGGCACCGAGGAAATCGGCCTGGCGGTGATGGCCACGACCTTCGCCATCCTGGCGGTGTTTGTGCCGGTGGCCTTCATGAACGGCATCATCGGCCGTTATTTCTACCAGTTCGGCATCACGGTAGCGGTGGCTGTGCTGGTGTCGCTGTTCGTCAGCTTCACGCTCGATCCGATGCTGTCCTCGCTGTGGCGCGACCCGGTGCAGGGACGCTTCAAGTGGATGCCGTGGCTGGGCCGGGCGCTGGATCGCGTCGAGCTGGGCGTGGACTGGCTGCATCGCGTTTATGGGCGGCTGATGGCCTGGAGCCTGGATGCGCGGCGGCGGCGGGTCTGGCTGCCGATATTCGGCATCGTTCATGCGGTGCGCACCCTGAACTGGCGCCAGCTCGGCACGATCAGCAATCGCGGTATCGTGCTGTGGATTGCGGGTGCGACCTTCTTCGGCAGCTTTTTCCTGGCCGGCATGGTGGGCACCGAGTTCATTCCGAACACCGACGACAGCTATATCACCCTGCGCCTGAACACGGCGATCGGTTCCAGCCTGGAGTACACCGACGCCAAGGCGCACCAGGTGGAGGACGCGCTCAAAGCCTTCCCTGAAATCACTGCGATGGAAGCCAACGTCGGCACCGACGAGGGCAAGAACTACGCGCGCATCAACCTGCGCCTCAGCGATCCGGTGAAGACGCATCGCCGCTCGCAGAAAGAGGTGGAAAAGGCCATTCGCGCACGCATCGCGACCATGGCGGGGATCAGCCTGTCGGTGGGCTTCAACAAGCCGATCTTCGTCTCCATCCTCGGGCCGGACGCGAGCAAGCTGACCGAGATTTCGCAAAACCTGTTGAAGCAGATGGCGAAGATCCCGGGCATCGCCGACCTGGAAAGCAGCGAGCAGGGCAACAATCCGACCATCTCGGTGCGCATCAACCGCGAGCTGGCCAGCGACCTGGGACTGACCAATGCCTTGATCGGCAACGCGCTTCGGCCGCTGATCGCCGGCAGCCAGATCAGCCACTGGCTGGGGCCGGACGGGCAGGACTACGACGTGATCGTGCAATTGCCCAAGGGTGACCGGCAGATTACCTCGGACCTGGGCGGCCTCTACATGACCGGTACACGCCTGAATGCCGACGGTACGCAGATGCTGGTGCCGCTGCGGCAGGTGGCGACTTTTGTCGAGACCACGGCGCCGCAGCAGCTCAAGCGCCTGAATCTGCAGCGCCGCGTCTCGTTGTATGCAAATGCCGAAGGCCGACCGTCGGGCGACGTGGGCTCCGACGTCGAGAAGCTGATGGCCAAGATGAAGCTGCCGCCGGGCTACCGCTTCGACAATGGCGGCCAGCAGCAGGACATGAACGACGCGATGCAGGCGGCGCTGGCGGCGCTGGGGCTGGCGGTGGTTTTCATCTACCTGATCCTGGCTTCGCAGTTCGGCAGCTTCCTGCAGCCGCTGGCGATCATGGCCTCGCTGCCGTTGTCGCTCTCCGGTGTGATCATTGCCCTGCTGATCACCCATACCACGCTGAACCTGTTCTCGATGATCGGCTTCATCATGCTGATGGGCCTGGTGACCAAGAACGCGATCCTGCTGGTGGATTTCGCCAACCAGGGCATCCGCGCCGGCAAGCCGCCGCGCGAGGCGCTGCTGGAAGCCGGGCAGGTGCGTTTGCGGCCGATCCTGATGACGACCATGGCGATGATCTTCGGCATGCTGCCGATGGCCATCGGCGCCGGCAACGGCGGCGAACTGCTGTCGCCGATGGGGCGGGCGGTGATCGGCGGCATTGTCACGTCCACGCTGCTGACGCTGGTGGTGGTGCCGGTGCTTTACACCTTCGTCTTCGCGCTGGCGGAGAAGGTCAAGGGCTGGTTCGGCACGCCGGCGGATGATGGGCACGGTGGCGACCGGGATGTCCTGGCGGCCAAGTAGCCTCGCCGGAGCGGGTGACAGTATCGTCCCGGATACAATAAAGCTGCGGCCTAAGGCCGCGGTTTTATTTGGGAATATTCACTCGGATCGCTCGAATTGCGGGCCCGGATCATGGGCAATAAAAAAGGGGCCATAGGCCCCTTTTTTCACAGCTGCAAGCAGATCAGGCCAGGGCCTTGATGTGCGCAACCAGGCGGCTCTTGTGGCGAGCGGCCTTGTTCTTGTGGATCATGCCGCGGTTGGCATAACGATCCAGCACCGGCACCATTTCCTTGTAGGCGGTCTCGGCGGCGGCCTTGTCCTTGGACTCGACGGCCTTCACCACCTTCTTGATCGTGCTGCGCAGCATGGACCGCTGGCTGGCATTGCGCTCACGGTGCTTATCGGACTGACGAGCGCGCTTGCGCGCCTGAAGGGTATTGGCCAAAGGAAAACTCCAAGAAAATTCAATTAACGGGGTGGATCAAAGTCGCGTAGTATCTGCGCTATACCGATTTCTGTCAATTGCCGGGCCTATCCGCGGCCAGCGTAAACGCCAACAAAATCAAGGCGAATGTCCAAAGGTCTGTTTAGATCCACCAGCGTCGTCAGCGCGCTGACCCTGCTCTCCCGCATTCTTGGCCTGGTCCGCGACGTGACCCTCGCGGCGGCCTTCGGCGGCGCCCGGCTGGATGCCTTCTTCTTCGCCCAGATGATTCCCAACCTGGGTCGGCGCATGTTCGCCGAGGGGGCATTTTCGCAGGCCTTCATTCCCGTTTTCACCGAAACCAAGACACACCAGCCGCACGAGGATGTGCGCGACCTGACGGCGGTGGTGATGGGCACGCTGGGCGGGGTGCTGGCGATCATCACGGTGATCGGCTGCGTGGCGGCGCCGCTGCTGGTGTGGCTGCTGGCGCCGGGCTTCAAGCACGATGCGGTGCAATCGGCGCTGGGCACCGACCTGTTGCGCTGGACTTTTCCCTACCTGATGTTCATCTCGCTGACCTCGATGGTGGGCAGCGTGCTGAACATGTACGGGCAGTTCGCGGTGCCGGCATTCACGCCGGTGATTCTCAACCTGTGCATCATCGGCGCGGCGTTCATGGTGCCGGACTCCGACCCGCGCGCGGTGTACATGCTGGCCTACGCGGTGTTCGCGGCCGGCATCCTGCAGTTCCTGTTCCAGTTGCCCTGGCTGGCGCGCCTGCGCCTGATGGGGTGGCCGCGCTGGGGCTGGAACGAGCCGCAGGTGCGGCGCATCGTCAAGCTGATGCTGCCGGTGATGGTCGGGTCCTCGGTGGCGCAGGTCAGCCTGTTGCTCAATACCAGCCTGGCTACCCTGGTCGGCACCGGGGCGGTGAGCTGGCTCAATTTCGGCAGCCGGCTGATGGAGTTCCCCAACGGCATTTTCAGCATCGCGGTGGGAACGGTGATCCTGCCATCACTGTCGGCCCACCATACGCAGCGTTCGCCGCAGCAGTTCTCGGAGATCCTCGACTGGGGTTTGCGGGTCATGCTGCTGCTGGGCGTGCCCTCGGCGGTCGGGCTGGTGGTGCTGGGCGGCCCGTTGGTGGCGACGATTTTCGGTCACGGCCAGTTCAACGCCGAAGATGTGCGCATGACCACCTACGTGGTCTGGGCTTACGGGCTTGGCTTCATGGGGTTCGCCCTGGTCAAGGTGCTGCTGCCGGGTTTCTATGCGCGGCAGGAAACCCGCCTGCCGGTACGCTACGCCATGATCGGCCTGTTCGTCGGCATGGCCGCCAGTCTGTCGTTGTTCGTGCTGGCGCGCTGGTTGCACTTCGGCGCGGCGCACGTGGTGCTGGCCTTCTCCACTTCGCTGACGGCCTGGATCAATTCGATGCTGCTGCTGCGCCGCCTGCGCCGGGACGGCATCTACCTGCCGGCGGCCGGCTGGGCGGCGTTTTCCCTGCGCTTGCTGCTGGCCAGCCTGGCGATGGCTGCCCTGCTGCTCTACATGCAGGGCAGCCTGGACAGCTGGATGGCCCTGGACAAGTGGGCGCGGGCGCTGCGCATCACGGTGATCGTGCTGGCGGCGGCGGCGGTGTATTTCGCCGTGCTGGGGCTGTGCGGGCTGCGGCCGCGGCATTTCCGGCCGGCGCGGGGCTGAAATCAGCCTCGGCCGTGCGTAAAGCTTTATAATTTCGCTCTTTTTCCAAACCGACTCCGCTGAAAATGGAGCTGATCCGCGGCCTGCACAATCTGGCGCCTCGCCATCGCGGCTGCGTGGTTTCGATCGGCAATTTCGACGGCCTGCACCTGGGCCACCAGGCCTTGATCGGGCGTCTGCTGGCCTTATCGAAGGAGCATGGCTTGCCGTCGACGGTAATGGTGTTCGAGCCGACACCGCGTGAGTTCTTCTCGCCGGATACGGCGCCGCCGCGCATTACCGGGTTTCGCGGCAAGCTGCGCCTGCTGCAGCGGGCTGGCATCGACCGGGTGCTGTTGCTGCGCTTCGATCGCCGCTTGGCCAATCTGGAAGCGGCGGATTTCGTGCAGCGGATCCTGGTGGACGGACTCGGCGCGCGGGCGGTGGTGGTCGGCGACGATTTCCGCTTCGGGCACAAGCGCGGCGGCGATGTGGCGCTGCTGGAGCGGATGGGTGCCGCCGCTGGATTCAGTGTGGACGGGCTGGGCTGCGTGAAGGCGGGTGAATTGCGTTACAGCTCCACCGCGGTGCGCAACGCGTTGGCCCTGCCGGACCTGGCCCAGGCGGAGCATCTGTTGGGGCGGCGTTACCGGGTGATCGGGCGGGTACGCCGCGGCCTGCAGCTGGGCCGCAAGCTGGGCATGCCGACGGCGAATCTGATGATGCGGCACAAGCCGGCGCTGGCCCACGGCGTCTACGCGGTGAAGGCCTACTGGCCGGGCTGCCCCGAAGGCGCGCCCGGCGTGGCGAGCCTGGGGGTGCGGCCGACGCTGGGCATGACGGCCTGCCTGCTGGAAACGCATGTATTCGGCGGCCCGCTGGAGCTGTACGGTGTGGAGATGGAAATCGAGCTGTGGGCGTATCTGCGCCCGCAGCTGCGCTTCGACTCGCTCGACGCGCTGGCGGCGCAGATGCAGGCCGACGGCGAGGAAGCGCGCAAATTTTTGGCTGTTCATAACGGATCGTGATGTGAACGACGAAGCGAAGACCAAGGACGAGGCGGTCGACTACAAGAAGACCCTCAACCTGCCGCAGACGGCATTCCCGATGCAGGCCAACCTGGCGCAGCGCGAGCCGCAGATGCTGGCGCGCTGGGAGTCCGAGAAGCTGTACGAGCAGGTGCAGGCGGCCAGCCGCGGGCGCAAGCTGTACTGGTTCGTCGACGGGCCGCCGTATGCCAATGGCGACATTCACCTGGGCCATGCGGTCAATAAGACGCTGAAGGACATGGTGGTGAAGGCGGCGCGCCTGGATGGCCACGATGCGGCCTTCGTGCCCGGCTGGGACTGCCACGGCCTGCCGATCGAGCTGCAGGTGGAAAAGAAATTCGGCAAGGTGGGGCAGAAGCTCGACGCCGCCGCGTTCCGCGCCAAATGCCGTGAATACGCGCTGGAGCAGATCGATCGCCAGCGCAAGGATTTCAAGCGCCTGGGCGTGCTGGCCGACTGGGACAAGCCGTACCTGACGATGCAGCCGGCCTACGAGGCCGAGCAGCTGCGGGTGCTGGCGCGCATCGTCGAGAACGGGCATGTGGTGCGCGGCTTCAAGCCGGTGCACTGGTGCCTGGATTGCGGCTCCTCGCTGGCCGAGGCCGAGGTGGAGTACCAGGACAAGCAGTCGCTGGCGATCGACGTGCGCTTCATGGCGGTCGATCCCGCGGAGCTTTCAAAGCGCTTTGGTTTGAGTGACGCGGTGCCCGCGGGCCTGGTGATCTGGACCACCACGCCGTGGACGCTGCCGGCGAACCAGGCGATCAGTGCGAATCCCGAGCTGGACTACGTTCTGGCGGAGATGGGGGAATTCGGGCGCCTGGTTTTGGCCGAAGGGCTGCTGGAAGCGGCCGCGCAGCGTTATGGCGTGAGCCCGAAAATCCTCGGCCGGGCCAAGGGCGCGGCGCTGGAGGGATTGAAGGCGCAGCATCCGTTTGCCGGGCGGCAGGTGCCGGTGATCCTGGGCGATCATGTGACGCTCGATGCCGGTACCGGACTGGTACACACTGCGCCGGCGCACGGCGTGGACGACTACGTGGTGGGCAAGAAGTACGGCCTGCCGGTGGACAATCCCGTCGCCTCCGACGGCAAGTTCGTCGACGGCACGCCGGTGGTGGCGGGCCTGCACGTGCGCAAGGCCGAGGAGCCGATCATCGAGGCCCTGCGCGGCAGCGGCGCGCTGGTGCATCTGGCGAAGATCACGCACAGCTACCCGCATTGCTGGCGCCACAAGACGCCGCTGATCTTCCGCGCCACGCCGCAGTGGTTCGTGTCGATGGACGAGAAGGGCTTGCGCGCGCGGACGGTGGAAGAGATCGGCCGTACCCGCTGGATTCCCGGCTGGGGCGAGGAGCGCATCCGCGAGATGGTGGCGGGGCGCCCGGACTGGTGCATCTCGCGCCAGCGTTTCTGGGGCGTGCCGCTGGCCGTGTTCGTGCACCGGCAGACGCAGACCCTGCATCCGCAGACGCCGGCGCTGCTGCAGCGCGTGGCCGCCAAGGTGGAGCAGGAAGGCCTGGAAGCCTGGTTCGGTTCCAGCGTGAGCGACTGGCTGGACGCGGACGCGGGCGAGTACGACAAGTGCCCGGATACGCTGGACGTGTGGTTCGATTCCGGCTCGGCGCACCAGTGCGCCTTCGTGTCGACCAATCCACAGGCCCTGGGCCCGGATGGCCTGGCGCCGCAGGCGGACATGTACCTGGAGGGCTCGGACCAGCATCGCGGCTGGTTCCAGTCGAGCCTGCTGACCTCGGTGGCGATGCGCGGGCGGGCGCCTTACAAGGCGGTGCTGACCCACGGCTTCACCGTGGACGAGCAGGGCCGCAAGATGTCGAAGTCGATGGGCAACGGCATCGAACCGCAACAGATCTCCAAGACGCTGGGCGCGGACGTGCTGCGGCTGTGGGTCTCGGCCAGCGACTACAGCGGCGAGATCACGCTGTCCGACAACCTGCTCAAGCGTATCGCCGATGCCTACCGGCGCATCCGCAATACGGCGCGTTTCCTGTTGAGCAACCTCGACGGTTTCGAGCCGGCGCGCGATGCGGTGCCGGTGGAGCAGATGGTGGCGCTCGATGTGTGGGCGCTGGACAGTGCGCGCAAGCTGCAGGACGAGATCGCGGTGGCGTATCGCGATGCGCAGTTCCATCAGGTTTACCAGAAGCTGCACAACTACTGCGTGGTCGACCTGGGCGGCCTGTACCTGGATGTGCTGAAGGACCGCCTGTACACCATGCCGGCGCGGAGCCTGGCGCGACGTTCCGCGCAGACGGCGATGTATCACATCGTCGAGGCGCTGGTGCGCTGGATCGCGCCGATCCTGTCGTTCACCGCGGACGAGATCTGGCGGCTGCTGCCCGGCGAGCGCGCGGCGGCCGGCGCGTCGGTGTTCGCGCAGACCTGGCATGTGTTCCCGGAGATGGCTGCGGCGCCGGCGGTGGCGGACGCACACTGGCCGCAGCTGCTGGCGGTGCGCGAGGCGGTGAAGAAGGTGCTGGAGGATTTGCGCGGGCGGGAATTGATCGGCTCGGCGCTGGATGCCGAACTGACCCTGTACGCTGACGGGCAGGTCTACGAGGCGCTGGCGGCGGTCGGATCGGAATTGCGCTTCTGGTTCATCACCTCGGATGCCCGGGTGGCGCCGCTGGCGCAGAAGGCCGCGGATGCCGTGGAAGTGCAGCTGGATACGGCGGGTTCCGCCGGCGAGGTGGTATGGATCGCGGCGCAGGCGACCACGGCGGAGAAGTGCGGCCGTTGCTGGCAGCGGCGGCCGGACGTCGGCCAGCATGCCGGGCACGCCCAGCTGTGCGGGCGTTGTGTCGAAAACATCTCGGGCGCCGGTGAGCGGCGCCTGTACATCTAGGAACGATCGAAATGCGTTCGAACAATATTCACTGGCTGTGGCTGTCCGCCGGGGTGATTCTGGCCGATCAGTTGAGCAAGCTGGTGGTGGTGCGCAAGCTGGCCTATCTGCAGGAGGTGCCGCTGTTGCCGCACCTCAATTTCAAGCATATGCAGAATACCGGTGCGGCGTTTTCGATGTTCAACACCGCCCCCGCAGCCGTGTTCATCCTGCTTTGCGCGGTGGTCAGCGTGGCGATCCTGATCTGGCTGCGGCGGCATCCGCACGACCAGACGCTGGTGGCGGCGGCTTTCACCCTGATCCTGGGCGGGGCGCTGGGCAATGCGACCGACCGGGCCATGCGCGGTTCGGTGGTCGACTTCATCGACTTCTATGTGGGTAACTGGCACTTCGCCGCGTTCAACCTGGCGGATAGCGCTATTACGCTGGGGGCCGGCTTGCTGATTCTGGATATGTTGCTGGAGCAGTTCCGCGGCCGTAAGGCGGCGCCTGGACCCGGTAACGCGGGGTAGGAAGCAGGTTGGCCGGGAAAATGGTGGGCGACCGTTACTTTTTTTCCCAACAGGCCGCTTCGCCCTGCAGGCCGGTGGCGCCAACCTGGCCGGTGGAAGCGAGGCTGAGGGTACCGCAGCCCGCTTCCTTGACCTGTTCGTTCACGGGTTCGGCGGTGATCAGGTAGTAGGCGCCGGTATCGCTCGGGCCGCCAGCGGCTGAGGACGGTGCGCCCAGGGGGGCGCCCAGCTTGACGCTGACGCGGTAAATCGAATCCCGGGTGGCGCTTGCGGCGATGGCGCCATCCTTGGTCAGGTAGATTGCCGAGAGGGCCGAGTCCACCGGATAGCCGAGCTGGCTCAGTGTGGCGTAGGTCTTGTGTTCCGCGAACCACTGCGATTCCTGGTGCGCAATCTGCTTCAGGGAGGCCTGCGCGATCGTCAGCTTGCCCTGCCTGCCGTATTTGAGGAAAGCCGGTAGCCCGAAGGCAGCGAGCAGGGCGAGAATCACCAGCACGATGAGTATTTCGGTCAAGGTGAAGCCGCGCAGCCGGGAATACCGTCTAGCCTGGTGCAAATTCATTGTGAAATCCCTGAGAGCCTACTTTGTGGAGCATAGGCTATACCAGCCGCAGCCGGAAAGCGCGGGTCAGGGACGGCGGTGCACCTTTGGCGCGGGTCCCCAGCATTTTTCAACGCTGGCGCTCCCGCTTACGCCTTTTTGTCCCGACGAACTCAGGCACAGCCGCGCGCACTGGATGTCGATGCGCTGGGTCTGGATCGGCTCGGCCACCAGGATGAAGCCAGTCTGTGCATCGTCGGCGACCAGGCCGCAGCTCTGCGCGGATGGTTCAGTCGGATAGGACAGGCTGATGCGATAGATGGAGTTGATGTTGGCGCTGCCGCCGACATTGCCGTCGGAGGAGACATAGACGGCCGGTGTCTCATAGCCCAGGCTTTCCAGCGTCAGCAGGCGTACCGCGGGATGGAGTGCCTGCCACTCGCCGTAATGCAGGGATGCCTCCATCAGCACGTTTTTGGCGAGCTTGCTGTGCTCGCGGATGGTGTAGTCGCGGTACGCCGGCAGCAGGGTGGCCGTCAGGATTCCGGCGAGCAGGAACAGGATGAGCAGGGTCAGCGGGGCGGATTCGCCGGCGAAGCGGCGGCGAAAGCGTCCGTGGAATATGGGGGGGCGCTGAGCCATGCTATGGATCGCTTGGTTCCATATTGATCGGTTTCTTGGCCCTTGCAATCGATGTTGAGCGGCGATCCCTGGGGCTGGTAGCCCGCTGCTCCGACCCCGAATCCCACGCGCTTCGATACGAACTGATTATACGTGGTTGCCCGCGGGCCGCGTCGAACAGGTGCCGGGGACCGTGAGGAGGTTCGCGGAGGTCGCCGAGTTGCCTGATTGCTGTTCTGGTCGCGTTATTTATCCCAGCAACTACTGGGATCCACCGTGGTGCCGCTGGAATTCTGGGCCTGTTTGAGGCCGGTGGCGTTGAGAATCAGGGTCTTGCAGGCTGCATCCCGCGTTGCCTGGACTCCCTGTGCGACCGCCTGGAACGCGTACGCAGTGGCGCTGGCCGTCGGCGTCGAAGCAAAGGAAATCTGGTAAATGCTGCCCGATGCGCTGGTGGAGGCGGTCCCGCCTTGATCGATATAGAACGATGGCGGCGTCGTCGTGCTGGTAATGCCATTGAGCGCGACGAAATCGACCGCATAGCCTGTGGCCGGGTTCTGCAGCGCCTGCAATTCCTGTTTGGCCGCGAGGCTCATCAACGCTGTTTTGGCCACACTACGGTTGGCGCGTGTGATGTACTTTCTATAAACGTCGAAGCCAATGCGCGCCAGAATGGCGGCGATGAGCACGGCGACCAGCAGTTCGATCAGGGTGAAGCCCGAAGATTTATTTCTCATTACTGCCCCGGCTGGAAAATCCAGCCCTCCAGCGTTACGCCGCCCGGAGTGACGTGCTGTTTATGGTAGATGTCGGTGCTGGCCGCGGTGCTGCGCGGGTCCACGCTGAGCAGCAGTGCGCCGTCCCTGGCCTGGGCTCCTACACCCGTTGCGGTCAATTTATAGCAATTGGGGCAATTGGCGATCGCGGTATTGGGCAGCACAAGCGCGACGGTATAGAGCGTGCTGTTGCCTTCCGCCACCGGACAGTTGCCTGAGTCGTAGCCGATCTGGGAGAGCTGCGGATAGCCGGTACTGCCGCTGGCAGTGGTTCCGGCATTGCGGGAGTAGTAGTCCTCCATCCGTTTTTGCAATTCGATCAGACAGGCGACGCCGTTCTGCCGGTTGTTCTTGAGGGTGTATTTGCGAAAACTGCGCACCGCGATGGCCGAAAGTATGGAGATGATCAGCACCACAATCACCAATTCTTTGAAGGTGTATCCCTTCTGCGCAGAGACGGAGTTCATCATGGCCCCGTATTCGGGTGCGTTTGACGCCAGTCGACTTCTCCCGGGCTGATCGACGTGGCGACAGACGCATTGGTGGTGACGATCGAGCCGGTAGAGGTCTGAGTCACCACCGTGACCTGGCCGCTGGCGTTGCCGTTGACGTGAAGCGCAGGTTCGGCACCCAGCCCGACGCCCAAGGACATGAAGTTGACGTAGTAGGTTGAAGTCGAGTTTTTCCCCAGGGCCGGATTGGTTGGATTGGCGAGGCCGGTAAGGTAATTGCCGGCGAATAGCGATGCCAGTCCTGTACCCAGGCACAAGCTGGTATTTGGCGTAAATGCCGAAGCGAATAAGCTGCCGCCGAGCACCGACGTGGAGCTCAGCACACGTTGCGCACCGTCTACCGTGTCGGTGGATGGGAAGGTGGTCAACAGTATCTTCCAGCCGTGTGCCGTTTGCACTGCCGATTCGAGCTGGGACTCGTTGGTGATGGAGCTGGCAAGCCCACTTATGGTCCCGGTGCCGACGGCTACCTGGCCGCTGGTCACATCGAGCAGTCCGGTCGTGGTGGAATTGCCGAAGGTGGATGCCGTGGTGCCGCCTTGATCGATCACGCCGAACAGATACTGCTGGGCGCTGGAGCCGAGGTCGGGAGAGACATAGAGTCGTCCGGTACCGTCATAGACCCATTTGTTGCCCTTGAGGTCGGTGGTGACCGAAGGCGGCTGCAATACCGGAGCAACTGGATTGGTCAGGCTGGAGATGAGCCAATTGCTCGGCGTCGCCGATTGCAGGGTGTCGATCTTGAGAAGCTGACCGGTCGGACTCGCTGCGGTGCCGCCGGCGATGCCCACATAGGCGGCATCGGCGATGAAATCCAGATTCCAATCGACCGAAACCGGGTCGCCGGTGAAGGCGCTTGCGGCGGCGGTTCCCACGCCGCCATTGGTCGAGCTGGCGGCGCTGCCGAAATCGAACACCTGGCTCGACGTCACCGATGCCGTGGTGCCGCTTTGCGCCAGGTTATAGACGAACAACTTGGCGTTCTGTGAACTGGTTGCGTTTACCAGCACCGGCGTACTGGACTCCGGTGTAGGTCCGCTGCCCACAAGGAAATACCACTTATCGGTGGTCGGGACCGAAGTGGTGGAATTATTGAGCGCGCTGAACGATATCGCGGTGGGGCCGGAGGTGGTGTAGCCCATGGTATTGGCACCGAGCGGCGTGGTGCCCGTCACCTCGCCCAGTACGGTAGGCGGCGCTTCCGGATTGGTCACATCGAGGACCACGTAGGCCGAGTGCGTCTTGATCGTGGTGGCCGCCCCGGTCTTCGAGCAGGTAATGCCGGTGAAGCTGGTGAACTGGGATTGCAGGGCTGCGGACGTGCCGGAGGTGCAGGCGGGCAAACTCAGGTCGCCCCCGCCGAAGCGCATGCCCACCACCAGGATCGTGCCCCAGCCATAAGGGTGGCAGTTCTGCGAGGTTGCGGTGACCGAGGGGGTGCAGTCTGCAGTACCAGCGAAGACGTGCGCATCGAAGGCCCGCGGCGTGCCATCGAAGTAGAACACGTGCTTGTTGTTGGTGTAGGTGGCGTCGGCCAGCCAGGTCAGATGCGGCAGCAGGTTGAACGGCACGTAAGCCCACAGTTCGCTGCCCAGGGCGTGGGTGGTTTCGCTGTGAATGCCGGTGGTTTCGAATTTCTTCAGGCTGGAGTTGTAGAAGCCGGCGTTGAACGCATGCAACATGCCGTCATTGGCGCCGACGTAGACCACATTGCGCCGCCTCTGGAAATCGGAGCGGAATGCGCCGTAGGTCGCATCGTTGTAGAGCAGATCGAAGGCTTCCGCGGGCGTGCCGACCACGGTCGGCGTCGAGTTGACGATGTCGCCCAGGGGATAAGTGTACTGGGTGTTGCTGCGGTTCTTGGCGCTGGCGTAAATGATGGTGCGGCTGCGCAGCCCAGCCTGGTCCTTGCCCCGGATGTAGTTCACCAGGCTTGTGGTGGACGCGGTATCGGGGACGTTCAGAATGCCGTAGTAGACATTGCTCGATCCGGTGAAAGAACCCGGCACGAAATCCACCTGCTCACCCGTGCCGACCAAGCCATCCAGGTTCTTGTCGATATAAGTGAAAATATAGCGGCCGCTTCCGGGACCGGCGGCGGTGCTATAGGTGCGCTGAGTGGTTTCCGCGCCGTTATTTTGCGCCGCCAGCACGTCGCGGGCATTCCACAGGCTGTTCAGGTTGTCGAGCGTATCGACCGCGGTGAGTGTGCAGGTGCCGCTGCCGCTGGGGTCGCAGTTGTAGCGCTGAATCTTGGTGGTATTGCTGACCGTATCGAACACCAGTTTGACCGCGGGATTGGTGGTGAAGTCGGACTCAGTCAGGGTTGCCGTGTTGGTGCTGGTGTCCTCGCGCAGATTGCCCGCGCTATCGACAAACATGGCCTGCAGTTCGCCCAGCCAGTAGGCGGTGTTGTTGCTGGTGTCGGTCTTGGTCGGGATGTACAGCGCCTGGTAGGTGGCGCCGTCGCCCTGACGCTGATTCGCCACCACGGCTGCCGCGGTGCCTGAGCCGGTGCTGGCGGAAAGTGCGTCGAACACTTTCTTCAGCTGCGTCAGCAGCAGACCCGGGTTGTGCACCGGGAAATAGTTGTCGGGCAACCCGGGCCCGGACACGCCGGTGCTCCAGTCGGTGGCCACGCCACTCGACGGCATGGGGTTGGTAGCCGTCCTGAGATAGGAGAAGCCGCCGTACTTCGCGGCGTAGAACAGCGGGTTCTGCAATGTATTGACGGCATTGGTGCCGTTACCGCTGATCTTCATGATTTGCGGCTTTGACCAGCCGGTGGGGCGGGCCACGGCGAGGAGGTTCGCATTGCCGGCGCTGCCGGGCCGCAGGAACAGACGTTGCGCGCCCTCGGTGCTGCTGCTGTTGCTGCCGCTGACGGTGAAGCCGGCGATGAGGGAGTTGCCAGCGAAGCAATAAATGCATTCGACCCGCACCAGCATGTCGCTGCTGGTCAGCGTGGGCTTGCCGCCGGTGCCGCATACCGAAGTGGTATCGGTGCCGTTGCAAATCAGATACTTGCTGCTCGAGTCCAGGAAATTGCCGCAGGCCGAGCCAACGCACCAGGAAATCATCGCCTTCATGTCGAGATCGTGGTCATTGCCCCAGGTGGAGTCGTCCCAGGTTACCGCGATGCTGCCGGAAGAATTGTTCGGGCCGATAGGGGAGCCGCTGACGTTGGGCAGGCCAAAGGTTCCCGGTGTATTGGTGGTGGTGGCGACGCCGGTAAGTTGGCCGACCTGGACATTGCTGGAGCCGCAGGAGCGCCAGCCCGCATCGGTAATCGCCGCGCTGCCGCTGTTGTTGGACTGGCACAGCGGGGACAGAACAATGTTGCCGCCGCCGACCGGTATGGTCAGGCTGGGCAGGCTTTCGGCGAGCGAAACCGCGAAGGTCTGAACCCGCTGCGTGCCGGCGATGCCGGTAGTCGGAATCAGGTCGTTGGTCCAGGCATCGAAGGCCAGGCCGGCCAGTTGGTAGCCGCCTTCGAGGGTCGGAACTTCGGGACAGATGCCGCGCACCTGATCCAGGTCGGTGACCGAAGTCTTGGCGGTGCAGAGCGCCTGGTAGATATTGACCAGATTGGACGGAGCAGTGCTGCTGCCGGAGTTGGTCGAGGTCTGGGTCGGAGTGGAGCCGTAATAACCGATGACGTAGGTGCTGTTGGTGCTGGAAATCCCCTCGTTCGCGCCGACCCGCGTGGTGGCGCCACTGATACCTTCCGAAGGAAAGTTCGTGATGCTGGGCAGTTCGTCGGTGTCGAAGGACGTCTGACCGGTGGAGAGTATGACGATGCTGCAGGAAGCGCAGGTATTGGCGGTGGTATAGGGCGGCGTCCAGGTCAGGCCGTAGGGCAGGCCCAGCGTATTGTCCATGCCGCTGGTGCTGGGCTGGAATCCCGTGGTGCGTGCGGTGGACGAGGATGTCTGATTGACGATGTAGCGCAGGGCCTCCGCATACATTTCCGCCAGCGGGTTGCCCCAGTCGGAACAGTTTTGTGCCGACCCCCCGGAGAAGCTCGAGACGTCGACTCCGGGATTATTCAAAAAGCCATTGGCACCCGGTGTATCGCGGTTGACGATGTCGTAGTTGTTGCAGTCGTTGTAGCTGGCGCTGCTGGTTCCCGGTGCGCCGCTCCATTGCGTGATTTGAAAGCGGTTCAGGGTATTGATGATGCCTTCGGTTTTCGAGGTCTGGTTGCAGAATGTGCCAAATCGCAGGTCGATCTCGTCGCCGGTGGTGCAGGCGGTTCCCTGGCCGCCATTGCCTGCGATCTGGCCGATATTACGTCGCAGGACGCCGCCGCTGCGCGGTTGGTCGTAGCTGCCGGTGAGTAGTCCGAAGCGCAGTTGTCCGGACTCGCCGTATTGCTGGAGCAGCCCGGCGGGCTTGTAGAAGGTGTCCGTCCCGGTCGTGTATTTCTCGCAGAACGACTCGCGCAAAGTGGAGGAAGTGTTGTCGCAAACATCGACGAAGACCTGGTAGGTGGTGGTGTTGGCTGAAGTGGGGTCGTCGGAATCGCCGCCGGTCTTGTCGGAATTCTGACACTGGCTGCTTTCGGTCGAAGCCCAGTTGGGCCAGGAGCCCGCAGCTTCAAGCAGGTAGGGTTTGTAACCGGTGCTGCTGTAGGCGGTCGCACTGCTGGCGCTGGACGTGTTGCAGAAGGTGATGGCGCCGCTGCTGCTGCTGAAAGGCGTGTATTTGTTGGCGTCGGTGCCGGTGTAAACCTTGGCGAAGGAATGAATATCGTTGGGAATGAAGGCACGCTTCAGCACGGTCTTCTGCGTCGCCGCCGTGGAACCCGAGGTCGCGGAGGCTGTATCGGTCGAGCGCAAGCCGCCGTACAGGACCCAGCGGACCATGTCCAGGCGAGTCATGGTCAGCCAGTTGAGAAAGTTGCCGCTCCAGGGGTTTCCGCTGGTGCCGCATTGATGCGTGCCGGCTGCGACGTTGGCACCGGCGATGAAATAGTTGTTGGCCGAGGAATAGTTGTAGCACAAGGCGGTATCGAAGTAGCCGCTGTAATTGGTCGCGTCGTTGTAGGTGGTCTCGATGGTGCCGTCACCGTTGAGATCGGTATAGTCGGTATAAGCCTTGAAAGACAGCTGCTCGTCGCGGGACAGCAGCAGCATGACCAGCGGCGGCGAGGTGACCGAGTTCAATACCGGCAGCAGGTTGTAGGTGGTTTCACTCTGGCTGATCGGAGCGGCCGAAGACAGGGCGGTGCCGATCGGGGAGGCGGTAACCGCCAGGGCCATGCGGTTGGTGAACAATACGGCTGCAGCGGCGATTGCGGCGATCACGGCGGCGACCGTGTAACGCAGCCAGAATCCGTTGAGTCGGTTCAACATCGCCATTCCCCTAGTTCCTGATGTTGTCGCGGAAGATCGTCGAGGTGTCCGCGCCCGCCTGTGGCGTGGCGCCCTGGTCGACTCCGTGGCCGTTGATGAAGAAATACAGATAGCTGCCGTTGCTGGCGGTGCCGTGTCCGGCGCCGAGGTAGCCTGCGTTCATCTGTGCGCCGGAACCGGGGGCGAGGGCTGCATTGAGCTTGTAGACCGAGAGGCTGCCGGAAATCATTGGCGGGGTCCCGCCGCTGCTACTGCTGCTTCCGCCGCTGCTGCTGCCACCACTGCTGCTGCCGAATGTCAGTGGAACCTTGTACTGCGCGTCGACGTCGAGGTTGCCGGGGAATTTGGAACAGGGGAATGCGCCGCTGCATTCGGTGTTCTGGAAATACCAGTCGATCGGCGTGCCGCCCAGCGGATACAGGCACACGCCATAGGTGGTAGGTGCTGTGGAGGTGCCGCATGAAGTGTGGGGCGCCGTCAGCAGCCCCAACGACACCGAATCGAATTCGCTGTCGTTGACCGGGCCGCCGGCCGCCGAGGCGGGCCAGCCGCGATTGAAGACGTTGGTATCGACCAGGATGTTCACCAGCCTACGGCTGGCTTCGGACGCTTCGAAGGCCTGCGTGTGCAGGGCGTTGTTGGCGCCCATTCGCGCTTCCATCCCGCTGTTTTTCAAGGCGACGAGCGCCACCATGGTCAGCAGCACCATGAAAATGATGGAGGTGATCAGCACGTAGCCCCGCTGGCGCCGCACATTTGGAATCGAGTTCATGGTCCACGCACCTTGTTGCGCAGCAGGAAATCCTTGACGATCAGCCTGCGCTGATATTTTTCCGAGCCGGCATAGCTGGCCGAACCGGAGCTGGACCCCGCGGTGGCGCCGTAGGTGAAGGCGTTCGTCATCTGGTAGCTCTGGCTGTCCTGGAAGTTGTCCAGGGTATCGCCGCGCACGATCATGCTGGCGCGCACGCTCAACACCTGCGCCCAGTTGGTGACCGAGCCTGCCGGCAGGTACTTGGAGACCGACAGGTTGTCGTTGGCCTGGCCGTAGGTCGGATCGATGCCGTATTCGAACTTGAGCATTTCGACGCCGTCGATCAGCGGCTGCAGATAGAGCTGCACGCTGGTTTGTGCGGTGCCGGCGGGATTCTGCAGGGTGGCCATATATAGGGTCGGGGTCTGGCCTTGTCCATTGTCGACGTTGGCCAGGAAGAAGATGTTGGCTTGGTACTGGTAGTTGAGCACGCCGTTCGGCGCGTCGCCGCCGATGGAATTCTTGGCGGCGGTTACGTCGGTGGCGCTGTTGATGTTGAACAGCACGCCGTTGACGCCGATCTGCGTACGCAGCCAGTAGATCCCCGACGCGGTCGAACAGGCGGCGGGCGCAGCTGGAGGTGCGGAGATGGTGGCGATCGCAGAGCCGGAGGACGAGCCGCCGGAAGAACTGCCGGAAGAACCGCCGGAACTGGAGGAGCTGCCGGAGGTGGTGGGCAAATAGCAGTCGGGGTTGACGTAGCGGATCACCAGCACATCGCTGTTCGGGACGTAGGCCTCGGAGCCGGCGGAATTGGTCAGGCTGCCGATACAGCTTCCCAGCGCCGTGTCGGAAAAGCCGCTGCTCGCGGACTGGCCGTCATAGCCCTTGATGCCCGTTGCCGGGTCGACGATCCAGTTTGCCACCTTGCAGGCGCCGCTGCCCGTGGGGGCGGTGTTGAAGGTGATCGAGCCGGTATTGACCGAAGGTTTCAACGTGCTCCAGAAGTCGGCAAGCGTGATGTAGCGATTGAGATATTCGACAGCGAAGCGCGTGTTTTCCTGCGCGCGTCCGGTGCTCTGCTGGACTTGGTACCCTTGCTTGCTGTTGACGAATATCTGGACGATACCCGCGAGGAGGACCAGGCCCAGGGTGATGGCGACCATCAATTCGATCAGCGAGTAGCCTCGATTGCGGTTCATGGAAGGATGGTTGCGAGGCGGAAGCATTTCAGGGCGGTGGGGTCGCTGGCAACGCAGCTGGTGCCGGAGGCGCCGCTGCGGCCCGGATCCCAGTAGACGGTAACCAGGCATTTCCCCGGTGTGTTGATGGGGAAAGGGGTGTCGCAAGCGATCGAAACCTGGCCACCCGGCAGGGCGCCGATATAGTTGCCGTTCGAATCTTTCGCGGTCAGGGTTTTAACCCCGGTGAGGGTGTTGGCCCCCGTGACTTGCGCGTAGAAGATGCCCATATCCCACAGGGCCTGTTGCTGCGGCGAGCAAGCTGTGTTGTAGCAGGTTCCCGCAACAGCGGGAGCCGTGCCGGCCGCAAGGTTGTAGTAGCTGTTGCCGCTGGTGTAGGCACTACGGTTGGCGCGTATCCGCTCCAGCATGCTCTGCGCCAGGAATGCGGCCTGCGTGTATTGGTAGGACGTGTAGTTGCCCGTCATCGCCGTGGTTTGCAGGGCGGCGGTGCCGAGCAGGCCGATCGCCAGAACCAGGACGGTGATCAGCACTTCGATCAACGTGATGCCCGATTGTCGTTTCATTGTCCGCATAGGGAATTGGTTGGGTCGCAGACGTTGGCGCGGCCGATCTGCCGTACCACCACATAGCGCTCGCCTTTTACCTTGGCGGTTGCCGAGGATGGACAGGCGGTGCCCGACTTGGTGGTTGGATTGACGTCGAAATAGGCCTGCGAGGTGAGTTGTCCGCTGCCGCTGAACGACAAGGTCCTGATCACGGTATTGGTGGTGGTCGGGGTGCCCTTGCACAGGCTGATGGTACTGGCGCTGCTCAGCGGTACTTCGGTGCGAATCAAGGTGTCGCCGGTGCTGAAGCTGGCGTCGCCGTTGACGTCGACGAACACCAAGTAGCCCACGTCCCAGGTGCCGCTGCTGGCGCAGCTCGAACCGTCGCTGGATATGCACATGGAAATGGTGGCGTCCCGCCGGATGGCTTCGTTGCGGGCGAGTGTCACCACGCTCAATATCCCGTTGGCGTCCGAAACGCCGCGGTTGAGGCGTATGCTTTTAAGGAATGAGGGAACCGTCAAGGCCGCCAGGATCGCGGCGATGGTGATCGCGACGATCAGTTCGAGCAGCGTGAATCCCGCATCCTTCTTCATGATGCCGGAGCTTAGCCGGACCCGCGGCAATCCGGCATTCCGGCACGATGGAAGGAAAACTGCGCTCGACAGACGCGCACAACCGCCCGCCGGACGGCATGATTTCCCCGACGTGCGAAAAAAAACACGGCAACCCGGCATTGCTTCCCCCGGTACTCCCAGTCCCTTGTTGGTACATCCTTGCGCCCCTTCGAGGTCGAACGAGGGGCTTTTTTCCAGCAGTTGTTCTTTTACTGTCTAACGTTAGCAATAACAGTTCACGTAAACAACCTGTTCACCTTGTGCAGTGCCGCCTCGAGCTGGGCCAGGTCGTCCGAACCGTTGTAGATCCCCAGCGAAGCCCTCACCGTCGCCGGAATTCCGAAGCGCTGCATCAAGGGCATGGTGCAGTGATGCCCGGTTCGTACGGCGACACCGGACTGGTCCAGGATGGTGCCGATGTCCTGGGGGTGGGCGCAATCCATGACGAAGGACAGGATGCCCCCTTTGCGCCGGGCGGTGCCGATCAGGCGCAGGCCCGGGATCGCGGTCAGGCGGGCGGTGCCTTCTTCCAGCAAGGCATGCTCGTGGGCTGCGATGGCGTCCAGGCCCTGGGCTTCGATGTAGTCCAGGGCGGCGGCGAAGCCGATGGCGCCGGCCATGTCGGGGGTGCCGGCTTCGAACTTGTAGGGGATGTCGTTCCAGGTGCTGCCCTCGAACGACACGGTGCGGATCATGTCGCCGCCGCCGTGCCAGGGCTGCATCGCTTCCAGGTGCCCGCGCTTGGCGTAGAGGGTCCCAAAGCCGGTGGGGCCATAGGCTTTGTGGGCCGAACTGGCGTAGAAGTCGACGTCCAGCGCCCTCACGTCCACCGCCAGGTGGGCGATGGCCTGGGCGCCGTCCACCAGGACCGGGATGCCGAGGGCGTGGGCCTCGCGGATCATGTCCTCGACCGGGTTGATGGTGCCGAGGGTATTGGAGACGTGCCCGACGGCAACCAGGCGGGTGCGGTCGTTCAGCATGCCGCGCCAGGCATCGAAATCCAGTTCGCCGCTGTCGGTGACCGGCGCCGCCACCACCCTGGCGCCGATCTGGGCCGCAACCAGCTGCCAGGGCACGATATTGGAGTGGTGCTCCATGCCGGTGACCAGGATCTCGTCACCGGCCTTGAGGCGGGGCAGCAGGTAGCTGTAGGCGACGAGGTTGATGGCTTCGGTGGTGCCGCGGGTAAAGACGATTTCCTCGCGCGCGGCGCCGAAGAAACGGGCGATGCGATCGCGGGCGGCTTCGTAGGCGGTGGTGGCACGCTCGGCCAGATCGTGCACCGCGCGGTGCACATTGGAATTCTGGTGACGGTAGTAGTGGTCCATCGCCCGCAGGACCGATTCGGGCTTCTGCGTGGTGGCGCCGTTGTCCAGGTAGGCGAGGCGGCCGCCGCGGACCGGCTCGGCCAGGATCGGGAAATCGGCGCGGATGCGTTCCAGGTCGAACGGCAAGGGAATCACGGGGCGCGGCACGGCAGCATTCATTCCGCGGTCTCCCCGACGGTCTCTTCGAAAATATCCTCCACGGCCAGGCCCATACGGACGGCCAGGCGGTCGCGCAAGGCCGGGATGGCGAGCTGATCCAGCACTTCCGCGCCGAAGGCGCGCAGCAGCAGGGCACGGGCGGCGTCGGCGGCGATGCCGCGGCTGCGCAGGTATTCCAGGGCCTTGTCGTCGAGCTGGCCGACGGTGGCGCCATGGGCGCACTTGACGTCGTCGGCGTAGATTTCCAGCTCCGGCTTGGCGTTGACCTCGGCCTTGCGCGACAGCAGCAGGTTGGCGACGCGCTGCTCGGAATCGGTTTTCTGCGCGCCGGGCTGCACGATGACCTTGCCGACGAAGATCGCCTTGGCCTTGGCGTCGATGATGCCCTTGAACTGCTCGCGGCTGCGGCAGTGCGGGGCGGCGTGGACGATGCGCGTCTGGTTGTCGACATGACCGCCCGGGGCCGGCTGGTACAGGCCGGCCAGCGCGACTTCGGCGCCGGGCTCGGCCAGCGCGACGTTGAAGTCGTGGCGCACCAGGCCGGCACCGCAATCGACGGCCACGGTTTCGAGCCGGCTGTCGCGGCGCAGGGTGGCGTCGATGCGGGTCAGCAGGGTGGCGTCGGCGTGCTCGTCCTGGACGCGGTACAGGGTCAGGCGGGCGCCAGGCGCCAGCTCGACTTCGACGACATGGGAGGTGAGGCGTTCCGCGCCCTGGCCCAGGAACTGGAACAGCACCGTTGCCTCGGCGTTCTCTCCCAGCTCGATGCGATGGCGCTGGTGGACCATGGCCGGCGCATTGCCCGCCACGCCAACTGTGAGCACCTGGAGCGGGCGGGGCAGGCGCTCATTGCGGGACAAGCGCAGGGACAGGCCGCCGGTGGCAAAGGCGGCGTTCAGCGCGGTGACGCTGTCGCCATCGGTGAGCAGGGGATTTTCACCATGCCGCGCGGCGGCCGTGCTATGCGCCTGATCAAGTTTGCCGTTGACGTAAACCAGGCGGTCGGCACCGGCGAGCAGCGCGGCCGTGGGAACCGCTCCGCCTTCGGCTGCGGGCGAGAACCGGCGTTCGCCCAGCGGAGCCAGGTCGGTGTAGTGCCATTCCTCGATCTTCGGCGTGGGGAAGCCGGCCTTGAGGAAGCGCTCATAGTGCTCACGGCGTGCGCTCCGCTGCCCGGCGGGCAGGCCGGCGGCGAACTGCTCGAAGCCTTCGGTGTAGGCAGCGAGTGACATCAAGCCGCCTCCAGCCAGCCGTAGCCCTTTTCTTCCAGCTCGCGGGCCAGCTCGGGGCCGCCGCTGCGGACCATGCGGCCGCCGGCCAGCACGTGCACGTAGTCCGGTTGCACATAATCCAGCAGGCGCTGGTAGTGGGTCACCAGGATGGTGGCCCGCTCCGGGGAACGCAGGGCGTTGATGCCGTCGGCGACGATCTTCAGCGCGTCGATGTCCAGGCCGGAATCGGTCTCGTCCAGGATCATCAGGCGCGGTTCGAGGATCAGCATCTGCAGGATCTCGTTGCGCTTCTTCTCGCCGCCGGAGAAGCCTTCGTTGACGCCGCGCGACAGCATCTTCGGGTCGATCTTCACCAGCTTGGCGCGGTCGCGCACCCAGGCGAGAAAGTCCGTCGCCTCGATCTCCGGCTGGCCGCGATACTTGCGGCGGGCATTGAGCGCGGCCTTGAGCAGGGTCAGGTTGCTGACGCCGGGAATTTCCACCGGGTACTGGAAGCCGAGGAAGATGCCCTCGCAGGCGCGTTTTTCCGGCTCCAGCTCGAGCAGGTTCTTGCCGTCGAACAGCACCGAGCCGGCGGTGACTTCATACCCTTCGCGGCCGGCCAGGACGTGGGCGGTAGTGGACTTGCCGGAGCCGTTCGGCCCCATGATGGCGTGCACTTCGCCGGCGCGGACGGTGAGGTCCAGCCCCTTGAGGATGTCCTTGCCTTCGACCCTGGCGTGCAGACCTTTGACTTCGAGCATCGTGTATTCCTGTAAATCCTGTTGAATGACGGTCGGGGGCTTCAGCCCACGGACCCTTCCAGAGAAACCGCCAGCAGCTTGCCGGCTTCCACCGCGAACTCCATCGGCAGTTCCTTGAACACTTCCTTGCAGAAGCCGTTGACGATCATCGACACGGCCTCTTCCTCGCTGATGCCGCGGGCCCGGCAGTAATACAGCTGGTCCTCCGCGATCTTCGAGGTAGTCGCTTCATGCTCCAGCCGCGCGCTGGGATTGCGCACTTCCGTATAAGGAAAGGTGTGTGCGCCGCACTGGTCGCCGATCAGCAGCGAGTCGCACTGCGTGTGGTTGCGCGCGTTCTCGGCGCTTTCCAGCACGCGCACCAGGCCGCGGTAGGACTGCTGGCCGTGGCCAGCGGAGATGCCCTTGGAGACGATGGTCGAGCGCGTGTTCTTGCCGACGTGGATCATCTTGGTGCCGGTGTCGGCCTGCTGGCGGTGATGGGTCAGCGCCACCGAGTAGAACTCGCCCACCGAATCGTCGCCGCGCAGGATGCAGCTCGGATACTTCCAGGTGATGGCCGAGCCGGTCTCCACCTGGGTCCAGGACACCTTGCTGCGCCGCCCGCGGCAATCCGCCCGCTTGGTGACGAAGTTGTAGATGCCGCCGCGGCCTTCCTCGTCGCCCGGGTACCAGTTCTGCACGGTCGAATATTTGATCTGGGCGTCGTCCAGCGCCACCAGTTCCACCACCGCGGCGTGCAACTGGTTCTCGTCGCGCTGCGGCGCGGTGCAGCCTTCGAGATAGCTGACGTAGGCGCCTTCCTCGGCGACGATCAGGGTGCGCTCGAACTGGCCGGTGTTGCGCTCGTTGATGCGGAAATAGGTGGACAGCTCCATCGGGCAGCGCACGCCCTTCGGGATGAAAACAAAGGAGCCGTCGGTGAACACCGCCGAATTCAGCGCGGCGTAGAAGTTGTCGCCGAAGGGCACCACGCTGCCCATGTACTTGCGCACCAGCTCGGGGTACTCGCGCACCGCCTCTGAAATGGAGCAGAAGATCACGCCAGCCTCACCCAGCTTCTTGCGGAAGGTGGTGGCCACCGAGACGCTGTCGAACACCACATCCATCGCCACGCCGGCCAGCATCTCCTGTTCCTTCAGGGGAATGCCCAGCTTCTTGTAGGTCTCCAGCAGCTTGGGATCGACCTCGTCCAGCGACTTCGGGCCGTCCTTGTGGGATTTCGGCTGCGAGTAATAGGAAATCGCCTGGTAGTCGATCTGCGGGTAGTGGACATGCGCCCACTTGGGCTGCTCCATCTTCAGCCAGCGGCGGTAGGCCTTGAGGCGGAAGTCCAGCAGCCATTCCGGCTCCTGCTTGCGCGCCGAGATCATGCGCACCACGTCTTCCGACAGGCCCGGCGCGATGGTTTCGGATTCGATCGAGGTGATGAACCCGGCGCTGTACTCGCGCCGCCGCATCAGTTCCTGGATGTCCTGGGGTTGGGTTGCCATATCGTTCATCCTGCTCTTGTTCTACTCCTGCGCCTGGGGCAGGGACTGCCCGAGCTTGCGCAGGAAATTCATCGGGCTGTCCTTGCCCGTCGGGCGCCGGCCGCGCATCGGCTCGGCCATCTGGGCCAGGGTCACGGACTCCAGCGCCTGGCGGATCGCGGTGTTGATCAGCCGCCAGTTGCCGCGCACCCCGCAATGCGATTCGATGCTGCAGCCGCCGTCATGCACCGAGCACTGGGTCAGGGCGATGGGCCCCTCCAGGGCGCTGACCACGTCGGCTACCGTGATCCGTTCCGGACTGCGGGCCAGGCGGTAGCCGCCATGGGCGCCGCGGATCGATTCGACCAGTCCACTCTTCTGTAGCTGTTTCAATAACTTGGAAACAGTCGGCGCGGCCACATGGGTTTCCGCGGCCAGATCGTGCGCGTTGCGCAGGGCATCGGGCCTGGCGGCCAGGGCCGTCATCACCACGGTGCCATAATCTGTGAGCTTGCCGAGCTTGAACATGGGGTGCCGGAAAAACCTCTGCGGGCGGGCTTGCGCAATCAAGACCAAATCGGTACGGATTGCTAGTTTACTCCATCGGGCGCACAGCTCAAAGGGCGACCGGCACGGGGCTTCAGCCGGGCTGAGTCTTGGAGACGTCACAGGGTCTGGGGTATAAGCTCCCGGCGTCCGCCGGTATTGCGCAGACCCTCAAAGGCCATCGAGAAGGGCCATCACAAAGGATTGTCATGAGCGTTTCTTCCGTGAGTGTTTCGTCGATGCCGCCCTCGCGCCTGTATGCCTTCATTGCGGTGGTTCTGATCACCGTGGTGGCGGGTGCCGCCAGCCTGGTCAATCCCTATTGGCTGATCCTGGCGGTGATTACCGCCGGGTTGAGCGCGGTCGGCATCTACGACCTGCTCCAGACGCATCACTCCCTGCGCCGCAATTACCCGATCCTGGCCCACTTCCGCGCCTTTTTCGAAATGATCCGGCCGGAAATCCGCCAGTACCTGCTGGAATCGGACTCGGACGCCATCCCGTTCTCCCGCGCCCAGCGCTCCCTGGTCTACCAGCGCGCCAAGAACGTGGAAGACAAGCGCCCCTTCGGCACCGAACTGGATGTATACGGCTCCGGCTACGAGTGGATCAACCACTCGATGCGCCCGGTCAAGCTGGCCGATACCGATTTCCGCATCCGCATCGGCGGCAAGGACTGCACGCAGCCCTACGAATCCTCGGTGCTGAACATTTCCGCCATGAGCTTCGGCGCGCTGTCGGCCAACGCCATCCGCGCCCTCAACACCGGCGCCAAGCTGGGCGGCTTCGCCCACGATACCGGCGAGGGCTCGATCAGCCGCTACCACCGTGAAAACGGCGGCGACCTGATCTGGGAACTGGGCAGCGGCTATTTCGGCTGCCGCACCGACGACGGCCATTTCGATCCGGACAAGTTCGCCGCCCAGGCCCGGTCGCCGCAGATCAAGATGGTGGAGCTGAAGCTGTCGCAAGGCGCCAAGCCCGGCCACGGCGGCGTGCTGCCGGGCGCCAAGGTGACGCCGGAGATCGCCGAGGCGCGCGGCGTGCCGCTGGGCGTGGACTGCGTCTCGCCGGCGCAGCACTCGGCCTTTTCCACGCCGCTGGAAATGATGCAGTTCATCGCCCGCATGCGCGAACTGTCCGGCGGCAAGCCGGCGGGGTTCAAGTTCGCCCTCGGCCATCCCTGGGAATTCTTCGGCATCTGCAAGGCCATGCTGGAGAGCGGCATCCTGCCGGACTTCATCGTGGTCGATGGCGGCGAGGGCGGCACCGGCGCGGCGCCGCTGGAATTCACCGACCACATCGGCACGCCCTTGCAGGAGGCCTTGCTGCTGGTACACAACACGCTGGTGGGCCTGAACCTGCGCGACAAGATCCGCCTCGGCGCCAGCGGCAAGGTCATCTCCGCCTTCGATCTGGCCCGCACCCTGGCCATGGGCGCGGACTGGTGCAACGCCGCGCGCGGCTTCATGTTCGCCCTGGGCTGCGTGCAATCGCAGTCCTGCCATACCGACCGCTGCCCCACCGGCGTGGCGACCCAGGACCCGCGCCGCCAGCGCTCCCTGGTGGTGGAAGACAAGTCGCAGCGCGTCTTCCATTTCCACCGCAATACCCTGCATGCCCTGGGCGAGCTGGTCGGCGCCGCCGGCTTGCAGCATCCCGCCGATCTGAAGCCACGGCACATCGTGCGGCGCGTGTCCGGCAGCGAGATCCGCCTGCTGTCCAACCTGTACAAATTCCTCAAGCCGGGCGAACTGCTGACCAATCCGGCGGCGCACGTGGTGTACGAGACCTACTGGGCGCAGTCTTCGAGCCGCAGCTTCGACATGCAGTGAGGATTCCCCACTTCGCGCCGGCCATTCCATGTCCGGCCGGCTGAAACAGGCGGGTCAAACAGGCTAGGATTCGCGAATGGATCCAAGCGAATACAAGTGGGATGTGGTCGAGCCGTTCATCGAGCGCGTCACCGTGCAGGCGGGCGATATCGACCGCTTCGGCCACACCAATAACGTGGTGTACCTGAGCTGGCTGGAGCGCGTCGCCTGGTCGCATTCGCGGACACTGGGGCTGGATTTCAGCGACTACGAGCGGTTCGGCTGCGGCTGCGTGGTGCGGCGGCACGAGCTGGATTACCTGGCGCCGACCTTCGCCGGCGACGAATTGCTGCTGGCCACCTTCATCCACGAAAACGACGGCCGCCTGACCATGTGGCGCGGCTACCAGATCATTCGCGCCGGCGACGGCAAGACCGTGTTGCGCGGACGCACCCAGTGGGTTTGCGTGGACATGAAAACCGGCAAGCCGCGCCGGCAGCCGCCGGAATTCCTGGAGGCCTACAAGCCGGCGACGCCGGTGGTGTAAGCGGTTCTGCTTGCCGAGCGAATCGGCGACATCGATTCAGAGACGGCGCTATTCCAGCCAGAGCAACCGCGGCGCCTCACCCAGCGTGCCGACCAGGATGGCGTTCTGGCGGAAATGCCGGCCCAGCTCTTCGGCGAAGCCGGGCGGGGGATCGCACAACAGGAAGCCCGGTTCATCCGGCCATTGCGCCTGCGGATCGCGATTGATGCTGCTGGCGCAGTGCAGATCGAGGTGCTGCACGATTTCGTTCAATTCTTCCAGCAGGCGCGTGTTTTCCGCCTCGCCGCAGGGCTGCGAGCCGGGATTGCACGGCGTGACGATGGCCCAGTCCGTCTGCACGCCACTCTCGCGGCGCAGCCGCTCGTCGTCGGCGGCCTGGTGTGAATCCACGCGCAGAACCAGATCGCCGGCCTGCAGTTCCACCCGATATTCGGTGCGCCGGTAGGCGGCTTCCCAGTTTGCGCGGATTTCTGCCGGGATCATGGGACCGCCTCCAGGGTGCGCCGCAGCAGGTCGTCGAACAACAAATCCAGTGCTGGCAATTGATCGTTCAGCGTATGCCCGCTGTTCAGCACGTGCAATGCCGCATTGTGGGTGCGGGCGAAGCGGATGGCGCGCTCCACCGGCACGATGTCGTCGCTCCAGCCGTGCACCACGCTGCACAGGGCGGGGATGCCGGCGGGTTCCGCGTCGAAGCCGGGAAAGTACAGCGCCGGGGCCATCAGCAGCAGGGCCTGCGGCTTGAGGGCGGCGCAGGCCATGGCGGAGACGTAACCGCCCATGCTGGAGCCCACCAGCACCAGGGCGCGCCCGGCTTTCGGCGCCAGTTCCAGCAATTGCGCCACCCGGGCGTGCGGATCATGCGAATGGCTATAATCGGGGCTGATGACCTCGTAGCCCCGGCGCTTGGCCGTGTCGGCGAGGTGCGTGATCTTGGTCCCCCAGGGGCCGCTTTCTTTACCGTGTGCGAAGCACACCAGGGCATCCGGAATGGTCATGGAGAGGGCAATTTGAAGGCGGGAAAGAAACCTGCCGGCATCTTAGCCAAAGCCCGCGAACGGCGCCGCCGCGCGCAGGAGCCGCTGGAAGTGCGCATGACCATGCGCTTCAATTTCGGCGACACGCCGGAAGAGGCGGTGACCGTGATGAACGATCGCCGCGTGCCGATGGTCGGCAGCGTGTTCGAAAGCCGCGACCGCATCCTGCGCGCCTTCACGGTGCTGCTGATGCGCACCGGCATGGCCCAGCCCAAGGTGGCGAAAGAGTTGATCCCCCTGTTACGCCTGTTGCCCGGAGTGGGACGCAAGAAGTGAAATACCTGCTTTATGTGGACGCCGCGCTGGCCGCGCTGGGCGTGGCAATGACGGTGTCGATCAGCTATGTCTGCCTGGTCTACGGCATCTTCCAGAATTCCGAGCCGGGCATGCGGGCGGGTTTTCCCAGCCTGCTGGTGGTTTCCGCCTGCTTCCTGGCCCTGGCCGTTGCCGGCTGCTTGGCCACCTATGGCTTGTGGAAACGGCGCAGCTGGAACTGGAAGGCGCAGGCCCTGCTCGGCGCCTTGCTGCCTGCGCTATACCTGATCGTCTACGCCAATCTGAAGGGCGCCTGAGGCAGGGCTTCGCCAGGCGCCGCGGTGCCGGCCCGCTGTCCGTTTTCGCAAAAAAAGACCCGATCCAATGGAAACACGCGCCCCCCGACATTACGACCTGGCGAGCCTGATTCCCATCGCAGCCGGCCTGTGGTGGCTGCTGGCCGCCCATGGCGGCGGCTGGCTGCTGTGGGGCCTGATTCCGGGCGTGCTCCTGCTGGCCAGCGGCATGTCGATGCTGCTGTGGCACGAGGTCGGCAAGCAGACCCAGTACATGGCCCTGGGCGCCTTGGTCGGCGCCTTGTTCTGGCTGCCCGCGGCCTGGACCGGCAGCGCCGGCGGTGCGTTCATCGCGCTGCTGCTGTCGGCGGCCTCGTTCTTCGTCGCCGGCCGTACCGCCCTGCGCTATGCCGACCGTGCCGAAGGCGCGCCGCCGCCGCCGATGGAAGCCCGGGTCTTCGCCAAGGCCGCCCTCGACGAAGCGCTCACCGGTTATTTCGTCGCCATGGCCAAGTCGCCCAGCGGCGATCTGGCCGAGCGCATGTGCGACGAAGCGGCGAAGCTGGAAGAGGTGCTGCGCAGCCGCGGCTGGCTCGATGATCCGGCCAGCTTCCACAAGGCGCCGCCGGCACCGGAAAGCGTGCGGCAGACCGCCGCCCGCGCCGTCGGCGTCGACTACCAGCGCCTGCGCTACCCCAGCGGCTTCATCCCCGAGCCGACACTGCCCGGCGCCGACCGCTGGGTCAGCCACGAGCGCAACCGCGACTGTGCCGCCTGGATGTTGCGCCACGATGCGCCGGGCCGGCCCTGGCTGCTGTGCATCCACGGCTACCGCATGGGCTTTCCACTGGCCGACTTCCGCCTGTTCGAGCCCAGGCACCTGCACCAGAAGTTGGGCCTGAACCTGCTGATGCCGATCCTGCCCCTGCATGGGCCGCGTCGGCTGGGCTGGCAGAGCGGCGACTATTACCTCGACGGCGATCTGCTCGACCTGCTGCACGCCGAGACCCAGGCCCTGTGGGACCTGCGCCGCGCCATCGCCTGGATTCGCGCGCAGGACCCGACGGCGCGCATCGGCGTGCTCGGCTACAGCCTCGGCGGCTACAACGCCAGCCTGCTGGCGACGCATGAGCCGGGGCTGGATTTCGTCGTCGCCGGCATCGCCGTCGCCGACTTCGTGCCTTTGCTGTGGGGCCACCTGCCGGTGCCGCATCGCACCTATTTCGAAGCGCACGGCCTCAGTGCGGATCGTCTGCGTACGCTGCTCCACGTGGTGTCGCCCCTGGCTTGCGCGCCGAAGCTGCCGCCGGAGCGGCTGCACCTGTTCGCCGGCAGCGCCGATCGCGTGGTGACGCCGGACCAACCACTGCGCCTGGCGAAGCACTGGGGGCGGCCGATCGAGTGGTACCAGGGTGGGCACCTGACCTTCCGTGGCGAGCGCGGGGTGCTGCGCTGTATCGAGGGGGCCATTGCGGGCGCGGGCTGGGAAAGGCCCGCACCCTGATTTATCGGCGCCCTCGATCATCTGCTCGGCGGGCCAATGATGAATTGCCGCCATCGCGCTAAACTCAACCACAGAAATATTCCGAGTCCAGCACAATGAAACGAGTCTGCATCAGCGGCAGTGGCCTGTTCACGCCGGCTGAATCCATCTCCAACGACGAACTCGTTGCCGCCTTCAACGCCTACGTCGAGAACCACAACGCCGAGAACGCGACCGCCATTGCGGCCGGCGCGGTGGAGCCGCTGCAGCCTTCGAGCAGCGAGTTCATCGTCAAGGCCTCGGGCATCAAGGCGCGCTACACGGTCAACAAGGCCGGCGTGCTCGATCCCAAGGTGATGCGCCCGCTGATCCGCAACCGCGGCGACGACGAGCCCTCGCTGCTGGCGGAGATGGCAGTGGCCGCGGCGCAGCAGGCCTTGCAGAACGCCGGTCGCGAAGCCAAGGACGTCGACATGGTGCTGGTGGCCTGCTCCAACCTGCAGCGGCCGTACCCGGCCATCGCGGTGGAAGTGCAGCACTACCTCGGCATCCAGGGCTACGGCTACGACATGAACGTGGCCTGCGCCTCGGCGGCGTTCGGCGTGCAGGCGGCGGTCGATGCGGTGGCGGGCGGCTCGGCGCGCGCGGTGCTGGTGATCAGCCCGGAGATCTGCACCGGTCACCTGAATTTCCGTAATCGCGATTGTCACTTCATCTTCGGCGACGCCGCCACGGCGTTGCTGGTCGAGCCGCTCGATACGGCGGTGAGCAAGGACCGTTTCGAAGTGCTGGGAACGCGCCTGCAAACCCAGTTCTCCAATAACATCCGCAACAATTTCGGCTTCCTCAACGCTTCCGAGCAGCCGCCACGCCCCTGGAACGACGTGTTGTTCCACCAGGAAGGCCGCAAGGTGTTCAAGGAAGTGGTGCCGATGGTGGCGGAGCTGCTGAACAGCCACCTGGGCGACCTCGGCATCGTGCCCTCCACCGTCCGCCGCTTCTGGCTGCACCAGGCCAACCTGGGCATGAACCAGCTGATCGCCAAGCGGGTGCTGGGCCACGAGCCGGGCACCGACGATGCACCGGTGATCCTCGACGAGTACGCCAACACCAGTTCGGCCGGTTCGGTGATCGCGTTCCACAAGTACCACCAGGACCTGAAGGCGGGTGATGTAGGGGTGCTGTGCGCTTTCGGCGCCGGCTATTCGGCCGGCAGCGTGGTTTTGCGGCGCCTGTAACCGGATTGACACATTCGGGCGGCGCCCTTGCCAGCGGCCACCCCGGCCGCTACGGTGATGGCCGTGGCAGGGCGGGGTTGGCGGGGACTGTCAAAAATCCGCAACATCTTGCTTATAGCCTGATTAGTGACGTTTAATCGGCTATGGGCATGCAAAACAAGAAAATTCTGGTCGTAGAGGACGAGGCACCGATCCGCGACATGCTGCGCTTCGCGCTGGAGCGTGCCGAGTTTCATATCAGCCTCGCTGCGGACGTGCCGGAGGCACGGCTGCGTATCGCCGAGTCGCGGCCCGACCTGATCCTGCTCGACTGGATGATGCCCGGTGTGTCCGGCATCGAGTTCACCCGCGAGCTGAAGGCGGCTCCGATGACCAAGGACATTCCGATCATCATGGTCACGGCGCGGGCCGAGGAAGAAGATACCGTGCGCGGGCTCAATGTCGGCTGCGACGACTACATCTCCAAGCCCTTCTCCTTCCCCGAGCTGAGCGCGCGCATCCAGGCGGTGCTGCGCCGCACCCTGCCGGGCGGCGAGGAAGAGCAACTGGCCGTGGCCGGCTTGCAGGTCGACGCGGCCAGCCAGCGCGTCACCGCCAAGGGCGAGCCGGTGCGGCTCGGACCGACCGAATACCGCCTGCTGCATTTCTTTGTCAGCCACCCCGAGCGCGTCTATACCCGCGAGCAGGTGCTCGACCGGGTGTGGGGTCAGAACGTCTACGTCGAAGAACGGACCGTCGACGTGCACATCCGTCGTCTGCGCAAGGCGCTGGCGCCGCATGGCTACGACGCCATGATCCAGACCGTGCGCGGCACCGGTTACCGCTTCTCGGAAAAGGTCTAGCGGAAAGTGCCAAGCCAGGCCCTGAGCCGGGAACTGATCAGGGCGACACTGTGGGCGCTGCTCGGCGGCCTTGTCGGCAGCCGTTTCGGTTTTGCCTGGCTGGGCGTGTCGGTGGTGCTGGCGTTCCGCCTGATATTGCATCTGCGTAATCTTTCCGCGTTGCGCGCCTGGCTGAGCAGTCCCAAGCAGGTGGCGCTGCCCATCGTCGGCGGCACCTGGGGCGAAGCCTTCGACGGCCTGCTGACCCTGCAGAAGCGCAACCGCAAGCGCAAGAAGAAGCTGGCCGCGATCCTGGCCGAGTTCCAGGCTTCCACCGAGGCCCTGCCGGATGGCGCCGTGGTGCTGGGGCCGAACGGCGAAATCGTCTGGTTCAACGCCGCGGCGCAGGCGCTACTGGGATTGCGCCTGCCGCAGGATCTGGGGCTGCGGGTGCCGAACCTGGTGCGCGCGCCGTCCTTCACCGAGTACTTCGGCAAGGGCGATTATTCCAGCGACGTCGAAGCGGTATCGGCGATCAATCCGCAGATCATCCTGGCCTTCCGCATCATTCCCTACGGCAACGGCCAGCGCCTGATGATCGTGCGCGACATCTCCGAGCTGAAGCGCATGGAAATGGCGCGCCGCGACTTCGTCGCCAACGCCTCGCATGAGCTGCGCACGCCGCTGACTGTGCTGCGCGGTTATCTCGACGTGATGGAGGCGGATGCGCGCGGCGAGGGTGCGCTCAAGGCCTGGCATACGCCGCTGGCGGAAATGCGCAGCCAGGCGACGCGGATGGAAATGCTCATCGCCGACATGCTCAAGCTGGCGCGGCTGGAGTCCGATGTGGTGCTGAGCCGGCAGGACCTGCTCGACGTGCCGCGCATGCTGGCGCAGTCGCTGGAAGAAGCCAAGGCGGTATCGAAGAACGCGCACCGCTTCGAGTTCGAGGTGCAGTCTGACCTGCGCCTGTTCGGCCGCGATACCGAGGTGCAGAGCATCTTCACCAACCTGATCGGCAACGCCATCCAGTACACCCCGGCGGGCGGCATCATCCGGGTGCGCTGGTGGGGCGACGACAAGGGCGCGCATTTCTCGGTGGCGGACACCGGCATCGGCATCGCCGAGAAGGACATCCCGCGCATTACCGAGCGTTTCTACCGGGTCGACGTGGGCCGTTCACGGGCCAGCGGCGGCACCGGCCTGGGGCTGTCCATCGTCAAGCACGCGCTGGAGCACCATGAAGGCAGGCTGACGGTGGAGAGCGAGCCCGGCGTGGGCAGCACCTTCGCCTGCCACTTCCCGCCGCACCGCGCCCATCGTGGTGCGCTGCGCAACGAACTGCGGGCGCAAGCGCACTAGAAAGGGCCATTTCCACTCCCCGCGAGTGGTGAAAACATCCTGCTGCGCCCCGGAAACAGTGAATGTCACAAAAGCTTCACTGCCGCTTCCTAAACTTATAACGCGTTGCGCAGAACATCACTATATAAGCATCTGGAACTAAGTAAGACCTTAGTCGAAGAGCCGCTTTGGACCGACGTTTTTTGGCATAACGCGGGGTAACATTCAGACGCTTCGGTGAGCTTTCAGGGCCGTGCTGGCGGCCTTGACATCTACCCGGCAGGATCGCTCGGGGGCGTTCATCAGAAGCTCTGAAGAGCTGTAACTAGGCTGCCGGCAATCCGTCGGCGGTTCACGTTTTCAATGATTGTCCTTTAACCACTGGGATGGGAGATGCAAGTGAATAAACTGCTTCGGTACAGCGCTCTTGCCGTGTTCGTCGGCACGGGCATCGGTGTTGCGCACGCGGATGACGCCTCCACCACGGGCGGCATCAAGATCAAGTCCAGCGATGGCAATTTCGATGCCAGCCTGGGCGGCCGCATCCACTTCGACGCCCTGCTCAACATGCCGGACAGCAACACCCACAAGATCGGCAGCGGCGCCGCCGACGACACCAACAGCGACTTCGAATTCCGCCGCGTGTTCATCTCGCTGGCTGGCCACCTCTACGGCTACGAATACCATATCGATTACGATCTGGCGGCGTCCAACTTCCAGGACGTGTGGGTTGCCCACAGCCTGCTGCCCGGCGGCACCATCTACTTCGGCCAGCACAAGCCCTGGCGCAGCATGGACGAAATCGCCAGCAACAACAGCACGGTGTTCCTGGAGCGCAACATCGTCTCCGCCACCGGCGTCTACGGCGGCGTGGATTACACCAACGGCGTGTACTACAGCTGGAACAAGGGCGCCTTCACCAGCAGCGACAACCTGTGGGCCGGTGCCTCGGTCTACTCCCTGCACAAGCAGACCGGCGGCGCCGAAAACCGCACCCAGGGCCTGGGCTACAACGCCCGCCTGGCTTATGCGCCGTTTGTTTCCCCGACGGCCTGGGCGCATGTCGGCGTGAACTTCAGCAA